>JAEUKI010000072.1 GCA_016793325.1 Myxococcales bacterium | reverse complement strand
GATCGACAGCCGTCGTAGGTCTTCGGGTGTCTGCTTCCAGCGCTCGATCTGCAGCTCGAGGGTCATCGCTTCTCCTCTGGAGCTCCAAGCTTCTCACGGCCGGAGAAAAACTACGATGCCCGTCGCGGTAGTGGTTTAGCTCCGCAGGCGTTCTCGCTCGCGCTCGAACTGAGGAACGTGAGTTGTCGCGCAAGGCTGCTCCGAATCGCCTGCAAATGTGCAGGTAGAGTTCGATTGGCTCTTCTCTCGAAGTTCGAGCGCGAGCGAGAACGCCTGCCGAGATAGCTCGCGTGAACGTGCCGCGAGTTGTCTTCGAGGCACAGTGCGCGGCTGCTTGCCGCCGCGCTGAGAGCGGCTGCTTGCCGCCGCGCCCCGCTCGGCTGCGTGTTGCCGCGCTGAGCGGGATCGAGTGTTTCTGCCAGATTCGCAGCTCGCTCGCCACACGTGACGATCGCTGCCGCGCCCGCTCCCCCCGTCGCTCGCTCACACCGGCGCGCGGCCGGTGATCTTCGCCTTGGGAAACTGCAGCGCGATCTTCATCGCGGCGTCCATCTGCGCCGACGAGAGCCCGAACGCCTTCTGCGCGCGGCCGAGCAGCCCGAGCTCTTGCCAGTCTTCGTCTTTGTCCGCGACGGAGATGATCATCATGTACGTCGTGGTCCAGAAGCGGTCGGTCGGGTTGGTGATCGACGCGGCGATCTCGCTGAGCACTTCGCCAGCGTCTCGGCTGCCCACGCGATCGAACGCCGCGACGACCTCGTCGTGCAGCTCCGACTCGTTGAGCGCGCGCATGTCCGCGATGTGCGCGATGACCATCTCGATGCGCTCGGTCTCGGAGTCCTCGATCTTGCCGTCCGCGACGGTCATGAGCGCCATCGCCTCGAGAAACCGCGGGATCAGCGCGCGCGTCTTGCCCGCGCGCTCTTCGATCGTGAGCACCGCGCTGCCCTTTCGCGCCGCTTCGAAGATGCTGTGCGCCTCTTCGTCGGGGATCGCGAGCGCGTGCTGCAGCGACTCGAGAAACGCGATCTCTTTCTCCGCGAGGTCGTCGTCCGACACGCAGATGTCGCACGCGAGCGTGTACGCGAGGAGCTTCTCGCTGCGCGACGGAAGCCCCTTGGCGATCGCCTCGACGCGTCCGCGTCCGCCGCCTGCGGCCTCGACGGCGTCCGCGGCTTGATCGATGAGCCGCTCGCGCGCGTCGTTCGAGAGCGAGGCGAACGCCTCGTTCTTCTCGAGCTTGTCGTGCAGCGTCGCCAGCTCGGCGTCCGTGACCTGACCATCTGCCTCGACCGCGGCGACCATCGCCTCGACGAGATACCTGCGCGGGTCGTCTTCTGTGAGCCCGCTTCCGAACATGGTTCGCAAAAAGCCCATGCGATCCTCCGTGGGTCCGGGAGACTACACGCGCCCGCCCACGGGCGTCGCCTACGAAAGTTCGCTCAACGCGCGATCTCGGCCAGCGCGCGCGCGAGGACGTCCATGGCTTCGTCGATCTCGTGGTCCTCGGTGTACGGCGCGGGCCCCAATCGCAAGAGCTCTCCGCGCGAGTCGGTAAAGACTCCCTCTGCGCGGAGCTTCGTCACGAGCGCTCCGGCGTGCGGCGTCGCGAGCGAGACGAACCCTCCGCGACGCTCGGGCGCTTCGGGCGTCGCGAGCGCGAGCCCCTCGATCGTCCGAGCGCGGTCGATGATCCGTTGCGTCTGCGCGAGCGACGTCGCGCGAAGGCGCTCGACCGTGAGCGCTTGTTCCTCGAAGAACCGCGCCACTGCGCGCGCGCGAAAGAAGCTCGCGGGGTCGAACGTCGAGCCCGCGAAGCGCGACGCTCCGTCGGACTCGTACGCGACTTCGCCGCGTGTTCGACGGTCCGAGAGCGACGAAAACCCTGCGAACCACCCGGTGAGCACCGGTCGCATCGCGCAGCCGCTCGGGACCTTGAGGAAGCACGCTCCCTCTCCCCACTGCGCGTACTTGTACCCGCCCGCGACGAAGAACGCGCGCTCGGGAACCCGATACGACACCGCGTCGAACGCGTGATACCCGTCGACCAGGACGCTCGCCCCGACGCGCTCGGCGCGCTCGACGAGCGCCTCGATCCCCGGGACGATCGACGAGGTCCCGAACATCACACACGAAATCAACACGCCCGCGGTGGTCTCGTCGAGGACCGCCGCGACGCGCTCGGAGAGCGTCTCGACGGGGCTGCTCTCGACGAAGACGACCTCGAGCGACGCGAGCTCGGAGGCGCGCCGGAGCTGTCGAAACGCCGCGTGAAACTCCCCGTCCGTCGTGACGATCTTGCTTCGCTTCGAGAGGTCCAGCGCCGAGAGCCATCGCACGAGCAGCTCGTGCGTGTTCTGCCCGAACGCGTAGTCCCTGGGCGCTCCTCCGAGCCTCGCCGCGATGTGCGCGCGGAGCTCGTCTTGCGCGGCGAACACCGCTCCCCACTTGTCGTCGACGTCTCTCGCGGCGACCTCGTAGCTCTCGAGAACGCCGTCTCGCGCGGCGCGGGGCCACGCTTGGTGCGAGTGCCCCGTGAGAAGAATCCTGCGACCGCCGCGGGGCGCGAGAAAGTCCTCGTAGTGGGCGCGAAGCGCGCGCGAGTCGATGCGAAGCGCGGTCATTTCGAGGGCCTCTCGTGGGTGTCGCTGTGGGGACTTCGATGCGTCGCGCGGCGCTGCGTGGCGCGCGCGAGGATGCGCGGGATCGTGACGAGCGCGTCTCGCCAGCGGATTCCGCTCGGGGCTCCTTCGTACACGGGCCGAACGACCACGTCGACGACGCGAAGCCCGCGCAGGGCGAGGGCGCTCAACAGGTCGTTGGGGTAGCCGTAGCGCGGCCAGAGCGCGTCGAGGTCGATCGCCTCGAGCGCCTCGCGTCGAATCGCCGTGTATCCGCACTGCGAATCACCGATGTGCCACAGCCCTGTGGCGCCGCGGGTGAGCGCCGAGAGCGCGATGTTTCCCGCGAGGCGCACGGGCGGCATGACGCGGACGACCGAGGCGTGCCGCAGTCGATTGCCCTTGGCGTAGTCCGCGGTTGCATCGGTGACGGGCGCGACGAGCGCAGGGAGGTCCGCGGGGTCCATCTGTCCGTCGCCCGCCATCACGACGACGACGTCCGCGCTGTGTTCGATCGCGCGCTTGTAGCCCGTGACGATCGCCGCGCCGACGCCGCGGTTGACGGGGTGCGCGAGCACCTCGAGCCCTTCGCGTGCGCTCTGCGTCGCGACGGCGCGCGTGTCGTCCTGCGACCCGTCGTCCACCACGATCACGCGATCGATCCACGTGGGGAGCGTCGCGAGCACGCGGCCGATGCGCGCCGCGACGTTGAGCGCGGGGATCACTACGGCCACTCGATGACCATCGAACACGCGCGCGTTGTAGCAAAGGACGGGGCGCGCGGTGAGAGGGCGATTGCGTCGACCCCAGCAACGGACGCGCGCTCGGGCCGCGAAGCGAACGTCGATCGATCGAGCGCCCGGCGGTTCGGATCGCGCGACACGCGTGAATTCGCCCCACAGCGCTCGCGACGATGCGCGTCAGTCTTCGGCGCGTATGCGGCGGATCGGCGAAGCGAAGGGCGCGATGGCGCTCGAACGCGCGCTCACCGAACGATCCCTGTCGGCGTCGTGCTCGAGCGTCGATCGCGGACGCGCGGGGTTCTCGTGTCGGGGGCGCCCTCTCGATCGCCCATGGTGAGCTCGCGCGCACCACGTGACTGGAACCATCGCGCCCAGCGCGACGAACACCGCGAACAACACGAACGCGACGCGATCGAACCCAGCGCTGCGCGGCGGCGCGGCGCGATCAGCGACCACCGAAGTCGGCGTCGGCATAGCGGCGCTCTCGACCGCGGGCGAACGAGGAGGATCCCCGCTCGAGGCGTCGCTCGGGGGCGACGAGGCTTCGGGCGTCGCAGCGAGCGCGACGCGTGGCGCTGTCTCGTTGCGCGCGACGTCGTTGTCTGGTTCACGACGACGCGCTCTCTTGGCGGAGCGCCAGTGCTTCGTTCGGACGATGCGCCGCAGCTTGTCCGCGAGCTGGCCAGCGTCGTTGAAGCATTCGGAAGGAGCGACGCTGAGGCAACGCGCCACGAGCTCGACGAAGCGAGGATCGATGTTGGCGTCGAGCTCGAGGATCGAGAGCACATCTCCTTGGGAAATCTTGGGGTACAGCTCGCGCTGGCTCGTCGCCACGTACGGCAACATGCCCGTCGCGCACTCGAACAAGACGACGCCGATCGACCACACGTCGCCGTGGGCGTCGCCGTCGCACTCGGCGCGAAAGCGTTCGGGCGCGAGGTAGGCGGGCGTGCCGACGATGGTCCCCTCCGAGGTGATGCTGTCGCGCTGCTGGGGAGAGCCGAATTGGAGGGTCGATTTGGACAGCCCGAAATCGAGGAGCTTCGGCACACGCACGCCGCCCTCGGCGAGCGTGATGAACACGTTCGCTGGCTTGAAGTCACGGTGCGCGACGCCCTTGCTGTGCGCGAGCGCGAGCGCGGAGATCACAGGCAGCAACAGCTCGATCGTGTGCTCGGTTGTGAGAGCGCCCTCGCGCGCGAGCACCTCGGACAGCGGCTCGCCTGACAGGAGTTCTTGCGCGATCCAGGGCCCCGTCGCGCTGTCGCCGACGTCGAGCACTTGCACGACGTTCGGATGGCGCACGAGGCTCGCCGTGCGCGCCTCCCGAAAGAGACGCTGCTTGAACGACTCGTCGCCGAGCAGGTCCGGTCTCAGCACTTTGATCGCGACGTCGCGATCGATGAGCGTGTTGACGGCGTGATAGACGCGGCCGTGGCTCCCTTCGCCGATGAGCTTCACCAAGCGGTACTTCTCGCCGACGGTGTCGCCGATGTTGAGACCGCCGCGATCGTCGCTCATCGTTCGGTTCCTTCGAGCTGATGGGCGACGGAGAGCATCGCTCTTCTCGAAGAGGTTATTCGAATCGCCCGATCGATCGAGCCGCTCGATGTCGATTTACCGCCTATTCGTTCATCCGACTCGCGCCTACGTCGAGCGACGATCCGCCGCGACGAACGCGCTCTCGTCGCGTGTTCGGCGCGCTCCGCGCCGAGGCTCGCGGGTGACCTCCGAGTTCGAGTCGCTGCGCGTCCATGGCTGACCGATCGACCGCGTCGGAGCGCGGGGCGAGTTTCGCCTTCGAGCATGTCGAGCGTCGGGTCCTTCGCGCGTGCGACGCGCGTTCACCGCGGCGCAAACGGATCGTCCTGCGGAACGCCCCCGCCCGACGCGCGCTCGACGGGCGTGTTCTCGATGGGCTTGTCGTCCTCGCGCTCTTCTTCGCCCTCGTTCTCGGTCTCGCCCCCGTCCTTGCGGCGGCCGCGCGTGAAGATCGACGGAAACAGCGTGTCCGAGTCGCCTTCGAAGAAGCGCACGTAGTCCATCGTTCGACGAATGTGCTGATACTCGCGGTGAAAGAGCGTGAACATGCGATCGCGATCACGCAGGTTGCTCAACGCGTCCGACGCGCTCTTGCTGCGAAGAACGAGCGCGCTCTGCATACGATCCGCGACCGAGTCGATGTACGCGAGCTCGCGCTCGCTCACCATGGCGCGATCCCCCACCGCGGCGCGCGCTTCGCGAACGAGCTCGGCGGCCGCGCGGAGGCGATCGGCGAGGAGGTCCCGAGACGTCCCAGCGTCCTTGATGCGCTCGACGCGAGAAGCGTCGACGAAGTTGCGGTTGGCGAGCGCCGCGAGATCCGTGAGCGTCAGCACGAGGACGCGCTGGCACTCTGCGGCGACTTCGTTGAACTCGTTCGTGTTCTGCGATTGTCCCGCGAGGTAGCGGACCTGCGCGTGCGAGAGCGCCTTGGCGCACTGCTCGAAGCGGTCGAGCGTCGTCGGCTTCCAGAGCCGAAGCATGCTGCTGGCGTCCGCGAGCGTCGTGCGAAGGACCGGGAGCGTCGCGAGCGCACGGATGACCGCGGCCCGAGTGTTGGTCGTCGCGCGGATGATCTCGTCGTCTGCGATCGCGCGGGCTTCGGGCAACAGCGCCTCGAACGCCTCGCGCTCTTCGTTGCCCTCTGTGCTGTCACCGGATTGGGGCGGCAGGATCCGATCGTGAATGTTGGTGGACATTGGATGAAAACCTCTCTGTGCGTGTCGTTGTGCGTCGGTCACGCGGAACACCCAGGCGACCGTCGCGGCGGCTGTATCTGTCGCGGGATGCGCGGGTTGCGTCGGGCACAGAGATTTTTTCTGTTGAGCGATAGAACGCAGGTCGATCGCGCGTAGGTGCGTTGGGTTACGCAACAGGACGCAACGCGACGATGGGGCTCCGAGGTGTTGTGCAATGGGTGCCAAAATTGGGGTTCGAGGGGTCCGAGGCATCCCGTAATCGAGCGACATCGCGCTGCGGTCGAGCCGATCGTGTCCCGCAATCAGAGCGAGGTGGGGGCCGAAGGCCGAAGGGGCATCGAGGGATGGGTGCGCGTGGACGTCGGGGCCCCTCCGTGCACCGAAGCCCCTGCGCGTGAAGAGAACAGCGTGCGAAGAGCTCGAGCCCGTGCGTCGCGCGTGCGTCGCAGCGACCGTCCGCTGCCGACTGCCGGAGCGACGCAGCGCGCGCGACGGCGTGCGTCGCAAAGCAAGTCCCGTGTCATTGCCAATTGCGATGGCGATCGCGCGCTGCGTGTCGAAACGCTCTTCGGACTTCGCTACGCTTCGCGAGTCGGCAAAGAATCCGCCGAAGTCGCTTCGGGGAGCTGCGCCCCGTCACACCCCGCGCCGGTGTGGGAGCGCGAGGGATACGGCCGGAGGTTACGCCTTACGTCGTGTGATGTAAGTCGTCGAATAACAACGACTTTCTAGCCAAAGTTCGCGCTTTCTGCTAGTCTATTTTTTCGCTTGGTCAGTTCGGGCGGATCGATGATGCGCCGCAGTCAAAGTCGCGGTTCCACGGGTCGGGGAGCGGCGTCTGGAGACAGAATTCTCCTTGGCCACTATGTGACTACACAAACGCCGACGTTGTGTTCGAAGCGCCCGTGTGGGCTCTCTTCGATCGTCGCGTCACGGGTTGGGCGCGGACCGCTGGGGAGGGGAGAGCGATGAGCGCCCGCGCAGCGATCTTCGACCGTGACGGCGTGCTCACGCGCTTCGACCTCGCGCCGCTGCGGGCTCGGCTCGCGGCGCACGGGCTGTCGCTCGAGTCCATGATGGGCGCCTGGGAGCCTTGGTATCGATCGCAGACGCTTCCGAAGAACCGCCAGGAAGAAAGTCAGTTCATCGAGGCGTTCCTCGATGCGTATTGCGAGTCGCACAACCTTTCTGCCGATGCGAGAGACGAGCTCGTCTCGTTCGACTACGCGGCGTTGGTTCGCCCGTTCGACGACGCGCGTCCGGCGCTCGCGTGGGCGCGCGCTCGCGGGCTGCGCATCGCGGTGCTCTCGAATTTTCCCCTCGTTCGGCTGGACGAGTCGCTCGTGGCGGCGGGGCTTCGCGACCTCGTCGACGCTGCGTTCGCCGCGCCAGTGATCGGCTTCTCGAAGCCCGATCGCCGCGCGTACCTGCACGTCGCCGCGGCCCTCGAGGTCGCGCCCGAGCGCTGCGCGATGGTCGACGACGAGCTCGACTGCGTCCG
The DNA here is from genome assembly GCA_016793325.1 of Myxococcales bacterium. Classification (GTDB taxonomy): domain Bacteria; phylum Myxococcota_A; class Polyangia; order Polyangiales. The sequence goes on along the minus strand of JAEUKI010000072.1, from coordinate 73,279 downwards.
CGGCGCCGAGGCCGTTGGAATGCGCGCGTGGCTCCTCGATCGCCGCGACGCGCCGCCGCCGGCGCTCTCGGGGCTCGATGAGTTTTGTTCGGAGCTGGAGGGACTGTTGTGATGGACGCGATCTCGAGTGTCTTGTGGTCGATCCAGCGCATATCGGGTGAACAACTGTTCGAACTTTGAAAACGATCGAAGGAGGGATTCCAATGTCCGAATCCACACACTTGAAGCTGGAGACCGTGCACTTTCCTGACCAATTTCAGGGGGTGTTCCGTCGTACGAAGCCGCGATTTCAACCGCTGCTGGCCGAGGCTCGCGCCAAGCTGCGCGCGCTCGATGTGCCCGCGACCGTGAGACCGTACTATGAGTTCGCCGTGCTCGACCGGCCGCAACCTGCGTTCATGCTCCTCCCGATTATGTACCTCGCGACCGCCGAGCAGCACGGCGGAATCACCGAGCGCCACAAGGCGCTGTTGCCGAGCTACATGCTCGCTATGGAGCTCGCCGCGGTCGTCGACGACACCGTCGACCGAACGCCGAAGAGGTCCAACTTTTTGAGCTATCCAGAGCGCTTCTGCGAAGCGTCGGCGGCGTCGTTCTCGGGATTCCTTGTCGCCAAGTCACTCGAGATGACCGCGGAGGTCGCACCCGAAGTTCTTCCGCTCGCCGCGCGGCTGTTTCAGGCAGTCTGCGCGACCGAGACGTGGGAGCTCTACGCGAGGTACCCGGCCGTCGACGACGTCTCGCTCCGATCGTGGCTGCACAATCGCTACCACCACGTGACGCCGTTTATCGAGCACTCGTTCAACATGGCGCTGCGGCTGAACGGCCGCGAAGAGATCGGGGTCGATGCGTGCCGTCATTTTGCCGAGGTCGCGCAGGACGTCGACGACGTCGTCAACCTCGTCGAGCGACGGGAGCTCATCGGCGAGAACGACGACTTGAAGCTCGGAATCGTGAGCTCCCCGCTCGTCGAGACGGTCGCGTGCGAACCCGATGCGCGCGACATGCTGGAAGCGTATTGGCGACCGTACCGCTCGATTCGCATCGAACACCGACAGGACTTCCTCGAGGGGATGGCGCAATGCTCTCGAGAGCACGAGCGCGAGTACGCCGATCTCGCGGCGCTCGTCAGGGCGCGCGGAGTTCCGAGGACGATGGACAAGATCTTCCTCGACGTTGACGCGTCGGTCGACCTCAGCCCAGCGCCGTTGCGCGAGACTGTGCGCGACGTGGCCCTGTCGTATCTCGATCGGTTGCGCGAGCTCGACCGGCGTGCGGACATTCGCTGGTCGGATCGCCCGCCCCCGCGCGCAGAGGCGGGCTGACTCAGCCGCGAAGCGCCGAGCGCCTACGACGACCGAAGAAATTGCAGCGCTTCGTCGCGCGAGGCGAACAGCTTGATGTCCTGCCCGCTCGCAAACGCGAGCGCGGACCCGAGCATTCGAAGCGGCGCAGACGACACTGCGACCGCGATGCGCTTGCCCCCCAAGCGACGAAACGCATCGAAGAACGCAGAGCTCGACTCGGATGCCGCTGGCCGAAACCCCGATGCCTTCGTCGTGTCCACCAACCAGTCTCCGCCGCCGGACTTGCGCAGCGCAGCCTCGAGGGCGATGCGCACCTCGTCCAGGTGGCTGGGCAGGATCTTCCCGAAGTACGCCGTCTCGACGATCTTGCCTTCGACGATCTTGGTCTCTGTCCACCCCTGCTTCTGGTTGTTTTCCATGGCGAAATTACTGCGACTGGAGGTTGGTTTTCGAGATACCGGAAAAACAAGCACCGGCTCTGAGCGGCGTGGTGTAGCACAGTACTCTGATCGCCGAACAGGCGAAATCAAACTCGAAAATCGCCCACAGAAGCCACGCTTGTGAGCGAAGCGGAGTCCTCATCGGACCGATGCGGTTCGTGTATAAATTTGCCTCGCATGGGTGCGCCGTTTGCTCGCGCGACCGCGACCTACATCATCGATGGAGTCGTCGAAACCACCTACACAGGCGTGATCGACCGTCGGCACGTCCACGAAGTCACCGTTGACGTGTGCAGCGCCCTCGCCGAGCTCGGCGGCGGGCACTGGCTCGCGGACATGACCCAGGTCGGCGGCGTGCGCGTCGCGCCCGAAGAGAGCCTGCAGTTCTTCACCGCGTTTCGCGCCGCAGGGGGAAAGCGCATCGCCGTGGTCGGACCCGCGCCTGTTCGCTTGATGGCCGTCGCGCTTTCGTTTATCAGTGGCCTCGATATCGAGCGATTCGCCTCGCGCGAAGAGGCGTTGAAGCACCTGCGCTCACCAACGCCATAGTCACCGTGGTTGCGCGGATGTGAGCCCGTGTCCCGGCTGAAGGGAGACTGCGGGGCGAGGCAGGGGGTGCGGGGATTTACGGGACGTTGAGGGGTTTTGAAGGCCTGTGAAGTCACATATGTGATTGTATTTGTTACACTTTTTTCGCTTGCGTCTCGTTCCAGTCGTGCTGAACTTCCATTCGATGATGGGTCGCGTTTTCTCCGCGCTCACTACCGAACTGGAGGCCCCCATGCTGAATCGTTGGTCGGGGATGGGTTTGTCGTTGGCGCTCGTCGCGGTCGCGGCGGGCTGTGCGAACACCGAGCAGGTTCCGAGCGAGATCGCTGCGGAAGTCAGCGAAATCAACGTCGGTCGCGGGCCGCGGACGCCGGTGATCTTCGACTCGGACATGGACTTCGACGACACCGCGGCGCTCGCGTACCTCGCGCGCCAGCACAAGCTCGGCCGCATCGAGCTGCGGGCTGTGACCGTCACGAACAACGGCGCGGGGCTTCCGGGCCAGGCCATTCGTCACGCGCGCTGCCTCCTCGCGGAGTTCGGACTCAGCAGCATCCCCGTGGCTGACGGCTCGCCGACCGCGACCAACTCGTTCTCGCCGGTCCTCCAGTTTGCGGTCAACCAGATCCTGAGCGACACGTTTGCGAGCTGCACCGAGTCGACGGCGTCGAGCTCGGTCTCGGCCGCGCAGACGATCGCGAACACCCTCTCGAGCTCGTCGCGGCCCGTGACCATCTTGGCGACCGGCCCGCTCACCAACGTCGCGGGCGCGCTCTCGCTCATGTCGTCGAGCGGCTGCCGCTCGCCGCACCTCCGCATCCAGCGCGCGGTCGTGATGGGCGGCGCGGTCCGCGTGACGGGAAACGCAGACGTCGGCCCCAACTCCGATGGGTCACAAGAAATCAACATCTGGGCGGATCCGGCGTCCGCGCAGGCCGTCGTCGATCGACTGACGCCCGCGCGCCTCACGCTCATTCCGTTGGACGCGACCAATCACGCGCCGGTGACCGCGGCGTACCTCACGCGGATCAACGGCGATCAGACCACGGTCGAAGCGCAGTACGTCGCGCGCTTGATGAACCACCCGTTCATTCAGTTTGGCGTCGCGTCGGGCGCAGGCTTGTACTGGTGGGACCCCGTCGCGGCGATCGCCGCGAGCTCGATCTCGAGCGAGGGCGTCGTCAACTACGAGTGGATTCGCATCGGTGTGACGCAGACCGGCGTTCAGCAGGGGCGCACGGTCGAGCTCACGCGAGGGCTGTCCTTCGCGCGCGTCGGAACCTCGGCGAACACGGCGGTGTTCGAGAACGAGTTCCTCGACGGCCTCAACGGGCGCTGAGCGCGCTCGCGAGCGCCACCGCGCCAAAGAGCCTCGATCGAACGCAGGGGGATCGTCCAGCGCTCACGCCATCGAAGCCCACTTCGCTGAGCGCCGCGAGCACGCGGCCTCGCTCGGCGCCGTCGAGCTGATCCGCGAGCGCGCGCTCACCGTCGTCCACGACGAGCGCGTACGCGACGATGGGCGAGTGCTCGTCGTGCGGGTCATCGATGTCGACGATGGTCTGCAGATCGCTCGATCCCAAGCCGGCCCAGCGATAGAGCGTGTCGCGTCGCTGCGGGTCGACCTCGATGCGCTCGACTTCGCGCGCGAGGCGCTGATCGATCCAACGGTCGGGGCGCTGCGTGGGCGCGAGGTACGCGGCCCCCGAGGCGCGCGCGCTCATCGGCGGGGGAATGCTGCTTCGACGCGAGAGCGTGCGCCGCTCGTCGTCGACCTCGCGAAAGCTCAACGCCGAGAGCAAGCGCTCGCACTCGAAGGCGTCGCGCGGGCGCTCTTCGGGGTCCTTCGCGAGCAGCGTGTCGATGAGGGCGTCGTACTCGGTTCCGAGCGCGGGGCGCACGGACGAGACCTTGGGGGGCGCTTCGTGCAAGTGCTGATCGACGAAGTCTGGGCCCGCGAAGGGCGTCTGCCCCGTGAGCAGTTGATAGAGCAGACAGCCGAACGAGTAGAGATCCGTCGCAGCCGAGACCGCGCCGCCCGTGATCTGCTCGGGTGACATGTACGGGAGCGAGCCGACGAGCCCGCCCGTCACGGTCGCGCCGAGGTCGCTCAAGTGCGCGGCGCCGAGGTCGCCGAGCCGCGCTTGTCCCGCGGGGTCGAAGAGCACGTTCGAGGGCTTGATGTCGCGGTGAACCACGCCGTGGCGGTGCAAGACCGAGAGCGCGCGAAGGACGCGCTGCGAGATCGCGCGGACCTCGGCGAGCGACGCTGTGCCGATGCGATCGGTGAGCGTTCCGCCGGGCATCCAGTCGTAGACGATGGTGGGGCCTTCGGGGTCGAGCGCGCGCATTCCGACGAGCGTCGGATCGTCGAGCGAGCGCGCGAGCTCTGCCTCTCGCATGAACCTCGCGAACGCCGCGCCCTTGTCGTCTCCCACCGAGAGGACCTTGAGCGCCACGGTCTCGTTGGTGAGCTCGTCGACCGCTTCGAGCACGCGGCCCGAAGCGCCCGAGCCCACTTGTCGAACGACGCGATAGCGCCCGGCGTAGCGCTCTTCGCTCTGCCCGCGAGGGAGGGACGCGCCGTACGCGTCGACCTCGAGCGACGCGCTCGGATCGATCGCGCGGAGCCGTCGGATCACCACGCGCGCTGCTCCTTCGAGGCCCACGCGTCGCAGCGCTTCGACGAGCTTCTGGAGCGCGGGGGCTCCCGCTTGGTGTCGCGCGGCGAGCTGGAGCGCGCGCACGGCGCCCTCGTCGTCGCCGCGGCCCGCGCGAAGGACCGCGAGTCGCTCGGCGGCCTCGGTGTCTTCGGGGTACTGCGACAGGTGTTGCTCGTACGAGACGATGGTTTTTCCCACGTCTTTTGCTCGGTCGAAGCAGCGCGCGGCGTACAGGTACTCGCCGCGCTCGTACCAGCCTTGCCCGGCCTCTGCGGGAAACAGCGGCTCGAGGATCCTCGCTGCGACGTCGTGTCGCTGCGTGATCCTGGCGTGCGCCGCGGCGGCTTCAGCGACGTCGCCGCGCTTGCCGAGCTCGTCGCAGAGCGCCGCGATCACGCGCTCGTCGCCGGACGAGAGCGCGGCGTCGATGGCCGAGCGCCACTCGCCTGCTTCGAGCGCGACGACGGCGGCTTCTGCGTGGCGGCCGAGCAGCGCGAGCAGCTCGGCCGAGCGTCGATACAAGCCTTTTTCTCGGGCGCGGCGCGCGGCGCCTTCGATGTCACCAGCGCGGACGAGCGCGTCGACTTCGGGGTCCATGAGCGCCGGCGATTGTGCACGATTGCGTCGCGCGTTGCGTGCGCGGGCGTTCGAGAACGTCGCAGGAACTTTGCGCGCGTGAAGCGCGGCGGCCGATAGTGGTTCGCCCGTGGCTGCCGCAGAGATCGTCTACGAAATCGATCGCTACGAAATCCTGCGTCCGCTCGGACAGGGCGGGTTCGGCGCGGTGTACCTCGCGCGCCATCGAATGACGGGCCGCGAGGTCGCGCTCAAGGTGAGCGACCCGCAAGGAGACCCGGAGCTCGTCGCGCGCGCGCTCAACGAAGCGCGGGTGATGGCGACGACGAGGCACCCGTCGCTCGTCGATGTGTTCGATTGCGGGTCGCTTCCCGACGGGCGGATCTTCGTGGCGATGGAGCGCGTCGAGGGGCGCTCGCTCGAGGCGCTGCTCGAGGCCGAGGGGAGGATCGCGCCCGAGCGCGCGGTGCACATCGCCGTTCAAGTGTTGTCCGCGCTCGACGCGGTGCACCAGCGAGGGGTGATTCACCGGGATATCAAGCCGGGAAACATCCTCGTTCGCCGCGAGCCCGACGGGCGCGAGCGCGCGTTCGTGATCGACTTCGGGATCTCGAAGGTCCAGAGCTCCGAGCCCGCGGGTCGATCGCAGCCCGCGACGGTCGCGGGCGCGGTGCTCGGAACCCCTGGTTTCATGGCCCCCGAGCAGCTCGACGCGCGCTCGGTCGACGCCCGCGCGGACGTGTACGGCGTGGGCGCGGTGCTCTTCTGCGCGATCACGGGCAGGGCTCCGTACGAGGCGCGCTCGATCGGAGAGTGGCTCTATCAGATCACGCAGACCGCGGCGCCGATGCTCGAGACCGTGGCTCCGTGGGTCAACCCAGCGCTCGCGCTCGTCGTGAACCGAGCGCTCGCGCGCGACCGCGACGCGCGTCCTCCGAGCGCCAAGACGATGGCCGAGGCGCTCATCGCGAGCCTGCACGGGAGCTCGATCGCGACCGATCGCACCGTGGTTCAACCCGCGTACAGCGCCGCGACGCTCGCGCACAAGGGGCCGAGCCCCACGCCGGCGCCCGGTGGATGGAGCGCTTCGCCTGCGTCGGCGCACGCGTGGCCTCCTGTGGCGACGGCGAAGCTCCCTGTGGCCGCGGGGCCGGTGTCGCAGGTTCCCAGCCAAAACGCGGCGATTTCGTATGCGCCGACGGCGTACGCGCAGAGCGCGCGCGGGGCGGTGGCGGCGCCGAGCGTTCGCGCTGGCGGTGCTCCCGAGCGCAAGAGCGTCGCGCCCGTGGTGGCGCTCGTGTCGGTCACGGCGTTGGTCACGACGGGCGTGTTGCTCGGCGTCGTTCGACCGTGGGAGGCGAGCGAGGGCGAGCCCGCGGTGCGCGCGTCGAGCCCTGTTGAATTCGTGGGTCCGAGGAGCGTCGCGCCGTCACCGATGGTTGCTCCTGCGCCGAGCGCGGTGGTTCCGGTCGCTGCGGGAGGCGTTGGGGCTCCGTCGTCGAACGCCCTCGCGGGGCCTGCGCCGCGCGTCGGCGCAACGCGGAGCGCGCCGCGGGCAGAGGCGCCGACGACACAACCGCCAGCGCAAACGCAGGCGATTCGCGGCGAGGCCGGAGGCGGTGCGCCGTCGATCGAGCCCGCGCCGCGGCAGTCGCAGGAGTTCGAAGACGTCGCGCTGTTGCGGTCTGCGTCGGGGAGGCTTCGGTTCGTGTCGGGGCGGCCCGTGGGCGCGGTGGACATGAGCGCGGTCTTGGCTGTGTTTCGCCGCGCGATGACGGGCATCGAGGCGTGCTACGGGGGCAGCGGCCCTGCGCGGATCTCGCTGGTGTTGTTGTTTCGATCGCACGCGCCGCCGATGTTCGCGCCGTCGAGTCAGGGGGGCGCGCTCGCGCGATGCGCGGCCAACGCGATCGAGATCGCGCACGGGCCCGGCGGCTCGTCGCACGGCGGGATCCTCACGGACGCGGTGTTCGAATGGCGCGCGACGTCGCGCTGAGCTGGCACAGGTGACACAATCGTGGCGCGGGGAGCTGCGCTGCGAATGTCCCAGTGAATGCCGCTGAAAGTACAGTAGTTGCGCCATGCACAGCGCCCGTTGTGCCGACGGATTCGTCGCGCGGCACGGAACGGTACAGGAGATGCACACCGTTCGAACTGCGATGAACTCGAATCCCGTCTATGCCGCGCTTCGACGCGCGTTGTGGTTGGCCCTCGCGGTGGCTCCGGCTGCGTGTGGGGCGGTTGTGTTTCCAAACGATGGTGGGCGGCCGGACGGCGGTGGTGACGGCGGAGCGACGTGCACGGATCCGAGCACGGGGCGTGTGCTGCGCGTCGGTGAGTCGAACGGAGCGCGATGCCCGTGCACGTGCACGGAGATGGGGCTGCTCTGCGCGAGCTGTCCTCCGCCGCAAACGTGCGCGCTGAGCGATGGGCGACGGATCGAAGTGGGCCAGACGACGATCGCGCCGGACGGGTGCAACTCGTGTATCTGCCAGTCGGACGGGACGCTCGCGTGCACCGAGATCGCGTGTCCCGATGGCGGGCCGCCGGACGCGGACGTTCCCGATGCGACGAGCTGTGCGCCGATCATTCGGACGACGGTGCCGAACTGCGAGTCGACCGTGACGTACCCGTGCGGGATCCCGGGAGGGCCTGTGCGCTCGGGCGATCCGCGCTGCGCGATGCTCTGCACCGGCGCGGGAAACCCTGGAATTACTCCGGGATACTGCACCGGCGGCCCCGGCGCCAACAGCGTGACGTGCGGCATCTGCGGCGTCGGTCGCTTCACCGACGGACTCGACGCGAGCGCGTGTGACGGAGGCGACGACGCAGCGCGCTCGTTCGGCGCGTGGCTCGCGCGCGGGGCGCAGGTCGAGGGCATCGCGGCGATGGCGTTCGATCGACTCGCGGACGAGCTCGCGTCCTTCGGCGCGCCAGCATCGCTGGTCGATGGGGCGCGGACGAGCGCTGGGCACGAGCGCGAGCACTGCGCGGCGATGACCGAGCTCGCCGCGCGCTGGGGTCACGACGTGTCGCTCGCGAGCGCGAGCGCGTTCGGCTCTCGCACGTTGGCTGACATCGTCATCGAGAACGCTGGCGAGGGCTGCGTTCGCGAGACGCTCGGCGCGGTGGTGATGGCGTACCAGTCTCAGCACGCGCAGGACCGAGCCGTTCGCGAGGCGCTCGCGAAGATCGCGTTCGAAGAGCAAGCGCACTCCGCGTGGTCGTGGGCGCTCGATGCGTGGGCGCGCTCGGTGGTCGATCACGAGACGCTCGCGGCCATGGACGCTGCGCGCGACCGCGTGCTCGACGAGCTCGTTCGATCGATGGCCACGGTCGATCCGAGCGAAGAGCTCGCGCGCGAAGCGGGGATGCCGTCGGCGCGCGCGGTCTCGGCGATGATCTCGGGGCTCTCTGCGTCGCTCTGGCGCGCGTCGAACTGAGCGCCCCAAGGCGCGGCAATGGGTGGTACGAATGGGTCACGAATGGCCCGCGTCCTGCTCGTCGACGACGAAGAGAATCTACGCCTCGCGTTGAGGACCTATCTCCGAAAGCAGGGGTTCGAAGTCGTCGCGGCGGGAGACGTCGACGCGGCGCTCAGCGAGTGCAGCAAAGAGGCGTTCGACTTCGTCGTGACGGACGTTCGTATGCCGGGGAGATCGGGGCTCGAGCTGCTCGCGGAGCTTCGCGCGAAACACTCGGCGACGACCGTGATCGTGATGAGCGCGTACGGGTCCATCGATCAAGCGCTCGAGGCCATTCGCGCGGGCGCGTACGACTACGTGGCCAAGCCGTTCAAGCCCGAGGAGCTCGGGTTCGTGCTGCGCAAGGCCGAAGAGCGCGAGGCGCTGCGCAGGCAAAATCGCGAGCTCCGCGCGGCGCTGCTCGAGAACCACCAGTTCGAAGAGCTGCTCGGGCGCAGCGAGCCGATGAAGCTCGTGTTCAACACGGTGGCGAAGGTCTCGCCGTTCAAGACCACGGTCTTGATTACTGGTGAGAGCGGGACCGGCAAGGAGCTCGTCGCGCGCGCGATCCATCGACGCTCGCCGCGCGGGACCAAGGGCTTCGTCACGATCAACTGCGGAGCGATCCCCGAGGCGCTGCTCGAGAGCGAGCTCTTCGGGCACAAGCGCGGGGCGTTTACCGACGCCAACCAGGACAAAAAAGGGCTCTTCGAAGAGGCCGACAGCGCGACGCTCTTTCTCGACGAGGTGGGCGAGCTGCCGCTGTCACTGCAAGTGAAGCTCTTGCGAGTGCTGCAAGAGGGCACGTTTCGGCGGCTCGGCGAGACGCAGGATCGAAAGTGCGACGTGCGCGTGGTGGCGGCGACGCTGCGCGACCTCAACGCCGACGTGAAGAACGGGCGGTTTCGCGAGGATTTGTTCTATCGCTTGAACGTGCTCACGGTGCACGTCCCGCCGTTGAGGCAGCGGCGCGAGGACGTTCCTCTGCTCGTGGATCACTTCGTCCAGCGGTACAACGTCCGGCTCGGGACGCGCGTGACGGGGCTCGATCCGCAGGCGAGCAAGCTCGTGTACGACTACAACTGGCCCGGCAACGTGCGCGAGCTCGAGAACACGATCGAGCGCGCGATGGTGCTCGCGGACGCGCCGGTGCTCCGCCCCGCGGACCTGCCCGAGCGCCTTCGCGAGCCTCAGGACCCAGTGGCCGCGGAGCTCGCCAAGGGAGACCTCAGCGTCAAGCGAACGACGCGCGTGATCGAAGAGATCTTGATCCGTCGCGCGCTCGAGAAGACCAAGGGCAACCGCACGCGCGCCGCGGAGCTGCTCGAGATTTCGCACCGCGCGCTGCTCTACAAGATCAAGGAGTACGGGATCTCGTGACGCGAGCTCTCCTCGTCGCGCTCTCGCTCGTCGCGAGCTCGCTCGCGGGGCTCCGCGAGTGCTCGCTGCCCGAGGGGCTCTCGGCGGGCGGCGAAGACGAGGCCCCCGCGCAACGAGGGCGACGGCGACGGCGGCGCGGACAAGAGCCTCCGGCGCAGCCCGCGCAGCCGTGGGCGCAGCCTGTTGTCGCTCCGCAACCAGGGCCGACGCCGGGGCCGAGCGTTGCGCCGACGCAACCGTCGACGAACAACGGCACGCCCAACAGCGGCGCGCGGGTGGGCGCGCGGAGGCTGCCGTTCTCGGACGCCGAGCGATTGACGGAGGTGAACCGCACGCTGGACTTGATCGCGGCGGGCGGGCCGTTTCCGTTCAGGCAGGACGGCGTTGTGTTTCACAACCGCGAGGGGCGGCTGCCCGACGCGCCGTTCGGGACCTACCACGAGTACACCGTGGTGACGCCGGGCCTCACGCACCGCGGGCCGCGCCGGATCATCACAGGAACGCCGCCTTCTACTTGGTACACCGACGATCACTATCGCTCGTTCGTCGTGATCGATCCTCGGAGGTATTGAATTCATGGGCCCGAGCAGCATCGCGCTCTCTTGCGCGCACGGGACGCACGTCGTCTTCGATCCAGTCGAGAAGCTCCTGGCGCGCGGCGCGCTGCCGGGGGCCTACGGGTACGACCTCGGGGCGCACGCGATGCGCATGGCTCGCGCGAAGGGCGTGCAGCCCATGGCGCTGCTCGCGTGCGCGATGCCCGGGAGCTGGATGGTCAACAATCGCGCGCCGTCGCCGGTGTTTCGCGCGTGGCTCGCGCCGCCGCGGGTCGAAGCGTGGGCTGCGCTCTACGAGCTGCTCTCGGGAGGGCCCGAGGCGTGGCTCTCGCGGTCGGCGGACGACAGGGCGCTTGTCACGCAGCTCGTTCGCGCGCTGTGCATCGAGGGCCACGGCGTGGCGGCGGTGAGCAAGGTGCTCGCGTACTGGGTCGCCGAGAGCGTTCCGCTCATGGACGACGCGATGTTGGCGCTCGCGCTCGGGACCGTAGCCGAGCCCGCGACGGCGGACGATCCCAAGGCGGGGGCCGAGCACTTCGTGCCGGCGATGGACTGGTTTTGCAAGAGCGTGCTCTCTCACGAAGACACATTGATTCAAGTGGTGAGAGAATATCCGCTCGCGCCGTTCGATTGCGCGCAGGCGCTGGACCGTCTGTTGTGGGTCGAGTCGTGGGGCTGGCGCCTGCGGATCGGGCAGGCGCCGGGCGTGTACGCGCGCGTTCGTGACGGCGATCGAAGCGGGATCTTGCGCGTCGAGGGGCAACCCGCGGCCACGACGGTGGGGCCCGAGGCGCTGACGGACGCGCTTCGCGAGCGATGGACGGCGGCGATCGACGGCGACGCGCCGCGTTCGTGACGAACGAGCACTCGGAGGGATCGAGCGATGTCGATGGACGCGAGTGGGTCGGACAAGCGAATCGTGGCGGTGGTCGACGACGACCCGGTGCTGCGTCGCATGGCGCGCGCGTGGCTCGCGGCGGACGGCGTGCAGGTGTTGGAGTTTGCCGACGGGCACAGCGCGCTGCGCGAGCGATTGGGCGGAGCGCACGTGGCGATGCTCGACCTCGGGCTCGGCGACATGACGGGGCTCGATCTGTTTTCGCACTTGCGCGAGCGCGACCCGGAGCTGTCGGTGATCGTCGCGAGCGCGTCGCGCGACGTCGAGTCGGTCGTCGCGGCGATGAGGCTCGGCGCGCTCGACTATCTCGCGAAGCCGCTCGAAGCGCAGCGGGTTCGCGAGGCCGTGAAGCGCGCGTTCGATCGACTGCAAGCGATCGACGACGTGCGCTCTTCGCGCGTTCAGCAGGGCGGGGCGCTGGCGGGAGTGATCGGCGCGAGCGCGGCGATGCGCGAGGTGTCCGAGCAAGTGCGAAGGGTGCTCGAGAGCGACGTGACGGTGTGCCTCCTCGGCGAGAGCGGCGTCGGAAAAGAGGTCGTCGCGCGGGCGATCCACGAGAACGGGCGGCGGCACAAAGGGCCGTTCGTCGCGGTGAACTGCGCGGCGATTCCCGCGTCGCTTCAAGAGTCCGAGCTCTTCGGCCACGAGCGAGGGGCGTTTACGGGCGCGAACGCGACGCACAAGGGGCGCTTCGAGCAAGCGCAGCACGGGACGCTCTTTCTCGACGAGCTCGGCGAGATGTCCGCGGCCACGCAAGCGGCGCTGTTGCGAACGCTGCAAGAGAAGACCGTGCGTCGCGTCGGGGGAACGACGGACATCGCGGTCAACGCGCGGATCGTGTGCGCGACGCACCGAGACCTCGAGGCGGAGGTCGAGGCGGGGCGGTTTCGAAAGGACCTGTACTACCGGCTCGTGGTGTACCCGATCGAGATCCGGCCGCTGCGCGAGCGTCGCGAGGATGTTCCTCTGTTGGTGGGGCACTTCATGAAGCGGCTCAGCGCGGACGTGGGGCGGAGCGTTTCGCGCGTGGCGCCCGAGGCGCTCGACGTGTTGGTGCGCTACGAGTGGCCCGGAAACGTGCGAGAGCTGCAGAACATCGTGCACCGCGCGATGCTCTCGTGTGACGGCGACGTGATCGCGCTCGAGCACCTGCCAGCCTCGTTGCGAAAGATCGCGCTCCCTGCGCTGAGCGAGCCCGCGGCGCCGACGCCGACGGAGCCGTCGACGGGCGTCGGTGACTCGCCGAGCGCGGAAGAGCCTGTGATTCCCCTGGCAGAAGTCGAGCGTCGGGCGATCGTGCGCGCGATGGCGGTCGCGCAAGGGAGCGTTGGCCGCGCGGCCAAGATGCTCGGGATCGGTCGAACGACGTTGTATCGTCGATTGAACGAGCTCGGGATGCCGCCCGAGAAGCCGTAGGCGGACGACAGACTTCGAGGGCGAGGCGTCGGACACACCGAGGCGTGCAGCGGATGCGAGGTGGCCTGTGTACGGACTGATCAACAACTCGTTGCGCGAGATGACCATCGCGCGCTGGGGCGCAGAGCAGTGGACGAAGGTGGCCTCGCGCGCGGGCGTCACTGACGCTGTGTTTCAGAACATGATCCCGTACGACGACGCGCTGACGTACGCGCTCGTCGGGGCGCTCGCAGAGGAGCGTTCGATCGACGCGGGCGCGTTGCTCCGCGAGTTCGGCGTGTTCTGGGTGCGCGTGGTCGCGCCGAGTCAGTACGGCGATCTCATGCAATTTACCGGCGGTTCGCTGCCAGAGTTTCTCTCGAACCTCGACCGCATGCACGATCGCGTGGCGACGATCTACCAGAACCTCGAGCAGCCATCGTTCTCGGTCGAGACGCTGTCGGACACGCGCTTGCGACTGCACTATCGATCGCGGCGCGCGGGGCTCGCGCCGTTTGTGATCGGGCTGCTCGAGGGGCTCGGCGAGCGCTTTGCGACGAAGGTGTCGATCACGCACCAAGAATCAAAATCCGCGGGCGCGAATCACGACGTGTTCCTCGTGGAGCACGGGGCGTCGTGACGACTGAGATCGACCGTGCGCTGTGGGAAGCGCCGTGGTTCGGCGAGCTGTTTCCCTTCTTCGTTGCGTGTTCGAAGGGCGGTGAGGTGTTGGGCGTCGGGCGCTCGCTCCAAAAGGCGCTCGGTCGATCGATCGTCGGAGCGTCGGTCGACAGCGTGTTCGAGCTCGTTCGTCCGATGGGCGTCGCGGGCCTCGCCGAGCTCGCGGACCCGAGGGCGCTCGTCGTGCTCAACGTCGACGGTCGCTTGCGGCTGCGCGGGCAAGTGATGCCGCTCGACTCCGGCGCGGTCTTCGTCGGAACTCCGTGGTTCTCCGAGCTTCGTGAGGTGCTCGACGCGGGGCTCGTGCTCAACGACTTTGCCGCGGCGGACACCGCGGCGGACTACGTCGTGCTGCTCGGACAGCTCCGCGCGCAGCTCGCCGAGAGCAAGAAGCTCGCGGATCAGCTCGCGGCGCAAATTCTCCGCGCCGAACAGCTACGAGACGACGCGCGCGCGGCGAGCGAACGCGCGGAGGACGCAGGGCGGATGCGCGAGCGCTTTCTCGCGATGATGAGCCACGAGCTTCGCACGCCGCTCACGACGATCCTCACGACCAACCAGCTCATGCTGCTCGGCGAGCTCTCGGACTCGCAGCGCGAGCACGCGCTCGCGCAGCAGCGCGCGGGCAGCTCGCTGTTGGCGCTGATCAACTCGGTGCTCGACCTCGCGAAGCTGCGGGAGGGCAAATTCGATCTCGTCCCAGAGCGGTTCGAGCCGCGCGCCGCGCTCGAAGACATCATCGGTCCCATGCGCGAAGCGGCCAACGCGCGCGGGGTCGTGCTCGAATGGGTCTCGACGAGCGCCGTGCCCGACGCGCTGCGCGGCGATCCAGTGCGCTTCAAGCAAGTCCTCACGAACCTCGTCGGAAACGCGTTGAAGTTTACCTCGCGCGGCGGCGTGCTCGTGCAGCTGTCCGCGCGGGTGTCGTCCGAAGAGGGGCGCTGTCGCCTCGTGCTGCGCGTCACCGACACGGGCGTGGGCATCGATGATGCGACGCTCGCGAAGATGTTTCAGCCGTTTTCTCAGGGGGCGAACGCGCGCGGCGTCGGCGCAGCGGGGACGGGGCTCGGGCTGAGCATCTGTCGCGAGATCGCGAAGCTCATGGACGGCGATGTTGGCGCGAGCAGCACGCCGGGCGTCGGGAGCACGTTTTGGTTCGAGGGCTCGTTCGAAGTCGACAACAACGCGCGCGTGGCGAGGCGTACGGGGCAGTATCGCCCGCTGCCGAAGGCGATCGCGCCGCGAGAGCGATCTCGCGCGGATCGACCGACGATCCTCGTGGTCGAAGACGAGCCGGTGAACCGCCGGCTGCTCGGGTTGATCGTCGAGTCGCTCGGCTACAACGCGGAGCTGTGCAACGACGGTCACCAAGCGGTGGCGGCGATCAGTCGCGGCGGCTTTGCGGCGGTCCTGATGGATTGCAGCATGCCGTTGATCGACGGCTTCGAGGCGACGAGGCGCGTGCGGTCGTTGCCCGAGCCTGCGTCGAACACGCCCATCATCGCGGTGACGGCGTACGCGCTCGAAGGCGATCGCGAGCGCTGCATCGCCGCGGGGATGGACGACTACCTCACGAAGCCGGTGAGCCGAGACAGCGTCCGCGCGGCGCTCGCGTCGTGGGCGCCGACCAACCAAGAGCCCGTGGGGACTGGAGAGCACCCGAGCGCAGCGCAATCGACGGCGATCTCGACGGCCGCGGTCGACGTCGCGGTGTTGCAGGCGCTGCGGGCCTTCGAGCAGCCCGAGGAGCCGAGCCTCGTCGCGGAGGTGCTGGGGCTCTTCGAGACCGACGTGCGGCGTCGCGTCGTCGATCTGCGCGCCGCTGCAAACGAAGGGGATCTCGTCCGGGTGCGTGCTGCGGCGCACGCGCTTCGGGGGGCGTGCGGCAACGTGGGGGCGAGGCGACTCGAGCGCCTTGCGCGGTGGCTCGATGGAGTCGATCCGCTCGACGATTGGCGACGCGTGCTCGACGTGACCGAGTCGTTCGAGTTGGACATCGAGCAGACGCTCAAGATGCTCCGCGCGGCGGCAGAGATGCCGCACGTATAGACAGACGCGGAGACGGACGCCGGGGGGGGGGAGAGATCACGCGCGGTGATTGGCCCGCGCGCTGCAGCGGTGCGGTGCAGCGGCGCATCTTGTTTCGAAGATTTTCGAATCGGGCCGCGAGGAGCGAGCGGCGATGGCGGACGGCAGTTCCAAAGTGGTGCACGTAGTTCGAAAGTGGAACACGGCCGAGTGGGGTGGGACCGAGACCTACGTGGCGGCGGCGACGGCGTCGCTCGAGGCGCTGGGGTGGCAGAGCGAGGTGCACGCGCCCGAGCCGCGCGCGCGAGGGGCTCTCGCGATGGAGACTGGGCTTCGACCGAGCGTCGCGCTCGCGCGGTTCGACGCGGTGTGTCCGTACCTCGCGACGCGCGAGCGACGCGACGCGCTGTGGGCGATGGGCGGAAACCTCGTCACGTTCGGCGAGGGAATTCGGCTCTATCGTGATCGTCGTGTGGCGCTCGCTCACCTGCACACCGCGGGGCGCATCGGCGCGGCGGTGCGCGTGGCGATGCTGCGCTCGCGGCGACCCTACGTCCTCTCGGTGCACGGCCCGATGCTCGGCGACCCCGCGCTCGTGGCGCGAGAAGTGTCGCGTCGAACGACGCGTACGATCGACCTCGGGCGTCCTGTGGGCGCGCTGCTCGGCGCTCGGCGCGTGGTCGACGACGCGGCGGCGGTGTGTTGCTTCAACGAGCGAGAGTATCGCGCGATGCAAGCGCGCGTCGGCGATCGCGCGGTGCGCATGGAGCACGGCGTGGATGCGCAGTGGTTCTCGAGGGGCGATCCTCGGCGCGCGGACGAGCGCTGGCCCGAGCTCGCGGGGCGGCGCGTGTGGCTCGTGCTCGGGCGACTTTCGCGGCAGAAGAACCAGCGGCTCGCGGTCGAAGCGCTCGCGGCGTCGAAGGACAAGCGCGTCGTGCTCGCGTGCGCGGGCGCAGAGACGGACGGCGGCTACCGCGACGAAGTGCTCCGCCGCGCGCGCGCGCTCGGCGTCGCAGATCGCGTCTTCGTGCTGGGAAACGTCCCGCGAAGCGACGCGCGAGACCTCTTGGCGCGCGCGGAGACGGTGATCGTTCCCTCGACGCACGAGGCGTTCGGGCTGGTGGTGCTCGAGGCGTGGGCCGCGCGAAAGCCGACGCTCCTCGCGTCTGGCGTGGGCATGGACGACCTCGTTCGCGAGCACGGGGACGGGCGGTGCGCGGTCTCGACGGCGAGCGGCGGCGCGTGGGCCCAAGCGCTCGACGGGCTCGATGACGCGTCGCGGGCGGCGCTCGCCGAGCGAGGGCGCGCGCTCGTCGAGAACAAGTACTCGTGGGACCGCGTCGCCGCGACGCTCGCGGGTGTGTACGAGCGGGCGCTCGACGCGACGCGCGGCGCGAAGGGACGGTGCTGAATGGACATCGACGTGATCGTTCGTTGTCGCAACGAGATGCCGCACGCCGCGCGCGCGCTCGACGCGCTGTCCGAGCAGCGAGGCGTCCGAGGGCGCGTGCTCTTCTTCGACTGCAAATCGACCGACGGATCGCGAGAGGCCGCCGTTCGCGCGGGCGTCGAGATCGTGGACGTCGACCCCGCGAAGTACGTCCCTGGAGCGGTGCTCAACGCGGGCATGCGGGCGACGCGTGCGCCGTGGGTGGCCTTCATCAACGCGGACGTCGTCGCGCTCGATCCCGACGCGATCGCGCGAATGGCGGGGCCGCTCGGCGAACGACAGGTCGCGGCGAGCTTCGGCAGGCAGGTCGCACGCGCCGACGCCGATGCGTGCGCGCGAGCGGACACCGAGCGCGCGTTCGGGTCGATGAGCCCGGGTCCGGTGCGCGCGGGGAGCTTCTTCTCGATGGCCGCGTCGATCGTGCGCCGCGACTGGTGGGAGCGAAGCCCGTTCGACGAGCAAATTCGCTATTCGGAAGACGTCGAGTGGACGCGTCGAATGTCCCTCCTCGGCGCGTCGATCGTGTACGTCCCGGACGCGCGCTTCGAGCACTCGCACAACTACGACTGGCGCGCGCACTTTCGTCGTCGTCGCGGAGAGGGCGCGGCGGACAGCGAGATCTTCGGCCTCGGTCCGGTGCGGGTCGGGCGCGAGGGCTTGGTTCCGTTGGCGGGCGCGCTCGTGCGCGACGCGCGCGAGGGGCGACTGTCGATCGACCTCGTCACGAAGCGGGCGATGCAGGCGGCAGGGTACGTGTGGGGAAGAGCCCGAGGAATTGCGCCATGAACGTCGCCGGACCGTGGACCGAGGACCGCGTCGACGCAGCAGAGGCGCGGGTCGAGCGCGATCTCGAATTTGTGTGCGACGCCGTGCGCTCCGAGCTCGGCGCGCGGCTCGTGGCGTTGGTGCTCGTCGGGAGCTACGCGCGCGGCGAAGGCGGCGTGTCGATGGACGGCGAGGTGCGGGCGTTCAACGACTACGACCTCGTCGTGATCGCGCGCGCGCAGGACCTCTCGTCGGTGCGTCGCGCGCTGCCGTCGCTGGCGCTTCGCTGCGAAGAGCGCTGCGGCGTGAGCGTTGATCTATGGCCGATTTCTCGAGAGACGCTGGCGAACGTCCCTCGCACGCTGTTCTGGTACGACGTGGCGCTCGGCGCGGCGAAGGTGCTGGTCGGGCCGAACGATGTTCTCGCGCCGGTGCGCGCGCGCCGCGACGAGCACCCTCCGGTGGACGAAGCCGCGAGGCTCCTCGCGAACCGCGCGGCGGGCATCGCGCTGAGTCGGCTGGGCGGGCGCTGGGCGTCTCCGTTGGTCGTCGCGCGACACGCGCACAAGGCGGTGCTCGCCGTGGGTGACGCGCTGTTGCTCGGCTCGAGGCTGTACCGCGCGAAGCTCGGCGAGCGCGCAGCGAACGTGAGGACGTTGTGCGACAGCACAGAGGTCTACGGTGAGCTGCCGGACATGTACGACGACGCGCTCGCGTTTCGTCGCGGCCCCGAGCGCTGGCTCGCGGCCCACGGCGCGGGTGTTTCAGAGTGGAACGCCCGCGTCGTCGCGCGTGTCTCCGAATGGCACCTGCGGTTCGAGCGATGGCGGCTCGGCCCGATCGGATCGCCGCTCGAGTACGCCGCGCGAACGACGGCGATCTACCGCGACAGCGACGAGCTTCGCGGCCCGCGGGCTGTGTCGAGCGCGGCGCTCTGGGCGCTCCGCGAGCGTCGGTTGAGCGCAGCGCATCCGCGGGAGCTGCTCGCGCGCGCGGCGGTGGCGATCGCGTACACCGATCGAGCGTCGCTCGATCGCGCGTGCGAAGCGACGCTCGGGGTCCGCGCAGGCAGGGCGCTTCCGGCGTTGGAGCGCCTCGTGCAACGCGGGGGGTGATGGACAGACTGCTGATCGTCTTCGTCGACGCGCTGGGGCCCGAGCAGTGGGCCAGCTCGCGCGCGCTGCAGCGGGTGGTCGGCGTGTCGCGCGCGCTCACAGGCGTTGCGGGGTTTTCGTCGGGGGCGATCGCGACGCTGCTCACGGGGCAGACGTGCGCGAATCACGGGCGGCTGTGTCTGTTCAGCGCTCGCTCGAAGGCGGCGCCGCGCTCGCCGCTCGACGCGCTGCTGTGGTTGCGTTGGCTTCCTCCGGCGCTCGCCGAGCGAGGCGCGGTGCGCCGCCGATTGGCGCGATGGCTCGCCGAGCGCGAGGGGCTGACGGGCTACGTCGCGCTCCACCGCGTCCGACCCCAGGATTTTCGGTGGCTGGACATCCCCGAGCGCGACGACGTGTTCGAGAGCGCGACGATCGGCGGCTGCCCGACGTTTCTCGGCGACGCGCGCGACCGAGGGCTGAGCGTCTTCGCGGCGCGGTGGGCGCTGGCCGAGGACGAGCGTTGGAAGCACACGTTTTCAATGTTGCAGCAAAAGAAGCCGCGGCTCTCGATGTTGTACGCGTCCGAGCTCGACGCGGCGCTGCACGAGCACGGTCCGTCGACGGCGGTGGCCGAGTCGGTGCTCGATCGGCTCGCGGCTCGCGTCGCGCGGGCGCGAGACATCCTCGCGAGCGACGGCGCGACGGTGCGCACGGTGGTCGTCGGAGATCACGGGATGAGCGCCGTGCGACGGGTGATCGATCCGCGGCCGATCAGCGAGCGCGGAGACGTTCGCGCGTTCGTCGACAGCACGATCGTGCGGCTGTGGGGCACCGAGCGATCCCTCGCTCGGGCGAGGCTCTTTGCCGAGCGGGCGCGGTGGCCAGCGCGGTGGATCGCGCGCGAGCAGCTCGAGGCGTGGGGCGTCGGCGTCGACGGCGCGCCGTGGGGAGACGCGTGGCTCCAGATCGACGAGGGCGCGTTGTTCGCTCCGAGTCACGTCGGAGGACGCGTCGCGGGAATGCACGGTTATGGTCCCGATGCTCGGAGTTCATCGGCGTGCTTCGCGAGTGACGCCTCGGTGGACGAGAGCGTCGTGTCGCTCTCGAGCGTCGCGGGGTGGGTTCGCGCGCAGACGGAGCGCTGGTCGTGAGCCTCGCGAAGAACATCGCGATGGCGCTCGCGCGGCACGGGCTCGCGATCGCGTCGAGCGTCGCGACGGTGGCGTTGCTCGGGCGCTTTCTCGGGCGGGCGTCGCTCGGCGCGTGGGCGTTGATCGGCTCGTCGTCGGCGCTCGTCGCGTTGAGCGACCTCGGGCTGTCGTCGCTGGTCTTGCGGGCGGCTGCGCGGGGCGAGAAGCGCGAGGCTGCTTCGTCGCTCTTGCTCGCGCAGCGGACGGTGCTCGTCGTGTCGCCCGTGTTGGCCGTCGCGTCGGGGCTTCTCTACACCGCGGACCTTCGCGCGCACGGCGGCGTGATCGCGGCGCGCGAGGTCTCGATTGCGTGTGTCGCGACCGTGGCTGGCGCGGCGATCGGCGCGTACTTCGCGGCGCATCGCAGCTGGCTCACGGGCGTCGGAGACGCGTCGGCGCTGGCGCGGGCGCGGATGTTCGCAGCGGCGGCGCAGATCGCGACGACCTCGGTCGTGTTGTTCGCGGGCGGCGGGATCGTCGCGCCTGCGCTCGGGGTGTTGATCGCTGCGGTGGTCGAGGCGATCGTGTGTTCGCGGGCGCTCGGGGCGGAGCTCGAAGCGCACTCGGGCGAGGCGAGGCGACCGACGTTTGCCGCTTGGCGGGCGTCGATTCGCGACGCGAGCGCGTCGCTGGCGGTCAACGCGGCGGTGGTCGTGGCGGTGCGCATCGACGTGGTGCTCCTCGCGCGGGTCGCGCCGCTCGCGGCGGTCGGCGCGTACCAGCTGAGCCTTCGCGTGACGGATCAACTGTTCACGCTGGCCAAGCAAGTGAGCGCCGCGCTCTTGCATCGATTGGCGAGCGCGGACGGCTGCGCCGAGGCGCTCCCGCGAGGAACGATGTTTATCGCGGGTCCGCTCGCGAGCGGGCTCGCGGCGCTCTCGGTGGCCGGACGGCCGATCGTGCGGGCGTGGGCGGGGCCCATCGTCGATGAGCCCATGTTTTCAACGGCGTTTGCGTTGACGGCGATCGCGGCGGTGATCGCGGCGCTCTGCGAGCTCGGCAGCGCGGCGCTCATGGTGGGCGCGCGCTCGGTGTGGTCGTCGGCGTGGTCCCACATCGCGGGCTCGACGGTCAACGCGATCGTGAGCTTCGGCGGCGCCTCGCGCTTCGGCGTCTTCGCGATCGCCGGGGGAACGATCGCAGGAAACCTCACCACGGCGGTCATCACACATATTCAACTCGACCGCGCGGGTCGCCTTCGCGACGGCGGTCTCGACCGCGCGTACGTGGTCACGTTGTGCGCCGGGCTGCTCTCGTGGGCGGTGACGTCGTCGCTCGTCGGGCTCTCGCGCTCGCTCGTCGGGGCGTGCGTGGCGGTCTCGCTCGGCGCTGCGTCGGGGCTCGTCGCGGTGGTGGCTGGGATGTTGTTCGAGCGAAGGGAGGCTGAACGATGCGCGTCGCGTTTGTATCCCCGGCACTAGGGTTTTCGGGCGGGCTCGAGCGGTTCGTGTTCGACCGAGCGAGGGCGCTTCGGGCGCGCGGCCACGAGGTGTGGCTGGCGCACGGAGGCGAGCGCGGACGGGACGCGACGGCGTACGCGCAGGCGTTCGACGCGGTGACCGAGGCAGGCCGTGGGCTGCCGGTCGCGATGGACTGCGCGCTCGTGCAGCGGGCGCGAAGCGTCGAAGAGCTCGCGTGGCTCGGCGAGACGCCGACGCTCGTGTGGGCGCACGACCACGACGCGACGTGCGTGCGGTCGCATCGGTATGTTCCGCTCGGACGCGAGCCGTGTCACCGCGCGCCCGGCGTCGCGTGCGTGCTCGAGGGGTGCGTGATCGTCCGCGATCGCAGGCCCGAGTCGCGGTTCGGGCTGCGCGTGGTCGATCCATTTGCGCTGCGAAATGACACGCGAAAGCTCTCGGAGCGCTACGTGATCGTGGCGTGCAGCGGGTACGTGCGCGACTCGCTCGTGAGCGCCGGGGCTGCGTCGTCGAGGGTCGTCGTGTCCCATCCGGTGCCTCCGTCGAGCGAGCACGACGCGCGCGAGCGCGAGCGCGACCCGGTGCTGCTCGTGATCGGCTCGCTCCTTCGTGGAAAGGGCGTGGACATCGCGATCGACGCGCTCGCGTGGCTCCCGTCCAACGTGCGACTGCGCGTGCTCGGCGACGGACCCGAACGCGCGGCGCTCGAGGCGCACGCAGCGCGCGTGGCGCCCGGGCGCGTCGAGTGGATGGGCGCGGTGCACCCCGACTCGGTCGCGCGCGAGATCGACCGTTGCTGGGCGGTGCTCGTTCCTTCTCGATGGCCAGAGCCCTTTGGGATGACGGGTATCGAAGCGATGCGTCGCGGCCGGCCCGTGGTTGGCGCGCGCCACGGCGGCATCGTCGAGTGGCTCGCCGACGAGCGCGGCGCTGTGGGGTTCGACCCTGGTGATCCGCGCTCGTTGGCCTTCGAAGTGAAGCGCGTGCTCGCGGACGGGCAGCTCGGGGGACGAGCGCGCGCGTGGGCGCAGTCGCGGTGGAGTTTTCAGCGATCGATCGACGAGCTCGAGACGATCGTCCGCGAAGTTTCAAAAGAAAAGCATGGAGGATTGCGATGATCGAGACGAACCGTGTGCTCCGAAGCGTCGTTGCGTGCCCGCTGTGTCGTGGGGGGCTCGACGCAAAATGGTCCTGCGCGCTCTGCGGCCGCGTGTTTTCGACGGTCGAGGGGCGGCCGGTGCTCACGACGGACGTCGGCGGTGACGTCGTGAAGGACAACGCCGTCATCCGCGCGCAAGCGCGAGAGCGAACGGGCGCCCGTCGCGCGGGGCTCCGCGGCGTCGCCGATCGATTGCGCGACGCGATGACCGCGGATCTCTTCGGCGACGATCGAACGCAAGTGCGCGCGCTCGTCGACGCCGTCGCAGGAACGATCCCCGAGGGCTGCCCGGTCGTCGACGTGGGCGCTTGCGAGCAATACTACCGCGCGCAGCTCGACCGCCTGGGGCCTGTGCTCGCGCTCGACGTGGCGCTCTACGGCGCGACCGACGTCGTCGCGGACGCGCACGCGATGCCGTTCAAGTCCGACTCGCTCGGAGGAATCGTCGTCATCGAGGTGCTCGAGCACCTCCGCCGACCGTGGCAGTTCTTCGCCGAAGCGCAGCGCACGCTGACGAAGGGCGGAGTGCTCATGGGCGTCGCGCCGCAGTACTGCCCGACGCACGGGTTTCCCAACGACTACTTTCGCTACACGAAGAGCGGGCTCGCGTCGCTGGCGGAGTCGCACGGGCTCGAGGTCGAAGCGCTCTGGCCGGTGGGCGGTCGGTGGGCGACGCTGCTCCACTGGTACTGGGCGAACCACGCGCGCGAGAACCCCCTTCGTCGTGTCGCGGGCATCGGCGTCGCGTACCACGGCTGGTTTCAGGGCGTCGCGAAGGCGCTCGAAGCGCTAGACGAACGCGAAGGCCGCGGCGGAGGGGCTCCTTCGGGCGAGCACCAAGATCACGTCGGCTGGAGCTTCGTGTTTCGCAAGCGCTGAGCGATCGTCGCGCGCGCAGCGCCGCGCAGCAGCGCGAGGTCGACGCTCGCGCTCTTGGAGAGCGCGTACCATGCGCGCGCGCGTCGGCGGTCTTCTTCGGTCGCGTCGGGCGCATAGAGAGCCTGCTCGATTGAAAACACGCCCACGGGCGCGGAGTCGGCCATCCGGGCGAGCGACGAGCCGCTGCGACCCGTGCGCTCCGGCGCTCCGACGCCGACCCAGCAGCGCTCTCCGCGCGCGAGGCCGATCAGCGCGTCGCGCAACGGACGGAGCGGCCCGAGCACGAGCGACAGCGGCGCGATCACCACCAGCAAGCACAGGGCGACGAGCGACGAGAGCCAAGAGCGCGGGCGCCCTTCGCGCGAGGCGACGATGAGCGGGTCTTCGATCGTCGCGCGGGCGTTGGTGGCCCAGTCGACGATGGTCGCGCCCTGCGCGGTGCATCGTTCGAGGAGCACGCCTTCGCCGACGATCGTGTCGGCCTCGACGATCGCGTCGGCGACGGTGGCCTGTCGCTCGACGATCGCGCGCGCGCCGACGACGGCGTCGGGTCCGATCGTCGCGCCGTCGGTGATGATCGCGCCCGCGCCGATGAAAACAGGTGCGTGAAGCGCGGCGCCCTCGCTGACCACCGCGCCGCGCGCGATCCAAACGCCGGGGCGCTGCTCGTGCGCGTGAACGACGATCGACGGCAGCTCGCGCGCGAGCGCCATCGAGCCGAGCCTGTTGGCGTCGGCGCGATCGCGGACCACCAAGCCCCATCCGTCGACGGTGACCGCTGCCTCGACCGCGGGGTGAGCGTCGTCGAGCAAGAGGACGTCCGCCCCGACGCAGCCCTCGAGCCCGGTGCTGGGACGGAGCATTCCCTTGTGTCCGGGGCCGAGCTCGACGAGCGCGTCGAGCGAGCAGTCGCCGAGCACGGCGGTGCTGATCGCGAGGTACGGGGTCTCGCCGAAGCCTGCGCGGGCCGCGACGCCCGCGGGACCGAGGGGCTCGGCGCTGATCACGCGCTCGACGCCGGCGCCGATCGGGTGCTCGTCGAGCGCGGCGAAGAGCGCCTTCCACGCGGTGTGCGACGGGTCGATCTCGACGGCGATGCGAGCGCACCCGAGCCGGCGAAGCCACTCGAGCTGGCGCACGAGCATGGGCGCGCCCGCGATGTCCCACGAGCTCGTGGATCGGCCGCGCTTGCAGAAAATAACAGCATCCATGGTGTATCTCCCTGAGTCGTACTTTGAAAATGTGTGCGCCGATGGAGCGGCTCAATACGCTCCGCGCCCTGACAGCACCGCGGGCACGGTCCGGAGCAGGATCACGACCTCTTGCCCCACCGTGACGCGGTCGATGTACTCGAGGTCGAGCTCGACTTGCTGCTCGAAGGTGAGGTCGCTGCGGCCTCCGACTTGCCAGAGGCACGTGAGGCCGGGCGTCACTTGAAGTCGGCGCAGCTGGCGCGGGGTGTACGAGACGACCTCGGCCCAGATCGGCGGACGCGGGCCGACGAGGGTCATGTCGCCGCGCAGGACGTTGTAGAGCTGCGGGAGCTCGTCGATCGAGAGCTTGCGCAGGATGCGCCCGAACGGCGTGACGCGCGGATCGCGCGTGAGCTTGAAGCGAGCGCCGCTCAGGCCGTCGGGGCGCTCGGCGGCGAGCGCGGCCTTGAGCGCCTCGGCGTTGCGCACCATCGTGCGAAACTTGTAGAGGCGAAAGCGGCGACCGTGCTTTCCGATGCGCTCTTGGTGAAAGAGCACCGGGCCTCGGTCTTGCGCTTTGATCACCGCGGCGACGAAGAGAAACAGCGGCGTCAGCACGAGCAGCGCGGCGCCCGCGGCGACGACGTCGATCGCGCGACGCACGCGCGGGCCAACGCCGACGAGACGAGCGCGCGCGTGCGTCGCGAGCCGACGAAGCGCAACGCGCGGGCGCGAGGCCGTGAGCGCTGGTGGGATGTTATCGGTGGCTGGACGAATCGATGAGCGCGACATGTGGCACCTCCCGGTCGGGGGTGAGCGCGCTGTTCGATGGTGTCGTGGAGCCGGAGAGCTGCAGCGCGCCCACGCGATCGAGGCGATCAGCAAGGGCGGGGCCGACGGCGACGAGGGCGCACGCGACCGCGTCGGTGGCGATCGCGCTGCGCAGCGAAGCGAGCGAGAGGGCTGGGTGCGCGCCGCTCTCGACGAGGACGATGACGGCGGTCGCGTCGCGAACGGCGCGGCGAAACGCAGGGAGCGCGACGGATCCCTTCCACCCGAGGACGAGGTGTTTCGAAGCAGGACGACCAGACGTTTCACTTCGGGACAAGGCGTCGTGGAGCTCGTCGGCGACGCGATCGACGAGGGCTCGCTCGTGGGGGCCGGCGCCGACGACGAGGATCGTTCCTTCGGAGTGCGCGAGCTCGTCGGCGAGGGTGTCGACGAAGGGCTGGAGCGACGAGACGTCGAGCGGCCAGTCCGTCGCGGCGATCGACGGAGCGTCGAGCCAAAACGCCGCCTCCGAGGGGGTGAACACGCGGCCGCGATCGAGCGCCGAGGCGAGCGCGGCGATGATCGCGACGATCGCGCCGAGCGCCGGGCTGAGGAGCACGAGCGCGCGGCGCAGTGATTTTGCAGGGCGATCTGGCGCAAACGCGGGCGCGACGATGCGCAGGCCCGTCGCCGGTGAGCGCGCTGCGTCCTCTGCGCGAGCGCGCGCGGTGAGGACCTGCGCGAGGTGGCGCTCGGCGACGCCGACGGACGCGAGCAAGAGCGACGATTCGCCGTCGAGCGACGCGAGCTCGTCGACGCGCTGCGAGGTCTCGGTGAGCTGCGAGCGGAGGACCGCTTCGCGTTGGCGCAGCGAGCTCGTGACGGCGTTGGCGTTGGCGGCGCCGGCGGTGTAGGCGTCCCAGTGCGGGTTGCGACCGACGATTCGCCCGGTATTGACCGCGGAATCCGAGCGCGCCCGGAGCGCGGCGGCCTGCGCTTCGAGCGCGTGCAGCGCAGGGTGCGCGCTCGTGAGCGACGCGCGCGCGGCGGCGAGCTGCCCCTCGGTGTCCGCGAGTCGCTGCGCGCCGAGGACTTGTTGGGTCTCGGAGAGGACGGTGATCGGCTGTTGTGCGCGCGCGGCGGACGTGAGCGCTCGCTCTCGCGCGGACTCGCCTTCGGCTTCGGCGCGGGCGAGGTCGGCGTCGGCGCGGAGGCGCGCGGCGTGCTCGATCGCCGCGAGCTGTTCTGCTGGCAAATTGCTCACGCGATGCGTCTGGCGAAACGAGTCGTAGCGTCGTCGCGCTTCGTCGAGCGCGCGGCGGGCTTCGCGTTCGTTGATCGAGAGTTGGCGCGCCCTCTCGGTCAAGCGATCGCCTTCGATGCGGCTTCGCTCGTGAAGAAACACCTCGGTCGCGGTCTGCGCGAGGCTGCGCGCTTCTTCGGGCGTGGCTCCGCTCGCGCGAACGACGATCAAGCGCGTCTCGGTCGAGGCGGTCACGTCGATGCGTCGTCCGATGCGCTCGAGCGTCTGATCGAGGTCGAGCCGTCGTCGGACGATCGAGAGGTTCACTGGGAGTTTCAGAGAGTCGGCGATGGTGCGGAGGCTTCTGCCTTCGTCCTCGGCGGCGCCCTCGGCTGACTGTGGCTCGGGCTCCCACAGCATCGACAGCTCGGATTGGTACTCGCGCGCGACGAAGCGCGGGACGAGGAGGATCGCTGCGACGAGCGCGACGAACGCGGCGCCGAGGATGCCTCGCGAGCGCGCGCCGACCGCCGCGCCGATGCGCCGAAGGTCGACGGGAAAGCCCGGCCGAGCACGACGGATCGCTGGGAGATTCGCAGCCGGAGTCGCGTCGGTAGGAGTTGCGTCGAACATGGCGGCCGCCGCGCGGAGCTAGCGAGACAGCGCGCGCGTCGCGGCCTCTGCGCTGACGTAGATCTCGAAGATCTCGTGCAGGTGGCACACGCGCGCGACGAGCTGCACTGCGCTCGAGAGCCCCGCTAGCGCGACGCGTCGATCGCGGCCCGCTTTGCGTTGAACGCCGACGAGCGCGGTGACCGCCACCGAGTCGATCGTCTCGATCGCAGAGAGATCGATCACGATGGCGTTGGTGGCACCCGTGAGCGCTTGCTCACATTGTTCGATGAACGCGCGCAACGCGCGAGGATCGAGGCGCGGCCCTCGAGGGCGGATGTGGGTGGGGAGCGACTTCGTGGCAGCAGGGGTGGCGGGGATCATGGGAGGGATCGTTTGCAGCGCGCGTGCCTACGAGCGGACCGCCGCTGTCATCGTTGGCACGGCGCGCGCACTCGCGCGCTGGAGGATGAACGGACGAAGCGCTTTGATTCTGTGTGCGACGATGGCCGTGTGCGCGTGTGCTCCCAGGCTGCCGACGCTCGGCGCGCCGCGCGCCGTTGGGGATGGCTTCGAAGAGGCGTCGCGGCCGGAGCCCCCAGGGATGAGCGATGATCCTTCGGACGAGTACGCGCTCGCGCCCGGAGATGTGCTTCGGGTGCGCGCGCTCGTGGGGGAGGGTTTTGCGGTCGAGCGGCTCGTGCTCGACGGGCGCGGTCGGGGTGTGCTTCCGCTCGCTGGAGAAGTGCCGATCGCGGGCGTTTCGCTCGCGACGGCGACAGAGCGAATCAACGAGGCGCTGCGAGGGTTTCATCGATTCGCGACCGTGCACGTCGAGCTCCTCGAGCCGCTCGGGCACCGCGCCGCCGTGCTGGGAACGGTGTCGTCCCCAGGTCTTCACCCCGTGGCGCCGAGCACGCGCATCGCGGATTTGCTCGCGCTGGCGGGCGGCCCTCGTGAGCAGACGACCGACGGCGAGTCGCTCGTGTTGGCGGATCTGTCCGCGGCCACGGTGGTGCGCGATCGAAGACCCTTGCCGATCAGCGTGGCGCGCGCGATGGAGGGGCACCCGATGCACAACGTCCGGGCGAGGGCGGGAGACCTGGTGTACGTACCGTCGATGTCGGGGCGGCGCGTGACGGTGCTCGGACAGGTGCGATCGCCGAAGACCGTTCCATTTCGCCCTGGATTGACGCTGCTCGACGTCGTCGCGATGGCGGGCGGCGCGACGCGCGACGCGGACGGAGGCGATGTACGTGTCGTGCGTGGGTCCCTCTCTCGCGCGCGGGTGTATCGCGTGAACATGCAGGGGCTCTTCGATGGGAGCGCCTACAACCCCGTCCTCGAGGCAGGCGACGTCGTGTACGTGAGCGAGCACTGGCTCGCGAGCGCGACGCAGGTGCTCGAGCGCCTCACGCCGCTGCTCGCGATGGCCGCGCTCACCGCGGGGATCGTTCGCTGAGCGGCGTTCGTCGCGACGTTTCGAATCGGGACGCGCGTCCGTGTTTCGATTCGGAACACGCGAGACAGCCCCCGCGGCTCGATCGCGTCACGCAGCGATCGGGCTCGTCATCGGCGCGACCCGACGCCGCGCGAGCGCCTTGGCCAACGCCCGCACGACCGGGTGGGGCGCGTCGCTCTCCCAAAACATCCAGTGGTGCAACACGACAACGCACACGTCCGCGCCAGACGACAGTCGATCGAGCGTCGAGGACACGAGCGACGGGTCGAGCGACGGGCCGATCGGTCCTCCGCGATGACGGAGCACGCGACAGCGGTCGAGCTCGAGCGTCTCGCGGCGGCGCAGGCGCTCGGCGTAGTGGGCGGGCCAGTGCTTGGGCGCGAGCTTCGCGCGATCGAGCCAGCTCGTCGAGAGCACACGAAATCGACTGAGCGCAGCCGTGATCGCTCCGCGTGACATCGCGTCCCACGGAGCGACGAAGCCCTCGACCGGTGCTCCGAGCGCGGCCTCGAGGATCGACTTGCCGCGGTCCATCCGGTCGCCCGCTTCGACGGCGCTCAGCGCGCCGAACTCGGTGCCCTCGCGGACGCGGCTGTGCGTGAGCCCGTGCACGAGCGGGACGAGCTGCGTCGGATGCCTGCGAATCCACTGCGAGAGCTCGTGCTGGGACGTCAGCGTGATCTTCTGCAGGTGGCGCTCTTGCGCGGCGCAGAGAAAGCGCTCTCGCGCGCCGTCGGGCGCGAGCGTGTCGAGCGCGACGTCGGGGATCACCGAGAGGTTGATCGCGAAGCCCGCGTCGAGAAGCGGAGCGTAGGCGCGCTCGAGTCGCGCCGGGGGCGTCGTGGCGTTCGCGTCGTCGTCGCGAAGAACGAATTGGGTCATAGCCCGCCTCGACTGCACGACGAATGCCGCGGGCACGGCCCGTGCTGAACGCCCCGCACGATGAAGTGGGTCGCGTTCTTCGGTGCGCTGCTGATCGGAGTTCCCGCGCTGCGCGAGGCGATGAACCGCTCGCCGAAGCTCCGCGCGTGGGCGATCAGCGCTGTGTGCTTCGACCTGTTCAACCCGATGCACATCAACCTCATTTCGCAGGAGAATTACCGCGGTGATTCGCGCGGCATCGAAGTCACCACCGTCGACTTGATCCTCCTCGCGGTGCGCTTCTCGGGATCACGTCCGACCACCGCGCCCGCGACGCGACATCTCTTCGTCCGCGCGCTGTTCTTCACCGCGGTGGTGCTGTCGTTTTCGGACACACCCGACACGCTCAAGTCGGCGTTCAGCCTGTGGAAGCTCGTTCGGATGTTCGTCGCGTTCGACACGCTCGCGACGGTCTTCGTCGACCTCGCGCTCGTTCAGGCGGCGATGACCGGCCTCGGCGCCGCGGTGCTCGCGCAAGGAGCGCTCGTGTTCTGGCAGAAATACGGCCTCCACGCGATTCGAACGCAGG
Source organism: Myxococcales bacterium (assembly GCA_016793325.1). Lineage (GTDB taxonomy): Bacteria > Myxococcota_A > Polyangia > Polyangiales. The sequence goes on along the minus strand of JAEUKI010000072.1, from coordinate 42,649 downwards.
GCTCGCTCCCGCACCCCAACTCGCTCGCGATGATCACCAACATGGTCGCGCCCGTGGCGTTCGCGCTCTGGCTCTCGGGCCGCGGCCGTGCGTACGCGCCCGTCGTCGTCGCGTGCACGGCGATGGCCACGATCACGTCGTTGTCTCGCGGGGGCATGGCCATGTTCGTCCTCGCCGCGACGCTCGGCTGCGTGGTTTCGTTCGCGCGAAAGGCCGACGCGCGAAAGCTCAAGATCGTCATCGGGCTCGGGTTCGCCGCGATGCTCGTGCTCGCGAAGTCGCTCGACACGATCATCGAGCGCTTCACGACGGCGCCGAAAGAGAGCGAGCTCGCCAGGGTGCTCTTCAACAAAGCCGCGAAGATGATGGCCGACGAGCGCCCGTTCGGCGTCGGGATCAACATGTACTCGTACGTGCTCGAGCACGGCGGGTACGCCGCGCGGCTCAACATCGAGCCCGGAGACCGCAGCGGGATCGCGCACCACATCTATTGGCTGACCGCCGCGGAGCTCGGGTACTTCGGCGCGATCGCGTACGTGCTCGTCGTCGCCTCGGTGCTCTCGAGCGCGCTGCGCCTCGCGTTTCGCGGTGGATTGCGCGGCGATCTCGGCGTCGGAATGACCCTCGGCCTGTCGACCATGGTGCTCCAAGGAACGGCCGAGTGGATCGCCAGACAGACGCCGATGGCCTACCTGTTCTGGGTCTACGCGGCGATGGCCTCGGGTTTGCGAGGCTCGTCCGAGCGATGAAGACCCTCGATTTGCTGCTGATCAGCAACGTGTTCGAGCCCGAGGTGCACGGCGGGTACGAGCTGCTCGCGAGCGACGTGGCCAAGAGCCTCGTCGCGCGAGGCCACCGCGTGACGGTGCTCACGTCGGGAGAAGAAGCTCCGTCGGACAAGGGCCGGCGTGTTCGTCGGCTGCTCTCGCTCTCGCGTCCGTTTGCGACGAGCGCGAAGACCGATCGACTGAGGCACGTCGCGGCCGCGGCGCACAACGCTGCGGCGATGCGCGCGGTGCTCCAACGAGACCGTCGGTACGACGGCGCGATGGTGTTTTCGCTGCGCCGCATGGGGCTCGAACCGCTGCGCGCGCTCGCGCGACACAACGTTCGAACGTGCGTCACGGTCAACGACGACTGGCCGCTCGCGTACGTGCGAAACCCACCTGCGGGGCTGGCGGCGCGCGTGGTTCATCGCGTGTTCGACCGAGGCTGGCACGCGAGGCACACGTGGGGTGACCTCCGTTGCGAGCGAGTGCTCTGGCTCTCGGACTCGCTGCGCGAGCGGGTGCTCTCGGCGGGGGCGCCGCTCGCCAAGGGGCTCGTTCGCGCGCAGGGCGTCGAGCGGTCGCTCTTTCGGCAGAGGGCGTTCCGTGAGGTAAATTCCAGCAATCCGACGCTGCTGTTCGTCGGGAGACTCCACCCCGAGAAGGGGCCCGAGCTCGTGCTCGACGCCGTCGCGGAGCTCGCGCGTCGGGGCGTCGGGGCGCGCGCGCGGTTCGTGGGCGCGCCGGTCACCCCGCGCTACGGCGAGTCGTTGCGAGCGCGCGCATCGCAGCTGGGAATTCACGATCGAATCGAGTGGTGTGGCCCCGTCGAGCGCGGCGCGTTGCCGGCGCTCTACGCGGACGCGGACGTCCACGTGTTCGTGTGTCGCTCGGAGACCGAGGGCCTCGGGCTCACGTGGCTCGAGGCGATGGCGGTAGGCGTTCCTGTGGTGGCGCACCCTTCGGGCGGGGCGCGCTCGTTCTTCGATGCGCACGGCGGCGTCGAGCGCGCGGATCACAGCTCGATCGCGGACGCTGTGCTCTCGCTCGCGGCGCGTCCCGATCGCCAACGCGCGCTGGTCGAGCGCGGCTTCGACCTCGTTCGCGAGCACGCCTCGCTCGATCGCTACGTCGACGCGCTGGTCGAGACGCTGCTCGCGTGACGCGACGAACGCTCAGCGTTTGACCGCGCGAACGCAGAGGATCACGGGGTAGTCCGGGTCGCTCTCGTCGAGCGTCTCGGCGCTGAGGTCTTGGCGCGCGAGGCCCATGAGCGACGCGCACGCGACGAGCACGTTGCCCCGTGGCGTCACCGAGAGCTCTGCGTCCGCGCCGAACACGTCTTCGAGCCATCGCTTCGTCTGCGCCGCGGTGAACCTCCAGCGATCGTGCTCGCGCGCGCCCGGATCGATCGCCGCGAGCGCAGGAACGGTCGCCAGAAGGACCCCGCCCGAGGCGAGCATCTGGTGCGCGCCCCGGAGCGCGAGCGACGGATCCGAGACGTATTGCAGGGTCTGCGCGCACACGAAGCACTGGTAGCGATCGCGGGGAAGCGCGCCGAGGTCGCACAGATCTGCGCGAACGACGGGGCTCTTGGACGGATCGACGTCGATCGTGTGCAGCTCGGAGTTCGAGGGCGCGAAGCGTCGCGAATAGCGCGTGTCGCCGACCTCGAGGACCGACGATCGAATGTCCGTGGCGTGCTGGGACAAGAAGCGATCGATGTAGTGGCGATCGATCGGGAGGCCTCGGTCGTAGCCCCACGTGCGACTGATCGGGGTGGTGCGATGGAGGGTTCCGAACCAAGCGGGATGCGCGAGTCGGCGGACCAGTCGATGCGCAGGACCGATCCACTGCGACACAGGAGAGGACTTCGTCATAGAGACGCCCCACAGCAAGCGTCGGACCTCGCGTCGTGGGCCGAGGGGCCCCGTCTCGAACCAACGCACGAGTCGTGTCGGCGCGAGGCGCTCGTCCCGAAGTGAAACAACGGAGTGTTCCGCTTTTGGATTCGTCCCGGTGTGCGTCGGTCGCCGAGGGGCTTCGTCTCGTGGCGTCGAGATTGCAGCGGGGCTTGCGCTATGGATCTGTCGTTCGAGCGCGAGGGCTCGTCGTTAAGCCTCCCGGCGAAGTACTCGTCGCTCTGGACGTACGTCGGCTGGATCGAAGCTCGCTTGCCGAGCTGGGCGCGAAGCGCGTTGGTGCGCGTCGGGATCGCGGAGGCGCTCTCCAACGCGATCATCCATGGCGCGCTCGAGGTCGACAGCTCCCTTCGCGACGCGGGCGAGATGCTCGCGTGGCTCGAAGCGCTCGACGTCGCAGAGCAACACGGGGCCGCCGTGAGCATCTGCGTGTCGATGTCGGTGCAGCCGACCGCGGTGCACCTGTGCGTCGATGGAGGCGGGCGAGGCTTCGATTGGCGCACGGTCGAGCGCCGCGTCGGGCGGGGGTTGTCGATCATCCACGCCGCGTTCGACCACGTCCGATGGAACGACTCTGGCTCTGCCCTCTTCGTGACCGTCAACAAGCCGTAATGGTTATGCAACACACGAATTCATGCAGCTCCTCTCCGCGCGCGCTGATCGTCGACGACGTCGCGAGCAACCGCGCGATCCTCCGCGCGGTCGTGCAGCGCGAGTGCGGCGGCATCGCGATCGACGAGGCTTCCGACGCGGCGCACGCGCTCTCGCTGGTCTCGAGCGACTCGCGCGAGTACGACTTCATCCTGCTCGACCTCAACGTGAGCGCCGCGAGAGACGGGCTCGAGCTCCTTCGCTTCATCCGTTCGTCGCCGTCCCGTCAATTGACGCCGGTGCTGCTCTTGAGCTCGTCCAACGCCGATGACGGCGTCGTCGCGGACGCGCTCCGCGAGGGGGCAGACGACTACGTCGCGCGGCCCGTGACCGCGCAGGTCCTCGCGGCCCGCGTCGCGAGGCTCCGGCGCACGCGCGAGCGCTACGTCGAGCTCCACCGGGGAATCGCCCGCGTCGAAGAGAGCGCCGCCGCGCGGGACGTCGAGCTCCGCTCCGTGGCGTCTGCGCAGAAGCTCGCGCGCACCAAGCTCCCGTACTCCCGCGATGGCCTCTACTGCTCGGCGTCCGTGCTCCCCGCGGGAGCGGTCTCGGGCGACGCGTGCGACGTGGTCACCGATCGGCAGGGCCGAAGCGCGATCGTCGCCATCGACGTCGCGGGCCACGGCGGGGGAACCGCCATCATCGCCAGCGCGGTCATGGGGGCGCTGCGCTACGGGCTCTCCACAGGACTCGAGTTTTCAGCAGTGTTTTCTCAGACCGAAGAGGCCATCTTCAGCGGCAGCGACGCGTACGAGGGCGAAGGCCGAGGTCCGATCGCCGTCTCGCTGTGCATTGCGCGGATCGATTGCGCCAACAAGACGCTCGAGTTCGCCAACGCCGCGATGCCCGACGCGCTGCTCTTCGAGGACAGTCGCGTTCGCGCGAGGCTCCGCTCGACCTCGCCGCCGCTCGGGCTCGTGTACGGGCGTCGTCCGATCGTCGAGCACTATCGTTTCTCCAAGGGCGCTGCGCTCGCGATGGTGAGCGACGGCCTCGCGGGACACTCTGGCGACGGGCTCGACGAGTTCGTCTCGCGCTTCGGAGCGAGCCTCGTGTGCACCTCGCTCGCGCGGGCAAAACCCAAGGAGCTCGACGCGCTCGTGTACGAGTTTGCCTCGAGTCGCTCCTCGCGGCTCGATGACGACACGACCCTCGTGCTCGCCGCCATGCTCGGAGAAGGAGCCGCTCGATGAAGGTCGCCATCGCCCTCGGAGGGACGGACTACGGGCGCTCGGGGCTCGGACGCTGGACGCGCGCGGTGCTCCCGCCGCTACGCCGCTCGCTCGCGGCTCGTGGCGCGACGCTCGTCGCGATCGGGACCGACCGCGAGGCCGAGGCGTACCGCGACGAGCTCGCTGGGGTCGATCGCCATCGCGCGCCCTCGGTCTTCGATCGACCGTCGCTCAGCGCGGTGTACGCGGTCGGGCTCGCGTCGCTCGAGGCGCGGCGAGCAGGCGCGAACGTGCTGGTGTTTCCCGCGGCGAATCGACGCGCGTCGTGGGTGAAGTCGTTGCCGACGATCGCGGTCGTCCACGACTTGCGGACGGCGAGCGACCCGGGTCGTCACGGACAGCTTCGGCGTTGGTTCGTGCGAGAGGTCATCGGACGCGCGCTCGGTCGCGCTCGCTCGATCGTGGCGGTGAGCGCGACGACCGCTGACGAGATTCACGCGCTGCTCGGCGACGATGTCCCCGAGGTGACCGTCGTTCGCAACGGCGTGGACACGCGTCGATTTTGTCCCGCGGACGCAGGCGACCCCCGCGTCGCGCGGGCTCGACGCGCGCTCTCGCTCACGGAGCCGTACCTCTTGTACCCCTCGCGCTTCGAGGCGCCCGCGAAGAATCACCAGCGATTGATCGAGGCGTTTGCGCGGTCGAGCGCTCGCGCGACGCACAAGCTCGTGCTCGTCGGGCCGGACTGGGGCGGCGAGGGCGCAGCGCGCTCGCTCGCGGATCGCCTCGGGGTCGCCGATCGCGTGTGCTTCGGCGGCGCGGTCAGCGACGACACGTTGAGCGGCCTCTACGCAGGCGCTTCGCTCGTCACCGTGGTGGGAACCGCCGAGGGCTTCGGCCTCCCCGTGCTCGAGGCGCTCGCGTCGGGCGTCCCCGTGCTCGCGGCGCGCGCCGGAGCGCTGCCCGAAGTCGTCGGCTCGCACGGAGCGCTCGTGGACCCGTACTCGGTCCCCGCGATGTGCGCGGCGATCGACGCGTGTCTCGCGGATGACGCGTTCGCTTCGCGCGCGCGCCGAGACGGCCCTGTGTATGCGTCGGAGCACTCGTGGGACCGCGCCGCCGAGTCGCTCGCGTCGCTGTGTTTCTCTGCGACGCGCTCGAGCGTCGCGCTGCCGTCGCGCGCTGTGGAGGTGCTGTCGTGAGCGTCGAGCCGATGGGTGTTCAGTCGACCGTGACGCTGTGGGACGTGGTTCGCCGTCGCGCGCCGCTCGTGGGAGCGCGCCACTGCGCTCAGGGCGAGCGAGGGCTCTTTGCGCCAAACGACCCGCGCGAGGCGCTCGGCCTCGCGTACGACGACCCCGAGCGCGTCGAACGCGAGTATTTCTCCAAGCGAACGCTCGTGAGCGACCTCGCGCTCGCGGCGCGCACGGTGGTGGCCCGGGCGCTCGCGCCTCGCGGCGCGTCCACGATCGATGAGCGCGTGCAGGTCCTCGATGTCGTCGTCGACAACGTCACGGTGGGGCGCGCGTTGGAGCTCATCGTCGCTCGTCCCCCCGCGGGTCGCGCGCGCGTCGTTCACTTCGTGCACCCGCACGCGGTCAACCTCGCGGCGTCCGATGCGTCGCTCCGCGCACACCTGCAGCGCGCGGACATCGTGTTGCCCGACGGAGTTGGCCTTCGCATCGCCTCGGGCCTGCTCGGAACGCCCCTCGTCCACAACGTGAACGGAACGGATCTTCTCCCGCTCTTGTGTGAAGCGCTCGTGCGCGCGGGCGTGAAGCTCTCGCTCATCGGCGGGGCTCCGGGCGTCGCCGAGGCGTGCCGCGAGAAGCTCACCGAGCGCTACCCGGGGCTCGTGTGGGGCGAGGTCGCGCACGGGTTCATCCGCGACGAAGCGCGCGACGCGGTGCTCGCGCGCGTGCGGCGCGCGGGCGGCGTGGTGCTCGTCGGGATGGGCACACCGATTCAAGAGCGCTGGACGTGGGAGCACCTCGCGCGGATCGACGGCGTCACGGTCGTGACCGTGGGCGGGTTGTTCGATTTCTACTCGGGGAGCGTTCGTCGCGCGCCGCAGGCCCTTCGCGAGGTGGGGCTCGAGTGGCTGTGGCGGCTCTGGTGCGAGCCGCGCCGCCTCGCCGCGCGCTATCTCCTGGGAAATCCGCTGTTTCTCGCGCGAGTGCTCGTACAGCGCGCGCGCGCTGTGGTATTCGCCCGAAGACGCTGATGGCCCGACGCGCGACTGTGAAGCGCACGACGAGCGAGACCTCCATCGAGGTGACGATCGACCTCGATGGTCCTGCGCGCTCGGACGTGAAGACGCCGATTCCCTTTCTGTCGCACATGGTCGAGCAGATCGGCCGCCATGGCGGCTTCGACCTCGTGGTGCGCGCGAGCGGCGACACGGAAATCGACGGTCATCACACGACCGAGGACCTCGCGATCGTCCTCGGTCGCGCGGTGTCCGACGCCCTCGGCGACAAGAAGGGCATCCGACGCTACGGCGAAGCGACGTTGCCGATGGACGAGGCGCTCTTGCAAGTGGCGCTCGACCTCTCGGGGCGGACGTACTTCGTAGACCGATTGGCGCTGCCCAAAGCGAAGGTGGGCGAGTTCGACACGGAGCTCGCCTCGGTGTTCTTCGAGGGCTTCGCGCGCGGAGCGCAGTGCAACTTGCACGTGCGCAAGCTCGAAGGAGAGATCCTCCATCACGTGATCGAGGGAGCGTTCAAGGCGCTGGCCAAGGCGCTGCGAGAGGCCGTGCGCGTCGAAGGGACAGAGGTCCCGAGCACCAAGGGGACGCTGAGCGAATGATCGCGCTCGTCGACGCAGGGTGTGGAAATCTACGGTCCGTTCAGCGCGCACTCGAATACGTGGGCGCGAAGGACGTGACGATCACGAGCGACCCAGACGCGATCGCGCGGGCGTCGCGCGTGGTGTTTCCGGGGCAGGGCGCGTTCGGCGATTGCGTGCGCGCGCTCGACCAGGACGGCGGGGCGCTGCGCGGCGCAGTCGAGAGCGCGCTGACCAAGGGCGTTCGGTTCTTGGGGATCTGCATCGGGATGCAGGTGCTCTTCGAGGCGAGCGACGAGGCTCCGGGAGCGCGCGGCCTCGGGCACTTTCGCGGGCGCGTCGAGCGCATCCCCGACGGGCTCGTCGAGCACAACGGCTCGCGCGTAAAGGTCCCTCACATGGGGTGGAACGTCGCGCGTCCCACCGCCACGAGCACCCTCGGCGCGAAGGACTCCGACGGCGCGTGGTTCTACTTCGTTCACTCGTTTCACTGCGTCGCGAGCGACCCGACTGTCCCGTGCGCGCGCACGACGCACGGGGTTGATTTCGTGTCCGCGGCAGCGAAGGACAACGTGCTCGCCGTGCAGTTTCACCCTGAAAAGTCACAGCGCGCGGGGCTCGACCTGCTCTCTCGCTGGCTGAAGGAGCCGTCGTGAAGCTCTACCCCGCGATGGACCTGTTGGGCGGCCGCGTCGTCAGGCTCCACCAAGGCGACTACGAGAAGGTCACCGTGTACGACGAGGCGCCGCTGGCCCTCGTCGAGCGCTACGTGCGCGCGGGCGCCGAGCGCGTTCACGTCGTCGACCTCGATGGAGCGAGGGACGGAGCGGCGACGCAGGCCGCGCTCGTCGAGAAGATCCTCCGCGAGACCGGCGCGCGCGTGCAGGTCGGCGGCGGGGTTCGAACGCTCGCCCGAGCGCAGGCCTACATCGACGCGGGCGCCGATCGCGTCGTGCTCGGGACCGCGGCGGTGCGAGACAAAGCGTTCTTGCGCGAGGCGTGCGCGAGCATGGCGGTCGTCGTGGCGGTGGACGCGCGAGACGGCATGGTGACGACGCACGGGTGGACCGAAAAGACCGAGATTTCTGCGGTCGATCTCGCGCGCGAGGCCGCGTCGCTCGGCGCGATCGCCGCGCTCTACACCGACGTCGCCAGGGATGGAACCGGCAGCGGACCCAACGTCCCCGCCACCGCCGCGCTCGCGCGAAGCGTCGCCCCGATGGAGGTCATCGCGAGCGGCGGCGTGGGTTCGCTCGCGCACCTCGAAGCGCTCGCGCGCGAAGGCGTCATCGGCGCGTGTGTCGTCGGTCGCGCGCTGCTCGAAGGGGCGTTTCGCTGCGAAGACGCGTTCGCGCTCTTGCGACGAATCGGCTGAGACGCCAGCTCAGGGCTCGCGCGGCACGAGCGCGAGCGCGAGGGCGCTCTTCTCTCCGAGGACAGCCTTCAGCGCGCCGCCGAGGTGAGCCTTCGTCGCGTCGTGCGCGCGCTTCTCAGCAGCGCACTGTTGTCCGAGCTTCGCCGCGAGCGCCTCGAGCTCGATCTTCGACGCTCGGGTCGTCGCGAGCTCCGCGCGCGAGCCGTCTGCCTCGGTGCGGGCGCGTTGAAGTTCGCCCTCGGCGCGCGCTCGCTTGGCGCGCTCTTCGTCGAGCTGCTTGTCGATCGCCGCGATGTTGCCTTCGAGCTTCATCTTGCTCTGCATGAGCTCGTCGCTGCTCTTGGACGCCGCCGCGTTGGCGCGCTCGAGGTCGGACTTGGCGCGTTCGAGCTCGGTGATGCGCGCGCGGGACTTGTCGAGCTCGCCTTGCGCGACGCGGGTGCGGTCGCGCTCCTTGGCGAGCTCGATCGCGCTCGTGTTCACGTCGGCCTCGAGCGACGTGATCGCGCGAGCGGCCTCCGTCGCGCGCGCCGTCGCCTGCTGCTCTCGCGTGATCGACTGCTGTTCGCGCGCGGCGAACGCGCTCTTGTCTCGCTCGGACGCGCGTCGCGCCTCGATCAGCTCGGACGCGGCGCGCTCGATCTTCTCGTTTGCTGCGGCGAGCTCCCTCGCGAGCGAGTCGCATCGAGCCTTGGAGCGCGAGAGCTCTTGGTCGAGCGCTGCGCGCGCGTCGTTCGCGACGATCGCGTCTGCGTCGCGCGCCTCGAGCTGTCGCTTCTGTGCTTCGTTTGTGTCTCGCAGCGCTCGGAGCTGTCCGTCGCTCGTCGCGAGCTGCGCGCGGAGCTCGCTCGCCGCTTGTTGCTGCTGCGTGGCGGCGGCGCGCGTGTGTCGAAGCTCTGCGTCCATGCCCTCGATGCGCTCGTCGCGCGCCGAGAGGTCGTCGCGCGTGCGCGCTAGCTCGTCTTCGAGCCGCGCGATCTCGGCTTGAAACGACTTGAACACGGCCTCGGCTTCGAGCCGCGCGGTTTGGAGCGCCGCGTCGGTTCCGACGAGGCTCGACCACCACCCGCCCTTGCGTCGCGTGTCACTTTCCCCGGCCATCGCCCGCTCCCGCTGCGAAGTTGGCCAACACCGAACGGCAGGTGCTCAAGAACAGGCCGAGGTTGACGTCTGCGTCCGCGACGACGACGAGCGTGTTGCGCTCATCGAGCGGGCTCAACAACAGCGTCGCGTCGGTGAAGCTCACGACCGCTTGCTTCACTGAGCCGAAGCGCTCGCGGCTCGCAAACTCGCGGAGCGTCGCGTTGACGATGTCCGCGCCGAGCACGAGCTGCGCTTGCACCGCGCCTGCGCGCGCGCGGACGACGCGGGGCGTTCCTGCGCTGTCGGATAGCGCGACCAACTTGGCCAGCGGCGACGAGAACAATTGGTCGACGAGCTCCGATGCTTGCATGCAATGACCTCCCGCATTGGCCAACGAAGGGCCTCTTCGGACCGATGACACAATGACGCTTAGTGATGTTACTAAATTGTGCTGCTCGCGTGTGTTTCGAGCGGTCGATGCTGCGGTCGTACGAGTCGGAGCGACGCGCTCCACGTAGGGGCGAGCGGCCGAAGGTGCGCGGTGTGTCGTGGTCACGCGGGCGTCGCGACGTCGCGCCCGTCCGTGGGTGACGGCGCGCGAAGGCCGACGTACGCGACGAGGGCCGCGACGAGCGCGCACACGGCGCTGACGTCGAAGACGAGGGGCAACCCGCCGCGCTCGACGAGGGGCGAGGACACGGCGAGCGCGATGGCCGCGGCGACGCCGAACGAGCTCGTCGTGAAGATGCCCTGCGCGCTCGCGCGGACGGTGGGCGGAGCCTCGCGCTCGACCATCTCGATCGAGGCCAGATAAAACGCGCCGAACGTCAGCGCGTGCGCGAGCTGCAAGAGCACGATCGCTGCGGGGCTCGTGCATCGACCGAGCAGCACCCACCGCGCGGCGCTCGTGACGAACGCGAGCGCGAGCGCGCGGTGCGCTCCCAATCGTCGCAACAGCGGTCCGCCCGAGAGCATGAAGAGCACTTCGGCTGCGCCGCCGACGGCGATGGAGAGGCCTGCGATCGTTCCGCTGCTGTGGCTCTTGGCCCACGGGGCGTAGAGCAGGTCGTACGTCCCGAGCCCGAGCTGGTGCAGCGCCGAACACAAGAGCAAGAGCACGTACCGACGTTGGCCGAGCAGCGTGCGGATGTCCTTGAGATAGCTCCCGCGCTTGGGCGTCTCGACGACGGGCAAGCGATGAACGGAAAGCGCGCCGAGGACGGTCGCCGCGAGCGTGAGCGCGATCACGGCGCGGCTCGCGTTGCGTTCGAGCAGCGCGCCCGCGGCGAAGGCGCCGGTGCAGTAGCCGACTGTTCCCCAGAGGCGGAGCTTTCCGTACGTCGTGTTGGCGCGCGCGGCGCTGTCGAGCGCGAGGATGTCGCACAGCGAGACGCTCGGGCCGCGGAGGATGACGAACAACAGGTACGCCACGAGCCACCCGAGACCAGGCTTGGTCACGAGCATCCACAAGAAGAACAGCCCCGTCGGAACGCTCGACCACAGCAGCGCGTCCCTCGCGTTGCTCTTCGTGTCGACCCACGCCGTCCACGCGGGCGTCGTCACCACGCGCACGAGCCGCGTGACCGCGAAGAACATCGGCAGCGACGCCGCCGAGAGCCCAGCTTGTCGCAGAAAATCCCCGACAAACGGGCCATAGAGCCCGAACGACCCGAACAGCGTCAGGTACAGGGCCGACACCCAGAGCGCGTCGCGTGCGGCAGTCCGATCTGTCAACGAAGCTTCGCCGCGTGTAGCACAATCGCGCGCGCAACGATGCAGCTCGCCAAACGACCCCGAAGGCTCCGCCGTCACCCTTGGATTCGCGACCTCGTTCGAGAGCACTCGCTCTCGGCGAGCGACCTCATCTGGCCGATCTTCGTGATCGAAGGCCAAGGGCGACGAGAGCCCGTCGCGAGCATGCCCGGCGTCGAGCGGCTCACCGTGGACCTCGCGGTCGACGCCGCGGTCGAAGCCGCTGCGCTCGGCGTGCGCGCGATGGCCCTGTTTCCCGTGACGGACCCTGCGCGCAAAGACCCGCGAGGGACGCTCGCGCTCGACCCCGAGAACCTCACGTGCCGCGCCGCGCGCGCGATCAAAGCCAAGGCGCCGTCGATCGGGCTCATCGCCGACGTGGCGCTCGATCCGTACACGAGCCACGGGCACGACGGCGTGCTCGTCGACGGCGACGTTCACAACGACGAGACCGTCGCGATCTTGAGCGAGATGGCGGTGGTCCTCGCGAAGGCGGGCTTCGACGTCGTCGCTCCGTCGGACATGATGGACGGCCGCATCGGCGCGGTCCGCGACGCGCTCGAGCGCGCAGGGCACAACGACACGCTGATCTTGTCGTACGCGGCCAAGTACGCGAGCGCGTTCTACGGGCCGTTTCGCGAGGCAGTCGGCTCAGCGAGCGCGCTCGGGACCGCCGACAAGCGCACGTACCAAATGGACCCCGCGAACAGCGACGAGGCGCTGCGCGAGGTCGCGCTCGACATCGAGCAGGGCGCGGACATGGTGATGGTGAAGCCGGGGATGCCGTACCTCGACATCGTGCGCCGCGTGAAAGAGACGTTCGCCGTCCCCACGGTGGCCTATCAAGTGAGCGGCGAGTACGCGATGCTGCGCGCCGCGAGCGAGCGCGGCTGGCTCTCGTGGGACAAGTGCATCGTCGAGAGCCTCCTCGCGTTCAAGCGCGCGGGCGCGGACGCCGTGCTCACGTACGCCGCCGTCGAGGTCGCGCGGTGGCTGCGCAGCGGGTGACAGCGCGCCTCGCGGCGCTGGGATCCATCGCTGCGCTCCGTCGGCGCTGCGCCCCCACCGGCGCACACAGAATCAATTCTTGCTCATGGACGAGTGGCAGCCGCAGGCCGTTCCACAGCCGCCGCCACCGGTGGACATCGCTCGGGGCGCGCCTGTGTTCACCATCGGCGCCGTGAGCACGCGCCGAACGGGCTCGCCCGTCGTCGGGTGCTTCTCGATCACCGGGTCGCTCATCTTTTGCGTCACTTCGAAGCGCTCGCCAGGAGCGCCGTCCTCGCGGATCGTCTCGTACACGTATGTGGGCATGGGTGGTGCCCATGAAATAGCAGCGTCGCCTCGCGTTGGCGACACCGTCGCGACAGCGGTTCACCTCGCCGCCGTTCGCGTACGATCGACCGCGCCAACGTGCGTCCGTCGTGTACGCGAGAGCCACGGAGCGCGCCGTGCGCGCGCTGAGCCGCCGAGGTGCGGACGGCGCCGCGTGGCGCTCGGCCTTCGACGCGCTGCCCGCGCGGCTCGGGCGTGCGTGCCCTTCGTTCGTGCCGGATGAAGCGCCATTTCGTACTGCGAAATGTCTCATGACCTTCGGTCAGTTGGGTGGTCTGCCCGCGGTGGCCAAGGCGCTCGGGCCGCGCGACGGACCCTGGCGCTGGTACTTCGAGCGAGAGCTCGCGCTGTACCGCGCGTTCGAGAAGTCGCCTCCGCCCGTGCGTCTCGCGCGGCTGCTCGACGCGAGCGAGGCCGAGGGCGTCCTCGTGTTCGAGCGGCTCCGCGGAGCTGCGCTGTGCGACACGCGCATGGCGCGCGCTCCCCTCGGCGAGGCGCTGCGCGAGGCGCTGCTCGAGTCGATCGATCGATGGGGCAGCATCGCGGTGGACGACCCTCGCTGGGCCGCGCCGAGTCCGTCGGCCGACGAGCGCGCTGCGCTGCGCGCGCAATTGCTCGAGGACCCGAGCGCGCCGCTCGCGTGGATCACCGAGGGGCTCGCTGCGTGCCCTGCGAAGAAGCTGCTCGATCGAGTCGCTGTCGACCGAGCGCTCGCCGCGCTCGAGGCGCACCCGCAGACGCGCGCGAGCCACGGCGACCTGCTCCTGCGAAACGTGCTCGGCCTCGACGATGGAACCGTCGCGTGGATCGACCTCGAGTGCGCCGGACCGCACGCGGAGGGATGGGACCTCGGGCTCGTGTGGGTCAACGTCGACGACGCGGATCGCGCCGCCGTCGAGCGCCGCGCGAACGCCCTCGGCGCCTCGGGCTATCGCGCGTGGGCCGCGTGCGCGCTCTTCGCCTGCGCCCGCGAGAAGCTCTATCGAACGCGCTCGCGCGCCGACGACGCGCGCGGGCTGCGACTCGAGAGAGATATTGATTTTCTCTCGCGAATCACAGGGTGACCCGCGGTCACATTCCGACGGGCGACGTCCACACGTAGCCCGCGATGCCCTCGCTGATGTACGAGCCCGACGCGACGGCCGCGTCTCGTTCGGCCGCGCTGGTCGTGTAGAAGTGATCGCCGTTGCTTCGGTGCACCGTGCGGTACAGGGCGACCGCTCCGCACACGGGACTCGGCGCGATGTAGCCCATCGGCCCCTCGATGATCGTGCCTTCGCACGCCGGGTCTGCTGTGTAGAAGTGCTTGCTCCCCGCGATGCAGCGCATGAACTGAACGAGCCCCGGCGCCGGCGCCGCGTAGAGGTAGTAGAAGTTCGCGTGCTCGAGCATGAAGCCGCAGCACATCGCCTCGGACAAGCTCGTCGTGTAGAAGTGCTCGCCGGTCGAGGGGTGCAGCGAACGATGAACGGCCGTGCGGCAGCCTGCGGTGTCGTCGCAGACCGCGTTGCAGTTGTCGTCGGCGAGGTTGCAGGACTCTGTGGGGCGATTTCCACACGATCCGCAGTTGGCTGGGTCGCGCGCGAGGTTCGCTTCGCACCCGTTGGCGGCGTTGCGGTCGCAGTCGCCGAAGCCCGCGCCGCAGCTCGCGACGCGGCACGCGCCGCCTGCGCAACCGCCGGTTCCGTTGGCGATGGTGCAGGCGCTTCCGCAGCGCCCGCAGTGAGCGTTGCTCCCGTTAGTGTCCTGCTCGCAGCCGTTTGCAGCGTTGCCGTCGCAGTCGCCGAAGCCCGCGTTGCACGACGCGATCGAGCACGAACCCGCCGTGCACACGCCCATCGCGTTGGGCCTCGCGCACGACACGACGCACGCGCCGCAGTGCTCGGGGCTCGTGCGCGTGTCCTGCTCGCACCCGTCTGCCGCGTTGGAGTTGCAGTCGGCGAAGCCCGGGTTGCACGCGAGGAGCGCGCAGCGGCCCGTGCGGCACTCGCTCGACGCGTTGGGGAGATTGCAGCGCCGATTGCACGCCCCGCAGTGCGCTGCGCTGTTCGTGAGGTCTTGCTCGCAGCCGTTTGCCGCGTTGCCGTCGCAGTCGCCGCGGTTGGTCATGCACGTCGAGACGCACGCGCCGTTCACGCACGTCCCGACGGCGCCGCCGACGCCCACGCACGGAAGGTCGCACTCGCCGCAGTGCATCGGGTCCGAGCGGATGTCGACGCAGCGCGGTCCGCAGCGAAATTGCCCGAGCGGACAGCTCGTCGAGACGCCCGTGTCCGTCGCTCCATCGGTCGTGCGCGCGTCGACAGGGGGCGTTGTCGAATCGATCGACGGAGCGTCGTTGGCGACCGCGTCCATCGCGCTGTCGCGTCCGCTGTCGAGGCGCCCTGCGTCCTGTTGGGGCGTGCCCTCGCCGACGGCGCAGGCCGAGAGCGCGGTCGAGAGGCACAAGAGCGAAGCAAAGGATCGCGCCAAACGCTGCATGCGCGCGATTGTCCCGCGGAACGGGTCCGTTTGTCGTGCTCGGACATACGAAGTACCGCGCCACGAAGACGGTGGATTTTCGGACTCGGCCAACGCCCCGAGATCGACGACAATCCGCGGCCCTGATGGTTGCTACGAATCTTCGATCTCAGCTCGAGCGCGCCGCCGTCTCGAGCTTGATGCGCGCGCCAGCGTCGGTGCGCGAGGCTCTCTCGATTCCTTCTCGCCTGTCCGACGGCGTGCCGCTCGACGATCAAGTGCGGCTCGTGCTCGGGCTCGAGAAGCGCGCGCGGATCCCGCGTTGGCAAGACGTCCCGCTCGACGCCGCGCGAAAGCTCTTTACGCGCTCGGCCGATTCGCTCGCGCCGCGGTCGGTCGAGATGGAGACGCGCGACCTCGCGCTCGACACGCCGAAGACCACCCTGCGCGCGCGGCTGTACCGCCCCTTCACGAGCTCTGCGGCGAGCCCTGCGCTCGTGTACTTTCACGGCGGCGGGTTCGTCTTGGGAAACATCGAGTCGCACGACTCGGTCTGCCGCGCCCTCGCGCTCGCGGCCAACTGCCACGTGCTCTCGGTCGAGTATCGACTGTCGCCCGAGCACAAGTATCCGACGCCCGTCGACGACGCGGTCGACGCGTTTCGCGCGGTGGTCGCGCGCGCGGACGGACTCGGGATCGACCGCGCGCGCATGGCGGTCGGCGGAGACTCGGCGGGCGGATACCTCGCGGCGCAGGTCGCGATTCGAACGAAGCTCGCGGGCGACGCCGTGAAGCCCATGTTTCAAGTGCTGATCTACCCCGCGGCGGACATGACAATGTCCGCGTCGTCTCTGCGCGAGCTCGGCGACGGGCTCTTGCTCGAGTTCTCGACGATCCAGTGGTTTCACGGGCACTTTCTCGAGGCGAGCGCGGATCGCGCGTCCGGCGAGCTCACCCCTGCGAACCGATCGCTCGAAGAGCTCTCGGGCGTGGCGCCCGCGCTCGTGCAGACCGCTGGCTTCGATCCGCTCCGTGACGAGGGCGTCGCGCTCGCGGCGCGCTTGAAGGAGGCCGGCGTCGCGGTCGAGCACAAGAACTACGGCTCGCTCGTGCACGGCTTTCTCAACATCGCGGGCGTCGTCGAAGCCGCGATGCTCCCGTACTACGACGCAGGAACGGCGCTGAAGGCTGCCTTTCGAGGACCCACCAAGAAGAAGAAGGGGTGACTCTCTATGCGCGAGATCGAGTCGCTGAGTGAGTTCGACGCCGCGCTCGCTGCGGGCAACGGCTCGTTGGTCGTTCAAGGGGTCGATCTTCGCGCGCGGACGGCGCAGCTCGTGGCGCTCTCGGGACGACACGTGCTGCTCGGCTGCACGCTCGAGCCCGCGGCCATCGTGGCCCTTTTGTCCCACGGATCGATCGTGCTTCCTGCGATCGAGGGGCTGCCGTTTCTCCCGTTCAGGCCCGCGCTGTACCGCGCGGACGAGCTCTACGACGGGCTCGATCGAGCCTACGCAGAGACGCCCGATCGCAGGGCGTACGAGTGGTACCTCGCCGCTGCAAAGTCCGGTGAATTGCTCGGTGGAATGGCGATGGCCATCCACGATCAGTCCATCACCGACGCGCTCGACGAGCTGCTCGTCGGCAAGCGCGTCGCCGCGGTGATGGGCGGCCACAAATTGAAGCGCGGGACCGACGGCTTTCGCGAGGCCGCGCTCCTCGGTCGAACGCTCGCGCGCGAAGGCTTCGTCGTGGCCACCGGCGGAGGCCCCGGCGCGATGGAGGCCGCGAACCTCGGGGCGCACATGGCCTCGTTCGACGACGCGTCGCTCGATCGCGCGCTGGCCACGGTCGCCGAGGTCCCCAGTTTTCAAGACGACATCGGCGCCTGGGCCGCGGCCGGGATGCGCGTTCGCCGCGCGTTCGCTGCGGACGACTCGGTCGCGTCCGTGGGCATCCCGACGTGGTTCTATGGGCACGAGCCGCCAAACGTGTTCGGCGGGCGAATCGCCAAGTATTTCTCCAACGCGATCCGCGAAGACGGGCTCTTGCAGCGGGCCAACGCGGGGATCGTGTTCTTGCGCGGCGCGGCGGGGACCGTCCAAGAGCTCTTTCAGGACGCGACGCAAAACTACTACGCGCCAGAGGGCGGGGCGGCGCTCGCGGTGCTCGTCGACAAGAAGTACTGGACCGAGACGCTCCCGGCGTGGCCGCTGATCGAAGCGCTCGGAAAGGGCCGCGAGATGGGCCGAAAGCTCTTCTTGGTGGACACCGTCGCCGAGGCCGCCGCGATCATCGCGCGCGGGTAGGGCGTGAAATCCCTCGTCGCATCGCGGTAGTCTCCGCCGTCTCGCGCGGGCTGAGAGTGCATGCCGTGCGAACGAAGGAGCTCACGATGACGGACTCGGCACGCATCTCGATCAACGGCGCACGGCTCTGGCAGTCGCTGATGGACCTCGCGAAAATCGGCGCCACGCCCAAAGGCGGCGTCTGTCGATTGGCGCTCACGGACCTCGACAAACAGGGGCGCGATCTCGTCGTCGGTTGGGCCAAAGAAGCGGGGCTCCAGATCACGACCGACAAGATCGGCAACGTGTTCATGCGGAGAAAAGGCCGAAACAACGCGCTTCCTCCCGTGGTCACCGGCAGCCACATCGACACGCAGCCCACCGGCGGAAAGTTCGATGGAAACTACGGCGTGCTCGCGGGCCTCGAGGTCGTTCGCACCCTCAACGACCGCGGGATCGAGACCGAGGCGCCGATCGAAGTGGCGTTTTGGACCAACGAAGAGGGCTCGCGGTTCGTGCCCGTGATGATGGGCTCGGGCGTGTTCGCGGGCGCGTTTTCGCTCGAGACCGCGTACGCCGCGAAGGACGTCTCGGGCAACACGGTGAAGAACGAGCTCGAGCGCATCGGATACGTGGGCGACGAAGAGCCCGGCAAGCACCCGATCGGAGCGTATTTCGAAGCGCACATCGAGCAGGGCCCCGTGCTCGAAGACGCGGGGATCACCATTGGTGTCGTGAAGGGCGTCCTCGGGCTGCGCTGGTACGACTGCATCGTCACGGGAATGGAGGCGCACGCAGGGCCGACCCCGATGGCGCTTCGCAAAGACGCGCTCCAAGTGGCGACGAAGATCATGCAAGAGGTCGTCGCGATCGCGAACCGCTACCCGCCGTACGGCCGCGGGACCGTGGGCTTCGTGCAGGTGCACCCCAACAGCCGCAACGTGATCCCGGGGACCGTGAAGTTCTCGATCGACCTGCGCAACGTCGACAGCGAGCGGCTCGACGCGATGGACCGCGAGATCCGCGCGTTCATCAGCGAGACGTCGAAGACCTCGGGGCTGCCGATTTCGATCGAGCAAGTCTCGTACTTTCCACCGTGCCCCTTCGAAGCCGGGTGCGTGGACGCGGTCGCCAAGGGCGCCAAGGAGTTCGGCTACTCGGTGATGGACGTCGTGTCGGGCGCCGGTCACGACGCTGTGTACATGGCGAGGCTCGCCCCCGCGGGGATGGTGTTCATCCCGTGCAAAGACGGGATCAGCCACAACGAGATCGAAGACACCAAGCCCGAGCAGGTCGAAGCGGGCTGCAACGTGCTCCTTCACGCGATGCTCGACCGCGCCAACGCGATGAAGTGAGCGCTCTCGCCGCTCGTCTCCCGCAGCGCGCCACTGGTCGGTCGTCGCTTTGCCGCGCTTGACGGGGTCGCGCGAAGTTCTCGACCATCGCGAGAATGGCCTTTCGACGAACTTCGTTCTCGCTGTCGTGCGTGCTCGCGACGACGGCGATCGGTTGCGCTTCGACGATGATGCCGGCGGACGGCTCGGAGTCCGACGCGCGGACGACCTCGGACGCGATGATCCGCAACGACGCTGTCGCGATGGACGTCCCGAGCGTGCCCGTCGACTCGTCGATCGACGCACCGTCGCCGACGGACAGCGGCGTGGCGGTGGACGTCGCGAGCGTCGAAGCGTCCGTTCCGTCTTCGCACCCGCGGATCATGTTGTCGCACGCGCCGACGAGGGCGAGGCTGCGCGCGGCGCTCGACAGCAATCGGCCCGAAGCGATGCGCTTTCGTTCGCTCGTGGACGCGCAGCTCGCGGGAGGCAACGCGTACGCGTACGCCGCTTGGTACTCGGCGCTCATGGGGCAGCTCACCGGTGAAGCGCGCTATTGCATGGACGCCGTTCGTCGAACGGAGACCTTCGTCGCGAGCGAAGAGCGTCTGATCGCGATGAACATGCGCGCGACCGTTGCGGGCGACAGCTACCTCGAGGTCGGCCCGGTGATCGGCTCGCTCGCGATCGTGTACGACTACTGCTACGAGCAGCTGTCCGCTGCACAACGGATGCGCTGGATCGCGTACGCCAATCAAGCGGTCTCCAACGTGTGGAGCCCCATGACCGCGCGCTGGGGCACGTCGACCTTCGCGTGGAGCGGGTGGTCCGTCGATAACCCGGTCAACAATTATTACTACTCGTTTCTCGAGGCCACGATGCTGCTCGGGCTCGCGACCAACGGCGAGAACGCGCAGGCCCCGCAGTGGATCGCGAAGTTTCGCACCGAGAAGATCGAGAACCAGCTCATCCCGACGTTCAACCGCGACCTGCAGGGCGGAGGCTCGCGCGAAGGAACGGGCTACGGAACAGCGATGCGCGGGCTCTTTCGGCTCTATCACTTGTGGGAGACGTCCACGGGCGAGCCCTTGGCCGCCCGCACGCCGCACACGCTCGCGTCGATCCCTGCGTTGATTCACAACATGACGCCGACGCTCGATCGATTGGCGCCCACGGGCGATCACGCGCGAGACAGCACGGCGGCGCTGTTCGACTACCACCGAGACTATCTGCAGACGCTGCAGACGCTGTTTCCGACCGAGCGATTGAGCGCTGTCGCGAAGAGCGCGATCGACGGGTCGAGCGTCCCTCGCGTGATGCAGAGCTTCGAGTACGTGCACGATTTCGTGTACGCGACGCCGCACATCACGCCGCGTCCGTTGACCGAGCTCGCGACCGCGTATCACGCGCCGGGCACCGGCCAGCTCTCGTTTCGCTCTTCGTGGATGCGCGACGCGACGTTCGCCGCCGTCCAGTGCGGCCCCTACACCGAGAGCCACGCGCACCACGACCAGGGCTCGTTCGTGCTCTTCAAGAACAGCTGGCTCGTCGACGACCAGAACCTCCGCTCGCGCTCGGGCATCGAGCAGGGCGAAGAGATGCACAACATGGTGCGCATCAACGAAGGCGCGACGGTGCTCCCGCAGCGCGAGGGGCGCGCGTGCGAGCTGCTCGCGTTGTCGCGCGCCCAGGGCGTGACGCACGTCTCGATGCGCACGACGGCGCTCTACAACAGCCCGCGCGTGGTTCGCTCGGAGCGCGAGTGGGTCATGCTCGACCCGGACGCCGTCGTCGTGTTCGACCGCGTCGAGACCAACGGAGCCAACGTCACGCGGACGTTTCAGCTCCAGAGCGCGGTGGCGCCCACACAATCAAGCTCGCGCTGGACCTTCGTGCAGGGCGCGGCGCGGCTCGACGCGCACGTGGTCTCGCCCGCGAGCCCCGCGGCGAGCGTGACGACGTATTCGGGCAGCAATTTTCCTGGTGGAGGCGCGAGGCTCGAGCTTCGAGACGGCGCCGCGTCGAACGCGAGCGCGTTTCTCGTGGTGCTCTCGGCGCAGGGCGCGGTGACCGCCGTCGCGCGCGCGGACATGGGCGCGGACGTCGGCGCGAACATCACGTTCGCGGATGGACGCAGCGCGACGGTGCGGTTCTCGACAACGACGCCCGGCGCGTTCGTGGAGCTTCGCGCCGCGGGCGGAGCCGTGGTGACAACAGGCGCACGGCCTACGACTGTGGCGACGCTGCCGCTGTTTTGAGCGGGAATTTGGGGCGAGGGGAGCGTAGGCGACCTCACCCTCGCTGCCGCGCGCAGTGGGAACGCGGACCTCACCCTCGCCGCCGCGCGTCCCTCTCCCGCGTGACCGCGGGAGAGGGACTTTGATTCCATGGGCGTTGTAGTTTGTTGTTGATGTGCGGCGACGACCAATCGAGAAGTCGCTCGCACATGTGCGGCGACGACGATTCGATTCCCCATAGCCCCTCTCCCGCGGTCACGCGGGAGAGGGGCGCGCGGCAGCGGGGGTGACGGCGCGCCCTCGCGTCAGCTCGAGGAGCCAGAGCTCGGGGTGCTCGTCGGAGGCGGGGCCGGGGCGGCCGCGGCGGTGCTGGACGAGCTCTCGGTGCTCGCCGTGCTCGTGCTGGACGTCGAGCTCGACGAGGAGGACGACTCGCTCAGCGATCCGCCCTTTTTGTTGCTGCTGCCCGAGTAGAGGTCTCCGTACCAGCCGCCGCCCTTCAAGATGAAGTTGCCCTGCGTGATCTGGCGGGTCGCTTCGAGCTTGCCGCAGTTGGGGCACTCCTTGATGGGGTCCTCGCTGATGCGTTGAACGCGTTCGAACTTCGCTCCGCAGGCTCCGCAAAGATAGTTGTAGGTAGGCATTGGCGTTGAATCCTCGCAGCGTCAATTGAGCGAACGCGAGCGCTCGTTGGGTATAGCGCGCTCGCTTCGGGTTGGGAATCGAGCGACAGATAGAGCGCTCTGCGCCGCGCGTCAACGCGAGGTCGCGCCCGTGGTGTCGCAGCCCCCCGGCTCGCCCTGCGCCGGCGCTCAGCGCTGGTTCTGCCGACGGGCTTCGGCCGCGGCGAGCACCTGCTCGAGCTCTTCGGCGCCGTCGTCGGTCTTGGTGGCCGCGGGGGCGGTGGTCTCGATGCGGACGCCGGCCTTCGGGGCTTCGGCCTGCGCCGGAGGAGCCATTCCCATCTTGGCCTTGAGCTCAGCGAGGGCCATGTCCGCCCCGCGGTTGGACTCGAGGTCCTTGAACTTCTTCTGCAGCTCGTCGCCCGTGTGCTGCTCGGCGACCTCGGCCATCGCGTCGGCCTCGGACTCCATCGCGACGATCTTCTCTTCCATCCGCGTGATGGTCTCGAAGGCCGAGTTGTCGTTGAGGCCGGCCATCGTCTCTTGGATGGCCTTCTGCGCCTGCGCGCGCTTCTGCCGCGCGATCAGCACGTTCTTCTTGCGCTTGGCCTCTTCGATCTTGTTGTTGAGCTGCTGCAACGACCCGCGGAGCTTGGTGACCGCAGCGGCTTGTTTCTGCCACTGGTTCTCGTACTCCTTGGCGAGCGCTTCGATCTCTTTTTGTCGCGAGAGCGCTTCTTTGGCGAGGTTGTCGTCGCCGGCGCGCACGGCCATCATGGCCTTTCGCTCCCACTCTTCCGCGGCGGCTTTTTCAGTCTCGAACTGCTTTCCGAGCCTCTTCTCGTCAGCGATCGCGAGCGCCACTTGCTTCTTGGCGTCCGTGAGCTGCGCGTTCATCTCCAGGATGACCTGGTTGAGCATCTTCTCGGGGTCTTCGCTCTTGGAGATGAGGTCGTTGAGGTTGCTCTTGATGAGTTGTGCGAGGCGGCCGAAGATGCCCATGTCAACACTTCTCTCTTTCGCGTACTCGATAACGTACGGGCGTAATTTTCGGGACGGTTGTGCGCTGGGCGCCGTCGGTCAGTGGGTGGGGCGCAGCGAGTCGCCGCGCAGCGAGGGGAGATGCTGCTTGGTCGCGAGGCCGATGTCGTCGAGCACCGCTTGGAGCTCGTTGCTGTCGAGGTTGGGCAGCGGCAGCGCGGCTTGCAGGTACACGCCGTCCTCTTGCAGCGCGAACGCCGCGTGCAAGAGCCCCGAGCCGTTGAGGCGCAACAGCTGCTCGAACAAACGCCCGCGCTCGCCGGCGGCCCACTTGTTGGGGTCCAGCACTCGAAGCGAGAACAACACGACGGCGTCCTCGACCTTGATCGCGAGGTTGTGCAACCCCGAGTCGTCGTCGGTCACGATGAACATCCCACCGCCCAGGTCCTGAAAAGGAACCTCGGAGTCCTTCAGAAACCGCTCGACATCCGCGACTGTGCGCATTCGTTCTCGCCTCCTGCTCGTCGCCAGCGCCGCGCTCGTGATCGAGCGCAACTTCCGAGTGCTCGCCGCACACAGGACGCTGGGACACCTTGCGTTGTGCGACGGATGGTAGCACCCCGCCGCGCGGATGCGACGCCCTCGAAACGCCCTCGTTGATTGCGCTAATTCCCCTGGAATTTGCCACGTCAATCGCCGGTCCCCCGCGGCGCTTCGTCCGCCGGACCCATCCGTACGCTGCCCTCGATCACGGCGCCCTTTTCGATGACGACCTCGGGCGCCGCGAGCGAGCCGTACACCCGAGCGCTCGCGTACACCTCGATGCTCTCTCTCGCGCGGATCGTCCCGCGAAGGACACCTCCGCGGACGATGAGCACGCGCACGTCGACGGTCGCGTCCACGTCGGCGCCGTCGCCGATCACCAAGACTCCGTTCGAGAACACTTCGCCGCGGACCGTCCCGTCGAGCCGCGTGTGTCCGTCGAACGTGAGCTTTCCCTCGAAGTGCGTGCCGCGCCCGAGCAATGTGTCGAGCTCGAGCACAGGGTCGTCGGCCTCATCGGTCACCATCAGCGCGTCCGGCGCGAGGTATACCGCGGCCGTCGCCGTCGATCACGCGATGAGCATCGCGTCGCCAAATTCGTGGCCGAACAACGCTTCGCGCTCCGCGAGCTCCGTCGCGCTCGCGAGCGCAT
Organism: Myxococcales bacterium; assembly: GCA_016793325.1. Classification (GTDB taxonomy): domain Bacteria; phylum Myxococcota_A; class Polyangia; order Polyangiales. The sequence goes on along the minus strand of JAEUKI010000072.1, from coordinate 18,684 downwards.
CGTCGTCGATCAGCGATCGCAGCAAGCGCCCGTGGCTCGACGACGGATCGTGTACGCCCGTGAGCAGTCCCGTCACCACGCGCGCTCGCTCGTCCGGGCCCAATCGCAGCGTGGTGCTCGCGCTTCCTTTGCGCACCGACCCGTCGTCGCTCGCGCGCGCGGCGGACTCGAGCGCGCGCATGGCGCCCGTTCCCACGCTGATGATCGGTCGACGATCGCGCCGGGCGCGCTCGATGATCGCCGCCGTTCGCACCGGGATCTCGTAGCGCTCGTCCAACGGAAACAGCGCGTCGAGCGCGTCGTCCCCCGTCGAAGAGAGCCCCGTTCCGTGGGTGAGCGCTGCGATCTCGACGCCCTGCGCGCGCAGCGACGACACGAGCGCCCACGAGAGCGCGTAGCCCGACGAGGGAGCCTCGACCGCGACGGGCCTCGTCGCGAACGGCGTCTGCACGCTCCAGAGCGCCAGCGGCTCGCGCACGTACGAGTACTGCACGGGACGCCCGTGGGCATATAGTGATTCTGCGAGGGATATTTCAGCATGAACGGCGCGTAGCGAGACCCACACGAGCCTCGCGTGCTCGCGGTGCACGCGCTCGATCGTCGCCTCGATGGGTCCGAGCGTGAGCCGCTCGCCGACGCGCAACGTCGGCGGCGCAGGGCGATGCTCCGTGGGCGTTCGAAAGTCCCCCGCGCCGAAGACCACCGCGCGAACGACGGGCGCCGCTTCGCCCTCGAACGTCGGCGCTTCTGCGAGGCGGAGCTCGATCTCCGCACCCTCGGATGTCGTGCCCGAGAGCGAGGCGGGGATCGTCGCTGCGTCGTTGACGACGAGGACCGTTCCGCGCGCGATCCACCGTGGAATCTCTGCGCTCGTCGCGAGCTCTACGCCTCCGGCGCGACGGTCCACGCGAACGACGCGCGTGTCTTCGGCGCGCGCTCGGCGCTCGACGGCCGCGGCGATCACGAGAGCACCTCCGACGCGATCAGACGAGCGCCGTTCGGCGCGAGCGCTTCGCGGGCGATCATCGCGAGGACGCGCGTGGCCACGGCGGCGGGAGACGCGAGCGTCGCGCGATCGGCGTCGGGCATCGCGCGCGCATGCAGGTCCGTGTCCATCTCGCCCGGGTCCACGCTGAACGATCGGACGTTCGTCCCCTCGAGCTCGACCGCGAAGCTCCGAGCGAGCTGCTCCATGGCGGCCTTGCTCGTTCCGTAGGCGCCCCACGTTGGATACGCGGTCGTGGCGGCGTCCGAGGTGATGTGAACGAGCGCTCCCCGATCGCGAAGGAGCATCGACGGCAACAAGGCCTTGCTCCATCGAAACGGCCCGAGCACATGAACGCCGAGCGCGTGCTCGAGGTCCTCGCAGTCCGTGTCGAGCATCGGACGCAGCGTCGAAGGGCCGAGCGTCGCCGCGTTGTGCACGAGGACGTCGATGGGCCCCACGAGCGCCACGGCCGCTCCCGCGGCCTGGAACACTGCGTCTTTGTCCGCGACGTCCGCGACGATCGCGTGCGCGATGCGCCCCTCGTCGCGGAGCGCTCGGGCGATCTCGCGCACGCGCTCGGACCGAGACAAGAGAACGACGCGCGCCCCCGCCGCCGCCGCTTGCCGAGCGAGCGCTTCGCCGAGCCCGCGTCCCGCGCCCGTGATCAACATCGTCGTGTCCTTCAGCTCCATGGTGGTCCTCGCTTTCTTCTTACGAGGGCAGTGAATAGTGCAGGTTGGGCAAAGCACCGGCGTACGCGCCAAAAGATTGGCGCCGGGTTACTCTCGTGCCCGACGAGGGTGATCGAGTGACCAAGACGACGAAGAGCGCGGCGGACGAAGACGACACGACAGCGACGCGATTGGCGGCCAACATCCGCGCGCTGCGCGAGGCGCGAGGGCTCACGCAGGCGCAGGCGGCGAAGGCGGCGAGCGTCCCGCGAGCGACGTGGACCAACTTGGAGTCGGGGGCGGCCAACCCGACGCTCTCGGTGCTCCGTCGCGCGTCGCAGGCGCTGCAAGTGTCGATCGAAGAGCTCGTCGCCCCGCCGCGCGAGGCCGCGAAGCTCTACGCGGTCGACGCGCTTCCCGTCCGTGGAAACGCGCTCGCCACGGTGCGTTCGATCGTCCCCGAGCCCGTCGGGGGACTGCAGGTCGAGCGCATCGAGCTCGCGGGCGGGGCGCGGTTTACGGGTGTTCCGCATCGGGCCGGGACGCGGGAGTTTCTCGCGTGCGAAGAGGGCGAGATGACCGTGTTCGTCGGCGGCGAAAAGTGGTCGCTCACCGAGGGGCAGGTGCTGTGCTTTCGCGGCGACCAGCGGCACAGCTACGTCAACGATCACGCTCGCCGCGCCGTCGGCTTCAGCGTGGTGCTCGTCGGCTGACCTCTTCGTCGCCGAGGACCGTCGCTCGGACGCGCTGCGCTTGCTCGGGAGCCAGCGCGTCGAGCGAGAGCGTCGCGAAGAGCGCGCGTCGCTTTTGTGTGGGCCAGTATTCAACGAGCGCGGTGGCGGCGCGCATCGCGGCGTCGAGGACACGATCGTCTCCAGCGGCGATCAACGCGGGCAAGAGCGCGGGATCCGTCTCGTCCGCGAGCGCCTCGAGCGAGCAGACGACGCGCGAAGCGTCGCCGCGAGAGATCTCGTCGCGAAGCCGTCGATTGAGCTTGAACGCTGTTTGATCGCCGCCGCTCGCGAGCGCGAGGCGCATGGCACACACCGCGAGCGCTGGATCGTCGCTCAGGGTCCACGGCCACACGGCGTCGAGGAGCTTCGTGTTTCTCCACGGCGAGAGCGAGAGCGCCTCCAGAACGCGAAGCGGATCGGGGTCCGTCGACAGCCTCTCGAGCAGCGCGACGTGCGCCGAGCGGTCGTCGGGCATTCGCTCCGCGAGCGATTCGAGAGGCTCTTTCTTCGCGTCGAACGCCGAGAGCCACTCGGCTCCCGTGATGGTCGCTGTGTCCGTCGTGGGGTCGCGCGTTTGCAAGCGCTCGATCGCCTCGGACAGCTGCCATCGCGCGTAGAGCTGCGCCGGCTCGAGCGGGTCGTTCGATGTGTTCTCGACGGAGGCGAACGCGGCGCGCGCCTCGCTCGTCCAGCGGTCGGGGTCGTGCGTCACGAGGATCGCGAGGATCGGCAGACGGTCCCACAGCGCCGCTCGATCGACGAACGACGCGAGTTCGCGCTGCAAATCAGGCCACCGAATCGATCGAACCGCGGACGCCACGAGGGACACGCGCGCGGTGTCTCCCGAGGCTTCGCGAAGGGTGTCTCGGACCCAGGCGACGAGATCGGCGTGTGTCTCCAGCGCTCCGTCGCTCGCGCTCGCGACGGTAAACGCCCACACGTCCGTGACGAGCGACGGGTCTCGACGCGCGAGCGAGACGAGCAACGAGAGGTCCTTGGGCTTCGCGAGGTCCATCAGCGCCGCGAGCGCGGCGTGGTGATAGCGGCCCTTCGGTCCTGCGGGCCCGCGGAGTGCGCGAATGGCCTTCACGCGAATGGGCCCCGCGAGCGACTCGAAGGGATTGGCCGCTCCCCACCGCGTGTTCGAGCGGTCGACCGCGTAGCGCTCGAAGAGCTCGGTGAGCTCTCGCGCGCTCCCGTCGCGGAGGACTTGCGCTGTCGAGCGCTCGGGGGGCGCGGTCGCAGCCGATCGTTCGCGTCGAGTGCCCATCGGAGCGCCGAGCGTTGCGTCGCCCCGAAGGCGCCGTCAATCCTTGCTCGCCGCTCGCTCTTCGCAGAGCCGAACGAGCCCCACCCACGAAGCGGCGTCGCGACCGAAGATGTGCTCGATCGCTTCGGGCACCGTCGCCACGACGCGGACCGCCGCGGGCAGTCGAAGCATCGAGAGGATCCCGGTCATCGCTCCGCGGTGAATCGCCGCGAGAAATCCCTGCCCCATCACGACCGCTGCTCCGCGCGAGAGCTTCGTCAACGTCGGTCCGGCCGCAGCGATGGCCTCGCGCACCGCGGCGGACGGCGGCTTCGTCAGCGTCGGAGCGAACACCACCATGAGGAACAAGGGCGCGCTCGCCTTGGTCGCGAGCTGCGCGATGACTCGGTCGATCTCGCGCATGTGCCTCGGATCGTCCTGCGAGCCGTCCCGGAGCACCAGGATCGCGAGCGACTCGCACGTCCCGATCCAGTGGTGCGGCGTCGCGTCCTCGACCCGCACTTCGCGGCTGGGACTGAGTTCGTAGGTCTGTTGCGCAGCCATCCCGCCTTTATCGCGCCCGAGCCCGTCGTTGTCGACGCCCGTCGCGCGCTCGAATCGTCTCGGGCTTCGCCGTTTGGTTCGAGCCGGCCCGCTCCGACGTGAGCCGTGTACGATCGTTGTGGCGATGCAGAAGCGTCACGCGGTCTACGTCCTGGCGCTGCTCGTCGCGCTCGTCGCGGTCTACCGCGTGGTCGCGAGCGCGCGTTCGGCGAGCGCTCCGCACGGCGCGATGTCGACGCTCGCGGACGCTGCGATCTCGCCGCTCGACGCGTCGAGCGAGCCGCGCGCTCGGAGGCCCATGGCGCTGCGCTCGACAGGGCCCGTTCGCTCGCTCTCGACCGCGGAGAGCGCGGCGGACTCGGTCGCTGCTGCGGGGGCGTTCGAAGGGCGCGTCCTCTCGGCGCTCGATGGAACGCCGGTTCCACGCGCGTCGCTCGTGTTCGTGCGCGAGGGCGCGACGCGGTCGGTGGTCTCGGACGACGCTGGGCGCTTTCGATTCGTGCCGCTCGAGGCCGGGCGGTACGACCTCGCGACGGCGGTGGCGGACGGGTATCTGCCGTTTTCGCCCGAGGTAGGGCACAGCCCGCTGTCGTTCTTCGCGCGGGCGCAGGTGACCGTGCGCGAGATCGTCGTGTCTCTGGTGCCGCGGGTCGAATATGTGTGTCGTGTGCTCGACGAGCGCGCCCAGCCCGTCGTCGGCGCGCGCGTGAAGGTCGTTCACGAACGCGCTGCGGGTGACGACGTCGAGGTGCTCACGGACGCGCGCGGAGAGGCGCGCGTCGCAGGCGAGGACGGCGCGCTCGTCGAGGCGCGATCCGTCGGGTTCGAGACGGGCCGATCGCTCTTGGACTTGCGCGCGCAAGTGAGCCACCGGGTCGAGCTCGTGCTGCGGCGCCTCGATGCAGGCGACGCTTCGTCGGCGAGCGTTTCGGGGCGCGTCGTGGACGGCGCTGGGCAACCCATCAGCGGCGCGCTCGTCACAGCGCGCGTCCCGACGCCGCCTGCGAGCGAGCCTCGCGCGACACCGCGCGCGAGCGCCACGAGCGCTGCGGATGGACGCTTTCTGCTCGTGGGGCTCGATCGATCGTTCGCGCTGTACACGATCGAAGCCGCGGCCCTGGAGATGGTTCGCGCAGCGCGCGAAGGCGTAGCGCCGGGCGCGACCGACGTTGTTCTCGTGCTGCGGAGCGGGGGCTGTGTGCGAGGCCTCGTCGCCGAGCAAGGAACCCGCAGGCCCGTCCCGGGCTTCACCGTGGCGCTCGCGCGCCATCGCGGCGCGGTCGAGCGAAGCACCGAGCGAGTGGCCTCGGTGTTCGACGCCGAGGGGCGCTTCTCGCTCTGCGGCGTCGAGGCCGGGACGTACGACGTCCTGATCGCGGCGTACGGGTATGCGACCTGGGCGGCGACGGCGGTGCGCGTCTCTGGGGAAGACGCGTCGCGCGCTTCGACAGCGCCGATTGTCGCCGAGCTCTCGCGCGGAGCGCGCGTGCGGGGGCGCGTGACCGACGGTCGATCGCGCGTCCCGATCGAGGGCGCTCGGATCTCGCTCGAGAGCTCGGTCGGCGGGGCGTTTTCGGGATCGACGACGGCCCTCGCGCTCTCGGTCGCGACGAGCGCCGATCGCCAGGGGCAGTTCGAGCTGCGCGGCCTCGCGCCCGGCGTGCGCTCGTTGTTCGTCGCGGCGTTCGACCATCACAGTCGCGTGATCAGCGGGCTCGTCGCGACGGAGGGCGCAGAGCTCGGTCCGCTCGAGATCGAGCTGTCGCCGGTCGGACGCGACGAAGAGCCGCGCATCGAGCTCGTGGGCATCGGCGCGGTGCTCGCGGCCCGAGGCGACGCGCTCGTGATCACGCGGGTGATCGAGGGCGGAGGCGCTGCGGAGGCGGGGCTTCGCGAGGGCGACGAGATCCTGTCCATCGACGGCGCGAGCGTCGGAGCGCTCGGGTTCGAGGCGGCGATCGCCCGCATTCGCGGCGCCGAAAACAGCGCTGTCGCGCTCGGTCTCCGTCCCCGTGCGCTGCGCGACGGCGGCGCGACGGAGGCGGGCGTCGGCGCGACGGTCGAGCTCGAGACGTTCGTGACGGTCGTTCGACGACGGTTGCGTGCATAAAACACGGCGCTGTTTGATTTGTTGTGTTGGTGTCAGAGCGGCGCCGACCGCGTGGTATCTTCCCGTTCAACGATGAAGTACTGGCGCACGATGCGGGCTCTCGTGGTGGGGTACTTCGCGTTGATCGCGCTCGGGCTCGTCGTGGGCACGTTCGTCTCGGGCAACCCCGCGATGCTGCTCGGCGTGGCGTTCGTCGCGGCGATCGGGGCGTTCGCGGCGTTCATGTTCAAAAAGGCGATGGACGCGTTCTCCGCGGCGCTCGCGCGGGCGCGCGCCGCGCTCGAGACCGTGGCGGCGCAGGGCGTGGATGCGCCGGGCGCCTCGGTGCAAGAGAAGTGGGACGCCTCGGTCGCGCAGACGTACCTCGGCTCGCGAAACACGATCTCGCGGATGAACACAGGCACTGGGCTCACCGTCGAGGGGCTCTACGCGGGCGCGCAGTGGCAGTTCGCGAGCTACGTGCTCCCGGCGCGCGGTCAGCCCATGTACTACGTGAGCTCGTACGTGCGGGTCGCGATCGAGGGCGCGAACATCCCGTTCAAGATCGCGCGCCAGGGGATCGGCGGGCGCGTCGCTGCTGCGCTCGGAGCGCCGACGGACGTGCAAATCGGCGACGAGGCGTTCGACAAAGCGTTTGCCCTCACCGGCGACGCCGACGTGTTGCGCGAGGTCCTCGACGCGCAGACGCGACGCGATTTGCTCGCGCTGATGGAGCAGTCGAGCGGGCCGTTCTGGAGCATGGACCTCGAGGTGGTCGAAGGGAGCCTCGTTTTGCACTGGCCCGGCGAGATGACAGGGCCGTTCGCGCTCGCGTTGCGAGATTTCTTGGCGCGCGTGCGGGGGCGATTGCTTGAGGTGCTCGCGCGTCGCGCCGTGTCGGGCGTTCGTGTCGGAGGGTTTCGCTCGACGGGGGATTCGGTCGAAGAGAGCGAAGTCGAGCGATCGTCCGCGACGGCGCAGGGCTCCTCGCGCGCGTGACGGTTTCGATCATCACGGGCGCCGCGCGAGCCCTGTTCGAGGCGACGTAACTCGACGCGCGCTGGTGATTCGTCGCGGGTTTCTTGCGGCCTACATTTGCCTGCATCGACACTCATTGTATGCGTCACGTTTTGTCAGCGGTTTCGCTGGTCGCCATCGCGCTCGTGGATCGCGCGGGCTTCGCGCAGGTCACGTTTACGCCTGCCGCGGAGATGGACCGCGCAGCGTCGCGGCCCCCAGCGCTGCGCGGCGTGACGTTTACGCCCGGACCCCGGCGCTCGGGCGTCGCGCGCACCGACGAACCTGCGACTCCTGTGCGCGCTCCTGAGGGCAACGCTCGCAGCGCCGAGCCGAGCCCGCGACCCTGTGACGAGCAGCCTCGAGCGAGCACCGCGCCCGAGCGAGAGGCCCGCGCGACGCCGACGAGCACCACGGAGGCGAGCGACCGCAGCGAGCGAGCGGCGCGCGTGACGCTCCCCGAGCCGCGCGTGGTCGTGCGAGCCGAGCCCGTGACGGCCCCGTTGGTTGTCCCAGCGCCCGAGCCGCGCGCAGAGCCCACCGTGAGCGGCGTCACCGAGTGCGCGCTCGTCAACGGCGTCGAAGAGGTCTCGATCGAAGACTCCGCGGGCTCGCGCGAAGGAACGTTTCGCGCGCAAGAGATCGCCCTCTCGTCCTACGGCCGCGAGGCGGTCGCGTTGATCACCATGGCCCGCGTCGGCCAGGGGCGCGAAGGGCTCGTGTTTTCGCAGTCGCGCGTGGTCTCGATCGCGCCCGATCGGCCGGTGTCCGTCGCGCGCGCGCCCGGGTTCGAGCCGGGAGCCGTCGTCGCGCTGGGGCCCGATCGCGCGGTGTACGTCCTGTCGAGCGCGCGCTTCGACACACGAAATCAACGCTCGGGCCACGCGTCGCGGGACCTCGAGCTCACCGTGCTCGACGCGCGCGGAAGCGTTCGCGTCCCCACGCGCGCGATCGAAGGAACCCGCGGGTACACGCTCGACTCGGCCCCGGTGGCTTGGCGCGGCGGCGTCTCGGTCGTGCTCGGCGAGCCCACGATCCTCGGCGAAGAGCGCGCGTTCGGCCCCGTGCGCGAGCGGGTCTACTCGTTCGATCACGAGGGCGCGCTTCGAGGCGCGCCGTGGGTGCTCACCGAAGCGCAGTCGCCCGACGCCGTGGGGCGCTTTCGCGTGGGGCTCGGTCGCATCTCGGGCGGAGACGCGCTCGCGGCGGTGTTCAGCGACGGTCGGTCGTTGTCCGTGCGTCGCTTCGTGGGATCCGCGCCTGCCGAAGCCGCGCAGCGCGTGTACGAAGGCCGCGCGTGGGCGCCAGAGGTCTCGCACGACGGCGCGTCGCTCATCTTTCGCGAGGGTGGAACCGACGGGAGGCCCGTGCGCCTTCGCGTCGCGCGCTGGGACGGGGCCAATCCGCTCGACGTTGGTCAGGGCTGGGAGCCGCTCGCGTCGGTGCACCGCGGGAGGGTCCTGGTCGCCGGAGCGCTCGTCGGTCTCGACGACGGGCGTCGAACGACCGCGCTCTTCACCGAGGGAACGGGCCGCGATCGTCCAAGGGTCCTCGCGTCACCGTCGGGCTCGCACCAGCGCCTCGACGACGCGATCGACGTCGCGATGACCCCCACGGACGACGGCGCGCTCTTGGCGTGGATCGAGAGCGTCGATCGCGCGAGCGCCGACGGGCCACGGAGGCTCGCCGTGGCGCGCGTGCGCTGCCGCTGATTTCGCTCAGCCGCCCGAGGTCCGCGCGTCGGCGCCGCTGTCCGCGGGTGCGCTCGCGTCCATGCCGCCGCCGTCGCCGCCGCCCGCCATGAGCGTGCGCATGTACCCGCGGAGACACTCGATCTCGGGTTCGGTCAGGTGCATGACGCGCGAGCCGAGCGGCATGCGGAGGCCGCAGCTCGGGGTCTCCGAGAGCTTGCCGAAGAACACTCCGTCGACGGTCGTTCCGTTGATGGTGACGAGGGTGCGGTTGGCGCACGAGCCCGTCGCCGAGGCGCGGACGTTGATGAGCCTCGCGCCGAGGTTGTCCGACTCGAGGTCGAGGCCCGCGACGCGGTCCATGGTCGTGTGACAGCCCGCCGTCGCGCAGCGCGCGATGATCAAGTCCCGTCGGATGTCGGATGGACAGCTCGGCCCGGAGCCGTCGCCCGTGGGGACGTCCGCGCGTCCGCCGCCGTCGCGCGACGCGAGAAACATGCCCTCGTCGATCACGCCAGGGCAGCCCGTGAGCGCGAGCGCTGCGCCGAGCGCGAGCGAAAGCAACGGTGAAATTCGCCGCATGGGAGGGTTTATACCAGCATCGCCGCCGGTTCGAGAGCGGCATCAACGCGGAGGAGAGGCTTCGCGACGCCTTCCGTCAGCCCGTGCGTGCGAATTTTTCGCGCTCGGACCGTCATGCGATCGCGTCAGCCCGTGACAACACCGCGCGCTCGGTGGCAGAACGCTTCGCGCCGTGAAGCTCCTGCCCGAACGCAACGCCGACCGCCCTGGAAACGACCCCATCTTCGCCCTCAACGCGCAAGCACAAGAGCGCAAAGCGAAAGGCGACGCCGTCATCAACGCGACCGTCGGCGCCCTGCTCGAGGACGATGGAACGCTCGCCGTCTTGCCCACGGTCATCGAGGCGCTGCGCTCGGTGCCCGCGACGAAGGCCGCTGGATACGCGCCCATCGCGGGCGACCCCACGTTTCTCGAGGCGGTTCGCAAGGACCTGCTCGGCGCTTCATCCCTGCGCGACATCGCCGTGAGCGCCGCGACCCCGGGCGGAACAGGCGCGCTTCGCCACGCGATCAGCACGTTCACCGAGCGCGGTCAGTCGATCCTGACGTCGTCGTTCTACTGGGGCCCGTACGCGACGATCGCGGACGAGCACGAGCGCAAGGTGAGCACGTTCAACATGTTCACCGAGGCGCGCGGCTTCGACGTGGCTGCCTTCGAGAAGGCCCTCGACGACAACGCGAAGGCGCAGGGACGCGTCCTCGTGTTTCTCAACGACCCTTGCCACAACCCGACGGGCTACTCGATGACGAGCGCCGAGTGGGAGGCCGTTCGCGACGCGCTCGTTCGCACGAGCGAGAAGGTCCCGACGACGGTGATGGCCGACGTCGCGTACCTCGCGTTCGCCAGGGATACGACCGGGTTTCTGCAGTACCTCGAGCCCATCGCTGACAAGGGCCTCGTGTGCTTCGCGTGGTCGGGCTCGAAGGGCTTCGGGCTCTACGGCCAGCGCGTCGGCGCGCTGATCGCGTGCACCAAGGACGAGGCGCAGCGCGGCGCCGTGCAGCGCGCGCTCAGCTACGCGTGCCGCGGAACATGGAGCAACTGCAACGCCTCGGCGATGGACGCGGTGAAGCGATGCTTCACGGACGCGACGCTCGACGCGAAGGTGCGCGAGGAGCGCGCGCGGTTGATCGCGTTGCTCGACGGGCGCGTGCGCGCGTTCAACGCGGCCGCGGCGGGCACCAAGCTCGTGTACCCGCGCTACGACGGAGGCTTCTTCGTGACGGTGTTCGCGAAGGACCCGAAGGCGTCGATGGAGAAGCTGACGGCGCGGGGCGTGTTCGTCGTTCCGGGGCCAGGGTCTTTGCGCGTGGCGTTGTGCAGCGTCGCCGAACGAGACGTGGGCGCGCTCGTGACCGCGCTCGACGAGTGTCTCTGAGAAACCAGCAAAGGGATCGCAAATGGAAGCGCTGAAGAGCTATCTCGCAGGCCAGTGGGTGTCCGGCGAAGGAAAGGGCCAGACCCTCTACGACCCGAGCACAGAAGAGCCGCTCGCGACGACCTCGACCGAGGGCTTGAATTTTGGTGCCGCGCGCGACTACGGCGCAGCCAAGGGTGGACCCGCGCTGCGCGCGATGACCTTCGCGCAGCGGGGCGAGATGCTGCTCGCGCTCTCGCGCGCGATCCACAGCAAGCGCGACGAGCTCATCGAAGTGGGCATGAAGAACGCGGGCAACACGCGCTCGGACGCGAAGTTCGACGTGGACGGCGCGTCGGGCACGCTCGCGGCGTACGGCGAGCTCGGCAAGTCCCTCGGCGACGCGACGTTCTTCACCGACGGAGAGCCGATCAGCCTCGGGCGCTCGTCGCGCGTGAGCGGCCAGCACGTGCTCGTCCCGCGCCGCGGCGTGGCGGTGCACGTCAACGCGTTCAACTTTCCTGCCTGGGGATTGGCGGAGAAAGCCGCGTGCGCGTGGCTCGCTGGGATGCCCGTGATCTCCAAGCCCGCGACGGCGACGGCGATGCTCACGGTGCGCATGAGCGAGGCGCTGGTCGCGTCGGGAGCGCTCCCCGAGGGCGCGCTGCAAATGATCGCGGGCCCGAGCGGCGACCTGATCGACCGACTCGGACCGCAGGACGTCCTCGCGTTTACCGGCGCGGGGTCGACCGGCGCGATGCTGCGCGGAAAGAAGAACGTCATCGACAACGCCGTGCGCGTCAACGTCGAGGCCGACAGCCTCAACGCCGCGATCCTCGGCGCGGACGTCGAGCGCGGCAGCGACACCTGGCAGCTCTTCATCGCGGACGTCGTTCGAGACGTGACGCAAAAAGCCGGGCAAAAATGCACGGCGATTCGAAGGGTGTTCGTCCCCGCAGCGATGGTCGAAGCCGTGTGCGAAGACCTCGTCGAGCGCCTCGGCGGCGCGGTGGTGGGCTCGCCGTTCGCCGAGGGCGTGACGGTGGGGCCGCTCGCGACGGCCGCGCAGTTGAAGGACGTTCGCGCGGGGCTCGATCGCTTCGTGCAGGCGGGCGCCAAGGTGCTCCTCGGCGGCAGCGGCGCGGTGCAAGGAAAGGGCGCTCCCGAGGGCAAGGGCTACTTCGTGGCGCCGACGCTCTTGCTCGCGTCAAACGCCCATGAAATCAAGATCGTCCACGAGCACGAGGTGTTCGGCCCGTCGACGACCGTGCTTCCGTACGCGAGCAACGACGAGTGCGTAGCGCTCGTAGCCCGCGCGGGCGGAGGCCTCGTGAGCACGGTGTATACGGACGATCGCGCCGTGAGCGCCGAGGTCGCGCTCGGGATCGCCGCGTATCACGGTCGCGTGTGCGTCGCGAACAGCCGCATGGGTTCGGGCTGGCTCGGACCGGGAACGGTGCTCCCGCAGCTCCTTCACGGCGGCCCTGGACGCGCGGGCGGCGGCGAAGAGCTCGGCGGCGTGCGCGGGATGCAGCTCTATCTCCAGCGCTGCGCGCTGCAGGGGTTCGGGCCGCTCATCGAGGGCGCCGTGGCTGGCGCGAAGCGGCTGTAGCGAGCGCGGCTCGCGCCACGGGTCGTCGCGCGTGTTCGAAATCCTGTCGTCGGGCGACGGAGAACGCGGCAAGATGCTCCACGATGACTCGTGTGTCTTTCGATCGCCTCGCGGCGATCGTCTTGGTCGTTTCGATGACGGCGTGCGCCTCGGGCTGCGCCCTCCCTCACGCCTCGCTTCGCGGCGCGGACGGCGCGGCCGATGGCCAACCGGCGGATGTGATCGACGCGAGCGACGACCGCGTGTCGGACGTTCCCGACGACAGCACGCCGGTCGATGTCGTGGCGGATGGCGATGCCGGCGCGGACACGGGCATCGACACAGGCGTGGACACCGGCGTGGACACCGGCGTGGACACTGGCGTGGACACGGGCGTCGATGTTCGCGGAGACACGGGCGTCGACACTGGCGTGGACACGGGCGTTCGGATCGATACGGGCGTGGACACGGGTGTGGACACGGGCGTTCGGATCGACACGGGCGTCGACACGGGCGTCGACACGGGCGTTGATACGGGCGTTGATACGGGCGTTGATACGGGCGTCGATACGGGCGTCGACACGGGTGTGCGTGTCGACACCGGTGTCTGCGGCGGCGATGGACAACCGTGTTGCACGGGCGGCGCGAACACGGGTTGCATGATGGGCTTGTCGTGTTGGCCGCTGACGCGGACGTGCGAGTGCGGCGGGCCGGGGCAGTTTCCGTGCGCTGGAAATGTGTGCGACACGGGGAGCGAGATCGTCATGTTCTCGACCGGGGCGGGCATGGTGTCGAGGTGCCGCGCAATCGGGGTCGGCAACGAGCAGAACGCGTGTCGTTCGAGCGACCCCGAGTGCAACGGATCGTTGAATTGTCGGAGTTTTCCTGGGCGATTCTGCGTTCCCGCCTGCGGCAACATGGGCGAGATGTGCTGCATGGGGCTCTTCTGCACGGGCACTCGAATGTGCATTCCGCAAGCGGGCTCGGCGTACGGGCGATGCAACTGACGACCGCCGCGTGAAACTTTTGCGGCGAATGGTTGTCTGATGTGCGCGTGCGACGATCGCGAATGACACGAGTCGGGCTCTGGGCGTCGTTGCTGTCGAGCGCGGGGTGCGCGTGGGAGCCGAAGGTTCCCAACGCGGTCGAGCACCGCGGAGCGCGCGTGCACATCGTCGCGCCCGAGGGAACAAACGTGTGCCCCGACGCCCTTCACCTCGGCGACGCGCTCGTCTCGGTCGCTTCACGCGAGCTCGGGCTCGGACAAGGGACGCATCGATTTCTGGTGCTTCCCAACAACGAGCGCGACGGTTGTACGGGCACGCGCGACTATCGGCAGCGGTGCGTGGCTCCGCCGAAGGTGTCCGTCGGCGTGCGCGCGACGGCGTTCAACGCGCTCGTGCGGGGGCTCTTGTGGCGGTCGCATCGCGGGCAAGAGGTCCTCGCGAGCGCGATCGCCAAGGCGCTCGGTGACGGCTCGACGAGCGTCGGACTGTGGGACGGCGCGTGGGAGAACGGCGCGGTGACCAGCGACGGAGAGCTCGCGCGATTCGCAGCGTGGATCGCGCGCGAGCACGGCGTCGACAAGCTCGTCGCGTGGTACCGACGAACGAGCCCTGGCGAGAGCGCGGCGATCGTCGAAGCGCAGTTCGAGCGCGCGGTCTCGCGGCCGATTCGCCAGGAGCTCGAGCGATTTCGCGCGTCGGCGTCCTCGCTCGAGTCGATCGGGCCGTGGATGATCGACGCGCTGTGCGCGGGGCGAGACAGCCTCGAAGTGGGCGAGCAGACCGCCGCGCAAGCGCACGACGAGGGAGCAGAGTTCGTCCTGGCGGCGCCGCGCGAGGCGCACACAGCCAACGGCAACTCGCTGTGCGAGACCAGCGAGCAACAGCGGTTGGTCGTCGAGCGGTTCACGCTTCGCGAGGCGACCGGCATGGCCTTCGGCTTCGTGAAGCGCGCGCGGATCGGTTGGCGAGGCGGGTTGGGATTTGCCGCGCTGCCCGCGCGATGGGCGGTCGTGTCGTGCGAGCGTCGTCGGCACGAATCGGGGGGATCGTCGACGCAGGGAATCGTTCCCGTTCGGCTCGAAGCGGGGCGGTACGCGGCGGTGCTGCGCGCCGCGGCGCCGAACGAGCCTGTGTGGTGGGGAGCGTTTCGTTTTGCGCCGTCCACACAGCACGAGAACGACGACGACGGCGGGGACATGACGTTTCTGCCCGAGCCCAATGGCCAGAGGACCGCGATTCCCGCGACGCCCGGTCGGCCGCGGTGGCTGCACGTCGATCGATGCGACCAGGGGCGCCTCACGATCGAAACGACGCCCGATCAGTGGTCGATCGCGACCGAAAGAGACCCGGGTACGCGCGAGCTGCTCGTGCACGGAGGTCGATCGAGCGCGCGCGCGCTGTCGCTGCCCGTTCGCGCGGTCGGGACGGCGGCTGCTTCCGTGATTCGCGCGAGCGCGTGCCTGATCGTCGATGGGGAGCGCAGTTGCCTCGCGTCGGACGACCTCAGCGAGCACGCGTTGTCGACGCGCGGGCTCTTGTCGCTCCGCGCTCGTGCGTCGCGCGAGCGGTTGTCTCTCGAGTTCGAAGACGGCTGCGCACAGCTGCCGTCGCCGACCAACAACGCGTTCGGAGAGTGACGCGCGGGGCCGAGAGCGATCCGTTGGGCGCGGAGGTGGATTGGTTGGGCGCCGAGATGAATCTCGGCGCATGAACGCTGCTTCGTGCGCCGAGATGAATCTCGGCGCATGAACGCTGCTTCGCAGCGCGCGCCCGCAGAGCCGGTCGCGAGGGTGGCAATCCTCCTCGCGCTCCTGCGCGCGGCGCGCAGCGGCGTCCATGCGCCGAGATTCATCTCGGCGCTCGGGTGAACCGAGATTCATCTCGGCGCTGCGCTCGAACGATCACACGCTCGGCCACGAGCCAGCGGTCCATCGCACTGTGCGCAGGTCGATCACGCGCACGTTGCCGTCGTTGCCGACGATGTACCGATCGTCGTCGATCCACGCTGCGTTGTGAAACGCGATCGGAACCGACACGTTGTCCGTCGTCGTCGACAAGCGCCGCGCGCTCGGGTCGAGCATCATCGCCTGCGCGCCCGATTGGGCGACGTACACGCCGCGGTCGCTCACGGCTCCTGCGCTCGAAATGCCCGCGAATCGAGCGGTCGCCGTGACCTGCCCCGTGCTCAAATCCACCCACTGCAGCGAGTGCCTCGCGCCGCCCGTTTGATACACCATCGCGCCGTGCACGACGGCCCATCGACGATTGGGTGAGTACGCCACCAGGTCGATGCGCTCGCTTCGGTCGACGCACGCGAGACGCTCGACGTTGAACGGCGGTCGCGCGACGACGCGCACGAGGCAGCCGCCCTCGGCGTGCTCCGAGCCCATCCTCGCATACACGTAGTTTCCGTTGGGGCTCCACGCGAGATCCGCGTAGCTGACGTCGCGCGTGCTCGACGCTGCGACGGGCGACGCGCGGCCGCGGAGGTCGAGGAAGTGCAAGACGTAGTTGCCGACGACGCCGTCGAGTCGACCGATCATTCCTGTGAAGGCGACGCGCTGTCCGTCGGGCGAGGGGATCGGTCCGTACGCCGCAGGCGTGGTCGAAACGCGACGCGATCCTGCGCCGCTGCGGTCGCTCGTCCACAGGTCGTCGCCGATCACGAAGGCCACGCGCGAAGCCCCGACCGCGAAGCGCTGGTCGTTGTTTGTCGAGACGCTCGCGAACGCCGCGCTCTGCCTCGCGATGTCCAATCGATGCGCGGGGGCGTCGGCCATCGCAGCGATGCCTTCGCGTCGCGTGCGTCCGAAGAACACGTTGGTCTCGAGCCCGTCGCGCGCGCCGAGCGACCACTCTTGAAGCACGCGCTGCGACGCGATCTCGACCGAGCGATAGCGGGGCAGCACGTTGCGGTCGCGGAGGTTTCGAATGCGCACGACGGCGGTGCGTCGATCCGCGCTCACCGCGAGGACGTCCGTGTCCGTCTGGCGCAGCATGGGAGCTGCCCGAGGGCCGGACTGCGGTGCGTTGGGGCGAGGCGTCGCCGACGCGCGCAGCGCGCACGCGAGGACGAGAGAGAGCGTGCTGGACGAGAGCGCGAGGGCGCGAGCGGTGGATGGAAGCATCGGTCGAGGGTGAGCTTGGTGGTACACTGCGGAGCGCCGTCGCGCTCGAAAGGGCATGCGCATCCGTGCTATCCGCCGCGGTCGGTCCCATGGCTGGCGGCATCGCTCCAAAACTCCTCTGTGAACAAGTCGAGAACACCGCGTCGTGGGCGCTCGAGGGCCCGACGGACGGACCCGCGCTCTCGTGGCGAAGGGCGCTTCGCGAAGGGCGCGAGCTCGAGCCCGTGTGGACCGAGCCCGAGCAGCGGGTGCGCTACTTCGAGCTGATGTTGTCGGCGCACTACGCGACGGTGGCGACGTTTGTTCCGACGGACGTGGACACACGAATTCGATTTCACGCGTGGCAAGAGGTGCGCGAGCGATCGCAGTTCGAGGCGATGGTGGCGCTCGTCGATCACGCCGCGGCGCATTGGAGCGCTCCGGCCGTGAGCGCGCGCACGGTGGACGTGGGGCTCGGGCCGCTCAGCGGGCACGACGGCGAGTGGTTCTCGGTGCGTGCGGGGGCGCTCGGGCGCGCGATTCACCTGCGGTTCGACGAGATGGTCGAGCGCCTCTCGACGGCGATCGATCAGGAGCTCGACCGCGAGCGCGAGAGCTTCGAGCGCGCGATCCGCACGAAGGGCCGCGAGCTCGACGCGCTTCGGTGCGCGTGCGTGATCGCGCACAACCTCGGGGACCTCTCGCGGGTCGTCGTCGATTGGGTCGCCAAGGGCTCGGTCGCCGAGACGTACGTCACGCGCTACGCGAGGCTCGGCCACGACGACGCGACGAACACCGTGAAGACCTTTCGCCTCGCGGGCGCCGTGAACAAAGCGGTGATGGCCCTCGAGAACCATCGGTTTCTACCGCTGCGAAAGCCCCGCGCGCTGCGCAAGAGCCGCGCGCTGCTCTTGCCTATGGGGCCGTTCTTCGACGCGTGGGGCGCGGCCGTCGCGAAGGACCCGAGCATCGACCGACAGGGGCGCGCCGAAGTGCTCTCTGCGCTGATCGACGCGCACGAGAGCGATCCCACGCAACAGGGCTACCTGCGCGCGATGGCGGGCGTTCACGGCGCGACCCGCGGCGGGATCGACGAGCTCGCGAAGGAGCTCCCCGCGAAGCAGCGACGCGCCGTGAGCGGAGGGGCCGTGCGCGAGGCGCTCGGAGTGAGCCAAGAGCGGTTCGAAGCGCGGATGGTGAACCGGCTGAAGCAAGCGGTGGCGGGGGCTGTGCGGTAGGATTGGGAACGATGACCGCGGGGCATATCTTGAAAAATGCACCCGAAATCGAGCGAGCTCGCCACGAGGCGCCGTCGTCGATGCGCGCCGAGATCATCAGCGGGATGCTGTTGCTGTCCCCGGCCCCGAGATTTCGCCACCAACGCGCGTTCGGGCTTTTGTTTTCTCAGCTCGAACTGAAGCTCGGCCGCGGTTGGGGCTCGACCGAAGGGGCCCCTGCGTGGTGCTTCGTGCAGATCCCGGAGATTCACCTCGGGCCTGGGCCCGATATGCTCAACCCGGACATCGCGGGGTGGCGTATGGATCGCGCGCCGGGGCCCGATGAGTACCCGTTTCGCACGGCGCCCGATTGGGTGTGCGAGGTGCTCTCGCCGACGACCGAGCGCTACGACCGAGGCACGAAGCTCCCCGTGTTTGCTGGCTACGGAACAACGCACGCGTGGCTGGTCGACCCCGAAGCGCGCGCGCTCGAAGTGTTTCGACTCAGCGACGCGAAGGGCCCCGTGCAAATCGCGAGGTTCGAGGGCGAGGCGCGGGTCCGTGCAGAGCCGTTCGAGTCGGTCGAGATCGAGCTCGCGGCGCTGTGGCGCTGACGAGAGAGATGGGCTGAGGTCCCATAGGCGCCGAACACTGCGGTGCACGTGCAGTGCGTCTGCGCGGCCAAACGCAGCGCGAAACGAGCGTCCGCGGCCTCACCCCCGCTGCCGCGCGCCCCTCTCCCGCGCGCCCGCGCGGGAGAGGGGCTACTGGGACCGAAGCGTCGCGGCAGAAAACCAACAGCTGTCGATGATGCACACAA
>JAEUKI010000017.1 GCA_016793325.1 Myxococcales bacterium | reverse complement strand
CTGTGGCGTCGCGGGCGGGGGGGGGGGGGGGCCGCGGTGGGGGGGGGGCTGGGCGGGTGGCCGCTGCCCGGCCCCCCCCCCCCGCGACTCGCCGCACCCGAAGCAAAGTCCACGCATCGAGTCAGTCCAGTCCCGCCCTGTGACCGTGTTTTCCGCTGCACCGAGTGACAGTGTTTCGGGTCACTGAGCGCGACCGCCGCGCCGTGCGCGGCCGAGTGCGGGCGTCTTTGCGAACAGCGGGCGTGTCTTCACTGGGCCGCGCGCGACGCACGCGAGAGCGTAGGCGCCTCGGGCGAACGTGTTTCGGGGACAACGGGCGTGAGTCTTCACTGGGCCCCGCGCGCTTGGCCCACAACACACTCAGCCCGAAACACGCTGTGCTCTGGGACTTAACTGACTCGATGCGTGGACTTTGCTTCGGGTGCGGCGAGTCGCGCGGCGTTGCGCAATGCCTGCGGCAAAGCGCAACGTCGCGCGACTCGGCGCTCCCTCCGCAACCGGCTCCGCTGCCCAGAGGCAGCTTCGCCGGAACGCCACGCATCCATCATCATCACCACCACACGCGTGACGCGATTCACTCGCTCGCCTCCTCTTCTTCTTCGACCGACTCGAAGAAGAAGAGGAGGCCGAACTCCTGGCCCTCGGCGATGCCTCGTTGCCTTCGTTGAATTCGTGGTCGCCCACGCGCGACGCACTTGGCGATGGCTCGATGCGATCGTTGAATTCGTAGCCCCCTGCTCGATAGGCTCGTCGGCTCGATCGCTGGCGCTACTTCTTCAGCAAGCGCTCGAACGGGTTGTTCGTGAACTTGCCCTGCGCGGGCGGCTTCACCGGCGCAGCTCCCGGCCGGCCGCCGTTGCCGCCGCGATTGCCGCCGCCGTAGCCGCGTCCGTCGCGATTTGCGTCGCGGTTTCCGTCGCGCCCGCCCGCGTCGCTCTTGCCGTAGGCGCCCTGCTTGGGACCTTCGCCCGAGCGCGCCGTGAGCGAGATGCGCTTTCGCACCATGTCCACTTCGATCACGCGGACCTTGAGCTTGTCGCCCGCCTTCACGACCTCGCTCGGATCCTTCACAAAGCGGTCGCTCAACTGCGAGACGTGCACGAGCCCGTCTTGGTGAACGCCGATGTCCACGAACGCGCCGAACGCCGTCACGTTGGTCACCACGCCCTCGAGCGCCATGCCCGGCTTCAGGTCGTCCATCGTCCGAACGTCGTCGCGGAAGCTCGGCGGCTCGAACGAGTCGCGAGGATCGCGCCCCGGCTTCTTCAGCTCGGCCAAGATGTCCTTGAGCGTCGGCTCGCCGACGTCCCCCTGGACGTATTTCTTCACGTCGATCTTCGCGACGAGCGCGTCGTTGCCGACGAGCTTCGCGACGTCGACCCCGAGGTCCTTCGCCATCTGCTCGACGAGGGCGTAGCGCTCGGGGTGCACCGCGCTCGCGTCGAGCGGGTGCTCTCCATCACGAACGCGCACGAACCCCGCGCACTGCTCGAACGTCTTTGGCCCGAGGCCCGTCACCTTCGTCAGGGCTTTTCGCGAGACGAAGCGCCCGTTGGCCTCGCGAAACCCGACGATTCGCTTGGCGAGCGACGGTCCGATGCCCGCGACCTTCGCGAGCAACGGCGCGCTCGCCGTGTTGAGCTCGACGCCGACGAGGTTCACGCACGACTCGACGACCTCATCGAGCTTCTTCGCCAGCAAGGGCTGAAACACGTCGTGCTGGTACTGCCCGACGCCGATGGACTTCGGGTCCACCTTCACGAGCTCGGCCAAGGGATCTTGCAGCCGCCGCGCGATCGAGATCGCTCCGCGCACCGTCAAATCCAGGTCGGGAAACTCCTCGCGCGCCACGTCGCTCGCCGAGTACACGCTCGCGCCCGCCTCGTTGACGAGCACCGAGAAGATCCCCTTCTGCTCGCTCTCGCGCAGGGCGTCGCGCACGAACTGCTCGGTCTCGCGCCCGTGTGTTCCGTTGCCGACCGCGATGGCCATGGGCGTGTACTTCGCGATCAGCTGCGCGAGCGTTCGACGCGAGCGCGCGACGGCGTCGTCGCCCTGCACGAGAAAGAGCACCGTGTGCTCGAGGATGCGCCCCGTCGAGTCGATCACGACCGTCTTGCAGCCCGTGCGCTGCCCCGGATCGATCCCGATCACCGTCTTCGCTCCGAGCGGCGCGGCGAGCAAGAGCGAGCGCAGGTTCGACGCGAACACGTCGACCGCGCTCTTGTCCGCAGACAACTTCAGCTCGACGCGCACCTCGCTCTCGACCGACGGCGCGATCAATCGCTTCCACGCGTCGGTGATCGCTTGATCGAGCTCTTGCGCCCACGGGCTCTTCGCGTCGCGCTTGGCCACGAGCGCGATCTCGCCCCGCGCCGTGTCCACGTCGACCTCGATCGACGAGCGAAGGACATTCTCTGTCTCACCGCGTTTGACCGCGAGAAACCTGTGCGAAGCGATGTTCTTCACCGGCTCGCGGAAGTCGTACCAGGTCTCGAATTTCGTCGGCCCGTTGACCTCGGGCGCCTTCTCGACGACGAGCACGCCGCTCTCCATGTAGAGCCTCCGCGCGAACTGACGGACCTCCGCGCGCTCGGCGACCGCTTCGGCGACGATGTCCCGCGCGCCCTGGAGCGCGATCTTCGCGGTCCCCACGCCCTTGTCCGGCGCGACGAACGCCTTCGCTTCTTCGAGCGGATCTCCGTCGAGCGGCTGCGCGAGGATGCGCAGCGCCAGAGGCTCGAGCCCCATCTCCTTCGCGATCATCGCGCGCGTACGACGCTTCGGCTTGAACGGGAGGTACAGGTCCTCGAGCTCGCTCTTCTGCGTGCACGCGAGGATCTTGGCGCGCAGCTCGTCCGTGAGCTTGCCCTGCTTCGCGATCTCTTCGAGGATCGAGGCGCGTCGCTGCTCGAGCTCGGTGAAGTACGCCTTCTGCGTCTCGATGTCGCGGATCTGCACCTCGTCGAGCCCGCCCGTCGCCTCTTTTCGATACCGCGCGATGAAGGGAACCGTCGCCCCATCCACGAGCAGCGCCACGACCGTGCGCACCGAACGCTCGGGCAGCCCCAGCGCCTTGGCGACCATCAGCACGATCGCGCCGTCGATCGCCGGTTCTTTCGCGGGGGCGTCGCTCGCGGTCGAGGTCGCGGCGCCGAGGTCTTGGTGAGTCGTCTCGAGGTGAGTCGTCATAGAGACAGTTCGCATACGACAGCACGCGGGCGTCTCGCCAGGGGTTGCGCTCTTCGCAAAGACATTGTTTGACACTTCGCGTGATTCGCGTGAACCCATCCGAGAGCGACGCGGTCGTGCGATGCGCGCACGCCGCCCCATGCGGCGGCTGTCCGTTGATCGACCTTCGCTACTCAGCGCAGCTCGCGCACAAGCGCGCCAAGGTGCGCGAGGCGTTCGCGCGCTTCGCCGAGACCGCGACGATCGACGTTCGACCGTGCGTCGGCGCGGACGAAATCGAAGCGTACCGAACGCGCGCGAAGTTCGCCGTCGGCGCGGACGGATCCATCGGAATGTACCGCGACGCGCACGCCGTCGTGGACGTCCCCGAGTGTCGCGTGGTGTCCGTCGCGACGCGCGAGGCGCTGACGAAGCTGCGCGCGCGCGTTCGAGACGCGAGCGCGCGTACGCCTGCGTTGACGCCGGCCGCGGATCCCTCGGCGAAGGGAGCGCTCCGCGCGGTGGACGTTCGCTCGGTGCGCGAGCCTCCGCCCAAGGACAAGCCCTCGCGCGAGTCGTTGATGATCACGCTCGTGCTCGAGCGAAGCCGCGCCACCGACGACGACGCGCGCGAGGCGTGCGAGTGGCTCGTGCGCGAGCGCATCGCCAAGAGCGCCGCCGTGAGCTGGCACAACGGGCAATCGCCGCAGCTCCTCGGGCAGGCGCCGATCGTGCTCGCGGGGCCGCCCTCGCTTCGAGACGTCGCGGGCGTCGGCGACCTGTGGCTCCACGCGACGCCGGGAGCGTTTACGCAGGCCCATCGCGGGTCCGCGGCGAGCGTTCACGCGCTCGTTCGCGCGGCGCTGCGAGAGCGGTTCTCGGACGCGGACGCGCGCCCCGGCGTGCTCGAGTTGTACGCAGGGTCGGGCGCGCTCGGGCTGTCGCTCGCGCGCGACGGGTGGAAGGTCACGCTCGTCGAGTCCTTCGAGCCCGCGACCGAGTCCGCGCACGACGCGGCGAAGCTCCAGCGCATGAAGAGCGTTCGCGTCTACGCCGAGGACGCCGCGAGGTTCACGCGGGTCGCCGTCGCCAAGCGCGGCCGCAGCGCGAAGACTCCCTTCGGCGTCGTCGTGGTCAACCCTCCGCGACGCGGCGTCGATCGCGCGGCGCTCGTCGCGATCGGCGCGCTCGAACCCGCGGCGGTCGTGTACGTCTCGTGCGATCCCGAGACGCTCGCGAGAGACCTCGCGACGCTCGCGAGCGCGGGGCTCGAGCCGCTGTGGGCGCAGCCGATCGACATGATTCCGCTCACGGATCAGGTCGAGACCGTGGTGCTGCTCGCGCGCGGATCGAGCGAACGCGGGGCGTCGAAGGTGCACTACGAAGACCGCGCGCAGTGCGTGATCGAAGGGGCGTCGGGCGTGCGGGCGAGGGCGCTCGCGTGGGCGCAAAAGACCCGGCGATGGTCGAGCGCGGTCGCGGTCGCCGGCGCGGACGGAGACGAGAGCGGGCTCGTCGTGATCGCCGCCACCGAGGCTGTCGCCAAGAGCATGGCGACCCGCGGCGTGGTGGAGCGCACGGGCTGCACGGCGTGGGTCAAATCGATCCCGGACGAGCGCGCGACGCTCGATCGCGCCACGAAGCTCGGGCCTTCGCGCGCGGCGTTCGAGCGCGAGGAGGTGCTCGGCGGTCACTCGCGGCTGAGCGTGACCATCGAGCAGGGCTCGACGCAGACCGCGCGCGCGCAGCTCGCTGCGATCGAGCACCCGGTCCTCGGCGACGACACATTTGGTCAACGCGGAACGAACCTCTTCGCCCGCGAGGTCCTCGCGCTCGACCGTTGCGCGCTCCACGTGCGAGAGATTTCGCTGCAAATCGAGGGACAATCGAGGTCTTTTTGCGCGGCGGACAGCGGCGACCTCGCGCTGCTCGGCGCCCGGCTCAGCCGTCGCTGACTGCTGTTCGGTGAGCGCCCCGCGCGAGATTGCAGAGCCTTTCTTCGCTTCGGAGCCGCGCGCGATGTGCGATACGCTCGTTCTTGCAATGGAAGGGCTTCGACGCAGCACCCTCGCGTGCGCCGCGATCTTGCTCGCCTCTGTCACGAGCCGCACCGCGCGAGCGCAGAGCGCCCCACCGGTCGACGGCGGCGCGACGAGCGCTGACGCGAGCGTCGGCACGGCAGAGAACGAGAGCGCGACGCAGGCCGAAGCGCTCGTCGCGCAGGGCATTCAACTGCGACGCGCCTCGCAAGACCAGCAAGCGTTGCTGCTGTTTCGGCAGGCGTTTGCGCTGGTTCCGTCGCCCCGCACGCGCGCGCAGATCGCGCTCGCCGAGCAGGCGCTCGGGCAATGGGCGCAGGCCGAGGTCGATCTTCGCGCGGCGCTCGCCGAGCGCGAGGACCCATGGATTCAACGCAACGTCGAGGCGCTCGACGCGGCGCTCACCGCGATCACCGCGCACCTCGGCTCGCTCGAGGTCACGAGCTCCGTCGCGGGCGCCACGCTGTGGGTCAACGGCCGCGAGGTGGGGCCGCTTCCGCTCGCGGCTCCCGCGCGCATCGAGACGGGAACGACGCAGATCGAAGTGCGCCGGAGCGGCTACAACACCGGGCGCCGAACGATCGAGATCGAGCCGGGCCGCTCGTACCGCGAGTCGTTCAACCTCGTGATCATCAGCGCGGACCCTGTGATTCAACGCGTTCAGGGGCCGGTGCGCGTGATCAACGTGACCGAGGAGTACATCGCGCCGCGCGCCAGCGTCCCGCTCGTGATCGCAGGCGGCGTCGCGGTGCTCGGCGGCGTCGGGGCGCACGTGTTCTGGCAAAATCGCGTCAGCGTGTACAACTCGGGCTCTCCTTCGAGCGCGAGCAACGCAGGGAGCTGCTACGACCCGACCGAGCAGTACCCCTCGCGCCTCGCGCGCTGCGGGGCGGTGCTCGGCGAGTCGTGGGCGGGCTTCGGCCTCATGGTCACCGGCTACGTCCTCGGCGGCGCGGCGCTCGCGACCGGCGTCGCGCTTCGCTTCGTCGGCGGCGAGCGGCGGGTGCGCGAGGTGGGCCCCGCTCGATCGGGCGCTCGCGCGAGCGCGGCGTCGCTCCAGTGCTTCCCCTTGCTCACGGTCGCTGGCGCGACCTGCGCGGTGCAGTTTTGATGACGACAAACGCATCGATTCAGCGAGCGGGCTCGCTCTTCGCCGCGGCGCTCTCGGTCGCGCTCTCCGCGTGCGCGGCGCCGCTGCGCGACTCGCAGGACTCGGACGCGGGCCCTTGCGCGATGTCGAGCCCCTCGATCGCGCGCTGCGCGGGCTCGTGCGTCGACACGGAGACAGACCCTCGCCACTGCGGCGGCTGCGGGCGCGCGTGTCGCCCCGGCTTCGCGTGCTCTGCGGGCGCGTGCACCGGGCAGTGCGCGACGGGCTTCATCTCGTGCGGCGGCGAGTGCGTCGATCCGCAGTCGGACGCGCGGTACTGCGGCGCGTCACTTGATTGTATGGGCGCCAACGTCGGCCGCGCGTGCTCGCGCGTCGAGCAGTGCGTGAGCGGGCTGTGCGCGATCTTCGAGTCGCCGCGCAGCGAGATCTCGCCGTTTCCGGACGCGCCAGAGTTCAACGTGCTCGACGTTCCGCGGCCCATCAAGCTCACGATCGGCAGCGTCTTGACCGGCCGCGTGTACTACACGCTCGACGGAACCGAGCCGCGCCCAGGAGCCCCTTCGACCACCAGCGCGCCCACGCCCGCGACGGTCACGGTGGGTGGCTCCGAAGGGCTCACCGTCACGCTGCGTTGGTACGTGGACTACGGCGGGTTCTACGGACGCGAGCCCACCACGCGACAGCGCGTGATCCGCGTCTCTGCTGGCGCGCAGCTCGGGACCGGCGCGATCTTCGAGAACCTCACGATCAACGGCTCGGGCGCCACGGCCCTCGTCGAGCCCGGAACGAACGTGACCGTTCGATTCACGGGGCAAGAGTGGCGGCCCACGCGCGGGCAGTTCTGCGAGACGTGCGTCATCACGCGGTGGTTCTCGGCAGACTTGACCGAGACGATGTCCAACCAGCTCACGCGCAGCTGCCAAGAGGTGCGCACCGACTCGTGGCCGGGCGAAGAGAACATCGCGTTCGAGTATCGCTTTCCAGCGCCGCTCGCGCGCGGCCGCTACGCGGTGCGCTACGGACGAACGCTCGATTTCGCCACGGGCTGCAGCCGATACCGAGGAGGATCGCCGATGGCGTTCTTCTACGTCCGATGAGCGAGGCCGCGATGAACACCGACGTCCCCAAGTGGTCCAAGGCCCTCGCCGCGCTGCTCGTCGCGCTCTCGGCGGGCTGCGCGTTTCCTGCGGATCACCGCAACGAGCCCGGGTTCACCGTCGGCGACGGCGGCGTGTGCCCCGCGGATGGCGCTGCGAATCCAGCGTCCATCGTCGCCTGCGGGGGCCGCTGCGTGAACACCGAGAGCAACGCCAGCCACTGCGGCGGGTGCGGTATTACGTGTGCTGAAAATCAACGGTGCTCCCTCGGCCGCTGCGCGGCGGTGTGCGCGAACAGCACGCAGTGCGCGTCCGGCGAGCTCTGCTTGCAGGGGACGTGCGTGTACGCGCCGCCGCCCGCGTCGGTGCTCTCGACGGCGGTCGACGAAGAGGTCATCCGCGTCCGTCACTCGGTCGAGCAGCTGCGACTCAGCGCGCCAGGCGCCGTGACGTTCTACTACACGCTCGGCGGCGAGCGGCCCGAGCCGGGAGAGCCGGCGACGCGCACGGCGATGGGCCAGACGTTTGTGCTCCCGACGCTCGAAGGGCTCGACAGCGCCGCGGCCACCAACATGTGCAGGACCGTTCGCTGGTTCGCGGACTACGGCCCGCCGCTCGGGCGCGAGGGCGTCGTGCACGGCGCGACGTTCTGCAACAACACGGCGCAGTCGGACACCGAGCGCAACTACGAGACGCTCGACCGGTTCGCGTTCTCCGTGGCGGGCGCGGACCAGGGCGCGGTGGCGGTCGTCGCTCCGGGGGTCGGCGTTCGCGTCGCGTTCAGGCTCCGCACGATGAACTCTGGCGCCGCGATGATGCCCGCGCGCGTATCGCGCGTCGCGCGCGTGTTTCTCGACCAGGGAACGACCGCCGATCGACCGCTGTTCTGCCACCGCTACGGCGACGGAAGCCAGCCGCCCACCGACGCGACGACGGCGATGTTCGATCAGACGCTCACCGCGCCGATGACGCCCGGCCGCTACGCGCTGCGCTTGTCGATCGCGAGCGATCCTTCGTCCGACGTGTGCAACAACCTCAACAGCCTCGGCACGGTGCGCACGATCGGCGTCCTCATCGTGCGCTGACCGCTGGCTGCGCCCGCGTGACGCTACCGATAGGGGTTCGTGGACGTTCGGTCGCGCAGCGCGGGGCCGAGCCCCACGAGCACTCGCACGAGCTCGTGAACGTCCGCAGCGCTCTTGGGCAAAGGCCCCCTCGCGAACAATTGGCGCTCGTCGAGGGAGCACTCGATCCCCAGCTGTCGCGCGCGCAAGAGCAGCGACCGCGCGCGGGCGTTGAGCTGCGAGACGACCACAGACCTCGCTGCGTCTGCGCCGCCGTCGACCCGCGCCGTGATCGTAAACGCCTTGTCGAACTCTGGGTCACCGACCTCGATGTCTCCGTAGCCGAGCGCGGCCTGCGCGCGATCGATGAGGCTCGCGGGTCGGACCGCGAGCGCGCCCGCGAGCGGCTCGAGCCACGAGACGCGCGCGAGGCACCCTGCGTCGAAGGTGAACGCCAACGGGTCGAGCAGGCTCGCTGGCGAGCGATTGGCGGCGAAATAGAGCGCGAGAGAGTCTCCGCGCTCCGTCGTTCCACCGGCGGCGAGCGGATGGCGTCGCAGCGCGAGGCTGTGCGCGCGCGCCGCGTCTTCGAGGGCCCGATCGACGCCGAGCCTCACGAGCGCAGCGGGCGCGTCGAGCGCGTCGGTGGCGCGATCGGCGGCGAGCGCAGCGGCGATGCTCGCGCGCGCGAGCTGCTCGAGCTCGGGGCCCGAGAGCGTGCTCTGCGCGCTCGTCGCCGTGACCCAGTGATCCGAGAGCGCGGCGTCCGCGAGGCGCGAGATCGAGCGCAGCTCTGCGCGCACGGCGCTGTCGACGATCGCCTCGGCGGCGGCCTCGTCACCGAGCGCGCACGAGCGCGAGAAGATCCCGTCGAACTCGCCGTCGCCCGTCGCGAATCGCGCCGCGCCCGCGAACATTCCCGACGGTTCGACGCGGAGGGCGATGTCGCTCCCTCGGGGTCGAAACGCGGTGAACCGCAGCTGCTTCGAGCGATCGGCGCTCGCGTCGAACCGAATCGCGACGCCGTCGAACTGCCCGCGCAGCTCGAAGAGGAACGTTCCCACCGAGGCCATATTGAACCGCTGCTGCACGTACGTGAGCGCTTCGGACACGAACATCGCGTCGATGGTAGCCTCGATTCCAGGTCCGTTGTGTGGTGACATATCCTGTCACAGTCCACTGGACGCGGGGGGACCGTGGAGCGCAGGATGAAGCCCGCTGGAGAGTGCAACGTGACCGACACCGCAACGATCGCTTCGAAGGGCCTCGAGATGACTGACAACACGGGCGCAAACACGGGGGACGCTGACAACGCGGCTGGGACTTCCGGCGAAGCGTCGCCGACCACGGGGACTTCCGGCGAAGCGTCGCCGACCACGCAAGACCCACGGCTGTGGAAGCAGAATGGCTGGACCGCGCAGGTCATCAAGAACGACAGCGACGACGGCTGGGCGGTTGCGATGTACGTCGACGGCAAGGACGAGCCCGCGCTCGTGGGCCCTTGGACGATGGGCCGCGACAAGAAGAACCCGAAGCCCCTCGATCAAAACGCCTTCAATACGCTCGTGAAGACCGCGACCGAAGTGCTCTCTCGGCACGAGCAGCAGCGCCGCGCGATGCTCCACCGAGAGTGCTCGGTCGAAGACGAGTCGGGCCAGTGGATCACCGTGGCGCTCGACATCGCCGAGGACGAAGACGACCCGCACGCGATTCTGTCGGCGACGTACGCGGGGGACACGCTCGCGAAGACGCGCGTCGCGCCCAACTACAAGCTCACCGCGAAGGTGGCCGAGAAGTGGGTTCGCAGCGGCTACGCCTCGCCGACGTGAGCGCGCTCCGCTCGATCAGCGGCAGTGGCCGATCATGCAGGTCGTGCTCGCGCTGCATGCGCGATCGCACCGGCCGCAGTGCGTTCGATCCGTTCGAAGGTCGACGCACTCGCTGCCGCATCGCGTGAGCCCCGTCGGGCACGGGTCGCCGCCGCCGCAGTCGACGTCATTGTCGCGAACTCCGTCGCAGTCGTCATCGAGCCCGTTGCACAGCTCGACCTCGTCGCACCCGGACCACAGCGGCTGACAAAGCGTGCGCGAGCACTGCCGACCGAGCGGGCACTCTTCTCCGGCCCCGCACAACGGCGACTCGGGGACGCTCGTCTCGCGCTGCCGAACATCGGCCATCGCGTCCGCCGCATCGCCCGCCGAAGCGTCGATGCTCGCGTCGCCCGCGTCCGTGCTGGGCGCGATCGCGTCGAGCTCGCTCGCGTCCTGAGCGTCCTCGGCGACCACGTCTCGAGCGGGCGCGTCCGAGCGCGCATCCGCCAGGACGATCGGCCGGACCGAGCCTACCGTGGCTTCGATCTCGCAGCCGAAGAGCGCGACCGCGAGCGTCGATGCGAGCGCAGCGAACCTCATCGAACCATCGCCTCGACCGCGGATCGTAGCGGACTCGTGGGCCAACGCGAAGCGAAGCGCGAAGCCGCGGCGCGGGCTTCGTCAGCGCGGCCGGCGGCGAGGAGCGCGCGTACCTCGAGGGCGTCGCGCTCCATCGAGAGCTGACCGCGCGAGAAGCGCTGGCGGTGCCGCGCGAGCGCCGAGCGCGCCCCGTCGTGGTCGCCTGACGCGAGGGCGCCCCGCGCGCGGTCGAGCAAGCGCTGCTCTTCGACGAGGGTGTCTTGCGCGATCGCAGGCCGCGCGCTGACCGCTGCGTCCGCCGCGGACGCGACGACCGACGGAGCCTGCGCGTCGTCCGCCGCTGCGGTCACCGAGGAAGCGTCTTCGACCTCCGTCGCGCCCGCGGTCGATGCGCTCGTCGCGCCAGCGTCGTTCGACGTGGCGATTGTGGGCGTCGTTTGATTGTGTGTGCGTGCGTTGCTCGCGTCGTTCTTCGGGGCCCGAAGGAGCGCGAGCACGAGCCCCACGGCGCCGACGCCGAGCGCGAGCCACAGCCCTTTGGCGCCGAACCAGCTTGCCGCGGGCTTCGCGACGCTCGTCGCGGTGGCCGTCGACTGCGCGGTGTTGGTCGCGGCGGTGACCGCGGCGGCGGCGCCGACCGTGGCCATCACGCGCGCTCGAACGTCGGCCTTGGCCCGCGCGGGCGCCTCGTCGAGCGGACGGGCGTCGTCGACGAGCGCTGCGATGTGCGGCGGGTACGGCGGATACTCGCGTGCTTCGTCGTCGTTCATGGCCTCTCTCCTCGGCGGAGCAGCGCCCTCTCGAGCGCCTTGGTCAACGCCTCTCTCGCGAGCCTCAGCCGCGAGTACGCAGTCTTCACTGGGATCTCGAGCTCCGCGGCGATCTCGGCCATCGGGCGCTCTTCGAGGTCGTGCGCGACGAGCACGACGCGTTGGTTCTCGTCGACCTTCGCGAGCGCCTCGTGGACCATCGCGCGCCGCTGCGATCGATCGAGCGCTTGCTCTGCGCTCGGTCCGTCGCTCTCGATGTCGGGCAGCTCCGCCGGTGACTCGCGGCGGTTGTACGCGAGCGCGCGGCGGTCGGCCGCGACGCGATACGCGATTCCGAAGAGCCACGGTCGAAGCGGGCGCGTGGGGTCGAAGTCGCCCAAGCGGCGAAACACGACGACGAACACGTCGTGCGCGGCGTCGGCGAGCGACGACTCAGCGACCCCCATTCTTCGTAGCGTCGTCCACACGTAGTCGAACTCCCGCTCGTACACAGCGTCGAACGACGGCCGCTCGACCGCAGTCGCGGCCGCTCGCTCGTTCTTCGTGGCGCTCGTCTCGAGCATCTCGTCTGGGGATTGGGCGCTCGCGTCGGGTGTTCTCAAAAAATCCACGTCCGTGCGCCGAGCCAAAACGAGAGGGCCAGCGGGGCGCTCCGAAACACGGACCCGCCGTCGGCTCCGTTCGCGGCTTCGACGAGCAGCGACGAGCGCACGATTACGAAATCTCCGTCGATTCCCAGGCGAAGAGAGGTCTGGTGGCCGAGGTCGATGTCCGCGCCCACCCGCGCGCCCGCCGAGACGATCGGGAGCGCGACCGTGAAGTCTGTGACATATCCTGACCCCCACGCCACGAGCGTTCCGCCCGTCGCGCGGAGGCACAAGAAGGGCGCGAAGGCCGCTTCGGTTCCGCGGCACCCGAGCAGGGTCGCGGTCGCCGCGAGGCCCGAGACCCGCGCGTTGCGGCTCGGGTCGCGCTGGCTGCCGGGCAGGTCGACGACGGCCTCGAGCGCGAAGGACCATCGATCGCGAACGAGCCCGGCGCCCAGCGAAAATCCCGGCCGAACGAGCGTCTGATCGAGCCCCATCGCGAGCCCGACCCGCGCGCCCATCGCCATCGACAGCTCCGTCGCGCGCACCGGAACCGGCGGCGGCGCAACCCACTCGGGGTCCCACAACACGACCTGCGGCGCGTGCTCGGGGTCGTCCACTTGCGTGGGCCCCGCGACGCTCTCGCGAAACCCCGGCGGCATCGCTGGCGGAAGCGCGAGCGCCTCGCGCGTCACCGTCGTCGTTCGCGAGGGCCCCCCGAGCGCGATCGCTGGGTCGAGCGCGATGGCCACCGTGAGCGCCGCCGCGCGCACCGCGTCGTCGCACCGCCTCGCGCGCACCGTGCGGGTCGCTCCGTCGATCGCCAGCTCGAGCGCGAACCAGTCCCCGCGTCGACGCAGCGTGGCTCGCACTCGATGCGCCGCGCCGTCGCGCGCGAAGGGCTCGCGGCCGAGTCGCTCGCGCACCGCCGTTCGAAACGCCCCTTCGTCCGGGCACGCCTGCGCATCGACGCTGCGCGCGTACGACTCGATCGACGCCGTGTCTTCCGCCTGCGCGCCGGGCGCCCAAAGCGCTGTCGCGAGCGCACACGACCCCAGCGCGCCCGCGAGGCGCCCGTTGCGACGCGCCGCGCGCGCCATCAGAACACCCCGCGCGCCGAGAGCGTCCCGGCGCCGAGCGCGATTTCGGTCAGCCTCGGAGCGCCCGCGCGAACCGTGAACCACCCGCCCACGATGAGCCCCGCGCCGGCGGCTCCCGCGAGGCTCCCGCCAACGACCGCCAACGGCAGCTGCGCGCGATCGCCGACGAGCAAATTGACGATCACCACCCCGGGACCGAGCAGCGCCGCCGCGCAGCCCACGACGAACATGGCGCCCCCGAGCGCGCTCAGCCCCACGCGGTGCGGCCGCAGCGCGTAGCGCGAGCCCGTCGCCGCGAGCTGAACGTCCGCGCTCCACACGTACGCGGTGTCCGCTTCTCCGACGAGGCGTTGAATTCCTGGGCGCAAAAACAAGCTGCACGGCGCTGTGCAGAGCACCGGCGTTCGCTCGACGCCGAAGCGCACGCCCGACTCTCGTCGCGCGGGCTGCTCGCTCGCGAGGCCGATGGCGATCGGCGCGCCCGACTCGCCGCGAAGCTCGAGCCTCGCGCGCCCCGGTCGCGGGTGCAGGACGTCCTCGACCTCGACGGTCTCGCGCGTCGGTCCCTCGGTGTTTTCTGCGCTCTGCGCGCTACCGACGCGCGGCGCGACGGCGACCGCGAGCGTGATCCCAAACAAGCGCGCGCTCGCCAGTGCTCGTTTCATCAGAGGTAAGCGCCACGGACGATGCCACGCCAGCGGACGGACGGGCAACGACCCTCACCGCTCCGAATTGGTCGCTCTTCAAAACGACGCTTGGAGGTGCACCGCGAACGTGCGCCCCGGCTGCGGCATCGTGCGCACGACGAACGTCTCGGTCACAGGGACGTTCCACCGCCAATCGAGCACGTTGTAGACGCCGAACGAGTAGCGAAGCCCGAGCCTCGTCACCTGACCGGACACGACCACGTCGCCGAGGATCGCAGGCGTCGTCCACTCGTCGGTGTCCTGTCGCACGCGCCGCGGTCCCACGAAGGTCGCGCGCACCGCGGCGCTCGCGTACGGAGGCAGCAGCGGCGCCACCATCTTGAGCGCGCCCTGGTGATCGGGCGCGTTGGTGAGCCCCGGCCTCGCGATGGTCCCGCCTAGAAAACGTGTGTGCTGAACGTTGTAGCTCGCGGTGAAGAACCACCCCTGTCGAAACTCGCGTCGCAGCTCGGCGTCGCCGCCGATCGAGAGCACTGGATTCTGGCCGTTCTCGTAGCGGAGCTGGTTCGCCATCGTGCCTTCGCCCGCCGTGTCGAGGATGTCGACGAGGTAGCTCGTGTTGGCCGCGACGGTGAAGGACCAGTCGTCGCTGATGCGTTGGTTCCACTCGAGCTCACCCGTGTAGACGACCTCGGGACGGAGGTTGCACGTCGCCATCAGCGGGCAGCTCGCCCGCTGCGTCAGCCCGTCCGTGTAGCTCTGCTCGTAGATGCTCGGCGCGCGAAACGCCCGGCCGCCCATGAGCTTGATGTTCGTCCGGGGCCCGGGTCGAAACAACAGCGCGCCGCGAAACGACACCCCAGGCGCGACGAGGCTGAACGCGTCGACGCGCGCGCCGCCCGTGAAGCGAAACCACCGCGCTGGAGACAAATCGATCAGCGCGTACCCCGACCCCACGGTGTACGGCCGCGAGACGTCGAGGTAGCGCGTCGGCGCGACGGACGGCATCGTGCGATCGAGCCCTTCGCCGGTGAGCGTCGCGATCGCGTGGCCCTGAAACTCGCCCCCCGCCGTGAGCTTGAGCGCGCTCAACGGCGTCCACTCCGCGCGCGCTTCGCCGCCAGCCCACAACCCCAGGTACGCCTCGCGGCTGAGCGGGCCGCCGTCGTACGCGTAGTTGCCCAAGAAGCGATACATGTTGACGTGCGCTCGCGTGAAGAGCTGCAGCGTTCGCCCGAGGCGCGGCTCGTATTTGACCTCGGCCATCACGCGCCCGTCGGTCCATCGCGTCGCCGAGTCGCCGACGGTCGTCGCGTACGCGCCCACGGGAATGTCGTGCTCTTGAAACGAGACGTGCCATTGCGCGCTCAAATCGCGCCACCACGCGCGGCCCGACATCGACGCCGTCAGCAAGCGCTCGGCGCCCTGCACGACCTGCTCGGTCGGCGCGCCCATCATCGAGGGAACCTGCAGCGTCGCGTCGACCCCCTGCGACGCCCCCACCGCGAGCGCGAGCATCGCGCCGGCTTCGGGCCCGATGCGCACGGTGCCCGACGCGCGAACGCGGCCCATGTTTTCACCGTACGCGCTGATGCCTGCGCTCGCGCCGGTGCGCACGTCGCGGCCGCGTAGGGCGAGGTTGATCACGCCCGAGATCGCGCCCGTTCCGTAGAGCAGCGACCCGGGGCCGCGGACGACCTCGATGCGATCGACGAGGTCGAGCGAGCTGCGTCCGTCGTGGCCGACATACGAGCTGTACAAGAGGTTGTCGTTGAGCACCGCGCCGTCTTGCTGGATCAGCAAGCGGTTGCCGTAGTCGTTGGGTTGACCGAGCCCGCGGATGCCGATCGAGTGGTACGCGCGGTCGTTGGACACGTAGACGCCGCGGGTGCCCTGCAGCGCTTCGGCGATCGTGGTGTATTGAAACGCCTCGATTTCGCGCGCTGAAATCACGGACACGCTCGCGGGCGCGTCCTCGAGTTGCTCGACCCTTCGCGACGCCGCGATCACTTCGCGCACGGGCGCGAGGCTCACGTCGGTCAATCGCGCCTCACCTGTGGCGCGCACTTCGATCTCGCGCTCGACCGAACGAAACCCCGAGAGCGACACGCGCACGCGCCTCCGTCCCACGGGAACGTCCCTCAGCACCAGCGGCGCGAACCCCGCCGTACGACCGTCGACCTCGACCAGCGCGTCGCGCTCGTCTGCTTCGATCACGAGCGTTCCGACGAGCGGTCGCAGCGTGACCGTCGCGCTCGTTTGCTGCCGCGCGCTGACCACCACCGTGCGCGTCTCGGGCGCAAATCCCTCGCGCGAGACGAAGATCGTGTGCGGGCCCGGCGTCACTTCGAGCGTGCACGGCGCGGTGCACGTGGGGCCGCGCTGCTCGTCGTCGATGCGCACCGTGGCGCCTTGCGCGCTGTTGACGGCGATCGTTCCGATGATGCGTCGGAGGCGAAGGACAACCTCGGTCCTGCGACCCACGGCGACGGTGAGCGGCTCGCTCTGCGCGGGTTCGTAGCCTTCGAGCTCGGCGATGACACGATATGTCCCTGGCTCGAGCGCGAGGGGACGACCCGAGCGGCCGCGCTCGCCGAGGTCGCGACGATCGAGAAAGAGCGCCGCGTTGGGCGGGTCGGTCGTCACGTCGAGCACCGCGACGCGCGGGGCGATCCGCTCGAGCGCCGCGCGCACATCCGCGATCACGCGCGGGTTGGTCTCTCCCTCGAGCGCCGTGTAGTAGTACCGATGCGCCTCGGGGAGGCGGCCCATTTGCTCGAACGTCCCGCCGATGTTGAAGAGGACGTTGCGATTGCGGACGAGCCGATTCGACGTGAAGAAATGCTCGAGCGCGCCCTCGAAGTCCCCCGCTTGAAAGCGCCTGCGCGCGATTTGAAAGTGGAGCTCGGCCTCGTCTGCGAGTCCGTCAGCCATCGCTGCGGCAGGGAGCATCGAGGTCGCGAGCGCGAGCGCGAGCGCGCTCGAAACGGGGCCGCGCGTCGCGGCTCGCCTGCGTGGGCGTGACATTTCAGCGTTCGTCTCGGAGCTGGATCAGCGGTGTCGGGTTCACGGCGGGCGTCGGTCGATTGGCGTTGCCTGCGCCGTTGGGGTCGCGGCTGTCGCGCAATCGTCGGATCGGTCGCGGCCTCGCCGTCGGTCGCTCCGTCGCGTTGTCCCGAGCCTGCGGATCGGCCGCCGTTTGCACGGTGAGCGACGCGTCGTTCGACTCGGCGATCGGATCGCTGACGGGCTGCGCGCGCACGATCACGGGCGTCGTCGTGGTGCCCGTGGCTGGCGTCGGTCGCGGGTCGTGCTCGGGCTCGTTCGGCCCGTTCGCGGCGTGCGTCGCGTGCGTCGCGGCGTGCGCGGGGCCGATGGCCACCGTCGTCTGATCGCGCGTGACCGACGTGTGATCCGGCTGCGCGTCGATCCTCCGGCGCTGCGAGAGCAACAGCGGAACGACCGCGACCATCGCCAACGCCAACGCCAACGCGAGCGTCGCGCCCTTCGGCATTTGCTTCGGCGATCGACCCGAGAGCGTCGTCGCCGGCGGCTCGGACGGCGCGACGAGCTGCGCGTTGACCGGCGGAACACCGGACTGGCGCAGATCGGGCGCGGTCGGCAACGGCACCGCCGCCTCGTCGCTCGTCGTCACGAGCTCGGGCGGCCTGTGGTTGGTCCCTGTCTTCGTGCGCGGTCGGACGCGGAGCGTCCCGGGCGCGAGCGTCGACTGCCAACGGACGCGCGAGCTGCTCTCGCCGTCGAGCTGCGTGCGCAGCTGCTCGAGCGACTTGAGCAGCGTTTTCGCGTCGGGCATGCGCGCGTCGAGCTGCCGCGCGAGGCATCGATCGACGAGTGCGACGAGCGCTGGGGGCACGTCCGACCGCAACGACAACAGGGGCTGCGGCGACTCGTTGCAGATGGCCTTGAACACTTCGCTCGGTGTCTCGGCGGAGAACGGGAGCGAGCCCGAGAGGCACTCGTAGAGGACGACGCCCATCGACCACACGTCCGAGCGCGGGTCGCGCGTCGTCGAGTCGAGCACGAGCTCGGGGGCCATGTACGCGGGCGTTCCCGCGATGATGTCGTCGTCGGTCTGGTCTTCGCGAAGCGACTGGGCGATCCCGAAATCGACGAGCTTGGGGACGACCCCGCCGTTGGCCTCGGTCAAGAAGATGTTCTCGGGCTTGATGTCCCGGTGGAGGATCCCCTGCTTGTGCGCGTGCGCGAGCGCCGCGGCGATGGGGATCAGCACGTCCACCGCGTCGATGATCGAGAGCCTCCGCGCGAGCTCGAGCCTCCGCGCGAGCGATTCTCCCGCGAGAAACTCTTGCACGATGAAGGGCACGCCCGCGTCGATGCCCACGTCGAGCACGTCCACCACGTGCGGGTGCCGCACGGTGTTCGCCGCGCGCGCCTCCGCGAGGAAGCGCTCGCGAGAGTCCTCGTTCACCGAAAACTCGGGCCGCAGGAGCTTGAGCGCCACTTCGCGCTCGAGGAGCACGTGAAACGCGCGGTAGACGCGCCCCATCCCGCCTTCGCCGAGCAGCGAATCGACCCGGTATTTGCCCGCGATCATCGCGCCGATCTCGACGGTCTTGTCGATCGCGTGCGCGTCCGTGCTCTGCGCGGCGTGGGGCTTCTCTGTCGAAGACGTGCTCATGGGAAGTCGCTCCAGCAGCGAGCGCGGGCGGTGAAAAATCGCGGCACAGTAGCGCCCTTGTGTCGAAACACAAAGGCCCGAACCCACGCCTCGATCGGGTGGTTCGGTAGCCGCAACCGTTCTCGCGAACGTCGACAGGCGTTCGCGCGCTCGTGCTCTCGGTGACGAGTCTCGCACAGAGGCGCGCGATCGAAAGCGTTTGTCACAAGCATTTCGCGAGGTTGTCAGGACTCGTAATGCTCGGATAGGATGCTCGAATTTCCTGAATCGCCCCGTGCAATCGCGACGCTCGGGCTTCGAGAGCGCTGTATCGTAGCGGGCTATGAGCGGCGACGGAGCGGTTGCGGCCACGCAGAGCGATCCCGACGCGGCGAAGACGGTCGACGATTCGACAGCCGAAACGCTCGCGATCGCGTCGGTCACGGGCGGTGGAGCGAAGACGGCCAGCGCTCCGGTCGCGGCTACGGCGGCGGGTCGGAGCGTTGTCCTCCCGCGCAAGACCAAGGCGAACGATCGACCCTCGGGCGAGGGGGAGGCGGACGATTCGGTCGATTGGGCCGTGCAGGACCACCCGCGCTTCGAGACCATTCGTCAGCTCGGCGAAGGCGGGATGGGCCAGGTCGAGCTCGCGCTCGATCAGGACATCGATCGAAAGGTCGCGGTGAAGAAGCTCCGCGCGGACCAGCGTTCGCCCGCGGCGCTCTTGCGCTTCGCCGAAGAAGTGCGCGTCGTGGGAGCGCTCGAGCACCCGGGGATCGTTCCCGTGCACGACGTCGGGGTCGACGAGCACGGGCAGCACTACGCGGTGCTCAAGTTTCTCGACGGCGAGACGATGGAGACCGTGATCGAGAAGCTCAAAGAGGGCTCGCCCGAGCACGTTCGACGGTTCAGCTACGACTATCGCGCGCAGGTGTTCTTGAAGGTGCTCGAAGCCGTGCGCTTCGCGCACGCGCGGGGTTACATCCATCGCGACATCAAGCCCGCGAACAT
Source organism: Myxococcales bacterium (assembly GCA_016793325.1). Lineage (GTDB taxonomy): Bacteria > Myxococcota_A > Polyangia > Polyangiales. Next base: position 76,871 of record JAEUKI010000017.1, on the reverse strand, counting down.
CATGATCGGCCCGTACGGCGAGGTCACCGTCGTCGATTGGGGCATCGCCAAGAAGATCGGGACGAAGGACAAACCCGCGAGCGACAGCGCGACGCCCGGCGACGCAGACGCCACGCGCGACGATCAGCGGCTCATCCGAACGCGCGCCGGCGCCGTCATCGGAACGCCGCTCTACATGTCCCCCGAGCAAGCCTCCGGCAAGAACGACGAGCTCGACGAGCGCAGCGACATCTTCTCGCTCTGCATGGTGTTCTACGAGTTTCTCGCGCTCGAACACCCGCTCGCGGACAAGCGCACGGTCGAGCAGCTCCTCCTCACGCTCATGAGCCACGAGTGGGATCACTTGAAGCTCCGGCTCCCAGCGCTGAGCAAAGGCGTCCCGTGCGAGCTCTTGCGCGTCGTACAAAGAGGCATCGTGCGCGACCCGGCGCAGCGGTACCCGAACGTCGCTGCGATGGAGCGCGCGCTCCAAGACACCCTCGACGGAAACGTCCCCGCCGAGTGCTACATCACCCGAAGCAAGCGGGGACTCCATGGGTTCATGCACTGGATCGACCGACACCCGTACGCGTGGGCGCCGATCTACTACCTCACGCCCGTCCTGCTCCTGTTGGCGGTCGGCGCCGTGATCTACCGCTTCGTGCGCTGAGCGCGTCGCGCGGTATCAAAGTATCTCTATGGTCCGCGCTGGCGGGGACGCGCTCTACTTCGAAGACGCGCGGCGTTCATGGCAGAACACTCGTCTCGAAGACCGATCACAGACACCGTCCGCGAGGGGCTCTCGCTCTGGCGCGTTCGCCGCGAGGACATCGAGCGCGATCCCTCGGCGAGCGAGGCGTTCGAGGCGCGTCGTCGTCGCAAGCTCGGAGATCACGCGACCAGCCTGTGCGCCGTGGCGCTCGTCGCGGCGCTCGTGTTCTGGCCCCTCGACTGGCTCGTGCTCGGCGAGGTCGCCCGCGGCGCGTTCGCGCGCTGGAGGGTCGGCGTGGCCGTGGGCTCTGCGCTCTTTCTCGCGCTGACGCGCGTGACGAACAGCCCATCGGCGCTCGGAGGCGCGTTCGTCGCGCTCACGCTCGGGGCCTCGACGCTCGCGGGGGACTCGATGGCGCGCGCGGGCGACCCCGGCGCGCCGTACGTGTACCTCTTGCACTTCGGGCTCTTGGCGACGGTCGCGTTGCCGCTCGCGCTCGCTGAGCGAGCGCTGTTCACCGCGGGAATCGCGCTCTTTTCTGCGATCGGCTATTGGGGCCTGCACCCGTCGCACATCGGCCACGCGGGCACCGCCCTCTGGTGGAGCGTCGCGCTCGGCGCAGGGCTCGTCAGCGTGTGGTACGGCCACTCGCTCTTTCTCTTGGCGCGAGAGAACTTCGAGCACCGCGCGGCGCTCTCGCGCTGGGCGCACGACCTCGAAGAGCGCGTTCGCGAGCGGACCGAAGAGCTCCGAGCGCTCGTGCACCAGGTCGAACGCGTGCGCGAAGAAGAGCGCGCGCGCATCGCGAGAGAGCTCCACGACGAGCTCGGGCAAGAGATCGCCGCGATCGGCTACTCGCTGCGATTTACGAGAGAGCGATTCGAGAAGGACCCGCGCGCCATCGCCGCGAACCTCGATGACGTCGACGCCGCCGTCGAGCGCACGCGCTCGCTCGTGCGCGAAATCGTCAGCGAGCTGCGGCCCCGAATGCTCGATGACCTCGGCCTCGTCGCCGCGGTCGAGTGGCTCGCGCGCCGGATGAACGACAACGGCGAGCTCCGCTGCACGGTGCGCGCCGAGGGCCCGATGGACGCGCTCAGCGAAGACTGTAAAACCGCCGCGTTTCGCATCGTTCAAGAGTCGCTCACCAACGTGCTCAAGCACGCGCGCGCCAAGGAGGTCGAGATCGACCTCGTGTCCGAGCGAGGCGCGCTCTTGATCACGGTCCGCGACGACGGCGTCGGGATCGCCCGCAGCCGCGGCGACAACGGCGAGGCCCTGCGCGGAATGCTCCGGCCCGGCGTCGGGCTCATCGGAATGCGCGAGCGCGCCCAAGCCCTCTCGGGCACGCTCGACGTCCTTCCGCGCCAGCCCCGCGGCACCGAAATCCGCTGCAAACTCCCACGCTGATCGCGCCGACGGCCCGCGGGGCGCGTCCGCGACCGTGGCGTCGACGGCGCTCGTTGTCGGGCCGCACTTTCGTGTACCGTCGAGCTCTGCTTGCGGCTCCCATGAAGCACGCGATCTTTCTCGCTGACGACCACCCGTTGCTCCGAAAGGGCCTCTGCGAACTCATCAACGCGCAGCCCGACATGACCGTCGTCGGCGAAGCCGCGCGGGGCGACGAGGTCCTCGCGCGCGACCTCGGGCACGTCTCGGTGCTCCTGCTCGACTTGTCCCTGCCGGGCGTGTCCGGGCTCGACGTGCTTCGCGCGTTGCACAAGCACAACCCGAAGCTCCACGTCGTCGTGCTCACGATGTACTCCGAGGAGCAGTACGCCGCGCAGGTGCTCGCAGAGGGCGCGGCGGCGTTCGTGTCGAAGAGCGCTCCGCCGGATGATTTGCTGGCGATTCTACGTCACGTGCTCCGCCACGGACGCTATCTCCCCGAGTCCCTCGCGCTCGCCGACGTCCCGGACAAGCCGCTGCACACGCGCCTGAGCGCGCGCGAGCACCAGGTGTTCACGCTGCTCTATCAAGGCAAGACGGTCTCGGACATCGCCGTCGAGCTCGCGGTCGCGCCGTCGACCGTGAGCAATCACCTCGCGAAGATCAAAGAGAAGCTCCACGCGCGAACGATCGGCGAGATCGTCGCGTACGCGCACCGCGCAGGCCTCGTCGGCTGAGGGCGCTACTCGATTCGAGCGTGCGTCGTCGGCGTCGTCACCGTCGTCACTGCGGGCGCGCTCGTCTCGGGCTGCGTCGCTCGCGTCTGGCGTCGCTGCGCCGTGGGTCTCACCGTCGTACTCCGTGGCGTCGCGATTGCGGCTGTCGCTGCGTCGCGCGCCGCGACGAGCGCGATCGGCGCGCCGCTGTCGATGACGAGCGCTGGCGCGTTCGACACGGGCCTCGGCTCGGTGGTGATCGCGACGCCCGCGTCGCTCGAGGCGCGCTGAGCGTCGCTCGGAGGGCGCGATCCGCGAATGGTGAACGCGCCGAACGCGACCGTCGTGACCGTGAGCGCCACGCCGAGCACCGCGAGCGTCGGCGACGACGGTTGGCGACGACGCGAGCCGGTCGAACGACGAGCGCTCTGGTTGCTGCTCGTCGCGTCCCGTTCGGATCGCGCGTCGCGATGGGTCGAGTCCCCCGGGCGAGCAGGCTGCGCTGCGCTCGCCTCGGCCAGCGCGGGCTTCGCGTCGGTCGTGCTGCGCGGCATCGCGGGCATCGCAAACGACGCGAACATGTCCTGGAGATGGGGCGACGAGGTGAGCTCGACGATCGCCGAGAGCGCGGTGATCATCGCGTTCATCGACGAGAAGCGCAGCGTTCGATCGCGGTTGAGCGCCGAGTGAACGACGCTCACGACGCCCTCGGGCAACGTGGCGACGAGCGACGAGAGCGGCGGCGGTTGCGTGGTCGTGATGGCCGCAAAGACGTCGCGGACCGAGGCTCCCGCGAAGGGCCGCCGCCCCGAGAGGCACTCGTAGAGGAGCACGCCGACGGACCAGATGTCCGCGCGCGCGTCGATGTCGACCGCGCCGTCCACCTGCTCGGGGGCCATGTAGTTCGGCGTTCCGAGCACGACGCCCGCGGCGGTGAGCTTGACCGACTGAGCGCTCGTCTTGGCCACGCCGAAGTCGATCAGCTTCGGAACGAGCTTCGCCGCCCGAGACGTCTTTCGCTCTGCGTGCAACAAGATGTTCTCGGGCTTGACGTCGCGGTGCACGACGCCCGCCGCGTGCGCCGCCGAGAGCGCGTCCATCACGGGCAACAAGAGCTCGAACGCCTCGGTCAGCGACAAGCGTCCCAGTCGATCGAGCCGCTGTCGCAGCGTCTCTCCTTCGAGGAGCTCTTGCACGAGGTAGTACGTCCCGTCGCTGTGCTGCCCCATGTCCAGCACCTCGACGATGTTGCGATGACCGATCTTGGTCGCCGCGCGCGCCTCGCGAAAAAAGCGCTCGATCGCCTCTTTGGACGACGCCCGATCACCCTCGTCGAACAAGAGCTTCACCGCGACGCGCCGCTGCGTCCACTCGTGGAGCGCTTGGTACACAGCGCCCATCGCGCCGACGCCGATCAGCTTCTCAAGCCTGAATTTTCCGCCGATCGCCTCGCCGATGCGCGACTTTGCCGAGCGTTCATCGAACATGACGGGTCACTCGATGAAGGGCGTTCCGCCCGGGGGGTCGCCGTTTGGCGGCGTTGTCGTTGTCGTGGTCGTCGTTGCTCCGTTGGGCCGTCGGCCCCCGTCGCGCGCTGCGGGTCTGCGTGGCCCGACGATCGTCGGTCCGATCGCGGCGCGAGGCGCGTCGATCAGCGCACTGCCAGCGTCCTCGTCGTGCGTCGCCGGCGCGGCGTCGGCGTGATCGTTCGTGGCGTTCGTGACGTTCGTGACGTTCGTCGCGCTCGAGGTCACGTCGGTCACCGCTGCCAGCACGGTCGTCGCCGCGTCATCGAGGCTGTGCGGGACGACGAGGTTCGCGCGGCGACGATCCGCGGCGTTCGCCTCGCTTCGTTGGCTCCGCGCGAAGAGGCCGATCGCTGCGACGCCGACGAGCGCGGCGACCGCCGCCGCGATCGCCACGGATTTGCTCGGTCGTGGCTCGGCGCGCGCGATGTCCGACGCTGGGAGCGCCGCGGTGGGCGTGCGCGTCGTCGGGCTCGCGAGCGTGCTCGCGAGCTCGCGCTGAGCGTCGGGCTGCGGCCCGGGCCGCTCGGACAGGGTCGCGTTCGGCCCGCGAAATTGCTCGCTCAACGCGGATTGCACGCGCGGCGACGCAAACGGCAACAACGCCCGCCCGAGCGCCCACACCGAAGGAAACCGCGCGGCCTTCGTGAGGTTCATCGCGCGAACGATGATCGCGTCGAGCTCGCTCGGGATCGTCGCGACCACCGATCGCGGCGAGGGAAAGCGACCGCTCAAGATCTGCGATACGAGCTCGGGCAGCGTCTTGGCATCGAACGGCCGCGTGCCCGTCACGCACTCGTACAGGATCACGCCGAGCGTGTACTGATCGCTCTGCGCGTCGAGCTGCGAGGCGCCCACCGCGACTTCGGGCGGCAAATACAGGGGCGTCCCGATGATCGCTCCCTCGGCGGTGATCTTCGCCATCGTGGGCGCGTTGGTGGCCGAGTCGACGAGCTTCGAGATTCCGAAGTCGACGACCTTGGGGATCACTGGCCCGCGCGGCGGCTGGAGCAAGAAGATGTTCTCGGGCTTCAAATCGCGGTGAACGACGCCGAGGTCGTGCGCCGAGGCGACCGCCGCGCACACGGGGAGCAGCAGGTCGATCGCCTCGGTGACCGAGAGCCTGCCGAGACGACCCAGCCTCGCGCCGAGGTCTTCTCCCTCGAGAAACTCCAGCACGAGAAAGGGCGTGCCCTCGTGCTCGCCGACGTCGATGACCTCGATGACGTTGGGGTGGCGAATGCGCGCCGCGAGCTCTCCTTCGCGCACGAAGCGCGCCCGGAGGTCTTTGTGCCGCGCGAGCTCGCCGTGCAGCGTCTTGATCGCGACGCGTCGGCGCAGGGCCACCTGCGTTCCCTCGTACACGACGCCCATCCCGCCGCGGCCGAGCGCGCGCGTCAGCACGAACTTGCCACCCAATAGAGTGCCGAGCGCGATGGGTTCGGACGGCGTAGTGGCGAGGTCGTCGCTCATGAGCGTCGCAGCAAAGTCGAGTTGGTAACTATACTCCTTCAGCGTTCGGCCCAAAGGGGCATCGGAGCTACAATCGTTGCCGTGCCGTTGAGCGCGTGCGCAGACGCCCTACGATTCGGGACCGTGCGAATTGCCTGGTTCGCCTGCGTCCTTCGCCCGCCCGCCCCGGCGCTGAGATAGGGAGAGCAATGTTCGTCCTGATCGCGTTGTTGTTGTCCTTCGTCGTTCCGGTCATCGCGACGAGCGTCGTGCTCGACCGAAACCCGCACGCCTGGGCGAAGCGCTATCGAGATACGTCCGTCGCGCAGGCCGCGGGGGCGGGCGCGTTTCGCTCGACCGTGGTGCGCGAGTCGCGCTGGTCGGTGGTGGGCGGCGACCTGCCGTGGCCGGTGTTCATCGCGGCGATGAGCGCTTTTTTCTTGGGGCAAATGTGCGTTCCGACCGCTCCTGCGGCGATGGCGGGGCTGCTCATCGGCCTCGAGAACTTCGACCGCAACGCGTGGACGATCGCGCTCTCGGTCTCGTGGCTGCCCGGGAGCCTCTCTGCGATCTACACGTTTCGAACGGGCGCCGCGTTGCTGCGCGGCAAGCGCGCGGTCGCCGAGCGCATGGCCCGGCGCAACTTCGCGTACTCGCTCACGCACAACGTCGCTCTCTTCGCGCTGTGCGCGTGGGCGTGGACGGGTACGACGAGCGCGCGCGACGGGATCCTCGCGGTCCTCGGATACGCCGCGGTGGTGCTGCTCCAAGGCCTCGCGATGGTCGCCGTCGTCCGCGCGTACCGAGAGCAATTTGTGGCAGACGACCCGGACGCGAAGCTCGTCGTGTCCGAAGTTTCTCCCAGTGTTCCGGCGCTAAATTAGCTCGTCGAACGCGCGGCGAGCGGCGTTGGTTGCGCGCGGGCGCGGTGTACGATCGACCCCATGCGCACACGGAGGAGTTCGTTTTGGTGGGCTTGTCTCTTCGCGGCGTCGCTCGCGCGCTGCGCGGAGACTTCACAGTCGACCCCCGACGGCGGACGACGGGACAGCGGCGTCGCCGACGCGCGCGGCAGCGACGGCGGGGGCCCCGTCGACAGCGGCGGCGGCGGCGACTCGGGCGTGACTCCGCCGCGAGAAAACCTGGACACCGTCGATCTCTTGCTGCTCGTCGACAACTCGGGGTCGATGCGCGAAAACCAAGTGAACATCATGAGCGAGCTCGGCCCGATGCTCGAGCTGCTCACCAACCCGCCGTGCATCTCTCGCACGATGCCGGGCGGCGGGACGCCGCACACATGCAATCCCATGAACCCGGACGACATTCGTCAGTTTCCGGTCGTGACGGATCTGCACGTCGGCGTCGTCTCGTCCGACCTCGGAACGCCCGGCTCCACCGTCCCCGGCTGCGACAATCGAGACCGCGGCGACGACGGGAGGCTCAACCCGATTCGCTACGGAGACGCGCTCGCGCAGCACCTGCCGTGGATGCCGATCAACCCCAACGCGACGCCCGCGCCCGCTGGATTTCGCCCGGCCGTTTGCAACAACGACCGCAATCAGTTCCCGTCGTTCATCACGTTCTGCTCGAACGACGCGGACCCGAGCTGCGACCGCAGCGGGATGTTCGCGAGCACGCGCGACGCGCCGACGTTCACCAATTGGTTCAAGTGCAACGCGGGGCTCTTCGTCAACGGATGCGGGCTCGAGTCGCAGCTCGAAGCCGTGTGGCGCGCGCTAATCGAGCACGACGCGGGCGGCGCGAGCTCTCCCAACGCGGGCTTCCTCCGCGAGAGAGCGCTGCTCGCCATCATCGCGCTCACCGACGAAGAAGACGGCTCCGTGCGCGATTGCCGCAAGGACAACGGCTTCAGCGCGCAGAGCGGCCAAGCGTGCCGCGACGCGCTCACCGTGTACGACGGCAGCAACACGACGTGGGCGGGCGGCGCGACGGGCTCGCTCGACCTGCGCTTCTACATGTACCCGCCGGGCTCGACGCAGGACCCCACCTGGAGCCTCGATCGCTACTACAACACCCGCCCCGCATCGACGCCGAACCGCTGGGCGCGGGACCTGCTCTCGCTCAAGCCTGGGCACCCCGAGCGCGTGATCTTCGCAGGAATCGCAGGCGTTCCCGTGGATGTCCCGACGCGTCCGGGCACCGGGAGAGAGCCCGACTTGATTTTGTGGGACCAGCTCCTCGGCACCCCCGGCGCGGACCCCAACGACTACCCCTCGCGCAACCACGGGACCTCCATGGAGGGGACGCAGGCCACCGCGGGCCCCTTCTCGATGCGCCAGGCCAACCGTCATCCGATGTGCTCGCACGTCGTACCCGCGTGCCGCCGCGTCGGCAGCACGTACGACCCGATGCAGCCGTGTGCGGCGTTTCAGTACCAGGCGTTTCCCTCGCGTCGCATCGTCGAGATCGCGCGCCGGTTCGACCAGTTTCCCGCGTGCGCTGGGCAGCCGTGCCGCAACGGAATCGTGACCTCCATCTGCGCGCCCGAGTTCTCGCGCGCCGTGCGGATCATCACCACACGTATTCAAGAGCGCCTGCGCATCGGCTGACCCGCGGACCGGCTGGACAGCGCGCGTCTCGCGAGCACTCGGTCGCGCTGAGCCTTCGGTTTCCACGAAGAAACACGTCGTCGAGGGGCGCTCGGTCGTGTCAGGATGGGCTCTCCGTGGTGCCCGAGCGCAAAGAGCGGAGCGCGTCCGATGACGCCGAGAGTGATGCGACCGCGTCAGGTGCCTTCGCGATCTCGACGACGGACGCGGGGCGCGCGCAACGCGGGATCCACGCGAACCGTGGCGTCGACGAGGGCGACCACGCAGGCGACGCCGATCCCGAGGGCGCGTTCGAGGCCGAGCGGCAGCGCGTCAACCTCGCGCGAGCGCACACCGTTGGCCTCGTGCTCGCCGTGGGAAACGCGCTGGCTTTCTCCTGGCGAGGCGTCTCGCTGCTGCTCGACGACGTCGACCCCTCGCGCGCCCGCGGCCTGCTCGTCGTGCACGGAGCGTCGCTGCCGATCGCGCTGCTCGCCGCCTTCGCGACGCTCGATCGCTTCGCGCGCGCGCCGTGGCTCGCGGGCTATCGCCGCCGTGTTGGCGAGTGGGTCGCCGTTCACACCGCGGTGCTCGGGGCGTGCATGGCGATGCTCGCCTTCGTGAACGGACTGAAAGAGCCGTTCGGGTTCGGCCTCGGCGTCGTGACGGTCTCTTCGTTGATCATCGCGGATCGCCGCGTTCAGGTCGCTGCGACGGCGGCGATGGCGCTGTTGATGTCCGTCGTGTCGTTCGCGCTCTTCGGCGCGAAGGGCGGCTTGGCGACCTTGATTCCGAGCGCGTTCTTTTTGTGTGCGGTCGCGTGGCTCTCGCGCATGGTGCTCGACGGGTTCGTGAAGGACGTCGCTGTGCTCATCGAGCTCGGGCGGATGGGCGCCGAGCTCGACGCCGAGGTCCAACGGCAGACGGCGTCGCTCGTCGCGCAGGCGGCCGAGGTCGAGCGCCTCAACGCTGTGCTCGCCGAGCGCGTGCGAGAGACGTCGCGCCAGCTCGCGACCGCCCTCGAGAAGCTCGCGAAGGGAGAGCGCGTCGACAGCGGTCTCCCACCAGGAACGGTCCTCGTCGATCGCTTCGAGATTCAACGGCCGATCGGCCGCGGGGCGATGGGGGTCGTGTACGAGGCGATCGACCTCGCCACGAGCTCGCGCGTCGCCGTGAAGGTGCTCGCGACCAAGCGCCGCGAAGACGTCGATGGAATGTTTCGTCTCATCCGCGAAGCGGAGGCGATCGCGTCCATCGGACACCCCGCCATCGTGAAGACCGAGCACATCACGGTCTCCAACGACGGCCAGCTCTTCATCGTGCTCGAGTACGTCGAGGGCCGAACGCTCCACGCCGCGCGCGAAACCGATGGAAAATGGTCGCGCGAACGCGTGGCGCTCCTCGGCGCGACGCTGTTCGACGCGCTCGCCGTCGCGCACCGCGCGGGGATCACGCATCGCGACGTGAAGCCCGAAAACGTGATGCTCGTCGGCGATGCTCCGGGCGTGAAGCTCCTCGACTTCGGCCTCGCGCGCGTCACCGAGGCGGTGCAGCCCACGAGCACCAACCACGAGTGGATCTTGGGGACGCCTGCGTACCTCAGCCCCGAGCAAGTGCTCGCGCCGGAGACCGTGGGACCCGCGTCGGACGTGTACGCGACGGCGCTCGTCTTGTACGAGATGCTCGCGGGCTGCGCGCCGTACGCGGCCGAGCGGAGCAACGAGTGGATCGCGCGCCACGCGTTCGCCGAGCCGACGCCCATCACGAAGCTGGTCCCTGGGCTCGAGCGCGAGTTTGCGTCGACGTTGATGCGATGTTTGTCGAAGTCTCCGAGCGATCGACCCACGGCCGCCGAGGCCTCGCGTGTGTTGAGCGCGATCGCCAGCGAGCTCGGCGCTCCGCCGATCGACGTCGTCGAACGCGCGCGAAACAACCGCCTCGCGCAGCGCCGCGCGACGCCTTCGTCTGGGCTGAATCGCGCAGTGAAGCCCATCGAGCCCACGAGCGGGTGACAGCCACTCAGTGGCGTGCTGCCAGCCACCAGTGGCGCGCTGCCAGCCACTCGGTGGCGTGCTGCCAGCCACCAGTGGCGCGCTCGACGGTCACAAACTTGCGACGCTCGCGCGAGAGCCAGCACTCTCTCGGGCATGTGGCCCATCGCACTTGCTATCGTCGTGCTGCTCGTCGTCGCGTTCGTCGCGTGGTTCTTCTGGCCTGTGAGCTCTCGTCGCAAGAGCGAGCTCTCGAATCCCGCCACCCGGTTTCACTGGGGCGTGATCGCAACGTACATGGGCAACGCGGACCCGACGCAGCTTCCTCCCGACGAAGCCGCGCGGATTTTGTCCGACGGGTGGTCGTGCGCCAACGGAGACGCGGTTCGTCGAAAGATGACCGCGTACGTCAACGGCGAGATCAACCACGCGTTCGACGTCGCGCGGATCGTGTGGCTGAGCGAGCTCGCGATCGCCGCGGGGTGGATGCCGCTCGAAGAGCGCGCGCAGTGGAGCGGCCCTGCGCTCGCGCGCGTTCGAAGCGCGTACGCGGGGTGGCAGCCGTTCGCCGAAGATCTCTGGGCGGGCCGTCAGCGCTGGTGGGCCGAGGTCGCGCACAGCGCGATGCCCGAGAGCGACCGTGCGCGCGCGATGGAAGTGCGAACCGAAGCGGCGCCGTTGTGGTCGTCCATTCCGTGGGGCGGTTGACGGGGCCGCTCATCTGGGGGAGCGGCCGGCGAGCGCCGCGCGCTGGATGACGCCGCGTCGCAATCGACGCAAACGTCTTCGATGCGTTCGCAAAGCGCTGGGGCGACGCCCATACTGCGTCGATGGTCAGCGCGGTACAGGACACTCCCGCCGCGCTCGGGCGGCGAAAAATCACGCCACGAAGGCTTCGCGCTGCGCTGATCGTGGTCGGGGTCTCGTCGCTCGCGATCGTTGGGGCTGGGTGGTGGACCGTTCGTCGCGCGCTCGGTCCGATCGTCGCGACCGTGCGCGCGCGTCGCGTCGAGCTCGTGCAGAGCATCGTCGCGAGCGGCCGCGTCGCCAGCGCCGGCGAAGTGTCCGTGGGAACAGTGCTCGGCGGCGTCGTTCGTACGCTGCACGCGCGCGAGGGGGATCGCGTCACCGCGGGGCAGCTCCTCGTCGAGCTCGAAGACGGCGAGCTGTCTGCGCAGGTCGCGCAAGCGCGGGCCGGCGTGCTGGTGGCCTCTGCGCGCGTCGCGCAGCTTCGGGTCGTCACAGCGCGCGTCGCGCGAGCCAACGCCGCGCAAGCCGAGAGCAACCTTCGCGCGTCTCGCTCGACGTGGGTCCGGCAGAGCACGCTCGCGGGCTCGGGGGCGATCAGCGAAGCGGAGCTCGAGGCCGCGCAACGCTCGCTCGACGTGGCGAGGAGCCAGCTCGACGTCGCGCAGTACAACGCCGCTGCGTCGGTGACAGGCGGAGGAGACGCGCTCGTCGCGGTCGCCAGTCGCGTTCAGGCGGAGGCCGCGCTGCGCCTCGCAGAGGCGCGCCTCGATCAAACGCGCGTTCGCTCGCCGGTCGCTGGCGTGATCAGTCGGCGCAACGTCGAGGCCGGCGACGTGGTGGCCCCTGGAAGAGCCTTGCTCGTGCTGCTGCGAGACGGTCCAACAGAGCTCTGGCTCTCGCCCGACGAGCGCTCGCTCGCGGAGCTTCGGCTGGGGCAGCGAGCGATCGCGAGCGCAGAGGCCTTCGCGACGCAGCCGTTTTCAGGGACGCTGAACTACATCGCTCCGACGATCGACCCGCTTCGTGGCGTCGTCGAGGCGCGGGTGTTGGTTCTCGATCCGCCGGCGTTCTTGAAGCCTTCGATGACGGTGTCGGTCGAGATCGAGGTCGCCCGGAGGCCACGCGCGCTCTCGATCGACGCCAACGTCGTGCGCGACGCAGCGACGAGCGCTCCGTGGGTGCTCGTGCTCGACCCGAGCGGTCGCGCGGTGCGGCGCGCGGTACGCCTCGGCGTGCGTGGCGCACGACGGGTCGAGATCGTCAGCGGAATCGACGAAGGCGCGTCGGTGATCGCGGTGACCGCCGCGGTCGTCGAGGGCCAACGCGCGCGCGCCGCGCCTGCTTCGAGCGACGACGAGCTGAAGGGCAAGCGGGCAAACGAGCTGGATAAAGTCGGCTCGATCGATCGTACGCAGGGCGAGCGCGACGCGCGTTGCGGGCCGCGCGCGGAGGGCTCATGCCGATCTCGTGGTTTCTAGCGCTGCGGTTCTTGCGAGAAGGCCGCGCGCAGTCGGCGCTCATCGTGCTCGGCGCGGCGGTGGGCGTCGCCGTGATGGTGTTTCTGTCGGCGCTCATTGGCGGGTTGCAGACGAGCCTCGTCGCGCAGACGCTGGGAACCCAGGCGCACATCGTCGTTCGTCCCGCGGACGAGCTCGCCCGCCCGATGCTTCGCGCGACCGCCGCGACCGATGTCCTCGCGCGCGTCGAGCGCACCGCGCAGCGCGCGCGATCGATCGATCGCTGGCAACACGTGCTCGCGCGGCTGTCTCACATGCCTGGGGTCACCGCGGTCTCGCCTGTCGTCGCGGGGCCCGCGATCGCGACGCGCGCCAACGCGACGCGCGCGGTGCTGTTGATCGGCGCGGAGGCCGCTCGATTCGCAGCGATCTACCCGATTCGTCGACGAATGGTGTCGGGCGGCTACGATCCGTCGCGCACCGGGTGCGTCATCGGCCGCGAGCTCGCGGCGGACCTCGGCGTGTCCGTGGGCGACAAGCTGCGGCTCTCGACGGGGGGAGAGTCGTCGGAGATGTACACGGTCGAAGGCGTATTCGACCTTGGAAATCGCGAGGTGAATCGACGCTGGCTGCTGGTCGCGACGCGCAGCGCGCAGTCGTTGCTCGACCTCAGCGGCGGGGTGACGAGCATCGAGCTTCGGGTCGCGTCGGTGTTCGAAGCCGAGTCGATCGCGGCTGCGGTGCGATCGAGCACGGGGCTGGTCGCGGACAGCTGGATGCAGAGCAACGCCCAGCTCTTGGTGGCGCTGCGATCCCAGAGCAGCTCGAGCGAGGTCATTCAAGTGTTCGTGATCCTCGCGGTGGCGATGGGGATCGCGAGCGTGCTCGTCGTCTCGGTGGCGCAGAAGCGGCGCGAGATCGGGATCCTGCGCGCGATGGGGACGCGACGAAGCACCATTGTGTCGGTGTTTTTGCTGCAAGGCGCGATCGTCGGCGTGGTCGGTTCGCTGGTGGGCGCGGGGCTCGGCGCGGGGCTCGGCGCGGTGTTCGCGGGCGTCGCGCGCAACGCTGACGGGACGCCGACGTTTCCGTTTGCGATCAGCTGGGCGTTGATCGGGCGCTCGTCGCTCCTCGCGCTCGCGACCGGCGTGCTCGCCGCGGCGTTGCCTGCTCGTAGCGCGGCGCGGCTCGATCCTGCGGAGGCGATTCGCAATGGTTGAGCCCGTGGTGCTGTTGACCGACGTGAGCAAATCCTACGGAACGACCATCGTCACCGACGTCCTGCGCGCGTTGAACTTTCGCCTCGAGGTCGGCGAGTTCGCCGCGCTCATCGGGCCGTCGGGCTCGGGCAAGAGCACGTTGTTGAACATCCTCGGGCTGCTCGACCGTCCGACTTCGGGCAGCGTGTGCATCGCGGGCGTCGAGACGACGACGCTCGACGACGCGGCGCTCACGGGCCTGCGCGGAACGACCTTGGGCTTCGTCTTTCAGTTTCATCACTTGTTGTCGGGGCTCACCGCGGTCGAAAACGTGATGATGCCGATGCTCGCGGCGAAGGGCCGACGCACGCGCTCGATGGAGCAACGCGCGTTGGCGTTGCTCGATCGTGTGGGGCTGCGGTCGCTCGCCCGCTCGCTGCCCTCGCAGATGTCCGGCGGACAACAGCAGCGCGTCGCGATCGCGCGGGCGCTCGTGATGGGGCCGCCGCTCGTGTTGGCCGACGAACCCACGGGAAACCTCGACACCAAGACCGCGGACGGAGTGTTCGCGCTCATGCGCGAGTTCAACGTCGAGCAACGTGTGGCGTTTTTGATGGTGACCCACGACCCGCGCCTCGCCGCCCGTTGCGATCGCACGATCGAGCTAGTCGACGGGCGAATCGTCGCGGATCGAAAGACAACGACCGCGCCGTAGACGGCTCTCAGCGCTTCGGTGTGCGCTTCGGTGTGGGGCGCTTGTGCTCGATGTTGCGCGGCTTGTGGCTCCCATCTTTTCCGTGCGCGAGCTTCGACGCGCTCTCCTTGACTCCGTTGCTCGTCGTCACTGGAGCCTCGTGTGGCGCGTCCGTGGCGGGGGTCGCAGGCGGATCGGGGTCGTTCGTGGGGGCGGTCGCCTCGACGCCGACGCTGTTTGCGGCCTCGTTGGCGCGGTCCCCGAGCTTCTCCATCGCGGCGCTGGCTCGCTGCGCGATCTCGACGGTCATCGCTCCGGCACGATGGGCGAGGTCCGCGGTCATTTCGCCGGCCCTGTGAGCGAGCTCTGCTGTCTTGTCCTCGGCCTTGGTGACCAGGTCTTTGGCCCTGGTCGCCGCGGCGTCGATCGTCTCGTTGATGCTGTTCTTGGGGTCCATGGTGAGCTTTCCTGTCGGTGGGCGTCCGCACGCGAAGGCGACCAACGTCGGTCAACTGCGCGTCATCGATGCGCTCCCGTCGGGAACCGATCACGCGCTCGCGCCCGTGCAGACTGCGAAAAACAACGCACGAAGCGGGCCGCCGGCGCCGCGTGTGTCTCTCGACGCACGAACGACGGTCGCTGCACGAGGCTGCGTCGTCCATCGCGAAGGCCGATCGACGAGCGTCGGATCCCACCGGGGCGGCGCGATCGGCCCCTCCAGCGCGTTCGATAGCGCTGCGGTTCTGCCCATTCGACCAAGCCCGTCCGCTCGCGCATACTCTCACTCGCTGTGAAGCATCGTCGCTGGCTGCGGCCCCTCGTGTTGCTCTCTGCGCTCACTCTTGGTGCCGTCGTGGTTGCGCCGCGCGACGCAACCGCGCAGCCCATCGACGATTGGGGCGTGACTCGCCGCCCCGGAGCCCGCCCCGGAACACGCCCTGGAACACGCCCCGGCGCTCGTCCCGGAACACGCCCAGGGGCGCGTCCCGGAACACGGCCGGGTGTGCGACCGCAGCCGAACCCCAACGGCAACGAGCCCAATCAGAACAGCGCCGTCAGCAACGATCGCCGCGCGCGGATGATCCAAGTGCTCACCGAGAGCGTCCTTCGCGGGGCTGCGGAGGACGGCGGACCCATGGTCGTGCTGCTTCGCATGGTCCGCGAGCGCGACGGAAACATCGACGCCCTCGTCCGCGACTTCGAGCGCCGCGCCCAGCAAAACGCCAACGACCTCAACGCGCGCCTCGCGCTCGGTCACTTGTATCGCGAGGCCGGGCGCTTCGAAGACGCCATCCGCGAGTACACCGCGGCAGAGCGCGCCGCGCCCACCAACGCGGCTCCGCCCCGCGCGCTCGCGGACATCTACCACCGCATGGACCGCGGGGCCGACGAGCGCGCCGCGCGCGAACGAGCGCTCTCGCGCACGACCGATCGGCGACAGCAAGCCGACGCGCTCCGGCAGCTCATGGAGCTCGCGCTCGCCGCCAACGACGTGACCGCCGCGCGCGGGTATCACACGCGGCTCGTGGCGCTCGACCGCAACAGCCTGACGGGCCGGCGCGAGCTCGCGGACGCGCTGCTCAATCGACGGATGTTCGCCGCGGCGATCGAAGAGTACGAGTCCGTCGTGCGCTCGCTCGCGGGCGACAATCGCGTGCTCCCTCCGGTGCTACGCGATTTGGGAAAGGCCTACGCGGGCGCCAACCAACACGAGCGCGCCGTCGCGACCTATCGCCGCGCGCTCTCGGTGGCCGGCGCGGACGCGGGCGTCCGTCGCGAGCTCTACGACGCGATGACCGAGTCGTTCGTGGCGCTCAATCAGTTGGGCCCATGGATTCAAGAGCTCGAGCGCGAGTCCGCCGGGCGCGACAGCTACGAGCGCGCGGTGCTGCTCGGCAGGCTCCACGATCAGGCGGGCAACGCGCAGTCCGCGATCCGCTCGTACCAGCGCGCGATCGCCTCGCGACCCACGGACGTCGACGCGCAGCGCGCGATCGCGCAGCTCTATCGTCGGCAGGGCATGCGCGATCAAGAGATCGCCGCGTACCGCAGGCTCGTTCAGCTCGCGCCGCGCGAGACCGACTGGGTGATCGAGCTCGCGGAGCTGCTCATCAACGCGGGCCGACGCGACGAGGCGTTCGCGATGCTCGCGGACTGCTCTCGCCGCGCGGGAAACGACCCGACCGTCCACGAGCGGCTCGCCGAAGTGTACGCGCGCTTCGGGCGCTCGGAGGACTCGCTGCGCGAGACCGAGCTCGTCGCGCGGCTCGATCCGCAGTCGCCCGTCGCGCTCGCGGCGCTCGGCCGGCAATACTGGGAGCGCGATCAACGCGACCTCGCGATGGCCACGTGGCGGCGCATCTTGAACACCTCCCGCGATCGCGCCCGCGGCGCGCTCGCGCTCGGCAACGTGTACTTCGACAACGGGATGCTCGCCGAGGCTTCGGAGATGTTTCAGCAGGCGGTCGCGAGCCAGCCCGAGAACGTCGAAGTGCGCCTGCGACTGGCCGAGGTGCTCGAGCGCATGCGACAGTTCGAGCCCGCGATTCAACAGTGGCGTCAGGTGCTCGAGCGCACGCGCAACGACCGTGGAATCCGCCGCGCCGCGCGCCAGAGCATCGTTCGTTTGTGGCAGCTCATGGGCAGGCTCGCGGTCGAAGCGACGCGGCTGCAAGCGCTGTTCAATCGAACGCCGCCCGACGTCGAGGCCGGTCGCGACCTCGCCGAGGTGTTCATTCAGCAGCGCCAGTGGCCCGAGGCCGAGGGCGTGCTCGCGAGGATCGTTCGCAGCGAGCCCGGCGACGTGGTGGCGCTCGAGTCGCTCGAGCGCGTGCAATCACAGCGCGGCAACCTCGCCGCGGCGATCGAGACCCTGCGGCGCCTCTGCGACGCCGAGCCGCGAAGAGCGCGCGATTTCTATCAGCGCATGGCGCAGCACGCCCTCGCGTTGCACCGAGACGCGGACGCGCTCGAGTTCGCGACGCGCGCCGTGCAGCTCAACGATCAAGACGCGACGGCGCACCTCCGCCTCGCCGAGATGTATCGAGCGCGCGGCGACGTGGACGCCTCGATCGCGTCGCTCCGTCGGGCGATCGAGCTCAACGACCGGCTGTTTCCCACGTATTTCGAGCTGGCGGATTTGTACCTCGGCCACCGCGGCGCCGCGCGCGACGCCGTGGCGCTCTACCGTCGCGTGATCGTCTTGGCGTCGGACGACGAGTACGTCCTTCGCGCGGGCCGTCGCGCCGTGCAGATCGCCCCCGCGGCGGGCGTGGGTGAAGAGCTCGAGCGCGACCTCGCAAACGCGTCCGCGGCGCAGCCGACGCGCGGCGTGTTTCGTCGGCTGCTGGTCTCGTACTACGACGCCGCCGCGCGTCCCCTCATCAACCGCGTTCGACAGGGAACAGCGCGCGAGGTCGAACAAGCGCGGGCCGAGCTCTCGCGCATGGGAGCCCGCGCGCTCGCTCCGTTGCTCGACGCGCTCGGCGACAGCGACGGATCGCAGCAGCAAATCGCGCTCGATATCCTGGGGTTCTTGGGCAACCCCAACGCGTCGAGCGCGCTCATCACCCTCGCCGAGAACCACCAGACCCAAGCGGCGCTCCGTCACAGCGCGCTGCTCGCGGCCGGAGCGCTCGGCGACCCGCGCGTGTACACGAGGCTCGTGGCGCTCACCGAAGCGGGCGACACGGTGCTCTCGACGATCGCGACCTGGGGCATCGCCCACATTCGAACGCGCCCCGCGCAGGACACCCTCGTGCGTCTCGCCACGGGCCCTTCGAGCAGCGACGGCGTGCGGATGATGGCCTCGCTCGGCCTCGCGAACGTGCGCGACGCGCGCGTGAAGAGCACCCTGCGGGCGATCGTCGAGGACCCGCGGAGGAGCGACGGCGTGCGCGCCGCAGCGGCCTACGCGCTCGGCTCCGCGACCGATCGCGAGACGCGCTCGACCATGCTCGCGGCGGTGACCGCAGGACCCATGCAGCTCCGCGCGGCGGCCGCGGCGGTCCTCGGCGCGAGCGAGGCTGCGTCGGCCAACGAGAGCGCAGAGGTGTTGTCGCGCGCGCTCTTCGCCCCGGATTTGAGCGGTATTTCGCTGCGACGCGTGGCGGCTCGCGCGCTCGCGAGGCTCGCGTCGCCCGACTCGGACGTGATCGACCGACGCGCGTTCGACGATCCCATGTTCGCGCGGAGCGGCGACGTGATGCTCCGCGCGCTGCTCGACCCTGTGGATCGTCCGTTCGACGGCGGGCCTGCGCTGCATCGTTGGTCGGCGCACATCGCGCGGTCGGCCACCGACGCGCTCGGCGGGCTCCAAGAGCGCGCGCAGCTCACGCTCAACGCGTTTTCGCAAGCGGGCGCGCTCTTGCCGCTCGTCTCGCAAGAGAGCTCGTCGAGCAACCCCGCGACGCGCGCGGCGCTCGAGCGCTTGTTGACCGAGCTCGCGCCGGCGATCACGCAGCACGCGACGCACCCGCAGGTGGCCGTTCGACGCGCGGCCGTGGCGGTGCTCGCGTCGACGGGCGCCGCGGGAATCGAAGGCCTCGCCCGCGCCGCGCAGGACGACGACGAAGCCGTCGCGGGCCGCGCGATCGAGGCGCTGCGGCCGTTCGTAGCCCGCCCCGAAGTCGAAGCCGCCCTCGCCGGGAGGCTCGATCAAGAGGTCGCGTGGCCTGTTCGTGCGGCGGCGGCGGGCGCGCTTCGGGGGGCGCGAACCGAGCGAGCGCGGACCGCGTTGCTCGAGGCCGTGCGCAGCGACCCCTTCGCGTACGTGCGAATCGCCGCGGCGCAGTCGCTTCGGGCCTTCGCCGCGCAGGACGGACCCGAGGCGCTCTCGGTCCGAGAGGCGTTGGCGCGAATCGCACGAGAAGACGCGGATCCGGCCGTTCGCGCGGCGGCGGCGGGAGTCGGCGCGGCGCGGGTCGCGGGCGCAGAAGGCGCTACTCCGTAAACTCCGCCGTCGGGTTGTCGCGAATCGTTGACCTTATCGGGACAACTTGCCTACGCTCCGCGGCGGATCGCGACGCTCGCATCCTGCGCGCGTCACGGGCCTCTGCACGACTCAGGGTGCACAGGGCGCTGATGGAACCGGTGATCGGCTACGCGTGTGGAAGCTGCGACACGTTTGCTCCCCTCGATGCGGGGGTGTGTGCTGCGTGCGGAGCTTCGCTGGGGTTCGTCGCTCCGCGCTCGAATCGACCGGCCCAAGCGCCGCAGACGTCTGCGGTCGGACACTCGCTCCCGCACGCGGCGATTTCGCCAGCGCGCGTCCCGCAGCAACCGCCGGCGGGCGCGGGTCAGAGCCCGTCCGTTCACCCGCCGCACGTTCATAGTTCACCGGCGCCCGAGAAGGTCGCGGCGCCCGTTTCAGTCGCACCTGCGCAGCCATCGGAGCCCCCGCCGCTAGTGGTGGGACCGCATCGCTTGCCAGCAGGATTCAAGGTCACGGAGGCATTGATGGAGCAGGCCCGCAGCTACGTTTGCAAGAACTGCTACACGCCCGTTCCGCAGGGACACAAGTTCTGCGGCCGGTGTGGCACCAGCGTTCCGCGCGAGATCATGGCCGCGCAGACGATGCTGCTGTCCAAGATGCTCGAGCCTGGCAAGGCCAAGCTCGTCGTCATCAAGGGCGAGGGCGTCTCGAGCGACCCCAACGACGAGACGGTGTACCTGCTCGGCGGTCGCCAACACGTGACGGGCCGCACGCAGGGCCAGATCGTGTTCGAGAAGGACGCCTGGGTTTCTCCTCGCCACGCGAACTTCTACTACCGCGAAGACGGCAAGCTCATCGTCAAGGACGAGGGCTCGGTCAACGGCGTGTACGTGCGCTTGCGTCAGCCGGTCGAAGTGCAGCCGGGCGACATGTTTCTCGCGGGCGAGCAGGCGTTTCGCCTCGAAGCCGCGCCGCGCGAGACCGACCAAGCCGAGGTCGATGGAACGTACTTCTACTCGTCCCCCAAGCGCCCCGCGAGCTTCCGCGTCGCGCAGGTGCTCCGCGGCGGCCTCACGGGCATGCTCATCAACGCGCGCGACGCCGTGTCGATCGGCCGC
Organism: Myxococcales bacterium; assembly: GCA_016793325.1. GTDB lineage: Bacteria > Myxococcota_A > Polyangia > Polyangiales. Next base: position 56,406 of record JAEUKI010000017.1, on the reverse strand, counting down.
GACGGCTGCGACATGAACTTCCCCAACGACGCGTTCATGTCGGGTCGGCACTGCAAGCTCGAGGCGGCGGGGAGCCGCTTCACCCTCACGGACACCGGCAGCAAGAACGGGACGTACGTGCGCATCCGCAACGAGCGCGAGCTCTCGCACGGCGACTACGTCTTCATCGGTCACGAGCTGCTTCGCGTGGACATCTCCGCGTGAGTCACACGGTCTATCGAATCCACGCACAAGAATTCAACGCGCGCTCCGGCATCGCGGGCCGGGCCGAGGCGAAGTCTCAACGCGATCCCCGGAGTGAGGGAGGCCGACAGCGCCGATGATCATCTGCCCGAAGTGCAGCAAAGAGAACCAAGACCACTACAAGTTCTGCCTCGGATGTGGATCCGAGTTGCCGAAGGACGGTGGAGGCGGCGCCAAGCCCTTCAATCCGACGCCGCCTGCTGGCGTTCCTGCGCAGCGTCCGCCTGCGGCGCCCGCGGGTCCGTTTGGTAGCGCGCCCGCAGCGCCTGCGGGTCCGTTCGGAGCACCCACCGCGCCCCCCGCGGGTGGTGGCTTCGGCCAAGCGCCGCCACCTCCAGCGGGCGGTGGATTCGCGCCCGTCGCAGCGCCCGTCGCGCCCGCTGCTGGTGGCTTCGGCGGAGCTCCCGCCGCGCCCGCCGCGTCGGGGCCGCGCTTCTTGGCGACGTGCCCGCAGTGCAGCTCGCCGAACCCAGGCAACAAGCGCTTCTGCCTGACGTGCGGCTTCGACCTCACGGACAACTCGCCCGCGGGCGCAGCGCCTCCTGCGCCGGTGGCCCCGCCCGTCGCGCCCGTGGCGCCCGTCGCGCCGTCGTTTCAGCCGGTCGCCGCGCCTCCGGTGGCCGCTCCGCCTGCGCCGGTCGCTCCGCCTCCGCCGGTGGCCGCGCCGCCTGCGCCCGCTGCGGTCGCGTCCGCAGTGCGCCTCACGCTCATCCGTCCCGACGGAACCGAGGGCGGGACGCACACGCTCAACGAGGGCGCGAACCGCATCGGCCGCACGACCGCGCCGCTCTTCGCGAACGACGCGTACCTCTCGCCCACGCACGCGACGTTCACCGTTCGCGGGACGAGCGTGACCATCCGCGACGAGAACTCGCTCAACGGCGTCTACCTCCGCGTCGCAGCGCAAGCCGCGATCGAAGTGGGCAACGGTGACGTGTTCCGCATCGGCCAGGAGATTCTCAAGTACGAAGCGTACCCGCCGGTCGGGACCGAAGCCGACGGCACCGAGCGCCAGGGCGCGCAGATCGAAGGCCTCGTCGGAAAGATCTCGCTCGTCATCGGGCGCGAGACGACCGGCAACGCGTTTCCGATCCCCGTGACGGGGCTGTTTCTCGGCCGCGAGCGCGGGGACATCTTGTTTCCCGAGGACGGCTACGTGTCCGGCCTCCACGCGCAGCTCACCGTCGCAGGCGGCAAGCTCACGCTCACCGACCTGAACAGCTCCAACGGCACGTACATCCGCGCGCGCGGCGAGCGTCCGCTCCAGAGCGGCGACCTTCTCTTGATGGGTCAGCAGCTCTTCCGCGTGAACGTCGGCTGATTCGCCGAGCAAACGCGAAGCACGCTCAGCGCGCGATTCGTTGGGGGCGTGTACGCTCGCGCTTCGTGGCTCCAACGAACACGAACGAACCGGGGGCGCGCGTCGCCGATCGGTTCGAGCTTCGCAACACCGTCGGGCGGGGACGGTGGCTCGCGAAGGACCTGCAGACGAGCACAGGTGAGCTCGTCTCGATCAGCTTCGATGACGACGAAGCGCGCGCGAGAGCGCGGTTTGCGAAGCTCGAGAAGGCCCATCGAGCGCAGCGGAGATCCGTTCCCGAGCCCATCGCGATCGGCGCGGCGGGGGACGGTCGTTGGTATCTCGCGCGCGCGTGGGTCGATGAGCTCACGCTGCGAGAGAAGCTCGCGTTCGGGGCGCTCGCGTTTACGCAGTGGATCCCGATGGTGCGCGCGCTCTTGCAGAACCTCGGCGCGCTTCACTACGCGCGAGTCTTTCACGGAGGGATCGATCCTTCGCGCGTGACGGCGGTCTCGGGGACGCTGCTCGGCGTCGATCGCTCGGCGAACGACGGCTCGATCGACGATGTCGATCCGACGTACCGCTCGCCCGAGCAGCTGCGCGGCGAACCCGACTCGTCCGTCGTCGACCTGTGGTCTCTCGGGCTGATCACGTTCGAGGCCATCTACGGACGCAGCTACTTTCGCGGCGACACGAAGTGGAACGTCGCGCAGGACGTGCTCACGGGCCCGCTCGTGCCGCCGTCCGAACGCGCGATCCAGCTCGGTCTGTTCCGCGGCGCGGCGGGCTTCGATGACTTCTTCGCGGCGTGCGTCTCGCGGTCGACCGAGCGACGCTTCGCCGACGCGGACGAGGCGATCCAGAGCTTCGAGGTGCTCGTGGTCTCGCGCTACAGGCACTTGCTCGAGCAAGAGCCCGCGCCGTGCCTCAACGTCGCGCCGCTGGACGACGGAGCGCTCGGCGCCGCTGGACCGCCGGTGCCGTGCTTGTACGCGCCACAACCGTGTTTGAAAGTGGCTGCGAAAAATCCGGCTTCCTCCGAGCCGCTCCCGCTTCCGTGTTTGAGCCCCGTCGCGCCGAAGTACATGCCGAAGGCGGTTCCGTGCTTGAGCGTGGCGCCGCGGCCGCCGAAGGTGGACGCGCCCGAGATGGTTCCGACCGGCGAGGGCGGTCCGTACCGCACGGTGTTCAGGCCTCCGACCGATCACGAGCGCGCGGCGCGACGGCGTCGCTACGCGGCGTACGTGGGCGTCGCGGTGACGGCGGCGCTCGTGGCCCTGTGGTTCGCGCGTCGGTGCTGAGAGAGGGGGCTATCTCGCCGTGAAGCGCGTCGCTGCGAACAATCGCTGCTCGAGCGACGCGAGGTAGCCTCGTCCGTACTCGCCGTCTTCGAGCCCGTCGTAGAGCGCGCGGTCGAGGTCGTTGTCGATGTGCGGCGAGAGCGACGCGGCGCTCATGGCGATCGCGGCCACCGTGTCGACGTCTCCGCCGAACTCGACGCTCGCGCGAAGGACCTCGGTGAGCGTTTTCGCGGTGCTCACCGCGGTGATCGCGGCGCGAACGCTCATCCACCCTTTGGGGCCGACCTCGCCGACCCAAGGGGCGCTCCACGCTCCGTCGACGCGCGAGGCGATCCACGCGGGGATCTCGTCGAGCGGGACGACGTCGAACGCGCACCCGTGGGTGAGCAGCGCCGCCGCGATCGCCGCGTTGCGCCCGTCGGTCGTGTCGTGCGTGAGCGACGCTTGCAGCTCGGCGAGGTCCTCGACTTGCGATGCGCTCTCGAAGAGGCCGCACGGAGTCGCGCGCATCGCGCCGCCGCTCTTGTCGCTGTCGTTGTGAATATCCCTGAGAAATCCCTCGGCGTCGTCGTGTTCGCGCAAGAACTGATAGAACCCTCGCGCGTACCCCTCGCGCGGGTCGCGATGAAACGCGCGCACGAAGTACCGCGCGATCGTGGGCCGATCCCAGCTCGCCTCGTCCGCGATGAGCTCGGCCACCGCGAGGCTCATCTGCGTGTCGTCCGTGTACACGCCAGCCCCGAGCTTGTGACGCGGGTGCTTCGCGTAGCGCTTGCAGTCGTTGTGCGCGTCGATGTGCGCGCGAGGCGCGTACTCGAACGCCGCGCCGTAGGCATCCCCGATGGCGAGCTCGATCAACATGGCGGTGTGTTGGCTCGAGCGTAGGTCACGCCATGCTTCGTTGCAAGTCGCAACTAAGTATGAGTTCTCGCTGGTTTCTGTCAGAGAAAGCGCTTCTTGAGCTCGGGGGTCGGGACCCAGCAGCTCTCTTCTTTGCCGAACCACCGGTACCGATTGCGCGCGATGAACCGGTACACCACGTCTCGGATGAACCAAGGGACGACGATGAAGGCCCACAACAGTTTGTAGGCCCCGGACATGCGTCGCGCGATGCGGAGCGCCGCGCCCGAGTGCGAGTGCGCGCGGCCATCTTGAATGAGCACGATGCTGTCGGGGTCTCCCTCGGGGACCTTCATCCCGTGCTCGGCGAGGAGCTTCTTGCCTGCGTCGCTCTGCAGCGAGGTGAAGCGAAAGTGCCCCGTAGGGTCGTGGTCGATGATGATCTGGACCGTGCGATTGCAGAGGTTGCAGACGCCGTCGAAGAGAATGACGGGCCCTTTCGTCGAGGCGGTCGCAGGAGTCGCGGCGGTCGAGGTCGTCGGCGAGGTCATCGAGCGCGATGGTAGCGCCGGAGCTCGATGAGCGGAGCCTCGCGCTCGGTCTCTTGTCGCGCGCGCACGACGACGTGGTGGTCCGGTGACTTCGAGCACGTCGGATCCGCGCGGGATGCGTCGCCGGTGAGGGCGAAGGCCTGGCAGCGGCAGCCGCCATAGTCGCGCTCGCGCTCGTCGCAGGAGGCGCAGGGCTCGGGCATCCAAGAGGTTCCGCGGTAGGCGTCGAACGCGGCGCTCGTGCGCCAGAGCTCTTCGATCGTGCGCTCGCCCGGGACGCGGTCGAAGGTCAACGGAAGCGCGTGCGCGCCGGGGCAGGGAAGCAGCCTTCCGTCGGGCGTCACCGTGAGAAACTTTCGTCCCCACCCGTCCATGCAGGGCTTCGGGCGATCGGCGAAGTAATCCGGGACGACGTACACGACGCGCAGCTTCGGGCCGAGCGTCGCGCGTCGAGCCTTGGCGACGCGGGAGGCTTCTTCTGCTTGCGCGCGCGTCGGCAAGAGCGCCGCGCGGTTCTTCAGCGCCCACCCGTGGGACTGAACGCTCGCGAGCTCGACGCGCACGGCCCCGAGCTCTGCGGCGAGGTCGATGAGCGCGCCCGTGTGTGCGACGGTCTCTCGGTGCAGCACCACGTTGATCGAGAGGGCCATCCCTCGCGCGACGACGGCGCGCGCGCACGTGAGCTTCTGGGCGTGCGCTCCCTTGGCGCCGCCGAGCGCGTCGGCAGCACTCGAATCCGTGTGCTGAACGCTCACCTGCACGTGCTCGAGCCCCGCGCGCGCGAGCCGATCGAGCCGATGTTCATCGAGCCCGAACGCTGACGTAATGAGGTTCGTGTACATCCCGCGGGCCCGCGCGCGTTCGATCAACGCCGCGAGCGGGTCGCGATCGGCGCGAGGCTCGGGGTCGAACAAGAGCGGCTCGCCGCCAGAGAACGAGCACTGGAGCACCCCGGCGTCCGCGGCTTGATCGATGATCGCGAGCCACTGATCGAGCGAGAGCGCGTCGGCGAAGGCGTCGAGGTCCGTCGGGTTCGAGCAGTACCCGCAGCGGAGCGGGCAGCGGTAGGTGAGCTCGGCGGTCATCGCGAGCGGGGGCGAGAGCTGTGCGCCTCGCGCTCCGTCGCGTTCGCGCTCGGTCACGATGGCCGAGGGAGCCAGGGGGTCGAACGCAAGGGCTCCCTTGGCGTGCAGCGACGCCAACGTCGGGGGAACGTCGCGCTCGAGCGGCGCCGTGGGGTAGCGCTCGCGCAGGGTCGCGATGATTTTGTGTGTCGTACGCGCGCCGTCGCAGAGCTCGAAGATGGCGTGCGCGCTCGGAGACAAGAAGATCACGCGCTCGGGGTCGAGCAGCGCGTTGGCTCTGCGAATCGGATCGAAGTGAACCCGCGCGTGCGGCGAGCGAAGCGGTCGCCACGGGGCCTCGCTCGTCGGCGGAGCGTCGCTCACCGAGCGCTCCCCGCGCGCCCCGCGCGCTCGGCGCAGTGTCGCTCGACCGTGTCGAGCAGCGACCAGAGCAGGTCGCACTTGAACTCGAGGAGCTCGACCGCGCGGTCTTCTTGTGTGGGCGTCGTGAAGTGCTCGAGCACGACGGACAGACCGTGCTCGACGTCCGCGGGGGCCTGTCGCGTGCGACGCTTGAAATAGTCGAGCCCGGCTGCGTCCACCCAGGGATAATGCTTGGGAAACGCCTCGATCCGCAGCGCGTGCAAGTGCGGCGCGAACAGCTCGGTGAGCGAGCTCGCGACGGCTTCTTGCCAGGGAGCGGTGCGGCAGAAGTTGTAGTACGCGTCGACGGCGAAGCGGACGCCGGGGAGGATGGCGCGGTCGTTCCACGCGTCTTCGCGGCGACCGCCGAGCGCTTCGACGAGGCGGAGCCACGCTTCGAGGCCGCCGTCGGTCGCGGTCGTTCCGTCCTGGTCGACGATGCGCTTTCGCCAGCGACGGCGGTGCTCGGGGTCGGGCATCGCCGCGAGGATCGCGCCGTCTTTTCGCGGGATCGTTCGCTGGTAGTAGAAGCGATTGACGGCCCACGTCGCGAGGTCTTCGCGCGAGAGCTCACCGTCGTTCATCCTGCGATGAAACGGGTGTTTGTCGTGGTATTTGCGCGCCCCGACGTCGAGCAGTCGAAGCACGAACGCCTTGCGCGCGTCGGGCACGGGGATCGGGACGAGCTCGAGGTTCATGCCCGCCGAGTGTGATCCACCGCGGTTTGCACGCAACGGAAGAGGTTGCGCCCCACGACGGCAGATCCGCGCTTGTGTACCATGGGCAGAATCACCGATGAAAACCCGCCCTTGGACTTGTCGATTCGCGCTCGTGGCCACGGGACTCGCGCTCGTGACGGGCGCAGGCGCCGCGCACGCGCAGAGCGCTCCGCTGCAAGACACGCAGATCTTTACGGCCCCTGCGGGCGTCGCGAGCGCCTTTGGCGGACCGACGCCGCGCGGAGAAATCTCGATCGTTCGAGAGCGGAGCTTCGCGACGACGCCGCCGTCGATGACCGGGTCTGGGCTCGTGCTCGTGCCCGCGGACCCTGCGCGAGACGGGCGCTTCTCCGAGTCGATCTACGTTCGCACGGGCCCTGTCGTGAGCAATACGCGAGACCCCGAGGCGGAGTTCACGCTGGTGTTTCCCGCGGGGGTGACGGTCATTGGCGTTGTGTTCGCGGACGCGACGCTCGCCGCGACGCACGCGACGTGGGGGCTGCAGCCGACGGTGGACTACACGTCGAGCGCGACGGGCGTCGAAGCTCCGGGTACGGACACGCTCACGGTGACGGCCGGCGGCGGTGGAACGACGGTGGTCCGCGTCCGCACCAACATGAACAACTCGCCGTTCACCGACGATTTTCGTGTGCTCATCGACTACGGAGCGAGCTTCACCGCGGGCGTCGTGATGCGCGTCAACGTGACGACCGGCGACGACGTGAACGTGGGCGGCACGAACGGCGGTCGATCGGGGAGCCCTACGGGCTACACGGTGGATGTTCCGCTGACGCTCTCGTGCACGGCGGACATGGACGCCGATCGTGTCCCCGACTGTCTCGATGGGACGAACGACACGGATGGTGACGGTCGGCCCAACTACCTCGATCCCGATGACGATGGCGATGGTGTGCCTACGACGGTCGAGCTCGGGACGAGCGCGATGATGCCGCGCAACACGGACGCGGTTGTACCCGCGGGAGAGGGGACGGCGGATACCGTTCCCGATTGGCTCGACGCCGACGATGACGGCGACGGAGTGCCCACGAGCGTCGAGCTCGGACCGGGCGGCGCCACGATGCCTCGCAACACTGATGCGATGCCCCCCGCCGGCGCAGGAACCGCGGACGCCATCGCCGACTACCTCGATCGCGACGACGACGGCGACGGAATTCCCACGGCCACGGAGAACGCGCTCGACGCGACGATGGGCGACGATTTCGACAGCGACGGCGCGCCCTCGTACCGCGATTGGGACAGCGACGCAGATGGACTGTTCGACCGCGCGGAGGGGACGCGCGACGGCAACATGAATATGCGCCCCGATTTTCTAGACCCGTCCGACGACTCCGACGGCGACGGCGTCCCCAACAGCGTGGAGCGCGGGGGATGCACGGGCACGGTGCCCGGCTGCGTGATGGGCGACCGCGACACCGACCGCGATGGAACGCCAGATTTCCTCGACCCCGACGACGACGGCGACGGCATTCCCACGGCGACCGAACGATCGCTCGACCCGACGACGGGCGACGACTTCGACATGGACGGCGTGCCCTCGTATCGCGACACCGACTCGGACGGTGATGGCGACCTCGATCGCGACGAAGCGGGCGCGACGCCCACGATGCCTGCGAACACCGATCGCGCTTCGGACGGGCCCGACTTTCTCGACCGCGACAGCGACAACGACTGCGCTGCGGACTCGCTCGGAAGCGAAGACGGCGTCGCGCGCGTGACGGTGTCGACCACGCCAAACTCGTTTTGCACGGTGGTCGCGCCGGTGTGCGACACGACGCGGGGCGTGTGCGTTCCCGACTCGGACAACGACATGGACGGGATCCCGAACCTGTTCGAGATCCGCAACGGAACCAACCCCAACAACCGCGACAGCGACATGGACGGCGTCCCCGATGGGGCCGAGACGGGCGCGGGGCCGATGTTCGTTCCGCGGGATACCGATCGCGACGGGCGCATCGACGCGCTCGACGACGATGACGATGGCGACACGATCCTGACGCGCGACGAGCTCGGCGCGTCGGGCTTCATGATGCCGCTCGACACGGACGGCGATCGCGCGTTCGACTACCTCGACACGGACGACGACGACGACGGGATCCTCACCGCGGACGAGGCCCGCCTCGACACCACCGCGGGTGACGACTTCGACGGCGACGGAACGCCTTCGTACCGCGACACCGACAGCGACGACGATCGCCTCCTCGACCGCGCCGAGGGGACGCGCGACACCAACATGAATATGCGCCCCGATTTTCTAGACCCGTCCGACGACAACGACGGTGACGGCGTCCCGAACAGCGTGGAGCGCGGCGGTTGCACGGGCTCGATGCCCGGCTGCGTGATGGGCGACCGCGACACGGATCGCGACGGAACGCCGGACTTCCTCGACCCCGATGACGACGGCGACGGAATTCCCACGGCGACCGAGCGCTTGCTCGACCCGACCACGGGTGACGACTTCGACATGGACGGGACGCCCTCGTATCGCGACACCGATAGTGACGGCGACGGCGACCTCGATCGCGACGAAGCGGGCGCGACCCCCACGATGCCAGCCAACACCGACCGCGGCTCGGATGGGCCGGACTTTCTCGATACGGACAGCGACAACGACTGTGCGGCGGACTCGGTCGCGAGCGAGGACGGCGTCGCGCGCGTCACCGTCGCGATGAGCCCGAGCGCCAACTGCATGGAGCCCGCGGCGGTGTGCGACACGTCTGCGGGGCGCTGCGTCGCGTGCCTCGTGACGGGCATGGGCGCGGGCACGGGCTGCGCGAGCAACCCCAACGGAACGCGCTGCCTCGCGGGACCGAGCACCGATCGCAACGCGTGCGGCTGCGCGACGGCCGGCGACTGCGCGATGGACCGCGCGTGCAACACTGCGATCAATCGTTGCGAGCCTCGCTCGACGCCCGACGCAGGCGCGGACGCGAGCGAGCCCGACGCATCGACGGACGGCGGAGTCACCGTGGATTCGGGCGTCGCGTCCGACAGCGGAGCGATGGACGGCGCGGTCTCGACGGACAGTGGCGTGATCGCGGACTCGGGGTTGTCCGATGGCGGCTCGATGGACGCGGTCGTTCGTGATGCGGGCGACGCGAGCGCGGACGGCGCTGCGCCGTTCGGCGTATTGAGCGGCGATGGCGCGTGCGGTTGCCGCGTGGTGTCGCGGCCTGCGCGCGGCGCGGGCGGTTCGCGCGGTGCGCTGTGGGCGATCGCCGCGCTCGGCGCGGTCTCGCTCGCGCGTTCGCGCAAGCGCTGCGCGCGCTGACCGGTTGCGCGCTCGGGACGTTCGGGTCATCCTCTCGCGGTCCCTTCACCTACGGAGCCAGCGATGATTGATCAGCACGAGTCCACGAGCGATCGAGACACCCGCGAGACGGTCGACACCGAGTGGTCCACGCCGTCGCTCGACGAGCAGAGCGCGTGCGCCGAGATCTGCGCGTACGTGTTCACGGAGTAAGGCGGTAAGCGTCGCGGGGAGGGCGGCGCGGGCAGGCGGGCAAGCAAGCGGGCGGCGCATGCAAGTGGGCAAGCGGCGGGCGCATGCACTCGTTGCTTGCGCTCACTGCCGACGCTCGGCTCGGTTTGCACTCGTTGCATGCGCTCTTCGCGCTGCTCGAGATGCACTCGCTTGCATGCGCTCGTGGGCGTTGGCACGACGAGGTCGGCGGAGCTGGCACGTGCCAGGGCGCGTGCCAGGGCCGGTGCCAGCGGCGGGGTTGTGACACTCGTGTCGCACCGTTGAAATCGCTGAAGATTCAGCGACGAAACGCGTTGGCCTGCGCCGTGCTGAAGGGTCGTCGCATGAAGACGACGAACGTTTCGGTTTCGCTAGGCATCTTTTTCGCGCTGGCGGCTTGCTCGCCGCCGGTGACCAACAATCAAGACAGCGGCGGCGCTGACGCGGCGGGGGACGCGAGCGCGAGCGGGATCGGGCCGATGGGAGGGACGGTATCGGAGGCGAACGGGCTCTCGCAGATCGTGGTTCCCGCGGGGGCGCTCGGCGCGCCGGTGGCGTTGACGCTCGAGCTCACGTCGGACGAGACGCCGCTGCCGGGCGGCGCGGTTCGCGTTGGCCATCAATTCAAGATCGGCCCGATGGGAACGACCTTCGCGCAGCCCGTTCGATGGACGCTCCCGTACGACCCGAGCGACGTCGCGACGCTCAACCCTGGCGATTTCGGGGTCAAAGTGTGGGTGCGCACGGCGTCGGGCTGGATGCTCACTGAGCCTGTCGAGGTGACGCCGTCGACCGTGACGATCGAAGTGCGTGAGGCGACGATCGCGGCGGCGGGGGTGCGGACGCGGGTGATTCCGCTGGCCTGTGGGGTTCCGGGCGGGCCGCCGTGCGTCGATCCGATGATCGTGCCGCCGTCGACGTCGTGCACCGGAGAGTTTTGTGTGTCCGTGCTCGTGGATCCCGCGATGGAGACGAGACGAATCCGCAACGAGCGGTTCGTGACTGCGAAGGACGGCTTCGCGTACTGGGTGTCGGGCGAGTCCGGAGGCAACGCGCATCGCTTGAACATGACGACGGGAGCGCGCACCGATAGCACCGCGTTTGCGTCTCCCCTCGGAACGTTCGATGTGCTGCAGATGGGCCAATCCATTGCATTGGATGGGCAGGGAGGCCTGTGGCTGTCGTTCTTTCGCCACTCGTTCTCGCCTGCGCGACCGTCGGCGCGCGCGAACCGACCTGCTGAGTTCAATTCACCTTCGGGCGGCCAGTTCCCGAACCAAGCGTTTCCCGCAGTCGAAGTGATCGCGACGCCGTCTGGCAGCATTCACGCGTACCGTCGCGTGTTGAGCATTAGCGGGGAGGGGGGTGCGCAGATCACGAATCACGTTCGTATGGAACGTTGGACGTTCAATTCTGATCTCTCTGTGACGGGTCCTGTCGAGATCTCCCAGGGCTTCGGCTCCTCGATGGTGCTCCGCGCCGACCCGATGCAAGCAGGAACAATCTACGCGATGGGTCGCATCAAGCCGTCACCGAGCCACGGCGTGGCGATCGGCACGCAAACCACGGGCGACGGCGTTCATGTCTTGCGCATCAACGACGCAGGCACCGTCCTCTCGACGCTGACCGTGCCGATTCAAGCGAACGGACTGTCGTTCAACGCGGGCTCGTCGACCGATGGCCTCTGCGTCGATGGCTTCTTGTGCGCGACGCTCCAAACATTCTCCCTGTCCGTGCGTGGCACGGAGCTGATCGCGCCGACGCACCCCGCCGGGCAGGCGGTGATGACGGTCCAGACGATGGACGGCGCATCGCCGATGCTCACGCGAACGAGCGTCAACCTTCCGACGGCGTTGCCTCCGGTGATCAACGTCGTTCACGACTCGCAGGGAGGACTGTGGCTCTTTACGCGAAACGGCGCGGGTCAACAGGTGTGGCACTTCAACCGAACGATGAACCGCGTCGTTCCGATTTCGCTCGGCGCGCGGACGCCGTTCGGCATCGCGTCGGATGGCGGCGACGGCATCATCGCGATCGTCAACACCACCGCAACGGGTGGCTCTCCGACGGGGCTCGTTCGCGTGCGGCGGCTGATGATGTGAGCTGCGAGAGGGGGGGGCTGCCGTGCGCGGTGAATGTTCGCGTTGAAATTGTGGGCCTTTTATCGTGTTGGACGTGCGTTGGTGTGTAAAAACACTCGGTCCGAGCACATAGGGCGACCCTCGCAGGGGTTCGAGGGCCAAAAGAGGCCGAATTTTCGACCAACAGCGCTGTTGGCTCTGGCGATGCTGGAAATCGTCGTGGATTTCTCTGCGAGGGTCGGGGTGAGTGCATCGCCGAAAGGGACGGACGAGGCGATCGCTTGTCGCGCGAAGCAACGTTTCGTCCGCTGCAGCGATACAGCCGCCGCGCGCCGCCGAGCGTGGCGCGTGCGAGACGAATGCAGTAGCGATCGGAGAGCGGCGATGGAGACGACGAGCGTGGTGGTGAGGGCACGATGGGGGCTGGTTGTGGCGTTGGCGATCAGCGCGAGCATGGGCGCCGAAGGGTGCAGACGCCCCGTCGTGTGCATGGCGAACGAGGATTTCGATCCCGGGTCGGGCGCGTGTTTGCCGCTCTGCACGGACGAAGTCGCGCCGGGGATTCCGTGTCGATCCGACGGGGGCACGATCGAAGCGGGCCCACGGCGCGATGCAGCGAGCGACGCGAGCGCTGGGGACGTCGGCGCGGACAGCGACGTGATCGCGGACAATGGGGTGGATGTGGCGGATGTCCAACCCGTTGACCCGTCGAGCATCGACGCGCCGCGCCTGATCGCGCCGCTCAGCTCGAGCGTCATGAGCACGGATCGCCCGCTGCTGCGCTGGGAGTTGCGGGGCGCAGCGACGGGCGCGGTCGTCGAGTTGTGTCGCGATCGAGCCATGCGGACGAGTTGCATTCGCGAAGAGGGTGACGGAGGGCAGCTGCGGCTATCGAGGCCGCTCGCGCGTGGAGGGTGGTTCTGGCGCTTGGCGGGGAAGCGGTCGGGTGTCGAAGGGCAACGTCGGTCGCCGGTGTGGTTCTTCTGGTCTAGCGGTCGGGGATCGGCGTCGGACTCTCCCGCATGGACGTATCCAGATGTGACTGGTGACGGCATCGCGGACGTGATCGTGCGCGGTTCGTTGATGCGATCCGATGGTGACGGCGGTTCGAGCGAAGAGCGATTCGTCGAGATCTATGTCGGGCGCGTTGGGGGAGCGCCGACAGCCTTCGATCAGCGAATTGCAATCGGCAACGGGCTGCGTTCGATTGCGGTCGCGGACGTGACCGGAGACGGGATCGCGGACCTGCTCGTCGGAGACGGCGCCGCCGCGAGCGGACGGGGCGTCGTCCGCGTGTTTGCTGGCGGTGCGCTGCCGTTGATGCAGGTCAGCGAGATCGAGTCGCCCGAGAGTCGAGCGGGCGCGTTCGGGATGATCGTCGATGCGCTCGGGGATCTGAACGGCGATGGGTACGCGGATGTTGCGGTGCAGGCGCCGGGGACTCCGTTGAGCGTTGGAGCGAACCGGCTGCATGTGTTCGCCGGAAGCTCAGCGGGAGTGAGCTCACGGCCGGCACGAACATTCGCCGCACTTGCGGATGAGATCATGTCGCAAGTCGCTGGGTGCGATATCGATGGTGATGGCTTGCACGACCTGTTGTTCAGCGCCTCGAGAACAGGGGGAGCGGGGCCTTGGTCGATCAATGTGCACCGCGGCGATCCGGTCACGTTGATTTCGGAATCTCCCCGGAGCGTCACGGGTTCAGCGATGACGACTTCGATCGTCCTCCTCGTGTGTGCGGGCGATGTCGACGCGGACGGATTCAATGACGTCGCAGTGACCGAAGGCCGAATGAGCGCACCAACGCGAGGACTCGTGCTTCGCGGCGGCTCCGCTGGGCTCGTGGCGACTGAATTGCTTGCGATCGAGAGTAACGTCGGTGGCGGGATGCATCGACTTGGCCTGAATGTCGGTGGAGACATCGACGCTGACGGGCGCGCTGATCTACTCGTTGATTGGCACGGAACTATCTCGCTGTCGCCAACGACACGTCTATTGACCGCGCCGAGTTTCTCGTACGCAACGGGCATCGAGTTGGGCGAAGTTCCGACCGTCGCTGCGTTGACCGGGACGTTTACGCGAGCGACGAAGACGCTCGGAGACATCGATGGGGATGGCTACTTCGATTTCGCATTTGCTCGAAGCAACACCGATCTGATGCCGTCAGGAATGGAGCTGCACTTCCGCTTCGGTGCGGCGGACTCAGTCGATGTCGCGCGACGCGCTCGAGTCACCCGTCGTGGTGGGGCGTTTCTCGATGTTGTCGGCCTGTAGTGTCGACCCATGAGCACCACAGCTAGTGTGCGGCTTCGCACTCCAGCGTGAAGTTTCTCACTTTGCGTTTGTGTCCGGGCTACGGACGTCTCGTGCCCCGAACCATCACGGACTGATCGCGGCACGTAGAGAGCGCGCTGCATGTGCCCGCTGGTGTGAACGTCACCGTGAACGTGCCGTTGAACGTCGTTCGCATCGCATCCGTGAAGGTGCCCACGAGACGGAAGGTTTCGTTGCAGCTTCCAGTGATCGCGCCACGCACGTCGAACGCCATGGATCCCATCGCCGGCGCGGGCCCCATCATGATGGCCGGTGCGCCTTGAACGACGAGGTTTCCGCTCGCCGTGTTGAATTCGAAGAACCGGATGTTGTAGTCGACCAGCGTCATGCCGAGACCAAAGGCGTCTTCGCACCGGTACATCGTCGACGGCATGATGTCGTAGATGCCTCGAATCGCTGAGCCCATGCACGCCATGTCTGGGGTGTGCGTGCACGTGCGCATCGTCTCGTTGCACGCGTCGATCGTGCACGGGTCCATGTCCGCGCAGTTGACGGGCGTGCCCGCGATGCACGCCAGCTCGGTGTTGCAGCGCTCTTCGCCGTTGCAGTAGACGCGATCGTCGCACTCGGCGTTGTTGCGGCAGGCCGACGCGACGATGCAGCCCATCATCGCGTTGCAGGTGCGTCCGCCCGTGCAGCGACTGTTTTGAGGGACGTGCTCGCACGTGCCCGCCACGGTGCACGTGTCCTCGGTGCAGTCGATCATGTCGTTGCACTCGGAGTTCATCGTGCAGCGACCCGACGTCGCCCCGCAGCCGCGCATGGCGTCGCAGCGCTGACCCATCATGCACATCGTGTCGTCTGGCTGATTGCGGCACGTTCCGTCGACGAGGCACGTGTCGCGCGTGCACGGAATGCGGTCGTCGCACTCGCTCGCGGACATACATGTTCGTGTCGAACCCGAGGTGCACCCGCGGCCGGCGACGCAGGTCTGCCCCATCGGACACATGGAGTTGTCCGCGGTGTTCTCGCAGACGCCACCGACGAGGCACAGGTCGCGCGTGCACGGCGTGTTGTCGTTGCAGTCTTCGTTGCGTGAACACCCACGGCTCGCGTCGACGCCGCTGTCCATGGGCGCGAGCGGACGAGGAGAGCCGCACGCGGCGAGCACTAGCAACGCGAAGGAAAGGCAGATGGTTGATTGGGTCCGCACGGTCGCCTCCTACATTCTCGTTCCAGTGACTTCGCGAAATTGACTGAAGCACATTCGGCTCGCGTCGCAGAAGTTGAACATGACCGTCCAAGTGCCGCGAAACTCACTGGCCATGAGGAAGGTTCCGCTCAACGCGAAGACCCACTGACACCCTCCGATCGAAGTCTCTCCGCGCGCCGTAAATTGTCCATCGGTCGGCGGTGATCCGCGAAGCTCGACTGGAAAGCCCCTCACGACGACTCCCGACGCGCTCGACTCGAGCATGACCTGCGACACGTTCAGCGAGCCCGCGCCGCACGTGTACGAGGGCGCGGGCGCGAGCGTATAGGTGCCCGGCGATACCACGCCCCCACACGGGTTGCGCGTGACGTGCTCGCACATCCGCATCGCTTCGTTACACAAGTCTGCGGTGCACATGTCCGAGTCCGCGCAGTTGGGCGCGGTGCCTGCGCCGCACATGCCGCCGGTGCAGCGCTCGGGGCCGTTGCAGAAGCGGCCGTCGTCGCAGTCGGGGTCCGTTCCGCAGCGGCCGGGCGCGACGCAGTTGAGCGTGTACGAGCAGCGATCGCCCGCGGGGCAGCGCGAGTCGTCGCGGATGTTCTGACAGACCCCGCCGGCGCCGCACACGTCGCGCGTGCACGCGACGCGGTCGTCGCAGTCTTCGTTGCGCGTGCACGAGCTTCCCGACGCGCAGCCGCGACCGAGGAAGCAGCGCTGCCCCATCGGGCACATGCGGTCGTTGGCGATGCGCTCGCACACGCCGCCGACGACGCACGTCTCTTCGGTGCACGCGATGTTGTCGTTGCAGTCTTCTTGGCGCGTGCAGCGGCCGCCGTCCGCGGGCGGCGCCGGGCTGTCTTGCGCGACGTCCATCACGCCCGAGTCCGTCGGGACGAGGATCATCGTGCGATCAGGGCCGCACGCCGCGAGCGCGAGTGCGAAGCATACGAAGCGAACGCGCATAGACCCTACGGTACCGCGACTCGCGCGTGGGCGTCATGAAAGTGCGCCCTCGGTACGCTCTCAAGCGCGCGCGGTCGTCGGTGCGCTCGCGTTTGCGTCAGCGTTGGGCGCCGGAGCCCGCTGCTCGCCGGACGCGGTCGTCGCGGGCCCAGCGCTCTCGTTGGCGCGCTCGGCGAACTTGTCGAGCCCGCGCTGGATGCTCGCGCGCACGCGGATGTCGACCTCGTTGACCCACGCGCGCTCGGAGGCGTCGTTGCGCTCTTCGCCGACGGAGCCGAAGCCGTCCCAGCGCGTCTCGATCGGCTCGCCCACGCGATAGCGAAGCGCCGCGGGCACGGGGATGTGCGGCCACGGACCCACCGCGAGCCCCCACGGAAGCGACAAGTGCACGGGGAAGATCTCTGCTCGCGCGATGCGCTGCAGGCCGATCTTGCGCGCGAACGAGTGGCCGTCGCTGAGCACCATCAGCGTCTCGTGCGCGCCCGCGTGCGCCACGGGAACGATCCGTACGCCCGCCTCCATGGCCATGCGCACGTAGCCAGTTCGACCAGCAAAATCGCACTCGAAACGCTTGCTGTACGGGCGCCACACCTCGCGGTCTCCGCCCGGCAACACGAGCACGTCGCGCTTGTAGCCGTTGAGCGCGCGGAGGCACGAGCTGCGCGTCGCGCGAAGGACGCCCCGTCGCGCGAAGAACTCGCCAACTTTGTCGAGCGAGAAGATCATGTCGTGCGCCATCGCGTGGATCGGCCGCGAGCTTCCGAACGTCCGGTACCAGCGCACGAGAAAGCCCCACACGTCCGGGATGGTCGTGCCGCCCGAGTGGTTCATCACGATCATGACGGGCTCGTCGGGGATGTTCTCGAACCCCTCGTACGAGCAGCGAAAATACCCGCGACGGTCGTTTTCGACGAAGAACGGATCGACCTTGCGGAGCGTGTCGTCCACCGCGCGCGCGTCGAACTCGCCGGGATCTACGCCGTGCTTCGGTCCGTGCTCTCCGTGGAGCCACTGCATCAATCGACTGGCCATGCGCGCACCTGCGTAGGGAGAAAGGTGAAGGGTAGGAGAGTTACTGACGTTAGTCGGTGACTGACGTTGGTCAATGTCACGACTTTGACCAACGCGCAAGGTCCGTCCAGTGTTCCCGCTCGTGGCAGCACTGCTTCCCCCTGAGCGACTCTTGTTTCTTCCGCTGAAAGCGCGCGGGTTCAAGAGCGTGCACGTCGAGACCGATGGGGGGACGGTGCACGCGCTCGCGGCGCCCGGCCGCGGACCGTTGCCGACGATCGTTCTCTTGCACGGGCTCAGCAGCGCCGCGGTTCACTTGAGCCCGCTGCTCGAGCCGCTGCGAAAGCACGCGCGCGCGGTGATCGCGCTGGATCTTCCGGGGCACGGCGACAGCGAGGTCCCTGCGGACGGGCTCACGCCCGAGTCGCTCGAGCGCGGCATGATTCAAGCGCTCGACGCGATCGCGCCCGGCGAGTGCGTGGTGTTCGGCAACTCGCTCGGCGGCGCCGCGGCGCTGCGGTTCACGATGGCGCGCGGCGAGCGCGTGCGAGGGCTCGTGTTGGTCTCGCCCGCGGGCGCGCCGATGAGCGAGCGCCAGTTCGAGACGTTTCGAAAGAGCGTCGCGATCGACTCGCGCCAGAGCGCGAAGGACTTCGTCGACCGCGTGTTCGTGCGTCCGCCGTGGCCGCGCTCGATGCTCGCGTGGGGGACGCAGCAGAAATTCGCGGCGCCTTCGGTGCGCTCGCTGCTCTCGTCGACCCGCGCCGAGCACCAGTTTTCAGCGCACGAGGTTCGATCCGTTCGCGCGCCGACGCTGCTCGTGTGGCCGAAGGGTGACCGGGTGTTTCCCGCGGGCTGTCGCGAGTTCTTCGCGACGCACTTGCGCGGCGCGACCGTGATCGAGCCCGAGGGCGTCGGACACAGCCCGTACCTCGAAGACGCAGAGGGGCTCTTGCAAACGATGGTTCCCTGGATGCACGCGTCGGTGAGCCCGTCGAGCGACGCGACGAGCGCAGCGCCCTCGCGCGACCTCGCTCGTCCGTAAGCGCTCGTCGGTTGTTTAGAGACTCTTGGAGGGCTTTGGCTCGGCTCCGTCCGCAGCGCTAGCGCTTTTGCTACCATCGTCGACGTGGAGTCAGACAGCGAGGGCGGAGCCGAACCGATCGGCGTCCCTGGCGTAGCGCCGGGAACCGTGTTGGCCGACCGCTACGAGATCGTTCGCGTGCTCGGCCAGGGCGGGATGGGCGCGGTCTACGAGGCCGTGCATCGGACCATCAAGAAGCGCGTCGCGGTGAAGCTGTTGCGGCCCGAGGTCTCGACGGTTCCGTCGATCGTCCAGCGGTTTCTGCAGGAAGCGCGCACCGCCAACGAAGTGCGTCACAAGAACATCGTCGAGGTCACGGACTTCGGCGTCGACGGCGCCAAGCCCTTTCTGGTGATGGAGTACCTCGAGGGCGAGCCGCTCACGAATTGGCTCGAGCGCAACTCTCCCGCGCCCGTCGGCCCGTTGCTCGCGCTGCTTTTGCCCGTGGGGCGCGCGCTCGATTATGCGCACACAAAAGGCTTCATCCACCGCGACGTCAAGCCGGACAACGTGTTCGTCGCGAAATTGCCTGGTGAACGCTCGCTCGTCCCGAAGGTGCTCGACTTCGGGATCGCCAAGAACACCCTCGATCCCGACGTTCGCCTCACGAGCACGCAGGCCTCGATGGGGACGCCGCTCTACATGGCCCCCGAGCAAGCGGGCGGCGCCAAGGACGTCACCCAAGCCGCGGATCAGTACGCGTTCGCCGCGATGCTCTACGAAGCGCTCGCGGGGCGCCCGCCGCACGTGGCCGAGACGTACAACGGGCTCATCATCGCGAAGGTCACCGCGGATCCCGAATCGCTCGTGGCCCTTCGTCCCGAGCTGCCCGAGGCGCTCGCGAAGGTCGTCGAGCGCGCGCTCTCGCGAGACCCGAAGGCGCGCTTCGAGTCGATGGAGGCCCTCTGCGCAGCGCTCGACCCGTTTGTGGGCGACGCTGGAGCGTCCGCTTCGCGAGAGCCTCGGGGCCCGAGCGTCCCCGTGGCGCTCGCGGTCACCGCGGACGCGAGCGCCGCCTCGCCGAACCACGGCAACGCCAACGTCACCGCGTCGGGCGGGACGCCCTCTCGATCCTCCCTCGAGCTCGACGCGACCATCGCGCCGACGAGCGCTGCGCCGTCGTCCTCGAAGCTGCCAGAGGTCACAGGGACAGTCGAAAACAAGCCCACACAATCGAAGCCGGTCGCCAAGAGCGAGCTCGCGTCGACGGAGGCTCCGCACGAAGTGCCGCTGCCGTCCGCGCGGATCGAGCCAGCGCGGCCGACGCAGGGGCCGCCGGTCGCGCTCGTCGCCGCCGTGGCCGCGGTGGTCGCCGCGCTCGGGGTGGGGCTCGTCGCGCGCTCGAAGAGCGGAGGGGCTCCTGCGGGACCCGCGAACGAGCGGCCCTCGACGCGTCCGGCGCCCACGACGACCGCGCCCACCGCGACGAGCGCGACGATCATGTTCGCGTTCTCGCCGATGGAGGCAGAGATCCTCCTCGACGATCGCGTGATCGGGCACGGAGCCACGCGGATCGATTTGCCCATCGACGGGCGAGCTCACAGCCTGCGCGTGCGCGCCGCGGGGTATCTCGACTACCAAGAGGCGAGCTTCGTCGTGACCGGGCCTCGCGCGATCGCGCAGCAGCTCGTGCGCGACCCCGCTTCGGTGGCGCAGACGCCGCAGGACGCAGGCGTCGCGAGCGGGCCGTCCGCGGCGAGGCCCTCGGGGCGACCCCGCAACAACAGCATTCACAACGACAACGGTCGCTTGCGCGTGATCGGCGTCAATCCTCTGCTGCAGTCGAGGCCGCGCTGAGGCGCGAGCGTGTCAGGAGCAATTGATTCAATGGGTGTGTATTCGAAGAGCGCAGCGGTCCTGGTGCTCGCGGCGGCGCTCGTCCCTCGCAGCGCGCTCGCGCAACGGCGAGGGCCGAGTCAGCCCGCGCTCTCTGCGAACGAGCAGCAGGCGGCGCAGCGCTTCGACCGAGGCGTGCAGCTCGCGCGCGAGGGCGACTGGGCGGGGGCCGTGGCTGAGTTCGACGCGGCGTACGCGCTCTCGGGCAACGTCGAGATCTTGTTCAACCTCGCGGCGGCCCACGAGAACGCCAGCCACTACGTCGAGGCCGCCGAGGCGCTCGCGCAGTATCGCGCGAGGGCGCCCGCGGCGTCCGTCGGTCGAAGGGCGAGCGAGCTCGACGCGGCTGCGGCGCGCATCGAGTCGCGCATCGGGCGCATCATCGTGGCGCTCGACGCGCCGGGGCTCGAGGTCAACGTAGACGGTCGCGCGTACACGGCCGAGCAAGCGCGCGCGGGCGTTCGCGTGTCCGCGGGCGATCGTCGCGTGACGCTGCGGGCGCCGCGGTTCGTCGCGCGCGAGCAGCGCGTCACGATCGCGGGCGGTGAAGCGCGAACGATCTCCGAGCCGCTCACGCGGACGCAGTCGGGGATCATGGTCGAGTGCAACGTGCGCGGGGCGCGGATCATGGTCGACGGGCGCGAGCTCGGGCGAACGCCGATCGAGAGCGCGCTCGTGGTGGACGAGGGACGGCACACGGTGCGCGTCACGGCGGACGGGTACAACAGCTACGAGACGGTGGTCGACGCGGTCGAGGGAGGCGCGACGGTGCGCGCGCAGCTCGCGTGGCTCGACGAGATCCCGGACTCGGTCGCGGGGCGGCTCGTCGTGCGCACGAACGAGCGCGGCGGATTCGCGACGATCGCGCGGAGGCGGATCCCGATGGACGGATCGTATGCGCTCCCGCCGGGGACGCATCGGCTGCGCGTCGAGCTGCCGGGGTTCATTCCGTCCGAGCGCGACGTGAGCGTGACGGCAGGCGAGTCGCTGAGCGTCGATGTGCTGCTGCGACCGACGGCGGCCTATCGACTCGCGTACGATCAGCACGCACAGCTGCTGCGACGGCTGTGGGTGGGCACGGCGATCCCTGGGTTTACGCTGCTCGCGACGACGGGCGTCGCGGCGATCGTCCTGCTGGTTCGCAATCGGACGTTCGACGCGGAGTACACCCAGCTCGAGATGGACCTCGCGCAGTGCGCCCGCACGGCGTGCCCGAACTCGCGGGCGATCATCGATCGGCAGATGCAGATTTCGCAGCAATCGACGAACGAATCGACGTGGCTCTGGGTCACGGGGATCAGCGGCTTCGTGGGTGTGGGCCTGGCGATCGCGTCGATCTCGTTCTTCGCCGTGGCGCCGCCGACCGATCGCTTCACGCGGGCGCCGGAGTTTCGCGTCGGCGCGGGCCCCGGTTCGCTCAGCGCGCGGCTCGCGTTTTGATGGCCGACTCGAGCGCCACGAGCGCGCCCATCGCGGTGTACGATCGCGTCGAACCCTTTACGCTGTCCGTCGATCGACCCGCACATCGCCCGAGCTACGCATGAACGACTCGCTTCGATCTTTCGCGCTCGCCCGCGCGTCGACCTCCACGGGCACGACCGTACACTTGATTCTGTGTGCCACCATCGGCCTCGCGGCGTGCTCGACGCCCGAGGGGCCGGCGGACACCGGCGTTCGCGCGGACGTCCCGAGCGTCGACGGAACGACGGGGATGGACGGGGCGACGACGGACGCGTCCGTGATGGACTCGGGCGTTCGCGATGCGCCGATGGTCGAGAGCGGTCCGCCGCCGGACAGCTCGTGCGCGTCGATCGGAGCGATGTCGCGGATCGTGCGACGGCCGCTCGACGTGATCGCGGTGGTGGACTCGACGGGGAGCTTCAATCCGCCGAGGATGGCGATCAACGCGACGCTCGTTCCGAATTTGATTCGCGCGCTCGAGGACGCGATGGTGGACTACCGCGTCGTGGTGGTGGGCGGCGACGTGATGGGCCCCGCGACGAACCCGCGCTATCGCTTCGTGTCCGAGGGGATCGGGACGACCGAGCTGCTGATTCGTCTGCCGGGCTACCTGCGTCGCGCGCTCCCGCACCTTCGAACGGACTCGCTGAAGGCCATCGTGGACTTCACGGACGACGACAGGCTCGAGCCGACGATGTCCCTGCACGGGACGCGGGCGCAGTTCTATATGGGAATGAGCGCGGCGGATCTCGTTCCGTACTTCGGCACGATGACCAACCGGCGCTACACGGTGCACGCGGTCGCGGGGCTCGGAAACAACATGCCGAGCTCGACGCCGTGGCCTCCGTCGGCGCCGCTCGTGACGACGATGTGCTCGGGGTTTCGCGCTTTTCCCGCGCCGGAGCTGCAAGAGCTCGCGCGGGAGACGGGCGGCTATCGGTTTCCGCTCTGCAATTTCGCGGAGTATTCGCGGTTGTTCGACGCGGTGGCCGCGCAGGCGATCGCGAGCACGCGCGTCCCGTGCGAGTTCGGCGTCCCGATGTTGACCGACGGGCGCGTCCCGGATCTGTCCTACGCGCGCCTCACCGTCTCGCTCTCCGATGGATCGTCGACCACCACGCGCCCGGTGCGCGACGAGGCCGAGTGCGGCGACGGGTTCTATGCGGTCCGCGGCGTGGTGAGCGACGCTGGCGCGATGGGCGACATCGTTCGTCTCTGCCCCGTGACGTGCGATCGCGTGCAGCGCGACCCGGGCGCGATGGTGCGCTTCACGTTCGAGTGCCCGCCTGGTTGAGTTGTATCGCGATATTGCCTGGATTTTTGCTGGCGAATCGCGAGCTCAAAACCAATCGAGGCCGAGGCCGAAGACGGTCGCGAGCAGGCCGCCGTCCTGACCGACGTACTTGATCGGGTGCAGGTCCGCGCTGATGCTCATGCCGAAGCGACGCGGGCCCGATGGGTTCCATCCGCCGAGCAGGAGGGCGAAGCGGGCGTGGGCGCCGAGGCCAGTGTTGATCCCGGACGCGCACGAGAGCGAGGCGCTGTCGCAGTTGCCGAAGGCGAGCACGTCGAGGCTCGGGCCCGCGCCCATCTCGACGGTGTGCGCGATGGTGATCGACGCGAGCAGCGCGTTTTGACTGTGAAACATCACGGCGCCCGAGACCGTTCCGCTCGTGGACTGCGCGCCGATCGCGCCGCCGAGGTTCTGGCTGTGAACGTAGAGCCCGACGTAGTGGTTGAACTGCGCGCCGAAGCGAACCGCGAGCCCCGCCGCGCCGCCGGTGGATTGAAGGTTCGTCGTGCCGTACGGGAGGTACGGACCGGCGACGAGGGCGATGCCTCCGCGGAGTCGAACGCCGTCGCGCGCGGGTTGCGCGACCTGAGCGGGCGGCGAAGCGGGCGCGGGTCGCGTGGATTGCGCCTGTCCGAGCGCGGGCAGCGCCGCGAGCGACAGGGCCGTCGCGAGCGTGATCGTGCGTCGTCGCGCGCCGCTCACTGGGACACCTCGCGCGCGCCGAACTCGTAGCGAACGAAGGCGCTCGGCGTTCGAAACGTCGGGACGCGCACGGTGCAGAGCGCTCGTTCGAGGCAGCGCGCCGCGCCCGCGCCGAGCCTCGGTCCGCGAAGGTCGAAACGGAGGGCCACGCCCGCGCTCGCGAACTCGCCGCGCACACGGAGCGACGCGCCGCGGTCGAGCTCGGGAACGCACGCGCTCACGCTCGACGCCGCCGCAGAGAACCCGCGCGCCACGGCTTGCGGCGTCGGCTCGGCGGGGCACTGCGCGCAACGCGCCACGAGCGGAGCGTCTTCGCGCACCGTGCAATCGAGGGCGGTGCGCACGGGGTTCGAAGCCGCGCTCGACTCGTCGTACGCGAGCGAGCGCGTGTCTTCGCGCGGAGCGCTCGTGACCTCGGTCGTTGCGCACGCGGACGCGACGAGCGCCAACGGCGCGAGAGCGCTCGAGAGCGCCCGACGATCACCCGCAAACATCCCCGTCACTTGTCGCTTCTGCACTTGCATCGCTGCACCTCGCACGCTCTGCCGTCGAATCGGCCTGTACGAGCAGATGCGGCGACCCCCCAGCGAAGTTCATTGTCGATGCAGTTTTCTTCGCTCGAAACAAGAAGATTCGGTTGCGAAGTGTTGCTTTCGTGCGCTTCCCCCAGCGCTCCTGCGGCGAACTACGCGGCGACGCGCGAGGTGGCGCACGCTTCGAGCGCCTGCGCTTCGCCTGCGAACCACTCGCGCAGGACGCCCACGATGTACCGCTCGGCGATCGGGCCGACGAGCGGAACGCGCACGATGAGCTCTCCCTCGATCACGCGCAGCGTCTCGTTGCCGCGCGCTTCGAGTCGGTAGCGGCCGCTCGCAGAGAAGTACTTCTT
The DNA here is from genome assembly GCA_016793325.1 of Myxococcales bacterium. GTDB lineage: Bacteria > Myxococcota_A > Polyangia > Polyangiales. The sequence continues at coordinate 31,676 of JAEUKI010000017.1, read as the reverse complement.
CCACTCCGCGGGGACGTTGGCGTCGATGGCGAACGTCGCTTCGTGCGCGCTGCGAGACCACTTTACGGTCTCGACCCACTGGGTCATTTCGGGGTCGATTCCCTTGGCAAACGCCGGGAGCTTCATCGAGGGCTCGAAGCGCTTGCGAACCACGAGCTCACGCTCGTTCGCGTCGAGCGACAACACTTGAGCCTTGGCGATGCCCTTCATGAACCGGGGCAAAATCGCTGTCGTCGCTGGATCGAACAGCGCGCGTTCGACCTCGGTTCGGGGCGCGGAGACGATGTGTTCGACCTTCCATTGCATGATGGCAAACGGGCTCCAGTCAGGAGATTGCGTGGACGACTCCGCCGGTCTGGAGGAGTTCGTGCCTATTGCGATGCCGCAGGAGGGGACCGGTTGTTTGCGAGCGCGTCGCGAGCGACGTCTCGGGCCCGCTACGCCGGATACGCGCCATGGGTTTCGGGAGACGTCTGTTGGCCGTAGACTGCGGCTAGCACTCGTGGCCAAAGCGACAAAGAAACGCTCTGCAGCGCGTCCCGCCGCCCGCGAAGCGGAGGCGTCGAACGCGAACGCTGAGACGACCGAGGCTCCTTCTGTCGCCGAGGCAGAACAGCCCGCCGACGCTGGAGAAGCCCGCGCGAAGGACAGCGAGGCCCGCGACGAGGCCGATGAGGGCGCCGCCGTCGCGGACAAACAAGAGGTGAGTCGAACGCCGCTGCGCGCGGCGGGCTCGGTGCGCGAGGTCAACCGCGAGGTGGCCTTGGGCTTGCTCGTCGGCGTCGCTGTGTTCGCGCTGGGGGCGTACGCGGTTTACTGGTCGAGCATGCGGTGGATGTTGCGCGGGGGCAGCTCGACGCTGATGGCGGTGAGCTTCCTGTTGCCAGTGACCGTTCCCATCCTCATTGGTTCGGTCCTCGGCGAGCGCGGGCGAAAGGCCTTCGGGTACTCCATGATCGGCGGCGTCATGATCGGAACGGTCATCGCAGGCATGTACGTCGCGACTCGGTTCAGCGAGACCGCGACGATGCGACCCCCGCCCGCGTTGGGGCCAGCGATGCAGGCGCCTCGCTGACGGACCGATCGCAGGGCGCACGCCGAGACCGCGAGATCGAACTTCATGACCGATGAGCGAAGCGAAGCCACGCAGACCGAGCGCACCGTCAACGTCGCGCTCGTGATCGAGCGCACTGGCGCCGAAGGGCCAGGCGAGCGGTACGCGCTCTGGGTGCAGGGCTGCCCCATGCGCTGCGCGGGCTGCTGCAACCCCGAGATGCTCGTGTTTCGCGAGCGCGAACGAAGGACCGCGAGAGACTTGGCGGACGAGGCCATCGCGCAGCGGTCGCACGGCGTCGAGGGCGTGAGCCTCCTCGGAGGAGAGCCGTTTTCGCAGGCCGAAGCGCTGGCCGAGGTCGCCGAACGCGTCCGCGCCGCGGGGCTCTCGGTGATGGTCTACACGGGCTTCACGATCGAAGAGCTCCGCGCGCAGAGCGACCCTCACGTCGACGCGCTGCTCGCGCAGACGGACCTGCTCGTGGACGGGCGGTACGAGCGCGAGCGACACTCGACCGCGCGCCGTTGGATCGGCAGCGACAACCAGCGGCTGCACTTCTTGACGGACCGATATCGCGAGGACGACCCGCGGTTCGCCGCGCCAAACACCGTCGAAATCCGCATGAAAAACGGGCGAATCACGATCAATGGCTGGCCCGTGCACGGCGCCAAGACGCGGCTCGGAGGATGAGGTTCACGTGACGGACACACGAACGAGCGGCGCGAAGGCCGCGTCTCGCATCGACCCCTACGCAGACGCGGACGGGATCGCGACGCACCTCACGGCAGACGAGGGCGACGCGCTCGCGGTGCTCAACGCGCTGCTCGGATTTTCGAGGGCCGACGTCGTGCGAAGCCCGGGGGACCTCGGCGTTCCTCGGCCTGCGGTGCTGCGGCTCGCGGCGAGGCACATGGCGGTCGCGGTCACGCGCTGGATGGTCGAGAGCGGCGGGGCGCGCGAGCGCTCGGTGCTGCGCGCGAGCCGTCGCGAGAGCGGGCGCGTGTGGGACGACGCTTTGATGGGCGGTTGGGCGCCGGCGTTTTCGCTGCGCTCGATTGATTTCTGGCTCGGCGCGACGCGCAACATTCCGCACCTCGACGCCGAGCGCGCCTCGGTGGTCGACGGCTCGCCGCGCAAGAAGAAGCGCGTTCTCAAAGAGGTACTCCCTGCGGCCGAGGGCGGTCGCGACGGAGACTGGGTGTTCTTCTTGCTCGCGCACAAAGCCATTCCGGGCTTCGCGCTCGCGCCCGAGGACGAGCGACAAGTGCTCCGCGCGCTCCGGCGAGCCTCGCCGCTCGCGGGGCTCTTCGCGTTGGATCTGCAAGAAGACAGCGAAGCGCTCGCCGCCGAGCGCGTCTCGTGGCTCTTCGCAGAGGGAACCGTCCGTCTGCTCGAGTGCGCGCAAGACCGCCTCGAGCGCTCGTGGGAGCAGGCGCTCGTGTCGTTGTGGAGCCGCTCGGACACGGTCCCCAACTTGTTGCCGCTGTGGAAGAGCACCGGCCGCGCGCTTCGGGCGTACGTCGCTGCGGCGGATGCGTCGCGACGGTGCGACTTGCTCCGACCGCTCTTGCGCTTGCTCGCAGAGATCCCGTCGAAGGTGATGACCGGTGGCGGCGATGCCGTGCGAAGGCGCGTGATTCAGCTCCCAGGGTGGACGAGCATCAAGGAGCGCGACGAGATGCTCGGCGCTGTGCGAGCCGTGACCGACCTCGGCGCGCGGATGAACCGCATGCGCGAAGAGTTCGTGCTCGAGCGCTACGGCGACGAGCGCTACGAAGAAGCGCAGCTCTTCTTGCGGGCGTTCGGCGAAGAGTTCAACGAGCGTCGAGGCGCGGTCGACGACCTGTCGCGCGCGTTGAGCAACGCCGTCGGCTGACGCGTTCGTCGCAGCGGGGGCGCTGCGGTCGCGAGGGACCTGCGAGGGATGGACATAGTGTGTCTCTTCGCGAACTCGCGCGCGGGCGTCGGTCGTTGTAGAGGTTCGGCTCTGGAGTAGCGAATCGATGCGAAATTCCGTGCTTGTGCTTGCGGCGCTGGCGCCGATTGCTGCGGCGTGCGTTGGACCCGAGTCGGTGGACGTGCAGCGACGGGACGCGACCGGGGACGGCGCTGATGTCGGCGCGCGACCGGACGGCGCGCAGGACGTTCGGCCGATGGACGCGGCGGATACGGGCGTTGTCGCGATGGATGTTCCCGTCGCGGACGTGCAGGGCGACGGCGGGACGATGCCGATGGACGTCGTTCCGGACATCGCGTGTCGAACGGTGTGCGGGGCCTCGTGCACGGACACGCAGGTCGACCCGCGCAACTGCGGCGCGTGCTTCAGGGACTGTTCGAACCTCCCGGGCGTCGATCCAGGCGCTGCGCGCTGCGTCGCGGGGCTGTGCGTGATCAACCGCGCGTGCATGCCCAACCGAGGCGACTGCAACGGGGATTCGACGGACGGATGCGAGACCGACCTCGGGACCACGATGAATTGTGGTGCGTGCGCGACGAGCTGCTCCGAGCCAACACCGATCTGCACGATGATGCCCGGCGACGGCGGGCCCGCGATGTTTCGCTGCGGCTCGGGCTGCGTCGCTCCGACGCCCGATCGATGCACGAGTCGCTGCGTGGACTTGCAGACGGACCCGCGCAACTGCGGGACGTGCGGGACGATCTGTCCCGCGGCGACCAACGGCGTCGCCGCCTGCGTCGCGGGCCGCTGCGCGGTCATGTGCAACGCGGGCTTCGGCGACTGCGACGGCGTGAGCACCAACGGGTGCGAGACCGTCACGCGCACGAGCATCACCCACTGCGGGACGTGCGGAAACGTCTGCCCCGGCGTCATGGGCGCGACGCCCGCGTGCGCCAACGGGCTGTGCGGCATCGCGTGCCCGACGGGCCGCGGCGACTGCGACATGATGACGGCCAACGGCTGCGAGACGGACACGCGCACAGAGGTCAATCACTGCGGCGTGTGCGGCCGCGTGTGCCCGCCCGCGCCCAACGCGGCGGCGGCGTGCAGCGCAGCCACGTGTTCGTTTACGTGCAACTCGGGCTTCGGCAACTGCGACGGCTCGAGCCTCAACGGCTGCGAGGCGGATTTCAGCAGCAATTTGTCGCACTGCGGGCGCTGCGCAAACCCGTGCCCCACCGTCGCGAACTCGGTTCGAACGTGCACGGCGACGGGCTGCGGCTTCACGTGCAACGCGAATTTCGGCGACTGCAACATGCTCGGGTCCGACGGGTGCGAGGTGCCGCTCCTCACGAACGTCGCGCACTGCGGTCGTTGCGGAAATGCCTGCGCGACCCCTGCAAACGGCACGGCGACGTGCGCTGCCGGCGCGTGCGGAGCGCGCTGCAACGCGGGCTTCGGCGACTGCGATTCGAACCTCGCGAACGGCTGCGAGACGGACACCAACACGAGCATGACCCACTGCGGCGGGTGCGGGATGGTGTGCTCTGCGCCGGCCCTCGCGACCGCCGCGTGCGTCGCTGGCCGTTGCCAGATCACCTGCAATCCGGGCTACCGATTGGTCGGGAGCACGTGCGAGCCCGAGCCACCGCGGCCGGTGTTTCCGTGGGCGGGCGCGACGACCAACGCGCGACGCCCGTTGTTTACGTTCGTGCGTCCTGCGACGCAGCCGAGCGTGACGGTGGACATCTGCACCAACCGCGCGTGCACGATCCTCGAGACGTCCTTCGTGGTCACTGGCGCATCGAGCGGCTCGCCCGCGGTGGATCTCGCGGTCGGGCGGCACTATTTCTGGCGCGTCACGGGCAGCGGCGGCGGGGGGCCTTCGCCCGCGCGACACTTCATCGTGTCGGCGCCCGCGTCGGTCACGGGGCGAGGTGTCTTCGGCGCGATGCTCAACCCGAACGGCGACTCCGTGGTGGACATGCTCCTCGGCTCTCCGCCAGGGCTTCGTGCGGACTACAGGACGGGCGCGTCTCCGACGTCCACGCTCTCGCCCGCGACGGTGATGTCGGGCTCGACCGGGTTCGGAACGTCGGTCGCCTCTGCGGGTGACGTGAACGGCGACGGCCTCGTCGACGCGATCGTTGGCGCGCCGACGAGCACGGGCGGGATCGTTCACGTGTACTTCGCGAACGGGTCGAGCTACCCGACGACCGCGTCGGTCACGATCACAGCGCCCGCGAGCAACATTCAGTTCGGGCGCTTCGTGTCCGGGATCGGCGACGTCAACGGCGACGGCTATGCGGACATCGCCGTCGGCGCCGCGTCGGGTCGAGCGTTTGTCTACTACGGGTCTGCCACGGGCCCTGCGACCACGCCGAGCGTGACGATCGCGCACCCGTCGCTCAACGCGAACTTCGGCGTGAGCATCTCGCGCTCGTGCGACCTCAACGGCGATGGCTTCGGCGACGTCGCGTTCGGCATCGACGGCGGCTCCAACGACGTCGTGTTGTACATGGGCGGAGCCGCGGGCCTCGGCGCGACGCCGTCGCAGACGCTCACGGGCGGCGCGGGCTTCGGTCGCAGCGTCGATTGCGCGGGAGACGTCAACGGCGACGGATACTCGGACCTGGTCGTCGGCGAGTACACGACCGCGTCGGTCTCGGTGTTTCACGGAAACGCTACGGGCGTCGTGAGCGCTGCGTCGGCCACGCTCACGGGCTCGGGCATTCCTCAAGCGGGCTTCACGGTGTCCTTCGCGGGCGACGTCGACCGTGACGGGTATGGCGACATCCTCGTCGGCGGCGGAGCCAGCAGCACGAGCGCGATTCTCTACTTCGGAAGCGCCACCGGCTCGACCGTGACCGGAGCCGTGAGCTTCAGCGGGTTCAGCGCTGGCGTCTCGTCGTTCAGCGCGGGCGACTGGTACACGTCGGACGGGCTCGGGATCTCGGACATCATCATCGGTCGATCGACGGCGAGCTCGACGACGAGCCGCGTCCACCTCTATCGAGGCACCGCGACGCGCGCGTCGATCGGAACGTTGTTCACGTCGATCTCGGTTACCACTGGGACCGGCGCGTCCGTCGCCGCGCAGTGAGCCGCGAGCGCTCCGCCGGTGGAGCGCGACGCAGGGGGTGAGAATCTCTGGATATTTCCAAGAGATTTCTCGCTATGTGTCCGCGCTCCACGAGGACCTGAGGGGGTCACGGCATCGCGAGCACGAGCTTGCCGACGGTGGTTCCCGATTCGATCGCGCGATGGGCGTCGGCGACGCGGTCGAACGCGAACGTCGTGACGGGGGGAGGGCGGAGCTTGCCCTCGCGCGCGCGCGCGAAGAGCGCGGTCATGGACTCTTCGAGCAGCGACTCGTGCTCGAACAGGTAGCTCAGGTTGAGCGCGAGGACGCTGCGGTTCTTGGTGGTGAGCTCGAGGGGATCGAAGCGCGGGGTTCGCAGGTACTTCCACGCGAGCGAGAGCCAGTTGGGGCGCCCAGCGCCGCCGCGCGGGAGCATGCTCGCGAAGCCGTACACGACGAGCCTCCCTGGCGCGGCGAGCAGCTCGTAGCTGTCTCGCAGCGTGTCTGCGCCGTTGGCGTCGAGCACGACGCGGTAGCCGTCTCGCGAGAGCTCGCGCGCGCGCTTCGCCCACGAGCGACCGTCGCGCACGATCACGTGGTGCGCGCCGGCTTCGAGGGCGGTGTCGACCTTGGCCTTCGCGCCGACGACGCCGACGACGGTGCAGCCCATCGCGCGGCCGAGCTGCGCCAGCGCGACGCCGACGCCCCCGGCGCACGAGTGAACGAGGATCGCCTCGCCCCGTCGCGCGTTCGCGAGCGTCGCGAGCGCGTAGTGGGCCGTGAGAAACACCGCAGGAAATCCAGCGCTCGATGCTTCGTCGAACCCCGGGACCCTCTCGAATACTTGTGTCCTCGGGACCCGCACCTTCGTGGCGTAGCCGCCGAAGCGCGTGACGGCGACGACCTCGTGACCGACGCGGAGGTCTGTGACGCGGGAGCCAACCTTCGCGATGGTTCCGAACACTTCGAAGCCCGGGGTGATGGGCCAGCCGACGTACTCGCGAGCGCTCGAATACAGGCCCATGCGAACGATGCAGTCCGCGTAGTTCACGCCTGCGTAGCGGGTCTCGACGACCACGTCATCGGGGCCGCACTCGGGGTCGGGGACGGTCTCGATCGAGAGCGCGCGGTAGTCTCCTGCGCGGTGAATCACGACGGCTCGCATCGGCTCCGAGCGGTGTAGCAGAACGCGCCCTTCGCGAAACGGCCCCGTGTGTGGCGGCATCGAATCCCGTACAGCGATGCATCGACGGGCGATGTCGGTGTAAGCAACGGACGACCCATGACCGACCATCACGAACACAAACACCCGGGCGTCCGCGTAGACATTCACCAGCACGTCGCGACGCTCACGCTCGATGACGAGAAGCGCCGCAACGCGATGACCCCGGCGCTCGGCGACGCGCTGCTCGACGCTGTGGCGCTCGTTCGCAAGGACAAGGCGGTGCGCGCGGTGGTGCTCACCGGCGCTGGCGAGGCGTTTTCGGGCGGCGGCGACCTCGCGATGCTCGAGAAGCTGCGCGAGGGGAGCTTCATGCACGCGCGGGACTTCATGCTCGGGTTCTATCGACGGTATCTGTCGGTGGCCGAGATCGAGGTTCCGACGATCGCGGCGGTGCGCGGGGCGGCCATCGGCGCGGGGCTGTGCGTCGCGCTCGCCTGTGATCTCTGCGTCTTCGACGAGGACGCGAAGCTCGCGGTGAACTTCGTGCAGCTCGGGCTGCACCCGGGGATGGGGTCGACGTACTTGCTCCCTCGGCGGGCGGGCGCGCAGCGCGCGGCGGAGCTGTTGTTCACCGGGCGCAGGTTCGACGGGCGCGAGGCGGTCTCGATGGGGCTCGGGCTCGAGGCGCTCGCTGCGGATCGCGTGCTCGCGCGGGCGCAGGAGCTCGCCGCGAAGATCGCGGCCAACGCGCCGCTCGCGGTCGCGGGCGTCAAAGAAGCGCTCGGCGTCGATCGCGTCGCGTTGCAGCGCGCGCTCGAGCACGAGGCGTTTCGACAAGCCGAGAGCTACGCGAGCCGAGACCTCGGCGAGGGGCTCGCGGCCGCGGCGTCGCGAAAGACGCCCTCGTTCGAGGGGCGCTGAGGTGTCTGCCTCGGTCGTCGTCGCGAGCGTCGCGCTCGGCGTGTGGACGGCGATCGTGGCGATCGTTTCGGGCTGGGCGCTCGTCGAGCCCGCGCTACGTCCGTGGCTCTCGAAGGTGGGCGCGAGGCTTCGACCGTGGACGGCGCTCGCGCCGATCGCGCCGGACGACGCGAGGGTGCTCGTGCTGCGGCCTTGCGCGGGGCGAGACGCAAATCTCCAGCGAAATCTCAGGTCGATCGTCGATGCGCTCTCGTCGTTCGACCGCGCGAAGGCGCGCTGCGTCTTCGCGGTGCACGACGAAGAGGACCCGGCGTACAGAGAGTGCGTCGCGGCCAAGGCGTGGCTCGAGACACACGAAATCGAGTGCGACGTCGCCGTCACGCGCGCGGTGGGGCCGAACCACAAGGTGGATCAGCTCGCGCGAGCGCAGGCGATGGCCCAGCGCGACGGGGCGTTTTCGATCGTGCTCGTCGTGGACTCGGACGTGGATCTGACGGGCGCGAGCCTCGCGAAGCTCGTCGAGCCGCTCGTCGCGGGGACGCACGCGGCGCTCTGGTCCCCGGTCCCCGAGCGCGGGGCGCGTCCCACGCTCGGCGATCGCGCGTCCGTGGCCATCTTGTCCGGCGGACTCCACGCGTTCGCGATCCTCTCGCGCCTCGACCCCGCGGGCATGGTGGGGAAGCTCTTCGCGGTCCGCTCCGACGCCCTCGCGTCCGTGGGCGGGTTCGTCGCGTTGCAGAGGCACCTCGGCGAGGACGTCGAGCTCTCTCGACGGCTCCGTCACGCGCGCATGCGCGTCGGGGCCGAGGTCCTCGGCGCGCTCTCTTCGGCCGAGGGCCGCACGATGGCGGCGACGCGCGATCGATACGCGCGTTGGTTGCTCGTCGTTCGCGCGCAGCGCCCCATGCTCCTCGCGTCGTACCCGATGCTCTTCTTCGCGGCGCCGTTGCAAGCGCTCGCGTCGGTGGCGTTGGCGCTCGTCGCGCCGCGCGTGGGGCTCGCGCTGCTGATCTTGATTGTGTGTGTCCGACTCACGACGGCCGTCGCGGCCCGACGCGCCTCGCGGCTGCCGTGGTCGTGGCGCGCGACGCTGATCGACCCGTGGATGGGGGACGTCATGCTCGCGTTTTCGTGGGCGTCTGCGCTGCGCCTGCGCGAGGTCGCTTGGCGAGGAAGCAAGCTGCGCTTCGATCGCGAGGGGCTGCTCGTCGCCGAGGAGCGAGCGAGCGAGGCGCGCGCGAGCGACGCGCGACCGTCAGCGTGACTCGAGGTCGCGGATGCGTCGCGAGAGGGGCTCTTCTTCGGGCGTCCCTCGGCGGGTCTCGAGGTACTGGCGCAGGTACTCGACGGCGCGTTGGTACTGCCGGAGCCGCTCGTAGGTCATCCCGAGGTTGAAGTCGAGCTCGGGTGATTGCAGGTAGCGCGCGGCGTTTTCGAAGCACTGCAGCGCCTGATCGAAGCGGTTGGCTTGAAAGAACCGCACCCCGCGCTGAAACCACGTGACGCCCTCTTGGTTGAGCTCGCTCTGGCTCGCGGGGGCGGCGGCGATCCCGGCCGCGCGGCGCTCTTCGTACGCGCGAAGCCTGGCGATGCGCCCCTCGACGTCGCGCCGTTGCGCGTCCGAGGGCGGCGGTTGCCCCTGCAACACGCGCTGAAAATACTGGATCGCGTCGGCGGTCTCGCCCATGCGCTCGTAGACGCGCGCGAGGTTGTACGCCATCGCGCTCGACGGGGCGTGATCGTAGAGGGCGCGAAACGACCGCGCCGCGGCGGTGAAGTCGCGGCGCCCGTACGCCTCGGAGGCCTCGGCGAACAGCCGTCGAAACTCTTCGGACTGCGCGCCCGTGAGCGGTCTGAACTCGGTCCCGCCGTCGCTCGAGGCCGCGGCGCTCGCGCCTGCGTCAGCGCTGACCGAAGTGTTGGTTGTCGCTTGGGCGGTCGACGCGTCGGCGCGGCTCTCGTTGCCGGACGAGCCGTTGCCGGACGAGCCGTTGTTCGACCCGTTGTTGCACGCGCTCGCGAGCGTCGCGGTCGAGAGGGCCGCGCAGGCGGCGAGCGAAATCCAAGCGTGAAGCGACGATGCGCGGAGGGGAGCTGTGCGTCGTGCGGCGTTCATGGATCGTGGGTCTCTGCTTCGCGCGTGGCGAGCTCGGCTTCGAGGCGCTGGATCTTGCGTCGGAGGGCCAGCGTCTCTTCGCGCGTGGGGAGGTTGAATGCGTGGGCCACCGCGCGCGTCATAGCGGCTTCGAGGCCGTCGATGCGCGCTTGCACTGCCACCGCCGCCATCGCGGCTCGCGTCACTTTGGGGTGGGCGATCGCTCGCGTGATTCGCTCGTCTTGCAGCGCACGCAGCACCAGCGAGCGCACTCGTTCGCGCGGGGTCATGCGAAGAATCGTCTACCACACGGGCCGCCTGCGCAACGAGGCTTGAACGCGACGCCCCGAGAGAACACGATCGCGCGAACAGAGAGAGGATGCTCGACCCATGAACCGCACACGAAATCCGTTGCGCCGCGCTGGGGGCGCTGCCTTCACCGCGATGCTGGTCTCGCTCTTCGGGGCGCACGCGGCCATCGGCCAGAGCCGACCCGTGACGGGGGGGTTCGGCGGCGGCGCTTCGGGGTCGGGGGGCGGCTTCGGCGGGGCGCCATCGACGGTGCCCGCGGCGCGGACGGACGCGGGAGCTGCGCGAGATGCGTCGGCGATGATCCAGGTGTTTCCCGCGTCGGGCGCGCGCGAAGAGATCGTCGGGTACGACGCGAACGCGCAGGCCGTGACGTACGTCGAGCGAACCCCGTCCGCCGTGGGCGGCTTCGCGCACGCCGCGCTCGTGACGGTCAACGCGCGCGGAGAGCGCACGCGGATCACGCTCACCACGAACGTCGACGAGGACCGGCTGCGCACCTCGAGAGACCCCGCGATCTTTCGCGAGATCGACGCGCGCGTCGTTCGCTCGATCGCCGACGCGCGCACGCGGCTCGGCGGCGGAGGGTCCGTGCTCCCTGCGACGGAGGTCAACCCAGCGTCCGGCGGCGCTCGCTGCGTCAACGCGCCGTACGCGGCGCGCGATTTCACGGTCGGCGACGTGGGCGTCGTGCGGCTCGCGCCCGCGGCGGACGAGCGAAGCACACGAATTCAATTGTCGCGCTCGGGCCGCAGCGGCGCCGCGGTCGACGCCCCCGCGGTGAGCGTCGTCGAGGCGCGCACGGGGCGGTCGCTGTTCGTTCCGTACAATCGTGTGGCGGACGCGAGAGAGCTCCCGGGGACCGACAAGATCGCCCTCTTGCTGCGGTCGGACGCGTGCACGCCCGAGGGCGTCTCGACGATCGTGAGCGCGGTGCTCGTCGATCCGCCCGGCGATCAACCGTTGGCGCCCCTCGAGCACGCCGAGCTCACCGACGCCGAGGCCATGCGCGTCCTCGCTCCGCGCGCCCGTCGCCGCACGGTCGACGAGGTCTCGGGCTTCTTCGAGCGCGACGGGACGCGCGTGGTCTACGACAACGCCTGGCGCGTCCCGGGGTCGTACGACCTGTTGCTGGTTCAGTTCTCGCGGCACGATCGCAACATGTCGCCGACGATCGCCATGTCGGGGCACGCCGCGGCGCACTACGCGCTCGTTCGGACCAGCGGCCGAAGGCCCGAGCTCGTGTTTCAGTTTGCGCCGTCCGTGGCTCACTCGTTCGAGGGCGTCGGACAAGAAGCGTTCTCCGCGGACCTCGACGGCGACGGTCGACCCGAGGCGATCGTCCGCGTCCGCGCGCAGGACGGGAGCGAGTACGTCACGGTGCTTCGCATGAGCGATCACGACCTGAATTTCGCCTGGGCCGGCGAGGTCAGCATCGACGGTCGACGCGGCGGCGCCAGCCAGTGCTGCGCGAACAACGTCGTCCGTCGCTGCGCGATGGGCCTCGACAACCGAGCGCTGGTGTTGCGTTGCCGCCACGATACGTACTCGGCGGTCGGCCCCGACGGGCGGATCGTGTCGAGCCGCGTGCGCGTCGAGCGACTTCGCTACAACGGGGGGAGCGCGGCGCTCGAAGTCATGGAGCGCTGATCGCGACTCGCCGTACGATCGCCCTCGAACAAGATGGGCCACCCACGTAGGAGCCGCTGGCGCGTCGCGCGCTCGATGGTCGCGATCGCGACTGTCACGCTGGCGTCGAGCGCCGTTCGCGCGCAGTCGAACGGAGACATCACCGTCGCGCCCGCGGCGACGAGCCTCGAGCCGCGCGCGCAGACGCCAACGAACGCAGCGTGGACTCCGCCGCGGATCGCGCTGCGGTACGACTTGCGGATCGACATTCCTGTGACCGCAGCGGCCGCCGTCGGGTGGATCGTGCCCGAGATCCTCAAGGAGCCGCTGACGGGGCCCACGTGTCGGTTGTGCGAGCGCAACGCGAACGGGACCTCGGCGCTCAACGGGCTGGACCTCGCGTTTCGCGGGCTTCGTTGGGACACGCCTGCGACCGCGGCGCTCATCAGCGACATCATCGGGTACGGGCTCGCGCCCGCCGCGGCGCTCGGGCTCCCTGCGTTGATGGCGGCGCTCGATCGCTCGATCGATCAGTGGCCGATCGACGCGCTGCTCGTCGCCGAGGCCGCGGCGATCGCGATGGTCACCAATCAAACCGTGAAGTTCATCGCGCTTCGCGAGCGGCCTCGATATCACTTCGGCAGCGCAGCGTTCGTCGCGATGCACACGCCGCCGGGCGACGAGATCCTCTCGTTCTTCTCGGGGCACGCGACCTTCACGTGGTCCCTCGCGTGCGCAGCGGGGACGATCACGACCCTGCGCGCGCGTCGCTACGCGCCCATCGTGTGGGCCACGGGCCTCACGCTCGCGGCGACCGCGTCGTACCTGCGCATCGCGGCGGACAAGCACTATTTCACGGACGTGTTCACGGGCATCGCCGTCGGAAGCGCGATCGGAGTGCTCGTTCCGTGGCTCGCGCACCGGCCGCTCGGCGCGATGAACGCGAGGCTCGCGTTCGCGCCCGTGCGCGACGGGGTGGCGCTGTCTTTGTGGGGCTCGATGTAGTCGCTCGAGGGGGACGGGCGGAACGATCCGCCGGGGTGGCGGATCTCTACACGTGGCGCTTGGTCGTCGAATCGTGACGGGCTTCACAACTTTTCACGGAGGTCATCCGTCACAGGCCCCCACCACCGGGAGAACACCACCATGTCCATCGATCGCATTGGCACGCTCCGCCGAGCGCGCCGAGAGGCCGCTATTTGTCCGACGATCGCGCTCTTGGCGCTCGCTTCGTGCGCCCGTGGAGGCGCGAGCAGCGGGGGGAGGTCGAGCGCGACAACGCTCGTCGCGCAGGGGACGCTCGCGCACACGAATTCGAGTGGGCCGCAGACGATCACGGCGGCGTCGCTGAGGCTCGCGCCCGAGATCCAGTGCGCGCCTCCCGTGCAGCGAGGGGCGCGCACCATCGTCCGCTCCGAGGGAAATCCCGCCGCTCGTCGCGCGGCCCAACGGGGGCTCTCGTTCGTCGCGCAGGACGCGACGGCGTGGCAGGAGCGGCACAACTGCTACGGCTGCCACGTGCAGGCCGTGACGCTCGAGGCGATGTCCGTCGGCCGCGGGCACCAGTACGACGTGAGCGAGGCTCAGCTCTCGACGGTGCTACGAGGGATGTTGAGCATCCCGGGCGGACACCGGCAGCAACGAGGGCTCGGCGTCGGCGACTCTGCGGGGATGCCAGCGACGTCCAACGCGTTCGGCGGGGCGGCGTTCGCGCGGTTCGACGTGCTCGTCGACGGGCGAGTGCGGGACGACCTGCTCGCGGTCGCTGGAAAATTGCTCACGTTTCAAAACGAGGACGGCTCGGTGCGCGCGGACGACACGCGGTTTCCCGTCGTGGCGGGGGCGATGCAGGCGACGACGCAAGCGATGCAGACGTGGCGCGTCGCGTACGATCGCAGCGCCAACGCGCGGTGGCTCGACCCGATGCGCCGCGCCGAAGCGTGGCTCCAGCGCCGCGCGCGAGAGATCTCGGACAACCCCAACACGAACATCACCGAGATCAACTACGCGGTGTTCGGCTTGATCGCGGCGGGCGCGATGCCGAGCGAGCCGGTGCTCGTCTCTCTTGGAAATCGCCTGCGCGCGCGGCAGAAGCAAGACGGCGCGTGGGGCTTCACCGCGAGCGCGCCGGAGTCGAGCCCGTTCGCGACGGGGCAGACGTTGTACGCGCTGCGGCTGCTCGGCGCGGGCGACTCGGATCGCGCGGTGTCCACGGGGATGTCGTTCTTGATGGAGCGACAGCAGCAGGACGGCGGCTGGTCGCACAGCGGCGCCGGTCGCGCCGAGGCCATGTGGGCTGTGTTCGGCCTCGTGAGCGTGGACGTCCTCTCGCTCGACGTCCGCGGCGTGCGCGACGGTCAGCACGCGGCGGGTGTGCTCAATATTCAAGGCGCCGCGGTGGACAACAGCTCCGAGGGCGTCGCGAAGGTCGAGCTCGTGGTCGACGACGTCCCGGTGGCGCGCTCGTGCGGAGCGTCCGTGAATTTCGCGGTGGACACGGCGCAGCTTCGTTCGGGCGTTCACTCGGTGGACGTCGTGGCGACCAACGGGCGCGGGCAGCAGTCGCGGAGGCGCGTAGAGTTCTACAGCGGGACGCACTACCTCGCGCAGCTCGCGACGCGCTACGCGAGCGGAACGACGCACTTGAGCTGGCGCTCGGTGGCCCCTGCGGCGGTGCAGGGCGCTGTTCGTGTCCGCGTGTTCTCGACGCAGACGCAGGCGGGGAGCGCCGTTCGCGATCGTGAAGTGTGGAGCTCGACGGTCGCGAACGTCGAAGGTCCGATGAGCGCGCAGTGGGCGGGACGCGACCGCGCGAACGTCGCGGTCCCCGACGGTCGCTACGTGGCCGAGGTGGCCTTCGTGCGCGCGGATGGAACGGTCGCGCACACGCAAGAGCTTCTGTTCGCCCACGAGAGCCCCGAGCAACAAGCGCAGCGCTACGCCGAGGTGCAAGGGACGTTGGCGCTCCCGACCTCGGGCAACGCGGCGAACACCGAGGTCGAGCTCGTCGACGGCGCGGGCAACGTCGTTCAGCGCACCACCACGACGTCGCAGGGGAGCTACCGCTTCTCCAACGTCGACACGGGCAACTACCGCGTGCGCGTTCGGCGCGCGGGCTTTCGCAACGCCGAGGCCTCTGTGCAGGCCGTCGCCCCCGCCGCCGCGCGCGCTGGGAGCCCGACGCGTCCGGCGCAGGCGGACATGCAGCTCTCGTTTTGAGCGCACGGCCCGCGCCGTACGGGAGCGTTGATCGGCGAGACGTGTGCGAAGATCGCGCCCATGAATCGCAAGCGCGCGATGATTTTGTGTGCGTCTCTGTCGATCGCGTCGATCGCGTCGATCTCGGCGACGACGGATGTGGGCGCGACGCCGTTGCCGATCGACGTTCGAACGCAGCAGCTCTCGAACGGGCTCCGCGTGGTGCTCTCGCGCAACACCGCGAGCCCGACCGTGGCGATCGCCGTGTACTACGACGTCGGCTCGCGGGACGAAGAGCGCGGGCGGTCGGGGTTCGCGCACTTGTTCGAGCACATGATGTTCGAAGGCAGCGCCAACGCGCCCAAGGGCACGTTCGACCGGCTCATGGACCAGAGCGGCAACCCCGACGCCAACGGAACGACCAGCGAAGACCGCACCAACTACTACGAGACGCTCCCTGCGAACGCGCTCGGCGTCGGGCTCTGGCTCGAGGCCGACCGCATGCGCGCGCTCTCGGTGACCGCCGAGAGCTTCGAGAACCAACGCGAGGTCGTCCTCGAAGAGCGCAGGCAATCGTACGAAGACCAGCCGTACGGGCTCGCGCAGCTTCGACGAGAGGCGCTCGTGTGGGGCGACTACTACCCCTACGCGCACACGGCGATCGGCGAGCCCGAGGACCTGCGCGCGGCCACGTTCGATCAAGTCGTCGCGTTTCACCGTCGGTACTACGTGCCCAACAACGCGGTGCTCTCGATCTCGGGGGCGATCGAGTACGACGCGGCGACCTCGCTCGTGCGGCGGTATTTCGAGGCGATTCCCAGGGCGCAGGACCCTGTGCGACCGACGTTCGCGCCCCCTTCGCCGATCGAGCGGCCGATCAACGAGACGATGGTCGACCCGCTCGCGCAGCGGCCGGGATTCTGGGTTGCGTATCGCATTCCCCCGCGGCGTCACGCGGACGCGTACGCGCTCGAGTTGCTCTCGACGATCCTCGGGCAGGGCGAGAGCTCGAGGCTCTATCGCACGCTCGTTCGCGAGCGAGAGCTCTGCAACAGCGTCGAGGTGAGCGCCGAGGTCCGTCGCGGCCCGGGCGTCTTTGCGCTCTGGAGCGTCGTTGCCGAACGAAAGCGCCCCGCCGAGGCGCTGGCCGCGATCGACGAAGCCCTCGCGCGCCTCGTGCGCGACGGCGTCACCGCCGAAGAGCTCGAGTCCGCCAAGATCCGAAAGCGCGCGGCGTACCTCTTCGGCCTCGAGTCCAACGCCGCCCGCGCGCGAGCCCTCGCCGAACATATGATGTACGACGGCGACGCGGCGCTCTTGCGCACCGAGCTCGATCGGTATCTCTCGGTCACGGAAGAAGACGTTCGTCGCGTGGCGCGAACGTACCTCGATGCGCAGCGCAGGGTGGTGCTCGAGGTCGCGCCGCCGGCGGGCCGTGGCGCGAGGCGAGGTGCGCGATGAGCGCGCGACACTTGATTGTGTGTGCGTCTATGGTCGCCCTCGTCGCGGGCTGCCCGAGGCAAGGCGACGGCGAGGGCCAGGGCCGAAGCTCGGGCGGGCAATCGACGGGTCCCGTGGGTAGCGCCGACGCGAGCGCGATCGACGCGACGAATGCCGCGGTGGCGGACGCTGGCGCGGCGAGCGAGCCGTTTCCGACAGAGCCGCCGACGGCCGCGGCGGGCGTCGAGTTTCGATTGCCCGCGGTGCGACGGACGCGGCTCACGAACGGCGTGTCGCTGGCGCTCGTCGAGCACCGCGCGCTGCCGGTGCTGCACGTGCGTGTGATCTTGCGGGGTGCAGGGGCGCTCTTCGATCCGCGCGATCGACCGGGGCTCGCGTCGATCACGGCCTCGCTCTTGCGCGAAGGGGCCACGGGAATGGACTCGCGCGCGATCGCCGCGGCGCTCGACGGCGCTGGCGCGAGCCTCGACACCGACGTGGGCGACGACGCGATCACGCTCTCGCTCCAGACGTTGCCCGAGCGCGCCGAGGCCACGCTCTCGCTCGTGGGAAAGCTCTTGTCCGAGCCCACGTTTCCCGTGGACGAGCTCGATCGTCTGCGTCGGCGCGAGCTCGATCGCCTCGCGCAAGAGATGGCCGAGCCCGCGTGGCTCTCGTTTCGGCCGTTTTATCGGGCGGTCTACGGCGAGGCGCACCCGTACAGCCGCTTCGACACGACGCCCGCCGCGCTCCGCGCGATGCAGCGCAGCGACGTCGTGGGCTTTCACCGCGATCACGTGAAGGGCGGCGCGATCACCGTGGTCGCGGTCGGAGCGATCACGAGCGACGCGTTTTCTCAGCTCGCGCAGCGCGCGTTCGGAGCGATCGCGCCGGGCGAGGTCGCGCGCCCGACGATGCCCGCGGTCCCTGCGCCCGAATCGAGGCGCGTGTTCATCGTCGATCGCGCGGGAAGCGCGCAGGCGTACGTGCGGGTCGGCCGCATCGGCGTTCGTCGCAACGACCCGTCGTGGGCCGCGCTGACGGTGGCCAATCAAGTGCTCGGCGCGTCGCCGTCGTCGCGGCTCTTCGTCGATCTTCGCGAGCGCCGATCGCTCACGTACGGCGTGTACTCTCGCGTCAGCGCCGCGGTGGACCAGGGCGTCGTCAGCGCGTCGGGCTCGACGAGGCTCGAGCGCTGCGAGGATTTCGTCACGGCGCTGCTCGAGCACCTCGACCGCATGGGAAGCGAGCCCGTCGCCGCCGACGAGCTCACCCGCGCGCGAACCGTCGTGCAAAATCGGCTGCCGACCTCGATCGCGACCGCGGGCGACCTGGCCGCTCGCGTGGCCGAGCTCGAGCTCTTCTCGCTCGGCGACGACTACTTCGATCGCTATCGCGAGCGCGTCGCGGAGGTGTCCAGCGCGGCGGTGCGCGAGGTCGGTCAGCGCTACTACGGGAGCGCCACGTCCGTGATCGTCGTCGTGGGCCCGGCGCGGCAGCTCCGCGCGAAGCTCGCGCGCTTCGGCGCCGTGACCGTGCTTCGTCCTGCGCAGTGATGCCGTCGCGTCGGGGGGGGGTGACGGGACACATCTCGATTTCTCGCATTGTGGAAGCGAGGGGCAGCCCCCACCCGCGCTTCCGCGCGCCCCGCCCCCACGTAGTGAGGGCGGGGCTTTGCATCGAGTAAATGCTGCGATTGGACTGATAGGTTGATTGTATGGGCCACTGCCACGCAAGGGTCGCTTGTCGTTCGATTGCGGTGGATGTTCGAGGGCGGGCGTGACCGTGCAAGGATGAGACACACACAATCAACCTGTTGCTCGAATTGCAACGACTTCGCAATGCAAAGCCCCGCCCTCACTACGTGGGGGCGGGGCGCGCGGCAGCGCGGGTGGGGGCTGCCCTTCGCATCCACAATGCGAGAAATCGAGATGTGTCCCGTTGTCAGCGCGCGGAGGGGACGATCAGGCCCCGAAGCGCACGCTGACGATCGTGAAGTCGACCTCGCGTCCGTCGGGGCGCTTGAAGGTAAACGAGTCGCCCTCGCGCTTTGCCCACATCGCGCGCGACAGCGGGCTCTTGTAGCTCATGCGGCCTTCGGCGGGCTCGCTCTCGTCTTCGCCGACGAGGGTCCATGATTTCGTGTGTCCATCTTCGTCCTCGAGCACGATCGTCGCGCCGAAGGCGATCTTGTCGCCCGTGAGCGTAGCCGGGTCGATCACCTGCGCGTTCTTCAAGCGCGAGTCGAGAAACCGCAGGCGCGAGTCGATCTCGCGGAGCCGCTTCTTTCCGTAGATGTACTCGGCGTTCTCCGAGCGGTCGCCCTGCGCCGCGGCGTCGGCGACCTCGCGCACGACCTTGGGGCGCTCGACCTTGAGCAGTCGCTCGGACTCGTCGAAGAGCTTCTTGTGACCCGCCGGGGTCATGTAGTTGCGGTCCATTGTGATCGGATGAGTATGGTATGCCCTGGCCCCGTGTACTCGAGGCTGAGAATGGTAGGTGCGAAGCGATCTTCGGTCGCGCTCTTGGCGGCGACCGCCGTCGTCGTGGCGGGGTGCGCGACGCTCCGTGTGGATCTGTTGCGCTCGTCGGCGACGAGGCCAGGGCACGTCGCTGCGTACTTCACGATCGAGCGCATCGCGACGCGCGCGGCGGTGGGCGGGCTGCCGGTCGAGCGCTTCTCTGTGTACGAGGACGGGACCGCGGTTCCTCCGCTCGAAGCGCGGTCGATGCTGCTCGATCCCGCGGCAGTGGCGGCGCACTACACGATCGTGCTCGTCGACGCAGGAGGCGCCGCGGTGCGCGCGGGGTTGCTTCCTTCGATCGCCGAGGGCGTGCGCTCGTTCGTCGAGCGCTCGGGCGACCGTCAGCGGATCGCGGTGTACGCGTTCGACGGCGAGACGACGCCGAGGCTCGTGGCCGCGCGCGCGACGGCCGCCGAAGTGAGCCCACAGATTCAAGCGCTCGCGACCCTCGAGCCTCGCGACACGTCCACCAACCTCCACGGCGCGATCGTCTGGGGCATCCAGCAGCTCGATCGAGACCTGGCCGCGGCCACGCAGCCGCTGAAATTCGGGACGGTCGTGGTCTTCACCGCGACGCGAGACATCGCGAATCGAATGACCGTGGCCTCGGTGGACGACGCGCTCTTGGCGACGCCGCACGACGTGTACGCCGCGGGCGTGGGGCGCGACATCGACGCGAGGACGCTCACGCGCATCGGTCGAACGCAGAGCTTCTACGACGCGAACCCGGGCGCTGTGCGCGCGCTCTTCGACCGCGTCGCCGATCGGGTCGCGGCGAGGGCCGCGAGGCACTATTTCTTCTCGTATTGCACGCCGCTCCGCGCGGACAGACACCGCGTTCGAATCGAGGCGCGCGAAGAGGGCGGGGGCTTCGGCTCGGCGGAGTTCGACGTGGACGCGACGGGCTTTCGCGCGGGGTGCGACTCGGCGCGGGTTCCGGCGTGGGGACAGCGCGAGGCGAGCCCGGCGGTCGCGCCCGACGCTGGCGCGAGCGCGGGCGAGTCCGACGGGGGAGCGGTCGACCCGGACGCCAGCGCGCCGAGCGGCCAGGTGGGCGCGGCGCCGTAGCGTCGTAGCGCTGGCGTGCGCCCGCGAAGATCGACACACTCTCGGGGTGGCTTCTCTTCGTGCGAGCCGAGCGCGCGGCGCATTCTTGATTGTGTGTGTTGCGATCGCCGACGTTGGTTGTGCGCTGGCGGTCGAGCCGCGCTTCTATCGACCGTCTGCAATGACAGACGCGGCCGGGGACGCGACGGTCGAGGACGTCGTCGGTCCCGACGGTCCGACACGAGACACGGGCGTCCTCGACGGAGACGCGGCGTCGGTCGAGGTCTCGGCGCCGGACGCGATCGCGATCGACGCGGCCGTGGTCGACAGCCCGTCGTCGCCCGACTCGGGAGGCCCCGTTGATGCAGGAATTTGCGCGGCGAATCAGATCGCTTGCGCCGGGCGATGCGTGAACATCTCGAACGATCCGCTCCACTGCGGAGGCTGCGGCAACGAGTGTTCGGCGCTCAACGGAACGCCCAGCTGCGAAGGCGGATCCTGTCGAACGACGTGCAACCCGGGCTTCGGGGACTGCGACGCGGCGCGCCCCGGCTGCGAGACGCGCCTCGGCACTACGATGAACTGCGAACGGTGCGGGGGGAGCTGCAACGTCGCGGCCCCGATCTGCAGGGTGGGTATGGGCTGCGTTTCGGCTTGTCCCGCCGGGACGACGCAGTGCGGCGCGTCGTGCACCAACACCACGAACGACGTTCGCAACTGCGGTGGCTGTGGGCTCGTCTGTGACGAGCCGCCGAACACCGTCGCCACGTGCAGCGCGAACACGTGCGGAACGATGTGCGTGATGGGCTTCGGCAACTGCGACCGCGATGCGCGAAACGGCTGCGAGACCAATCTCCGAACAAACGCACTCCACTGTGGCCGCTGCGACAACGCGTGCGTCGCGATCTCGACGCGGGTCGGCGCGTGCCTCGGCGGCGCGTGTTTGTCGTGCCGCATGGGCCAGACGCTCTGCACCACGGTTCGCTCGGAGAATTTCGGGCAGTGTTGCGCAGCGGGCTGCGCGCCTCCGTGCGAGCCAGCGAGGTCCTGAGCGCCGGTCGGCGATCTACCGCGGCGCGAGCGCGGCCTGCGCTTCGGCGCGCAGCGCCCACGCTTCGTTGGCCGCGAGGCCGAGCGAGCGCAGTCCGGGCAGGATCACGGCGTCGAGCCGCTCGTACCACGCGCGCGCGTAGGACTCGGGCGAGACGAGACCGAGGCGCTCGGCGCCGTCAGTGCGCGGGTTTTCGGCGGGGAGCTCGTCGCCGTCGCGGCGCATTCCGCGGCCGTGGATTCGATCGTAGTGGGCGAAGGAGAACGCGAGGTCCGCGCTCAGCCACTCGCGCTGCGCGTCGGTCAACCGAGGAACGAGCTCGCGCGCGAGCGCCCACCCGAAGCGATCGTGCAGCACCTCGTCGCGATAGAGCGTCTCGAGCACGCGCGAGACGCACGGATCTTCAGCGGCGTCCGCGAGGGTCTTCAAGAGCCCCACGCTCGCGCACTCGCCGACGCACATCATCGAGAGCGTCCATCGTCCGACGAAGAGCTCTGCCGAGAGCCCCTCGTCCGAGAAGCGCAGCTCGTTGCGGAGGACGGTCGAGTCTTGCCTTCCGCCGAGTCGCTCGGCGAGCTCTGCGCAGAGCTCGGTGTGCCTCGCTTCGTCCTGCAGCAAGCGCGACGCGGCGCTCGAGACTTCGAGGGGCAACCCTGCCTCCGGGAGCCTCGCGATGAGCTCGGAGAAGACGACCATCGAGCGGTATTCGGCGACGACGCGGGCGCTCCACGCGCGGCGGAGGTCTTCGCGCACGGCGTCGCTGAGCGCGCTCGGGTCGAGGCGATCCCACTCGGGAAGCGGGTGCGGGGTGTCGGCGTAGCGCCGGTGCATCGAGCGAAACAGCGCTTCGTTGGAGCCGATGCGGACGACGTCGGCGCTCATGACGAGATCACCCGTTGCCAGGAGGCGTGCGACGAACGGGCTGCGCGGGCGGGTTGACCGTGGGCTGCGGCGCGGGCTCGTTGGTGCTGTGTCCGCTGGTCGGCGCTGCGGCTGCGGCGTCGGTCGCGGTCGGCGCTGCGGTGCCTCCCTCGGGGTGCGCGGCCGGGGCGTTGGCGGGCTCGTTCATGTCTTGCGCGCCCGCGGTGCGGCCTTGCGGGAGGTTTGCTTGCTCTTGCGCGGTCGGCTGGGGAATCGCCGGCGAGTTGGGCGTCGGGTGCGCCGGTTCGTTGACCGTGTGCGGCAAGGGGTTGTTCATCGTGGGCGGCGGCTCTTTTTTGCACGCCGTCGCGGAGGTCGCGGCGGTGGCGAGAGCGACAGCGGCGATGTGAACGCGCAGCCGCGCGAGCGTGTCGGGATCGATGGGAGGCGTCATCAGCGGGGCCGCGAGTGTATCACTGCTTGCAGCAGCGCGCTCGGAGAGGCACCTTCGCGCGCTCTTTACGATGACCGACCAAGACAATCGACCCCGCGATGCGCGGCCCATTGGCGTGTTCGACTCGGGGCTCGGCGGCCTGACGGTGGTCCGCGAGATCCGCGAGAAGCTCCCTGGCGAGGACCTCGTGTACCTCGGGGATACGGCGAGGGTTCCGTACGGCGCGCGCTCGTCCGAGACGATCGTGCGCTACGCGCGCGCGTGCGGGCGGTCGCTCGCGAGACACAAAATCAAGATGCTCGTCGTCGCGTGCAACACGGTGAGCGCGGTCGCGCTCGACGTGCTCCGGGTCGACCTCGACATGCCCGTGCTCGGCGTGATCGAGCCCGGGGCGCGCGCCGCGGTGGCCGCCACCCGCACCGGCCGCGTCGGCGTGATCGGGACGACGAGCACCGTCGCGAGCGGAGCCTACCCGCGCGCGGTCTCGTCGCTCGCGACCAAGGCAGACGTGGTGAGCATCGCGGCGCCGCTGCTCGTCCCGCTCGTGGAGGAGGGGTGGCTCGAGGGAGAGGTTCCCACGCTGGTGGTCGAGCGGTACATCGACGCGCTGCGGGGAGCCTCGGTCGACACGCTGGTCCTCGGGTGCACGCACTACCCGATGTTGCGACCCGTGATCGAGCGCGTCGCGCGGCGGACGCTCGGCGAGAGCACCCGCGTCGTCGACAGCGCCGAGGCCACGGCGAACGAGCTCGCTGCGTTTCTCGAAGAGCGAGGGCTCGCGAGCGCAAAGCAGCGCGACGGGGCGCTGAAGATCACCGTGACGGACCGGCCGCAGAGCTTCGGCGCGGTCGCCGAGCGCTTCCTCGGGCACAGCGTCGGCGACGTCGAGGTCGTTGATTTGTGAGCACCGAATCGCGCGCTGCTCAGCGGTCGCGATTCGACGTGTTCGGCGGGGGTGGAGCGCCGTAGGCCTCGACCATTCCACCCGGGTCGTTCGGGCCTGTGGCGACGCCGGAGTCCGTCGTTTGCTCGACCGGTGGGGGCGGGGCGCCGTAGATGTCCGCCGTCTCTCGCGGATTGGGCTGCGCGATGCGCGCGGGCGTCTCGGGCTGCGGCGGCCCGCCGTAGCGCACCATCATGTTCGGACAGCCCGACAGAACCAGCGTCGTCGAGAGCGCGGCGATCGCGTACCAGGGGCTCGTCCCCGTTTCTCCGCGCGACGCTTGTTCGAGCGTGAGCCCGCAGAAGGGACACGCTGGCTCGTTGGGACGAATATGCCGTGCGCAGCACGGACACGCGACGAGTGTGGTCATGCGCTCGTGAGTGTCTCGTCGGACGCCCCGGCGATCAACCCCACGGCCAGCGCTCTGCCCTCCCTTGGCGGCACGCCACGCGAAGATCCCTGGATATTTCCACGCGGAGCGCTCGCGGCGCGTCTCTTCGAAGCGCTGGCTGGCGAGGGCCTCGCGCCTATCCGCCCATCGCGCTGAGCACGTACGCGCGAAACGCTTTGACGCGCTGAGGAACGCTCTTTTGCGCGGGGTACACGAGCCACAGGGCGCTCTCTCCCTCGAACACCCACTCGGGCAGCACGCGAACGAGCGTCCCCGCGCGCACGTCGGCCTCTGCATAGAACGTCGGGAGCGGCCCGATCCCCGCCCCCGCCCGCAGCGCGCTGCGAACAAAGTTGAATTCGTCTCCAGAAATCTTGCCGCGCACGCTCACCTTCGCGCGCTCGGCCGAGGGATCCGCCCCGCGCTGCATCACCCAGCTCGTGCGCTCGCGAAAGAGCACGCAGTCGTGCTCGGCGAGGCCGCTCGGCGTCGAGGGCGTCCCGCGGCTCGCGAGGTACTGCGGTGCGGCGAAGTACCCTAGCCGCGAGTCCTGGAGCTTCTTGGCCACCGTGTTCGGGTCTTGCTTCTGCGACGCGCGGATCGCGACGTCGAAGCCCTCGGACTGCAAGTTCACGATGCGCGCGGACAGGTCGACGACGACCTGCACGTTGGGGTAGCGCGCGCAGAAGCCCACGAGCAACGCAGCGAGGATCTCGCCGACGTCCGGCGCCGCGGTCACGCGCAAGACGCCCTGCACGTCGTTGCGCCCCGCGCGAACGCTGTCCTCCGCGTCGCGGAGCGCGGCCACGTGCGGCGCGACCTTGTCGTAGTACGCGCGGCCCGCGTGCGTGAGCTTGGTGTTGCGCGGCGAGCGCGTGAGGAGCTTGGCGCCGAGGTGCTCTTCGAGCCGCGTGATCGCGCGCGAGACGGTCGACTTGGGCACCCTTCGTTGCGCCGCGGCGGCGCTCAACGAGCCCGCGTCGACGGTGAGCACGAAGACCGCGACGTCATCCATGGTTGCGTCCATGCAACAGTCCGTTGATTCTTTCACGACTGGTGCGCACGCGCAACGAAGCTCAGAACGAGCCCCGAGCTCTTCGCTGGTTCGAAGGCTCGTTCGAAAGCTCTTCGATGCATCCGTGGAGGTGCGCTCATGAACGTTCGTCGATGGTTGGTGAACTCCGTTCGCGTCGTGCTCGGGCTCGTGTTCGTCGTCTTCGGGCTCAACGGCTTCTTTCACTTCTTGCCGCAGCCGCCGATGCCCGCGGCCGCGGGAGCGTTTCTCGGCGGGCTCGCCGCGGCGGGGTACATGTTTCCGCTCATCAAGGGCGTCGAGGTCTTGGCAGGCGCGCTCTTGCTCAGCAATCGCTTCGTGCCGTTGGCGTTGACGCTGCTCGCGCCGATCGTCGTGAACATCGTCGCGTTTCACACGGCGCTCGCGCCGCCGAACCCCGTGACCGCGATCGTGCTCGGCGGCGAGCTCTTTCTCGCGTGGACCTACCGTAGCGCCTTCGCGGGGATGCTCCGCTCGCGCGTCGAGCCCACGATCGAGCCGAAGGTCGAGCCCGCGGTGATGGCGACGGCGGGCTGAAGTGTCGCGCCGCTTCGGGCGATGCGGTATATCCAGCAAATCGTGCGACTACGAGAACTTGCGACGCTCGCGACCCTTGCCGTTTCAGCCGTTGCGCTCGGCGCGTGTTCGAGCCCGCGCCCCTTCGAAGGGAGGGACAGCGCGGTCGACGACGCTTCCATGATGGACGGCGGCAGCGATGCGAGCGCGAGCTGCGGACAGTGTTCGGGGCGACTGTTCACCAACTGCAACGAAGACGGGACGCCGGGCGCGGTCACCGAGTGTCCCAACGCGTGCATGCCGGGCGTCGGATGCGTGACGTGCGCTCCCGGACGAACGACGTGCGTCGGCAACGAAGTGCGGCGCTGCGGCGACGACGGCCAGCCGGGCGCGATGGTCGTCGAGACCTGCGACGCCGCGCGCGGAATGGTCTGCGACATGGGGATGTGCCGCTCGGCGTGCCAGGTCGCAGAGGCCTCGCCTTCGAACGTCGGCTGCGAGTTCTGGGCGGTGGACCTCGATCAACAAGACGGGTTGAACGACCCGGCGAGCGCGCCCTGGGGCGTCGCGATCTCCAACGTCGGAACGACGCCCGCAGAGGTCACGATCGAGATCAACACGGCTCCCGTGGGGCAGCCCGTCGTGCCGATGACGGTGTTGGTGGCTTCTGTTCCGCCGAACAGCTTGCGCTCGCTGCGGTTGCCCACGCGCGAGCTCGACTGCGGAACGCGCCCCAACGACTACGCGTCCCCCGGGACGTGCTTGTCGTCCAACGCGTATCGCATTCGCTCCAACGCGCCCATCATCGTGTACCAGTTCAACGTGTTCGAGAACGCGTTCTCGAACGACGCGTCGCTCTTGTTGCCGACGACCTCGCTCGGCCGCACGCACCGCGTCATCGGCTGGCCTGCGGGGCACCCGATCCCCGTGTTCGGGATCATCGATCGGTCGTACGTGACCGTGGTCGGCGTGCGTCCCAACACGCGCGTGACCGTGCGTCCGACCTGGAGAATCCGCGGCAATCCACCGATCGCCGCGACCATGCCCGGCGGCGAAATCGTCGCCACCATCGGCCCCTTCGACGTGCTCAACCTCGAGACCGCGGACGGCACGGTCATGGACGACACCCGCACGATCGCGGACCTCAGCGGAACGTCCGTCGTCGCCTCCGAGCCCGTCGCGGTCTTCTCGGGCGTCGAGACCACGAGCGCGCCGGGCGGGGTGGTCAACGTTCCAACGCCGCCCGGCTGGAGCATGGGCGACACGTGCTGCCTCGATCACCTCGAGGAGCAGATGTTTCCCGTCGAGTCGATCGGGACGCGCTACGTGATCCCGCGCAGCCCCGTGCGATCAACCGGGCGCTTTCGCGAAGCGGACATCCTGCGCTTCGTGGGCGCGGCCGAGCCCGCGACGGTCACCACGACGCTGCCGGCGCCCTTCGATCGCTTCACGCTCATGCCCGGTGAAGTCCGCACGACGCACACGCAAGACAACGTCGTCGTGACCTCGGACAAGCCCGTGATCGTCGGGCAGATCTTGGTGAGCAATCAGTACGTCGACGGGCCAGCGCTCGGAGATCCGTCGCTCACGGTGTTTCCTCCGGTCGATCAGTTTCGCGCGGACTACGTCGTGCTCACGCCCCCGTCGTGGACGCAGAACTGGGCCGTGCTCGTCGCAGAGCCGGGCGCGATGGTCACGATCGACGGGAGCGCCCCCTCGGGATGCATCGTCGAGCCGGCGGGCGACCTCGCGGGGACGCGCTACGAGACCCGCCGTTGTCCGCTCATGCAGGGCTCTCACCACATCTCGGGCGACCGTCGCTTCGGCGTCGTGATGTACGGCTACGGCAGCGCGGGCTCGTACGCGTTCGTGGGCGGCGCGGACGTGCGTCGCATCTACGACCCGCCCGGTTGATTCGCACACACATTCAACATGTGTGACGAACATCAGCTCGAACCGAGGCGTCCTCCGTCGTCCGGCTCGTAGCCCTTCGACTCGAGCACGAAGTGAATCGCCTCGACGAGCGCGCGCTTGTACGTCGCCACGAGCGTCGCTGGCGCGCGGACCGCCACGGTCCACTTGGTCCCGCCCCACTCGAGCTCGTTGGGGCCTTCGATCGAGATCTCGGCCTCGGCGTCGTCCGCGAGGGGCGCGACGGTCTTGGCGTGCTTGGCCGCATCTTCGAGGAGGTCCTTGGCGAGTCCGACGCGCACCTTCGCGCGAAACGTCAGGTCCACCGAGGCGCGCGACCAGCCGTGCGTGCGGTTGGCGACCTGCGCGATCGCGGAGTTCGGGATGAAGTGCGCTGTTCCGCTCGCGTCGCGGACCATGGTCACGCGGAGGGTCATGCGCTCGACCTTGCCCGTGACCGCGCCGATCGTGACGGTGTCGCCGACGTCGAACTGGTCTTCGAGGAGGATGAAGAACCCCGAGAAGAAGTCCTTCACGATGGTCTGCGCGCCGAAGCCCACGGCGACGCCGGCGATTCCAGCGCCCGCGAGCAGGGGTTTGATCTCCATCCCGAGCTCGCCGAGCACCATCACGACCGCGACCGACAAGATCGCCGCGCGAAACAAGGACGTCACGACGCGCGTCAGCGTCTCGACCCGTTGGTTGAGGTCGATCTCGCTCTGCGTCGCGGTGTGCGAGCCGGACTTGCGCGCCTTGTCGAGGATCAGCCGCTCGGCCCACGGAACGAGCCTCAACGCGACGAACATCAGCGCGACCACGGCCGCGATCGAGGCCAATCGCTCGACGAGCCTCGCGAGGTCCGGGGCGACCCCGAGGCGCTCGAGCGGCGACGCGAGGGCGAGCGTTCGAAACGGGAGCGACGAGGTGCCCGCGGGGGTGTTCGTTGCGGTGCGCGTCGTCGACTGCGCGACCAGCGATAGAAGGGTGTCGACCATGAACACGGCTGCGACTGTGTAACATCAACTCCCGCGGGAACCTGGGAGGGGGTATAGCTGTCGGAGCTCACCATGCGATGGTTCGTCACGGGCGCAGATCGGTTCGTGGGGCGCGCGGTCGTCAGGGCCGCCACGGCGAGGGGGGACTCGGTGCTGGCTGCGGTGCGGCCCGGCGCGAGTAAATTCGCTGAAACATCAGCAGAATCGCTGGTCGAATACGTCGAGATCGACTGGGATCACGTCAGCGACGAGTCCCTCGCGACCACAATGAAGGGCTGCGACGTCGTGGCGCACACCGACATCGGTGACCCGTGGTCGCTCGATCGAGCCGCCTGCGAGCGCGCGGTGCTCGTTCGGACCGAGCAGGTCGCGGACGGCGCGAAGAAGGCGGGCGTGCGTCGGGTGATCCTGCGATCGAGCGAGCGCGTGACGGCGTCGGGCGAAGTTCGGCGGATGGTCGAAGAGAGCCTCGGGCACAGCTACAAGTTTCTCTCTCCGTGGGACGAGATGCTGAGCATCGCCGAGGGCATCGTGTGCTCGCTCTCGGGCGAGACCGAAGGCGTGGCGCTGCGGGCGGCGTTCGTGTGGGGCGACGGGGACGACGAGTCGCTCCCGCGGTTTCGCGCGCTCGCGTCGCAAAAGGCCCTGACGCTCCCTGCGGGCGGCGATCAGTCGTTTTGCACGACGCACGCGGACAACCTCGCGCAGGCATTTTTGTGTGCCGCGGACGCGGAGTCCGACGTGGTCGCGGGCAACGCGTACTGGGCCGTGGACGAAGAGATCACGACCGCGAAGCGATTTTTGACGAAGTGGCTCGTGACCGCGGGCGCGAAGGGACCTCGAAGCGGGCTGCTTCCGTACAGCGCCGCGCGGCTCTTCTCCTGGCTCGATGAGCGCAACGGAGGAATGTCCGCTGCGGAGCTCGCCGCCGTCGGTGTGGCGCTCAGCGTGGACACCAAGCGAACGCGCGCCGAGCTCGGCTACGAGCCGAAGGTCTCGATCGTCGAGGGGCTCTCTCGCATGGCGAAACAGTCGGGCTCTGCGGCACAAGCGACTGCGATCAGCGCGGAGAAATGAAAAAAGCACCGCTGCACGTCCACTGCCCTACCGTTGCTACCTCTCGGTCCTGGCGGGGTTCACGGCGCGGACGCCAGCGATGCCGAGAGGGTGTGTAGCCCGACTGAGCGTCGATCGCAAGGGGGGCGCGCTCGGACGCGCGAAGCTGGTACGTTGCGCGGACACGGCGATGAACGAGAGCGAGAGGCGTTCGATGAGTTCTCAGCGTTTGGAGCGGCTGTTCGCGGTGATCAGCGCCGCCGCGCTGATCGGGGCTGGCTGCAGCAACCCGAATCAAACAGTGCTTCGGGCGCCGCGGCAGGGCGCGCAGCGCGACGCCGCGGGCCGGACGTACTTCGAGTTTCGCGAGGTGAGCGCGCACTTCTGCGCGCAAGAGGGCTTCGACGAGGCGCGCACCGAGCGCGGAGCGCGCGATCGATTGACGAGCCGCGCGCAAGAGATGGGCTACTCGGGCGTGCGCGAAGTGGCGTGCACGACCGGGGCGCAGGACTGCGCGACGGGCAAGACGTGCCGAGGGATTTCGGTGCGCTACGTGATTCCTCGCGCGGACGGGACCACGCCCGAGCCCCAGCGCGGCGCGTGCGAGCCCGCGTGCGAGGGGACCGCGACGTGTCAGGACGGCCAGTGCGTGGCGCAGTGCAACCCGCCGTGCACGGGCGGACGCGCGTGCGTGCAGGACGGTACCTGCGTGCAAATCGACTGAGATTGTGTCGGAGGACTCGTGTCCGTTCAGTCCCGATCGTCGATCGCGGCCAACAGCAGGCTCTCGCCGGGAACCGTGCTCGGCGGTGACTTCGTCATCGCCTCTCGCATCGGCGGCGGCGCGATGGGCACGGTGTACTTGGCCGAACAGCGCAGCACGGGCCGCAAGCGCGCCGTCAAAGTGCTCAACGCGCGCTTCGCGAAGGACCCGAAGGGGCGCGAGCGCTTCGCGCGCGAAGCGAAGCTCAACGCGGCGGTCGAGAGCGATCACGTCGTCGAAGTGATCTCCGCGGGCGTCGATGACGAGTCGGGTGTTCCGTGGATCGCGATGGAGCTGCTCGAGGGCGAAGAGCTCGCGGGGCGCGTCGCGAAGGGGCCCGCGCTCACGCAGGACGAGTGCCTCAAAGTGCTCGAGCAGCTCGGGCACGGGCTCGGCGCCGCGCACAGGGCAGGGCTCGTTCACAGGGATCTGAAGCCCGAAAACGTGTACCTCGCGCGCTCGCGAAGGGCGGGCGAAGACTTCACGGTGAAGCTTCTCGACTTCGGGCTCGCGAAGCTCGTCTCGATGCACGACCAGACAGGGACGTTCATTGGGGTCGGCGCGCCGATGTGGGTCGCGCCCGAGCAGGGACAAGCGAAGGCAGCGATCACGCCGGCGTCGGATTTGTGGGCGTTTGCGCTGCTCGCGTTCTGGCTGCTCACGGGCAAGCACTATTGGAAGGGCGCGAACGACGACGGTCCGCTGATCGCGCTCATCAAGGAGATCTCCGCTGGGGTCACCGTGACGGCGACGGCGAGGGCGACGGAGCTCGGCGTCGCGACGAAGGTTCCACGCGGGTTCGACGCGTGGTTTGCGCGGTGCACAGAGCGCGAGCCGACGAAGCGCTATCGAGACGCGGACGAGGCGACCCTCGCGCTGCTCGCCGCGCTCCGTGGAACGAGCAGCACGACGGGCGGAGGACGCGCGCTCGCGATCGTGGCGATCGTGACCGCGGTGATCGTGATCGCGATCGCTGTCGTCGTGACGGTGCTTCGCATGCGCGGGTGAGCGCGAGGCGCTGCGGCGAAGCTCGAGGCCGCGGTGTGGTGCCTCGCTGTGTTGCGCCATAGAGCGACGCCCCGTTGGAAGGACTACACGCAGTGAGCTCACTCCTGGGAAATTTCCCGAGATACTCAGCCCGCGTGTAGCCAACGGAAGGCGGAGCCGCAGTAGGCGCCGAAAACTGCGGTGCACGCGCAGCGCGTCTGCGGCCTCACCCCCGCTGCCGCGCGCCCCTCTCCCGCGCGGGCGCGCGGGAGAGGGGCTACTGGGACCGAAGCGTCGCGGCAGAAAACCAACAGCTGTCGATGATGCACACA
>JAEUKI010000039.1 GCA_016793325.1 Myxococcales bacterium | reverse complement strand
GTTCCGCGAGCGACGCCGAGCGAGCCGATGATGCGACGGCACTCGAACCGCTGACGTTCGCGGCTCCGGTCGATGCCGACAGGGCGTCCATCCTCGCCCCAAAATGTCTCTCGGACCAAACCTGCCGTAACGTCACGTCCGATTCAAAGTTGACGCCCCTACCCCCGGTGATACGAGTGACTGACCCACCAGTCAGTGGGAGGGGAGTAAGGCAGCAGGATGAGAACGGGACCCTCCGATCGCGTGGAACCGCTGGTGCTTGGAGTCGACGTCGGCTCGACGACGGTGAAGGCCGTCGCGCTCGACCCGACCACGTTCGAGATCCTCTGGAGCGACTACCAGCGGCACCAAACCAAGCAACCGGAGAAGGTGCTGGAGCTGCTCGAGGACATCGCCGCTTCGTTCCCGAATTCGGACCCGAAGAAGTGGCGCGTGTTCATGACGGGCTCGGGCGCGATGCCCCTCTGCCCGCCCATCGGCGGCAAGTTCGTCCAAGAGGTGAACGCCGTCACTTTGGCGGTGGAACGGCTGCATCCCGACGTTCGCGCGGTGATCGAGCTCGGCGGTCAAGACGCCAAGATCATCATGTTCAACGTCGATCCCAAGACGGGTGAGCGCACCGCGTCGCCGTCGATGAACGACAAGTGCGCGTCCGGCACGGGCGCCACGATCGACAAGTGCATGCTCAAGGTCGGGCTGCCGCCGGCCGAGGCGGTGAAGGTCCACTTCGACGACTCGAAGCTCCATCACGTCGCCGCGAAATGTGGCGTCTTCGCCGAGACCGACATCGTCAACCTGGTGAAGAGCGGCATCCCCTCGACGGAGATCCTCTGCTCGCTCGCCGACGCCATCGTGCTGCAGAACCTCAGCGTGCTGACCCGCGGGTCAACGCTGAAGCACAAGGTCATTTTGCTGGGCGGCCCCAACACGTACCTGCCGTTCCTGCAGGAGTGCTGGCGCAAGCGCATCCCCGAGGTCTGGGAAGAGCGCGGCTACGACGACCCGAAGGACGTTCCCATCGAGGAGCTCATCTTCATCCCGGAGAACGCGCAGTACTACGCGGCCTACGGCGCCTGCGTGTACGGCATGGAGGAAGAGGCGCACGTCGGCGTGTACGGCGGCCTCGAGGGTCTCCGCGACTACATGCAGAACGGCCGCAAGGCGCGCCTCGGCCAGAGCGCGGGCCCGCCGCTCGTGAAGCATTTGGACGAGAAGGCGGTCTTCGCGGAGATGTTCAAGATCCCGAAGTTCACGCCGAAGAAGCTCGAGCCGGGTGAGCACGTGAAGGCCGTCATCGGCCTCGACGGTGGCTCCACCTCGTCGAAGGCGGTGCTCGTCGGGGAAGACGGCGAGATCATCTGCAAGAGCTACCAGCTGTCGAAGGGCAACCCGATCCAAGACGCGAAGGAGCTCCTGGCGAAGCTGAAGGGCTACGTCGTCGAGCAGGGCGCGACGCTCGAGGTGCTCGGCTTCGGCGCCACCGGCTACGCCGCCGACGTGCTCGAAGAGTGCGTGAAGAGCGACGTGAACATCGTCGAAACGGTGGCGCACATGATGAGCGCGGTCCGTTTCTTCGGCGACGTCGACGTCATCTGCGACATCGGCGGTCAGGACATCAAGGTCCTGTTCATGCGGAACGGCGACATCGCGAACTTCAAGCTGTCGAACTCGTGCAGCGCCGGTAACGGCATGCTCTTGCAAGCGATGGCCGACCAGTTCGGCTTGCCCGTTACGGAGTACGCCGACGTCGCATTCCAGGCCGAGCTCGCGCCGAAGTTCAGCTACGGCTGCGCAGTCTTCCTCGATACCGATCGCGTGAACTTCCAGAAAGAGGGCTTCTCGAAGGAAGAGCTGCTCGCCGGTCTCGCGCAGGTGCTGCCGAAGAACGTGTGGCAGTACGTGGTGCAGATCCCGCGGCTCGCCTCGCTGGGGAAGCGCTTCGTGTTGCAGGGCGGCACGCAGTACAACCTGGCCGCCGTCAAAGCCCAGGTCGACTACATCAAAGAGCGTGTGCCGGACGGCGAGGTGTTCGTCCACCCGCACACCGGCGAAGCGGGCGCTCTCGGCGCCGCCTTCGAGACGCTGCGTGTCGTGAAGCGTCGCGGCAAGTCGACCTTCATCGGCATCGATGCCGCCATCAACCTCGAGTACACGACCAAGAACGACGACGAGACGGTCTGTCACTTCTGTCCGAACGAGTGCAAGCGCACGTTCATCGACACGGTGACGCCGGACGGCGCGACGAGCCGTTACATCGCCGGCTTCAGCTGCGAGAAGGGGACTGTCGAGAGCGAAGGCGCCATGCTCGCGCTGGTCGCTGATCGGAAGAAGACGGCGAAGCAGTTCCCGAACCTCGTCGACTACGAGGCGAAGCTCGCCTTCCGCCACTTCTACAAGCCGGCCCCCATGCCGGAAGAGGGCGCGCCCATCAAGGACGTGCAGGTGAAGCGCGGCTTCCTCGGCATCAAGCGCGTCGAGGTCACGCGCCCGTTCAAGCGCAGCACGAAAGAACAGGCCGAAGCCCGCCGCCGCATCCGCATCGGCATGCCGCGCGCGATGAACATGTACTCGACGGCGCCCTACTTCCGGACGTACTTCGAGGCCCTCGGCATCCAGAAGCAGAACGTCGTCTTCAGCGACGAGTCGTCGGAAGAGATGTGGGTCGAGGGCGGCAAGTACGGCTCGATCGATCCGTGCTTCCCGTCGAAGGTGTGCCAGGCGCACATCCACAACCTGCTCTTCAAGGAGCACACGCCCGAGAAGCCGCTCTCGTACATCTTCTTCCCGGTGCTGACGCACGTCCCGAGCTTCCTCGACGGGGTCATGGACAACGCGTCGTGCCCCATCGTCGCGGGCGTCCCCGAGGTGATGAAGGCCGCGTTTACGAAGGAGACCGACTTCTTCGCGACGCGCGGGATCGAGTACGTGGACACCGCGCTCACGTTCAGCGAGATGAACCTCACGTGCCAGCGCATGTTCGAGACGTGGGGAAAGCGCCTCGGGATCACGCGCGACGAGAGCGACCACGCGCACAAAGAGGGCATGCGCGCGCTCGCCCAGTTCGACCGTGATCTTCAAGACAAGGGCCGCGCGATCCTCGAGACCGTCGAGAGCGAGAACCGCATCGCGATCTTGATGGTGGGCCGCCCCTACCACTCGGACCCGGGGCTCAACCACGGAATCCCTGAAGAATTCCAGGTCTTGGGCTATCCCATCCTGAGCGTGCGCTCGCTGCCGCGCGACATGGAGTACCTGACTCGCTACTTCAAGCCCGAGGTCGACCGCGGCCAGCACCCGCTCGACATCAACGACGTGTGGCCCGAGAACTACTCGGCCAACTCCGCGCAAAAAGTGTGGGCCGTGAAGTTCGCCTCGCGTCACCCCAACGTCGCGCTGCTCGACCTCTCGAGCTTCAAGTGCGGCCACGACGCGCCCACGTACGGGATCGTCGACAACATCGTGAGCAGCGCGGGCACGCCCTACGCGGCGCTCCACGACATCGACGCGAACAAGCCCGGCGGGTCGATCAAGATCCGCGTGAAGACCTACGCGCACTCGCTCAAGCTCCACGAAGAGGCGCTCGACGACAACGCGCGCAAGAAGGTCGAGCTCATGGTCTCGGTCGATCGCAAGCGGCTCGAGCTCCTCGAGCGCAAGCGCGAGATCCTGACGCAGCGGTCGCAGCGCGACCCCGAGCTCGAGCGACAGATCGACGAGCTCGGGCGAAGGCTCGCCGCGTACGTGCCTCCAGCGCGGCCCAAAGAAGCGCCGCCCGGATTGATTCAGCTCAAGAAGAAGACCTCGGACGGCAAGGTCGTCACAGTCGCAAACGCTCCGTCGACCCACAACGCCTGACACACACAATCAAAGAGGAATCAGACAGATGGCCATCGACCAGGACCTCAACGGCAAGCGTCGCCTCCCGCTCGTGGACAACCGCGTCCCGAGCAAAGTGTCAGCGGAAGACCTCGCGCTCGACGAAGCGGCGATCGAAGCAGAGCTCCGAGCCTTCGAAGAGGCCGAGCGCGAGCGGCTCGGCGTTCGCAAAGAGCGCAAGCAGTGGACGGACAACATGCTCCAGTCCAAGGTGACCAAGAAAGAGCGTGACGAGATCACGATCTTGATTACTGGGCTCACGCAGGCGCACGACTTTCTCGTCGAGGGCGCCCTCCGCGGCCAGGGCTATCGCGTCGAGTGGATCGGCACCAGCGATCAAGCGGGCCTGCAAGTGGGCAAGGAGTACGGCAACCGCGGGCAGTGCAACCCGACGTACTTCACCGTCGGCGGCCTCGTGAAGCACCTGATCGACCTGCGCGACAAGCACGGGATGACCTCGGAAGAGGTCGTGAAGAAGTACGTGTTTCTCACGGCGGGCGCGTGCGGCCCGTGCCGCTTCGGGATGTACGTCACGGAGTATCGCAAGGCGCTCCGCGACGCCGGGTTCGACGGCTTTCGCGTGATGCTCTTTCAGCAGACGGGCGGACTGTCGCAGGCGACGGGCGACGACGTCGGCATCGAGATGAACCCGGATTTCTTCATCGGGATCATCAAGGCCATCGTGTCGGGCGACGCGCTCAACGCGCTCGCGTACCGCATTCGTCCGTACGAGGTCGTCCCGGGCGCGACGAACAAGGCCGTCGAGCGCGCCAAGCAGATCCTGTACTCCGCGCTCTACGCGAAGACGAACATCTTCAGGGCGCTCTACCAGGCTCGCAAAGAGTTCGAAGCGGTCGAAGTGGACAAGCTTCGTCCGCGCGTGAAGACCAGCATCATCGGTGAGTTCTGGGCCATGACCACCGAGGGTGACGGCAACTATCACCTGCAGAAGTTTCTCGAGAGCGAAGGCGCCGAGAACGACATCCAGCTCACGACGGCGTGGCTGCTCTACAACATCTGGGAGGTCGCGCGAGACACCCGCGTTCGCGCAGAGCTCCGCGAGTTCGACGGCGGTCAGTACGGCCTCCAGGGCTACGAGAACTTCGGCGTGGCCAAGCGCCTCGCGACGATGCGCCTCGCCGAGCTCGGGCTTCGCGTGGGATTTCAGGCGTTTGCGCAGCCGCTCGGGCTCTTCGGCTACAAGCTCCCGGACATGGACCTCGTCGCCGAGGTGGCCAACGAGTACTACGTCAACGACCTGCGCGGCGGCGAAGGCCACATGGAGGTGGGCAAGCTCATCCTCAACGTGGTGATGGCCAAGGCGCACGTGACGGTGAGCGTGAAGCCCTTCGGATGCATGCCTTCTTCGGGCGTGAGCGACGGTGTTCAGTCGCTCATCACCGCGCGCTATCCAGGGACGATCTACTGCGCGGTCGAGACGAGCGGCGACGGCGCGACCAACTTCTACTCGCGCGTGCAGATGTACATGTTCAAGGGACGCGCGGTCGCCGAGGCCGAGCTCGAGCGCGCCTGCCAAGAGAACGGCGTCACGCTCGATCAAGTGCGCGCGTACTTGAAGGCGAACCCGAAGAGCAAGTTCAACAGCCCGCTCTACAAGCCCGCGCATCGCTACGCGGGGACGGCGGCGGACCTCGTGGCGGAGGTCGCTCCGTACATCACGAAGACCGCGACCGAGCGCGCGAAGGATCGCGTGACGAGCGCCGCGGCGACCGTGACGACCGCGGCGAAGAAGGTCCCGGGGTTGTTTGCGAAGGCGAAGAGCGCCGTGATGGACCCCGAGTTCCGCGCGCAGGTGAAGGCCGACGTCGAGCTCGCGCGCGAGCTGCTCGAAGGCCGCGCGAAGGAGCACTACGGCCCGCTCGTGAAGCGCCTCGCGCACCGCGCGATGTTCAACCGCGATCCGCAGGCAGAGAGCACGACCACGACCACGACGAGCGTGGGCGGCGTGCACGCGCAAGCGTGACCTGAGCGAACACGCGGGGGAACGACGGGGGAACGGGGCCGCGCGCGCTCACACGCGCTCGAGCCACGCGCACACTTGCGCGTCGAGTCCTTTGGGGCCGCGCTCGCCGAGGTCGAGCGTCGGCGAGAAGCCGACGTGTCCGCCCGGAACCGTGCGCGCATCGACGACGCGCGACGCGCGCGCGAGCGACGGGTGAACGACGTGCACTGGGATCATGGGATCGTCTCGGCCCACGACGACGAGCGAAGGCACCTCGAGCGATGGGAGGTGCGGCGCGACCGAGACCTTCTCGTAGTAATCCGCGGCGCTCGCGAAGCCGTGCCACGGCGCGACGACCTCGTTGTCCCACTGGCGAATGCTTCGGATGGACCGCGCGCGTTCGATCGTGATCGGGACGTCGCTGCGGGTCTTCGCGACGCTCGCGTAGATCTCGTTGAGCGCGCGGAGCATGTGTCCCAAATACGGGCGCCTCGACCAGTGATCGATTTCGACAGCGCCCGGCGCGAGGTCGAGCGGCGGACACACGGCGACCACCGCGCGCAGCCGCGGGTCGCGCGCGAGCGCGGCGTACCTCAGCGAGACGTGCGCGCCGAGCGACGATCCCCAGAGAATCACCTCGCGATACGCGCAGAGCTCTTCGCTCGCGAGCGTCGCTGCGAGGTCGTCGATGAGCCCTGCGTGATAATAGTCGTTGCCGCCCGAGCGATCGGCCCCGCGAAGGTTGATGCGAAGGTGATCGATGCCCCGCGTCGCGAGCGTCTGGGACGCGGTGCGCACGTAGTGGCTCTCGAAGCTGCCTCCCAAGCCGTGGACCAACACGACGACGCGCTCGTTGGGCACTTCGCCGCGGTGCAGTCGACCGGTGAGGGCGACATCGCCGCGCGCGGACGTCGTGTTCGTCCGCCACGCGTGCGAGCGCGAGACGCGCGCGGGTCGAACGCGCGCTGCGACGAAAGGGGCGAGGGTCCACAGGTGTCCGCGAAGGGGCATCGAAGCGAGGGTGAGTGTAGCGAGCGCGCTGGGACAGCGGCGAAAGAGTCTGTGATAGGTTTTTTGTGATGACGATGCTTCGATTCGCGATGAAGGCTCGCGCTGCATTTGTGCTGGGGTCTGTCGTGTGGGCGAGCGGTTGCCCGAGCCCCAGCTCGCTCCCGGACGCTGAACCGCCGATCGATCGCCCGCCCGTCGACGTCGTGCGTGACACGACGGCAACAGACACTTCGGCGGTGACGGACGGAGCGATGGACGTGGACGACGCGTCGATGGACGTGGCTCCGGTGGACGCGACGAGCAACCCGGACGGAGCGATGGACACGAGCGTCGCGGACACAGGCGTGCTCGACGCTCCGAGCGCGATCGACGGCGATTTGCCAGAGATCATCGCGCCTCCGTCGGACGTGACGCGCCCGGGCTTTTGCGACATGTCGACGACGATGCGCGCGTGCACGATGGACGCAGAGTGCGATCGGCCGATCGAGCGCTGTCTCCCGACGGGCTGCGGAAGCACGATGCGCTGTCAGCGCGCGGGGCGACGGTGCCGCGACAACGCGGACTGCCTCGCGGGCTCGCAGACGTGCACGCGCGGCGTGTGCGTCGCGACTGGGACGGACTGCGGGGACTCGCGCGCGTGTCCCGAAGGCTACGGCTGCGAGGGGAGCGCCGGAGCTCGCGCATGCGTCAATCGCCGTAGAAATTGCGATGGAACGACGGTGAGCTGCCCGTTCGGCGGCGTGTGCCAAGGCGTTCCGGGGCTCGCGCCGTACTGCGCGGGCGTGACGTCGCGGTGCGCGTCGGACGACGGATGCCTGTTGGGCTCGAGCTGTCGCGACGTGGATGGAGATGGCGCGCGCGAGTGCGTTCCTTCGGGGCCGTGCGGGGCTGGGATGTGCGCGTCGAGCGGCGATCGCTGCCAGATCTTGCCCGTCGAGTACTTTCTCGAGTGCGGACCGCGCGGGATCTGCAACCCGACGCTCGGATGCGGCGCGGGCTACGAGTGCGTCGACGTGTGGTCCTCGGGCGTGTTCGAGTGTCGGCCGACGGCAGAGCCGTGCCGCACCAACGCCGCGTGTCCTGCAGGCCAGCTGTGCTTCGAAGCAGGCGGTGGTGGTGCGCCCGCGTCGCCAGCGGGTTGTCGCTGACGCCAATCTGTTGGCAAGGCTCGAATCCCACCCCTTGAGGATCGAGCGCTTCTTCCCCCCCCGTTGTGGTCGAGCGCGACTACGAGCCGTCGATGCAGTCGAACAAGACGCGGTAGCCGCGGAGCGTTGGCGTCGCAGAGCGAGACGCGTTCGAGTTGAGCGTGAAGCGCACTCGGAGGAACGCCGCGCGATCTGGCTGCATCGCGGTGATGAGCGCGCCCGAGAGGTCGATCGGCGAGGTCGCCGGCGGGTGCGTTCCGAGTCCCACGCGCGGCGCGGCGGCGAGGCCTGCGAGCGTGTTCGCGGTGAACGCGTCGATGACGATGTTGGTGCCCGACGGGGTGTCGCCGACGAACTGCAGCTGCGTCCAGCGCGCTTGGCGACCGGCGCCGCACACGGTGAGCGCGTCGATGTCGTACGTAAACGTCCCCGTCGCGGGGAACGCGTTCTCGGGCACGACGATGGTCACTGGAACGCGACCGAGCTCGTACGTGCCGTTGCCCCGCACGAGGATGTCGAACGTAAACGTCTGCGGCATGGAGGTGGCCATCACGCAGTCGTTGAAGAACTCGGCGCGGAAGTTCACTTGCGTTCCGGGCAAGCACTGCCGCGCGGTGATGGGCGTGCCGCCCACTGCGGTCGGCGGATCGACGCAGCGGCCCGCGGCGTACGGGGCGCTCTCTCCCGCGGCCGGGTTGGACAAGCGGATCGTTCCGATCGGCGCGCCGGGGATGTCGCGCACGAAGCAGCGCTCGTCGATCGCCGTCGCGGGGTTGTCGAGCGCGACCGCCGTGACGTCCATGCGCGAGTAGTTCGCGA
This sequence comes from Myxococcales bacterium, assembly GCA_016793325.1. GTDB lineage: Bacteria > Myxococcota_A > Polyangia > Polyangiales. Next base: position 70,169 of record JAEUKI010000039.1, on the reverse strand, counting down.
GGTCGCTGACGGCGTTGACGACCGCCGTGCCGAGGCCCGTTCCGTTGGTCGCCACGGCGTACACAGCGTTGGCGCCGCCGCTCACGACCGAGTTGGTGCCCGCCGCGAACGCGTTGAAGTCGGCGCGCGCAGTGGCGTTGTTGCCCGACGAGTCGACGATGATGACCTTCGCGCCGCGCGCGTTGAACTCCGCGACGGTCTCGGCGAACGTGGGTCCGCGCTGCGTGCCGAGCGTTCCACCTGCGGATCCGCCGGCGAAGAGCGCGTTGTCTGCGTACGCGTTGGTTCCGCCTGCTCCGTTGTGGAACGGCGCGTCGGTGAAGAGCATCACGATCGGGATCGTCCCCGGGCGGAAGCACGGATAGCCCCAGCGGCCCGCGGGGCAGTTGGTGCGCGAGCCGAAGTACCCGTTGAGTCCTCGGCCAGTGACCGTGGCCCAGAGCGCGGGCGTCTGCGACTCGGGCCAATCGTTGCCGTTGTGCAGACCGATGCCGTTGATCGCGGTCTGCGCGGTCATCGGATCGGCCGACAAATCGCTGCGATTCTCGTACACGACGTCGCCCGAGGGCGACCATCCGTACGGCGACACTGGGAAATCGTCGTGACGTCCCACGCCGAACCACGCGTCGGGGATGATGCACTTGATCGCGCCGACGATGCCGCCCGAGCACCCGGTGACGAACGTTCCATTCGTCATCGCGGACTGGAGGTTCGAGAGCTCGCCGCCCATCGATCCGGTCGTGTCGAAGAGGAAGTACACGTCCGCCGTGCGCAGGCGCGTCGAGAAGTTCAGGCCGTCTGGGCCCGCGCCCGTTCCGTACGGGAGCTCGTGATAGATGCTGAGCGAGTTGCCTTCGACCGTGAGGCCTGCGACCGCGTCGAGCTCGTCGTCACCCGAGTGAAACTGGCACGCGTTCGACGGCGTTCCGACGTTGCCCGCGACGATGCTCGCGTAGCGGAACGAGTATCCGCACGGCAGCGCCCAGACCGTCGCCATGCCGTCTGCCACTGCGTTTCCGAACGCTGTCGACTCGAGGTTGTTCGTGTCCGACGGCAAGCCAACGGCGTTGGGATTTCGCGTCCAACCTTGCGTGTACGTCTCGGTCAAGACCGCGAGGTTCCACTGGTTGGGATCGGGCGCGTTGGTCGGCGCGATGCTCGTAGCGTTGGGGTTGTCGCTGAGCCAAACCGTGTACTCGAACGGCTCCATGCACGAGTCGTCCGTGTGATCCGTGATCGGGAAGAGCACCACGCGATTGGCCGGCGCGCCGAGGTCGTACTTGCGTCCCTCGCGCGGGTCGTAGCCCCAATCGAGCGTGCTCTCTCCTGCGAGCGGACGGCCGTCGCCCGCGGTTCCGCCCCATGGATTCAAGCGGAGGTGCTGCGTCCAGAGCCAGTCGAGCTGATCCGCGAACTGTCCGATCGACGCCACCGTGCGCGGAGGCGAGAAGCACGCGTACGACGTGCACTGCACCGGCGTGCATCCGGGGCACGGATACGTCCCGCCCGCCGCAGCGTTGCTTCGTCCGCCGACGCACCCCGTGGGGTTGGTCTCGAGGCCGCCGATGTAGCGAGCGAAGCGCAGCGTGCGCGCGTCGTCGCCCGTGCGCGTGCGGAAGATTCCGTTGATCACGCGACCGCCCGTCGACGTGATGCTCCGCAAGCAGAGCTGCTGTTGCGCGTCCGCTTCGCAGTTGCAGTTGCTCGTCGTTCGCGGAACGCACCGCGCCGGATCGAGCCCGCGCTCGCAGTAGAAGCCCGCCGGGCAGTTCGCGTCGCTCGTGCACGCGCCCGGTGAAGCGACGCAGCGGCCGAAGCGGCACACTTCGCCAGCGTCGCAGCAGTCATCGTTTGGTGCGACGCCGCAGTGCGTCTGCGTCGCCGTGCACGCCGCGCCGCACACTTGGGTCACGATCGGCGGCGGAACCGATCCGCCGAGCATCGTGCAAAACGGCGGGCTCACGACGGAGTCCGTGTTCGTGTAACAAGTCTGTCCCGGGGCGCAGCACTCACCGCCGCACGTGGTCGCGCAGCCCATCGCGGGAGGCCGACCGCTGCCCGGGAGCTGAATTCCGCCTGTTCCCGGCGGGCAGAATCCTGGGAGCGCCGCGCCTGCGATCACCACGCCCGAGCCGCGTCCTGTGAGCTCACCCGCGAGCGTCGGGCAGATGATGGTCTGGCGACACTCGGGGTTGCACGCGCCTCCGCAGCCCGTCGGTCCGATGATCGTCCGCGTGCTGAATTGATTGGGCATACAACGCTGCCAACGTCCGCCCGTGCAGAGCCTCGTGCCCGAGTGACACACGCCCGTCGTGCCGACGGTCGTCGAGTCTGTCTCGACGTTGCAGGCCTCGGTCGCGCCCTCTTCGCTGCACGAGCAACCCGTCGCGGGCGTCGCGCAGCGATAGCACTCGTTCGTGACGTTGCGATCGAAGTCGTTGCAGTCCGCGCCGCGCTGGCAATTCTCGCCGAACCCGTCGTTGTCGCCGTCTTGGCACTGCTCGACGATGTTCGTTGGCTGTCGTCCCGGCGCATAGAGCTCGGGATGAAACGTCCCGATCGCTGGTGCCTCCGTCGCCGCCGATCGATCATCGCTCGCGTCCGACGAAGCGTCGTCCGCAGTCAGCGCCGCCGTCGTGCACTGCGCCTGCGTCGCTGCGACGAGCAACGCGAGCGACCAGGAGCGATTGTGTTGGGAGCGGGGCATAGGGGCTATTTCCTCCGAAGCACGTCGGCCGACAGAGCGTAGGGTCTCTGCGAAACCGACGATTCGTCTGCACACACTATACCTTGCCGCAGACCGCGAAAAACTTCGCAGCGCACCGCGCCGCGACGTCGCAATCTATGGCACAGCCGTGAAACGTTTGCGGAGTGGGCCCCGCACCCACGTCGGTGTAGACCCGCGGTGAATCACCGGCAGGACGCGACACCGATGCGGGTGATTCGCCCCGAGGCGTTGTCGTCGCTCCAACCAACGCCGTAGCGCCCGTCGCGCGCCGCGATGCCCACGCGACCGCCCGTCGTCGCGGCGCCGAGCTGCGATCGATCACGCACGGTTCCGTCCGCGCGAACGCGAACGAGGCTGACCGTGGGCGGACTGGCGCCGAGGTCTCGAAACGCCACGGCCACGTCGACGCCGTCCATCGTGACCCCAGGCTCGGCGCTGTTCGGCGCGGTCCCGAGGTCGATCGCGGGCGAGCTCGTCGATCCCGCGGCAAGCGCGACGCGGCGGAGGCGGATCGTTCCTCCGGTGGCGGGCTGCGCCCAGGTCACCCACGCGTCGCCGTCGGGCTCTTCGATCGCGGCGTCGACGGACGATCCGAGGTCGGCGCCCGAGGCTACGTCCACTGGAGCGCCGCGCGCCGCGCCGGTGGCGTCGAATACACGCACACGAATTGTCCCGCCCGCCGCGTCTCGGTACGCGACGGCGTAGACGTCCGCGGTCTGCGACGAGAGCGCTCGAAACGAAGTGACGTCCTCTTCGACCGCGGTGATCGGCATCACGGCGCCCACGGTCGAGCCCATCAACGGCGCGACGCGAACGCGACCGCGGCCGGACTCGACGCTGCGCCACACGATCATGTGCCCCACGCGAAGCACGATGAGCTGGGGCTCTTGGTTCGAGCCCGACGTCGTCACGCGCTGGCGCGAGCCCATGATCTCGCCGAAGTTGTCTTGGACGCGCTTGACGTAGACGTTCTCGTCGGCGCCTTCGGACTGCGACCAGGGCGTGAGGAGAAACATTCCGTCGCGCACGAACGATCCGCCGCGTACGGTCACTCCCGCAGCCGCTCCGCTGATGTTTCCGACGAGCGTCGGCGCGCCGTCGCGGCTCACGCGCTGGACCCACACGTTGTCCGCGCCGTCGCGGAGCACCGCGGCTCCCGCCGCGAATCCCGTGAGATCGGTCTGAACGAACACCGGCGGCGCGCCGCGGCCGCCGACGCCGAACACCGTCGGTCCCGTCACCCAGGCGCACGTCTGCATTGGCAGCGGAACGTCAGGGGTCACCACATCGAGGCCCATCATCGCGGTCGTGTCGTCCGGCGCGTCGAAGGGAGGAGGAGCCGCGTCGCCGTCGCGCGATGCGTCCATGCCCGTCCCCGTGTCCTCGGGGACCACGATCGCGTCGCCCGTGTCGTCGAACACCAAGCGATCGGGGCGCTGCGTATCCGTCACGCGATCCGCGGGAGGAGGCAGCTCTTCCATCCCCGCGTCCATCTCCGCGGGCGCTGGGCAACCTGTTAGCGCGAGCGCCAATCCAAGAGCAGCGGCCGAGCGCGAGGGCGTAGCGAAGCGAATCGAAGCGTGCATCGACGAGACGGTAGCGAATGCTCCGCGCGCGGTCGATGTGGTTCGACGCTCATGCGCGCGCGACTTTGTGGTGCGTCTCGGGCACCGGGAAACCGGCCTCGCCGAGGCTGTTTCGGATCGCCTCGTTTGTGTCGAAATACACCTGCCAATAGTGGTCGTTGTGGCAGTACGGGCGCACCGCGAGCACGGGACCCGCGAGCGTAAAGTCGATCAGCGTGATCTCCGGCGCTGGCTCGCTCGCGACGTTGGGGATCTTCGCGACGGCTTGCTTCAACAGCGCGATCGCTTGCTTGTGATCCGCGCCGTGCGCGAGCTGCGCGAGTCGTTCGACGCGCCGACACGAGTTGGTCGAGAAGTTTTGGATCGTGTCCGAGAAGATCTTGTTGTTGCCGACCATCGTTCGGACGTTGTCCGGCGTGTTGATCGCGGTGACGAACATCCCGATGTCGACGACCGTCCCTGTGACGCCCGCGGCGCTGATGAAGTCGCCCTTCTTGAACGGGCGCAAGATCACCAAGAACGCGCCCGACGCGAAGTTCGCGAGCAGGCCCGACCACGCGGTGCCAATGGCGAGGCCCGCGGCCGCGAGCAGGCCCGCGAACGTCGTCGTCTCGACGCCGATGAATCCGAGGATCGTGGCGACGAGCAGGATGTTCAGCAGCACGTTCACGACGTTGTCTGCGTACCCGATGATCGTCGCGTCCACGGCGCGGGCGCGCATGCCGCGGTCCATGATCTTCTTGATGCCGCCGATCACGAATCGGCCCACCACCCACAGGACGATGACGGAGAGGAGCTTGGTTCCGACGTCGAAACCCTTGCGATAAATCAAGTCGATCAGCGTTGCAGTGCTCATGGCTCGTGGGTCCTTCCCGAACGAGTGCGAGAGCGACGAGGGGACCGCGCAAAACCGCGCAGAACCTCGAAGGGCGTGACAGAACGCGACACGCCAACCCAACACGGTACACAAGGGCGCAGAAAATCGGGGGCGCAATGGGAGAGCGAACCGCCAGAAGGTCGGTATATCTTCGGCCCGCTCTCGATGACCGATGACAAGAAGGAATCTGGCGCGCCGCGAGGAGCGCTAGCGAAATACGGGAAGTACGCGTTCGCGTTGGTCCCGCTCGTGGCGCTGTGGGAGCTCGTCGCTCACGCGATGATCGTCCGGTCGGTGCCCAAAGAAGCCGACTGGCGCGCGGCGCACGACTGGATCGCGCGCGAGAAGCGCGCCGGTGATCTCGTGGCTTCGGCGCCGCTGTGGACCGATCCGCTCGCGCGTTGGCAGCTCGGGGACCTCATTCCGATTCGCGACGCGGCGCGCGCGGACGCGACGACGTACCCACGGGCGTTCGTCGCGACGATTCGCAACGGCGAACACCCGGATTTTCGCGGCTGGAGCGTCGAGCGCTCGCAGCGGTTCGGCGCCATCGACGTGCGCGTGCTGCGCAACCCGTCGCCCGCGCGACCGCTCTACGACTTCTACGATCGCTTGCACGAAGCCCAGGTGTTTCGCGTCGAGCAGGGCAATCTTCGCCCGTGTCCGCTCGCGCAGGGGCTGCCCGTGTCCGGCGGCGGACTGCACCAGGGGCCGCTCGCGGGACCCGATCGCTTCCAGTGCGGCGAGGGGTGGAACCACGTCTCGCGGATCTACATCGAAGACCTCGGGCACCGGGGCCGTCGCTGCATCTGGTCGCACCCGGTGGTCGACGTTCCGATGCGGACGGTGTTCTCGAACGTGCCGATCGGCGAGACGATTTACGGCTATCACGGCATCGCGTACCAGGCCGAGCGCGGCGGAGACCGCGGTGAAGTCGGCGCGCCCGTCACCATCGTCGTGCGCGTGGGCGACCGCGAAGTGGGGCGCGACGTTCACCAAGACGGCGAAGGGTGGAAGAACTTTCGCTTCGACACGCGCGCCTTTCGAGGGACCACCCAGCAAGTGACCTTCGAAGCCACGATGCCCGCCGCGCGCGCCGCGCACTACTGCTTCACCGGAGACGTGCGATGAGCGACGCGGAGACCCCGAAGAGCACCGAGACGAGCGACGCCGAAGCGCCTGCCGCGAGCGCGAGCTCGAGCGAATCCGCTGGCAAATCGCCTAGCAAATCGACGACGCCCGGCGCTGAACCCGCCGGCGCGAAGGGGCTCTTCGCGCGCTGGGATTGGCGCGAGAAGTCGACGCCGTACTGGCTCGATCACCTCCTCGGCTTCGCGCTCTGCGCGCTCTATGTCGTCTTGCTCATCAAGACGACGCGCAACCTCGGATACGCGCGAGACGAGGGCTTCTACTTCGACGCGGCGCGCTCGTACGCGCGGTGGTTCGACCTCGCGGCGACCAATTGGCGCGAGGCCATTCAGCGCCCCAACGTCGACGCGTTTTGGAACGTCAACCACGAGCACCCAGCGCTCATGAAGAGCCTGTTCGCGCTCTCGTGGAAGTACCTCTTCGTGAAGCACAAGCTCTTTGCCGAAGCGGGAACCGCGATGCGCTTCCCGGGCATGGTGATGGGCGGCCTCGCGCTGTGGCTGATCTACATCATGGGCACGCGCGCGTATTCGCGACGCGCGGGGCTCGTGGCGGCGCTGTCGTTCGCGTTCATCCCGCGCATCTTTTATCACTCGCACCTCGATTGCTTCGACGTGCCCGTGACCTTCTGGTGGACGCTCGTCGTCTACTGCTACTGGCGCTCGATCGACGAGACGAACACCTGGGCGATCGGCTGGGGGTTGCTCACGGGCATCGCCTGGGGCTTCGCGCTCAACGTGAAGTTCAACTGCTTCATGTTGCCCGTGGTCTTCTTGATCCACTGGTTCGTCGTGCGCGGACGGCACGTCGGCGACAGCTCGAAGAAGGGCGGGTTCAGCGCGCCCGTCGCCGTGCTCTCGATGCTCACGCTCGGCATCGCGACGTTCATCGCCCTGTGGCCCTGGATGTGGTTCGACTTCTTGATGGGCGAGGGCGGACGTCCAGGGCGCCTCGGTGAGTACCTCGGCTTCCACTGGAACCACCCGTTCTACAACATGGAGTTCTTCGGGCATAACTACTTCCGCCCGCCGTTTCCCAGGTCGTATCCGTACGCGATGATCGCGTTCACCGTGCCCGCGGTGACGCTGGTGCTCTTCTTCGTGGGCTTCGCGTCGCGCGTCCCCGCGCTGCTTCGACAGAGCGCTCCGTTGGCGTGGTTGATCCCGCCGACCGGCGTCTTGAAAAAAGCACACGAATTTCACAAGCCTCGCGACACGGACGATCCGCTCGGGACCGACGTGCTCTTCTTCGGCGCGGGCTACGCGATCCTCGCGCTCTGGCTCAAGCCCAACACGCCCATCTTCGGCGGGACCAAGCACTGGTTCACGGCGTACCCGTTTCTCGTGCTCTTCGCGGGCGCTGGCTTCGAGGTGACGGCGCGCGCGTTCGAGAAGGTGCTCGCGGATCGCGTTCGACCCGCGTGGCTCGGGTGGAGCGCGATGGCGTCGTTGCTGCTCGCCTCGAGCGTCGTGCAGACCGCGCACTCGCACCCGTTCGGACTCTCTCAGTACACGCCCCTCGCGGGCGGGACCCCTGGCGCTGCGGACTACGGAATGAACCGGCAGTTCTGGGGCTTCACCACTGGCTCGCTCACCGCGTATTTCAACGAGAAGGTCCCGCCCAACGGCTCGGTGTTCATCCACGACACCGCGTGGCCGTCGTGGGAGATGATGCAGAGCGACGGTCGCTTCCGAAACGACATCCGCGTCGTGTGGGAGGTCGCTCCCGCGGACTACTCGATCGTCCATCACGAGCTGCACATGATGGAGGTCGACGCGCAGATCTGGGTCGGCTACGGGCAAGCGCGGCTGTCGCACGTGGTCACGCACGACGGCGTTCCGATCGTGTCCGTCTACGAAAACCCGCGATTGCGCGGCGAGGGGCGGCAGCCTTGAGCGATCGTCCGCGGTTGGCTGTGGGCGCGGTGGTCATCGATCAGCGCGCGGACGGACCGTACGTCGTCCTCGCGCGACGCTCGCAGCCGCCGCGCGTCGGCCAGTGGTCTCTCCCCGGCGGAAAGGTCGAGTTCGGCGAGTCGCTCCACGACGCGCTCGCGCGCGAAATCCGCGAAGAGTGCGGGCTCGACGTGTCCGTCGGGCGCTTGCTCGAGGTGATCGAGATCGTTCAGCGCGGAGAGCAGCCGGTGCACTACGTGATCCTCGACTACGAGTGTCGCGTGGTGGGCGGTGAGCTCCGCGCGGGCGACGACGCGAGCGAAGTGGCGTGGGTCGCCGCGTACGACCTCGCTGAGTACGCCGTCACCGACGCGGTCGCGCGCGTGGTGTCTCGCGCGATCGCCGACGAGCGCGAGTAGTCGCTCAGCTCTTCGGGGCCGTCGGGACGTCGATTGATTTCACGGCGCTCGGCTCGAGCGCGCGCTCTTGTGCCTTCGCGAACAGCGCCGCGATCGCTGGCTCGTCGAGCTGAGGAAGGGGCGCCTTGGCGCGCGCGGAGCTCTCTTGATTTGTGAGCACCACCGCGCCGTGCCAGATCCCGCGCTGCGATCGGCCGACGGCGTACTCGTCCGGGGCGAAGCCCAGCGACTCCATCGCGAGCCGGACAAACGCATGTCCGACGGCGTGGGCCGTGTATCCGCCGAGCAAGCTCACGCTCACGTGGTGCGCCATTCCGCCCTGCTGGTCGGGCATCACGGTGTACGCGACGCGGAGGCCCGCGCTGGTCGAGCCGACGCGCGGATCGGAGAGGTCCTCGGGGGGCTTGCTCCCGAGCTCGATCGCGGCGTCGCGCAGCCGCTGCACCACGCGGACGAACTCGCGGACGTGCACCGCTGAGAACACCGCGCGATACACGCGCGCGCGCTGAAAGAGAAACAGCGCCAGCAGCGCGAAGAACACGAACCCCGCGATCGCGCAGAGGTCTCTCATCGAACGGCCATGCGTCCCACCAACGCAGGCGGAGACCAGGTCGCGATCGCCTCGCCGCAAGACGAGCTCCCGCGGAGGTAGAGCCCGTACGAGTCGCTCTGGTTCGTGCAGAGCACGGCGTACGTGAGCTCTTCGGAGTTCGCGGGCACCACGTGGCGCAGCGAGCGGCACGGCGAGCACGCGATCATCGAGAAGCGAATGCTTCTCGCGTGCGCGTCGAACCTGTCGATGTTGGTCCCGCGCGGGACCATCGCGACGACAGGCTGTCCCATCGCGTTCGGCGCGCCGGCGGAGACCGCTTCGTACAAATCGGGGGCGCTGTTCGAGAGGACAGCGCGTCGCTCGCTTCCGTTTGGAAGCGCGCTCACGAGGTAGTCCGCTTGCTCGAGCACCGCGTACAGTCGATAGGGCGCGTTGGGTTCGCTCGAGATCGACCGCATCGTGGCTGAGCCAAACGCCGCTGGAATCCGCGGCGAAGTCGTCGTCGTGATGTCGCGGGTGAGCTCGCCGTTGTCGTCCTCGACGAACAAGTGGTTGATGGCCGAGCTCGTTCCGATCGCGACGGCGGCGGCGAAGCGCGGTCGACCGTCGTCGAACACGAGCGCGTCGCGCACTTCACCGCGCCCCGGAAACGGCGCGAAATTGCCGCGAATCTCTGCGTCGCTGACCTCGAGCACGCACGCGCCGAGGTCGCCGACGGCCACCACGCGCGATCCTTGGACTGCGACGGCGCGCACGGGCTCGTCGTCGTTGAAGCCCCACAAGCGCAGCGGCGCACACGATCCACCCGCGAGGGGAACGCGCTCGATCCTCGGCCCCCGCGCGTCGCTCACGGGGACGAGCGCGTGCGGCCTCGGACACGCGAAGTTGCCCTGCTCGCTGCCGCGTACGGCGCCTGCGCTCGCGTCGCGCGGCGCGCTTCCGTCGGGCGCGACATAGGGCCGCGTGAACTGATCCCAGTCGTGGCATCCGCCGCACGCGAGCGCGAACCCCGCGGCGATCACGGCCGAGACCGCGCGGGCGTCCCGCGCGAGGCGAGCTGCTCGCTTCGAACCGATCCCCGACGAGCGCATCAAAATGTCCCTCGAACGCCCACGGTCGCGCCGTCGGTGGTCACCGATCCCGTCGGAACGACGCGCACCATCGCCGGCGCGAGGATCGTCGCGGCCGAGCGATTTGCTTCGTTTTGTGCAAATCCGCCGAGCATCATCGCGACGCCCGCGACCGTGGCGGTCGCTCCCGCGGCGATGGTCACGCTCGCGACGAGGTCGAACGTGCGCCCTTCGGACACTTGCCGTTGCACCGCGGCGTCCGTGTGGCACGTGCTCCCGACGCGATTGCACTGCGCGCTCAGCGTCCCGAAGCGCTCGCTTCCGAGCACGGCGAACACGATTCCCGTGATGCTCGATGCGACGCCGAGGCTCAGCGTGGTCGCGCCGACGGCGACCCACGCGCTCGGCGCTGGGCGCTCGGGAGGCGTTTGCGTTGGACCCATTTGCGGTCCCGCGCCGCCGCTGCGCTCGCCCATGCTCGCGTCGAGCGCGCGTCGATCGACCGCGACGGTCTCGACGCCCTGCGAGCCGCCCTGGGGCGGATCGTTGGCGAAGCCCATCTGCACGGCGCCTTCGAGGTTGGCTTGCGCAAACGGAATGCGCACGCGCGTCTCGGATCCCGCGCGCAAATCCACGTCGACCGTGATGGGCTGCATTCCGTCTGCGCGCGCTTCGATGTGCGCTCGGCCGGGCATGCGCGCGAGGGGCTGCGTCCACAGCGCGGGCCCCGTGCGTTGCCCGTCGATCGTGACCTCGGCCCCGGTCGGAGCGTTGCTCACTTGAAGCGTGACGAACGCGACCGAGCTCACGAGCGCCGCGGCTTCGTCGCGCGCGCTCTCTCGCGTTGATTGATAGCGAGGCTCGGTGGCCGCGCGTCGATTGGCCTCTTGCGCCGTGCGTCGCAGCTCGTTGTACGCCTCGGCGAGTCGACCGAGCCTGCGGAGCGACCGACCGATGTAGAGCCTCGCGTTCGGCGACGGCGCCGCCTCGATCGCGCGTCGAAAGAGCCCTAGCGCTTCTTCGAACCGGCCTTCGTCGTAGCGCTGTCGACCTTCGGCGAAGAGCGCGGCGGGGTCAGCGTTTGGCGATCGTTCGACCGGCGGATCTGCAGGTTGATCTGCGAACGCTGTGGCAGAAGCGAGCGCGACCGCCGAAGCGACCGCGAACGACGAGAGGCGCGTGGCGCTCACAGAGTGTCGAAGCTCCGCTCGCGTTGCGTTGCACCCGAGCCGTTGGTCGACGCGGGCGGCGCGTCGTTCGCTGCGCCGGGCTGCGCGTTCGACGGGGGCTGCGGGCGGGCGGGCGTGTCGCTCTGCGTGTTCGCCGGCGTGGTCGCCGAGCGCGCGCTTGATTGTGTGTGCGCGCCGTCGGGGCCCTGGGTGCTCGGCGCAGCGTGCGTCGCGCGCTCGCCGGCGCGGGTGTCCTGCGTGCGCTGCTGCGTGCGCGCGCCCGCCGTCGTCGTGGGCGGCGTGGTCGAGAGCGGCGTTGCTCGTTGAGCGCCCTGCTGCGCGCCCGCGGGCGCGAGCGGCGTGGGAGCGATCGGCAGCGGCTGCGGTGCGACGACGGGCGGCGTGTGCTGATGCGCGGCCGCGCGACGCGACCGCACGACCGAGCCGAGCGCGGCGGCGCTGAGCGCTCCGATCGCGAGGAACACGAAGCCCATCCCGTGCATGCGACGGCGATTGATCGCGGGCGCAAACGCCTGCGTCCCGTGGTGCGTCGCGGGATGCGGGTACACCGACGGATGCGCCGACGGAATCACCACAGGGGGAACGGGCTGCGCAGGCGTCGGGTACGACGAGACGTGCGGCATCGCTTGAACGAGCGGAGCTCCGCCGCCCGCGCCGCTCCACGTGAGCGCCTCGGGCGCTGCCGGCGCTGCCGACGGCATGTGCAGCGGCGCGTTGGACGCGTACGGCGACTGCGGTGCTGCCGGCGGACGCACCGACGGAACGACCGACGGATACGCGCTCTGCGAGTGCTCGATCGACGGCGACGAGTGACCCCCAACGAAGGCGAGCTCGGCGGGCGTGATGCGCGCGAGCCCGAGCGCTTGTGCGAGCGCCTGCGCGAGCTCTTTGCCTGTCGCGAAGCGCTGCGCGCGATCGCGGCTGAGCGCGCGGAGCGTCCAGGCGTCGAGCGACGGCGGCAGCGTGGGATCGAGCGACGAGGGCGCGGGGATCGGCCCCGCGAGCACCGCGTAGAGCACCTGCGCCAGCGTGCCCACGTCGAACGGAATGCGCCCGGTGAGCATCTCGTACGCGATCACGCCGAGCGACCAGAGGTCGCTGCGCCCATCGAGGTTGGGCTCTCCGCGCGCTTGCTCGGGAGACATGTACACGGGCGTGCCGAGCAGCGCGTGCGCGCCGGTGAGCGCGCCGTTTTGCGTGACGAACACGTTGTCCGTGATCTTCGCGACACCGAAGTCGAGCACCTTCACGAGGGGGCTGCCGTCGTCGTCCTTCACGACGAAGCAGTTTTCGGGCTTCAAATCGCGGTGAACGATCCCTGCGCTGTGCGCGATGTCGCACGCCGCGGCGATGTGTTGCACCGCGCGCGCGACGAAGGAACGGTCGGGGCGCGCGTTGCTCTCGAGCGCGCTCGCCAGCGTTTGCCCACGCAAGAACTCCATCACGAGGTACGGGCGTCCGTCGCTCGTAGCGCCGTAGTCCTCGACGCGAACGATGTACTTGCTCCGGAGCTGCGCGGCGATGCGGGCCTCGCGTCGAAATCGCGCCACCAGGTTTTGGTCCTGCGCGGCCTCGGGCTTCATGAGCTTGATCGCGACGTCGTGGCCGAGCTGCGCGTGCCGCCCATGCCAGACCTCTCCCATCGCTCCCTCACCAATGGGCGAGAGGAGTTGCCATCGATCACCGAGGAGCGCTTCTGGTGGGCGTTGCATCGAACCAATCAACTCGCGCACGAATGCGCAACGGAGCGAGACTAATGGCCAGGGCCGGGACGCGCAACGAAACGGCATGCGCGCGGTGGACATTCCATGTCGAACGATCGACTGCGTCGGGTAGGCCGGTCGCGGACGATGTGGGATTCGCCCCGGAATTCCAGCGGAATTTCGCGGCGCGCTCGGACGGTGCCCGCGCGAAGGCGCGAGGGGTAGCGCCGCGCGGACGTCCTGTCGACGACCGCGCCGCGCGCGAACGACGTCCGAGCGCGAGCGGCGAATACAAATCGTCACCGCGCGAGCGCACAAATGAAGAGCGCCCCTCGTGCATCGTCGAACCGATGCGCGCGAGGGGCGCTGTGCCGCGGACTCGCTCGGGCCTGTGTTCGGCTCGAACGAAGCGCGCGTCAGCGATGGGCGCTCACTTGCTCTCTTCGAACTCGGCGTCGATCACGTCGCCGTTCTTGCCCTTCGCTCCACCGGCGGGTCCTGCGCCCGCCGCGGGGCCTTCGCCGCCTGCGCTCGGGCCGCCTTGTCCGGGGCCGCCCGAGTTCTTGTAGAGCTCCATCGCGATGCGCTGCATCTCGCCTTCGAGCTTCTTCATCGCCTCTTCGACAGGGGCGACCTCGGACTTCTCGAGCGCGCTTCGGAGCTCCTTCACCGAGCCCTCGAGCGTGCTCTTGTCGTTGGCGTTGAGCTTGTCGCCCGCGTCCTTGAGCAGCTTCTCGGCCTGGTAGGCCATCGCTTCGCCCTTGTTGCGCGTCTCGGCCTCGTCCTTGCGGCGCTTGTCTTCGGCCTCGTGCGACGCGGCGTCGCGAACGGCGCGGTCGATCTCTTCTTTCGAGAGGCCCGAGCCCGCTTGAATCGTCACGCGCTGGTCGCGTCCGGTGGCCTCGTCCTTCGCGGTGACGGTGAGGATTCCGTTGGCGTCGATGTCGAACGTGACCTTGATCTTCGGCACGCCCTGCGGCGCCGGCGGAATGCCGTCGAGCACGAACTTGCCGAGGGTCTTGTTGTCGCGAGCCATCGGGCGCTCGCCCTGCAGCACGTTGATCTCGACCTGCGGCTGGCTGTCGCTCGCGGTCGAGAAGATCTCGCTCTTCTGCGTGGGGATCGTCGTGTTGCGCGCGATGAGCGTCGTCATGATTCCGCCGCGCGTCTCGACGCCGAGCGAGAGCGGCGTGACGTCGAGGAGCAAGAGGTCCTTCACGTCGCCGGTGAGGATCGCGCCCTGCACGGCGGCGCCGATCGCGACGACCTCGTCGGGGTTCACGCTCTTGTTCGGCTCTTTGCCGAAGAACTCCTTCACGCGCTTCTGCACGAGCGGGATGCGCGTCGATCCGCCGACGAGCACGACCTCGTGGATGTCGGACGATCGCTTGCCCGCGTCCGCGAGGGCGCGACGGCACGCTTCGAGCGAGCGCTCGACGAGCGGCTCGATCATCTGCTCGAGGCGCGCGCGCGTGACCTTCACGTTCAAGTGCTTGGGGCCGCTCTGATCCGCGGTGAGGTACGGCAGGTTGACCGTCGTCTCGCTCGCGGCAGACAGCTCGATCTTGGCCTTCTCGCTCGCTTCACGGAGGCGCTGAACCGCGTTGCGATCCTTCGCGACGTCGATCCCCGTCTCCTTTTTGAACTCGGCGACGAGGTAATCCATGATCGCGATGTCGACGTCGTCGCCGCCGAGGTGCGTGTCGCCGTTGGTGCTCTTCACTTCGACGAGGTTCGCGCTCACCTCGAGGATCGAGATGTCGAACGTGCCTCCGCCGAAGTCGTAGACGGCGATGAGCTCGTCCTTCTTCTTGTCGAGGCCGTACGCGAGCGCCGCCGCGGTGGGCTCGTTGATGATGCGTCGGACGTTGAGCCCCGCGATCTTGCCCGCGTCCTTGGTGGCTTGGCGCTGCGTGTCGTTGAAGTACGCAGGGACCGTGATCACCGCGTCGGTCACGGTCTCGCCGAGGTAGTCCTCGGCGGCCTTCTTGAGCTTCTGCAAGACCTTCGCGCTCACCTCGGGGGGCGAGAGCTTCTTGCCGCGAACGTCGAAGGACGCATCGCCATTGTCCGCGCGCGCCACGCGATAGGGGACGCGCTTGCTCTCCTCGGTGACCTCTTCGAAGCGTCGCCCGATGAAGCGCTTGGCGGAGAACACCGTGCCTTCTGGGTTCATCACGGCCTGCCGCTTCGCGGGCTGACCGATGAACACCTCCCCCTTGTCGTCCCAACCCACGACCGACGGCGTCAACCGAGAACCCTCCTCGTTGACGATGACCGTCACGTCCGTGTGCTTCGCGCCTTCCATCACGGCGACCACGCTGTTGGTCGTACCGAGGTCGATTCCGATGACCTTGCCCATATGAGAAAACCTCCCGTCAGAGATTCGAACGGCGCGCGGACCATGCAGCACTTGCCGCAGGAAAACCAGCGCCGTTCCATTGTTTTTTGTTTGGCGGTGGCGGAAACTATCCACCTCGCTCGCCGCGTCAACCGTCTCGGCGCGAAGCTTGCGAGCCCTCTCTTGGGCGGGGGACAGACAACGACAAGCGTTCGGCTCGCGCTGGGTCCGCTACGGACACGAAGCGTCGCTGATCTCACGGCGAAAATCGCCGCGCGTGATCGAAACGACGCCGTCCGATTGGCGAGCGACCGCGGGGCGCGCGAGCCCGGGGAGCGCAACGATTTCGCGCTTGGTTCCCTCGCGGCACCGCACGGTCCAGCCGAGAGTCGTTCCGGTCGATTCATCGATTGTGTTCGAGCGGCCGGGCCGCGCGAGCGCTACGCGCGCGAGCTCGAACGGTGTGTCTCGGATCGGCGTCGCGTCGCGGATCGTCGGT
The DNA here is from genome assembly GCA_016793325.1 of Myxococcales bacterium. Taxonomy (GTDB): domain Bacteria; phylum Myxococcota_A; class Polyangia; order Polyangiales. Next base: position 54,159 of record JAEUKI010000039.1, on the reverse strand, counting down.
CGCTTCACGCGCGCGAGCCTCGCGATGCCCGCGGTCAGAAGAAGCACGACGAGCAGCGACGACCCGACGGCCCTCAGCGCGCCGCGTCTCCTCGCGCGCGATTCGTCGCTCAACCGCCGAGCTCTTGGAGAACGCGCCGCGCCTCGTCGAGGCCCGCGGTTCCCGGTGACGCGAGGTCGACGAAGCGTCGGTAGTGCTGTCGCGCAGCGTCGCGACGGCTCGCGCGAAAGGCGACTTCGCCCGCGAGTCGATGCGCTTCGGCGAGCCACCCCGGAGGCGCAGGGAGGTTGTCTCCGATGCGGCACGCTTGCTCGAGCTCGCGGAGCGCGTCGTTGTCGCGACCCGCGTCGGCGAAGAGCCTCGCGTACCGCGAGCGCCACTCTGCGCGATCGGGCGCGATCGCGAGCGCGCGGCGGTACAGCTCGAGCGCCGCCGCGGGCTGGCCGAGCTGCGAGTCGGCCTCGGCGTACGTCACCATCGCGTCGGGAAACGTCGGGTCGAGCTCGAGCGCCCTTCGCGCGTCGAGCAGCGCTTCGCGCGCGTTGTGCTGTCGAACGCGGATTTCGCCGCGGATCCAGAAGCCGCGCGCGTACGTCGGATCGAGCGTGCACGCTTGCGACGCGTGCTCGGCCGCCCGAGAGAACTGCGCGCGGAGCAGGTTCGCCTCCGCTGCGTACGCGCGAAAATCCGCGCGCGTCGCGTCGAGCTCCGTCGCGCGCTCGAGCAAGCGAACCGCGTCGACGATGTTTCCCTTGCCGAGCCGCGCGCGGCCGAGGACGTACTGCGCTTCCGCGAGGTTCGGGTTTTGCTCGACGATCGACGCGACTTGTCGATCCGCGTCTTCGAACGCGCCCGCCGCGAGCAACGCAGAGCCGAGGTTGACCCCGAGCTCGACGTTGTTCGTGTCCCGCGCGAGCGCCGTGCGAAAGATGGACACCGCGCCCTGCGCGTCGCCCCGCGCTTGCAGGAGCATCCCGCGCTCGAGCAGGAGCCCTGGATACTCCGCGTCGCCGCGCGAGACCACGTCGAGCTCCCGCGCAGCGTCGTCGAAATTGCGGCGGCGACGGAGCACCTGCGCGAGGAGCATGCGAGTGCGCAGGTCGTCGCTTCGGCCCTGCACGGCTTGCCGGAGCTCTGCCTCTGCGCCGGCGATGTCTCCGCGCGCGAAGCGACCCTCGCCGAGCGCGCGATGGATCGCGGCTTGATCCGCGACTCGGCCCCGCGCGCGATCGAGCACTTGCTCTGCCTCTTGCGGCCGCTGCGCGGCGAACAGCATCGACGCGAGGGTCGTGTACGCCTCGAGCATCGTGTCATCGAGGCGCGTCGCCTCGCGAAACTCGCGCTCGGCCGCAGGGCGGTTGTCCATCGCGAGCAGCGCCTTGGCCCACCAGAAGCGCACCTTCGCGTCGTTGGGGTGCGCGCGAGAGAGCGCCTCGAGCCTCGGCTGCGCCTCTGCGTGTCGACCGAGCGCGATGAACGTCATGCCCACGCCGATCGCCGCCTCGACGTCGTTGGGATCGGCCGTCGCCGCCGCGGTGAACTTCGCGAGCGCCTCGGAGAACGCCCGCTGGCGATACAAGATCCGCGCGGCGCCGATGAGCGCGCTCGGCGCGCGGGGGTCCGTCGCGAGCGCGCGCTCGTACGCTTCGCGCGCGGGGTTGACTCGATCCGCGGCGAACTCGACGTCGCCGATGAGCACCGCGGCCTCGACCTTTTCGTCCGTCGCCGCGTCGCGTCCGAGCGCTTCGACCTCGCGCGCGAGGGCGAGGGCGCGGCTCGTGCGCTCGGGGTTGGTCGACAAGATCTTCGCGGCGAGCAAGCGCGCGCCTGCGTGCTGCTGGGACTCGGCGACGATGGACTCGGCTTCGCGAAGGGCGCTCGGGCGGTCGTCGCTGAGGTACATCGCGCGCGCCAGTAGAAAACGTGTGCGCAGCGTGCGTCGCGACGTCGCCGCCGCGCGCGCCTTCTCGAGCGCGTCGGGGGCGTTGGCGTCGATGGCCGCCATCACCTCGAGGTCTTGCGCCGCGGGCTCGGGCGCGCGCTGTCTTCGGACGCGCTCGGGGTGTCCTTGCGTGAGCTCTCGCGCGGCTTGCGCTGCGCCCACGAATTCAGTGCCCGGCGGAAGCGTGGGGAGCTTCTCGAAGAGCGCGCGCGCCCGGCCCGCGATGGACGCGTCCGAGCCGAAGCGCGCGAGGACGAAGTAGTTCGCGAAGGTCGAGTACGCGAGGAGCTCGGCCTCCTTCGGCGTTCGCGCGATTTGCTCATCGAGCTGGCGCAACGCGCGTCGCGCTGCGCCGAAGGTGTCTTGCGCGAGGAGCCTTCGCGCGCCCTGAATCGCAGATTGCGCAGCGGCGCGGCGCTCGGCGCCGTGGAGGGCTTGGTCGATGGCCGTCGTTCCGAACGCGCCGAGGCTCGTAAACGACATGCCCGCGCCGACGAGGACGATCGTGCCGAGCACGCCGACAGCGATGAAGAGTCCTTTGCGCTTGGGCGCGGCGGCTTGCGACGTCCGTGGCGCGCCCGTGGGTCGCGGCCCCGCGGTCGCAGCGGCTTGCGGACGTGCAGGACCGTCGGTCTCGATGGTCTTGTTCGACGATCCAGCGCCGCCGTCACCTTCGACGGGGATCTGATCGAACTCGTCGCCGTCGCCGCCGGGCGAGCTGTGCCGAGGCTCGGGGCCGCCGAAATCGATTTCGCCGAAGCCCATCCCGCCGCGCTTCACGGGCGATTCGGTCGGCGCTGGAGGCAGCGGCAGGTCGAAGCCCTCTGCGAGCGTGGGCGCTTGATTTCCACGCGGTGCCGGGGCGGGACCAATGGACGACGGGGTCTTGGGCGGCGTCGTTCCGCCTGCGGGCGTGCGTGGCGCGGTGCGCGTCACTTCGATGCCCGGCATGCTCGGCCGCGACGGCGGTGGAAAGGACACCGGGGCCTCGGGCTCGATCGCAGCCGGCTCGGGCGTGGGCGCTTCGAACACCATCGACGGCGCGCGCGGCGGCGGCAACGCGCTCCCTGCGTCGAGGTCGAGATCGCGCGGACCCGCGGGGCGCGGTGCGGCCTTGGTCGCGCTCGGCGCGGGCGACGCGGTCGCGGACGACGGCTTCACGGCGCTCGGCGTCGGCGGCCTCACCGCTTCGATGCTGGGCATCGAGAGGGGGCCTTGCGACTCAGCGAACGGATCGGGCGCTGCCAACGGCGCGCTCGGCGTGGGAATCGACGGGGTGAATCCGCTCGGTGCGCTCGGCGGTGAGCCCTTCGGCGGCGCGTCGAGGTCGATGTCGAGCGCGATCGGGGCCAAAGGCGCCTTCGCGGGCCGCGGCGCTTCGGGGCTCGACGCTGCGGGCAACGGCGCGGACATCGAGGGAAGCGACGCTGCGGGCGCCGGCAGCGGCGCAGACGGCGACGGAAGCGAAGCGCCCCCGAGGGCTGGCAGCGAGCCGCCCAACGAGGGAAGCGACGCTCCCACGGGCGAGGGCAGCGACGCGCCCATCGCGGGCTTGGGCAACGCTGCGCCTGCCGGTGACGGAAGCGAAGCGCCCGCAGGCGATGGAAGCGAAGCTCCCGCGGGCGACGGCAGCGAAGCGCCTGCGGGCGACGGGAGCGCCGCGCCCGAGGGAATGGGCAGCCCTGGCCCGAACGGATCATCGAGGTCCGAGCCCGCTTTCGGCGTCGGGAGCAACAGCGAATCGGTCGCAGACGGCGCTGGGAGGTCGTCGAGCGAAAACAGATTCGCCCCTGATTTTACTGCTGGAAGCGAGGCGCCCCCCGCGGGCGCGGGCAGCGCTGCGCCGCCGACGGGGCTCGGCAAATTGGCCGTGGACGGGGCCGCCTTCGGCGCGGCGATCGTCGCGCTCCCGTCGGGCATCACGAAGATCGACGATCCGCATTTGGGGCACCGCGCTCGCATGCCCGCCTTGGGAATCCGGCGCTCGTCGGTGTCGAAGCTCGCCTGGCAGCTGGGGCAACGGACCTGAATCATTCGTGCGTTCCTCGGCGCATTCGAGCCGCTAGCGGCTCACGCGGTGCTTTCCGCCTTGTTTGGCGCGGTACATCGCCTCGTCGGCGCGTTGAAAAAGTGTGCCTGTATTCTCGGCGTCGCGAGGGTAGGCCGCGACGCCAATCGAGACGCCGACGCGAAGCAAGAGCCCGTCCTTCTCGTACGGGCTCGTCCCGATCACGTCGAGCACCTCGTGCGCGATCGACGACGCGAGCTCGACGTCCGCTCCGGGAAGCGCCGCGCAAAACTCGTCTCCGCCGAAGCGCGACGCGATCGCGCGCTTCGCGAGCACCACGCCGATGCGCTTGCCGGCCTCGCTGATCACGAACGCTCCGTACGCGTGCCCGTGGGTGTCGTTGACCTTCTTGACGCCGTCGAGGTCCATCACGAGCAGCCCGAGCGGAGCTCCGCGCTGCTTCGCGGCGTCGAGGAGCAGCGCAAACTCTCGGTCGAACCGTCGGCGCACGAGGAGGCCCGTGAGGTCGTCGATGCTGACGAGCCGCTCCATCTGCTCGTCGTAGGCAGCCTCGATCGCGTCTTGCACTTCGAAGCGCAGCACCGTACGGCCGAGCGAGATTCGATCATTGGGATGGAGCACCGCGTCGGTGACCTTCTTGCCGTTGATCACCACGCCGTTGGTGCTCCCGAGGTCGACGACCGCCCACGCGTCGCCGCGGTCTTCGAAGCGCGCGTGGTGCCACGAGACGCCAGCGTCGGACAGGTGGATGTCTGCGTCCGGCGCTCGTCCCGCGATGATGTTGTGGTCGAGCCGCCTACGAGCGCCGATTTCGTTGCCGACGATCACGACGAGCACAGGCCGCCGCTCGTCGCGAATCGAGCGATAGAGCTCGTCGCGCACCGACGCTCCCTCGTCGAGCTTCAGTGTCCTCAGCGAGTCGTTGGGAACTCCCGATCGTGATCGCGCGTCGCCGCCTTGCGACATAGCCGCCTGGGACGGTACCACGCCGACCGTGTCCGAGCGGAAATCCCCTGCGACCGTCCTCGCCCACGCCCTGCTCTTTGCGACGAGCGCGTCCCTGGTGTTCTCGCGGACGACCGTCGCGCAAACCGCCGTACAGCCCGCGCAGACCGCCCGCCCGCAGCCCGAGCAACGCGTCGAGCCGCGGACCCGTCGGCTCGCGAACGGCGTGACGGTCGTCAGCGCGACGGTGAGCGGGGCGTCGGCGGCGACGGTCCTCGCCGTTCCCGCGGGGAGCGCGCGCGCGGATGGCGGTGAGGCCCTCTCGCAGCTCGTCGCGCGACAAGCGACGATCGAGCGCGAGCGCTGCGAACGGGCGGGTCTCAGCACCGCCGTCTCGCGAGATCGCGCGTGGGTCGAGTACGTCACGCGCGCCCCCGCCGCGTCGCTCGAGTTGGCGCTCTGGCGAGAGGCGACGCGCCTCGATGCGCTCGCGGCGAGCGAGCCCGCGGCGACGCGCGCTGCCCACCGAGCGGCGTTCGACCCGAGCCACGCGGTGCTGGTCGTGATCGCGCCCGCCGAGGGGCCCGCGCTCGACGCGCTCGTCGATCGGACGATCGGGCGCATCCCCTCGCGCGCCACGACGATGCCCGCGATCGCTCGCGACCGCGATCCGCCCGAGGGATGGCAGCGAAGCGACGACGGCTCGTGGTCTCGTCAGTGGTCCGTCGTCGGCGATCGCGCGCCCGATCACTACGCGGTCGAGTTGATTTCGTGGGCGATGACAGAGGGCCGCCGAGCGCTGCTGCAGACGCACTTCGGCGCCCGCGCGGTGCGCGGCGCGGTGAGCGTCGACTCGTTCGTCGATCACGAGCTCGAGCGAGATCGGTTTCACCTCGTGCTTCGCTACACAAACCCGCAAGGCGCGAGGCCTGCGCTCGATGCGCTCGCGGACGAGCTCTTCGCGCGCCTCGCCCGCGAAGGGATCACCGGCGCCGAGCTCGGCCGCGCTCGCGAGCGTTGGCGCGTCGCGTGGCGCTCGGGCGAGGGCTCGATCGACCGGCTCGCGCTGCGCTGGGCGCGCTTCGAGTCGCGGTGGGGCAACGCGCGCCTCGCGCTCACCGAAGAAGACCGATACGACGCGGTGACCGTGCAAGACGTCCTGCGCGTGATCCATCAGCAATTCGTGCGTCCGTCGCGCGCGACCGCCCCGGAGGCCGCGCGATGAAGCGCCCGTGCCTCGCGGTGTTCGCCGCGCTCATCGCGTCCGCGTGTACGCCGCGCGCGCGCACGGTCGCGTCGACCAACACCCGCGCGAGCGCGACCGAAGGAGCGCCCGTCAGCGCGCGCTCGTCTGGCGCGAGCGACGCGCGCGAGCCTTCGCCGGTCGCGCTCAGCGCGCCGTCGGTCGCAGATCGGGTGATCTCTGCTGCGACTCCGCCGACGCGATGGACGCTGCCCAACGGCGTGAGCGTCGAGCATCGACGGTTCGCGCTCGCGTCGACCGTGAGCGTTCGCTTGGTGGTGCGCGGTCAGAGCTCCGAGCCGGCCGCGGGGCTCGGGCTTCGCGACGCGCTTCGACTCGCGGCCGCGCTCGAAAACGGAGCCACGCGACGCAACGCTGCGCCGCTGTTCGTCGAGTCGCTCGAGCAGCTCGGCGCCGAGCTCCGGGTCGACGCAGGGAGACAGGGGCTCGTCCTCTCGCTCGACGTCGCCTCGCGCAACGCGTCCGCGGCGATTCGAAGGCTCGGAGAGCTCGCGAGCGAGCCCTCTCCGTCGCGGGAGATTCCGACGTTTGGAGACTTTGTCGCGCGGCGGTTGTCCTCGATGCCCGCGCGCACCGAGGCGACCGACGCGCTCGTGCTCGCCCGACGATCGGCGGTCGAGTCGCTGCGCGCTTTGGATGCGCCGTGGTCTCCGCGCGAATGGAGCGACGCCGCTGCGACGTTTTCGTGGGGACCCGCGACGACCGACGACCCGGCGCCGCGCGCGCTCGTTCGTTCGATGTTTCGCGGAGGCGCGATGACGCTCATCGTGGCCGGAGATATCTCGCTCGAAGACGCGCGGAGCGCGCTCGCAGAGCGATGGACCGCGGTCGCCCGCGGCCCCGGGCTCGCGGTGGCGCCGCTCGAGCCTCCGGCGCCATCGGCGGACGCAGCGACGACGTGGCGCGCGTCGATGAAGAGCGCGTCGAGCGCGGGCCTCGCGCTGGCGTTTTCATTCTCGAGCGACGGGCGGCCAGCGTCGGTCGTCGCGCTGCGCGCTGTCGCGCCAGTGCTCGAGCGGTGCGCCTCCCGCGACGTGCGCGTGGCGCTCTACGACGACCCGCGCTCGCCCGTGTTGTCCGTCGCCTCGACGCTCGCCTCGACGAGCGACCTCGTGGCGAAGGTCGACGCGCTCGCCGGTGAACCGACGCGCGCGCTCGCGAGCCCTTGTGCCGCGGCGGAGTTCGTCACGGCGCGCAACGCGCTGATCGACTTGATCGAGACCGATGACAGCGCGCGGTGGGCCGACGCTCGCGCGTGGGCGAGGCACGACGCGATCGAGCCGATCGATGACGAAGCCACGATCGCGGCGCTCGCGGCGCTCGACCTCGAGCGGGCGCGCGCTGTGTTTCGAACGTCATTTTCCACGGTGATTCGCGCGGTAGGGCTCGCAGCCCCCGCGGGACAAGAGATGGCGTTGTGCGCTGTCACGGGCGTTCGCGAGGTGCGCGTCTCGAACGCGGTCCGGCCGTGTTCGCGCTGAGCGAACCGCTCGCGCTGGCGTGAAGCTCGGGCATACTCCCCCGCTCGAATGAAGCTACCCACAAGCTACCCCGCGGTCGCGCTGCTCACGCTCGCCGCGTGCACGGGCTCTTCGCAGAACGTTCGCCAAGACCCCAGTATTCGAGATCCGCAGCCGTCGACGCCGGACGCCGCTGTCGCAGCGGCGACAGACGCCGCAGCCGCTGGTGACGCTGCGCCTGCGCGCGCCCCGTTGCCGCCGACCGCGTGGCGGCCGCTCGACGGTCCGCCCATGCAGCAGCTCTTGAACCTGCACCGCGCGTCGGCGCCCTCGCTCTCGCGTGACGGGCGACAGCTGGTGTTCTTGTCGGACGCGCCGGGGGTGCTGCAGCCGTTTTCGGTCGCGGTCGGGACAGCGCCGGTGCCCGAGGCGCAGTGGCGCAGGCTCGCGACGATCGACGATCGCGTGCACTTCGCGCGGTACGCGCCGGGGTCGCGGGCGATCCTCTTCGGCCGTGATTTCGGCGGCGACGAGAACGTCCAGCTCTATCGGCTCGACCCTGCGCGACCCACAGAAGCGCCCGCGGAGCTCACGACCAACCGCGCCGTGAAGAACATGTTCGGCGCGTTCAGCGAGGACGGACGCACGATCGCGTACGCGTCCAACGAGCGCAACGGCGCGGACTTCGACATCTACGTGCGGCCGGTGGATGCGCGGACGCCCGCGCGGAGGCTCTACGACGCGCAGGGGCACAACGAAGCGCAGGACTTTTCGCGGGACGGTCGGCAGCTCTTGGTCGTTCACGAGCGGTCGAATTTCGACAGCGACGTGATGCTCGTCGATGTGACCGCCGGGCGCGCGACGAACCTCGTCGAGCACACGGGCGACGAGCGCTACGCGTCGCCGCGGTTCACGCGCGACGGCCGCGGCGTGTTCGTCGTGAGCGACAAGGGACGCGAGTTCATGAACGTCGCGTTTCGACCGTTGCCGACGGGCGAGCTCACGTTCGTGACGGACGAGCAGCACGACGTCGAGCACTTCGAGCTCTCGGGCGATCGCAACACCGCCGCGGTGGTGTTCAACGTCGACGGTCGGTCGGAGCTTCGGCTGTACGACGTGCGAAATCCCCGTCAATTGCGCGAGATTTCGCGACCGCGACTCGAGCCTGGCTGGATCTGGAGCCTCGACTTCGCGCAAGACGGCCGCTCGCTTGCCGTGTCGCTCGCGCGCGGGAGCCTCCCGGACGAGGTGTATCGCGTCGACGTTCGAACGGCCGCGGTCGCGCGATTGACGGACAGCGATCACGCGGGCGTAGACACTGCGCGGCTGGTCGACGGGACGATCGAGCGCGTGCGCAGCTTCGATGGAACCGAGGTTCCCGTGATCGTGTACCGCCCCCGCGGACTGCCTGCGGGGACGCGCGCGCCGGTGATCGTCAACGTGCACGGCGGCCCCGAGGCGCAATCCGCGCTGTGGTTCTCGCCGATCATGCAGTTCTTGGTGGGCCACGGGTACATCGTCGTCGAGCCCAACGTCCGCGGGTCGACCGGCTTCGGAAAGCGCTACGCGCACATGGACGACGTCGAGCGCCGCGAAGACTCGGTGCGCGATCTGGCCGAAGTGAACCGCTGGTTGCGAACGCTCCCCGACGTCGATCCGAACCGCATCGCGGTCATGGGCGGATCGTACGGCGGCTACATGACGCTCGCGGCGATCACGCTGTATCCAGAGCTCTGGGCGGCGGCGTGCGACATCGTCGGGATCGCGAACTTCCGCACGTTCTTGCAGAACACCGCCGCGTATCGCCGCGCCCTGCGCGAGGCCGAGTACGGGACGCTCGCCAACCACGGCGCGCTGCTCGATCGCATCTCGCCGATCCACCGCGTCGATCGCATCACCACGCCGTTGATGGTGATCCACGGCGCGCGCGACCCGCGCGTCCCCGTGGGCGAAGCCGAGCAGATCGTGGCGGCCCTGCGCGCGCGCAGCCGAACGATCGAGTACATCCGCTTCGAAAACGAGGGCCACGGCGTCGCGCGTCGCGAGAATCGCATCCGCGCGTACGGCGAGCTCGTGCGCTTCTTCGACGACGTGATGCTCGGGCGAAGGTAGCGACGCGCCCTGTCGCGCCGCGCTCGTCGCGCGTTTGCCGGTATACTCTGCGCAATCGCTTGCAGGCTGCGTTCGACGACTCTCCGCGGGGATCGCTGCTCCCGACAGCGAACGAGCCGCTCCTGCCGAAGGGAGGCTTGTTGGCGCTCGCGGTGACGCCGCCGCTCATCGCGTTGTTGCTCGACCCGGACCCACAAGACCTCGCGAGCACCGCGCGCGAGTCCGCGCGATCGGTCGCGACGATTTGGCTCTTCTCGATGTGCAACGGGAGCGCGACGCACTTCGCGATCAACGCGTGCGACCGACGCGCGCTTCACGCCGGCGTCTCGGTGCGCGCGCGGGCGTCGTTGGTGATCGCGCTGGTGTTGGTCGTCGCGGCGGCGGTCACGTTCGGCTTGTCTCCGTTGTGGCGTGCGCTCGACCCGCGACTGACGGCAGACCTGCGGGTGCTCTTCGTGCGCACCGCCCTCTTGGCGGGGCTGTACGTCGCGATCTCGCTCGTCGTGCAACGGTTTCGAGTGATGGCCAACGCTGCGCGGCTCGCTTCGATCCAGTCGCGCCACCGCGAGGCGCTCGCGAAGCTCGAAGCGCTACAGACCCGAACGAACCCGCACTTCTTGTTCAACAGCTTGGACGCGGTGCTCGAGCTGCTCGCGAAATCGCCCGCGGACGCAGAGGCGACGCTCGAGCGCCTGACCGCGCTCTACCGCTACGCGCTCACCGCTGCAGAGACGCCGCTGGCGAAGGCCACGGACGAGCTCGAGATGGCGCGCGGCTACCTCGCGGTCGCCAAGGCTCGCTTCGGCTCGCGCCTCTCGATCGAGTGGAACGTCGACGACGCGGTCGCGCGCTCGACGCTTCCTTCGATGAGCTTGCAGCCGATCGTCGAAAACGCGATCACGCACGGCGTCGCGCAGCGCTCGGGGATCACCGTCGTCCGCGTCGACGCCGCGCTGAACGGCGATTCACTCGCGGTGTGCGTGAGCAACGACCTCCCTGCCTCTGCGGGTGTCCGCCGAGGGAGCGGAACGTCGATGCGCGACCTTCGCGAGCGCGTGCGGCTGCTCTACGGCGAGGGCGCGTCGCTCGATCACGGGCGCGACGAGCAAGGACGGTTTCGAACGGTGTTGCAGGTTCCTCAGCGAGCGAGCGAAGGTCGAGGCGATGCGCGCGCTGATCGCTGACGACGAGGAGCACGCGCGCTCGCGCATGCGTCGACTGCTCGAGCGCGACGCCGATGTGACGATCGTCGCCGAGGCGACGTCGGGCACCGACGCGCTCGCGTTGGCCCGAGCTCACGAGCCAGACGTGGCGCTGCTCGATGTGGACATGCCCGGGATCGATGGGCTCGCGCTGACCGAGGCGCTCGGCGACATGCCCGTCGTGCTCGTGACGGCGCACGCGCACTGCGCGGCGGATGCGTTCGACCTCGACGTGGTGGACTTCATCGTGAAGCCCGTGACGCACGAGCGGCTCGTCCGCGCGCTCGAGCGCGTCCGTCGGCGGCTGCGTGGTGCGCCCGCGGCGACTACGACCGACGACGCCGATGCGTGGCGCCTCTCGGTCCTCGATGGAGCGCGGGTGCGCCTCTTCGACGCCCGCGCGATCACGCGCTTGTTCGCCAGCGAGAAGTACGTCGCGTTCGTCCTCGACGGTCGGGAGCATTTGCTTCGCGAGACGCTCAACGACCTCGAAGAGCGCCTCGGCGGGTTCGGCTTCGTGCGCGTGCACCGCGCGGAGCTGTTGCGGCTCGACGCGATCGCGTCACTCGAATCGTCGGGAGACTCGGCGATCGCCACGCTGACCGACGGTCAGCGGGCGCCCGTGAGCCGCCGCTACGTCGCTGAGCTGCGGCGACGGCTCGGCGTTCGGTAATCCACGCCACCATTGAACGTCGTAGAACCGAGGCAAGCGCCGGCGTGGTTTCGCTCGAGTCGAACCGCCGCCGCTCGTCTCGCCGACTACGCCGCTCGTCTCTCGGACGGTGCGCGCGATCGCACGGCGCGTGGCGCGTTCGCGCGGGGGCCGCACAACCAGCGCTCGAATCGCCCGTGAAACCCACGGCGCGGAGCAAAGGAGCGACGAGCGAAGCGATGAGTTCAACAGAGGTACAGCGGCGCGGCGTGTTGCGTGGCTTGATGGCGCTCGGCGGGCTCGCGCTGACCAAGCCGCTCGCGGGCTGCGCGCCCATGATGGCGGGCCCATCGAACATGACTCCGCCGGGACCGGGGCGGTGGTGGGAGCTCCCGATCCTCGAAGAGCCCGTGATGACGAACCAGCTCTTGTGGAACCTCGGGCTCGCCCAACACCGCCTGACCGACATCGGCGAGTGCTTGTCGACCGCCTCGCGCATTCGCGGCGTCGAGGACGTTCAGTGGTTCGAGGCGTGGCTCGCGACCGCAGAGCGAGTGCGCGCGGTTGGCGAGGCCTCCGATCGCGCTGGGCACGCGCTCAGCGCGGGACAAACGCTGCTTCGGGCGTCGCAGTACTATCGCGCGGCGCTCATTCGCTACCCGCGTCCGGACGATCCCAGGCTCCGACAAGCGACCGAAGCGAGCGAGCGCACGTACGACCGCGCGATCGAGCTCCTTCGGATGCCCGCGCGTCGCGTGCGGATCCCGTACGAATCGACGTTCTTGCACGGGTACTTCTATCGGACGCCCAACAGCACCTCGCGCGCGCCGACGATCATTCTTCATCAGGGATTTCACGCCCATCCCGAAGAGACGATGTGGGCGATCGACGGCGGAATGCGCCGCGGCTACAACGTCCTCGCGTTTCATGGGCCGGGGCAAGGTGTGCAGCTTCGGCTATACAACATGCCGTTTCGTCACGACTGGGAGCGCGTCGTCTCGCCCGTCGTCGACTTCGCGCTCACGCTCCCCGAGGTCGATCCCAACGCGTTGATCTTGAAGGGGCTCAGCATGGGAGGCGCGCTCGCCCCACGAGCGGCGGCGTTCGAGCCGCGCTTGAATGTGTGTGTGGCAAACCCCGGCGTCCTCGATTGGTACGGCGCGATGATCGCGAAGCTCGGAGAGTTTCCCGGGCTGCTCGAGGCGCTGCGCACGAGCCCCGAGGCGTTCAACGCGGCCGTGGGCGTGTCGCTCGAGAGTAGCCCCGCGGCGAAGTGGTGGTTTCGCGACGCGACGTGGAAGCACGGGGCCGCGAGCCCCGCGGACTTGCTGCACAAGCTCCGCGAGTACACGAACGTCCCGATCGTCGAGCGCATCCGCTGCAAGACCCTGGTCATGGACGGCGTCGACGAAGAGTTCAGCGTCGGTCAAGCGCAGCGCCTGTACGACGCGCTCCGTTGTCCCAAGCACTACATGCTCTTCGACGCGCAAGACACGGGGCAGCTCCACTGCCAGACCGGCGCGCTCGCCGTCGCCGAGCAGCGCATGTTCGATTGGCTCGACGACAACCTCTGAGCACGGAGCCGCGAGAATGCATCGCTTCGATCGTCTCTGGTCCCAGCGCGCGTGGCGTGCGTTGATTGTGTGTGTCGCGTGCTCGGCCGTCTCCGCGTGCGCGAGCCCCAACTTGTACGCCACCGCGCGCGCGCTTCGCCGCGGACAGGTGCAGCACACCGTCGCGCTCGAGGGCGTGGGCGCTGTGTATCCCGAGGCGGCGTACCTGCCGTCGTTGCCCACGTACCAGCTTCGCGTCGGCGTCGCGGAGCGCACGGACATCGGCGTGCGTATCGCCAACGCGACGAGCTTGGGCGTCGACGCACGCGTCGAGCTCGTCCGCGGCGCCGTCGACGTCGCGGTCGTCCCCGGATTGCAGGGAACGTACGTTCCGTTCAGCGGCGGTCCGCCAGGGCTCTTGTACGGGCACGTCCCGATCGTCGTAGCGCTGCACCCGTCCGATCGCGCGACGCTCGTGTTGACGGGCGGCGTGACCTGGGGCGTGACCCTCGGTCGCGCGGCGGTTCACTCGAACACCGTCTCGATGCCGGTCGCGCGCGACGCGACGGACTCGGGCGTCGCGCTGCGCGTGGGCGTGGCCCTCGCGGCGCGTGTTCACCCGAGATTGCGGTTGTTTCCCGAGGTCACGGCGCTCGTGACGCCCGAGACCGGGCGCACGACGCTGACGACAGGGTTCGGCTTTCAGTGGGGAGCGCTCGACGAATCGCAGTGATGGACGGCGTCTCGGTAGGGGTGATGGCCGACGACTGGTGAGGCGCGCGCCGCTGTGCGAAAGTCAGGAGCGTCGGGAGGGCGCTCCGTTGGCTTCTTCGAAATGGCTGGGTGCGGTTGCGGTCGTTGTCCTCGGGTTGAATTCGTGTGTAAGCGACGATCCTGTTGTGTCGCCGATCGCCAACGAGCGGTTGCTTCGCGGGCGCTGGGTGACGGTTCACACCGAGCAGAACGCGGTGTTCTGCGAGGGATCGCTGCAGTTTGCAGACGAGTTCGTCGAGCGCGCGTCGGAGTACCTCGGCGTCGCTCCTCGTCCGGTGGACTACTACTTGTATCGATCGACGCCGTACTCCTGTTTGTCTCCTGCGAGGGCCGGAGCGGGAAGTCCGCCGCTCGGCGGCGATTGCGCGCTTCGCTACCAACGCGTGGTGATGGCGAGCAACTGGCTACAACAACACGAGCTCGCGCACGTCGTCGCGCAGGCGTGGGGCGAGGACGCGCCCGCGATTCTCGAAGAGGGCCTGGCGACGATGCTCGGCAGCTCGGCGTCAGGCGTCGGAGAGACGATCGATCGAAGCGCGCGGATCGAAGACAACTTGGACTCGAACACGTTCATCGCGTGGCCCGTGGCAGAGAGGCTTGTGCTGTATCGATCAACAGCATCGTTTCTGCGATTCGTCGAGGCGCGCTTCGGGCACGACGCGCTTCGTCGTTGGTACAGCACGGTGGACAACCTCATGCCTCCCCGAGAAACGATGGATCGCTTCGCGCGCGCGACGGGCGCTTCGCTCTCGTCCGCGCTCGAGGAGTGGCGTTCTGAGCCCGCCGCGCGAACGGAGTCTGCTTCGTTGCGCCTCGTCGAGTGCTCGCACGCGACTGGCGTGTTGTCTCTCGATCGCGCGTCGTGGGACGCGCCATTTTCGTGTCGCGGATTCAACGTGGGCGCGAGCCCTTCGCGTCGCTCGGAGACGGTCGAGGTCGAGCGCGACGGCTGGTACGCGCTGGATGTCGCGAGCGGAACAGCCGTCGACGTGACGATCGACGCGTGCGACGCCGCGACGCCGCGATGGACGCTTCACACGCTGGGGATCGCCGTCGGATCGCGCAGCATCCTTTGGTTGCAGCGAGGGCGGCACCAGCTCGATTTTGTTCAGCGAGTCGCGTCGAGCGATCGCCTTCGGTGGTCGCTCGTGCCGTCATCGCTCTCGGCGGCGCGCTGCGACAGCAACGAGCGCGAAGAGATTCGTACATCCCTTGGATCGGCGTTGTTCGTCGCCGCTCCCGAGCGCTGGCCGATCACCAACCCATCCGACCCGACGCGCCGCGCTGTGACGCTTCGCATCGGACCCACAGGCTCGGCGCACTATCGCACGCTGTTCGTTCGTCGGGCTTCGGCGAGCGCCTCGCTACGAGTCTGCACGACGGCGTGCGACGAGCCACAGTGCGTCGAGCTGCGCGAGGGCGGTAGCGTGTTGCTTCGCCCCAACGTGCACGGCGAGGTGTGGGTCGAGCTCGATGCGCGCGCTGATGCGGGCATCGTGCAAATCGCCTTCGAGTGATCGGCTCGTTCGCGTTTGTTGAATTCGTCTGGTGCGGCCCACCGCTCCGCTGATCGCGCTCGCTCCCCGTTGCGCGATCGCTCAGCGACCGGCGTCGCGGCGGAAGAACACCGGCGACAACCCGGTGCCGCCAGTGCCGCCCGTGTTGCCCGAGGCGGGCGTGCTCGCGGCGCCGGCGTCACGATTGGTCGCTGCTTGCACTGCGCCCGAGGCGACGCCCGAGGGGCGCGTCGTGTTGATCGTGAGGCTGATGCCTGCGTCGGGGCCCATGAGCGAGCCGGTCGCCGCGCCGCCGTCGGGGATCACGAGCACCGCGGGGTTGCGTCGGTTGTAGAGCTCGATCGCCTGATCCGTGAGGTTCAAGTGCGTCGGAACATAGTGCACCGCCGTCGCGTCCACGATGATCTGGTAGCCCTGCGACTGCGCGAGCTCGCGCATGATGGGCGTCATCTTCGTGAGGATCGCCTGCACTGTTTGCTGCTGCTGCGCTTGGAGCTCTTGCGTCATTTGTTGCCGCTGGCTCTCGAACGCCTGCGCGGCTGCGACGTAGCGCTGGTAGACCTGCTGGATCGCAGGCGTCGGCGGGCCTCGGTGCGCTTCGAGTCGCTTCTTCAGGCCCTCGAGCGTCTTCGCTTGCGGCGCGAGGCGCGCTTCGGCGCGGTCGACCTGAACCTTGAGCGCGTTGAGCGCGTTGCGTCCCTCGTTGGTCTCGCCTGCGGCGCGCTGCAGGTCGACGACGGCGACGATGCGAGCCTGCGCATAGACGCGCGGAGCGGCGACGGCGACGCAGAGAGCAGCGGTGACGTGAGTCGCGATGCGAAGCGCGCTCCAGCGCGGGCGGTCGGAGCTCGAGGTGCGTTCGGTTGGTTCGTTCATGCGGCGCACAGGTCAGCGGGGGATGAGACGGCCGTCAGGCGTGTTCGATTCAGTGCGTCACGAACCGCACGGGCGGTGGGGGGTGCTACGCCATCTCGATAGCGCGATCAAGAGCGCGCTTCGCCGCGCGTTCGTTCGACGCGACCACGGCGCGCGATCGCCGTCGCCGCGCTGCGTCCGCGCTGACACTGCGCGTCAAGTTCTGCCCGCAAATTCAGCGGCAAACGCGATCTGCGATGACTGCGCGGTGGGCCCGTGCTCCAATCCGCGCCCGTCGTCGCTCGGGAATAGAAATCGAGCGCACGCAGGAGGTCTCGGCGACGTGCCGTCACAGAGCGCAGTGGTGATTACGGGGGCAAACGGTGAGATCGGTCACGCGTTGATCGAGCGGCTCACGGAGCACAGCCGCGACGCGGTGATCGCGATGGACCTGCGCGACCTCGACGCGTCCATGGCGCGGCGATGCGCGCAAGTCGTCGTCGGTGACGTCACGGACGCCGCGACGTTCGAGCGCGTCGGAGAGCAGTTCGACGTGCGCGCGGTCTATCACCTCGCGGCGATGCTCTCGACCTCGAGCGAGAAACAGCCCGAGCGAGCGCAGTCGGTCAACGTCGACGGGACGCTCCGCGCGCTCACCTTCGCGATGAGCCGCTCGGCGCGGCGCGGCGAGCGAGTGTCGTTTCTCTTTCCGAGCTCGATCGCGGCGTACGGCGTCCCGTCGCTCGACGAGAAGCGCCGAGCAGGCGCCGTCGATGAATCGCAGTTCAACACGCCGACGACGATGTACGGCGTCAACAAGCTCTACGGCGAGCACCTCGGCCGCTACTACGCGCGGCACTATCGTCAGCTCGCGCAAGAGCCCAACCCGCCGGGCATCGACTTTCGGTCCATTCGGTTTCCCGGGATTATTTCTGCGTTTACCGTGCCGAGCGGCGGGACGAGCGACTACCTGCCCGAGATGCTCCACGCCGCGGCGCAGTCGAAGGACTACGCGTGCTTCGTGCGCGCCGACACGCGCATCCCGTTCATGGCGATGCCCGACGCGGTCGACGCGCTCTTGGGGCTCGCCGCCGCGGACGCATCGAAGCTGAGCTCCGTTGTGTACAACGTCACGGCGTTCAACCCGAGCCCCGAGGAGTTCTCGCGCTTCGTGCTGCGCGCGTTTCCCAAGGCGTCCGTGAGCTACGCGCCCCACGCCAAACGGCAGGGAATCGTGGACACTTGGCCCGAGCAGCTCGACGATTCGCTCGCGCGCAAAGACTGGAGCTGGAGCCCGAAGTACTCGCTCGAGCGCATGATCGAAGAGTACCTCTTGCCCAACGTGCGAAAGCGCTACGCGTAGCGACGCCAGAGGGCGATAGGGGGAATGAGCAGCCGATGGGGTGCGGCCGCGGAGCAGAGCCCCCACCCGCGCTTCCGCGCCCCGCCCCCACGTAGTGAGGGCGGGGCTTTGCATCGAGGAAATGCAGTAATTCGACTCACAGCTTGATTGTGCGTGCCGTGATTTGTGCGGTCACGCTCGCCGTCGAACCTCCACCGCAATCGAGCGACACGCAGCCCTTGCGTGGCAGAGGCCCATACAATCAACCTGCCAGTCCAATCGCAGCGTCTTCACATTGCAAAGCCCCGCCCTCACAACGTGGGGGCGGGGCGCGCGGAAGCGCGGGTGGGGGCTGCCCTTCACCCGCGGAGATCGCGCACGGTGTCTGCGAGCGTCTCGTTGGGGTCGCGCGCGCTCCAGCCGAGCTCGCGTTCGGCCTTCTCGCTGCTCGCGTACCAATAGAGCTGCGCCATCTCGACGCTCACGCTGTCGACCGGCGGATCGCCGCCGATCGCTCGCACCGCTTTGGAGAAGAGCTCTGCGCCAAACTTCGCCGCGAGCGGTGACTTGGGCAGCGCCACGACCGGCGCGGACACGCCGGAGATGCGCTCGAGCCGCGCGAAGAAATCCTTCACCGTCATGTTCGCGGCGTTGACCAGGTAGCGCTGGCCCGCGCGTCCCTTCTCGAACGCGAGCGCGAGCGCCTCGGCCGCGTCGCGCGCGTCGACGAACGCGAGCCCGCCCCGCGGCGTCGCGGGAATCGCGCGGTCGAGAAACTTTCGAACGTCGTCGGTCGACGATCCGAAGGCGTCTCCCGGCCCGAGCAGCAGCGATGGATTGACGCACACGATTTCGAAGCCCGCTGCGTTGGCCGCGAGCGTCTCTTTTTCGGCGATCCACTTGGCGCGGTAGTACGGCAGCTTCGAGAGCCACTCGACGGGCGGGTCGTCCTTCTCGGTGGCCACGGTGGCTTCGCTCGAGATCGCGATCGTCCCGCTCGTGCTCGCGAGCACGAAGCGTCGGACCTTGGCGCGCTTCGCCGCGGCGACGACGGCGCGCGTCCCTTCGACGTGCGCGCGAAAGAGCGCCTCGGCGTCCTCGGGTTTGCGCGAGACCATGCCCGCGAGGTGAAACACGCCCTCGACGCCCTGCGTCGCTTCGTCGAGCGCGCGCTCGTCGTGGACGTCGCCGCGCACGATCACGAGCCCGTCGCTCGCGGGTTCGCCGAAGGTGCGCGCGACGTCTCTCGGCGGGTTGCGCGCCATCGCGCGGACCGTGTGCCCGCGCGCCCTCAGCGCTCGAACCGTGTGTCGACCGAGAAAGCCAGTCGCGCCCGTGACAAGGAGTGTCGCCATTGCGAGCGCCGAGTATCACAGCCCGCGAGAAATTCGGTACACCCCTCTGCACCGTGAACGCCAAGAACCTCGCCCTCGTCGCCGTCGCTGTCGCGCTCTCGAGCGCTCCGGCTCGCGCGGATCGGTGGCCCAACATCCCCATTCCCGCGAACAACGCGGCGACGTTGCGCAGCGCGCCCGCGAGGCCCGCGGCCGGCGACGTGAGCGATCGCGCGCGGCACCTCGTCGACGCGCTGAATGGTGGTTCAGCGGACGGGGCGCTCGACTTCTTTCTTCCGCTCGATCCCTTCTTGGCCATCAAGGACATGAACGGCGCGCGCGGCTATCACGCGCAGCTCATCCGCGAGTATCGACGGGACATCGAGACGTTTCGCGCGCAGCTGCCGCGAGGACAACGCGTGGACTTCGTGCGGTTCGAGCCGTCGCGCTCGTGCACGTGGATGGGCGTCGGCCGCGAGTGGAATCGCCTCCCGTACTGGAGTTGTTACGGCTCGCGGCTCGTCGTGCGCGCGGGCGACCGCGAGACGTCGCTGCGCGTTCACGTGATCATTCACTGGGGAGATCGCTGGTACGTCACGCACCTCGACCGCACGCGACGGCGCTGACCGCTCAGCCCTTCACGCCGCCCGAGGTGAGGCCGCCGACGAGGTTCTTCTGCAGCGCGTAGAAGAGCGCCATCACGGGGACGCTCACGATGATCGATCCGGCCGCGAATTTGCCCCACGCCGCGTCGTACTCGCCGACGTGACGCTGCAGCGCGACGGGGAGGGTGAAGGCGCTCTCGCGAGAGAGGAAGGTGGCCGCGAGGATGAACTCGTTCCACGCGGACATGAAGGCGAAGAGGGCGGTCACGGCGAGCGCGGGGCGCGCGGCGGGCAGCACGACTTTGACGAACGCTTGAAAACGTGTGGCGCCGTCGACCATCGCGGCCTCCTCGAGGTCCTTCGGGATCGTCTCGAACGCGCCGCGGAGCTGAAAGATCGCGAACGGAACCGCCGTCGTCGCGTACACGAGCACCAAGCCCGAGCGCGTGTCGAGCAGCCGGAGCTTGTCGAGCAGCATGTACAGCGGCACCGCGCTCGCGACGCCGGGAAACATCTGCGTCGCGAGCAGCGCCTTGGTCCCCCCTTTTGCGCCCACGAAATCAGGGAAGCGCGCGAGCGCATAGGCCGCGGGCGTCGCGATCGCGATCGCCGTCAACGCCGTGGCCGCGCTGATCACGATCGAGTTGGTGAGCTGCCGAACGAAGAGCCACTCTCCACCGCCGCCGCGCGCGAAGAGAATCGCCCGAAAATTGTCGAGCGACGGTGATTCGGGCCACGGGATCGCGCGCGCGACCGGGCGCTGCACGCCGTCGAGCGCGAGCGAGATCACCCACAGCACCGGGTACAGCGCGAACGCGACGGCGACGATCAGCACGAAGTGCGAGAGCGGCTCGAGCCAAAAGGGGCCCTTTCGCGTGGTGTTCACTTCGAGCCTCCCTGCTTGCCGAGGGTCAGGCGCTCGAGGAGCCGCGTTCCGAGCACGAGGACCCCGAAGATCAACACCGCGTACGCCGCGGCGTAGCCGTACTGCGCTTGTCGCGTAAAGGCCCAGCGATACGCCTCGGTCACGAGGATCTCTGTCGCGCCGTCGGGCTCGCCCCCGGACACGAGGAAGATCACGTTGAACTGGTTGAACGTCCACACGGCGCCCATCGACACCGCAGGCAAGAGCGTCGGTCGGAGCAACGGCAGCGTGATGTGCCGAAACTGCTGCCACGGAGTTGCGCCGTCCACCTCGGCCGCTTCGTAGAGGTCCTTGGGGATCGCCGCGAGCGCTCCGATCGTGACCACCATCATGAAGGGAAATCCCAGCCACGTGTTGGTCACGACGTTCGCCGCGAACGCCGTCGAAAACTGCGCGAACCACGAGATCGGCTCGACGCCGAGCGAGGACAAGATCGCGTTCATCGCGCCTGTTTGGCGGTGAAATATCCCCTTCCACGCGAGGGCCGTGACGTACGAGGGCACCGCCCACGGGATGATCAACAGGACGCGGTAGACCGCGCGAAGCTTGAGGAGCGGTCGCGACAAGACCAGCGCGAGGACGACGCCGATCGAGACGTGGAGCGCGAGGTTGGCGACGGTCCACAGCACCGTGACCAAGAGCACCGCGTAGAACGTCCCGGACGCGAAGAGCGATCCCCCGCGGGCCGTGATGATGTCCCAGTAGTTTGCGCCGCCCACGTATTCGAGCGCGCCGTCGCGGCCCGCGTAGAGCGAGGTCGTCGCCCCGAGCACGAGCGGCAGGACCACCAGCAGCGCCACGATCACGACCGCGTGCGTGACGTACGCGTAGGCGGGCATCGAACGCTTCACCGCCGCGCGAAAATCCGGGTCCCTCGCGCGCTGGACGGACCGGAGCGCGATCGCGAGCGCGATCAATCCCAGCGCGAGCTGCAGCGGGAGCGGAGAGCGCTTGGCGGGCAGCGGTCGGCTCGCGTCTTCGTACCGGCGTCGCCCTTGGTCGATCGCGACGCGCGTCGCGCGCGGATCGCGCAGCGCGCGGCGGATCGCTTGATTCGCGGGCTCCCACGAGAGGCGCATGTTGTTGTGCGTGGGCATCACGCGCCCCCTGCTCGCCGCGCGACGAAACGCAGCGAGCACCGCGTCGTTGGCGAGCTCTGGCTCGGACCACACGCTCTGCGTCGCGACCACTTGGCGACCGACCGTGGCTCGAACGCGCGCCGCAGCGGGTGACGCGAGGTACGCAGCGAGCTCGTTGGCGAGCTCGGGCGCGCGCGCGTTGCTCGCGAGAAACGCGACTTCGACCGTGACGAACGGGCTCATCACGCGACCGCCGTCGCGCACCCGAGGCAGCACGACGACGCGATAGCGACGCCCGCCGCCGAGCTCGCCGACGAGCCACGGTCCCGAGATCACGGTCATCGCGCGGCCCGAGCGAAAGTACGGCGTGACCGACGCGCCATCGACCTCCGGCGGGATCACGCGATCGGCGAGCAGTCGCTGAACGAACGTGAGCGACTCGATCGCGGGGCTCCCGTCGAAGGCGTACGTCCCTCGCTGGGGATCGAAGAGCTGGCCGCCGAGGGCGTGGACGATCGCGCTGTGAAAATACGCGTTGGACGCGTAGTAGACGAGCGGGTACGCGCTCGGAGGGAGCGCTGCGCGCGCGCGAGCGATGGACTCGAGCGAGTCGAGCGACGGTCGACCCGCGCGCTCCCAGAGCTCTTCGTCCACGAACAACGCGAGGCACTTGAGCGCGAGCGGGACGCCGTACCGCTCGGATCCCGACTGCACAGCCTCGAGGGCGATCGGCTCGAGGTCACTTCCAACGCGCGCGATCGCCGTGTCGGCGCTCGTGATGATCCGCCGCGCGAGGTAGCTCGGGATGCGCTCGTGCGCGTCGACGAAGAGATCTGGCCCATTTCCCCGGGGAATCGCCGCTTCGAGCTTCGCGGCGTACGCGTCGAAGGGCACCGCCAACGTCGTGACGCTCACGCCCGGGTGCGCTCGCTCGAACGCCTGGAGCACTTGGTCGAACGCCTGCTGCTCGGCGCCTCGGTAGGGGTGCCACACGGTCACCGTGCGCTGCGCGGCGGCGTCGCGAGCACACACAATCAAGATCATCGCGCAGACGAGCGCGAGCGCCTCGCGCGCCAGCGCCCTCACGGCGCCCCCGCGAGCGAGCGGCCCGTCTCGGGGTCGAACAAGTGGACGTGCGCGGGCTCGACGCTGAGCGCGAGCCTGTCGCCCCGGCGCGGGAGCGCGTCCGCGGCTCCTTCGACGCGGGCGACGAACGGCGCGCCTCCGACGGGGCCGTGCGCGTACGCCTCGAAGCCCATCGCTTCGACGACGTCCACCGCGACGGTGATCTCGGTGGGCGTGGCTCCGTCGCGGTATCCGTGCGCGGACGACTCGCCCTTGCGCACGGTCACGTCGTGCGGGCGAATGCCGACGACGACTTTTCTCCCGCGTTCGATCGCGCCGAAGCGTTGGCGATCGATCGGCGCGCGAAGGCCCTCGGCGACGGCGCTCGTGCTGTCGTCGCTGACGACGGCGTCGGTGAAGTTCATGCTCGGCGAGCCGAGAAATCCTGCGACGAAGCGCGACGCCGGCCGCGCGTACACCTCGAGGGGCGGGCCTTTTTGCTCGACCTTTCCGCTGTTGAGCACGACGAGCTGGTCCGCGAGCGTCATCGCTTCGACCTGGTCGTGCGTGACGTAGATCATCGTGGCGCCGAGGGACGCGTGGAGCTTCTTGATCTCGACGCGCACTTGATTGCGCAGCGCCGCGTCGAGGTTGCTGAGCGGCTCGTCGAAGAGAAACAGCTTGGGCCTCCGCGCGATGGCCCGTCCCATGGCCACCCGCTGCCGTTGTCCGCCGCTCATGTCCTTGGGGAGTCGATCGAGCAGCGCCCCGAGGCCGAGCATCTGCGAGACCTCTTCGACCCGTGATTTCACGGTCGCTTCGCTCTCGCCGCGCAGCCTCAGGCCGAACGCGAGGTTGTCTCGCACGGTCAAGTGCGGATAGAGCGCGTAGCTCTGAAAGACCATCGCGATGTCGCGCTCGCGCGGCTCGGCGCGGGTCACGTCGCGGTCATCGAGCTTGATCGAGCCCTCGTCGGGGGTCTCGAGCCCTGCAATGGTGCGTAGAAGCGTGCTCTTTCCGCAGCCCGAAGGGCCGACGAGCACGACGAACTCGCCGCTCTGCACGTCGAGGTCGATCCCTTTCAAGATCGCGTTCGCACCGAGAACCTTGCGGATCGTCCGCAACGACAGCGTCGCCACGGCCCGGGATGGTACTGTCTCTTTCGACCAATCGATGCGAATCCATCACCTTGATTGCACGACGATGTGCCCGCTCGGCGGACCCCTCGTCGATGCTCCTGGCTCGCTCCTCGCGCGGGGGCGCATGGTTTGTCACTGCTTGCTCATCGAGACCCCGTCGTCGGGGCTCGTCCTCGTCGACACGGGGTTCGGGCTCGATGACATGCGCGACCCGATCCGGCGGATGGGGCGGATGTTCGTCTCGCTCACGTCGCCCAAGCTCGACCGCGCGCAAGCAGCGATTTCACAGGTCGAAGCGCTGGGTTTTCAGCGCTCGGACGTGCAGCACATCTTGCTGACGCACATGGACCTCGACCACGCGGGCGGCCTCGCGGACTTTCCGAAGGCCCGCGTTCACGTGATGCAAGACGAGCTCGACGAGGCGCTCGACCCCAAGGGAATCGGCTCGCGCGAGCGCTACAAGAGCGCGCAGTGGGCGCACGGGCCGCTGTGGAGCCCCCACACGCCGTCCGCAGGCGAGCGCTGGTTCGGCTTCGAGTGCGCGCGCGGACTCGAGGGGCTGCCGCCCGAGATCCTGATGGTTCCGCTCTCGGGCCACTCGCGCGGGCACGCCGCGATCGCCGTCCAGAGCGGCGGAATGTGGAACCTCCACTGCGGCGACGCGTACTTCCATCACGGCGAGATGGAGCCGAACTACCGCTGCCCCGCGGGGTTCAAGGCCTTTCAGAGGATTGTCGCATACGATGACGGGCTTCGGCGCACCAACCAGGGGCGCCTGCGCGAGCTCGTCCGAGCGCACGGCCGCGAAGCGCGGGTGTTTTGCGCGCACGACGCGACGGAGCTCGGCCGCGCCATCGAGTCCTGACGATCGCTCGCCGGTGCAATGCCGTGTAAGCGAACGGGCGAATCGCTCGCGTCGATGACAGCGGACCGATGCGAAAAGGGCGAGGTTGTTGGTAGCCTCGTCGGCGATGGGAGCGGTCGAAGAGGAAGCCACCTCCGTGTTCAGTGGGACCGAGCGGTTCGTCGTGCGTCGCAGGCTCGGCGAAGGTGGCTTCGGCGTCGTGTACGAAGCGCACGATCGCGCGCGAGACGCCACGGTGGCGCTGAAGGTCCTTCGCGCGACCGACGGCGGCGCGCTCTATCGATTCAAGCAGGAGTTTCGCAAGCTCACGGACGTCTCGCATCGCAACCTCGTGACGCTCCACGAGCTGCACGGCGCGGAGGATCGTTGGTTCTTCGCGATGGAGTTCGTCGACGGCGTGGACTTCATCGAGTGGGTTCGCTCGGAGCCGAACCGCGCCGAGCCGATGATCACGATCGCGTCCTCGCCGGTCGGCACCGGAACGTCGCTCGGCGCGAGCGATGGCTCGTACTCGCCGTCCCTTCGCACCGTAGCGTCGGAGGAGTCCGATGGCGCGTCGCGTGATCCGTCCGTGGCGTCGGGTTCTTCACGAGACGACTCGCGCGGGTCTCGAGCGCAGTCGTCTGAGGACTCGCACCCGTCGCAGCCTCCAGAGCTACCTGTCGCGAGGGCCGACGCGACCGTGTTCGATGGCTCGGTGAACGATCAGCCGTCGACCGTTCCGGTGCACGTCGGACGAGGGCGGCCGTGGGACAAGCGCTCCGAAGACCGGCTGCGCGCGGCGCTCGTTCAGCTCGCGGCGGGGCTCGATGCGCTGCACGGCGCGGGGCTTTTGCATCGCGACGTCAAGCCGTCCAACGTGATGGTCTCTCGCTCGGGGCGGCTCGTGCTCCTCGACTTCGGTCTCGTCAGCGATCGCGAAGACGACCACGACTCGCGCGTCGTCGGAACGCCCGCGTACATGTCCCCCGAGCAAGCCACGGGCGCTCCCACGGACGAGTCCACGGATTGGTACTCGGTCGGCGTGATGCTCTACGAGGCGCTCACCGGGGAGCTTCCGTTCAGCGGAAATCCCCGGGAGATCCTCGCGAACAAGCTCACTCAAATGCCCGCGGATCCGCGCGAGCTCGCGTACGGAGTTCCCGAGGATCTCGCGTCGCTGTGCATGGCGTTGCTCGCGACGGACGCGAAGGATCGACCCACCGGCGCCGAGGTGCTCGCGGCGCTCTCGCGACGACGGACGCGACGAAAGCCTCGCTCGAGCAAAGAGTCTCGGCGCGTGTTCGTCGGTCGCTCGTCGCACGAGCGAGCGCTCGAAGCGGCGTTCGAACGAGCGCGCTCGGGCTCGGTCGAGCTCGTCTTGCTCCGCGGCCGCTCGGGCACAGGAAAGAGCGTCCTCGCCCGCCGCTTCTGCGATCGACTCCGCAGCCAGCTGCCCAACGCGACCGTGCTCATCGGTCAGTGCTACGAGCAAGAGTCCGTCCCGTTCGAGGCGCTCGACAGCCTCATCGACGCGCTCGCGCAGCAGCTCCGCGCGATGGAGCACGCGTTCGTCGGCGGGCTCGTGCCGCCCAACGCCGGCGCGTTGACCAGGCTTTTTCCAGTGCTCCAGCGCGTCCGCTCGCTCGCCTTCGTCGAAGAGGTCGAGGCGCTCGACCCGCAAGAGCTCCGACGCAAGGCCACCGCCGCGCTGCGCTCGATGCTCCACGAGCTCGCGCGCTTCGGCCCCGTCGTGCTCTTCGTCGACAACCTCCAGTGGGGCGACGTCGACAGCGCCCAGGTGTTCGACGAGCTGTTTCGCGAGAGCGCCGGCCGGCCCATCTTGTTCGTCGGGACGTTTCGCACTGAAGACGGCGACCCCTCGACGCTGTGGCAATGGTTCGACCGCGATCGGCTTCGCTCGTACGGCGCAGGCCTCTCGGTGCTCGACGTCGAGCCGCTCTCGCAAGAAGAAGCGCTCACCGTCGCGCGCTCGCTCGTCGGCGATCAGACCGAGGCGCAGCGCGCCCGCGCCGCAACGATCGCCCGCGAATCCGGGGGAAATCCGTATTTTCTCGACGTCCTCGCGCGCCACGCGATCGACGACGAAGCCGAGTCCGCCGAGGGCTCCGACGACTCGTCGCGCCCCGGCAAGCGCGTCGCGCTCGACGACGTTCTCTGGGCCGGCGCGAAGGCGCTCGACGACGACGCGCGATCGCTGCTTCAAGTGCTCGCGGTCGCGGGCGTTCCCGTCGAGTGGTCCGTCGCGCGCGCCGCGGCTGCGCTCGGCGACGACGCTGCAGACGCGCTCGCGAGGCTGCGGGCGCAGCGCTTCGCCAAGGTGCGAAGGTCCACCTCGAGGGACGTGTCCTCCGAGCTCATCGAGTGCCAACACGACCGCGTTCGCGAGGCGGTCTCGCGACGAATCGACGCCGCGAAGAAGTCCGCGACGCACGCCGCGCTCGCGGCAGCGCTCGCGTCGTCCAAGGACGTCGAGCCCGACCGGCTCGCGCTCCACTACGAGGGCGCGGGCATGCTCCGCGAAGCGGCCGCGTGGGCCGAGACCGCCGCCGAACGCGCCGCGCAATCGCTCGCGTTCGACCGAAGCGCGCGCTTGTTTCGCAAGGCGATCGAGCTGCGATCGCGGCTCGACGGGGCTCCCTCGAAGCTGTTCGTGTCGCTCGGGTCTGCGCTCGCCAACGCGGGCCGCGGTCACGAGGCGGCCGAGGCGTACCTGCGCGCGGCGTCGAGCGCGCCCGAGCTCGAGGCGCTCGAGCTGCGCCTTCGCGCGGCGGACCCGCTCTTGCGAAGCGGCCACATCGACGAGGGCGTCGAGCAGCTCCACACCGTGCTCCGCGGCCTCGGGATGAGCGTCAACGACTCGCCCCAGCGCGCGCTCGGGTCCTTTCTCGTCACGCGCGCGAAGATCGCGATGCGCGGCGAAGAGCCCGCGACCCCGCGCGCGGCGATCGACCCGCGAGAGCTCCTCCGCGTCGACACGTGCCGAGCGGCGGCGCAGGGGCTCGGGATCGTCGAGACGATTCGGGGTGCAGAATTCAACACGCGCCATTATTTGCAGGCACTCGAGCAAGGAGAGCCCTATCGCGTCGCCCGCGCGTTCGCGATCGAAGCCGGCTACAGCGGGACCATCGGCTACTCGGCGCGGGCGCGGACGCGGTCGCTCCTCGCGCGCGCTCGTGAGTTTGCGGCGAAGACGGACAACCCTCACGCGCTCGGGATGGTGTGGCTCTGCGACGGCGTCTCGGCGTGCATGGAGGGGCGCTGGATCGACAGCATGCGCGCGTGTCATCGCGCGATCGCCGTGTTTCGCGAGCGCTGCGTCGCGCCGTGGGACCTCGCGCAGGCGCAGTTCTATTCGCTCGCGCCCAAGGCGTGGACCGGCGAGCTCGCGTCGATCGAGCGCGAGATTCCCTCGCTGTTGGCCGAGTACGACGAGCGATCGGACCGGCTCGCGTCGACGTCGCTGCTCGCGTACCTCGCGTTTCTTCCGGCGATCGGCCGCGACGACGCGGCGCGCGGGCGCAAGATCGTCGACGACGCGGTGGCGCGCTGGTCGATGCGCGGCTTTCAAGTGCAGCACTGGTGGGCGCTCCGCGCGCACGTCGAGTGCGACTTGTACGAGGGCGACGGACCGACGTCGCTCGTGCGACTCGAAGGGCAGTGGGGGGCGCTCGAGCGGTCGCTGCTCTTGCGCGTGCAATACGCGAAGATCGAGGCGCTGCAGCTCCGCGGTCGCGCGCTCATCGCGGCCTCGGGCGCGGGGATGTCGGGGCGGTGGCTGCTCGCGAGGGCCGAGCGCGACGCCAAGGCGCTCGCGCGCGAAGAGGTCCCCTGGGCCGTGGGGCTCGGCGCGCTGCTCGACGCGGGCATCGCTGGAAAACGCGGGCAACGAGAGGCGCAACGCGCGGCGCTCGAGCGCGCCGAACGGCAGCTCACCGTGGCGGACATGCCGCTCTACGCGGCGGCCGCCCGGTACAAGCGCGGCGCGCTGATCGGCGGCGACGCGGGGCGAGCGTTGATCGAGCGCGCGACGCGCGAGGCGAGCGTCCTCGGCGCGCAGCGGATCGAGCGCGCGAGCGAGTGGCTCGCGCCTGGCGCATAAGCAAAGAAGGGAGCGCGACGAAGGGGAGATGAGCAAGACCGAGCTTTGGTTTCACGAGCAGATGACGGGGTACTTCACGTGGGGCGCGGACGACCCGCGCACCGGTGAACAGAACGGAAAACAATCGAACTCGTGGTTCGGCTTCGACCTGACGATCTTCGTCGACGACCTCGACGCGTTCGTCGCCGACCGCAACTACGCCGCGACGGTGTCGGGCAAATACCTGGGAAATCTCTTCGGATCGAGCGAGGTGAAGCTCGACTCCGGCACGTTCAAGTTCATGTCGACGGGCCGCGGCGACACGCGGCTCATGGAGCACCGCCACCAGTTCGAGCACGACGGAAAGAAGTTCACGTTCGAAGGGACGAAGTACCTCGACGACGACCCGCTGCAGATCGACATGGTCCACGACCTGACGACGCTGTACTCGGTCATCAAAGACGACCAGGGCAAGATCGTCGCGGCGGGCGTCCTGCACTTTCCGATGAAGGACTTCGCGAAGCTGGTCGCGAGCTTCGACACGCGCGGGCCGGGCGCGGGCTGGGGCGCGAAGATGAAGTTTCTTAGGATGTTTCTGCGGCAAGAGCTCCACGTGCTGCTCGAGGGATTTCGCGAGCCGCCTGCGCCCTCCAACCGTCGTCGCTCGCTCGTGGCGCCGCGCGCGAAGCTCGCGACGCACTACGACGCGGTGATCATCGGCTCGGGCTACGGCGGCGGCGCGGTCGCCAAGACCCTCGCGTCGTGGCGCGACAAGGTCACTGGGAAGGCCAAGCGCGTGGCGCTCTTCGAGCGCGGCAAAGAGTGGCGCGCGGGGGATTTTCCTGACGAACCGTGGGAGCTGCCCGCGGCGTTGCAGCACAAGACCAACCCCGATGGCCTCCTCGAGTTTCACTTCGCGGGCGACATCGATGTGCTCGTGGGCAACGGGCTCGGAGGCACGTCGCTCATCAACGCCAACGTGATGATCGAGCCCGAGCACGGCGTGTTCGCGCGTCAGCCGTGGCCGAAGCTCCCGTCGCTCGCGCCCTACTACGACCGCGCGCGGGCGGTGATCCAGCCGACGGTGGACCCCGATCCGCCGCTGAAATCGCAGGTGTTTCGCGATGCTGCGAAGACCGCCAACGGGTGCACCGCGGTGGACATCGTCCCCCTCGCGGTGGCTTTTACGAAGAAGGACCGCAGCGGAGACACGGGCAACGTGCAAGACAGCTGCACGCGCTGCGGCGGCTGCGTGACGGGCTGCAACTTCACCGCGAAGAGCACGGTCGACATGAACTACTTGTCGATCGCCGAGCGGCAAGGGCTCGAGATCTACACGCAGATGGAGGTCCTTCGCGTCGAGTCGACGGGCGCGGACGTCACGCTCGTCGTGCTCGATCGCGCGGCGAACGTCGAGCGAACGATCACCGCCTCGCAGGTCATCATCAGCGCCGGGACGATCGGGAGCTTCTCGATCCTCGCGCGCAGCAAGAACGCGGGGCTCTCGGTCTCGAGCGCGCTCGGCGAGCGCTTCAGCGGCAACGGCGACGTGCTCGGGATCGGATACAACGGCGAGAAGCAGACCGCGCAGAGCTTCGGGACGACCATCACGTCGATCGCGAAGTTCTGGGGCAACGCGGACCCCACCAAGCACTTCATCTTGGAGGAGGGCGGGATTCCGCGCGCGCTCACCGCGCTCGTCCGCGGGCTGCTCGTCGCCGCGAAGCCCTTCGGAAAGGACACCAACCAGTCCCTCCCGAACGAGCTTCACGAGTGGCTGCGCGAGAAGGCCGACCTCCTCGCGTGGCAGAGCCGCGGGGCGCTCGAACACTCGCTCACGTACCTCGCGATGGGCTTCGAAGAGAAGCTCGGCCGGCTCGTGCTCAACGGCGACAAAGTCAAAGTCGACTGGAAATACCCAGAGGAAGAGGCCTACCTGAAGCCGATGCACGAGGCGATGTGGGCCACGACGGACGCGATCGACGGGACGTACATCGACCCATCGTCGCTGCCGGGCGTCGAGCTGCTCACGGTGCATCCGTTGGGCGGCTGCGTGATGGGGGACGACCCGGCGAAGAGCGTCGTCGACGCCAAGGGCGCGCTCCACGGGCACAGCGGAAGGGTGTTCGTCGCGGACGGATCGATCGTTCCGACGCCGCTCGGGGTGAACCCCGCGCTGACGATCGCCGCGCTCGGCGAGTACATCGCCGAGACGATCACCAAGGGGTGGTGAGTCGCCTATGGCGTAGGCGCGAGCGCGACGCCGCGGTATTGCGTGTTGGCCGCGGCGGTCGCGAGCACGACGGCCATGCCCGGCATCGAGCCGGCGACGTCGTCGAAGCGAACCACGCGCGACGGGTTTTCGCCGGTGACGGCGACGAGCACGACGCTCGTCCCCTCGAGCCACGCCGCCAGTCCGCGAACACCCGCCGTGATCCCCGTGTTGAAGGTCGCGTCGAGCGTCCACGCGCCAGCGCTCGTCGCGCGCGACCAGCGTTGAACGCCGCCGCCCGACGCGGGAGCGCGATCGTCCGCGACGTACATCACGTCGACGCCGGTCACCGATGGACTGCGATCGAACGCGACGAAGCCGTACGGAGACGGACCGGACGTCATCGAGAAGCCGGACTCGAGCGTCGCGCTCGCGCCTGCTGTCGTCGGCGCCGAAGATCCGACGCGAAGGACTCCGTACCATCCTGGCGCAGGCGTGCTCGTCGACGCGGTCGCGAAGAGCTGTCCCTCGAAGATCGAGACGGTGCGGATGTTCGACGGCATCGCGAGCACGTTGACGGGCTCCGTTGTCGCGCCGAGCAGTTGATAGTGAACGCCGCCTGGAGAGCCGGTTCCTCCGATCCAAAACGCGCTTCCGTCCGTGGTGAACGCGCTGCGGACGTTGTTGCCCGTGTACGCCGTGCCGAGCGTCGTCCGAGTGTCAACCGTCCCGGCTCCAGCCACGCGCGCGACCACGCGCGGAACCATCGTCGACGCCGAGCTCGCGACGCTCGCGAGCCCAGGCGCGGTTCCGTAGCCAGCGAACGTGACGAAGCGCCCGTCGGTCGAGCGCAACAGCGCGCCCTCGCTCGTCGCGGTCCCCGAGAGCGTGATCGGTTGATTCGCACCCGACGCTGCCGTTGGGAGCGCGATGTTTGCGCCGCGCATCGCGCCGTCGCTCGCGCTTCGTCGCTCGATGAAGAGCGCGGTCGACGCGTTGGACAACGCTTCTGCGCCCACGCCCACGCGGAGCATCCACAGCTCGCGCGCGCTCGGCCCGCCGTCCGGCGGAATGACGCCGCTGTCCGGCGCGATCACTCCGCTGTCTGTTCGCGCGTCGGCGACGTCCGCTGCGACGCCGCTGTCCGTGCGCGCGTCGATGGCGACACCGCTGTCGGTCACGACGCCGGAGTCGATCCCGCTGTCGACGACGACGCCCGGATCGGCGCCGCTGTCGATCTCGACACCCGAGTCTGTGATCACGCCGGTGTCCGACGAGCCTGTGTCGACGCCGGTGTCCTGCGCGGTGGCGTCCGTTCGAGAGTCGGTCCGTGCGTCCGATGCGTCGGGCGTCGTCGGAGGATTCGAGCAAGCCGCGAGCAACGCGCTCGCGATCAAGAGTCTCTTGGTTGTCATGTAGGATCTTCCTCGTGGGGGCTGTGATTCGAGCCGTGAGTCGCGGATCACGGAGCGGCGTTCGTCGCGCCGGGCGTGAGTCGATTGCGCGCGAACGCGCCGACGCCGTTGGGCAGCCGTCCCCAGCTCTCGCCCGCCATCGCTGCGTTCATCGGGTAGAGCACGCTCTCGACGACGCGGCCCGATGGATCGACGAGGTGCAGCGCTTCGCCGCGGCTCGCGCTGATGCCGAAGGTCCCGTGGAAGCACGTCGTCGGTCCGCCGTCCGAGAGGCAGCGCATCTGGGGGCCTGCGCCCGCGTCGGACATGTCGACAACGACGAGCAGGTAGCTCGCGGGTGCGAGCGTCGTTCCCGCGGGAAATCGCGCGGCGCTCGCCACGCGGGCGTCCATGTCTGTCTCGCTGTCGGTCACGCCCCAGCCGCTCAAGTCTGCGGTGCTCGTCCCGACGTTGACGAGCTCGATCCAGTCTTCGCCCTCTGCGCGAATCTCGTTGATGGTGAGCCGCGCTCCGCCGCTCGACGCGTCGCTCGGCGCCGCGCCCGTGTCCGTCGGAGCGCTCACGTCGTTGTCGCCAGCGTCCATGCCGCTCGCGCTGTCCTGGCTCTGTCGATCAGGGCCCGCGTCGCGTTGAATCGGCGCGACCTCGGCGCACGCGGTGATCGATGCGGCGACGAGCAAGAGTGAGTAGAGCTTCATGGTGTCCTCGAATGATGGTGCGTGAATTCTAGATGTCTCTCAAAACACTGCTCGCGCGACGACGCGGACCTCCCACGCGTCGACCCCAGGGAGCGCCGCCACGGTGGCGGCCCCCGCGATCGAGCGGCTCGCCGCGACCCACGCGCTCAGCGGCTCGGCGAGTCGAACGCCTGTGCCGAACAGCACGGTCCACAACGCGTCGTCGCTGACGGCGAGGTTGCGGTTCCAGTAGGTGAGCCGCGCGGCGAGCAGCCATCGCTCGATCGGCTCGACGCGCGCGAACGCCTCGGCGAGCACGCTCGTGCGCTCGCTCGCGTCCGCGACGCCCCACGCGATCGTCGTGCTCACGCCTCCGCCGTACCGTCGTCGGTCGAACTGCGCGCCGACGGTGAGGCGATCGGACCGCGCGCGTCCCGTACCCGATGAGCCGAGCACGAACGAGCCGACGATCGCGAGCTCGCGGAGGCCCAGCGTCGCAAACGGACGAAGGTCTGCAGCGATCTCGAGGTTCTTTCCGCGATTGAGCTCGCGGAGCGCGTAGCCCTCGCCGTTGAACGCGCCGATGGCCACGGTGCCGAGCGCGCGTGGGAGCGCCGCGCGCACGGTGACGCCGAGATCCGCTGGCGAGCCCAGCCCTGTGCTCTCGAGCGAGGCGGGCGCGATGGCGCGCGCTCCCCAGGCGGTCTCGAGCGTCGGGATCGTGAGCGTCGGAACCACGCCCGCCTGCGCCTCGAGCCACGTGAACGGCCTCCACGCGGCGTAGCCCTCGCGCACGCGAAACAACAAGCTGTCGCCCGCGACGCCGAGGAGCGCTCCTTCTGACGCCGATCGAACGGCTTCGAGCACGAGCCTCGCCCGCGCCGGTCCCCACGACAGCGACAACGCCGCGTGCGCGCGGCCGAGGTCGAAGCGGTGAAACCAATCTGTTCCGGCCGGCGTCTCTGTGACGCGTAGGGCGTACTGCGCGATCACGTCTGCCCCCGCGCGAACGAACAGCCGATGCGCGCCCGCTTGCGTCGAAAACGCGAAGCGTCCCGATGGCGTTCCCTCGGCGCCGATCGGCTCGTGCTCGCGCTCTTGGGGCGCGCTCGGCGCGGCTTGCACACGCGCGGGTGGCGATGTGTTCTGACCCAGGGTCACCTTGGAAAACATCAGGGTGATCGAGAGGGCGAAGAGCGTCGGTGCGTGGTGTTTCTTCATCGCCCGCCCTCTGCCAAGAACAGCGCTCGCGCGTCGGTGCTCGGCGCGTCTTCGGGGTCGTTGACGAAGCCGAGCAGCGGCCCTCGCTCACGGAGCGCGACGCGAAACGCGCTCCAGTCGCGCTCGACGAGCGCCGCGTACGAGACGGCGGCATCGCTGTGCTCGCTGACGAACGCCTCATCGGATCGAGCGTCGACGGCGCGCACGATCGCCGACGCTGTCGCGAGCCCCTCGGGCGTCGAGCAATGAACGCGAGCGAGCAGCGCTCCGAGCACGCGCGCGGTCGCGTCGAGGGCGGCGGGCGTGCCGTTGGCCCCGGTGAGCCTCACGGCGCGAAGGGTCTTGTGCGCCTCACGTTCGGCGCGGATTTGCACGGGCAATCCGAGCCACTCGTCCGAAGACCACAGCGGCTCGCGCTCTGCGGATCCCCACGCTGTGTACGCGTTGTTGCGCACGCGGGACGCAACGGAGTCCGCCCAGACGCCCGGCAGCAGCGTCCCGGGGGCGCCCGAGTCGCCGAGCTCCTTCACCTC
The DNA here is from genome assembly GCA_016793325.1 of Myxococcales bacterium. Taxonomy (GTDB): domain Bacteria; phylum Myxococcota_A; class Polyangia; order Polyangiales. The sequence goes on along the minus strand of JAEUKI010000039.1, from coordinate 19,361 downwards.
CAAGATCACGTCGTCCTCGAGCGCGTCGGTGGGACCTCGAACGAGCACCAACGCGCGTATGCGGGGCATGCTCGCGACGCCGCTGCCGAACTGTCGCACCGCGTCGAGGACCGAAAAGAACGCCGGCTCGCGCGAGACGGCGAGGCGCAAGCGATAGCGTTCGAACAGCGAAGGCAGCGCCTCGCGTGCGACTGCGGGGAGCTCCTCGAGCGTCTCTGTTGGCGCTTCGGGGTCCGGCGCTCCGCGGATGAATCGCCGTTGGCCGTCGCGGACGACCGTGAGCCCGGCGAGCTCGGCCCGCGCGACGCGATCGCGATTTCCGCGGCGAAATAGGTCTTCGAGGGGAGGCGCTCCCTGGCCGCTCGTGCGTCGCTCCGGCGTCGCGCCGTTCGCGTGCGCGCGCAACGCGTCGAGGTACGACGCGATGGCTGTCCGCGTCGCAGCGGGCGCGGCTGCGATCAACGTCGCTCGGGCGCCATCGTCGCCGGCGTTGGACACGCGGGTCGCCACGACGATCCCCGCCGCGAGTCGACGCAAGTCCCAGTAGTACGGAACGCGATCCGCCGCGTCGAAGTCATTGAACTCGAGCCCGAGCGCGTCGTCCGCGCCGAGGAGCACGCCGACGTTCTCGGGGTGCGCGTCGCCGATCCCCGGCACCAGCGCTCCTGGGGCGAACTCGGTGCGCGCGGCGCTCGGCGTGCCTTCGAGCGCGTCTCGCGCGTACGCTGGGTAGGTCCCGCGATAGAAGTCGAAGACGCTCGCGGCCATGCGCTCGAACTTTCGAGCGACGAGCGTGGGTCGCGCTCGCATCCACGGGAGCTCCGCGCGCACGATCGTCGAGACGAGCCAGGCGTCGCGAGCGTCGAGCGCAGGATCGCACGACACCGTCGCTGACGCCGACAGCGCCAAGGCGACCCCCGCAACACGCGCTGCGTGCGCGTTCGAACGACGACTCGTGGCTCGCATCGAAGCGGGGCGGTATCAGTCATCGCGGCACCAACGAAAGCGGATCGCGCCTATGTTTCTGCGCTGCGACGGGACGGACACGTCTGCGTCACGCGCGGCGCTCGCTCGAATGTCACCGACAAGACGGCGAACTCACACAGCGCAGCAAAGCGAGCGTCACCCGAGCGCGCGACGCTCGCTGTCATGAACGCAGCGGTCGAGCTCTCGACGGTGACCCACTTCCACGAAGACTCTCCCATCGTGCGCATCGATGTGTGCGCGATCGAACCATCCCCTGTGTACCCAGCGATCTTCGCGTCGGCTATGTTCGACGCGCGTCGATCGCTGCACCCCGCGATGCGCGTCGTCGCGCAGCCCGATCACCGCGGGCTCCTCGCGTCGCTCGAGCGAGCGACGTGCACGCTCGCGGCGATGAGCGCGAGCAACGCGGCGCGCGCGATCCTCGACGGGGCGCCTGTGAAGATCGTCTGCGCAGCGGTCTCGCCCGCGGACTACGCGTCGATCGCGGGCGAGCCGCTCGTTCCGTGGGATGTCGTCGGCGATCGTGTGCGCTCGCTTCCGCCGCGCGCGGTGCTCGTCGCGCCCACGCGACTGCTCGACGTCGATCCGGACTCGGTGCGCTCGGCGATCGAGACCTATTGGCACGGGGCTGTCCTCGCGGCGCGCGAGCCGGTGATGCTGTCGGTCGTGCTCGCGACCGAGCTCGGGCTCCCGCCCGCGGCGGCCGAGCAAGAGGCGCGTCGCTCGGTGTCTGCGTGGCGGCTCGAGCCAGCGGTGCGCACCGAAGGACTCGAGCTCGTGATCGCGTCGCTCGGCGGCGATCACGCGGCGCGCGGAACGCGTCCCGAATGGCTCCTCGACGAGCGCTTCGTTCGCGCCGATTGGATGCGACGCTCGCTTCGCGCGTGAGCTCGCTGGCTATGGCGCGAGCGGCGGAGCGTCCGCGCGTGGCTCCGCGGGCGTGGTGACTTCGCGGAGCCTGCTCGATCCACGGTCGACCGAGCGCACGGCGGAGACGCGCTCGGTCTGCGCCGTCGGGGTGTCGATGCGATCGAAGAGAAACCACGCGGCCTCGACGCGCGCGTCGGTGATGTCGAGCACCACGTAGCCGCGCTTGACGAGCTCGACGTACGAGAGATTTCGCTTCGTCATGCGCAGCTCCGCCGCGAACGAGGGCCCCACCGCCGCGGGAAACCCTGGCGATGTGACGGCGGGCACGACGAACTCCACAGCGACCGCGCCCGCGCCCGTCGTCGGCTCGAACGTCGCTCCGTCCGGGACGACGCTCCACGCCCACGACGAGTGAATGTCCCCCGTGAGCACGACGACGTCGCGCGCCGAGCTCCGCGCGAGCATCTCGAAGAACCGCTGCCTCGCCGCGGGATACCCGTCCCACTGATCGACGTTTGGAAACACAGCGAACGCGTCGGACATCATCACTTGCTGCCCGAGGAGCTTCCACCGCGCGCCCGCGTCGGCGATCTGCGTCGCGAGCCAAGCTTCTTGCTGCGCGCCGAGGAGCTGTCGCATCGCGTTCGTTCGTTCGGGCGACGAAGGCCGGTCGATTTGCGGGTCTCGTCCTGCCATCCGCGTGTCGAGCAAGACGAGGTCGACGAGCGATCCGAAGCGCATTCGTCGATAGATTCGACCGTCCATTTGCTCGCGAATTGGCATCCACTCGCGGTAGGCCTGCATCGCGGCTTGCACTCGGGCCGCCCAGTCGCCCTCGGACGCGGAGTGGTTCTCTGCGCCCGCTGGGTGCGCGTTGTCCGCGAACTCGTGGTCGTCCCAGATCGCGATGAACGGGTGCTGTCGATGCGCGTCCTGAAGGTCTGGATCGCGGCGATAGTGCGCGTATCGACGGCGGTAGTCTTCGAGCGTCTTGATTTCGTGGGGAGGATCGTAGGGGCGCACCGAGCCGTAGGTCCCGCCGAAGCACGGGGCGTCGAGCGCCGTGGCGTACTCGTAGATGTAGTCGCCGAGGTGGACGACCGCGTCGAGGTCCGCGCGCCGCGAGAGCGCTTTGTACCCGTGAAAGTAGCCGTGCCCGTAGGACGAGCACGACACGAGCGCGAGGCGGAGCCGCGAGACGTCGCCCTCGGGCGCGGTGCGCGTTCGTCCGATCGGTGACGTCTCGCCCATCGCGCGAAAGCGGTAGAAGTACGTGCGCCCCGCCGTGAGCCCGTTGGCGTCGACCTTGACCGTGAAGTCTCGGCTGGCGGTGGTGCTGAGCGTTCCTGCGCGGGCGATGGTGGCGAAGGTTCGCTCGGTCGAGAGCTCGTAGGTGACCTCGACGCTCGCGACGCCCGCGGGCGGCGTGACGCGGGTCCACAGGATCACCGCGTCGGTGAGCGGATCTCCGCTCGCGACGCCGTGACGAAAGAGCCCTGTTCCTGGGCCGAACTCGCTCGCGCGCGCGAGGCAACCGCCGTCCGCCAGCGCGCCTGTGTCTTGCGCGATCGCGTCGACGCCGCTGTCGCTCGCCGCGTCGGCTTCGCTGTCTGCTCCCGTCGCGTCGGGCTGCGCGAGGTCCGCTCCTGCGTCGGACGGCGTCGCGCCGGGACCGCACCGCGGAAGGAGCCCCGCCGCTAGCGACGCTCCGAGGGTCGTACGAAGAAACCGTCGTCGTTCGATCTTCATCGCGACTGTCATCGCAGCGCCAGACGACACGCAGGTGACAGTCCCGCGGCGCGACGGGGCCGGCGCGCGATCTCGCGGAATTCAACGTGTGTGACCGTGGGTCATCGTGTAAATAATCAGTCAACTCGCGCGCATCAACGTAGCTGCATCGGCACAGCTAATTCGCACGATCGTCATGTTCGCGCGTCACGCTCCCTGCCGGTCGCGCGTTTGCGATCGAGGCTCCGCTGCGAAGGTCGGTCGCGTTTCGATGAAGCACACCATCGTGTTGTCGGATCTGCACCTGTGGGAGGCGGTCGATGGCGACGGGCTCTGGATGCGCTATCGGCAGAAAAAGTACTTTCCGGACGAGCGGATCGCCGCGCTGCTCGATCGGCTGACGCGCGGGGCGAGCCCCGCGACGATCGAAGTGGTCTTCAACGGGGACGTGTTCGACTTCGACATCGCGCGGCCCGACGGCGCCGAGGACCCGCCGCGGGACCTCGCGAGCGCGATGGAGCGCATGCACTCGATCCTCGACGACCACGAGTCGTTTCTCGACGCGGTCGCGCTGGTGCTCGCGCGCGGCCAGCGCGTGGTGTTCATCAGCGGAAATCACGATCTGCCCCTCGTGATCGAGCCCGTTCGCGCGGCCCTTCGCGAGCGCGTCGAGCGCGCGCTCGTGCGCGCTGGGCTCGATGCGCACCGTCGCGCGCGGTGCATGGAGCAGCTCTCGATCAAGGGCTGGTTTCACAAGACCCGCGACGGAATCGTAATCGAGCACGGACAGCAGTACGACTCGTACACGAGCGTCCCGCACCCGCTCTGGCCCGTGTCGTCCAAGCGCCCCGAGCTGCAGCAGACGCTCGGCTCGCTCACGATGCGCTACCTCATCGGCCGGCTCGGATACTTCAACCCGAACGTCGACGAGAGCTTTCTCTTGTCGCTCGGCGGGTACTTCACGCACTGGCTTCGGTACTACGCGTGGTCGCGCCGCTCGCTCGCGCTCCGTTGGGTGTTCGGAACGCTCCTCGTCGCCGCGAGCCTCTTGCGCGACACCGAGCGCAAGCACGCGCATCGCGACGTCGTCAGCCTCGTGCGCGCCGCACAAGAGACGTCGTGCGACGCGCAGACGCTGCTCGCGCACAGCAAGCTCGAGCAACCTGCGGCGCTCGAGCGATCGGTTCGCATCTTGTGCTTGGACCGACTGGCGCACGCGCTCGCGACGCTCTTCGCGCTGTCTCTGTTCACGATCGACACGAGCGCCGGGTGGATCGCGCTCGTCGCCACCTTCGCGACGGCGGTGCTCTTTCGCTTCGTCGTCCCCGAGGGCGAGCTCGCCGAGAACTATCGCTCGGTGCGCCGCGCGCAGCGCGAGATCGCCAAGGTGCACGACGCCCGCGCGGTGATCTTCGGCCACACGCACATCCCCGAGGGCGAGTGGTCCGCAGGGGTGTTCTTCGGCAACTGCGGGTCGTGGGCGCCGATGTACCTCGACATCGCGTGCACGATCCCTGTGCAGACGTCGCAGCCCTTCGTGTGGCTCCGCAGCGAGGGCGCGCACCTCGAGGGCGGGCTGTATCGATTCGACGGAGCGACGATCGTCCCTGCGTCCGCGGAGCGGCCCACGGTCGAAGCGCCGCAGAGGTGGTCTCGCGTTCGTGCGCCTCGTCGTCGTCTCGCAGCGTGAGCGGCGCGCTACAACTCGCGTCGCACCCAGGCGTCGATCATCTTGCGCGCGATGCTCACGGGCGGCGGGAGCAGCGGCAGCGCGTCTCGATGAAACCACCGCGCGTCCTCGAGCTCGCCGCGGTCGATCACGAGCTCTCCTCCTGCAAATTCAGCGACGAAACCCACCATGAGCTGATGCGGAAACGACCACGGCTGCGACCCGAAGTACCGCACGTTCTGCAGCCTCGCGCCGCACTCTTCGAACGCCTCGCGCGTCGCGCACGCTTCGACGGACTCGTTGGGCTCGACGAAGCCCGCGACGAGCCCGTACATCCCGGCGGGATACCTCGGCTGCCGCGTCATGAGCACGCGATCGCCGTCGTAGACGAGCACGATCGCGCACGGAGACACGCGCGGGTACCACTCGTGCTTGCAGCCCGTGCACACCCGAGCGCGGCTGTTCTCGATGGGCGCGAGCGGCTGCGCGCAGCGCGCGCAATAGCGGTAGTGCCGCGCGAAATACACGAGCTGCGAGGCGAGCGACGCGGCGTCGAACGCGCTCGCCGAGAGCCTCGCGTGCAGCGGACGGAGCGGCGAAAACACGGCCCCCGTGGGCGCGACAGCGTCGTCCGGCGCGACGCACGCGAACGCGGGACGCCCGTCGAGCAAGCCCAGCGTGAGCGCCTCGCGGGCGGCGAGCTCTCGTGGCAACGCGCCGCGCCACGGGGTCGCGCTCGACGGGTTGTCTTCGCGCACGAGCAGCTCGTCACCGCGAAACACGAACCAGCTCGGCTCGTCACCGACGGCGTCGAGGGCAATCTTCGCTTCGAACACAGCGCGGTTGTGGAGCGCATCGGCGCAGGAGACAAGCGCCCCTGCACGCAATCGTCACTCGCCGCCCTTCTCTTCGTCCCAGTCCGTCCACGGGACGCTGTAGCGCGCGAGGTACGTTTTGACCGCGACGCCCAGCGTCGCGAAGAAGAACTCCCGCCCGATTTTCTGCTGCAACCCGTAGCGCTCGAGTCGGTCCTTCACGGGGTCTTTCATCTCGGCGAACACGAGCTCGATACCGCGCGCGAACAGCTCGTTGTCGAGCTCGAGCAGCGCTTCGGCCGCGGTCGTGTCGACATCGGTGATGGGCTCGGCCGCGACGACGACCCAGCGCGGCTTGGGCTCGCGTTGGTCCACCAGCTCGATGATCCGCGCGCGAAAGGTGTCGGCGTTGGCGAAGAAGAGCGGGGCGTCCCAGCGGTACATCAAGAGTCCTGGGATTTCTCTCGCGTCTCGATAACGTGTGACGTCGTGGTAGCCCTTGACCCCCTCGGCGCGGCCGAGGATCGCGTCGTGCGGGCGCCACGCGCGGCGGACGAAATCGAGCAGCGAGAACGTGACCGAGAGCGCGATTCCCCAGAGGACGCCGAAGGTCACGACGGCGACGAAGGCCAAGATCGAGAGCGTGAAGTCCGAGCGACGCACGCGCGCGAAGACGCGGAGCTCGTCGACGTCGATGCTCCGAAGCGCTGCGGCGATGACCACCGCGGCGAGGGCCGCTGTCGGCAGATCGCGCAACAACGTGGGCGCGGCGACGAGCACGAGCACGATCGTGACCGCGCCGACGACGCCGGTGACCTGCGTTCGCGAGCCCGCGGACTCGGCCACGGGCGTCCGCGACGCGCTGCTCGTGACGGGAAATCCCTGAAAGAACGCCGCTGCGATGTTCGCGACGCCGAGCCCGACGAGCTCTTGATTGGGGTCCACGCGGTAGTGATTTCGCCCGGCGAACGTGCGCGACAGGACGCTCATGTCCGCGTACGCGACGAGCATGATTCCCGCGGAGGCCACGAGGAGCTCGCCGATGAGGCTCGCGCTCAACGGCGGCAGCGTCGGCGACGGAAAGCCCCTCGGCACCGCGCCGACGACGCTGATCGATCCGCCGAGCCCCAGCGCGCGAACGGCGAGCGTGGCGCCGACGACCGCGACGAGCACCGCGGGAAACTTCGGCGCGACCCGACGCGCCATCACGATGGTCGCGAGACACACGGCGCCGATCGCGAGCGCCGCGGGCTTGGTCTGCCCTTGTGCGACGGAGGTCGCGAAGCGAACGGCCCCGTCGAACACCGAGTCCGCGCGCACGCTGAACCCGAAGAGCTTCGGCAATTGCGCGACGAGCACGGTGAGCGCGATCCCGTTCATGTAGCCGACGCGCACCGGGCGGCTGAGAAGATCCGTGACGAACCCCACGCGCGCGAGCCCCGCGCCGACGCACAAGAGCCCTGTGAGCAGCGCCAGCAACGACGCGAGCCCGACGGCGCGCGCGCTGTCGCCGCCTGCGCGCTGCACGACGGCCGCCGCGATGAGCGCGGCGAGCGCGGAGTCGGGCCCGAGCACCATGATCCTCGAGGGCCCGAACAGCGCGTACGCGATCAAGGGAACGATCGTCGCGTACAGCCCCGTAATCGGCGGCAATCCCGCCGCCGTCGCATAACCGAGCCCCGCGGGCACGAGCAGCGCGGACACGACGAGCCCCGCGACGAGGTCCTTCGCGAACCACTCGCGCTTGTAGTGCGCGAGCACCCAGAGGCCGGGTACCCACCGTGGCCATCCGCGCTCTGGCGGCGAGGGAACGCCGATGCCCCCAGCGGACTGTTCGGGCGGAGCAACGCTCGTTCGCGGCGCAGGCTGCGTCGTGGTCACCGCGGCGATCGTACTGCGCAGAGCCCGCGCGCGCGCAGCGCTCATTTCGCGGCGATCGATCGCGTTTGCGTGGGTTGCAGTAGCGGCGACACGGTGACTCGTGCAGTCTCGCGCGTCGATGTCGAAGCTGACCCGAGAGATCCTCGTCGCGCGCGAGGCTGCGTCGCTCGGCGCGAAGATCATCGATGAGATCTACGCGCAGGATTTCGCGGTGGACTGGAAGGGCGCGGACGACCCAGTGACGACCGCGGATCGCGCGGCGAACCAGGCGATCGTGGCGCTGTTGCGCGAGCGGTTTCCCGATGATTCTGTGTGCGCAGAAGAGAGCGGCGAGGACGACAACCGCGCGGCGGTCGCGCGCGGCGGTCGCGTGTGGTTCGTCGATCCCGTCGACGGAACAAAGGAGTTCATCGCGAAGAACGGCGAGTTCTGCGTGATGGTCGGCCTCGCGATCGACGGGGTCGCGACGGTGGGCGCCGTCGTCGCCCCCGCGTGGAAGCGCGCGCTCTGGGGCGCTGTGGGCGAGGGCGCGTTCGAGTCGCGCGAGGGCTCGTCGCCGACGCCGCTCGTGGTCCGCGCGCCGAGCGACGCGATTCGCATGGTGGCCTCGCGCTCGCGCCCCGACGCGCGGGTCGAGCACGTCGCGCGCACGCTGGGAATCGACCGCGCCCGTCCGTGCGGCTCCGTGGGGCTCAAGGTCGCCCTCGTCGCGGCGTGCGAAGCGGACCTCTATGTCCTCCCTTCGGGCGGGGCAAAGCTCTGGGACAGCCTCGCCCCGCACGCGATCGCGAACGCTGCTGGGGCGACCGTGACGGACGCGCGCGGCGAGGCGATTCGCTACGCAGGCGTCGACCTCGCGCTCGGGCATGGCATCGTCGTCGCGCACCCAACGGTGCACGCGCGCGCGATCGACGCGCTACGCTCCGCGTCGTGAACTTCGCCGAGCGCCGAGCGCGCGTCTTCGAGCGGATGGGGCCCGACGCGGTCCTCTTGCTCCCTTCGACGCCCACGTACATTCGCAACAACGACGTCGAGCACGAGTACAGGCCCGACAGCGACCTCTACTACCTCACGGGATTTCGCGAGGCCTCGTCGCTCGCGGTGCTCAGCACCGGCCGCTGCGAGCACCCGTTCGTCCTCTACGTTCGAGCGCGAGACCCCGCCCGCGAGCTGTGGGACGGCGCGCGCGTGGGCGTCGACGGAGCGCGCGGGATCTTCGGCGCCGACGCCGGTCGCAACATCGACGAGCTCGACGCGACGCTCACGGATCTCTTGCTCGATCGCCGACGGCTCTACTACGCGATCGGGCGCGACCGCGCGATGGACGACAAGGTGTTCGCCGCGCTCGCGATGGCGCGGCGCCGCGCGCGCAAGGGCCGCTTCGCGCCGACCGAGATCGTCGAGCCGTCGACCATCCTCCACGAGATGCGCTGGAGCAAAGACGACGCAGAGCTCGCGACCATGCAGCGCGCGGCGGACATCAGCGCCAAGGCGTTCGAGCGCGCGCTCGCGGTGCGCGCGCCGGGGCTGTACGAGTACGAGATCGAAGCGGAGCTCCGGGGGTGCTTTCGGCGCATGGGCAGCGAGCGGCCCGCGTACGAGCCGATCGTCGCGAGCGGCCCCAACGCGTGCACGCTCCACTACGTGACCAACGACCGGCGCATGGAGGACGGCGATCTTTTGCTCATCGACGCCGGCGCCGAGAGCGGCGGATACGCGTCCGATGTGACGCGGACGTTTCCTGTCAACGGGCGATTTTCGCCGGCGCAGCGGCGCGTGTACGAGGCGGTGCTTCGCGCGCAGCTCGCGGCGATCGACGCCGTTCGTCCGGGCGCGACGCTCCCCGAGGTTCACCGCGTCGCGGTGCGCTCGCTCACCGAGTCGATGCTCGAGCTCGGCCTGCTCGAAGGCAGCGTCGACGCGCTCATCGAGTCCGAGGACTACAAGCGCTTCTACATGCACGGAACGTCGCACTGGCTCGGGATGGACGTGCACGACGTCGGGCTCGAGTGGATCGACGGAGCGCCGCGGCCCTTCGCGCCCGGCTGCGTGCTCACCGTCGAGCCGGGGCTCTACATTCGCGCGGACGACGAGCGCGCGCCCGCGGAGTATCGCGGGATCGGCGTTCGAATCGAAGACGACGTCGTCGTGACGAGCGGCGCGCCTCGCGTGCTCACGGCGCACATCCCCAAGGACCCCTCGGCGCTCGAGCGCTGAGCCGGTCGCCCCTCCCAGCGCACGAACGCGACGCCGTCGCGCGCTCGGGCGCGAAACCGACGTACGTTCACGCCATCACAACGACCGACCATGACCGACCGCAAAGGAATCTACGAGCTCATCCAGACTGTCCGCTTCGAGAGCGCGCGGCGCTTGCCGAAGACGCCCCCCGGACACCCCTGCAACAACGTGTACGGGCTCGCGTTCTACCTGGACATTCACGTCGAAGGTCGACTCGACCCCGACACCGGATGGGTCTTCGACTTCGCCGAGATCGACAAGGCCATGAAGCCGCTGCGCGATCGCATCGATCACCACTACCTCAATGACATCGAGGGCCTCGAGAACCCGACGAGCGAGGTGCTCGTGACGTGGATCTGGGACCGGTTGAAGCCCGCGATTCCCGGGCTCGTTCAGCTCGTCCTTCGCGAAAACGACGTGTCGCGCGTGATCTACCGCGGCTGACCGCGGGTCACTTCGCGCGGCGCCTCCGCCGGTACGCGTGTGTTTCGTCGCTTCGATCGGCGCGCGATCAGTGTGAACCCCGCGGCGAACTCTGCTATCACTCGCTCATGCATCGCTCCTCCAACGAGCCCGCGCTCCAGTGCGACGCGTGCGGCGCCGAAATCGACGGCGAGCCCGGCGGACACGGGTTGCTCGTGTTCGTCCGTGGCGACGAGGTCGTTCGCGAGGAGCCTCCCCTGTGCGAGCGCTGCGCGCTCGCGATCAGCGTGACCGCGCTGCAGCGATGGGAGATGGAGGAGGACGACGGATGAGCGCCCCCGCGGTCGACCCTGGCTCGCCGTCGCGCCGCCCATGAAGTGGTCCGCGCGCTCTGCGTTGGGCCCGATCCCCTCGCACGCGGTGGTCTCGCAAGCGGCCGTCGAGGCCGCCGAGCGCTCGTTCTCGGATACGCCCGGGCTCGACGAGCGCATCGATCAGGCCTTCGCGCGGTTCGACGAAGAGCAACCCGCGCTCGCGGCGTACCTCGTCAACGAGTTCGAGCGTCAGCGCGACGAGACGTCGCAGGCGCTCGGGTACTTCCTTTCGGTGTGCATTCACGAGTCGTTTCGCAGGGCGTTTGGCGATCGACTCGAGAGCGCTGATGTGTCAGCGGTCGAGCTCGCGCGCGCGTCGCTCGAGCTCGACGAGACCATGCGAAAGGAGGACTCCGCAGAGCCGCTCGAGAGCGACGACGTCGTCGCCATGCTCCAGCCGCACGTGATGAGCTTCGTCCGCGAGCAGCTCGACTCGGTGCTCGCGCCGGACGACGACGTGATGCTCACCGACGTCGAGCAGGACGTGGACGTCGATTGTGTGAGCGCCGTCTATCGCTCGCTGCTCGTGGCGGTGCTCGCGCTCTCGCGGGTCGTGCGGTCGCCGAGCGGCGTCGCGGCCTCGCGAAACATGCTCTCGTAACGCGACCGGGCCAACCTTTTGGGGACGTGATGCTCACCCGCGGAGACATTCTCGGAGGCCGATTTCGACTCGTCGACAAGGTCGGCGAGGGCGGGATGGGCGTCGTGTGGCTCGCGCGCGACGAGAAGCTCCAGTGCGACGTCGCTCTCAAGTTGCTGCACGCATCGCTGCTCGACGACGAGCACTCCGCCGCGCGATTGCGCAACGAAGCGCGCGCCGCCGCGAAGGTGGCCCACCCTGGAATCTGCCGCGTGCTCGACGTCGGCGAGCACGAGTCCACGCCGTTTCTCGTGATGGAGCTCCTCCGCGGGATGAGCCTCTCGTCCATGATCGAGCGCGATCAACGGGCGCGACCCGAGCTCGCGGTGTCCATCACCGAGGCCGTCCTCGAGGCGCTCGCCGCCGCGCACGAAGAGGGCGTGTTGCATCGGGACATGAAGCCCGAAAATGTCTTTCTCTGCGACGACGGCACGGTCAAAGTGCTCGATTTCGGCGTCGCCAAGATCCTCGATGACGCCGAGCGCGTTCGACTCACGCGCACCGGCGCCCTCATCGGAACGCCCGCGTACATGGCCCCCGAACAAGCGCGCGGCCTCCCGTCGGACGAGCGCGCGGACCTGTGGGCCGTGGGCGTGATGCTCTTCGAGATGCTCTCGGGCACGCTCCCGTTTCAAGCAGCAAATTACCAGGGAATGCTCGTCGCGATCGCCACCGCGCGCCCGCCCTCGATCCGCGAGCGCTGCGCCTCGCTCGACGACGAGCTCGCGGGCATCGTCGATCGCGCGCTCGCCCCCGCCGTAGACGATCGCTGGTGGGACGCGCGACGCTTCGGGGCCGCGCTCGCTCAATGGCGCGAGCGCCGCGGGATCTCGCGCGCGACCGCGAGCGTCGGTTCTGCGAGCGCCCAGCGAAAGACACCGCGGCGCTCCCCCCGCGAGCAAGCGATCCTCACGCTCACCGACCCCAAGAGCGCTCGCTCGCACAAGGGCCTCGTCGTGCTCGGCGCGCTCGCCCTCGTGCTCGTTGTCGGCGCCACCGCCACGCGCGTCGCGCGCTCGTCTGGGGCCAACACGCCCGATACGGACGCAGGCGCGCCGCGCACCCCGGACGCACGCGACGCAGCCGTCGCCGTCGTGAGCGACGCCGGTGTGCCGCGAGACGTCCCCGACGCGGGCGCCGCGGAGGTCACGGTCGCGCCAGTGCTTTCTCGGACATCCGACGCAGCGGTCGTGATCGCAGACGGCGCAGCGGCCGACGGAGCGCGCGTCGTCCGGCGCGTTCGCGGGCGAAGGCCGGACGGCGGAGCGAGCGCGGGCATCGGTCGCGATCCCGACTTTTGACGGGGATTTGTCACGCGATCGCGCGGGGCTGACTTGCGAAGCACCGGACCGCGTGATAGCCGCCGAGTCGCATGCAACGGGTCGTGGCGGCGATCTTCTTCTCGGTGACGCTCGCGTTTGGCGCGCGCGCTGCGCTCGCGCAGACGACGCTCTCGGACCGCGTGTACATCGTGCAGGCGGGAGACACGGTCTCGCGGATCGCCGAGCGGCTGCGCGTTCCGGTCGCGGACTTGGTGGCGCGAAACTACCTGCAGCGGCCGTACAACTTGCGGATCGGTCGTCGGCTTCGTCCGCCCGAGAGCACGCCGCGCGACGTGCTTCGAACGTTGCCCCATCGCGACGGTTCTCCCGGGGATTCTCCTCGTGGAACGGCCGCGACCGCGCAGCCGACGCCCCCGGGACAGACGAGACTTCGTCGCGAAGGCGGCGGGACCGAGACGTTCGACCTGAGCAAGACCGACGCGCGCTCCGCGCGGAGATTGGCCAACTTTCTTCGCGCCGAAGCCGAGGAAGGTCAGCGGCAGCCCCCGCCGATTCCGCTGCACCCGCGGCTCGCGTACGCGCTCAACCGCATCGGGCAGAACTACAGCGGCCGCACGATTCGGATCTCGGCGAACAACCGCTCGCGCGGCGACGAGCCCACGGGCCCGAGCGCCAACCACGCGCGTGGAACGGCGGTCGACATCCGCGTCGAGAACGTCTCGCTCCAAGCGCTGCACGAGTTTTGTCTCACGCTCGACCGCGTCGGCTGCGGGCTGCACCGCCGCGCGAACTACGTTCACATCGACGTTCGACGCGAGCGCGCGACGTGGGACGACACTGGCGCGATCCTCCCGCTCGCGAACCATCGACGACGACCGTAGCGCGCTACAGCGCGTAGCCCGCGTCGAAGGCAAACCACGGGAGAATGGGAAATCTCCCGTGATCGAGCAGGGGCGTGTCGAAGAACAAGTCCCGCGGCTCGAGGTGCGTGACGGGCGTGTTGCACCGCGCGCGAACGCCCGACGTGAGCTCGGGGTGATTCACGAGAAAGCGCCCGCCCACGACGAAGCGCACCGCGCCCGCGCCGCGCGCGATGCGAAACTCGTTGGCGATCCCGAGCACGAGCCACATAGGCGTGAACGGGCCTGCGGGCTGACAGGTTCCACCCGCGGGGGGCGGATCGTCGCCGCGGAGGATCTCGGTGAAATTCGTCCCGATCCCGAGCATCACGGACGACGCGAATTGGTAGGACCACACCGCGCGAAACGACGCGGGAAAGAACAGCACACCCGGCCCGAACGGGTGCCCGATCCCGATCTGCGCTTCGATCTCGTACCAGGGCCGCGCCGCCCATCGCATCCCGAGCGCCGCGACGCCCGAGGTCGTCCCGGTCCCGAGGACGCCGAAGATCACCAGCGTTCGCTCCCACGGACGCGCGCCCGTCGTGTCCGCCTCGCGCGCGTTCTCTTCGAGCCGACGCCGAACGCGCTCGATCGTCCCCAGCGGCGCCGCGCCCGCCCGTCGCGTCGGAATGGGCGTGAGCGTGATCGCAGGCGCGCTCGCGTCCGCGCTCGCTCCTCCGTCCGCGCTCGCAGGAGCGCTCGCGGGCGCGCTCCACTCGAGCGTGACCACGAAGCGCTCGCCGTCGCGCACGACGAACGCGCGTTGCGCGAGCGATCCCCGCGTCGATCGCGCGTCGACGAAGTGCTCTCCGGGATCGAGCGAGAGCTCTTCGCCCCAGAGCCCTTCGGGCACCGCGCGCCCGTCGATCGCGAGCAGCGCGAGCGTCTCTCCCTCGGGCAGGCTCACGCGAACGTGCGCGAGCACCGGCTCGATCGCCGCGATCGCGCGCTGCGCCGCCGCGCGCCGCGCCGCGTTGGCCGGGTCGCTGTCGATCCGCAAGAACGACCGGTACTGGTCCACCGCTTCGACGAGATACCCTGCGTTTTGGCAGGCCATCGCGAGGTTGTAGTGCAACAGCGGCGAGGGCCTCACCGTGAGCGCGCGTCGAAAGCGGTCGCGCGCGTCGCTCCATCGGCCCTCTTCGGCGAGCTGCGCGCCCTCGCGAAAGAGCCTCCGCGCGGCCTCGGCGGCCTCGGGCGTCGGCGCTGCGTCTTGCGAATAACAAACCCACGAAATCATCGTCGCGATCGACGCGCTGGCCATCGCCGCGGTCGCTCGACGACGACGCGACGTCATGGGGCGCTCGACCCGCCGCTCTGAGCGCCCGTTCCCTGCGCGGGACGCACGGCGGGCGTGGGCTGCGCGTCGCGCTCGTTGGCGCGGATCGAGTAGCGAACCATCGCGCGGAGGACCTCGTTGCGCGAGACGTTTCCGACGAGGGACTTCAGGTCTTCGTAGAGGGACGGATCGGTCAAGAGCGCGCCGATGGTCCCGCGGCCGCGGCGCACGTCCGCCACGATGTCGCGCACGCCGCCGGTGATCTGCCGCACGTCGCGCACCGCGCCGCTCAGCTCGTCGCCGTAGATCAACTGGTGCAGTCCGCCGTTGCCCGTGCGCACATCGCGCGTGATCGCCGCGACTTCGCCCGCGGCCTCGCCGAGGCGCCCGATCGCTTGCCCGCCGCGCTCGTCGTACACGAGCGCGTGGATGAGCCCGCGCCCGTTGCGCGCGTCGCGCGCGAGCCCCTCGACTTGTCCCGTCGCGCGCTCGACCGAGCTCGCCGCGTTGCGCGCGGAGTGGAGCGTCGCGCGAATGTCGTTCGCCATGTTGGGATCGCGCAGGAGTTGGCCCACGGTTCCGTTGCCGGTCGCGACCTGATCTCCGACGAGGCGCAGGTCGTGAACGAGCGCGACGAGGTCCGCGCTGAGCTGCGGATTGGCCAGCGGACGCGTCGCGGCGATCACGTTGTCGAGCACGGTGTTCGCGCGGGACAAGATCGCGCCCGCGTTGCGCATCGCGTCGCCGATCGCGTCTTCGTTGCGTCCCTCGATCATTCCGCCGTCGGCCACCGCGGGCTGCGCCGGGTCGCCGATGGTGATGTCGAGGGCCTTGTCGCCGAGCAGGCCCTTCGAGCCGATTTCGGCGACGCTGTTGCGACGAACGCGCAGGAGCGCCTCGCGCGTGAGCTCGAAATCGACGTAGAGCTTGGCGTCGTTGGCCGTGGTTCCGAAGCGAACGCTCGTCACGGTCCCGACGGTGATGCCTCCCATGCGCACGGGGCTCCCGACGCGCAGGCCGCCCGTGTTGGTGAAGGTCGTCCGCAAATGGGCGTGCGACTCGAACATGTTGCGCTCTTCGCCGATGACGAAGATCAACACGCTCGCGACGATCAAGCCGAGCGCGACGAAGATCCCGACGCGCAGATAGTTCGAACCCTTCGAGTCCACGATGAGCGTTCTACCACTGGTGAGTCGACGATTTCAGCCGGACAAAAGTGCCGCGAGATCTTCGTCTTCTGGCGAGCGCCCCTCGACGAAATCCTGAACGATCGGGTTCGTCGTACGCTTGAAGTGCTCTTTTGTTCCCTTCTCGGCGATCCGTCCTTTGTGGACGAACGCGAGTCGGTCGCTCACGCAGAAGGCCGTGGCCATGTCGTGCGTCACCACGATGGACGTGACGTTGAGCTGGTGTTTCAGCCGAACGATCAAGTGATTCATGCGCGTGACGTTCACCGGGTCGAGGCCCGTCGTGGGCTCGTCGAACAAGATCACCTCGGGCTGCAGCGCGATCGTGCGCGCGACGCCGACGCGCTTGCGCATTCCGCCGGACAAATCCGAGGGCCGCATCGATTCGATCCCGGGCATCCCGACGCTCGTGAGCGCCCACGACACGCGCTCGGTGATGTCCTTCTCGTCCATCGCGTGCGCGTAGTGTTCGCGTAGCCCGTACGCCACGTTTTCACCGACCGAAATCGAGTCGAAGAGCGCGCCGCTCTGAAACACCATCCCCACGCGCTGACGCAATCGCGCGAGCTTCGGCGGGCCCATGTCGTTCACGCGCTCGTTGTCGAAGATGACCTCGCCGCGATCGGTCCCGAGCAGGCCGATGAGCATCTTGAGCATCACGCTCTTTCCGACGCCCGAGCCGCCCAAGATCGTCAGCGTCTCGCCCTTGTACACCTCGAGCTCGAGCCCTCGGTACACGACCTTCGGGCCGAACGCCTTGTGCACATCGCGAAATACAATGAGCTCGTCGCCGTCTTTCATCCGCGGCCCTCGAGCGTGAAGCGCTCTGCGGCGTCGCGCCAGCCTCGCATCAACCGCCCGAACGCACGAACGCGAGCACGGTGAAGAGGATCCCGAGCAGCACCGACGCGACGATGGAGATCACGACGATCTTCATCACGTTGCTGGTGGTCTTGGTCACCGTCGCGTTGATGTCGTGCGCCATCTGTTGCGACATGTGCGCCATCTGGTTGCCGTAGGGCTGCATCCCCATCGGGCCGCCCATGGGCGCTCCCATGGGAGGTCCGCCCATCGGCGCGCCCATCGGAGCTCCACCCGGCGGAGGGCCCATCATCGGGTTCGGCGCGGGCGCTCCCATCGGAACAGGACCCGCGGGTCCACCGCCGAACGGCGCCGGTGCACCCGGCGGAGGTCCACCTTGGGGCGGACCGCCAAAGGGCGCGGGACCTCCAGGCGGAGGACCACCAAACGGCGCGGGACCACCCGCGGGCGGCGGCGTCGCGCTGAACGGCGCAGGGCCACCGGACGGCGGAGGCGTTGCGCTGAACGGCGCGGGTCCCGGCCCACCGGGCGCTCCCGGCGGCGGTCCCCCGAAGGGACCCGGCGCGGACGGAGGCGCTCCCGGAGGAGGCCCACCGAACGGCGTCGGCGCCGCGCTGGGTCCTGGCGGCGGCCCACCAAAGGGTCCCGCAGGGGGAGGCGCTCCGGGGGGAGGGCCGCCGAAGGGTCCGGGCGCAGGCGGCGGCGCTTCGCCGAAGGGGCTCGGCGGTGGGGGCGCAGCGGCCGCGACCGGCGCGAACGCAGGCGGAGGTGCTGCGGGGGGAGGCGCCGCAGGCGGAGGCGCAGCGGGCGGAGGTCCACCGATCGGCTGCATCATCGTCGCGGCAAACGCAGGCGGTGGCGGTGCAGGCGGAGGCGCAGCGGCAGCGGGCGGAGGCGCCGGCGGCGCGGCAGGCGGCGGAGGTGCTGCGGCCGGAGGCGCTGCAGGAGCCGTGGGAAGTCCGCCGGGCGGCATCATTCCCATACCGCCGACCATCGTCTTCGCGAACGCGCCGGGCTTCGCGCCAGCGCCGCCTGCTTGCACAGGCCCCGCGCTCGGCCTCGGAACGGGCGGCGCCGCGGGCGCTGCAGGCGCTGCCGGAGCCGCGGGCGCCGCAGGTGCAGCCGGTCCAGCGGGGTTTTGCTCGAGCGGCGAGACCATCATCATGGTGCCCTTGAAGCGCTGCGGCTTAGCAGGCCCGGCGGCAGCGGGAGCTGCCTGCAACGCTGTCGCGCAGGAGACACATTGGGTGGCGTCTTCTGCGTTCTGGGTGCCGCAATTGGGGCAGAACATCGTCGAGAGTCCTCCATCGCGAACGTCGGTGGCCGATCGCGGCGCGAAACGTACTACGCGGACGGACAGCGGGGCCAGCGTTTCGCGCGGATTGGGTCGCAGGGGCCGCGGGTCGGATCAGTTCGTCGGCCCACACGCGGAGCCGCTCGGCACGGATCGTGGTGGGTCGTATACGGTGGTCGCTGTTGAGCTCTCGACACGGCGGGGGACCACGACCAGCGGCAGTCCACGTGCGGTTGATCGCGACGCTGGGCCCATCGTCGAAGCTCGTGTGATCCATACGCGAGGCTGCGTGGATCCGAGGCTGCCGCCATCGACCTGCATCAGTTCGTAGTTGTCGCCGACCACCCGCCCCAGGATAAACGTTGAACCTCCGTCGCCGTCTTGATTGCCCTCATTGTAGGGACCTGCCGTAAACGGACGTCGCGCAGCAATGGAGCTGTTTACGCAGTCGACCCACCGATCAATCTCCTCGACGGCATCGCTTGCTCGTTGGGGACCACAGGCGCGAACATCGGTCTGCCCCTGCATGATGAGCGCAGCGTGGTGGGCCGGTCGGCACAGCGGATCGCATCCGCCAGCGGGAAGCCCGAGCGCACCCAGAGCGAACGCTGCAACCATCTTTCGTTTCATTGTGCATACCCTTGGCGGAGATACTCCGTCCGGAAGATCAGCGAATTTGCCGCCGAACCCGTATACCAGCCGAATCGAAACGGGCTTGGTCCATTCGCGAATGCATCGCTGCTAAACCACTACCGCGACGGGCATCGTAGTTTTTCCACAGCCGGGTCGAGCTTCATCGGGAGACCGAGGCGTTCGCGGAGGCGTTCAGGATCCTTTCTCGCGGTGTGCTCGAAGTTGGCCACGCGGCCAATCAACTCGGCCGTGTCGCGGTGACAGTAGTTCGCAGTCACCTCGCTTCGAAGCCACCGCCACAGCGCTTCGACGGGCATGAAGTCCGGGCTGTAGCCC
>JAEUKI010000008.1 GCA_016793325.1 Myxococcales bacterium | reverse complement strand
CGCGTCTGCGACGTCGGGCATCGATCGGTCTGACCGATCCAACATCGCGAGCGCCTCGGCACGAAACTCAGCTGTGTACTTTCTTGGTCGCGTTTGCATCTGGGCCTCCAGGGGCTGTCAACGCAACCGAGGGAGGCCCAGAGCGATCGCAGGCGCCCCCCTACCGCGCCATCCCCCTCGCCCGATAGATCCAATACCCCACCCGCTCTCGGATCGCGCGCTCGCTGGTCCGAAGAAACTCCGCCCTCGGCAGCCACGAGCCGCTCTTGCGCGCGGGGTCGTACGCGCGGCGATCGACGAACACCCAGTCCACCTCGAGGCCCGCAGCTCGATAGCACGCCATCGCTCTGCGCGCGTGAAAGGCGCTCGTGACCGCGACGATCCGCCGCCAGCCGCGCGAGCGCGCGAAGGCGAGCGATTGCGTCGCGTTTTCCCAGGTATTTTGCGCGCGATCGTCGACGATGATCCGCGATCGATCGACGCCCCAGCGCTCGAGCGTCCTCGCGAGGACGCGCGCTTCGACGACGTCCGTGGGTCGCGCGGTCGGGCTCCCGCCGGACAAGAGCGCCTCGCGCGCGTGATTTTCTCGCAGGATTCTCCATGTCTCGTGCAGTCGCTCGACGTTGTCGTTGAGCATCGGCTGCCCTTCGGGCCCGCTCATCGCCTGCTCTTCGACGACGCCTCCGAGCAAGATCACCGCGTCGTAAGGAGCACGCGCGTCGCTCGCGCCGCCGAAGCGCGCGGTGTCCTGCGCTTGCTGCTCGAGCGGCCGCCACAGCGCCGCGGCCACGGGCTCGGTCGAGAACACGTACAGAACGAGCAGCGAAACGAGCGGCAGAAAGCGCCTCCACCGCGCGGGCGGCTGGCGATACCAAGCCCCCGCGAAGAGCAGCAACATCGCCCACACGAGGGGGCTCAGCAGCACGTCCAACAGCTTCGAGAGCGCGAAGAACATGGGATTGCGTCTCTCTCTACTCGCGTTGCGCGCCCGTGACCAACGTGGCGTCGGTAGCGCGAAACGGCAGAGGCGGTATATGAGCACCGTCGCTGTGTCGGAAATGTCTGTCGGTTCTCGAATCTTCGTCGCCGGGCACCGAGGCCTCGTGGGCTCGGCCATCGTTCGCAGGCTCGAGCGAGAAGGTCATCGATCGATCCTCGTGCGAACGCGCAGCGAGCTCGACCTCACGGATCCGCGCGCGGTGCTCGCGTTCTTCGAGCGCGAGCGGCCCGAGTACGTGTTCTTGGCCGCCGCCAAAGTGGGCGGGATCCTCGCGAACGACTCGCGCCCCGCGGAGTTCATTCGAGACAACTTGCTCATCCAGAGCGCGGTCATCGACGCGGCGTATCGCACGGGGACGCGCAAGCTCTTGTTCTTGGGCTCCTCGTGCATCTACCCGAAGTTTGCGCCGCAGCCGATCCGCGAAGACAGCCTGCTCACCGGCGCGCTCGAGCCCACGAATCAAGCGTACGCGGTCGCCAAGATCGCCGGGATCGAGATGATTCGCTCGTACCGAAAGCAGTACGGATTCCGTGGAATTTGCCTGCAGCCCACGAACCTCTACGGCCCCGGCGACAACTTCGACCTCGAGAGCTCGCACGTGTTGCCAGCGCTGCTTCGAAAGTTTCACGAGGCCAAGCTCGCGGGCGCAAAGAGCGTGACGCTCTGGGGGACGGGCACGCCGCGGCGCGAGTTCTTGCACGTCGACGACCTCGCGGACGCGTGCGTGTATCTCCTGCAACGCTACGACGAGAGCGAGATCGTCAACGTCGGCGTCGGCGAAGACATCTCGATCCGCGAGCTCGCAGAGATGGTCCGCGACGTCGTGGGCAACGGCGATTGCGAGATCACCCAAGACACCTCGCGCCCCGACGGAACTCCGCGCAAATTGCTGGACGTCTCGAAGCTCCACGCGCTCGGCTGGAAGGCGCGCATCCCCCTGCGCGAGGGCATCGCGTCGACGTACGACTGGTTCCTCGCAAACGGCGGCTGACCGAAGGAATACCGGCCGAGAGGCTATCCTCCGCGCCGCGAAGCAGCTATTCGTTCGCGCCTCGTGCTCCCCGTGGTCGACCGATCCCGTGGGGCTTGTCACCCTTCGGGAGTCAATTCGTGACCCGTCGCGCGCTCATCACAGGAATCACAGGACAAGACGGCAGCTACCTCGCCGAGCTCTTGCTCCGCAAAGGCTACGAGGTGCACGGGACCATCCGCCGCGCGTCCAACTTCAACACCTCGCGCATCGACCACCTCTACCGCGACCCGCACGACCCGAGCGCGCGGTTGTTTCTGCACTACGCGGACCTCGCCGACGGCAGCTCGCTCAACTACGTCCTTCGCAAAGTGAGGCCCGACGAGGTCTACAACCTCGCCGCGCAGAGCCACGTTCGCGTGAGCTTCGACGTGCCCGAATACACCGCGGACGTGACGGGGCTCGGCACCGTGCGCTTGCTCGAAGCGATGCGCGAAGTCGGGATCTCGCCGAAGTTCTACCAAGCGAGCTCGAGCGAGCTGTATGGCCGCGTCCTCGAGGTGCCCCAGCGCGAGACCACGCCGTTCTATCCCCGGAGCCCGTACGCAGCCGCGAAGGCCTACGCGTTCTACATCACGCAGAACTACCGCGAGGCGTACGGGATGTTCGCGGTCAACGGGATCTTGTTCAACCACGAGTCCGAGCGCCGCGGAGAAACCTTCGTCACGCGAAAGATCACCCGAGCCATCGGACGAATGGCGCACGGACTGCAGGACAAACTCTACCTCGGCAACCTCGACGCCAAGCGCGACTGGGGGCACGCAGAGGACTACGTCGAGGCCATGTGGCTCATGCTCCAGGCCGAAAAACCCGACGATTACGTCGTGGCCATGGGCGAGACGCACACGGTTCGTGAGTTTCTCGAGGTGGCCGCCGCGCGCGCCGGGCTCTCTCTCGGCGACCGCGTCGTGATCGATCCGCAGTACTTTCGCCCGACCGAAGTCGATCTTCTCATCGGCGATTCGACGAAGGCCCGAGAGCGGCTCCAGTGGAAGCCCAAGGTGTCCTTCGTCGAGCTCGTGCATCGCATGGTCGACTCGGACCTCGCCCTCGCCGCCGCGGAGAAGCGCGCGCGTTGAGGCGGTATTCGCTGCGAGAAGCTGCACAAAGCGAAGGCGCTCGCGACCGAGGGTGACGATCGCTCCGAATGTCGGGCGGGCGGGAGACAACCAACCCCTCCATCGCTCGTTCTGCCTGCCCCGTCGTGCATCCGTCGCGGATTGCAAGGCGCGGACAATCTGATACACGGCTGACGATCGGGATTCGCGGAGCGCTCAGTGTCCGACACCGTTGAAAAGAACTCGCTGCCGGCGCAGGACGACAACAGTCGTTCGCTCGGTCTGTTGCTGCGAGCGCTGTGGAAGCAGCGCTATCTCGTCATCGCGGTCGCCGCGCTCACAACGGTCATGGTCACGCTCTGGACCATGAAGCAGCCGAAGATCTACTCCGCCGTCACGACGGTCGAGTTCGATCCGAACCCGCCTCGGCCCCTCGGGCGCAACGTCGAGGACATCTCGAGCGGGCTCGAGAGCTACTGGTCCACCCGCGAGTACTACTCGACGCAGTTTCAAGTGCTGCAGAGCCAGAGCCTGAGCGAGATGGTCGTGCGGCAGCTCGGACTGCAGCACGACGCGGATTTCTTGGGCGTACCGCCCGAGCGTCGCGCGCAGTTTCGCTCGCGCACGATCACGGACACCGCCGGCGTGCTCCGCGGACGCATCAAGGTCGAGCCCGTCAAAGACAGCCGCCTCGTGCAGATCACCGTCGAGGACACGAGCCCGCGCCGCGCGCAGCTCGTCGCCAACACGATCGCGTCGGTGTACATCCGCCAAAACCTCGACAAGCGCATGTCCACCACGGTCAGCGCGCTCGAGTGGCTCGGACAACAGCTCGATGCGCTGCGCCGCCAGCTGAGCTCGAGCGAGCGCGCCCTGCACGATTATCGCAGGCAGCACAACCTGCTCAGCACGTCGTTCGAAGAGCGCCGCGACCACGTTGGAAACCGAATCTCTCGGCTCTCCGAGGCGGTCACCGAGAGCCAGACGCGACGCATCGGCGTGTCCGCGCGCGTCGCAGAGCTTCGCCGCGCAGCGACCGCGGCGGATCCGCTCGCCGTCAACGCGCCAGAGCTCCTCGCGTCCGGGCCGCTGCAGGGGCTTCGCTCGAGCTACGAAGGGCTCATGCGCGAGCGCGACGGACTCGCGCCGCGGTACGGCGAGGGAGCGCAGCAGATGCAAGCGATCTCGGGCCGTATGCGCGAGGTCGAGACGGCGATTCGGCGCGAGGTGCGCAACGTGTTGGAGGCGGCGGAGTCCGACCTACGCGCGGTGCGTCGAACCGAGTCCGAGCTTCGCTCGGCGCTCGCGCAGGCGCAGCAAGAGGGGCTCGAGCTCAACCTCCGCGAGATCGAGTACGGCCAGCTCCTCCGCGAGCGAGAGAACAACGCGAAGCTCTACGGGATCGTGCTCGAGCGGACGAAAGAGACGGATCTCTCGAAGCTCATGCGCGTGAACAACGTGCGCGTGCTCGACGAGGCGCTGTTGCCGGGGGGGCCGGTGCGGCCCCGCGTTCCGATCAACATCGGGATCGGGTTGATCGCGGGCTTGGTGCTCGGGCTCTTGCTCGCCAACATCGTCGTGCAGTCGGACCGGACGATGCGCTCGGAGGACGACATCATCGACGAGCTGAAGTCGACGTTCCTCGGGCTCATTCCGAAGATCGGCGGCCGGTCGAACAATCGCTACCGTTATCACTACGGCTACGGAGCGGCCAAAGCCGAGTCGGACGAGAAGCCGATCACCAACCCGGACCTCGTGGTGCACACGCACCCCAACTCGGTCGTAGCCGAAGCGTGCCGCGTGATCCGCACGAACTTGCTCTTCATGTCCGCGGACGAGCCGATCAAGACCATCATGGTCACGAGCTCCGACCCGCGTGAAGGCAAGACCACGGTCGCCGTCAGCCTCGCGATCACCCTCGCGCAGAGCGGAAAGCGCGTGCTCCTCGTGGACACAGACCTCCGTCGCCCGCGCGTTCACAAGGTGTTCGGCCAGCGCCCCGTCGTGGGAATCACGAGCGTCCTCGTCAACGAAGCGACGCTCGACGAAGCGGTCGAAGAGACAGACGTCACCAACCTGTACATGCTCCCGTGCGGCCCGATTCCGCCGAACCCCGCGGAGCTGCTCCACAGCCAGCGGTTTCAAGCGCTGCTCGACCAGCTGCGAAGCAAGTTCGATCGAATCGTCTTCGACACGCCCCCCGTCGGCGCCGTGACCGACGCGCTCGTCATCGGCCCACAGCTCGACGGGACCATCTTGGTGACGCGCGCCCGCAAGACCGTGCGCGCCCGCGCTCGGAGCGTGCTCAACCAGCTCCGCTCGCTCGGGACGCGGATCGCGGGCGTCGTTCTCAACGACGTCGACCTCGCGCAAGACGGCAACGGCTCGTACTACGCGTACGCAGGGCGCTACGAGTACAAGGCCGCTCCCGAGCCGACGAGTGACAGCGCTGCGTAAGGCAGGCGCAGGGCGAGCGTGAGGGAGTGAAGACGGGGACGGACCTCGCATTTCGAACCGTGTTTCAACGCAGTTCGAAATGCGAGGTCCGTCCCCGCTCTAGTGGCCCAATGCGCCCCGCGCTCTCGTCCCCGCTCAACTCCCGCCGCTCAACTCCCGCCGCTCAACTCCCGCCGCTCGATTCCCGCCGCTCGATTCCCGCGCCCGCTTCAGTTTGCAGCGTCGGCCATCGTCGAGCTCGCGAAGCCGTAGCGTCGGTCGAGCGCGCGCGCGTGCTCGAGGACGCGCGCGAGGTTCGCGAGGTTCTCCTGGAGATTCACGCCGAAATTGTGCGGGTGCCACCAGAGGTGAAACAGCGCGCCCTCGCGCGCGGCGCGGGTCATCGCCGCTTCGATGCGCAGCAAGCGCACGGGCTCGGCGCGCGCCAGCCTGCGATTGAACGGCCGAAAGAACACGCTCGCGGGCACATCCACGGGCCCCGAGCCGCGCGACGAAGGGACCTCGCGCGTCGTCGCTACGAGCGGCAGATACGCGTCGGCCAAGCGCATCGCGCGACGAAGGGCGCTCTCTTGCGCGTACGGGCGCGCCTCGTAGGCCCAGTGCGCGCCGTTGCCGCGCATCGCGGTGATCCCGCAGCGCGCGAGCACCTCGCGATACGCCGGGTTGAGCTGGTTGCGTGGAAACACGATGCTCTTCGGCGCGTCGTGAAAGCCCTCGCTCGCGCGCCGCGCCGCGCGAAGGTCCTCCTCGAAGTCCTCCGCGGTCTGCCCTTCTTCGAGGCAATAGAAATGTGAAAACGTGTGCGTCCCGAGCTCTTGCCCCGGCGTCGCGGCGATCATGCGCAGCAGCGACGGCGCGTAGTGAAACGGGTCCGACGCTTCGTCTTCGCCCACCTCGCGCTCGATCGCCTCGTACGGCGAGAGCGTCGCGTCGCGATAGCGCGGCTTTTGCGCGGGGATCCAGTCGAGCAGCTGTCGCTTGTTCTCGGCGTAGAGCATCCCGACGCACGCCCACGTCGCGCGCGCCTCGTACCGGCGAAACAGGTCGAGCATCGCGGGGATGGCCTCGCGAACGCCCAGCAAATTTTCACGGTATTGATCGACCGTACTGTGATCCCTGACGCCCCAGTGGAGCTCGAAATCGAGGGAGATCACGAAGCGTCCCGAACCGTTGCTCATCGCGGTGGCAGAGGGTACGACGCGCGAAGAGCGCGAGCTACTGCAGCGGCTCCGCGTTCTGTTCGAACGAAGACACCACGGCACGCAACCGATATCATGCTGCGATTTGCCCCACCGCCGACGGGGCGCGTCGCGCTAACGATCCCAGCGAGAGACTTGTGATGAGCACCGCCGCGCAGCCCGAGGAGCCCCGAGCGAAGATCCGGTTCGAGTACCGACCGATGACCGCGGCGCCGTCGGACCTCGATCGCTTTCGAGACTGCTTCGCGCGCAACGGCTCGCCGCGCTCCGAGGCGAAGGTCCTCTGGCAATACGCGAACAATCCCACGGGAAAGCTGTACGTGGATTTCGCCATCGACCCGGCGCGGCCCGACGAGATCGCGGGCATCTACGCGGTGCAGCCGTGCTTCGTGCGCGTCGGCGCAGAGGTGCGGCTCGGCGTTCAGTCGGTCGACACGCTCGTCGACGAACGCTATCGAGGCCAGGGGCTGTTCGTGAAGATGGCGCGCGCGGTGTACGACCGATGCGCGCGCGACGGGTGCGCGCTCGTGTACGGGTTTCCCAACGGAAACTCGGCGCACGGGTTCTTCACGAAGCTCGATTGGAAGCCGCTCGATCCAGTGCCCTTCCTCGTGAGGCCGCTGCGATCGAGGTACGTCACCGATCGGTTGTTCAAGGGACGCGCGTGGGCGGGAGCGCTGCCGAACGTCCCGGTCCCCGTGATCGCGCTCGCGAAGGGTCGCGCGAAGATCGCGCCGCTCGAGCGCTTCGACGAGCGCACCGACCGCGTTTGGCGTGATTTTTCGCGGTCGATCACGCTCTCGGTCGAGCGCGACGCCAAGTACCTCGAGTGGCGCCTTCGGCAACACTGGTCCGGCGCGTACGAGCGCCTCGCGTACTACGACGGCGACGACGTGCTCGGGTTCGTCGCGACCGCGGTGTTCGACAAGCACGGCGGTCGCGTCGCGTACGTGATGGAGCTCGTCTACCAACCGTGGCGGCCCGACGTCGGCCGAGCGCTGCTCGCCGAGGCGCTCCGTCGGTGCGCGCAGCAGGGCGCGGACGTCGCGCTCGCGTGGTGCCTGCCGCATTCACCCAACCGAGACGCGTACACGTCGCAGTTGTTTGCGCCGTTGCCGCAGCGGCTGTGGCCGCTCGAGCTGCACGCCGGGGCGCGGTCGTTCGACCTGCCATCGTGGGTGGCGCACGGGGATCGACGCAGCTGGTACTTGAGCTACTGCGACTCGGACACCGTGTAAACCACGCCCCGATTGAACGTCGCAGAAACGAGGCCAGCGTCAGCGTGGTTGAAATCAAGTCAAACCGCCACGAATCCACCGTGAAAAGTACGTCGATCGAATGAGTGGCGGTTTAGACTCCCTCGCCTTCGTCACAGAGCTTCGATCACTGCACTCGCGATACAGAGCTACGAATGGGTCAACGCAAGCGCATCTACCTGTCGGTTCCCCACATGGGGCCGAACGAAGAAACGTACGTACTCGACGCGTTTCGCTCGAACTGGCTGTCGACCGTAGGCCCCAACCTCGAGGCGTTCGAGCGAGATTTCTCTGCGCGCATGGCGGGAAGGCACGCCGTCGCGCTCGCGAGCGGGACCGCGGGGATGCACTTGGGACTCAGGCTCTTGGGCGTCGGCGAAGGCGACACGGTGTTTTGTCCGTCGCTCACGTTCGTCGCGTCGGTCAACCCCGTGACGTACCTCGGCGCAAAGCCCGTCTTCATCGACAGCGATCGCGCGAGCTGGAACATGGACCCCTCGGTCCTCGCCGACGCGCTCGCAGAAAAAGCCCGGCGCAACGCGCTCCCGAAGGCGGTCATCGTCGTTCACCTCTACGGCCAGAGCGCGGACATGGACCCCATCATGGAGGCGTGCCGTCGCTACGACGTTCCAGTGCTCGAAGACGCGGCCGAAGCCGTGGGGACGCTGTACAAGGGCCGCCCCGCGGGCACGATCGCGCCTCTCGGCGTCTACTCGTTCAACGGAAACAAGATCATCACGACGACGAGCGGCGGGATGCTCGTGTCGGACAACCGCGAGTGGATCGACCGCGCGCGCTATTGGTCGCAGCAAGCGCGGGAGCCGCGCGTCGAGTACCACCACGTCGATGTTGGCTACAACTACCGCATGAGCAACGTCCTCGCGGGCATCGGCCGCGGGCAGCTCGAGGTGCTCGACGAGCGCGTGGCGCAGCGACGCGCGGTGGCGTTTCGCTATCGAGACGCGTTCGCGGACATCGACGGGATCGAGCTCATGCCGCAGGCAGGCTTCGGCTTTCACACCAACTGGCTGAGCTGCTTCCTCGTCGACGAGGGCAAGCTCGGGGTCAGCCGCGACGCGCTCATCGCGGCGCTGAGCAGCGAAGACATCGAGTCGCGCCCCGTGTGGAAGCCCATGCACATGCAGCCGCTCTTCGCGCAGGCCGAGCGCTTCGGGGGCGACGTGAGCGCGGACCTCTACACTCGCGGGATCTGCCTGCCGAGCTCGAGCAGCATGTCCGTCGAAGACCAGCAGCGCGTGATCGACGTGCTGCGCGCCGCCGTTGGCCGCGGGCGCTGAGGAGAGCACGACGATGTGCGGGATCATTGGCTTCGCGGGGATCGAGCCCTCACTCGAAGCGGCGCGCGCGCTCGGCGAAGCGATGTGCGGGTCGATCTATCACCGAGGCCCCGACGGCGGCGGGCTCGCGGCGCACCAAGACGCCACCCTCGGCATGCGACGGCTCGCGATCGTCGACATCGCCAGGGGAAACCAGCCGATGTACAGCGACGATGGCCAGATCGTCCTCGTGTACAACGGCGAGGTCTACAACGCCCCGGCGCTGCGCGAAGAGCTCGTGCGCGAGGGCGTTCGCTTTCACACGCACAGCGACACCGAGGTGATCTTGCGGCTCTACGAGCGCGATCCTTCGCGCGTCGAAGAGCTGCTCGTCGGGATGTGGGCCTTCGCGATCCACGACCGCAAGCGACGCAAGCTCGTGCTCAGCCGCGATCGCTTCGGGATCAAGCCGCTGTTTCTCGTGCGCGGGTCGCGAGGCGTCGCGTTCGCGTCGGAGCTGCAAGCGCTCGAGCTCTTGAAGGGCCGCGGGGATTTCGCTCGCTGCTTCGCGATCGACCACGGCGCGGCGCACGCGATGCTGTCGTACGGCTTCGTCCCCGAGCTCGCGACGATCTACGAGGGCGTCTCGCGGGTCGAGCCCGCGACGCGATGGGAGCTCGACCTCGAGACCGGGCGCGAGAGCGCGCGGCGGTTCTGGACGCTGACGCCTTCGGCCGAGGCCGCGTCGGTGCGCTCGATGGACGAGGCGTGCTTGCTCGTCGAGTCGGTGCTCCGGCGCGCGGTGCGAGAGCACTTGGAGAGCGACGTTCCGCTGGCCAGCTTTTTGAGCGGCGGAATCGACTCGTCGCTGATCACGCTGTTCGCGGCGCAGGCGTCGTCGCGGCCCATCGAGGCGTTCACCATCGGGTTTCGCGATCAGCGCTTCGACGAGAGCGCGTTCGCGAAGCAAGTCGCCGATCGCATCGGGATCTCGATCCGGACCGAGGTCCTCGAGCCCGACAGCCTTCGCAACGTCCTGGCGGACGCGATGCTCGCGTACGACGAGCCCTTCGGTGACTCTTCGAGCCTCGCGACGTTCTTGCTCTCGAAGGTGGTGGGGCAGTCGCACAAGGTCTCGCTCGCGGGAGACGGCGGCGACGAGGCGTTCGTGGGCTATTCGCGGTATCGAATCTTGCCCGTTCGCGCGGTGCTCAATCACGCGCCGGCGCTGCGCGACTCGGTGGGCCGAGCGCTCGGGCAGCTTCCGTCGCGGACCGATCGCACCTCGAGGCTCTCGGACGTCTCGCGGATCGTTCGCCGACTCGCGCGCGGGCTCGTGGGCGACGACGCGACGGCGTACGTGGCGGTGACCGAGTTCGGCTCGCTCGCGCACACCGCGCCGCTCGTACGAAGGCCCGTGCTGGCAGAGCGCTTCGAACACCCAGCGAAATTGCGCTTCGAATCGACGCGCGGGAGCACGCTTCAAAAAGTGCTCGCGGGCGACCTCGCCAACCCGCTGCCGAACGACATGCTCACGAAGGTCGATCGCGCGAGCATGGCGAATCACTTGGAGGCGCGGGTTCCGTTCTTGGACCATCGCGTTGTCGAGACGGGCGTGGGGCTGCCGTCGCGCTTCACCTTGGGCGTGCGCGGAAAAGAAGTCCTTCGCACGCTGCACGAGAGACACTTCGGTCGCGCGCTCGCAAACCGCGGAAAGCACGGCTTCGGCGTCCCTGTCGAACGATGGCTTCGCGAGTCGCTCGCGCCTGCGTGCGATCGATTGTTCGAGCGCGCGAGGCTGGACGAGAGTGGTGTACTCTCGAGCGACGAGCTTTCAGAGGGCGGATGGCGCCGCTGGGCCGAGCGAGATCCGCAGCTCTTGTGGAACGCGTTCGCGCTCGCCGTCTGGCTCGAGACACGACGAAGCGGAGGGACGAGCGTTCGAGAGACACTGGGACAAAATAGTTAAACGCGGCGTGATTTTCGCAATTTTTTCGCGAAGGGATCCTGCGCGTCGAGAGACACAACCAGGTGTCCCAGTCCGTGGTGATCGACGATCCAGCGAGGCGACGGTTGGCGGAGGAGAAACCAACACAGCACCAGGCCGCGACGGCGCGACCCATTCGAGTGCTTCATTTGCTCACGGCGATCGGGCACGGGGGCGCGGAGACGTGGCTGCTCAACATGCTCGAGCAGTTCGACCGCGCCGAGTGCGCGATGGACTTCTGCTTGAAGCTCCCCGAGGCGGGCGTGCTGTCGCATCGAGCCACGGAGCGAGGCGCGGCGGTGCACAACGTTCCGCTCAAGCCCACGCACGTCGGCTACATCCGCGGGCTCGAACGGCTGCTCGCGAACGGCAAGTACGACGTCGTGCACAGCCACGAGGCGGTCTATTCGGGCATCGGCGTGTGGGTCGCGCGCCGGATGAACGTCCCCGTCGTCTGTACCTTTCACCACTGGCGCACGCCGCCGCAGACGCCGTTTACGCGCCACCCGCTCGTTCGCCCCGTGCGGGCGGTGTACGGGTACTTCAGCAAGCGCTACGCGATCGAACACGCCGACGCCGTCACCGCGCTCTCGAACAAAGTGATCTCGCACGTCGTTCCCGAGTGGAAGAGCAAGCCCAAGTGTCGGCTGCTCAGCTTGAGCACGACCATCCCTCCGCGCGCGACGAGCGACGAGCGCGCAGCGCTGCGACGCGAGCTCGGCCTGCCCGAGAGCACCCCGCTCGTCGTGCACATCGGGCGCTTCATCGAGCAGAAGAATCACCACGGGCTGATCGACGTGTTCAAGGGCGTGCTCCGCGAGGTGCCCGACGCCAAGCTCCTCTTGCTCGGTCAGGGCCCTCTCAAAGACGAAGTGCTCGCGCGCATCGAGCGCGAGGGGCTCTCTTCGTCCGTGTTGTTTCTCGGGCTCCGCGAGGACGTCCCGAGGCTCATGGCGTGCAGCGAGCTCTGTCTCTTTCCTTCGCGCGACGAAGGGTTCGGCCTCGTCCCCCTCGAGGCCAACGCCGCGGGCATCCCTGTCGTGGGGAGCGACATTCCAGGCCTCGATGAAGCGGTCGAAGACGGCGTGACCGCGAAGCTCTTCGCGCTGCACGACATCGCCGCGATGACCCGCGCCTCCGTTGCGTTTCTTCGAGACCCCGCGCTGCGCGCGCAGTTCGGCGAAGCAGGACGAGCGCGCGCCGAAGCGCAGTTCTCTCACCGCGCGTCCGCGGCCAAGATGCTCGCGCTGTACAGGGACGTGCTCTCGGCTCGAGGACGTCCTCGCTGAATCAACTCGAGGCCGCCCTCGCTGAATCAACTCGAGGCCGCCCTCGCTGAATCAACTCGAGGACGTCGCTGGCGCGAGGCCGCGCGTCGGTCGTCGTTGCGTTGCGATCGAAAACGCGCGAACACACCGCCATGACCTCCGCGTCGATGCGTGCGCGAACGATCGCCAAGCGGTTCTTGGAGCTGCCCGTGGTCAATCCGATCCTGCGGCAGCTCGCCTCGCGCGTGCCCGCGACGGACACGATCGCGCGGATTCCGATCAACCTCCCCGAGGTCGAAGCGTCGATCGACGGAGCGCGCTTCGTCATGACCAACCCGCGCGACTGCAACGTCGCGCGGAGCATCTACTGGGGCCGCGGTCGCCCCGTGCGCAAAGCCGAAGCGACGGCGCTCAGCATCTTCGCCGCGTCGAGCCGCGAGGCCGAGTTCGTCTTCGACGTCGGGGCGAACACGGGGCTCTTCTCGCTCTTGGCGTCGTCCGCGAATCCCGCGGCGAGAGTGCACTCGTTCGAGATCGTGCCGGTCGTGTTCGCGCAGCTCGTCCGCAACATCGTGCGCAACGACGTCGCGCGTTCCGTCGAGCCGCACTTGCTCGGCGTCGGCCAGCCCGACGGAGCGGTTCGCGTGCCCACGGGCTCGTTCGGCTCGAGCCTGCCGCTCAGCGTCTCGCTGCTCGATCGCTACCAAACGGGCGCTGAAATCCCAGTGCGTTCGCTGGATCAGCTCACCGCGTCCCTCGGCGTGCGCGGCTCGTTGCTCGTCAAGATCGACGTCGAAGGCGCCGAGCGAACGGTGTTCGAACACGGGGCCGAGACGTTCGCGAAGTTCAAGCCCGACGTCGTGTGCGAGATCCTGCACGACTCGGACGTGCCCGCGTTGCTCGAGGTCTTTCTGCGAAACAACGGGATGCGCGCGCTGCTCATCGAGGACGAAGGCCTCCGCGCGAGCGCGAAGATCGAGCCGCATTCGCACTATCGTGATTGGTTCTTGACCGCCCGAAGCGACGACGCGCTCGACGCCATGCTCGGGCCGCTCGGCCTTCGCGTGCTCGGCCGCTGAGCGACGTTGTGCGGCCGTTTTGCGAGGCTTTCGCTGGGGGATATCGCGGCGATGAATCTCTGACGATCGGCCGGCAACACATCGGTGCTCGTGTGGTATTCCCCGGGGCGGTTTGATACCGTCCCCCCTCTTTTTGACCCCTTTTCCGAGGCTAACGACGCGATGAGCGCGACGAGTGTTCCGAGTTCGACCGCTGATTACCTTCGAGACAAAGTCGTCCTCGTCACGGGCGCAGCAGGCACCATTGGCTCGGAGCTCGTCGAGCAGATCGCTCGCGCTGGCGCCAAAGCCGTGCGCGCGCTCGACCACAACGAGAGCGAGCTGTTCTTCTTGTACGAGCGCGTCCGCGAGACCGGGCGCGTCGCGCCGATGCTCGGCGACATCCGCGACCTCGAGCGATTGCGCCTCGCGTTTCGCAACGTCGACGTGGTCTTTCACGCCGCGGCGCTGAAGCACGTCGAGCTCGGCGAGTACAACCCCTTCGAGATCGTCGAGACCAACCTCCGCGGCGTCGACAACGTGATCCGCGCGGCGCTCGACGCCGAGGTCGACCGAGTCATCTTCACGAGCTCGGACAAGGCCGTCAACCCGACCAACGTGATGGGCGCCTCCAAGATGATGGGCGAGCGCTTGATCACCGCCGCCAACGCCATCCGTGGAACGCGCCGCACGCGCTTCGCCGCCGTTCGCTTCGGCAACGTGCTCGGCTCGCGCGGCTCGGTGATCCCGATCTTCGCGGCCAACGCCCTCCGCGGAGACGCCCTGCGCCTCACGCACCCCGAGATGACCCGCTACGTGATGACCATCACCGAAGCAGCGCAGCTCGTGATCGAAGCGGGGAGCCTCACGCTCGGCGGAGAAGTGTTCGTCACGAAGATGAAGGCGATTCGCATCGCGGACCTCGCCCACGTCGTCGCAGAAAAGCTCGCGCGCAACGGCAAGAAGTCCGACGTCGTGCACACCAAGCCGCGCATGGGCGAGAAGCTCTACGAAGAGCTCCTCTCGCGCGACGAGATCGGCCGCGCGGTCGAGAGCGATCGCATGCTGATCATCCTGCCGACCCCAGAGTCGCCGCTCGCCGCGTACGCCCCGACGCTCGAGAGCTACTCCGTCCCGCTTTCTCCGGTCAAGCGACTGTGGCACTCGGGCGAGGACGAGTGCCTCTCGCGCGACGAGCTGCGAGAGTACCTCGAGGCGCAGAGCATCCTCGCGCCCTGGCAACAAGCGTGACCCCCGCGACGTCGGTCGCGACATCGGCTTAGCAAGACAAGAGAGAATCGAATGAAGGTGCTCGTTACGGGTGGTGCTGGTTTCATCGGACGCTGGGTGGTCGAGCGGCTGCTCCGCGAAGGACACAGCGTCCGCGTGCTCGACGACTACTCCAACGGCAGGCGAGAGAACCTCCGCGACCTCGAGGGTCGCGCGAATTTTCTCGGCGCTGTCGACGGCGACATCAAGGACCCCAAGTGCCTGCGCGGAGTCTTCTCCGAAGGGCCGTGGGACTTGGTGTTTCACCTCGCGGCGTCGATCCACGTCCAGAAGTCCATCGACGATCCCGAGCCCACCTTCCGCAACGACGCCGAGGGCACCTTCCGCGTGATGGAAGAGGTCCGGCGCCAGTATTTTCTGCAAAACGGGCTGGATCCTGACAGCAAGAAGTTCGACTTCGACCGCGATGTTCCCAAGCTGAAGAACCGCAGCCCGCGCGTCGCGTGCATGTCCACGTGCATGGTGTACGACCTCGCTGGCGGCGCCGCGATCCACGAGACGCACCCGTACCGGCCCGCGTCGCCGTACGCCGCGAGCAAGATCGCGTCGGACATGCTCGCGCTGTCCTACTACTACTCGTACCGGTTGCCCGTGACCGTCGTGCGGCCGTTCAACACGTACGGGCCGTACCAAAAGAGCAACTCCGAAGGCGGGGTCGTCTCGATCTTCTTGAAGCGCGACCTCGCGAAAGAGCCCCTGCTCATCAAGGGCGAGGGCACACAAACGCGCGACCTCCTCTACGTCGAGGACTGCGCGGAGTTCGTCGTGCGCGCGGCGCTCGAGCCCAAGGCAGAAGGACAGGTCATCAACGCGGGCACGGGCAGCGACGTCTCGATCAACGTCCTCGCGAGCAAGTGCTGCTCAGAAGGCAACAAGGTCGAGCACGTCGCGCACGATCACCCGCAAGCCGAGATCGCGAGGCTCCTCTGCGACTCGCGAAAGGCCAAAGAGATCCTCGGATGGGGGCCCCGCACGTCGCTCGACGAAGGGCTCGCCAAGACCCGCGCGTGGCTCGCGGACAACCGTTGGGCGTGGTGAACGACCATGGCGACTGAAGGTTTTCAGAAGCGAGCGCAGCTGCTTCCGTACGGACGACAGTGGATCACGGACGAAGACGTCGCGGCGGTCGTCGAGCAACTGCGAGGCGATTGGCTCACGCAAGGGCCGACGATCGCGCGCTTCGAAGCGGCGCTCTGCGAGCTCACCGGCGCGAAGTATTGCGTGGCGGTCGCGAGCGGAACGGCGGCCCTCCACCTCGCCGCCCTCGCGGCGAACATGGGCGCAGGAGACACCGGGCTCACGAGCGACAACACCTTCGTGGCCTCGGCCAACGGCATGCGTTACGCCGGCGCGCGCCCGATGCTCGTCGACGTCGATCCGCGCACGGGACTCATCGACACGCGCTCGCTCGCAGCGCGGGCCGAGCTCCTCGCGAAGAAGGGAACGCCGCCGAAGCTCATCGTTCCCGTGGATTTTTCGGGCGCGGTCGCGGACCTCGCGGAGGTTCGTCGCATCGCTGACCGATACGGCGCGAAGGTCGTCGAAGACGCAGCGCACTCGCTCGGCGCGACGTACACCGTCGACGGTCAGACCTATCGCGCGGCGAGCTGCGCGCACACGGACATGGCGATCCTGTCGTTTCACCCGGTCAAACACCTGACGACGGGCGAAGGCGGAGCGATCACGACCAACGACAAGGCCCTCTACGACAAGCTCTGCGAGCTGCGCACGCACGGGATCACGCGCGAAGCGAGCAAGCTCACGCACAACGATGGGCCTTGGTATTACGAGCAGGTCGAGCTCGGGTACCACTACCGAATCACGGACCTGCAGTGCGCGCTCGGGCTCGCGCAAGTGAAGCGGTTTCCGCAGTTTCTCGCGCGAAGGCGCGAGATCGCAGCGCGCTACGACGCGGCGTTCGCGACCGACGAGTGGAAGAGCAAGCTCCGTCCGCTCGCGGTCCCCGCGGGCGTCACGAGCGCGTACCACTTGTACGTCGTCAACCTCGTGCGACGCGACGGCGAGTCACTCGAGTCCGTGGCCGCGCGTCGCAAGGCGCTCTTCGTCGCGCTCCGCGAGCTCAACATCGGGCCGCAGGTGCACTACATTCCCGTGCACAAACAGCCGGATTTTCAGCGCAACGGGCTCAGCGAAGGGTCGTTCGAAGGATCGGACGAGTACTACGCGGGCTGCATCAGCTTGCCGATGTTTCCCAAGATGTCCGACGACGACGTGGACTACGTCGTGAGCGCGCTCCGGGAGACGCTGCGATGACCGAGCTCGGGCTGCTCCTGCTGCGTGCGGACGCGAGCCCGAGCATCGGCGCCGGCCACTTGATGCGCAGCCTCGCGCTCGCGCAAGCGTGGCGACGCAGAGGGGGATCGTTTGCCTTCGCGACGCGCGGGCTGCCCGCGGCGCTGGCCGATCGCATCGCAAACGAAGGGGGCTCCGTCATCGAGCTTTCCGAGGCCACGGCGACAAACGACGCAGAGCAGCTCGGCGCGCTCGTGCGCGAACGCCACGCGCGCGCCGTGGTGATCGACGGATACACGCTGACGACCGCGCACCATCGCGCCGCGCGCGAAGCAGGCGCAAAAACGCTGGTCATCGACGACACGGGCGAGCACCAGCGGTACGAGTGCGACCTCGTGCTCAACCAAAACCTCCACGCAGACGAGCGGTTCTACGGCGACCGCGCGTCGCACTGTCGGCTGCTCCTCGGCGTGCGCTACACGCTCTTGCGACAAGAGTACTTGCGCGCGGGATCCGAGCCGAAGCCCATCGCGCCCGTGGCCAAGACCGTGCTCCTGTCGTTTGGCGGAGCGGATCCCGCGAAGCTCGGCGAACGAGCGATCGACGCGGTGGACGAGCTCGCGTCGCTCGAGGCCGTGTTGCTCATCGGCGCAGCAAATCCCAGGAGAGCGGCGCTCGAAGCGCGCGCCGAGAAGTCTCGCGCGACGCGCGTTTTCGCGGACGTGACGGACATGCCTCGCTGGTTGCGCTGGGCCGACGTGGCGGTGGTGGCCGCGGGGAGCACCGTGTGGGAGCTGGCGTATATGGGCGTTCCCGCGCTGGTGACGCCCGTGGCAGACAATCAACTCGGCGTGGCCGAAGGCGCAGAGCGCGCAGGGTTCGCCGCGTCGATGGGCCACGAACGAACGCTCGACGCAGGGCGCATCGCTAACAAGCTCGACGAGCTCTGCAAGTCGGAGACGACGCGCCGAGCGATGAGCGCCGCGGGTCGCAACACCATCGACGGGGCTGGCGCAGATCGCGTCGTGGCTGCATTGCTCAACGAACAGAATCGAGAATCACCATGAAGAGCATCACGATCGGCGGAAAGCCAGTGGGCGGAGACGCCCCGACGATGATCGTCGCCGAGCTTTCAGCGAACCACGGGCACCGCCTCGACATCGCGCTGAAGACCGTCGAAGCCGCTGCGAAAGCAGGCGCCGACGCCATCAAGCTCCAGACGTACACGCCGGACACGCTCACGCTTCGAAGCGATCGCGAGCACTTCGTCGTGCGCACGAAGAACGTGTGGGCAGGGCGAACGCTGCACGACCTCTACGCCGAGGCCATGACCCCGTGGGAGTGGCACAAGACCATCAAACAAGCGGCCGAATCGATGGGGCTCTTGTGCTTCTCGACGCCCTTCGACGAGACCGCGGTCGAGTACCTCGAGGCGCTCGACGTGCCCGCGCACAAGGTCGCGTCCTTCGAGATCGTGGATCTTCCCCTGGTCGAACGCGTCGCTCGCACCGGTCGTCCCGTGATCATCTCGACGGGAATGGCTTCTCTCTCGGAGATCGAAGCCGCCGTGGCCGTGTGCAAAGAAGCGGGCAACGACCAGATCGTGCTGCTCCGTTGCGTGTCTTGTTATCCGGCGAAGCCCGAGTCGATGGACCTGCGCAGCTACGAAGTGCTCCGCGGATTCGGGACGATCGTGGGCCTCTCGGATCACACGCGCGACGCGACCGTGGCCATCGCGTCCGTCGCGCTCGGGGCGAAGCTCATCGAGAAGCACTTCATCGTGGATCGCTCGGTGGGCGGGCCGGATTCGTTCTTCTCGCTCGAGCCCGAAGAGTTCGCGGCGATGGTCCGCGCGGTGCGAGACACAGAGAAGTCCCTCGGTCGCGTGCGCTTCGGTCCGTCCGAAGACGAGCGCGCGAGCGTGAACTTCCGGCGTTCGTTGTTCGTCGCCAAGGACGTCGCCGCCGGTGAAGTGCTCACGTGCGACCACGTGCGGAGCGTTCGTCCGTCGCACGGGTTGCCGCCGAAGTTTCTGCCGATGATCCTCGGACGCCCGGCGCAGCGCGCGCTCGAAGCGGGCGTTCCGCTCGAGTGGGGACACGTCGGAGGAGCGCTCGCGGCCCCCGCGCTCACGCTGCGACCCGTGACCGCCGACGACGCCGAGCAGCTCTTGCGTTGGCGCAACGACGCGACCACGCGCGAGATGTCCGTCCATCAAAACGAGGTCACGCCCGCGGACCATCGCGCGTGGCTCGCCAACTCGCTCGCCAACGAAGCGAGGGCGCTGCTCATCGCCGAGCACGAAGGCCGCGCGGTCGGCGTCGTTCGACTCGACCGCGAGAAGCACGGCGAGTGGGAGATTTCGCTTACGGTCGCCCCCGAAGCGCGCGGCCAGGGGCACGCTGTGTCGATGCTCCGCGCGGGCGAGCTCCGCGCCCGAGAGCTCGGCGTGCTGCGGCTCGTCGCGCGCATCCGCCCCGAAAACGAGCGTAGCATCCGGGCCTTCAAGACCGCTGGATACTATGGGTTTGCCACGCGAACGACGGAGCAGACGACGTTGCTCGTCTGCGAGCGTCGCCTCGCGGACTACCGATGACCACTGAGGACCATTCGATGAACACCGAAGTCGATCGAACCAAATTGCCGATCATCGCCAACGAAGAGGTTCCCCGCGGCTGCGGTCGCCCTCTTCGCCGCTGCACGCGCTGCGGATTGCCGGAGACCTACGAGACGATCGAGTTCGACGAGAACGGCGTCTGCAACGTCTGCCGTCAACAAGAGTTCAAGCAGGGCAAGATCGACTGGGCTGCGCGCAAAGCGGAGTTCGGCGAGCTCGTCGAGCAGTACCGCGGCAAGCACGAGTACGACGTGATCATCCCGTTTTCGGGAGGAAAAGACTCGACCTTCACCCTGTATCACATGGTGAAGGAGTACCGGGTGAAGCCGCTCGTGGTGCAGTTCAACCACGGGTTCATGCGGCCCAACCTGCTCGCGAACAACGAGCGGACCTTCAAGCGACTCGGCGTGGACGTGCTCACGTTTACGCCCAATTGGCGCGTCGTTCGGCGCGTGATGCTCGAGGCGCTGATCCGCAAGGGAGACTTCTGCTGGCACTGCCACACAGGGATCTTCAGCTACCCGATGCACGTGGCGCTCAAGTACCAGACGCCGTTCATCCTCTGGGGTGAGCCCTCGTCCGAGTACACGGCGTACTACGACTACCGCGAGAACGAGATCGAAGAGGTCGACGAGACGCGCTTCAATCGCTTCGTGAACCTCGGGATCACGGCGGAGGACATGGCCGGCATGATCCGCGGGGATTTCAGCTTCGATCCTCGCGACCTCGCGCCGTTTACGTATCCCCCCATCCGCGAGCTGAAGAAGCTTCGTTATCGCTCGGTGTGCCTCGGCTCGTACATGCCCTGGGACGTCAAGAGCCAGTCCAAGCTCATCCAAGACGAGCTCGGGTGGAAGGGCGACCAGGTCGAGGGAATGCCCTGGG
Organism: Myxococcales bacterium; assembly: GCA_016793325.1. GTDB lineage: Bacteria > Myxococcota_A > Polyangia > Polyangiales. The sequence continues at coordinate 29,277 of JAEUKI010000008.1, read as the reverse complement.
AAGAGTACCCCTACGAGAAGATCGAGTGCCACCTGCAGGGCGTGCGCGACTACATCAAGTTCTTGAAGCGCGGATACTCGCGCGTGAGCCAGATGGTGGCGCTCGACCTTCGCAACGGCCGCATCTCGAAGGAGCACGCCGCGGAGCTCGTGAAGAAATTCGAGGGAAAGAAGCCGCCGTCACTCGCGCTCTTCTTGGACTACCTCGCGATCAGCGAGGACGAGTTCAACAAGATCGTGTTGCAGACCGTGGTCCCGCCGCACAAGCCCGAGTTCTCGACGATCGACGAAGCGGACAAGACGTGGGACTACGATCGTTGGTACCGCGAGACGCAGCCGCTCCGTTGAGGACACACCTGTGACTGACACTCTCATCGGCGTGATCGACATGGACATGGGAAACCTCCGGTCCGTGCTCAACGCCGTGCATTCGCTCGGGTTCGATCACAAGGTCGTTCGCGCCGAGGCTGACATCGACGGGCTGTCGCACCTGATCCTCCCGGGGGTCGGAAACTACCGCACGGCGATGCAGCACCTCGAGGCGCAGAAGCTCATCGAGCCCATTCGAGCCTTCGCGCGCACCAAGCGCCCCGTGCTCGGAATCTGCCTCGGAATGCAGCTCCTTTCGTTTACGGGAGACGAGGGCGGCACAGGCGCGGGCGTGAGCCTCATCGAAGGGCACGTCGAGCGCTTCGACCCGATGCGCGTCCCGACGATCCCCCACGTCGGGTGGAACGAAGTGCGACTCACCCGCAAGCACCCGGTGCTCACCAAGGTGAAGAGCGGCGTCGATTTCTACTTCGTGCACTCGTACCACTTTCGCGTGGACGATCCGAAGGACGCGCTCGGGCTCGTCGAGTACGGCGGCGGCGAGCACAGCGACTACGTCGCCATCGTGGCGCGAGACAACGTGCTGGGATTTCAGTTTCACCCAGAAAAAAGCCAGAACAACGGCCTCAAGCTGCTCGAGAATTTCTGCGACTGGGACGGCGCATGCTGAAGAAACGGATCATCCCAGTGCAGCTCCTGCTCGCGAGCGGACGGCTCGTGAAGACGCTGCGCTTCGACAGCTGGCGCGACGTGGGCGACCCCGTGGCGTCCTCGCGCGTGTACAACGCGCAGCTCGCGGACGAGCTTGTGTTTCTCAACATCGATCGCGAGCGGCGGACCATCGACGTGCTCTTGCCGCTGCTCGAGCGGGTGAGCGAGGTGTGCTTCATGCCGCTCGCGCTCGGCGGGGGAATTCGCTCGGCGCGCGACGCCGAGGTGCTGATTCGTCACGGCGCGGACAAGGTCATCGTGAACTCCGAGGTGTACCGCACGCCCGAGATCGTGAGCGAGATCGCGCGGACCTTTGGAAATCAAGCGGTGATCGTGTCGATCGACGCGCGCTGGGACGAGGCTTCGCTCTCGTACGTCGTGAGTTCGAACTGCGGACGAACGACGGAGCCGATCTCGTTGCGCAAGCACGTCGCGCGGGCGGTCGAGCTCGGCGCTGGCGAGATCTTCATCAACTCGATCGACCGCGACGGGACGATGACGGGCTACGACGGGGCGCTCATCCGCGAGGTGGTGGCCGCGGCGGGGACCGTTCCTGTCATCGCGTGCGGCGGCGCGGGGACGTACGAGCACATGCGCGACGCCTTCGTCGAAACGGGGGTCAACGCCCTCGCGTGCGGGAGCTTGTTCAACTTTGGCGACAACAACCCGATCCGCGCCAAGGCGTTCTTGAGCAACCACGGGCTGTCGTTCAAGGTCGTGTAGCGCTCACGGGGAGGACTCTGCGTTTTCGCTCATGGCTGCGCGGGCGCGACGGCGCTTTCGCGCGGCGGCCTCTGCGGCGAGGGCGGCGGCCTCCATCTCGGCGAGGGCCTTGTTCGCGGCGACGCCGACGCGCTTGTCCGTGAGCACGAGCACGAGCATCGCGTAGTACGGCATCATCGGGATGCGGTAGCGAGAGAGCGTCCCGAAGTTGGACGTCGCGAGTCCGATGGCCATGCCCGCGATCAGCGTGAACACCATGCAGAACGCGAGCGGCGGCGAGCGAAGCACCGCGCGAAACACCTCGCGCAAGGAGTTCTTTCGAAAGAGCTGGATCAGCAGGACGAGCATCAGCGTCGCCTCGCCGGACGCGATGAGCATCGAGAAGTTTCGCACTTCGAACACGAACGGGCGCACGAGCACGGTCACGAGCGCGATCGGCGCGAACGCGAGCTGTCCCGAGAGCGACTGCGTCTGCGCGTTGCCGAGGGTGTAGGCTGAGCCGCCGCCCGCTTCGGCGCCGTACTGCTGCATCTGCGAGGTCGACTCGCCGAGCTTCGCCGGCGAAAACTCAGGAAACGCGACGCTGAGCGCCGCCACGAGCCCGACCACCGCCGCGCTCGCGCCGAGCAGGTATACGGGCTTCACCGCGGCGTTCGAGCTCTTCAACCGAGTCAGTGCGATCCACGCTCCCGCGGCGAGCGTGAAGGGAAACAGCAGGTACGGCTTGAACAGGTACACAGGCAGCGCGCCGAGCACCAACAAGTGAGGGCTCGTCACGAGCGAGCGCGAGGTCGCTCTCGCGATCCAGAGCATCAGAATACCGAGTCCGGTGACCGCGAAGCTCTCTTTCACCACGCCGGATGACCAGAAAATCACCGACGGAATGAGCAGCATCGCGATCGCGACGCGGCGAGGCTCCATCGCGGGCAGGGCGATGCGAACGCCCTGGTACGACGCGAGCTTGCCCAAAAAAGCCACGCCCGCGACGGCGATAAACGACGCGTACCGCGCGTCATTGAAGACGAACATCAGCAAGCCCGCGACGCCCAACATGCTCGAGGTCGAGTACGCCCCGCTGAAGTCCTCGGGAAACAACACCGCCAAATCGTTGGGCATCTGCAGGGTAAACTTCACGACCTCCGGCGCCCAACGCGCGAAGTCCGCGCGCATCAACCGCGTCAGCGTCTTGCCTGTCTCGAAGTAGTAATGAACGTCGCTGGCCACCCAGATGTAGTCCATCACCGCGAGCAAGAGCGGCGCGGTGAGCAGGTGCACCCCGAGGCTCACGAACGGGAGCGTCCGCTCCTTGGCGGGCAGGCGCTGAATCGCGGCAAAACCCACGCTCGCCATCAGCGCGAGCACGACCATGGAGACTACGAGATCGTTCACCGGGCCCCCTCTGCGATCGCGGTGAATCGGGGAGCGATCCAGCGCAACGCACCACCCTGAAGCGATGGAGCGCCTCGGGGCGCGCCACTCACCTTGGCCGATTCGATCGTCGCTGCCGTTGCCACCACTGTCCTGCTCCGTGCATCTTCTCGGGGCTGATTGATCGATAGAGAGGTTTCGACCGTGCGAATGTCGTCCGTGCTGCTGACCTACCGACGCCTGTTCATCGTGGGCGTGTACGTCGGGCTATGGGTGCTGTCGTACATCGGTTCGTTCATTCTACGCTTCGAGTTCTCGCCGCCGAGGCTGTACCTCGACACGCTCTGGGGCACGCTTCTACCGCTGCTCGTAGCGCGTTTGCTGGGCTACGGCCTGCTCGGAATGTTTCAGGGAATGTGGCGCTACACCAGCGGCCACGACCTTCGCGCGCTGGTCAAAGCCGCGACGCTCTCGTCCATTCTGTTCTCTGCGTGGGTGATCTTCACGAAAACGCCGGATTTTCCCCGGTCGATTCTGGTCATGGACTGGGCCGGCAACGTGATGTTGATCGGCGGGCTGCGGTTTCTCATTCGCTCGCTCAACGAGGCGTCCGTCCGGGTCGATCGCGAGCGCGCCCAGCACAAGCGCGTCCTGATCGTCGGCGCGGGAAACGCTGGCGAAATGCTCGTCCGCGAGATCCAACGCTCGGCGCTCGACCGCTACGAGCCCGTGGGCTTTCTCGATGACAACGCGGCCAAGGTGGGCGCGAGGATCCACGGCGTCCCCGTGTTGGCGACGGTCGAGCACATCGCAGACGTGGTGGCGAGGCACGATGTGCACGAGATCATCGTCGCGGTTCCGTCCGCGACGCGGGCGCAGATGAAGGCGATCCTCGATCGCGCCTCGGCCGTCAACGTGCACGTGCGAACGATCCCGGGCATGTCGCAGCTCATCAACGAGCAGGTCTCGGTGCAACAGCTCCGCGACGTGCAGATCGAGGACCTCCTCGGCCGCGAGCCCGTCTCGCTCGACGAGAGCTCGATTCACAGCGCCGTGCGCGGAGCCCGCGTGCTCGTCACGGGCGCGGGAGGCTCGATCGGCTCGGAGATTTGCAGGCAAGTCTCGCGATTCGAGTGCAAGACGCTCGTCCTCGTCGAGCAAGCCGAGAACGCGCTCTACGAGATTCACCGAGAGCTGTCGCAGAAGTTTCCGAAGGTCACGCTCGTCCCCGTGATCGCGGATGTCACCGATCGAGCGCGCATGGACGCGGTCTTTCGCGAGCACCGCCCGCACGCGGTCTTTCACGCCGCCGCGCACAAGCACGTGCCGATGATGGAGTGGAACCCGGGCGAGGCCGTCAAGAACAACGTGTTCGGCACGCGCACCGTCGCGGACCTCGCGGACGCCTACGGCGCCGATCGCTTCGTGATGATCTCCACGGACAAAGCCGTGAACCCGACGTCCGTGATGGGCACCACCAAGCGCGTCGCGGAGATCTACGTGCAAGCGCTCTCGCAGCGGAGCAAGACGCGCTTCGTCACCGTGCGGTTCGGTAACGTGCTCGGCTCCAACGGCAGCGTGATCCCGCTCTTCAAAGAGCAGATCGCGCGCGGCGGCCCCGTGACGGTCACGCACCCCGAGATGAAGCGGTACTTCATGACCATCCCCGAGGCCTGTCAGCTCGTGCTGCAAGCGGGCGCGATGGGCGAAGGCGGCGAGATCTTCATCTTGGACATGGGCGAGCCCGTGAAGATCGTCGACCTCGCGAAGGACCTGATTCGACTGTCGGGCCTGCGCGAAGGCGAGGACATCGAGATTCAGTTCAGCGGGCTTCGCCCAGGCGAAAAGCTCTTCGAAGAGCTGTCCGTCGAGTCCGAACACGCGGATCGAACGAAGCACCCGAAGATCTTCGTCGGAAAGTTTCGCCCCCACCTGTGGTCGGACATGACGAACATCCTCGCGGGGCTCGAGTCCGTTCGCGACCCGCACGACGCCGACGAAGTCCGCGCCGCGCTGCGAGCGATCATCCCAGAGTACACGCCGCCGCAGGGCGACTCCGACGCGCAGCCCGCAGCCGCGCGAACCCGATCGGCCACCAATCCGACGATCGGGCGCACGTCGGGCACACACACCGCAGTGGCAAAGGCGTAGAGCGCAGAGCCCGATGGATCCGAGCGTCCCAAACGGCCCGTGGGCCAAGCGTCGAGCGCAGCGGTTGGTCAAGCGAGCGGTGGACGTCGCAGCGTCCGCGGCGGGCCTCGTCGTGGTCTCGCCCGTGCTCGCGGCGGCAGCCGTGGCGATTCGCGCGACGATGGGCAGCCCCGTGCTCTTCAAACAACAGCGACCAGGGCTCGGGGCGAAGCCGTTCGAGCTCTGGAAGTTTCGCACGATGTCCAACGAGACGAAGAAGGACGATCGCGCGGTCGACCCGAGCAAAGACGCGCAGCGGCTCACGCGGGTCGGCAAGTTTCTGCGAGATTTCAGCATCGACGAGCTCCCGCAGCTGGTCAACGTGCTGCGCGGCGACATGACGCTCATCGGGCCGCGACCGCTCTTGCTGCAGTACCTCCCGCGGTACTCTCCCGAGCAAGCGCGCCGGCACCAGATGCCGCCAGGGATCACCGGCTGGGCCCAAATCAACGGGCGAAACTCGCTCTCGTGGGACGAGAAATTCGCGCTCGACGTGTGGTACATCGACCACTGGAACCTCTGGCTCGACGCGAAAATCCTCTGGACGACCGCGAGCCGCGTCCTCCGTCGCGACGGGATTTCGAGCGCCGGACACGTCACGATGCCCGAGTTTCTTGGCCCTCAACCCCACAAAGTGACGACACCGCCCCCGCGAGCGTGAACGCGACGCGGGCCGTGACGCAACACTGACGCACCTCCGATGTTGCGCCAACAAACCGCGCCCACGATCATCACTGTCCTACTGTTCGTCGCGGCGTTGATGTTGGGAGGTGCCGCTGCGGCGGCGGTCTCGACGTGCGCGACGATCGCGCTCTTCGCCCTCGTCGCCACCGGTTGGACGCGAAACGAGCGCAAGGATCTCCTCGTGCTCGCCGCGCTCGTCGTGCTCGGCGTGACGGCGCTCCAGCTGATCCCGCTCCCGCCGTTCGTGCTGAAGCTCGTCAACGCGCGAAGCGAAGCGCTCACCGCGCGCGCCCTCTCGCCGATGCGCGAAGACCTGAGCGCGACGTGGCGCGCGCTGCACCTCGACCCGGCCAACGGCTGGTCCTACGCGCAGTACCTCATCGGTCTGCTCGCCGCGTACGTGGCCGCGAAGCAAGTGACGCTGCGCGGAGAGAGCGGCCCCATTCGCTTGGGCGCCGCGTGGGCCACCGCGGCCATCGCGATCGTCGCGATCGCGCACAAGGTCACCGGACAAACCGAGCTCTTCGGGATCTACCAGCTCCGCGAGGCCGCGCCGAACCTCCTCGCGCCGCTGCTCAACCCGAACCACTTGTCCGCGTACACCGGGGCAGGCGCGATCTTGTGGGCGGGCTTCGCGCTCGAGGGCGTGTATCGGGGCCTGGCGGTTCCGCTCTCGGTGCTCTGCGGCGCGGTGTGCGTCGCGAGCGTGTCGCGCGGAGGCGTCGCTGGCGCGGTCACGGGCTTCGCGGTGCTGGCGCTCTGTCACGGAGCGCTGCTTCGTCGCATGTCCATGCGGCGCTCGGGCAAGGACATCAGCGCGGCGCTCCAGGCGATCGCGCTCGCGGTCCTCGTGCTCATCGGCGGCGCGCTCGCGGGGTTCTCTGCGCTCGTCCAAGAGCACCGCGCGTCGGGCTTCTCGAAGCTCTCGTTGATGCTGCAGTTTCTCGGCACGACACGCGAGCATCGATTGTCGGGCACGGGGATCGGCGGGCTGTACGCGGCGGTCAGCGGGAGCACGATCACCACGCCGACGACGGGGGCGCTCGCGGACAACAACGTTCCGTTCGCTGAGAATTTCGCGCTCGATCTCGTGTTGGGCATCGGGCCCATCGCCGCGCTGCTCGCGATGGGGCTCGGCGCGCGCTGGCTCTACACAGTGCGTCCGAAGATTCGCTCGTCGCAGCCCGAAGACTTCTCGGTGTTCGCCGCGATCGTGAGCTTGCTCGTCCACGATTTGTTCGACTACGCGCTGTGGCTCGGGGCCTCGGGGTACTTGTTCGCCGTGCTCGCCGGGATCCAGAGCGGCCTGCGCGTGTACGTTCCCCCGCAGCGCGGAGAAATCCGCGTCGAGGAGAGCAACATCCGTCGCGCGCGCAATCGAACGCGCGTGGCGTCGCTCGTCGCGTGCGCGCTCAGCGCCGCCACGGGGATCTTCATCGCGCGCCTCACCAACACGCTCGAGCGCGAGCACTGGCAACAAGTCGCGAAGGGATCGACCTTCGACGAGCCAGCGCTCCGCCGCGCGATGCGAAGGCACCCCGCGGATCCTGTGCTCCCGATGGCCGGCGCGTCGCTCGCGCTGCGCACACGAAATCCAAGGGCGCTTCGGTACATCAACCGCGTGATCGAGCTCGCGCCAGCGTGGAGCCAGACGCACATCCTGCTCGCGCAGATCCTCGCGAGCCGGGGGCAACGCTCGCAAGCGCTGCTCGAAGCGCGGCTGGCGGTCCACATTTCGTACCGCTACCACAGCACCGCCGCGCGGCTGTTGCTCGCGCTGCAAGCGACGGACGAAGAGCTCGACCGCTTCATCCCCCCAGGCCCGCTCGGAACGGCGTTTCTCAAGGTCTTCGGCACCGAAGCCAACGGCACTCCCCGCGCCGCGTCGATCGACGAGCGGCTGCTCGCGCGCGCGCCGAACGAGCTCGCCCCGTGGACGCGCGTCGCTGCGCGGGCCCGCGCGGCCAACGACGTCGCCGCGGAGACCCGCGCGTGGGAGCAGATCATCCGCGTGCACCCCTCGGACGCCACCGGGTGCATCGGGCTCGCGGACATGCACCTCGCCGCGCCCGCATCGACGCAGACCGCTGACGCCGCGGAGCAAGCGCTAAGGCGGTGCCCGATGAGCGCGCACACCGACCCGCGCTACCTCCGTCGGATGGCCGTTCTCCGCGCGCGACGCAACGACACGGTCGGCATGCGCCGCACGATCGACCTGCTCCTCGAGAGCTACGGCGCGGACGCGGATCGTCGCATCGAAGCCTTCGCGCTCCGCGGCCTGCTCGAGCTCGAGCTGCGCAACGACAGCGCCGCGCTGCAGTCGTACGAGCTCGCGGACTCGATGTCCGCGCCGCGACACCCGTACCTGCCCGACGTGATCCGCATCGCGCACTCGATGGGCGACATGGGGCGCGTGCGCAACGCGTGCCTCACGTTGCGTGAAGACGCAGAACTCCCCGCGGATCTTCGCTCGCGGTGCAACGAAGCGGCGACCGGGAGCAGCCCGCTCCCCCCGCCGCCGATCACGCCGTGAGCGCGGCTCGCGGCGGCACAGGAGACACATGAAGGTACTCGTTACAGGAGCCGGAGCGCTGCTCGGACAAGGGATCATTCGATCGCTGCTCGAGTCGTCGCTCGCACCCACGGTGATCGCTGCGGATCCGAGCCCCCTGGCGGCCGGACTGTACTGGACTCCGTATCGCTACCAGATCCCGATGGCGACGGACGAACACTACCTCGCGCGCATCGAAGCCCTGCTCGATCGCGAGCGTCCCGACGCCGTGATGGTGGGGACCGACGTCGAGCTGCTCGTGTTCGCAGAGCACCGCGAGCGCCTCGAGCGAGCCTACAAGACGCACGTGATCGTGAGCGACCCGCGCGTCGTGAAGATCGCGGACGACAAGTTTCTGACGTACGAGTTCTTCGCGCAAAACGGCTTCGACGCGCCCGCGTCTGCGCTGCCCGGCGGAGAAGAAGCGCTCATCGAGCGCGTGGGATTTCCGCTCATCGTGAAGCCTCGCGTGGGCGCGCGTTCGGTCGGCGTCCACAAAGTGCACGACCGCGAAGAGCTCGCGCGCGCGATCGCGTCCGTGCACAACCCCGTGATCCAAGAGTGCGTCGCGACGGACCGAGACGAGTACACAGCGGGCGTGCTGTGCTTCGACGGAACGTGCGACGCGACCATCGTGATGCGCCGCGATTTGCGCGACGGAAACACCTATCGCGCGTACGTCGACCGCTACCCCGAGCTCAACGCGATGGTGCGTCGCATGGCGGAGGCGCTCAGGCCGCACGGCCCCGCGAACTTTCAGTTCAGGCTCGACGACGGGCGCGTCAAAGTCTTCGAGATCAACGGGCGATTTTCGGGGACAACCCCGCTCCGAATGCGCGCCGGCTTCAACGAAGTCGAGATGGTCCTGCGCCGCGTCGTGCTCGGCGAGCCCATCACACAGCCGCTCGTACAACCGATGACCATCCTCCGCTATTGGACCGAGGTGGTCGTCCCGCGCGACGCCGAAGTGAGCAAGGCATGAGCGCGTCGCTCGACGTCGCGCTCACGGGAGCCACGGGGTTCATCGGGAGGCGCCTCGCGCGCGCGCTGATCGCCCGAGGACACAAGGTCCGCGCGATCGTCCGCGACCAAGCGCGGGCCAAGAGCCTCGCGTCGCTCGCGGGCTGCGAGCTCGTCCCGTTGTCGCTCGACGCGAAGCCGCACACAGACACGCTGCGACGCGCGCTCGACGGAGCCTCGACGCTCTGCCACGTCGCCGCGTACATCCCCGCGAATCAACGCGACCCCAACGAAGCGCAGCGGTGCCTCGAGGTCAACGCGCTCGCGACGCTCGCGCTCGTCGAAGCGTCGATCGCCGCGAAGTGCCCGCGGCTCGTGTACTTCTCGTCGGGCAACATCTACGAGCCCTCGCCTTCGCCCGTCACCGAGCGCGCGGCGACGTACCCTTCGTCGCGGGCGACGTTCTATCTCGCCAGCAAATTGTGCGGCGAACTCTACGTCGACCACGCGAGGCGCTCGGGCGCGCTCGCGACGGCGGTGCTTCGCGTGTCGTCCGTGTACGGCCCGGGAATGTCTGGCGGAGTCGTCCCCCTCTTCGTCGGACGCATGCAGCGCGGCGAGCGCGTGACCGTCAGCGACGGCGGTCGCTATCGCACGGACCTCGTGTACGTCGACGACGTCGTGCGCGCCGCCGTGAGCGCCATCGAGCGCAGCGCAGCCTCGGGCCCGATCAACGTGGGCTCTGGGGCCGCGACGACGCTCGCGGACCTCGCGCGCGCCGTCGCGACGCTCACGGGCCGCGGCGACGAGAGCATCGTGATCGAGCCCGAGAAGCCCGGGCCCGTCGACCTCGGGTTCAGCGCGCTCGACGTCAGCCTCGCCCGCGCGCTGCTCGCGTACGAGCCCACGCCGCTCGCCGACGGGCTCCGCGCGTTTCTCTCGGAGCCCGCGGCGCAGTGACGCACGTCACCGCCGTCTTCAGCGACCTTCACGCCAACGGGCGCGCGCTCCGCGCCGCGGTCGCCGACGCCCGCACGCGGGGCTTCGATCGCGTGATCGTGCTCGGAGACCTGCTCACGTACGGCCTCGATCGCGACGAGGTCCTCGACACGGTCGCGACGCTCCAAGACGCACACAGCGCGACGGTGATCACGGGCAACCACGATCAGCTCTACCTCGACCTCGCGGACGACCAGCGCGCGTACTACGAGACGCTCCCAGCGTGGCTCCGAGAGACCGCGGATCACACGCTCGCTAGGCTCGATGTGAAGGCGTTTCGCCAGCGATTTGCCTGGCAATGGTCGACCACAGAGGGACCTTGGTTCTTGTCGCACGCAAACCCCTTCGGCGACGGAGACTGGCGCTACCTCTACAACGCCCGCGACGCGCTCGACGCCGCTCGCGCCCTCGCGGCGCGCGCTTCGATCGGTGGAATCTTCGGCCACACGCACCGACGCTACTCGATGGCGTTCGAGCGCGACGAGCTCGCGCGCGGTGAAATCGCGCCGGACGCCGCGCGCGACGTCGATCTATCGCGCGGCGTCGACGAAGGACAGGACCGCGTATTCGTGGTCAATCCGGGCTCCGTCGGGCAGCCGAGGCACAAGGACCGCGCGTCGACGTACCTGCGCATGATCCGCGCCGCGGGGCGCGTGACGATCGAGCACGTCGCGGTCGACTACGACGCCGAGGCGCACGTCCGCGCGCTGCGCGAGAGCTCGATGAGCGAATCGACCCGCGAAAAGCTCTGCAGCTTCTTCGAAGGAGCGAGGTAGTAACGAGCCGTGCGAGTCCTTCAACTGCTTACGGCCCTGGGTCACGGCGGCGCAGAGATCTGGCTGCTCAACATGCTCAAGGAGTTCGACCGCGCCGAGTGCGCGTTGGACTTCTGCTTGAAGCTCCCGCAAGCGGGAAAGCTCGAGCACGTCGCGGTCGAGCACGGCGCCAAGGTGTTTCACGTCCCGCTTCGGCCGACGCACGTCGGCTACCTCGCGGGGCTGACGAAGCTCTTGCGCAGCGGCGCGTACGACGTGCTGCACACACACGAATTCGTGTACTCGGGGCTCGGGGTGGCGGTGGCGAAGGCGACCGGCGTCCCGTCGGTGAGCACGTTTCATCACTGGCAATCGCCGCCCGAGACGCGCCTCACGCGGATGCCGGTGCTCCGCGAGGTGCGCGAGGTCTACGGCCGCGCGAACGTCGCGTTCACCAAGGGCAACGCGACGATCCTCACGGCGCTCTCGCGCAAGGTCATGAACCACATGATCCCGGACTGGCGCCAGCGCACCAACACCAGGATGCTGAGCTTGAGCGCGGGCATCCCGCCGCTCGCTACAGAAGAAGCCCGCAGGCAGTTTCGACGCGACCACGGGATGAGCGAAGACGACCTCGTCGTGCTCCACGTCGGTCGCTTCATCGAACAGAAGAATCACGCGGGCGTCCTCGACGTGTTCACGCGCGTCCGCGCGCGGGTGCCCAACGCGAAGCTCGTGTTGCTCGGGCAGGGGCCGCTCAAGGACGAGATCCTCGCGCGGATCGAGCGCGAGGGGCTCGGGCCCTCGGTGCGCTTCTTGGGGCTGCGCGACGACGTGCCCGCGATCATGACGGTGAGCGACGTGTTCTTGTTTCCGTCGCTCGACGAGGGGTTCGGCCTCGCGGCGCTCGAGGCCAACGCCGCGGGGATCCCCGTCGTGGGAACAGCGATCGACGGGCTCGACGAAGCGGTCGTCGACGGGCAAACCGCGAGGCTCTTTTCAGTGCGCGACGTCGACGCGATGGCCGAGGCCACGATCGCCTTCGCGCTCGACCCCGCGCAGCGAGCGGCCTTCGGCCTCGCGGGCCGCGAGCGCGCCCAACGCGAGTACTCCCACGCCGCGAGCGCGCGAAAGATGCTCGCGGTCTACCGCGACGCGATCCGCATCGCCCGCGGCGGAGTCTGAAGACTCTGATGATCGAGCTTGTGACAACTCTGCGAATTCGGAAGCAGCCGTGATCGAGATTTTCAAGAAATACGCGTCGCTACTCAACAGGCGCCCCGGAGATTCGTTCAAGATCGTCGCGATTCTTGTGCTGTTGGTCTTCTCGTCGATCTTCGAGGCCATCGGGATCGGCCTGGTGATGCCGTTCGTCGCGCTGATCGAGCGGCCGCAGCTCGCCAACGAGATCTCGTCGCTCCGGTGGGTGGTTCGGACCCTGCACCTGCAGAGCTCTCAGCAAGTGTTGACCGTCGCGGGCCTCGCGCTGCTCGCGGTGTTCATCGCGAAGAACGCCTACCTCGGCTTCGCGATGACGACGCAGCTCCGGTTCGTCTTCAACCGCATGACGCTCGTGTCGAGAGGGCTTCTGCTCTCGTACCTGCACCGGCCCTATACGTACTTTCTTCAAAAGAACTCCGCCGAGCTCGTGAAGAACATCTCGAGCGAGAGCGCGGGGCTCTTCTACTCGGGAGTCCCCGCGGCGTTCGCGATCTTCGTCGAGACGCTCACCATCATCGTGATCGTGGTCACGATGTTCGTGATCGAGCCCGTGGCGGTCCCGGTCGTGGGGCTCTTGATCGGCGGCGGCGCGTACTGGGTTCAGCGGCTGTATCGCAAGCAAAACACCGCCCTCGGCGCCGAGGTCCGCGGCGCGATGAGCGAGATGACGCAGCACGGAAACCAAGCGTTCGGCGCGATCAAAGAGTCGCGGGTGATCGGCTGCGAGGCGGCGTTCGCGGACGAGTTCGATCGGAGCAGCCAGCGCCACGCGCTCGCGACGCGAAAGCACCGGACGCTCATGCAGCTCCCGCGCATGGTGCTCGAGACCTTCGGAGTCGCGGGGCTCGTCTTGCTGACGATCATCGTGATCGGCCGCGGGGGGAGCCCTGATCGGCTGCTGCCGCTCATCGGAATGATGGCGCTCGCGATCATCCGAATCCTCCCGTCGGCCATTCGAATGCTCAACGCGATCGGCGATCTTCGGTACTTCTCGACGACGATCGACTCGATCATCGACGACCTGAACTACCTCGACGCGTACACGAAAGAAGCGCGCAACGACAAGGGCGAGCTCCGGTTCGAAGAGAAGCTCGCCTTCGAACACGTGAGCTTCACCTATCCAGACGCGCCGAAGCCGGCGATCTCGGACATCTCGCTCGAGTTCAAGCGCGGCGAGGTCGTCGCGTTCATCGGCGGCACCGGCGCGGGAAAGACCACCCTCGTCGACGTGTTGATCGGGCTGCTCTCGCCCACGAGCGGCCGCATCACGGTCGACGGCGTCGCCCTCACCAAAGAGAACACCCGCGCGTGGCAGCGGAGCATCGGGTACATCTCGCAGCAGGTCTATTTGCTCGACGACTCGCTGCGCCGCAACGTCGCCCTCGGCGTCGCCGACCAGGACATCGACGAGGCGCGCCTGCAGCACGCGGTCAAGATCGCCCGGCTCGACAAGCTCGTCGCGAGCATGCCCGAGGGGCTCGCGTCCACCGTCGGAGAGCGCGGGGTGCGACTGTCAGGAGGGCAGCGGCAGCGCATCGGAATCGCGCGCGCGATGTACCTCGACCCCGCGGTGCTCGTGCTCGACGAGGCCACGAGCTCTCTCGACAACGTGACCGAAAACGAGGTCGTCGAAGAGATCGAGGCCGCGCGCGGAGACCGAACCATGTTCGTGATCGCCCACCGGCTGAGCACCGTCCGTCGCTGCGACCGCCTCGTGTTTCTCGAGCACGGCCGCGTCGCGCACGTGGGGACGTGGGACGAGCTCCTCGAGAAGAGCGAGGAGTTCCGAAGGCTCGTCTCGCTCGGCAGCGTGTGAGCGTTTCTCGTGAAGATCTCGCGGCGCGTGCGCAACCAAGGCATCACGCGCAGTTTACCTGCAAATTTACTCACCAAACGCGACCTCGCGCGCTTGCGCCGAGGCGCCCCACATGGTATCGGTCGCCCATGCTGGTCACGGACTATCTCCTGAAGGCGGTTCACACGTTTCAGATTCGGACGCTCGTGAGCCGCGGCTTTCAGACGCGCGTCGTGCTTTCGAACAGCTCAGGGTCGACTGCGAAGTACGCGACGGACTACCGAGTCGACCTGACCGTGTACCAGCCGGACGGTCGCGTGCGCGAGACCGTCCAGGACGTGGCCGTGCTGAAGCAATCCGAGCGGCGCACGATCGACTGCGCGCCGTTCGTCAAGGGCGAGCCCGGCGACTGCATCCTGGTGTTTCACTTGATCCCGCTCCGGCTCGAGCAGCAGTCGCGAGAGTCTCCGCTCGGCCCCGTGGTCGACGTGCACAAAGAAGAGCTCTGGGCGCTGCTCTCGGCGCAGGATCACTACGTCGAGTACTACCGAGAAGACGACGGGTTCTCTTCGGGAGTCCTCTACCAGAGCGGCGCGTTCAACTACGACAAGTTCAGCAAAGAGAGCACGACGATCATCCAGGCTCCCAAGTGCTATGTCTCCAAGCACTTGAACACGTTCTTCAGCCTGATGCACACGTCGATGGCGCCGGACTATCGAAAGTCCGCAGAGATGCGCTGCGCCCTCGTCGGGACATCCGGGCAGCGCCTCGCGCAGTGGACCGAGACGCTCGCGCCGTTCGAGAGCCGGCTGATCGACATCCGCGCGGTTCTGCACGCGCACGACCCGCAGCGGTGGCTCGGCGACGACCCGTTCTTCTGCTGCTTCTACGCGGTCTGCACGGACGCCACGATGCTGCCCCTCACCTTCACGATGAACGAGCCGAAGCGCACGCTCGCCGTCGAGCACTCGCTTCCGCCTCTCTACTACGGCAGTCAGGTCTCTGGACCGACGCGCGCCCGCGCGATCCGTGACTTCGCCGCGTCTTCGCTGCTCAACACCCAATCCAAGTCCGGGAGCCTCGCATGAGCCTGCGTGAACAATTGAACCTGCGCAACCTGCTCCAGTCGACGAAGCGCGCGATCCCGGTTCCTGTGAAGCAAGCGCTGCAGAAGGCCTACACCTTCGCGGTCCCTTGCCACCTCGGCCCGCCCGTCGCGCAGATGTACGTCAACGACGGCAAGACGCGGTCGTTTCTCGCGGCCAACAATTTCTACTCGACGCTCCTGTCGCGGATCGAGACCTCGGCGCGCGTCGAGATCACCTTCCTCGACGCGCGCGGCGAAGTCGTCCTGCGCGAGCAGCGGCCGGTGATGCACTTCGGGTCCTGCAACCTCGACATCCAAACGCTGTTCAGCGACCACGCGATTCGATCGGACCGCGGCGTCATTCTCGTCCGAATGATCCCGGACGCTCGCCGCCGCCGCGAGTACCACGACATGGGCAAGATCAGCGCGCAGTTCTACATGTTCTACGAGAACACCGAGACGGGATCGGTCTCGCACATCCATCCGACTTCTGTCGCAGACCCCGCGAACCAAGCGGGAGGCGCGTTCGTCAGCCACCAGACGCTCAACACCCGCGGCCTGCGCGAGGTCGTCCTCTACCAGTGCAACCCCTCGCGCGCGCGCCATCGCCTCGAGCACCAGCTCATCGACACGGCGACGCGCAAAGTGGTCCTGTCCAAGCCCTGCGAGCTCGCGCCCCTCGGCTGCGAGAAGACCGTCTTTCGCATGGACGAGATCGAGAACCTCCCGCCCGAGCTCGCGGTGCAGATCGACGACCTGCCCTCGACCAACAGCAAGCCCATGCTCTGCCGCGTCTACCAGAGCGGCGCCTTCAGCATGAGCCACTCGTAACCGCCGCGGTTCAGGTCGAGCGCCGGCCGCGCAGCCGATCGACCACCAGCGGAAGAAACTCCCCTGGATCGCGGAAGATGAGCTGCAGGTGCGGCACCATCAAGCGCCGCGACAGCCGCTGGTACGCCACGGCGTACACCGGCGAAAACACGATCGAGCGCAGCGGGTTGACGACGTTGACGTAGCGCTGCACCGCGCGCGGGTCTTCGTAGTACGACGCGGGGTCGCTGTTCTTGCCAGTGAACTTCGCGAGCAAGAGCAGGTCGTCCGTCACGTCGTTGCCGTAGTCGTTGAAGTACTCGTGAACGACGTACTCGAAGCCGTGCCGACTCAACAGCTGCATGAGCGACTTGTGAGTGAAGCTCGAGTAGTGTCCCGAGTTGAGATAGAGCTTCGACATGTTCGAACGATTGCGGTAGTACGTCGGCACCGCGCAGAAGAAGTACCCTCCGGGGTTGAGCACCTTCTTGATGCCGTCCATCACGTCGTCGAGGTCCGCCACGTGCTCGAACGCGTGGTGGCTGTACACCATGTCCACCTGCATCGTCGGGACGATCTGGCGGCTCATGATCCCGCGCTGCACCGCCGTCAGCCCGAGCTGCTCCGTCGCGTACTTGTGCCGGCCCTCGTCGGGCTCGATCCCTGCCGCGGCCCAGCCGCGATCGCGGAGCTTGGCCAACGCGTACCCGAGCCCGCAGCCCACATCGAAGACCGACTTCACGTGGGACGGGACGTGTCTGGACACGAAATCCAAGTCCGCTGCGTACGCGGTCTTGAACTGCGCGTCGAGCCGACGACGGTTGTAGTTGAGCGCGCTGTGATAGCGCGACTGCGCATAGAACTCGTTCAGCGCTTGCAGCGACGGCCGCGGATTTTGATGAACGAAGCCGCACTTGCCACAGGCCACCCATCGGCTCTTCGTCACGCCAGCGTAGATGCTGCCGTAGTTGGCAATGTTCTCGTCGCCGTCCGGCACCGTCAAAGCGAGGAATTCGCCTTCGTTGGCGCAGAGGGGGCACGGGACTTGTTCGAGTTGACTTGTCGACACGATTCACCGCCGGTGGCTGAAATTGCTTCGAATCAGATCCATCATCAGTTGCAACGAACACCCAAACGTTCACGTGTCTCGTTGGTGATCGCTACCAGTTACGCCAAGCCCCAGGCGATTTCAACCGAAGGGGACCGCGTGAGCGACGCAGCGGAGGGCCTCACGCAGAGAGCGCGGGCATCGGCGGACGACGGGGCGGCGTTCCGACGGTGACGCCCAAGCGCCGCGCTTTGTCGGCGATGCCGTCGCACAGCGCGACGAGGTTCTCGTCCGAGCGCAGAAAGGGCACCGCGGGCCACGTCGCGCGATGGCACGCAGAGAGAAACTGATAGACCCGCTCGAGGTCCGGCGGGCGTCGAAGCGCCTGCGCGACCGCGTCGCGAACGTCCGCGAGGTTCTCGACGTCCGTCGTCAGCCCGTACCCCCGGTAGAACACGCGGCCGAGCGTCACGACGGACTTGCCATAGAACAGCGACTCGAAGCCCACGGTCGAGTTGATCACGACCATGGCCGCGGCGCCGCGGATGAGCTCGTGCGAGTTGACCAGCGGATTGACCAGTCGAACGCCAGGGATCTTCGCGAGTTGCGCGATCATCCCCACGGGATAGATGTCGAGCCCGTTGGGGTGCGGCTTGACGTAGAGCTTGTAGCCCGCGGGCAGCGCGCGCGCCGCGAGGTACTCGAGCAGCGCTTCTTGCTTCTGAAACTGCGGCGCGCGAATCGTGATGGCCGAGTCGTCCATCAAGTGCAGCGGAAAGAAGAGGTACTTCTCTCCCGGGACGGGCATCTCGTAGAAGCGCGGGTTGACCACGCGCCGCGCCGCGCGCTGCGCGCGGATCTTGATGAGCTCGCCCACGGAGACGTCGAAGTTCTCTCCGCGCAGGCGCGACTCGACGCTCGCGCGAACGAGCTTGGCGGCGTTGAGGAAGTTCTTCGGTCCGACGCCGAGCTTCGCGGGCTGGGCGAAGGACTTCATTCCGCCGGTGACGTCGGCGACGTAGCGCTCCATCGCGGCGCGATCGGACGGCGCGAGCGGCGGCAGCTCTCGCGGAAGGTCGTCCCAGATGACGTCGTCTGTCGTGAGCGCAGTGCGGCCGCGGATGGGCGCGAAATCGACGACGACGCTCGTGGGACCGCCCGCGTCCGAGATCTTGCGCAGGCAGCGGCGGATGACTTCGGGCCCCACGTTGTTGATGAACAACGACGCGGTGTGCTCGCGCAAGAGCCCCTCGAGAAACCGAAACACGTGCGCGGCGCGGCGGATGAGCATCGCCCTCGGCTGCGCCCCGGGCATCATTTCTTCGGGAAACACCAGGTCGTTGATCGACCCGAGCGCGTAGCGCCGCTCGAGATCAGCGAGCTCTGCGTCGCTCACGTCTCGGTTGGGATCGAACCCCTCGTACACGAAGAACACGTGCGGCTGCTTGCGCTCTTCGAGTCGCGCCCGCGCTTCGCGGGTCATGGCGAGGATCGCGACCGTCGCGCCGGTCTTGCTCAGCTGCCGCGCGACGTCGTCGTAGTAATCCACATCGCTGTTCGTATACAGCGTGGGGATGATGTAATCGAAGTGCATGCGAACCTTGCGTCAGTGTCCCTGCGCGCGAGGGCTATTCACGCGCGGATCGAGAGCGCTCAGCGAATGTAGTACTCGACGGACGTGAGGATCTCGTAGTTGTCCGTCGTTCGCAGCGGCGTCGCAGAGCCGCACGCGGTCGTGAGCGAGGTGCCTCGGATGTCGGTGCCCATCTCGAGGTCCACCAAGAACGGCCGCGGCACGCCGCCGTTTTGCATTCCAAACTGTCGCGCCGGCGAGAAGCCGCCGCAGTTGTTGTACGTCCACGGAACGCTCCGCAGCATCGGGTCCGTCACGCAGCGCGACATCGTCATGTCGTCGCTCGTCGTGTGAAACCTGCCGTTGGGGTTGCTGTTGAAGAAGCGACCGCCGCCGCCAGGAACGTTCGAAATCGTCCCGGGTCCCGAAGCCGTGAAGGTCCACCGACCGTCGTCGAACTTGAAGAACAGCGCCGAGCAATCGGCTCCCATGTCCGTGCGAGGCGTGAGCACGAACAAGTGCTCTTGCCGTCCGCCTCCACGCACAGAGAACGTCGGCCAGTATCGTCCCGGAAGGCGAAACACGCCGCCCGGCGAGGGGTTTCCCACAGGGGTCGTGTAGAAATTGTTGTAGTCCGTCGCGAGCAACGACGTCTGCCCGTCGTACGTGTAGACCGAGCGCATCACGAGGGTCCACCCGCCCATCGCGCTCGAGTGCGGGCTGAATCGACAGTACGTCGGCTGCGGCGGAAGCCCCGGCGGCGCGATGCGATACACGCCCTCGGTGATCATCGAGTTCGCCGCGAACAGCGCATCGCAGCTCGTCGCGGCGCACGTCGAGTCCGGTGCGCACATCTCTCCGGCGCGACAACACGTCGTCCCGCACGTGACGGTACGGCACGTCCCTGTGTCCACGCCCGTGTCCACGCCCGTGTCGACGCCCGTATCGACGCCTGTATCCACGCCCGTGTCGATCCCCGTGTCGGGCACGTCGAGCGGAACACCCGTGTCGCGAACATCGACGCCCGAGTCCGGCACATCGACGCCCGTGTCGGTCACATCCATGTCGATGCCGCTGTCCGGCACGTCGTCTGGCCTGTCGTCGATCACGTCGCCCGCGTCGCCGGGCACGTCGTTGCGCATGTCCGTGGGCACATCGCGCGCGTCTTGCAGTCCGCCGTCTTGCCGCAACATCGAGTGCGGGAGCGAACACGCCGCCGCGCCGAGCACGACGCAAAGCAAGATCGAGCGCTGCCCGTAAGCAGAAGAGAGCGCCGATTGAGCAAGAGCAGGTCGAACCGACATCGTCGGGAGTGTATCGCACGCGCGCCAGAAACACAGCAAACCGGCGCGAAACCCGTTCACTCTGCGCGCACGAACACGGCGTTTCGTGCACCGCCTTCGCCAGAGACGAAGACCACGAGCGGCTTTACGACAACTTCCACGTCCGCGGGTCGGCCGCGGGGTCGTCGCCGAGGCTCAGCGAAGCGAGCGACCCGCGCGCGTCGGGCGCGAGCGCGGGGCCCTTCGCGATCGCGATCGCTTCGCGCACTTGTTCGACGCGATCGATGCCCACGAGCACGCGCGAGATGTGCTCGTGCTCGAGCGCCGCGCGCAGGGCGAGCGCGGTGAGACCCACGCCGTTGTCCTTCGCGAGCGCGCGAGCGCGCCGAACGCCGGCTTCGAGCGTCGGCAACGACGGGAGCTTGCGCCCCTCGTCCGTGAGCGCCCCCTGCAAGTACACGCTGCGCACCGAGAGCGCCACGCCGCGCGCTTTCGCCAGGGCGCCCACAGAATCAACGACGATGGGACGCAGGAGGTTCCACTCGACCTGAACGACGCGAAAGAGCCCGCTCTCGATCGCGGCCCTAGCGTCTTCGATGCCGTACGTGGTGGCGCCGAGCGCGCGGACGCGAGGGTCGTTCGCGAGCCGCTGCCACGCCGCGCGAAAGTGCTCGCTCTCGGCGAGGGACGCCGTCCAGTTGTGCCACTGCAAGAGCTCGACGTGGCTGCGATGGAGCTTCGCGAGCGAGCTCTCGAGCGAGCGCTCGAGCGTTTCTCCCAGCGAATCATCGAGCCGTTCGACGCGACCGACCTTGGTCCACACGACGGTGCCCGGCCCGTCGACGCCCTCGAGCGCCGCGCCGAGCCGCGCCTCGGACTCGCCGTACGCGGGCGCCGTGTCGAACGTGCGCATCCCCGCTTCGTGCGCCGAACGCACGAGGGCCTTCGCTTGATCGAGCGACGGCATGGTGCTGCGCGGGCCCGCGGCGTCCGAGCGCGCGAGGCCGTAGTCGAGGCCGAGCGCGGCCGTTCCGAACACGAGCCGCTCGCTGAGATCGCGGTGAGGATCAAGCACGGCGGAAGACCAGCTCGATGGGCTTTCCGAGCGTGAGCGCGTCGACGCCCTGACAATCGAGGGCGAATCGCAGCATCTTGAACGCCTCGCGATACGCGTCGATCGTGCGCTGAATGTCCTCGTCCGAGTGCGCGAGGCTGATGAACTGGCTGCCCGAGAAGAGGATCCCGTGCCGGATCATCTCTTGTTGGAACAGGGTCTTCAGCTGGAGCCCCGTCCATCCCGCGTGATCGACGAACGTGACGACCGACCACGGAGCCATGCCCGCGCAGTCGGTAAACGACTCGACGCCGTACTCTTTCGCGAACGCGCGGTAGGCGGCTTGGAGCTTTCCGCCCTGCTTCCACACGTGGGCCCAGTAGTTCTCGCGCTCCATCACGTCGAGCGTGGCCATGGCTGCCGCGAGCGACGCGGTCTCTCCGCCGAACGTAAACGAGAAGAAGATCTCGTCGAACGGCTGCATGAACTCCGCTTTGCCGGCGACGATGGACAGCGGCAGTCCGTTGGCCACGCCCTTGCCCATGCTGCAGAGGTCCGGCGTCACGCCGAAGTACTCTTGCGCTCCGCCGCGCGCATAACGAAAGCCCGTGATCACTTCGTCGAAGATGAGCACCGCGCCGTGCTTGGTCGCGAGCTCGCGAACGCCCTCGAGGTAGCCCTTCGCGGGCGGCGTCACGGAGATCGGCTCGAGGATCACCGCGGCGCAGGGCGTCTCGGTGAGCAATTTATCGAGCGCGGCGAGGTCGTTGTACGCGAAGGGGATCGTGAGGTTGAGCACGTCTTCGGGCACGCCGCGCGAGCGAATGCCGTAGCTGCGATCGATCGACCAGTCTTGCCAGCCGTGGTAGCCGCAGCGCGCGACGTGCTTGCGGCCCGTCTTGGCGCGGGCTGCGCGGATGCACGCGGAGGTCGCGTCGCTGCCGTTCTTTCCGAAGCGCACGCGCTCGGCGCACGGAACGATCTTGGTGATCCGCTCGGCGAGCTCGACCTCGAGCGGGTGCATCCACGTAAACGCCGTGCCGTTCTCCATTTGTTTGGTGACCGCCGCGACGACTTCGGGGTGCCCGTGGCCGAGGGACACCGGGCCGAGCCCGAGCGGGTAATCGATGAACTCGTTTCCATCGACGTCCCACACGTGGCTGCCCTTGCCGTGCGAGAGAAATTTCGGAGCAAATCCTCGGACGAACTGCGTGGGTCCCTTCGAGAGCGTCTGCGTTCCCGCGGGGATCAGCTTCTCTGCGCGCGCCCAAAGCTCATCAGACTTCGCCGTCACGGGCCGCGGCTTGCGGGCCTCGAGATCAGCCAGATACGTCTTGATGGCACCTTCGTTTCGTTGTCCCACGCTGCGACTCTCCAAGTTGGGGTTTGCCCCTGCCGCAGCGACGAGCTGCGCCAGGTTCGGGGTAGCTGTGTTGCAGGCCGCGAGGAGGTCCTCGACGAGCTCGAGATCGGATTTGCGATCGACGCTCCAGCGGTACTTCGACTGGTCTCCCGCGGGGTTGAGCATGTTGCCCACCACGAAGAGACCGGGATTTTCGCGGAAGTACGGCGTGACGTGCTCGCGGTGGTGCCCGGGCTTCGCGTCGCGCTCGACGCGCTCGAGCGCCGTGTAGCGCATCACCTCGAGGTCGAGCCCGTCGGGGTACGTCGGCGGAGAAACGTTGGACAGGTAGTCGAACGATCCCTCGGAGAATTGCGCGAGCAATCGATCGAGCACCTCGGGGTCGACCAAGGGACAATCGCCGGTGATCCGCACGACGGTGTCGGCCTTCACCGCGCGCGCGGCGCCGGCGAAGCGCGTGAGGACATCGTCGAGGCTCCCGCGGTGGACCGCGAACCCCTCGCGGGCGACGAGCTCGGCGAGCGGGTTGTCGTCCGCTTGATCGCTGGTCGCGAGGATCACGACGTCGACGCGCTTGGCGAGCTTCGCGCGCCGCATCGAGTGGAGGATCAGCGGCACGCCACGCAGAGGAGTGAGCATTTTGCCCGGAAACCTCGACGAAGACATCCGAGCCTGAATGATCGCCGCCGTCGTCATCGAACCCATCACCTCGTCACCGTTGCAGAGTCATCCACGGACACCGAAGGAACGACCTCGCGGCGCCAGTCTTCGCGGAGCAGTCCGTACCACAAATGATCTTCCCAACCACGGGGCCCCAAGAGCTGCTTCTTCATCCGTCCCTCGAGGGTGTAGCCAGACTTCTCGAGGGCGCGTCCGCTGCCGACGTTGGCCTCGTAGAGCCCCGCTTGAACGCGGTGCAAATCGAGCCGCTCGAACGCGATGAACGTCGCGAGCTGAATGGCCTCGGTCGCCAGGCCCTTGCCCCACACGGATCGCTCGCCGATGAAGTAGCTCACGTCGGCGTAGCGATGGCGCGGCTGGATGGGGCCCACTTTGATGTTTCCCACGTGGAGCGAGCGCTCGTTCTCGACAATCGCGAAGAGATAGCTGTGGGGGCTGTCGACCATCGAGCCCACGAAGTCGCGCACGGACGCGAGGTTTTGTGGGCTCCAGCGCGTCTCGAGGTACTGCGCCACCTCGGGGTCTTCGAGCCACGAGACATAGCGCTCGGTGCAGTCCTCGAGGGTGACGAGGCGCAGCGTGACCCTGGCCCCGCGAAAGCGCTCGGCGGCGCGGACTCGTCTGTGCTCGTTCATCGATGGGACTCTGGCGCTGGACCGCGAGGGCTCGCCGCGAACAATCGCGGAAAAACTCTCACGAACAGGGGTTGGTTGCGCGAGCGCTGTCTAGCATTTCACGGCAGCGTTTCGGAGCCGGTCCGCCCGCGGAAGAGAGCGCGGCCCGCGAGAGGGCCCCCACCCGGCGCTGCCGCGCGAGGGCAAAGCGGCCCCCACCCGGCGCTGCCGCGCGCCCCGCCCCCGCCTGAACGGCAGGGGCGGAGCTTTGCATTGTGTGAAAGTGATCACCAAACACGAGCGTCGATGCTCGTGTCGCTCGATACGCGTTCTGTTTGAAACTTCGCTGACTCACCGCAAAGCTCCGCCCCTGCCGTTCAGGCGGGGGCGGGGCGCGCGGCAGCGCCGGGTGGGGGCCCTCTCCCTCACCCGCCCCCGTCGCTCGGCACGCTCGCAGCGCTCGCGTCGCTCGATGAACTCGCGTCGCCGCCGTCGCTCGTTTCGCCCTGCAGCACGCGAAGCTCGCTCGGCGTGGTGCGCCCGCTGGCGCGCGCGTTGGTGTCGTCGATGAACCTCCGTCGCATCGCGTAGACCTCTGCGCCGAAGAGAAACTCGCCGACGCACGGGTTGAACGGGAGCGTCGCGGTGCCTCGCGGCCCGACGATCTCGACGTTGTCCGTGGGCATCAAGCGACGGACCGAGTTGGACAACCACCAGCGAACCTTCAGGCGGATATGCGCTCCGCGCTGGCTGATTCCCACGTCGGGGACGCGCACGTACTGCTCGTCGATGAGCTGCTGCAGGCGCCTTCGCGCGGGGCGATCGCTCACTTCGTATTCGCCCGAGCCCACCTCGACGCGACGCGCTCGCACCTCGCCGTTGTCATCGGGAACGGCGACCTCCGTGGTGTTCTGCGTCTCGTCGAGCACGCGAAACGGCCGCGCCCCGCTGTTGTTGCGCTGATCGAAGTACGCCTGGAGGTTGCACTCGTCGTCGAACGAGATCTGCCGCTGCGGGATCGTCGAGAGGTCTCGCCGCGACGCGGGGCCGCAGCCAGCGCCGCTCGCGATCGCCACCGTCACGCCAAACACCCCGAACGCAGCCCAATTCGCTGCTCTACCGCGCTGCCGCATGTTCGTTCGCCGCATCCGTGTTGGAGTCTGCCACACCGCCGTCACCCTCTGTGGTTGCCTACGACGACTCGTCCGTTCGATCCCGCAGCGA
This sequence comes from Myxococcales bacterium, assembly GCA_016793325.1. GTDB lineage: Bacteria > Myxococcota_A > Polyangia > Polyangiales. The sequence goes on along the minus strand of JAEUKI010000008.1, from coordinate 4,254 downwards.
TCTCCTCGCGCGTCGGCCGCGATCGAGTGAAGCGCACTGTGACCGCGAGTCACCATGGATTCGCCCCGGAATTCTTCAGCTCGCATCGCGCGCACACGACCGTGATCGCTTGTTTCACGGCACACACGCGAGCGCCCGGCCGCAGGGTGTTCGAGCGCGGGACGAGCGTTTCGGAGGCGCGAGTAGACGCGAACAGGGTGCTCTGTCTACTGGGTCCTTCGTGGGTTGACGAAACGCAGTTGACCGCACGATTCCCAGGGGAAAATCGTTGTTGGTTACTTCTCGACCCCCAAGGGAATGGGGCAGCTTGAAGCCGACGGTACTACCGCCTGTGGTGCGGACGGTCCCTGCGCTACAACCGTAGCTGGTCAAATGACTAGCTCCGGCAAAGACACTCCGACGAACTCCGCGACTTCTTCGCGGTCGTCCTCGCAGGGAACGCTCCTCCCAGGCCTTGGGTCCACGGCAGTCGCAGAACAAACCGAGGGAAATGGCATGAGCGTCGACGGGTCGGTCAGCAAGAAGAACGGGATCAAGCCCCGATCGGATGGAGCGAAGCTCGAGCGCGCGACGAAGTCCGCTCGCAGCGCGGAGCGAAAGGGCCTCGAGGTCCAGCGTCGGTACACGCGCGGCGTGGCGAACGCGCTCGACGCGGTCGAGTACGAGCGTCGCGGAAGCGAGATCAAGAACCCGGACGGGTCCGTGGTCTTCGGGATGGGCGGCGCGGAGATTCCCAAGGATTGGTCGCAGCTCGCGACGGACATCGTCGTGTCCAAGTACTTCCGCAAGAGCGGCTTGTTCGGCGACAAGAACAAGTCCGAGACGAGCGTGAAGCAGGTCGTCTACCGCATCGCGCACACGATCCGCGAAGAGGGCGAGAAGCACGGGTACTTCGCGTCGAGCGACGAGGCCGAGTCGTTCGAGCAAGAGCTCAGCTTCTTGCTCGTGAATCAGTACGGCGCGTTCAACTCGCCCGTGTGGTTCAACTGCGGGCTGCACCAGCGCTACGGAATCTCGGGCTCGGGCGGGCAGTTCGCGTACAACTTCGAGCGCGACGAGGTGATCGAGACCGCGGACGCGTACGAGCGGCCGCAGTGCTCGGCGTGCTTCATCCAGGCCGTCGGCGACGACCTCATGAGCATCTTCGAGCTCGTGAAGAACGAAGCACGTCTATTCAAGTACGGCTCGGGCACCGGGTCGAACTTCAGCGCCCTGCGCGGCAAGCAAGAGAAGCTCTCGGGCGGCGGGACGTCCTCGGGCCTCATGTCCTTCTTGGAGGTCTTCGATCGCGCCGCGGGCAGCACCAAGTCCGGCGGAACGACCCGTCGCGCAGCCAAGATGGTCTGCCTCGACATGGACCACCCCGAGATCGTCGACTTCATCGAGTGGAAGCAGCGCGAAGAGAAGAAGGCCCAGGCCCTCATCGCCGCGGGATATCCCTCGGATTTCAACGGCGAGGCCTACCACACTGTCTCCGGGCAGAACTCGAACAACTCCGTCCGCGTGACGGACGAGTTCATGCGCGCGGTCGAGAAGGACGGCGAGTGGAAGACCCGCAGCCGCACCAACGGCGAGACCATCGAGACCCTCAAGGCCAAGGACCTCTGGGGCAAGGTCTCGAAGGCGGCGTGGGCGTGCGCGGACCCGGGCGTCCAGTACGACACGACGATCAACGACTGGCACACGTGCCCCAACACGGCGCGCATCAACGCGAGCAACCCGTGCTCGGAGTACATGTTTCTCGATGACTCGGCGTGCAACCTCGCGAGCTTGAACCTCACGAAGTTCCTCGTGGAGAAGGCGGACGGGTCGCTCGAGTTCGACATCGAGGGCTACCGCCACGCGGCGCGCATGTTCTTCATCGCGCAAGAGATCTTGGTGGGCTTCTCGTCGTACCCGACCAAGCGCATCGCGCAAAACTCGTGGGACTACCGCCCGCTCGGCTTGGGCTACGCCAACCTCGGAACGATGCTCATGATCATGGGCCTCTCGTACGACTCGGACGAAGGCCGCGCCGTCGCCGCAGCGCTCACGTCGATCATGTGCGGACACGCGTACCGTGTCTCCGCCGAGATGGCCGCGGTGCAGGGCCCCTTCGCGGGCTACGCGAAGAACCGCGAGCCCATGCTCCGCGTGATGAAGAAGCACCGCGAGGCGTCCTACCAGATCTCTGCGAAGCACTGCCCCAAGGACCTCGCCGCCGCGGCGCGCGAAGACTGGGACAAGGCAGTCGAGCTCGGAACGATCCACGGCTACCGCAACGCGCAGGCGACCGTTCTCGCGCCCACGGGCACCATCGGGCTGCTCATGGACTGCGACACGACGGGCGTCGAGCCTGACTTTTCGCTGGTGAAGTACAAGAAGCTCGCGGGCGGCGGCTACTTCAAGATCGTCAACGCCTCGGTCGAGCGCGCGCTCGTCCGCTTGGGCTACAGCGCCGCGCAAGTGGCCGAGATCATCGCGTACGTGATCGGGACGAACACGTTCGTCGGCGCGCCGCACTGCTCGCGACAGTTCTTGCTCGAGAAGGGCATGACCAGCGCGGAGATCGCCAAGGTCGAAGCGAGCCTTCGCGGCGCGTTCACGCTGCCGCAAGCGTTCGGCAAGCACGTCATTGGTGCGGACGCTTACAAGCGCCTGGGCGTGAGCGACGAGCAGATGAAGCAGCCTGGCTTCTCGCTGCTCGAGTTCTTCGGGCTCTCGAAGGCGCAGGTCGACGAGGCGACGGACCACATCATGGGCCGCTCGACGATCGAGGGCTCGCCGCACCTTCGCGAAGAGCACTACTCGGTGTTCGACTGCGCCAACCGCTGCGGAAAGCACGGCAAGCGCTTCCTCGCCCCCATGGCGCACGTGAAGATGATGGCCGCGGTTCAGCCCTTCCTCTCGGGCGCGATCAGCAAGACCGTGAACCTCCCCAACGACGCCACGGTGGAAGATGTCTCGGACATCTACATGCAGGGCTGGAAGATGGGCCTCAAGGCCGTCGCCCTCTACCGCGACGGCTGCAAGATGAGCCAGCCGCTCTCTTCGACCTCGTCCGACGACAAGAAGAGCGACAAGAAAGACGAGAAGAAAGCCGCGGTTGTCGAAGCGAAGGCCGAGGCTCCTGTGGCCGCAGCCCCCGCGCCTGCGGTGAAGCAAGAGCGCAGCGAGCACGGGCCGCTCTTCTCGAAGAGCGTCTTCTACGGACCGAAGGCGGCGCCTCGCTTCAGGCTCCCGCAGCGTCGTCGTGGGTTTACCCAAGAAGCGCGCATCGGCGGGCACAAGGTCTTCTTGCGCACGGGCGAGTTCGACGACGGGCAGCTCGGCGAGATCTTCATCGACATGCACAAGGAGGGCGCTGCCTTCCGCTCGCTGATGAACTGCTTCGCGATCTCGGTCTCGATGGGATTGCAGCACGGCGTTCCGCTCGAGGAGTTCGTCGATCAGTTTACGTTCACGCGCTTCGAGCCCCAGGGCAACGTCGAGGGCCACCCCAACGTGAAGATGGCCACGTCGATCGTGGACTACATCTTCCGCTCGCTCGGCGTGGAGTACCTCAAGCGCTACGACCTGGCCCACGTTCCGCCGGAGGACGCGCAGTCGACCGCCGGTGACGCGGTGTCCGACGAGCAAGACCCAGGAGTGCAACCCGAGCTCCCGCTCGTGGCCACGGCGCCCAGGGAGAAGGACACCTTCGTCAGCGTGGCCGCAGCGAGCCCCGCGCCGGTGGTGAAGAGCGCTCCCAAGGTCAACGGCGCGAGCAACGGCGCGTACAACGCGGCCAAAGAGATGAACAAGGAGCTCGGCAAGCTGATGGGCGACGCCCCGATGTGCGACCAGTGCGGCCACATCACCGTGCGCAACGGCGCGTGCTACAAGTGCTTGAATTGTGGTGCGTCGATGGGGTGCTCGTGACGTGAGCTGAGCGGGGGAGAGCTTCGGGTGGGCACCGCGCCCCACGGTCGACCGGCGACCGTGGGGCGCGGGTGTGTTTGGAGCGGGTGGAGGGCGGCCCCCATGGGCTTCCCTCGATTGCGTTGACAGTTGGTCAAGCAGCGTTGGCGAGCGCGAAAGCGCGTTCGACCTCGGCTGGGGTCTTGTAGTCGAGCGAAGAGTGAAGTCGTCGGCGGTTGTAGAACACCTCGATGTACTCGAACACTGCGCTTCGGAGCGACGCGCAGTCGTCGAAGAGATGGCGGTGAAGAAGTTCGCTTTTTAGGGAGGAGAAGAAGCTCTCGGCGACGGCGTTATCCCAGCAGTTTCCCTTGC
>JAEUKI010000006.1 GCA_016793325.1 Myxococcales bacterium | reverse complement strand
CGAGACTTTTGCAAGGAGCTGCGAGACCAGCAAGGAAGCGATTCGCAGCAATAGCAGCGCTATTGCAAGAATTGCTGACGCCGATGGTCGACGCAGATCTGCAGCAAAAGGCCGAAATCCCACTCCAACGCCCTCTGAGCGCCTCGACTGTCTCGTGCGCGCTCGCCGACACTGCCAGCTGGCCGCACGGCGACTGGGAGAAACACCACCGCCCCCGGCACCTCGGAAGACTCCTCGATGCAGGGGGCGGAGATTGTTCCCGAAGTTCTCACTCCTTCGGGGCCTTGCTTGCGATCCCAACGGGATTTGAACCCGTGTTACCGACGTGAGAGGCCGATGTCCTAACCACTAGACGATGGGACCATTTCTGTATCAGAGCGCTTCTCTTGGCCTCTTGCGATGCTTCGATCTGCGATCTGGCTCGGGGACTAGGATTCGAACCTAGATAGACGGAGCCAGAATCCGTCGTCCTGCCGTTAGACGATCCCCGAATGGATCTTCGTGTCACTCACCGAGCGGCGAGCGGGGCGGTCTTGTATCTACCGACGCGTGGAGTGTCAAGGCGAGTCGTCGAAAAAGTTTGCTCGGTGACGCGAGGTCTACGGTCGTGGCGTGTCGAGCGCGCGGACGAAGCGCTCGATCCTCGCCCACATCTCCGGGTGAACGCCCTGCGCGCCGAGCGAGACGCCGTGCGCGCTCGCGTTGTCGTAGCGCTCGACCTCGACGCTCGACCCGGCGTCGCCGCGGAGCCCTGCTTCGATGTCGCGCGTCGAGTCCGCGCTGTACGTGTCACCCGCCGCAGTGATGAGCAGCACGCGGCCGCGGCGGCCGAGAAACTCGCGCAGCGGCGCGACGACGTCGATGCCTCGGTACTCGATGCCCGGCGAGATCATCACGATGCCCGCGACGGGCGCCCCCGCGCGGGCGGCGTACAGCGCAGCCGCGGTTCCGCCGATGGACGACGCGACGAGCACGATGCGCGTCGTGCCCACGCGCTGACGCACGAAGTCGACCGCCGCGGCGACGTCGTACTCGAGCGTCACCCAGCGCGAACGATTGTTGCCGAACGACTGCCAACGCGTCAGCCCGTCGGGCGCGGTGATGCTCTCGCCGTGGCCGCGCAGGTCGATCGCGAGCGAGCTGATCGTCCCTTCGTTGCGGCCGCTCTGCGCGCCCGAAATCTGCGACGCAAACGCGGCCCACTCGCCGCGGTTGGATGAGAGCTGGTGCACGAGCACCACCGCGAGCCCCGCCCGGCGTCGGACGCGAAGGTCGCCGACGATCTGCCACCCGTCGCTCGTCGTGAAGCGAACCAGCTCGGGGTCTGGCGCCGCCGCGTCGCGCGCTTCTTCGCCCTCGCCGCTGCGCGAGCCCGAAGCTCGCTGCGTCGGAGGTCGATCGCACGCGCTCGACATCGCGAGCGCACAAAGGACAACAGTCCGTCCAATCACGGCGGCAGTGTACACTCCGCACCCATGTCGCGCACCGCGGCCGCGCTCGTCGTCGGCGACGAGGTCCTGTCCGGGAAGATCCACGACAGCAACTCCCACGACCTCGCGAAATTCCTCCGTTCGCTCGGCGTGGAGCTCCGGCGGATCGTCACCGTCCCCGACGTCGTCGAGTCCATCGCCGAAGAGCTCAACGCCCTCTCGACGCGCTTCGACCTCGTGTTCACCTCCGGCGGCGTCGGGCCGACGCACGACGACGTCACGATCGACGCGATCGCCTTCGCGCTGGGACGCACGACCCTCCGCCATCCCGCGCTCGAGCGCGCGCTGCGAGAGCACTTCGCCGAGCGCTGCACCGACGATCACCTGCGGATGGCCACCGTCGTCGAGGGAACGGAGCTGTGCTATGGCGAGGGTGACCCGGCGCCGTGGCCCGCCTTGAAACTGGGTTCAATATTCATATTGCCTGGCGTTCCTCAGTTGTTTCGCGCGCACCTCGAGCTGCTTCGCCCGGTGCTCTCCGGCGCCGAGCGCGCGTTCGTCGTCGAGAGCGTGCTCTGCTCGGCGGACGAAGCGCGGCTCAAGCCCCTGATTGACCGGGTCGTCGCGGGCTATCCCGACGTCGGGATCGGGAGCTACCCCCGGTTTCGTGACGGCGACGAGGGCTACACCGTGCGCATCACGTTCGACGCGCGCGATCCTGCGCAGGTCCGCGCCGCGCGCGACACGTTCGCGTCGAGCCTCCCGCCGGAGTGGCTGCTTCGCGTCGAGCCTTGAGCCCGGGGGCGCGAGGTGCGCTCGGGCGGCGATTGTGCTAGCGATGGCCCAGTTCGCATGCGCCCGACCTTCGTCACTGTGCTTTCGTTCGGCGTGCTCGTCGCGGGACTCCCGCGGTGCTCGCAGCCTCAACCCGCCGCTCCTCAAGTGCGCGCCGAGTCGCGCGCCAACGCGCCGCCCACGCAACCCGCGCAGCCCGCGCAGCAGCAGGGCTCTGGACAGCGCGCGGCCAACGCGGCTCCGGCAGAGCACCCCACGGGCCACGGCGAGCCTCAGTTCGCGCCGCCGACGCGCGCTCAAGCGGCGACCCCAGGTGGAACGCGGCGCTTCGGCGAGCCCCTCGCGGCGACCGCGCGGCGCATCACGCTCGACGAAGCCCTTCGAACGCACACGCAGATCGGGACCAACACCATCCGCGTCGAGGGACAGATCGTGGCCGTGTGCCAGCACATGGGCTGCTGGATGGAGATGCGCGACGGATCGACGCAGGCCCACGTGCGCATGCACGGGCACAGCTTCTTCCTCCCGCGCGACGTCAACGGAAAGCGCTCGGCCATGGTCGGGACCATCGTCGCCGCGCACGCGCCCACGGAGTGCGACGAGAGCGCTCGCGCCGCGACGGGACAGCAAGCGCAGATCGAGTTCGACGCGACGGGCGTCGAGGTCTACGACTGATCGACCGGGGATTTACGGACGAACGCGCACCGCTTGACCGAGCGCGTTGGTCACCGCGCGCAGCCTCTCGCGGCTGATTCGGTCGTCCGCGTGGCGCATCGGAACCACGTGCAGGTCGCTCGTGAAGTTCACGGTCCACGTCGCCACGGCGCTCATCGACACGAGCGTGACGCGACCGGGCTCGGGCACTTCGAACTGCACGCGCAACAGCGCTCCGTCGCGCGTCTTCGGGTCGTACATCACGCCCATCGGATCGCTGAGCGGTCGCTCGGCGACGCCGTTGTGCCACGCGCTTCCGAAGTTCGAGAGCAGCGACCCGAGCGAGAACGCGACGACGGCGTCCCCGCGATCCGACGTGAACCGCTCGACGCTCTGAAGCACCGCAGGCCCCGCGCCGAGCACGAGGTCCGCGCCCGCGTCGATGAAGCGTCGCGCGAGCGATCGCTGATTGGCGTTGGCGTTGGGGTTGCGATCGCGTCCCCAGTGCGCGCACACAACGACGATGTCCGCGTTCGTTCGCGCTGCGCGAACCGCGTCGAGCACCCGCGAGAGCTCTCGCGCGACGAACGCCCTCGCGTCCGCGCCGCCCGGCGCAAACGCAGATCGATCAGTGTATCCCAGCACCGCCACACGAACGCCGTCGCGCTCGGTTGTCCACGGCGTGTACGCGTCTTCTTCCGAGCGGCCCGCGCCGATCGCGCCGAGTGTGGCTTGATCGAGCGCTTCGATCGTGGACTCGAGCCCGTCGGGCCGCTGGTCGAGCGCGTGGTTGGTCGCGAGCACGACCGCGTCGAAGCCCACGCGCGCGATCTGCCGCGCCATCCACGGGTGCCCGCCGAGAGCAGGGTTGTCCCCGACCCACGGCGGCCTCGCGGCCGTCGACAGCGGCCCCTCGAGCGGAACGATCGCGACCTCGCGCGGCGTGATGATCGGCGCGATCCGCGTGAGCATGTACGAGAGCCCGCCCATCTCGCGGTAGGACTGCGCCATCTGCACGACGTGGCGGTGCAAGACGATTCCACCGGTGGAGGTCACGACCACGCGGCGCGGTCCTGCGCCGGTGTCCTCGGGCGCAGCGTCGATGACGGCCGCGTCGCTCGGTTCGTCCTCGTCGCTCGCGGCGTCGGGCGCCGCGTCTGTCAGCGCGGGCGCAGGCCTCCCGCTGTCGCGCGGCGGCGGGGGAGGGCGCGAGCACGCTGTATGCGAGAGCGCGACAAATAGCGCGCACGCGACGCAAGCTCCGCTCTTGAAAACGTGGGTCATCGCTCGAAGCATCGCTCGGGGATCTGCAGTTTCTTGCGGGCGAGGGCCGTTGCGTCGACGAGCCGCGCCGTGACCGGGTCGTGGTAGCCCGAGGCGGGCGACGCGCCTTCGACCGCGCTCGTCCAGTATCGATTGTGGCGGTGCATCCAAAGCTCGCGCGCGTATTTGCCGATCATGGACGCGAGCGAAATCGCGGGTTCTGTGGCGTCTCCATCCATGACGAACGAGAGCGCTCCGACGTTTGAGACGTGGTAGGTCGAGCGCTCGCGGGTCTCGAGCTCGGTGCGAACGAGCGCGAAGCGCGCCGCGAGCGCGTCGTGGTAGCGCATGCGCGCGCCGACTTTTCCGAGGGACGCGTCGACCGATCGGCCTGGGACCGCGAGCGCCGACACGAGCGAGAGCATCGCGTCGAGGTCGAGGTCCATCCTCGATCGGCCCTTCGCCTTCGCGTCGTTGATGCGGCCCGCGCACTGGACGGACACGCGAACGGCGTCGAGCTCGAAGCCCTTGTTCGCGAGGCGCTCGGCGGTCTCGTAGTGCTCGCTCGTCGGGCCTGGCCCGAACGCGGGAAGCGCTACTGCGTCGTCGAAGCACACGCGGGGCGCCTCCCCGTCGGGACAATCGCGCCGGAGCTCCTCGTCGGTTTCGATCGTCGTGAGGGCGGCGAACTCCGTGAGCGAGCGGGGCTTTGCGCCGGTGTGACGCTCGAGGAGCGCGAGCACGGCGCCCTCGGTGTCGGCCATGCTTCCGTGCGCGCATAGCTCCTTCGAGTCGCCGATATCGGCGCGAGCCACGGCGCGGCGCATCGCGGCGCGGTCCTTGAGGCGCGCGCGATCGACGACAACGCGAACGGCCGTGATCGTCATGGGTCCGAGCCGCGAGCCCAGCCCGTTCTCGTCGACTCCCAATAGGACGGCCTCGTCGCTCACGGCGGCGATGAGGGGTACCACAACCTTCGCCCGTCACCGGAACCGACGAGCAGCGACGATTGTCGCAGTCGCACGTCCCGACCGACGCTCGCTGTTGAAATATCCAAAGCCCGTCCCCCATCGGTCGGGTTACACCGCCCGTCCGGTGCAGGAGTCCTCGATGACCTATCGCTCGATCGCCGCGTTCGTTCTCGTCGCCTCGTTGAGCGCCTGCGCGACCACGAACGGGACGCGCACGACAACACCCGCGCAGAGCTCGAACAACGGCCGCAATCGCCTCGTTCAAGGAACAGAGTTTCGCGTCGTCGGACGCCCCGACGGAACGGGCGACGCCTACGACGCGCGCCTCCTCTTCGAGCGCGCTTCGACGGCGCTGCAAACGCGGCGGTTCGACGAGGCTATCGCCGACTTCTCTCGATTGGCCACGGAGTTTCCGAGCTCTCCGCTCGTCCCCGCGGCGCACTTCAACATCGGGCAAGCGCATCAAGCCGCGGGTCGACACGCCGAAGCGATCGCCGCGTACAACGAAGCCGCGACCCGCGCGTCCGCAGGCGGCAACAACGACCTCGCGCGGGACGCGTGGTTTCGCGTCGCGGCGGTGAGCGAGACCGCCAATCGCGCGAACGACATCGTCACGGCGACCGATCGCGTGCTCACGATCCCGCAGATCGCGCTGATCGATCGCGTCGAGGCGCTCGGTCGTCAGGCCGCAGCGAGGCTCGCGCTCGGCGATCGCGCAGGAGCGACGCGCGCGGCGCAGGACGCGGTCTCGCTCGTTCCAACGGCCGAGGCCGTGGCCGCGCTCGGAGACGACACGTACATCGCGCAAGCGCGGTTCGTGTTGGGCGAGGTCTCGCGACTCGAGGGTGCCGCAATCACCGTGCGCGTCGACGAGACGGACATGAGTGTGATCGATCTCGCAGTCCAACGACGTATTCAGCACGTCTTGCACGCGCACGTCCTCTACAACGACGCCATTCGCGTCGGAAACCCCCACTGGTCCGCGGCCGCGGGATTCTCGATCGGCGAGATGTATCGCTCGCTGTGGTTGTCTATCGTCGGCGCGCAGCTTCCGTGCGATTGGGACGAGCCCGTGATTCGGGTCTACCGTGATCGAACGGCGAACAACCGGTACTTACGGCCGCTTTTGCAGGGCTCGCTTCGCGCGTTCGAGGCCACGATCGGAATGGCTCGACGCAACGCGATCGCCGACAACGCGTGGGTGCAGCGCGCGCAGGCGCAGCTCGACGAGATCCAGCAGTTCGTCTTGCGCGGACCGGGCCCGGAGCTCTACCGCCGGTCGCCCGAGTGCACTGCCGCATCGACCGCGGTCTCGAGCGCAGACGCGGGCGCGCCGAGCGACGCATCGATCACCGACGCTTCCGCGGACAGCTCCGTCGCGGCGAGCGGCGCATCGAGCGCGGACGCAGGCGCGACGCTCGTGCGTCGGCGCTGAACATCATTGAAGATCAACGCTTGACACGCCCCCTGCGCGGGGCTAGTAGGCGGGGCCCTCACGAGCGAGCTGCTGGCGTAGCTCAATCGGTAGAGCGCCAGTTTTGTAAACTGGTGGTTGTGGGTTCAAGTCCCGTCGCCAGCCCTGAAAATGCAGCGCGCAGCAGCTCCCGTAGTGCTCGCGTGAAAAGTATGGAGAGTTGCCCGAGCGGCCAAAGGGAGCAGACTGTAAATCTGCCGGCTTATGCCTACGGTGGTTCGAATCCACCACTCTCCACCAAGATCTCTTCGAGGTTTTTCTCTCACAATCTGCCAACGCGGGAGTAGCTCAGTTGGTAGAGCGTCAGCCTTCCAAGCTGAATGTCGCGGGTTCGAATCCCGTCTCCCGCTCCACATAGCCGCCGCCCACCTAGCTCAGTGGTAGAGCACTTCCTTGGTAAGGAAGAGGTCGTGGGTTCAATCCCCATGGTGGGCTCCAACGATTCGATGACCGCGAGGGGGGAGTGCTCTCGCGTCGTCGACGGATGAGACCGACGAGCACACTTGAATGTGTGTGCGGCGGGATCGTCCTCGTCCTGCGGCGCTCGATCGAGCGCTCGGTGACGACGAGGGGTGCAACGGCGGTGACACTCCGGCGCGCGAACGTCTGTTCGTGCGTCGAACACATCGGCGCACCGACGCGAAGCTGGCGTTCGATCAACGGTGATCGAGCACGATGCCAGTCGTAGCTGCGGTGTTGTCGCGCACGTCGCGGAGGCGATGGGGTCGCGCACAGCTCGCGCATTGGGGCGATCGGGCGGCGCGGTCCTGCGTCTTGCGCGCGGATCGCAGGAGCAGCTCCCATGATGAAGGAGCGTTTCAACCGCACCAAGCCCCACGTCAACGTCGGAACGATCGGGCACATCGACCACGGCAAAACCACGGTGACCGCCGCGCTGAGCGCGGTGCTCAGCCGTCGCTATGGCTTCTCGTACGCCGTCAAAGGCTACGGAGACATCGCGCGCGGCGGCATCGTTCGCGACGAGACCAAGACGCTCACGGTCGCCGCTGGGCACGCCGAGTTCGAGACGCCCAGACGCCACTACGCTCACGTCGATTGTCCGGGCCACGCTGATTACATCAAGAACATGATGACCGGCGCGGCGCAGATGGACGGCGCGATCCTCGTGGTGTCTGCGCTCGACTCGATCATGCCGCAGACCCGAGAGCACGTGTTGCTCGCGAGGCAGTCGGGCGTTCGCTCGATGGTGGTGTTCGTGAACAAGTGCGACGCCGTCGAGGACCAAGAGCTCGTCGACCTCGTCGAGATCGAGGCGCGCGAGCTCCTCGAGAAGGTCGGGTTCGCTGGAGACGAGTGCGCCGTCGTTCGCGGCGCGGCGCTTCCGGCGCTGCGCGGCGACGCGCGTTGGGAAGAGTCGATCGTGGCGCTCGCAGAGGCGCTCGACACGACGATCCCCGATCCGGTGCGCGACGTGGACGGCCCGTTTCTTCTCTCGGTCGAGGGCGTTCACTCGATCCGCGGCGTCGGCACGGTCGTGACGGGCGTCGTCGATCGCGGAACGGTTCGCGTCGGCGACGTCGTCGAGCTCATCGCGAACAGCGCGACGCGGACGGCGACGGTCACGGGCGTCGAGACCTTCAAGCAGACGCTCGACTGCGCGAGGGCTGGTGACAACACCGGGCTCTGCTTGCGCAACGTGCGTCGCGACGAGGTCGAGCGCGGCGCGGTCCTCGCGGCGCCCGGCAGCGCCAAGGCGCGAAAGCGCTTCGTCGCTGAGCTCTACGTGCTCACGAAGGAAGAGGGCGGACGACACACGCCGTTCGCCTCGCGGTACCAGCCTCAGTTCTTCGTGCGCACGACGGACGTCTCGGGCGCGGTGACCCTCCTCGAGGGCGCCGAGCTCGCGCGTCCCGGAGACACGGTCCGCGTCGAGGTCGAGCTCGTCAGCCCCGTGGTCGTCGACGTGAACACGCGCTTCTCGATCCGCGAAGGCGGTCGAACGGTCGGCGCCGGCTCGGTCGTCGCGCTCGTCGAATAGATCGAGCCCGACGACGGTTGTCGCAGAGGGAGCGGTGATGGCCACGAACAGGCCGTCACCGCCCTCTGCGACCACGCGTTCGCGTGCGAAATCTACCGCGAGCCGCACGAGAGCTGCTCGCGGCTCTTTACGAACCGCGCCGGACGCGCTACATGACCGCTCCCTTTCGGACGAACCCATGGGGTCGAAGAGTGATCGAATCGCAGTGACGTTGGTTTGCAGCGCTTGCGGCTCGCGAAACTACAAGACCTCGAGGGCCCGTCGGCCCGACGCGAAAGCGGTCGAGCTCAAGAAGTTTTGCAAGACGTGCGGCGCCCACACGCTGCACGTCGAGACGAAGTGAAACAGGTTCACACATTACGGGACTAGCTCAGTCGGTAGAGCAGCGGATTCCAAATCCGCAGGTCGTGGGTTCGAGTCCCTCGTCCCGTGCAACAATCGATGTCACGTCGGGTCACACGCGGATGTGACCCTTGGTTTCAAGTCGAACCGCGACACGAGAAGCGAGCCAGGGTTCGTCGATCGCGCGCGTCGCGTTTCAGGAGCCTTCGCCTTGTCTACGCAGACGGATACGCGCACTCAATCGCTCCAGCTCGGCGTCCAGAAGTACCTGTACACGAGCTATTTCGTGGGCGGAGTCATTGTCGCGTGGCTGGTTCACAACATCGTCGAGCGCGTGTGGGAGGGACACGACGCGATCGCGACGCTGATCGGCGTGGTGGCGGGCTTCGTCGCGGTCGTGTGGGCGTGGCGCAACGAGCGCTTCCGCACGATTTCGAAGGAGATCATCGACGAGCTCGCGGCCGTGTCGTGGCCGACCAAGCAAGAGACGCAAACGGCGACGTTCATCGTGCTCGTCACGTCGATCGTGGCCGCGGGCGTGATCTTCTTCATGGATCGCTTCTGGGGCGCGATCACCGAGTGGATCATCAAGTGATCGCGGGGCGCTGAGCGCCTCTCGACCACGGGGCGCAGCGGAGGGGGTGGATTTCTGAGGCGACACACGCTGGGGGCGCGTGACAGCGTCGTGGCGAGCGTGCTAGAAACCGCGTCCCTCGCACGGGACGTGGTTCGTCGACGGGGCGTGCGCGGTGTCCGCGCGCGGTCCGAGAGGCGATGCTTCTCCTGCGAAAATCCGTGAGACTCGCCGCTCCAACGAGGGCGGCGCGAAGGTGAACGGGGCTCCCCCCATGGCGATGCGCTACTACATCATTCAGGCGTACAGCGGCTTCGAGGGCCAGGTGAAATCCAGCTTGCAAGAGCGGATCAAGAACGCTGGCATGCAGAAGTTGTTCGGCGAAATCCTCGTTCCGAGCGAGGAGGTGCAGGTCAACCGCAATGGCAAGAGCCGCACCGAGAAGCGCCGCTTCTATCCGGGCTACGTGTTCGTTCAGATGGAGATGAACGAGCAGACGTGGCACCTCGTGAAGGAGACGCCGAAGGTCACCGGCTTCATCGGCGATCAGAACCCGACGCCCGTGAAGGACAAAGAGATCCAGGCGATCGTCGACCAGATGGAGAAGGGCACTTCTCCCGCCGCGGTGCGCGCGCACTTCGACGTGGGCGATCAGGTTCGCGTGGTCTCTGGCGCGTTCGCGAACTTCTCGGGCACCGTCGAAGAAGTGAAGGCGGACCGTCAGAAGGTGAAGGTCATCGTTCCCATCTTCGGTCGGCCGACGCCGGTCGAGCTCGGATACAACGAGGTCGAGAAGATCACCGCGTAGCTCGACGACGCGTCGTTCGCGCGATTTGCTGGTGAATCCCGACGCGACCGCGTACCGGAGCTCCAGCGCTCCGCGCGGCGCGATCCGAGGGTCGCAGAAGAAAGTGCACGGGGGGGCTTGGACACGAATCAAATTTGCGGTAAACGGCCGCCCCCGTTCGTGACGGGGAACTCAGTTCGAGGACGATCATGGCGAAGAAGGTTGTTGGTCAGGTCAAGATCCAGGCGCCCGGCGGCGAAGCGAAGCCCGGCCCCCCCATCGGTCCCGTTCTCGGTGCCGCGGGCGTGAACATCCCGATGTTCATCAAGGACTTCAACGCGAAGACCGCGAACCAGAAGGGAATCACAATCCCCGTCATCATCACGGTCTTCTCGGACAAGAGCTTCACGTTCGAGCTCAAGACCCCGCCCGCGTCGGTGCTGCTCGTGAAGGCGCTCGGCAAGGACAAGGGGAGCGCGAAGCCCAACCGCGACAAGATCGGCAAGCTGCCGATGTCGAAGGTCGTCGAGATCGCGAAGCAGAAGATGCCCGATCTCAACTGCGACGACCTCGAGGCGGCCAAGAAGATGATCATGGGCACCGCTCGCTCGATGGGCATCGAGATCGAGGGCTGAAGGTTTCATCTGCGACCCTTCACCGTTGCGACGAGCGCGGTGAGGGAGTCGAGCGAACCCGGGACGCTCGCGCGTCGGATCGCTCGGCTCGTCGCAGAGAAGTTCGCGCGAGCGTTCTGGACCACCGTCGGCGTCCTCGCAATGGTGCGGAGAGCTGCGGTGGCAGGGCTGGTGAAGCGCCCGTCGCGACGAGCGACGGTCGCAACGCTGGACCGCAGGAGGAATGAATGGCGAAGATCTCCAAGAGGCGCCAGTCGATCATCAAAGAGGTCGACACCGCGAAGCGCTACTCGCTCGACGAGGCAGCGCAGCTCGTGAAGAAGGGCGCGAAGGCGAAGTTCGACGAGACCGTCGAGATCGCCGTGCGACTCGGAGTGAATCCGAAGCACGCCGATCAGATGGTTCGTGGCGCCATCGTGCTGCCGCACGGCACGGGTCAAACCGTGCGCGTGCTCGTGTTCGCGAAGGGTGACAAGGCGAAGGACGCGCAGGCCGCAGGAGCCGACCATGTCGGCGCCGAGGACCTCGTGCAAAAGGTGGCCGAAGGCTTCCTCGACTTCGACCGCGTCATTGCCACGCCGGACATGATGGGTCAGGTCGGAAAGCTCGGTAAGGTCCTCGGACCCCGCGGCCTCATGCCGAACCCGAAGGTCGGCACGGTGACGTTCGACGTGTCGAACGCCGTGCGCGAGTCGAAGGGCGGCAAGGTCGAGTACCGCGTCGAGAAGGCGGGCATCGTGCACGCGCGTCTCGGCAAGGCGAGCTTCACGGCCGACGCGATCCGCGAAAACGCGAACGCTCTCGTCAACGCGCTCGTGCGCGCCAAGCCCCCGAGCGCCAAGGGCACGTACCTCAAGAGCATCACGCTCTCGACGACGCAGGGCCCTGGCGTGAAGGTCGACACGGCGGCGTTCACCGCGGCCAAGACGGAGGAGACCTGAGATGAACCGCGCTGAGAAGACCGCAGCGATCGCGGAAATCAAGGGCAAGTTCGACAAGGCCATCTCGGTGGCCCTGGTGGACTTCAAGGGTCTGTCGGTTGGTTTCGTCAGCCAGCTGCGCCGCGAGTTCAAGAAGGCGAAGATCGAGTACCGCGTCGTCAAGAACACGGTCATTCGTCACGCCATCAAGGACTCGGCGTACTCGAAGCTGGTCGGCGACTTGTCGCCCGACCGCAAGAACAGCACGAAGGCGCACGCGTCCCTCCGCGGGATGACTGGCGTCGCCTGGTCCTACGAGGACCCGGGCGCGGCGGCCAAGATCATCCTGAAGTTCCAGAAGGATCACGGAGACAAGGTCAAGGGACTCAAGGTCAAGACCGGCATGCTGTCCGGTGACCTCATCGAGGCCGAGGCACTGTCGAAGGTCCCGGGACTGAAGGAAACGCAGGCGCAGTTGTACGGCATGCTGCTCGCTCCGGGCGCAGAGCTGTACACGTCCCTCGTGGCTCCAGGCTTGATGATCGTCGCCCTCCTCGAGGCCCACGTGGCCAAGCTCGAGGCCGAGGGAAAGACGGGCTGACCGCGCACCCCGAGTCCCCGCGCACGACAGAGGGACTCTGATTACCCACACAAAGTTTCAAGAGAGTTCAACAGGAGATTTCGACTATGGAAACGCAGCAGCTCGTCGACACGATCAGCAAGCTCACCCTCAAGCAGGCGGCGGACCTCGCGGCCGAGCTCAAGAAGGCCCTCGGCCTCGAAGGCATCTCCTTCGGCGGCGGCGGCGGCAATGCCGCTCCGGCGCCTGCGGCCGAGGCGAAGGTCGAGCAGACGGAGTTCACCGTCGAGCTCACCGGCGCTGGCGCGAAGAAGATCGACGTCATCAAGGTTGTCCGCGAGATCACCGGCCTCGGCCTGGGCGAGGCGAAGGCTCTCGTCGAGGGCGCGCCGAAGGTCCTCAAGGAGAACATCGCCAAGGCTGAGGCCGAGGACATCAAGAAGAAGCTCGAGGGCGCCGGCGCCCAAGTCACCCTCAAGTAGTAGGGTGCGTCGCGGGCGCGAGCGCGGTGAGCGATCACTGAGCTTTTGACTGGCGACGAACGAGAGGCGACACCGCGCAGACCCATCGCCGAGAGCGATGGCGAGCGAAGTGTCGCCTCTCTGTTTTTCTCCCGCCGCGATCGCGCCGCACGCGGGCTGTTCTTGATTGTGTGTGTGCGCGTGCGGGGCGCGCTCAGTTCTGTTGGCGCGACGGGATCTGCTCGGCCATGAACTCGAGCCCCTGGCGCGTGATGAGAAAGCGCACGGTGCCGTGGCCGCGCTCGGTGTCGATCGTGGCTTCGAACGAGGGTCCGCCCACGGTGCCGAGGAGCATGTCCTTGCGGAGGTTCTCGATGCGACCTTCGACGAGGGGCGCTTTGATGACGGCGCTGCCCGTGTCCGTTCGGTACAGGTCCCACGCGGCGTCGAAGAGCACCCTCGCGAGCGAGGGCGTCAGCGGTTGCGAGCTGAACAGCACCGAGATGAGCTGCCACTTGAACCGCTCGTCATCGCGGGACCGATCGTCGTTTTCTTCAGACATTTGAGTGTGTTGGGTGAGATATGACTTCGAGGCAGGGGCCGGCCCGGCAAGGATCGGGCCAGGGGGGCTTGCGCCGGGACAGCGCATGGGCTAGAAGGCCGCTCCCTCGCTCGAGTTGCAGTCGTTTCGATGCAACGACGAGTGAGGTAGTAGCCCCACTGGAGGAGACGAGAGGCCGAAGCCGAAGCGTCGAACGCGGGACAACCGCAGTCACAGTCGCCCGACCGATCGTCCGAGTCATACTACTCCGAACGGCACCGGCGCGCCGCAGCGATCTCGAAACGCCCGATGAAGGGGCGCCGAGATCGAGGCAGCACGGTTGCTCACTCGCGCTCGCGTCACGCTACGCGGCCCTCTCGCCGAACTCGCGCAGAGAGGATCCATGGCGACGATTCAGAGCAACTACCGCGCGCGACGCAATTTCGGACGGATCGAGAAGATCCTTTCCGTCCCGAATCTCATCAAGATTCAGAAGGCGTCGTACGAGAAGTTCTTGCAGGCCGATGTCGATCCGAAGGATCGCAAGGACTTCGGGCTTCAGGGCGTCTTTCAGTCGGTGTTTCCGATCAAGAGCTTCGACGAGAGCGCCGAGCTCGTGTTTCGCGAGTACGCCCTCGAGAAGCCCAAGTACGACGTGGACGAGTGTCGCCAGCGCGGCATGACCTTCGCGGCGCCGATCAAGGTCACGATCGAGCTGATCACGTACGAAGCGCCCAACGCCAACGGCGAGCGCGACGTGCGCGACATCAAGCAGCAGGAGGTCTACTTCGGCGAGATCCCGCTGATGACGGACACGGGGACGTTCATCATCAACGGCACCGAGCGCGTCGTCGTCTCGCAGCTGCACCGCTCGCCGGGTGTGTTCTTCGATCACGACAAGGGCAAGACGCACTCGTCGGGCAAGAACCTCTTTTCGGCGCGCGTGATCCCGTACCGCGGATCGTGGCTCGACTTCGAGTTCGACCCGAAGGACATCATCTACGTCCGCATCGATCGTCGCCGAAAGCTCCACGCGACGGTGCTCTTGCGCGCCCTCGGGTACTCGGCGGAAGACATCCTCAACTACTTCTACAAGACCGAGACGATCTACCTGCAGAAGGGCAACAAGCTCTCGAAGTCGATCGAGTTCGAGATCCTTGCGGGCCAGCGCGCCACGCAAGAGATCTTGATGCCGGGCACCAATGAAGTGCTCGTTCGTCGCGACGCGAAGTTCACGAAGCCCGCGATCAAGAAGCTGCGCGACGCGAAGATCGACCGCATCGAGATCGACGCGGCAGGCGTGATCTCGCGCGTCGCCGCCGCGGACGTGATCGACCCCGAGACCGGCGAAGTGATCGTCGGCGTCAACGAAGTGATCACCGAGCCCAAGCTCGAGCTCCTTCGCAAGGCGAAGATCGACGCGTTCAAGGTTCTCTTCACGGAGGGAACGGTCGGGCCGTACCTGCGCGACACCGTCGTCGCCGATCGTTACGACGACCCGGAGGGCCCGATGGCGGGCCTCGTTCGTCAGTACGGACACACCGTCGCGGCGCAGATCGACATCTATCGCAAGCTTCGTCCGGGCGACATTCCCGAGCCGAAAGAAGCGGCGAAGCTGCTCGAGAACTTGTTCTTCAACCCCGAGCGCTACGACCTGTCGAAGGTCGGCCGGCTGAAGCTCAACTACAAGTTCTACAAGGATCGCCCCGTCGACAAGCAGCCGCCGCTCGACAAGTCGGTGCTGACCAACGAGGACATCCAGCAGACGATCAAGCACCTCATCGAGGTCAAGAACACCGGCAAGGGCACGGACGACATCGACCACCTCGGCAACCGCCGCGTTCGCGCGGTGGGCGAGCTGCTCGAGAACCAGTACCGCATCGGCCTCGTGCGCATGGAGCGCGCGATCAAAGAGCGCATGTCGATCTCGCCCGAGCTCGACACGCTGATGCCGCACGACCTCATCAACGCGAAGCCCGTCAGCGCCGTTGTGAAGGAGTACTTCGGCAGCTCGCAGCTCTCGCAGTTCATGGACCAGACCAACCCGCTCAGCGAAGTGACGCACAAGCGTCGCTTGAGCGCGCTCGGGCCCGGTGGACTCACGCGTGAGCGCGCCGGCTTCGAGGTCCGCGACGTTCACACGACGCACTACGGTCGTATCTGCCCGATCGAGACGCCCGAAGGTCCGAACATCGGTCTCATCGCGTCGCTCTCGTGCTTCGCGCGCGTCAACGAGTACGGCTTCGTCGAGACGCCCTACCGCCTCGTGAAGGGCGGCATCGTGACCGAGACCGTGAACTGGTTCTCGGCGCTCGAAGAAGAGAACCAGTACATCGGTCAGGCGACCGCCGTGCGCGACGAGAAGGGCACGCTCACCGAGCTGCTCGTCTCTGCGCGGCACAACGGCGAGTACAAGCTCGTCACGCCCGATCAGGTGACGTTGATGGACGTCTCGCCGTTTCAGCTCGTGAGCGTCGCGGCGGCGTTGATCCCGTTCCTCGAGCACGACGACGCGAACCGCGCGCTCATGGGCGCGAACATGCAGCGCCAGGCGGTTCCGCTCGTTCGTACGGAAGCGCCGTTCGTCGGCACGGGCCTCGAAGGCCAAGTGGCGCACGACTCGGGCGTGTGCGTGCTCGCGCGCCGTCGTGGAATCGTCGAGACCGCGGACGCCGCGCGCATCGTGATCCGCGCCGAAGGCAAGCGCGGCGACGAGCCGGACATCTACAACCTCACGAAGTACCAGCGCTCGAACCAGAACACCTGCTGGAACCAGCGCCCGATCGTTCGCCCCGGCGAAGTGGTCGAGGTCGGCGACGTGCTCGCGGACGGACCGGCGACGGACACCGGCGAGCTCGCGCTCGGACAGAACATCCTCGTCGCGTTCATGCCGTGGGGCGGATACAACTTCGAAGACTCGATCTTGGTGAACGAGAAGGTCGTCGCGAACGACATCTTCACGAGCATCCACATCGAGGAGTTCGAGTGCGTCGCGCGTGACACCAAGCTCGGCAAGGAAGAGATCACGCGAGACATCCCGAACGTCGGCGAAGAGGCCCTCAAGGACCTCGACGAGGCGGGCATCGTCCGCATCGGCGCCGAAGTGAAGCCGGGAGACATCCTGGTCGGAAAGATCACGCCCAAGGGCGAGACGCAGCTCTCTCCCGAAGAGAAGCTCCTTCGCGCGATCTTCGGCGAAAAAGCAGGCGATGTGCGCGACACGTCGCTGCGCGTTCCGCCCGGGGTCGCCGGCATCGTGATCAACGCGCGCGTGTTCGCGCGTCGCAGCGAGCAGAAGGACGAGCGCGCCAAGGAGATCGAAGATCACGAGCGCGCCAAGCTCGAGAAGGACCGCGACGACGAGAGCAAGATCGTCAAAGAGAGCTACCTCGCGCGTATCCGCCGGTTCTTGCTCAACAAGACCGTGGCCGGAAAGCTCGAGGACGAGAAGGGCAAGGTCATCCTCGCCAAGGGCACCAAGCTCACGGACGAAGTGCTCGACTCGCTGCCGCGCTCGCTGCTCAAGCAAGTTCCGCTGAGCACGGACGAGGCGAAGGTCTTGAAGGAGGCCTTCGAAGAGCTCGACGAGCGCGTCGCGAACATCGAGAAGAACTGCGCCGAGAAGGTCGATCGCCTGAGCAAGGGCGACGAGCTTCCGCCGGGCGTGATCAAGATGGTGAAGGTCTACATCGCCATCAAGCGCAAGCTGCAGGTCGGCGACAAGATGGCCGGCCGCCACGGAAACAAGGGCGTCGTCTCGCGCATCATGGCCGAAGAGGACATGCCGTATCTGCCCACGGGAGAGCCCGTGCAGATCGTGCTGAACCCGCTCGGTGTTCCGTCGCGTATGAACGTCGGTCAGGTGCTCGAGACGCACCTCGGCTGGGCCGCGCGCGAGCTCGGGATCAAGCTGGGTGAGCTCGTCGAGACCGGCGCGCCTGCGGACGCGGTGAAGAAGCTCGCTGCGTCGGTGTTTCAAGCGGACAAGCCGACGAAGAAGCTCATCGAGTCGCTCGACGCCGACGGCGTCCGCGAGTTCGCGCGCAAGCTGCGCACGGGCGTGTTCACGGCTTCGCCCGTGTTCGACGGCGCTCCCGAGTCCGAGATCAAGAAGATGCTCGACCTCGCGAACCTGCCGAAGAGCGGGCAGTCGATCTTGTTCGACGGCCGCACAGGCGAGCCCTTCGAGCAGGATGTCACCGTGGGCGTGATGTACATCCTGAAGCTCCACCACTTGGTGGACGACAAGATCCACGCGCGCTCGATCGGTCCGTACTCGCTCGTGACGCAGCAGCCGCTCGGCGGAAAGGCCCAGTTCGGCGGCCAGCGTCTCGGTGAGATGGAAGTCTGGGCCATGGAGGCCTACGGCGCTGCGTACGCGCTGCAGGAGTTCCTCACGGTCAAGAGCGACGACGTGCAGGGACGCACGAAGATGTACGAGGCGATCGTGAAGGGTGACTACACGCTCGAACCGGGCATCCCCGAGTCGTTCAACGTTCTCGTCAAGGAGCTGCAGGCGCTCTGCCTCAACGTCGAGCTCATCGAAGACGGCGTGGCCAGGCAGCCCGGCGATCAGCCCACGGCAGCCGAGTGATTCTTTCTCGAGGAAATAGAAAGGTAGAACTCACGTGAAGGACATCTTCAGCTTCTTCGAGAAGCCCAAGGACCCGCTTTCGTTCAGCGCGATTCGCATCTCGCTCGCCTCTCCGGAGAAGATCCGCGAGTGGTCGCGCGGCGAGGTCAAGAAGCCCGAGACGATCAACTACCGAACCTTCAAGCCCGAGCGCGACGGACTCTTCTGCGCGAAGATTTTCGGGCCGGTGAAGGACTACGAGTGCAACTGCGGCAAGTACAAGCGCATGAAGCACCGTGGAATCGTGTGCGAGAAGTGCGGCGTCGAGGTGATCCAGTCGAAGGTGCGCCGCGAGCGCCTCGGCCACATCAACCTCGCCACGCCCGTCGCGCACATCTGGTTCTTGAAGAGCCTGCCGAGCCGCATCGGCGCGGTGCTCGACATGACCCTCCGTGACCTCGAGAAGATCCTCTACTGCGAGGCCTTCGTCGTCACGACCGTGCACGAGAAGCTCGCGGACAAGGTGAAGAAGGGCGACATCCTCTCGGAGGACGCCTACAACCGCCTGACCGACGAGTACGACAGCGATCGCATCCAAGCGAAGATGGGCGGCGAGGCGATCCTCGAGCTCCTGCAGCAAGTGGACGTCGCGACGCTCGCTGAGCAGCTCCGCCAGGAGATGCGCGACGCGACGAGCGAGGCCAAGCGCAAGAAGATCGCCAAGCGACTGAAGGTCATCGAGAGCTTCCGCGAGAGCCAGAATCGTCCCGAGTGGATGATGCTCACGGTGATCCCGGTGCTGCCGCCGGACCTGCGCCCGCTCGTTCCCCTCGACGGCGGACGCTTCGCGACGAGCGACCTCAACGATCTCTATCGCCGCGTGATCAACCGCAACAACCGCTTGAAGCGCCTGCAGGAGCTCAACGCGCCGGAGATCATCATCCGCAACGAGAAGCGCATGCTTCAAGAAGCGGTCGACGCGCTCTTCGACAACGGCCGTCGCGGCAAGACCATCACCGGTCCCAACAAGCGTCCGCTCAAGTCGTTGAGCGACATGCTCAAGGGCAAGCAGGGACGGTTCCGCCAGAACCTGCTCGGAAAGCGCGTGGACTACTCGGGCCGCTCGGTCATCGTCGTCGGCCCGACGCTCAAGCTCCACCAGTGCGGTCTTCCCAAGAAGATGGCGCTCGAGCTCTTCAAGCCGTTTATCTACAACAAGCTCGAAGAGCGCGGCCTCGCGCCGACCATCAAGAGCGCGAAGAAGCTCGTCGAGAAGGAGCGTCCCGAGGTTTGGGACATCCTCGAAGAGTGCATCAGCGAGCACCCTGTGCTCTTGAACCGCGCGCCGACGCTGCACCGCTTGGGCATCCAGGCGTTCGAGCCGGTGCTCATCGAAGGCAAGGCGATCCAGCTTCACCCGCTGGTCTGCACGGCCTTCAACGCGGACTTCGACGGAGACCAGATGGCGGTGCACGTTCCGCTGTCGGTCGAGGCGCAGATGGAAGCGCGCGTGCTCATGATGAGCACGAACAACATCCTCTCGCCGGCGTCGGGTAAGCCCATCATCAACCCGTCGCAGGACATCGTGCTCGGGCTCTACTACATGACCCGTCCGCGCGAGTTCGCCCGGGGCTCGTACGACAAGGACGCCAAGGGCGCCGACAAGGTGCGCGGCGTCTACTCGAACATGGCCGAAGTCCGCATGGCGTTCGACTCGAAAGAAGTCGAGCTCCACGCGACGGTGATGGTGCGTGTTCCTGGCATCCGCGTCACCGACGGCGGCGACACGCGCTTGAAGGAGGGCGACTTCCAGTACAAGCCCAACTTCGACGCGATCAACCGCGCGATCGTGAAGGAGAACGGCAAGCCCGCGCAGGGTGAGAACTCGACGAGCCGCGTCGAGACCACCGTCGGCCGCGTGCTGCTCGCCGAGAGCCTCCAAGAGACGCTCGGCGCCGAAGAGGCGCTCCCCTTCGACCTCGTCAACAAGACGATGGACAAGAAGGCGCTCTCGGCGCTCATCGACGCGACCTACCGCGCACACAAAAACAAGGCGACCGTGCTCCTCGCGGACCGTCTGCGCTCGCTCGGGTACGAGTACTCGACGCGCGCGGGCGTCTCCGTGTGCATGGACGACATGCGCATCCCCGAGGTGAAGGCTCAGCTCATCAAGGACGCGCAAGAGAAGGTCGCCAAGGTCGTCGATCAGCTGAACGAAGGCGTGATCACCGACGGCGAGCGCTACAACAAGGTCGTCGACATCTGGGCGGAGGTCGCGGACAACGTGACCAAGGCCATGATGGCGCAGATCGGTGGCGACGACGTGCCCGATCCCAAGACGGGCAAGATCCGCCGCGTTCCGTCGTTCAACAGCGTGTTCATGATGGCTGACTCGGGCGCGCGCGGAAGCGTGCAGCAGATGCGTCAGCTGGCTGGAATGCGCGGCCTTATGGCCAAGCCCTCGGGCGAGATCATCGAGACGCCGATCACCGCGAATTTCCGCGAGGGTCTCTCGGTGCTCCAGTACTTCATCTCGACGCACGGCGCTCGTAAGGGTCTCGCCGACACCGCGCTCAAGACCGCGAACTCGGGATATCTCACCCGTCGTCTCGTGGACGTGGCGCAGGACGCGACGATCACCGAGTTCGATTGCCAGACGCTCGACGGCTTGAAGATGACCAAGCTCGAAGAGAACGGCGAAGTGATCGAGGCGCTCGGCAACCGCATCCTCGGACGCGTGACGCTCGAGCCCGTGATCGACCCGCAGACGGGCGAAGTGCTCGTCCCCGCGACGGTGGACCTCGACGAAGACTCGGTCCGCAAGATCGTGGACGCGGGCATCGAAGAGGTCACGATTCGCTCGGTGCTCACGTGCCAGGCGAAGCGCGGCATCTGCGCGATGTGCTACGGCCGCGACCTCGCGCGCGGCTACCTCGTGAACATCGGTGAGTCGGTCGGCATCATCGCCGCGCAGTCCATCGGTGAGCCGGGTACGCAGCTCACGATGCGCACGTTCCACATCGGTGGAACGGCGGTCGGCGGCGCCAAGGCCAGCGCGCTCAACAACCGCGTCGAAGGGCGCGTGAAGCTCGAGAAGGTCGAGCTCGTCGAGCGCAAGGACAAGACCTCCGTCGTGATGAACCGTCACGCGGAGATCGTGATCGTCGACGGAACGGGCCGCGAGCGCGAGCGCTACAAGCTCGTCTACGGCGCGACGCTGAAGGTGAAGGACGGCGAGCACGTCGGGCCGAACACGCAGCTCGCCGAGTGGGATCCGGCGTCGATCCCGATCCTCACCGAGCTCGCGGGCATCATCCGCTACGCGGACTTGAAGGAAGGCGAGACCTTCGAAGAGAAGATCTCGGACGCGGGCATCTCGAACAAGGTCGTGAAGGAAGCCAAGAAGGGCGCCCTCCGTCCGCGTATCGAGATCGTCGAGCCGGGCACCAAAGAGGTGAAGAAGACCTCGCACGGGATCGATGGCCGCTACCAGCTCCCGCCGAACGCCGTGATCACGGTGCAAGACGGCGCGAGCGTGGAGGCGGGCGAGATCATCGCGAAGATCGCGCGCGAAGCGAGCAAGACCAAGGACATCACCGGCGGTCTTCCCCGCGTCGCCGAGCTCTTCGAAGCGCGCAAGCCCAAGGACGCCGCCGTGATCTCGCCGATCGACGGCTACGTGAAGTTCGGAAAGGAGACCAAGGGCAAGCGCCAGGTCTTCATCGTTCCGCGCGGCATGGAAGCGTTCTTGAACACGCCGATCGAGCCCGAAGAGGGCAAGAAGAAGGGCAAGAAGGCTTCGGCTGCGATCACGCCGCCGGCGCCGGCGGACGGTGGCGTCCCGGTCCAGGAGTTCCTCATCCCGAGGAGCAAGCAGCTCATCGTGCGCGAAGGCGACTTCGTGCACGCGGGCGAGCCCTTGATGGACGGCCCCGTCAACCCGCACGACATCTTGCGCGTGAAGGGCGAGAAGGACCTCGCGGCGTGGCTGCTGAACGAAATTCAGCAGGTCTATCGTCTGCAGGGCGTCGCCATCAACGACAAGCACATCGAGAGCATCATTCGCCAGATGCTCCGCCGCGTCCGCGTCACCAGCGTGGGCGAGACGGACTTCTTGGTGGACGAGCAGGTCGAGCGTTGGCGCTTCGAGCACGAGAACCTTCGCGCTGCCCGCAAGGTCCTTCGTCGCATGATCGAAGAGGGCAAGGTCAAGAACTCGGGCGTGACCGACGCGATCCGTCGCGCGACCGACGACAAGGTCACCCTCGAAAACATGCTCCCGCTGCTCAACGATCGTCTCGACGACGTGGGCCGCAAGCACGCGGCGGACGGCGCGATCGCCGAGGAGGTCCAGAAGGTCCGCCTCGCCGTTCAGGGCTCGTTCGCGATGGCCGAGCCGCTCTTGCTCGGAATCACCAAGGCCTCGCTCAGCACCGACTCGTTCATCTCGGCGTCCTCCTTCCAAGAGACGACCAAGGTGCTCACCGAGGCGGCGATCTCGGGCAAGGTCGACGATCTCCGCGGCCTCAAAGAGAACGTCATCATGGGCCGCCTGATCCCTGCCGGAACGGGTCTCGGAGCGTACAAGCGCCTCGAGGTCGTCACGGCCGACGAGCAGAGCGAGCACGAAGCAGCGCCGCGCCGTCGCGCCCCGCGCGGCGAGAGCAACCCCGCCGCGCAGTGATCGACTGAGCGCCTGAGGGGGACACGACGACGGGGGGGTGAATCGCGCGTGTGGTTCGTCGTGAGCCGCGCGTGCCATGCTCGTGCGCGATGGCTTCGATCCCTCGACCCACCATCGCGCGACGCGCGCTCGTCGTGCTCGCGTTGCTCGCTGCATGCGACAGCCCGGTTGGCGCTCCACGCGCGACCGCCGACAGCGGCGTGCGCGCGCGACCCACAGAACCAAGCCCCGCGGACGCGGAGACAACAACGATCACGCGCGCTCCGATCGCGACGCCAACGCCGAGCGCCGAGCGCGGCCGTGACGCCATCGCAGGGCTTCGATGCTCGGTGTCGAGACAGGGACGGCTGCACGAATCCAGTGAATTTGCAGCGGAAGACGTCAATCACGACGGCGTGCTCGACCTCGTCGAGCGCGTCTCGACCGAGGTCGCGGCGAGCGCGGCCGCGGTCAGCGCCCCCGATGCCGCCCGCGTCACGCTTCCGTGGGCCCGGATCGGCCGCGGCGAACGTTGCGTCATCGACGACAGAGACGCGAGGGCCTACGCGCTGTCTCGGTGTCCGACGCGGCCGACACGGTTCGTCTCGGGCGTTGGCCCGTCGCAGGACGCCTCTCGGAGCGCTGCGCTGATGGCTGTCGCGTGCGCCCGCGCGTGGGGCGTCGAGCCTGTGGCGATCCGTCGTTCGCTCGAGCGCGAGCCTGCGGCCCGCCTCCGCGCCGCGGGGGTGACGCTCGACGCGCTGGCGCGCTTCGCGGAGTCGCTCGGTCCGCCGTGGGTCGTGCTCGCGCGGCCGCCGGCCCGGTGAGCCGCCGGCGAATCGACCGCCCGCCAGCGCCCCCTACGGAACACGCTGCCGTTGTGTCATCGTTGTACCGGTACTCCGTGCGTCGCTCTGGCTCGTCATCGCTGGTTGCGGTCTGTGTCGCGCTGTCGGGCGTGTTCGGCGCGCGCGCGTCGCTCGCGCAGAGCGCGACGCCGTCGGTCGCGATGCGCGCCTGCGAGCGCGCGCGTGTGGTGGGACACCGATCGCTGCAAGCCGCGGCAGCAGCGCTGCGAATCCCTCGCGCGACGCCCTTTCACGCGGCGGGCTACTATTTGTGCCTCGACGCCAAGCGCGGCGCGTGGCTCGTTGGCATCGATCGCCCCGTCGTTCGACGCGCGGACGGTCGAGCGGCGCTCGTCGGAGGGGACGTGACGATCACGTTCTTCTCTGCCGAGGGCGTCGCGATTCGCACGCCGTCCGAGATCCTCGGTCTGCACAGGCGCGTCGCGGATCGGCCCACGCAGTACGGGGCGGTGCGTGACATCGACGGCGACGAGGCGGGCGAGCTCGTGTTCGAAGCGTACTCGCCGCGGTCGATGCAGGCGTTTGCCGTGATCGACGGACGCGTGGTTGCGTACGTTCCACCGGAGCACATCCGCGCGAACGCGACGTCGGACATCGACCGAGACGGGCGCGTCGAGCTCGTCGAGCACGTGTCGATGCAGCCCACCGAGGAGTGCCGCGAGCGCTTGCTCTACAGCAACGACTTGATTTCATGGGTGTCGATGCGCGAGGGCGCGCGCTACCGTCCCGACACGGACGGCGCTCGCGCGTGGCTTCGCGCCCAGTGCCCCGAGCGCCCGACGGTCTTCGTCCCGACGCACGGCGTGACGAGCAGCAACGCGGCGACGACATTTCGCGAAATGGTCCAGCGCGTCGCGTGCGGAAGAGCGTGGGGCGTGAGCCCCGAGGCGATCGGACGCGCGGCTCCCGCGCGATGGCCGGCGCCCATCGCGTGCATGACGACCGCGGACCTCGTTCGCTTCGCCGCGTCGATCCGGCCGCCGGTGACGCTCGCGCCCATCACGGGCATCGTCGCGCCGCGCGCGGACGCGCCGAACCACTTCACCGGCATCGATCTCGATGACTTCGACCCCAACACGATGCCGGTGCCCCAAGAGCTGCCCGCGCTCGGTCGTCGCTGCGCGGCAAACGAAAACGCGATGCGTCGCGCGTTCAACGCCGTGGTCGCGGCGTCGAATCAGTCGATCTCGCTCGACGAGCTCGATGAGTTCTTCGGGGATTTTCCCAGGTGTTTTGCGAGCGACAGCCGCGACGTGTGGATGACTTCGTTCGATCGCCTCCGCTGGGTCGAAAACACAGAGACCGACGAGACCGGGATCAACGGAACGAGTCGAATCATGCACCTCGACGTCAACGGACGCGCCGTCGCGCAGAGCGCAGACTCGATCTCGCGGTTCGACGGGCGGGTCTCGCTTCGGCGCGTGATCGCGACCTTCGACTTCGACGGAGATCGCACGAGCGAAGCGATCGTTCGCGCGATGGAGTCGCGCGAGGACGAAGACTCGGACAGCTACCTCGCGATGCTCACGGTCGCGAACGGGGCGGTTCGACCCTACGAGCCTCGCGGCGGCGTTCCTGCGTTTTCGCGCATCGTGGACTTCGACGAAGACGAGCGCCCGGACCTCGTCGACCCTCGCTGCAACGCAGCCCCCGACGACGATCACGAGGGGTACACAGGGCCGCAGTGCTTGAGCCACAGCCGTCCCGACGGGACGTTTTCGAACGACGACTCGGTGGCTCGCGACTTCATCGCCGCGCAGTGCCCCGCGCCGCCCGAGCGCATCGTCGTGCTCGCCGACGGCGTCGCGTCGGTTCAGCGTCACGAGACGTACGGGACGATCCTCTGCGCGCGATACTACGGCGAGAGCGCCGAGCGCCTCGTGCAGCGCATCATCGTCGAATCGCGCGGCCGCGACGACGACGATCGGCAGTGGCTGCGAGACATCTCCACCGTCGCCGCGTGGCGCATGCCGTTTACGTTGCCGCGCCCGACGCCTGCGCCGACGCAGCGAGCCGCGCCCGACGCGGGAGCCACGCCGTAGCGCGACTCGAGCGTCGGCTCACTCGTCGTTGCCGTCGCCTTCGCGGTCGAGCTCGTCGCCTTCGCCGGGCGTGACGGCTTTGTCTTCGGCGAGCTTGCGGTAGATCGTGCGCGTCGCGATGCCGAGCAACTGCGCGGTCAATCGCTTGTCGCCGTTGGTCATGCGCAAGGTCTCGCGGATCACTCGTCGCTCGATCTCTTCGAGCGGCGTTCCGAACGGAATGACGAACTCGCCGCCGGCCTTGGCGTTGTCGACCATGGTTTTTGGCAGGTCCGCGACGTCGATCGTGGTCGATCGCGAGAGCACGACGGCGCGCTCCATCGTGTTCTCGAGCTCGCGCACGTTGCCGGGCCACGGGTAATCCGAGAGCTTCTCGAGCGCCGCGTCCGTGACGGTGAAGGGGCCCTTGCCGTTCTTCGCGCCGAACACCGCGAGAAAGTGATCGACCAAGAGCGGAACGTCGCCGGGCCTCGCGCGGAGCGGCGGCATCGTGATGGCGATCACGTTCAGCCGAAAATAGAGGTCCTCGCGGAAGCGTCCCGCTTTGACCTCTTGTTCGATCTGTCGATTCGTCGCGGCGACCACGCGAACGTCTGCGCGCGTCGTGCGTCCGCCGAGCGGCTCGAACTCGCCCTCTTGGAGCACGCGGAGCAGCTTCACTTGCACGGCAGGTGACAGCTCGCCGATCTCGTCGAGAAAGAGCGTACCTCCGCGCGCGAGCGCGAACCGCCCGTCCTTGCGCTGCGCGGCGCCCGTGAACGCGCCCTTCTCGTACCCGAAGAGCTCCGCCTCGATGATGCTCTCGGGCAGCGCAGCGCAGTTGACCGCGATGAACGGACCCGATGCGCGGTTCGATCGCGTGTGGATGTACCGCGCGACGAGCTCTTTGCCGGTTCCGTTTTCGCCGAGGACGAGCACGGTGGCCGTCGACGGAGCGGCCTGCGCGGCGACCTCGAGCACCTGACGAAGCGCTGGCGAATGTCCCACGATCTCGCGCTTGCGCAGGGTGTTGATCTCTTGCCGCAGCGTTCGATTCTCGGCCACGAGCCCCGCGCGCTCGGCGGCCTTCGCGACGGTCTTCGTGATGTTGATGCGCTTCAGCGGCTTTTCGACGAAGTCGTACGCGCCCGATCGCATCGCTTCGACCGCCGTCTCGATCGTGCCGAACGCTGTCATCAGCACGACTTCGGTCTCGGGCGAGACCGCTTTGACGGCCTTGAGCAGGTCCATCCCAGACGAGCCCGGCATCATGAGGTCCGTCACGATGACGTGGACCCGTTGCTTGCGAAGCAGGTCGAGCGCCGCGCGCGCGCCCTCGGCGCACAGGACGCGATAGCCCTCCTTCGTGAAGATTCGCTCGAGCGACTCGAGGTTCGAGCGGTCGTCTTCGACGAGCAAGACGGTCACGTCTGCGACGGCCGCAGCGTTGGGCGCGCCAGGAGCGTTGGAAGACGTAGTCACGGCGTTGGGCTCACGGGCTCGATCGGAAGGGCTTTGACTCGCTGAGAGATCGCTCGAAAGTGCTCGTTCGACGCGTCCCCGAGCAGGTCGAACGCGACACTCTCGCTCGTCGTGATCGTCGCGCCCGCGTGTCGCATGAGCGCGAGCGCGTTCGTTCGGCACTCGGGGTCCCGCGACGCCACGGCGTCGAACGGGACGTGCACGCGAAACCCTTTGTGCAAGAGGTCGCGCACGGTTTGAAACACACAAACGTGCGCCTCCATTCCCGTGACGATCACCGCGCGCGCGTCGACCAGCGCGAGCGCGTCGGTGACTCCCTTCACGTTCGCCGCAGAGAACACAGTCTTTTCGAAGACCGGCACCGCGCACCAATCGAACGCGTCGAGCGCGGCGCGCACCGAGGGGATCGTTCGACCGAGGCCCTTTGGGTACTGCTCGGTCGCGACGGTGTGCACGCGCAAGAGCCTCGCTGCGTCGAGCAAGAGCTCGTGACACGCGACGAGCCGACGTTGGTGGGCCGCGGGCATCGCGGGCAGAAGCCGCTCCTGTGCGTCGACGACGAGCAGCGCTGTGCGCTTGGGGTCCAGCTTGAATGCGTCCATGACGTTCGTCGATCGTAGTACCTTTCGGCGCGAGGATGCGCGAACACGACCACGCGCCGCCCGTGCTCTACGAGGACGAGAGCGTGATCGCGGTGGACAAGCCCGCAGGAATTCCAGTGATTCCTGCGAGAAACGAGGGCGACCGCTGTCTTCGCGCGCTCGTCGAAGCAGCGCGCCGCGAGTCGCTCTGGGTCGTGCATCGCATCGACCGCGACACGAGCGGGGTGGTCGTCTTCGCGCGGACCCGAAAAGCTCATCGCGCGCTCTCGATGGCGTTCGAGGCGCGCAAGATCGAGAAGCGCTACGTCGCGTTCGTTCGGAGCGACGTGCGCGCGGGCGAGGGGGATCGCCGGATCACGACAGCGCTACACGAGGCGCGAAAAGGCAAGATGCGCCCCGCGCTCGAGGGCGAACGGGATTCGCTCGCGAGCGAGACCGTCGTCACGTTCGCGACGCCCGTGAAGACCACGGTGGGCTTCGTCTCGCGCGTCGACGCGAGGCCGCTCACGGGACGGCAACACCAGATCCGCGTGCATCTTCGCTCGATCCACACGCCTCTACTCGTCGATGGGCTCTACGGCGGCGCGACCGGGCGCGCCGAGGGAGCGCTCGGCGACGGGAGTCCCGCGCTCGATCGCCTCACGCTCCACGCCGCGACGTTGAGCTTCGCGCACCCGACGACGCACGAGCGGCTCGTCATCGAGTCGCCGCTCGCGAGCGACCTCGCCGAGCTCGACCGTTGGCTCGCAGCGCGTCAGTCGTAGCGCTCGGTGTGGATGCGTTCGCGGGTAAATCCCAGGGTGTTCTTGAGCACCGCGCGGACCTCTTTGACCATGCGATTGAGCCCGCAGATGTACACGTCGACGTCCGTCGCGCTCGCGCGGGCGTCGCCGAAGGCCTCGATCAACTCCGCGACGTGGGACTGAACGTACCCGCGCCGCCCGCGCCACGCGTCGCTCGGCCGCGACAGCGTGGGCTCGAATCGAAATCGTGTGTCGCCTCGCGCCGCGATCGCGTCGAGCTCGTCTCGATACAAGAGGTCCCCTTCGCTCCGCACGCCATGAACGAGCGTGATGGGCGGACGCTCGGTCGCTGGCTCGTCGGGCGAAGCGACGAGCGCGGCTTGGAGCATCGCGCGGAGCGGCGTGAGGCCGGTTCCGGTCGCGACGAAGAGGATCGGTCGCGCGATCGTCTCGAGCGTGAAGAATCCCTGCGCGTGGGACATCTCGAGCGAGTCGCCGACGGCGATTTCGTGCAAGCGCGTCGAGCCCGGACCTCCCTCGACGCGTGTGATCGCGAGCTCGAAGCGGCCGTCCCGGCGCGGCGCGGACGCGATCGAGTAGGCGCGGCTGACGAACTCGCCGTTCGCGAGGGCCATGCGCAGCGAGACCCACTGCCCAGCGACGAACGAGAACGCAGGGCCAGGGTCGATCGTGAGCTCACGAACGTTGTGCGTGAGCATTCGCGCGGCGGCGATCGTCACGGTGCGAAGCGACATGAGCGCGGAGACTATTCGCAGCGCCCGAGAGAACGCGAGCGAATCGCGCGCCGCTCGGGCAATCCGCTCGGAGCGCGTCGCTGCTATCGACGCCGGCGTCGACCGGCGTCCACCGCGGCCTCGACGGCGGCGTCCGCGCTGCTCGCGGGGACGCTGGCGTCCATCGAAACGTCGGTCGCTTCGGCGCCGCTCGCTCGCAGCTCGGCGGGCATCGCGAGCACGAGCATCGCCATCGCGCCGGCGGCGCGGCGCGCTCCTTCGGGGATCGTGACGAAGCGAACGGGCGCGCGTTCGACGCGACCGTCGTCGTGCCGCTCTTCGATGGCGCCGTCTGGCGTCACGACGATGCGTGATGCGCGGGTCTGAACATCGCCGTTCGCGTCCATGCGCGCGCCGGTGTCGGGGCGGCTCGGCGACGAGAGCGCTCCGTCTGGGGCGATGCGAAGAACCTCGGCGCCCGACGAGTCCGTGAAGCGAGCACCGTCGAAGCGGGCGACGATCGCGCCCCGCGCGTGCACGGTTCCATCAGCGTTGAGCTCGGCCGCGACGGCGCTGTCCGCGTTGTTCGCGACGAGCTGCAGCGGAACGATCGGAACGGGCGCGATCGGCGCGGGCGCTGCGCTCTGGCCGGACGAGCTCGTGCTCGCCGCTGCGTTGTCCGACGCGCTCGCGGCGTTCGTCGCGGCGCCGTCGCTTCGCGTGCAACCCGCGATCGACGCGACGATCAGCGCTCCGAGCACCGACATCGAAAACTGCGTTCGCATGGACTCCTCGCTCCGGCTGAAGGTTCGAGACGCTCGTACCACGCGAATCTCGCACGAAGACAGCGCCGAAACGCGATCCAACATTCCTGGGTCGAGCGCTCAGGGCGCGGGCGGTCGCGAGCCTGTGCGTCGCGCGTCGCACTGCTGGCAGAAGAGCTGCCCGGTGCGCCACAAGAGTCGACCGGTGCTTCCGACGAGCATCTCGCTCGCGCATCCGTCGCATACGGTCGACACCTCGACGCGCTCGAGCGTGGTCTTCTCGGCGTCGTGCTCGACGCCGTCGACGATGAGCCCACGCGCGTGCGACTTCACAATTTCTCTGCGAAATAGCTCGTGGATCGCGCACCACCGCCGCACGAACCGCTCTTCGAGGCCGTGCTCGCGCATGACCGACTCCATGAGACGCTCGCGGTAGTCGAACAGCTCGTCCGAGATCACCATCCAGTGGTGCGCGTTGAACGGCTTGAGGCCGAAGTAGTCCTTTCGACCGGTGACGAGGTCCGCGAGAAACGCGTACTGCTTTCCGATCGCGTGGTCCTTGGTGACGCGGTGAAAAAACGGCGAGAGACGCGGGTCCGCGTACACACGCGTGTAGAAGTCCTCGAGGATTTCGCGGAGCTTTGCGCCCTCGCCGAGCGCGGACCAGAGCTCGAGGTCCGCGCGCAACATCGACAGCTTTCGATCATCCTCGGGCGCGTGTGGGTGCGCGAGCTCGAAGGCGTCCGTGTAGATCTCGTCGCGGTCGACTCCGGCGGCGAACGCGCGATATCGACCGTCGGCGACCATCGACGGATTGCCTGCAAAATACGCGGTCCAGTCGCGCAGGTCCGGGTGCTCTGCGAGCGCGACGTCGAGCGCTCGGCCCGCGCGCGCGCCGCGTGGCGTTGCCGGGTCGCGCGAGACGCACCCCACGTATCGAAGCTGCGGGTGCTTCGTCGCGAGCGCTTCGAGCTCATCGTGCATGTAGAGTCCGTCTCGCGAACGAGCGCCGTGATAGAGCGCGATCGGTCCGCGATGCCCGGCGTAGAGCGCAGCGCGCGCGATGGCGGCGATCGGCGCGAGGCCTGTCCCGGTCGCGACGAGCAAGAGGGGCCTGTCGGGATCGATCGGACGCGTCGGGGGCCATGTGCACGCGCCGTTGGGCCCGCGCGCGGTGAGCACCGTGCCGACGGTGACTTCGTCGACGAGCCACGAGCTCACGAGTCCGCCGTCGATCCGCGCGACGTGCAGATCGATGTACGGGTCTTCGTGAAGGACGCTCGCGATCGAGTACGGACGCACCGCGCCCGATGGATGAACGATGTGAAGATACTGGCCAGCGGTCCACGCGAAGTTGGTCTCGCACTCGAGCGAGATCCGCGCGACGCCCGGCGCGACGAGCGACTTGTCTTGCACGTGCATCGCGACCGAGAGCGCGCTCGCGTCGGGCCGCGCGACGTCGATGTCGCCATCGGGCCGGCACGCGCACGGAAGGAAACAGCCCACGGCGCGAAGGTCGTCGCGAAGCCCCGCGCGCGCGTGTTCGCCGGGATCCCCTGCGGACACGCGGAGCATGCACGTGTGGCAACTCCCCTTGCGACACGAGAAGGGGACCTTTGCTCCGCCGCGCAGAAGCGCCGTGAGGACGTCTTCGTCCTCGCGCCGCAGATACACTTTCCCCTCGAAGCGAACCCGGGTCATGGGACCGTGAGGTAGCAAACGAATCGCGTGTTGGCTTTGCAAATCGCGCCGCGCTCATGCACCCACAAGCACGCAGCGAGTCGCAGCCCGATGACGTGACTCGACTGCGAATTTGCAGACAGATGTCCCGTCGCGCGCCCCCTGACCATCGACCTGCGCGTCAGAACCGCCCGCCCACACCGACGACGCTCGAGCGTCCGTCGACCATGGCGTACGGCGAGAGGGTCGTGCTTCGATCGCGGAAGTCGACGCGCGGAACGATCGCGAGCGTCGCGTACCACAGCGCGTCGGCGACCATCGACGCGGCGAACAAGTGCCGCATCGTTGGGTGCACGTCCTGCGGTGGTGCGAGCCACGTTCCCGCGGCGGCTGCGGCGAACGACGCGCTCGCGGCGCCGAAGACGACCGTCGGGATCCACGCTGCGCCGCCCTCGGGCCCGCGCGATGGCCGATCGAACGGCAAAAAGAGGAACACCGCGCCGAACGACGACATGAGCACGCCGTTGATCGTCCACGCGACGGAGTGACCGACGTTCGTCGTATCGCGTGGCGCTTGCGTCGCCGCGATCAAGCCGCCGATCAGCTGCGGCGCGCCGAGCGCGACCGACAGCCCGCCGAGCGCGCGAAATCCACGGCGGTGACGCTCGTTGGATTGCTCGCGCATGCGCGCATCGAGCGCGGCGCGATACCGCGCGAAGCACGGGTCGCTCTGCGAGAACCCGCAGTCGGTCGTCGAGGGAAGTGCTGTCTCTTGCGCGAACGAGGCGCGCGCGAGCAGGGTCGCGACCGCGAAGGCGCCGAACACGAGGGGGTGCTTGAAGGCCATGGACGCCCGAAGAACGACGGGCGCGCCGAGGACTTACAGCGCGTGTGCTCAGTCGA
Organism: Myxococcales bacterium; assembly: GCA_016793325.1. Lineage (GTDB taxonomy): Bacteria > Myxococcota_A > Polyangia > Polyangiales. The sequence goes on along the minus strand of JAEUKI010000006.1, from coordinate 58,595 downwards.
ACGTGACGGTGCTGATCTGCCCCGTCGTGACGGACACGTTTTGCGTGCGGATACGCGCGGGCGGCGTGAGGCAGCGCACGACGTGTTCGCCCGGCTCGAGCACGAGGCGAAGCGGAGCGCTCCCCGCGCGTCGCCCGTCGACGGACACGGTGCAATTCGATGTGCTCGAAATCATGAGCACGCCGCTCGTGCCCGAGGCGCGCGTGGTGTTTCTCGTGCGTCCCGTGGACGGCGACGCGCCGGACGAATCCTGCGTGCGCGGCCGAGGCGCTGCGCCTTGCGTAGGCTCGTTGTCTTGCGTCTGCGCGGCGGGCGTCGGGCGCTCGACGACGGTGGGGGCGACGACCGCTTGTTGCGGAGGCGGCATCGCCGCGACGCCCGAGTCCGACACGACCGCGGGGACCACGTTGGTCGGCTGCGCGTCGGGCGTCTGCTGCGCTCCAGGCGGAGTCGCGGGCTGGAGGTTGACCGGCACCGTGTGGTTGTCGTTGGGCACCAGCGGAAACTGCATCGGCGCGAAGCCCGGCGCTGAGATCTCGACGGACACCGCGCTGGTTCCGCGGGGAACGAACGCGGTGTTCGACCCGTAAATCGGCACGCCGCCGACGACGAGCCGCGCGTTGGCCGGCAGCCCCACGAAGTGAAATGTGACCGTCGCCGACGCGCCATCGTTTTGCGTGGGCGTCGTTCGGCTCACGGCGTACGCGGCGAGCGCGCCGACGAGCACCGCGAAGAACACGAGACCCACCGCGATCGCGCTGTTGCGAATGCGGTTCGGACCGGTGAACAGCGCCGCGGGGCCCTTCGGCGACGTCGGGCGACGCTCCGCGCGACCGGCGCCCGCGAGCGGCAAGAGCTTTCCGCCCTGTTGCTGCTGGTCGATCGGACGAACCGTCGTGGGAACGTCCTCGGACGAAGTGTCGTAGAGCGACGCGGCCGCGGGCGTTCGAACGGTGTCTCCGCCAAACTCGAACGCGGGGTCCTTCGGCGGCGCAGGCGCGGGCGTCGGCGCTTCGGGCAAGTGCTGCGGCGCCTTGAGCACCTGCAGCGGGACCGTCGCGTACTCGCGGTGCCGCTCGATGAACTGCCGAATGTCCGCGAGCATCTCGCTCGCGTTCGCGTAGCGCTTGGTGCGGTCTTTTTCGAGCGCGCGATCGACGATGCGCGAAAGCTCGAGCGGCACGTCGAACTGCGAGAGCGACGGGTGCGGCTCGGTGATCACCTTGACGATCTGGTCGTTGTACGAGTCGCCGTCGAACGGAACGCGCCCCGCGAGGCACTCGTACAACACGACTCCGCCGGCCCACAGGTCCGCGCGCGCGTCGAGGTTTCGCTCGCCGCGGGCTTGCTCGGGGGACATGTAGTGCGGCGTTCCGACGGTCGTGTTGGTCTGCGTGACGTTGAGCGCCTGACCATCGCCGGGATTGATCGCCTTCGAGATCCCGAAGTCGAGGATCTTCACGTGCTGCTCGCCCGTCACCGAGCGAGTCAAGAAGATGTTCTCGGGCTTGATGTCTCGGTGGATGATCCCTTGCGCGTGCGCGACAGCGAGCGCTTGCAGCACCTGCGCGATGATCGTGATGGTGTCCGCGACGTCGATGCGTCGCTGGCGCATGAGCAGCGTCGCGAGGTCGTGCCCCTGCAACAGCTCGAGCACGAGATAGAGCGACTGATCGGAGTCTTCGCCAGCGTCGAGCACCTCGACGACGTTGGGGTGCTGAATGCGCCCCGCCGCTTGCGCTTCATTGATGAAGCGCTTCGCAGCGTCGCCGGTCTGCCGATGGTGCGCGTGAAGGACCTTCACTGCGACGCGACGACGCGTCATCGCGTGCTCGGCTTCGTACACGACGCCCATCCCACCCCGACCGAGGATGCGGAGAAGCCGGTACTTGCCCGCGACGACAGATCCGATTTCGCGTTCGACCGCGGCTGCAGACAAAGGTGAGGCTCCTCGACGTTCCCTACGCACCGGGCAACGATGCCAGGCTGGCCAGAACATACCCTGGTCGCACCCTCGACGTCACCAGGGGATCGCGTACGAATGTAACGCGCCAAAACCGGCCGCAGGACCTGCATTTCGTCCACCCGAAGCGCGCCGTTCGGACGTCGGGGTCGATCGTTGACCGGCGTCACCGTCCGCGCAACACGGTCGCAACGTTCCTCGCTTTGCGTCACGATCGTCGCCCGCTCATGACGCATCGATTGCCCACGCTTGCCGAACGCGAAGACGCGACAAGGGCGTGCTCGTACTGTCCCAAGCTCTGCCGCCCCGCTTGTCCAGTGGCGACCGTTCGCGGCAACGACGCCGTCTCCGCATGGGGAATCATGACGTCGCTCGCGCCGATCGCGAGCGGGACCGAGCCGCCCACCTCCGAGCGACTCGCGAGAGCGTACGCTTGCACAGGTTGTGGCGCGTGCCAGAGCCACTGCGAGCTCGACGTTCCCGTGGCCGAGACGCTGCGCGACGCGCGCGCCGAGGCGCTCGCAGGAGGGATGGCGCCCGCGGAGGTCACGGCGTTCGTCGCTGAAATTCCTCGGAGAGAAGAGCGCGTTCGCGATCATGCGCGGCAGCTCGGGGCGTCGACCGAGAGGCCGACGGGCGTCGCGCTCGTCGCGGGCTGCACCATGGTGGCGACCGATGTTCCGCGCGTCGCTGCGCTGCATCGCGCGTTCGTGCGCTGGTTTGGTGAGGCTTCCCTCGTCGCGGACGTGTGCTGTGGAGCGCCGCTGCTCGACGCGGGCGACCTCGAGGGATTTCGCGTTCGCGCTGCGGCCATGTCCGATCGCGTGAGCGCCGCGTCCACGATCCTCGCGCTCGACGCGGGATGCGCGCACGCGCTGACGACGCTGGCGCCACGACGAGGCGTCGAGACCCGCCCGATCGAGACGCTCGAGTCGTACGTCGCGCGGATGGTGCGGCGTCTTCCGCGAGGAGCGCTCGCGGCGCTCGGTCCGGTGGCCGTCCACGACGCGTGCAAGCTCGGCCGTGGCGCGGCTGTGTACGACGCACCGCGGGTCATCGTCGAGCACCTCACGGGCCATCCGCCGCTCGAATTGCTGCACAATCGAGAACGTTCGCGCTGCTCGGGCGGCGGTGGGCTCTTGCCGATCACGGCGCGGGCGACGGCCGACGCGATGACCGATGAGCTCGTCGAGAGCGTTCGCCGCACTGGCGCCGAGAGCGTCGTCACGGGTTGCCCCACGAGTCGAGCGCGCCTCGCGCGCGCGGGCATCACAGCCTTTACCATCGGCGATCTTCTCTGCGACCTTTCGCGAGGAACCCCCGAATGACAGAGCGAAAGAGCATCGATGTGGTCGTCAACCCGCGCGCGGGCGCCGGGCGCGCTGCGAAGTTGGTCGGCGACCTCGTGAGGGAACTCGCGAAGAAGCGCTACGACGTCGAGGTGCACCGCACCGAGCGTCCGGGTCACGCCGGACAGATCGTGCGCGACCTCGTGTCGGGCGGGGCCAAGACGATCGCGGTGATGGGCGGCGACGGATCGTTTCACGAGGCCGTTCAGGGGCTGCTCGACGACGAGGGAAAGCTCGCGGTGAAGGACGCGACGCTCGCGTTCGTTCCCGCGGGGACCGGCGGCGATCTGAAGAAAACCCTCGGCGTGCCAGACGACGCGATCGAGATCGCCCGCTACATCGACGAGGCCACGCCGCGGCGCATGGACCTCGGCCAGCTCGACCACAAAACGCACGACGGTCGCGAGGGTCGTCGGCTCTTCGTCAACATCGCGAGCTTCGGCGTCGGCGGACTCGTCGACAAGCTCGTCAACGAAGGCCCGAAGTGGCTCGGCGGCCGCGTGACGTTCTTCGTCGGGACGCTCCGCGCCTCGGTCTCGTACAAGAACGTTCGCGTGAAGGTCACGACGGACGGCGAGCCCTTCTTCGACGGGCCCATGTACGCGATCTCCGTCGCAAACGGCAGGTATTTCGGCGGTGGAATGCTCATCGCTCCCGACGCGGACCTGTTCGACGGCCTCTTCGACGTCGTCGCGCTCGGCGACATGAACCGCATCCAGAGCACGCTGCTCGCGACGAAGATCTACCGCGGAGCGCACCTCGGTCAGCCCATGGTCACCCACCGTCGCGCGCGCGTCGTTCACGCGGTGACCACGGGCGTCGAAGACTGCCTCCTCGACGTCGATGGCGAGGCGCCTGGAAAGCTCGAGTCGACGTTCACCGTGCTCGAGGGCGCTGTTCCGGTGTTGGTGCGCGCGTGACCGACGACCGCCGAACGCTCCTTCAGCGAACGGGCATCGCGGCGGTCTCGGGGACGCTGCTCTATTTATCAGCACCACCATTCAAGATCTGGCCGCTCTGCTTCGTCGCGGCGCTCCTGCTCGCGTACAGCGTGCGCGGCGTCAGCGCTCGCCGCGCGTTTTGGCTGGGGCTCGTCGGCGCGTTCTTCTATTGGATCTTCGCCGCGCCCTGGCTCGTCGGCACGATCACGCGGTTCGCAGGGCTCTCGACGGCGATCGCGGTCGTGCTGTTCTTGCTCTATTGCTTCGGACAGTCCCTGATGATCGCCGCGCAGTGCGCGCTGTCCGCTGCGACGCGCACGATCCTCGGCGCGTCCGCGGCGGCAGCGCTCTGCGCGCTCGCGAGCGAGCGCTACATCGCCGCGGTGTTTGCGTGGCAATACGCAGCCCCGCTCGTCGAAGCCCCGTGGATTCCGCAAGTGGCCGACCTCGTGACGGTCTCGGGCGTCTCGGCGCTCTTGCACGGAACAGCGACCGCCGTCGTCAGCGCCCTCGAAGAGAGCCGCGCCGGCGCGCTCACGAAGAGCGGCAAGCGCGCGCTCGCGGTGTGGCTCGCGATGTTCGTGGGCTCGTTCGTGTACGGCGCCGTGCGAACGAAGCAGTTCTCCAACGCCGACGCTCGGCCTGCGGTGCGCGTGGCGCTGTTGCAGCCCGCGGTTCCGCCGTTGGTGCGGTGGGACGAATCTGCGGCCAACTCGATCCTCCAGAAGCTCCACTGGCAGACCGGCGAAGCGCTACGAGAGCGACCGGACCTCATCGTCTGGCACGAAGGCGCGTATCCGTACGTCTTGCCGCACCAAGCAGGGATCGACGGGCTGCACGGCCCGCCCGTGTGGACTGTGCGCGAGGCGCCGCCCATTGTGTTCGGTCTCATGAGCGCGGGGCAGGGCGCGACGCGATACAACGGAGTCTTCTTGCGAAACGAAGACGCGACGCTCTCGACCCCCGTGGCGAAGCGCGCGCTCGTTCCGTTTGGCGAATCCGTGCCGCTCGCGAGCACGCTCCCGTGGCTCGCGCAGATCTTCTCGAAGAGCGGCGGGATCTCGCCAGGAACAGGGACGCCGCTGCTCCGAACGCGCTCGGGCCTGCTGCTCGGGATCCTCATTTGCTTCGAGGACACCCTCGCGCACGCCGCCGCGGACGCAGCGGACGGCGCGCTGCTCGTCAACCTCACCAACGACGGCTGGTTCGAGTCGCCCACCGCGCTCGAAGAGCATTTGCTCATGGCGCGTTGGCGATCGATCGAGCTGCGCCGCGAGACCGTCCGCGCCGTGAACTCGGGCGTCTCGGGGCGCATCGACGTGCTCGGGCGCATGGCGGCGCGGGGCCCCGTCAACACGGCCATGGTGCTTCACGTGACGGCTCGCACGTGGGACACACGGACGCTCGCCCCACATTTTGCGCGCTGGGGTGGCTTCGTCGCGTCCCTCGCGGTGATCGCCGCGTTGCTCGAGCGCTCGCGGCGGGCGCTCGTCGCGCGGCGGGCTGCGCGCGGCGGCTCGAGCGAGCCCACGAAATCAAGTGAGCCCGCGCCGGCGAGCGACGACGGAGCGGCGAAGTGACCCGCGCGCGGGCCAGCGAGCGGCTGCGCATCGGCGCGGTCGAAGAGCGCACGGGCCTGACGCGCGACACGATTCACTACTACGTGAAGGAGGGGCTCGTTCACGCGCCGGAGAAGACCGGCGCCACCGTGGCTTGGTACGACGCGAAGCACGTCGCGCGGCTGAAGAGCATTCGCGCGCTTCGGAGCGCGGGGCTCCCGCTCGCGGCGGTCAAGCGCCTGCTCGAGGACCCTTCGATCGTGGCGCTCTCGCTCGCGGCGCTCGAGTCGCTTGGGCGTTCGCTGGCCGCGGTGAAGCTCGAAGAGGTCCCGCGCGCTGCCGTGTGCAGCGAGGCGGGGCGGTCGCTCGCGGCGCGGCTGCGGCTCGCTGATCGCGTCGACGAAAACCCGTCGCTCTGCGACGCGCTCGACGCGCTCGCTTCGAGCATGAGCGAGCCGTTGCTCGCGTCGATCGAGACGCGCGTCGCGCCGGCGCTGCGCGAGCTCGCGTCGGTCGAAGTCGCCCTCTCGGACGGCGGTGAATCGAGCGCGCTGGCCGCGCGAACGGACGCGCTCGGGCTCGCGCTCGGGCCGCTTGCGAACGCGTTTCGCGCGGAGGCGCTCGCTCGTCGCGCGTCGTCCCGCGACCGATCGGGTCGCGTGAAGCCACGCGGCGCTACAGAGTAGTCACGCGCGTGCGGCAGAGGGGGCGCGGCGCGAGGGGATTGTTGTACCGTCCGCGCTCATGACCAACACGACGGACAATGGACGCAAGGGCCGCGTCGCCGTGCTCGGCGCAGGAACCATGGGCGCAGGCATCGCGCAGGTCGCCGCCACGGCAGGGTTCAGCGTCGCGCTCTTCGACGTCTCGAAGGCGCAGATCGACAAGGCACGCGCTGGCATCGCGCAGTCGCTCGAGAAGCTCGCGAGCAAGGGCAAGATCGACGCTCCCACGAAGGAGCGCGCGCTCGCGGCGATCGCGGCGTTCGAGTCCGTCGAGGACGCGGTGCGCGACGCGTCGTTCGTCGTCGAAGCGGCGCCCGAGCGCATGGAGCTCAAGCGCGAGCTCTTTCTCGCGGTCGATCGCGCAGCGCCGGCAGACGCGCTGCTCGGGAGCAACACATCGTCGCTCTCGATCACGGAGATCGCGTCGGTGGTGAAGGACCCGACGCGCGTCGTGGGGCTGCACTTCTTCAACCCCGTTCCGTTGATGGAGCTGCTCGAGGTCGTGCGCGGCGTTCGCACCACGGACGCCGTGGTGGACCGCGCGCTCGCGTTCGCGAAGGACCTCGGGAAGACCCCCATTGTTGTCAGGGATTTTCCTGGGTTTGCGACGTCGCGACTCGGCGTCGTGATCGGCTGCGAAGCGATCCGCATGCTCGAGCAAGGCGTCGCGAGCGCCGAGGACATCGATCGCGCGATGGAGCTCGGCTATCGCCATCCCATGGGGCCATTGAAGCTCGGCGATCTCGTCGGGCTCGACGTGCGCCTCGCGATCCTCGAGCACTTGCACAAGGAGCTCGGCGAGCAGTTTCGGCCCCCCGCGCTGCTTCGCCAGATGGTGCGAGCCGGAAAGCTCGGCAAAAAGTCAGGCGAAGGCTTCTACAAGTGGGACGCGGACGGCCCGAAGAAGGCCTGAGTTACCGACGGGGGTCGGGTCGAACGACGATCGGAGGGCAGTCGCGACCGACGCACGGACCGGGGCGTCCGACGTTGAGGTTCACGGTTCCGTTGGCGGTCGCGTTGACCGCAGTCGCGGGGCGGCCCGCGGTGTTGATCGTCGTTCCGCCGGTGACGACGGTGCCGCTCGAGGTCGAGGCGCCGACTTGGACGGTGTTCGCGGGGTTGGTCGCGGTCGCAGCGACGACGGCGCCCGGTCGAATCGTGCCGGAGCCCTGCGTCGTGACGACCACCGGTCGACCGGTGGCCGCCGTTGCGCTGGACGTTCCTGCGGTGCTCGTGACGCCGACAGGGACCGCGCCGCCGGTGTTGACGACCGTCGCGTTCGCGCCAGGACGAACACCGCCGCCAACGACAACCGTGCCTCCGGTCGCGACCGTTCCGGTGCCGCCGGTGACGACGACGCCCGCCGTCGGACGACCCGTGTTCACGACGACGCCCCCTGTGGGAGCTCCGCCGTTCACGACGACCGCGCCACCCGTGGGCTGACCGACAACGACCGCGCCGCCCGCGGGTTGGCCGCCCGTCACCACGACGGCGCCCGTCGGACGACCCGTGGTCACAACAGCGCTTCCGCCAACCGGCTGCGCGACGGCGCCGCTCTGCCAGCCGGTGTTCGTTCCGCCGTTCACGACGACCGCGGTTCCACCGGTGGGCTGCGAGGTCACGACGCCACCGGTCGGTTGCGCCACGACGACCGCAGTGCCGCCCGCGGGCTGCGCGGTGACCATTCCGCCGTTGGGCTGCGACACGACGACAGTGTTTCCGCCGACGGGCTGCGCGGTCGCGCCGCCGCTGACCATCACGCCGCCGCCGCTCGAAACGGGCGTCGCGTACGGGCCCACGGGCTGCACGTTCGCCGGGCGCCAATAGCCGGGATAGTACTGGCCGCCCGAGTACACAGGGCCCTGCCACACGGTGTTGGGCCGCGGCTCTTCCCAGTGGCCATCGACCCACACCCAACCGCCGCCGCGCCAGTCTTGGTAGCCGTCGACCCACACGGCTGTCGCGCTCGGCTGCGGAGGGCGCGCGAGCTGAACGTTGACCGTCGTCGGAGGCGGAGGCGGGGGCTGCGCAACAGTCACGGCCGTGGGCATTCCGTCGGCGTACACCTCAGCGGTCGCGTCGCCGCGAACGGTGTAGAAGCAGGCTTGAGTCAGCGATACGAGGGCGAGGGCGCCCGTGATCAGTGTTCGGTTCATTCGTCTGCTCTCTCTCTTGCAGCGACTGTCGCTTTGAGTTGGCGGACCGTTATACGTCCCATCCCCGAGAAGCATCCACGCCCCCCCCATCGAACTTTCTGTCGGTCGCCGTTCTGCCCGACTCGAAATCGCAGTTTTCACTGACAAATCCCGCGCAAACACACCGGAGAGCCCCACCCGTGACCAGAGCCGTCTTCGTCCTCGACGCACTTCGAACGCCCATCGCTCGCTACAAGGGGGCGCTCGCCAGCGTCCGCTCGGACGACCTCGCCGCCCACGTCGTCCGCTCGATCGTCGCCCGCAACGCGGTCGCCGGGGCGAGCGTCAGCGAAGTTGTTTTTGGCGCCACAAATCAAGCCGGCGAAGACAACCGAAACGTCGCGCGCATGGCGGCGCTGCTCGCGGGCCTGCCGTACGAGGTCACCGGCGTGACCGTCAACCGCTTGTGCGGCTCGGGCCTCGAGGCGGTGCAGAGCGCGTCGCGGATGATCGCGCTCGGCGACCACGAGTGCGTGATCGCAGGCGGCGTCGAGAGCATGACGCGCGCGCCGTTCGTGATGCCCAAGGCGCAAGACGCGTTCGATCGAACGCCGCCGAAGGTGCAGGACACGACGATCGGTTGGCGCTTCGAGAACCCGAAGATGGCCGAGCGCTTCGCGCTCGAGGGCATGGGCGAGACCGCGGAGAACGTCGCGGAGCTCCACAAGGTGTCTCGCGAGGATCAAGACCGCTTCGCGCTCGAGTCTCACCGGCGCGCGATCGCGGCGCAGGCGCGTGGCGCGTTCGCCCGCGAGCTGAGCCCCGTCGAGATCCCGCAGAAGAAGGGCGCGGCGGTCGTGTTCGATCGCGACGAGTGCCCGCGCGCCGACGCGTCGCTCGAAGCGCTCGCGAAGCTGCAGCCTGTGTTTCGCAAGGGAGGCTCGGTCACCGCGGGAAACAGCTCACCGATCAATGATGGCGCGTCGGCGGTGCTGCTCGCGAGCGAGTCGTTCGTGAAGGCGCACGGGCTCGAGCCGATGGCGCGCGTCGTGTGCAACACCGTGGCGGGCGTCGAGCCAGGGCTCATGGGGCTCGGCCCGATTCCCGCGGTCGAACGCGCGCTCGCGCGCTCGGGCTGGACGCGCGAGAGCATCGGAACGATCGAGCTCAACGAGGCGTTCGCCGCGCAAGCGCTCGCGTGCGTTCGAAAGCTCGAGCTCGACGCCGCGCGCGTGAACCCCGACGGGGGAGCCATCGCGCTCGGACATCCGATCGGAAGCTCTGGCGCGCGGCTCGTCGCGACGCTCGTTCATCGGATGGTTCGCGAAGGCCACGCGCGAGGGCTCGCGTCGTTGTGCATCGGCGTCGGCCAGGGGATCGCGACGCTCTTCGAGAGGCCCTGAGCGTTCAGGCCGCTTCGCGGAGTCGCTCACGAAGAACGGTTCGGGCGCGGTGGAGGCGCGAGCGCACGGAGCTCTCGGTGGTTCCGAGTCGGTCGGCGAGCTCTTGGAGGGGGGCGCCTTCGAGATAGTGCTCGAGGACGACGTCGCGGTAGCCCTCGGGCAGCTCGTCGAGCGCGCGCTCGAGGCGATCGCGGCGGTGCTTCTCTTCGACGCGCTGATCGACGCGAAGGGCCCACTCGCCGCCGGGCGTCGCGGGGACGTTGTGCATCGCGGCCTCGGCCTCGGGCTCGTGGTCGTCGAACGAGGTCTGACGGCGGCGGCGATCGCTGCGCATCCGCATGAGCGCGGCGTTGGCGGTCACGCGGTAGAGCCAGGTCGAGAACTGCGCGTCGCCTCGAAACGTGTCGAGCCGGCGGATCACTTGAAGCATCGCGTCCTGGACGAGATCGCTGCGGTCCGCGGCTTCGACGGGAAAGCGCTGCAGCTGCCGCTGGATCACCGGCTGATAGCGCGCGAGCAGGACCGAAAGCGCTCGCTTGTTGCCACTGCGAGACATCTCAACCAGCTTCGAGTCGCTAAAGTCGTTCATTGAATCGCTCCTGAATCATTCTCGGACGGGACTTACCGATCATACGAGCGTTTCAAATGAGCGGTTACGAACGATATTCGATTCGGTTTTGCGATTCGTTCTCGTTGAATCCGTCGAATTCACGAAGGACTGAACGTTTGTGATCGAATTTGAGCGATTTTGTTATTTCCTTGATTCTAGCGTTGTCGGGATTGGGCGCCGGAGCGTGGGCGCCGAAACGATCGATCCCGGTCGCGCTCCACGCTGGTGTAGGCTGCCGCTCCGCCTATGACTTCTGCGGTGATCGAGCACCTCGACGCGTTCTTGAAGAAGCGCGACTGGACAACGACTCGGCTCGCCGAGACGACCATTCGGACGAGCTTCAAGGCGCCGCGCGGGCAGATGTTTCCGTTGATCGCCACGCACGACGGCGACTGGGTCAAGCTCGCGGTCGTTCCGCTCGGGAGACTTCCGCCGGACCTCGCGAAGGCCGAGACGCTCTACGCTCAGCTGCTTCGATGGAACGGCGAGCTCATGTTCGCGCGCTTCTCGCTCGACGAGGACGGCGACGTGATTCTCTCCGTCGAGTTTCCCGTGCAGGAGCTCGACGACAGCGAGATCGCAGACGCCCTCGACGTGCTCACGTACTACGCGAACAAGTACGGCGCCGAGATCCGATCGATCATCGCGTAGCGCCGTCGCTTGCGTCGATGGCGTGGGGAGCGAGCAACGCGCGAACGTCGTCGGGGACCTCGATCGCGCGCGGGCCGTCGAGCTCGCACACCGCGATCACATGCTCGAATCGCGCGCACAGCGCGCCCTCGGCGTTGGTCACGTCGTGACGAAACGTGACGCTCTTGGTGCCGATTCGCGCGACGCCGACCCGCACGATCACGCGTTCGCCGTAGCGCACGGGACGCTGAAAATCTCCTGCGATTCGAACGGTGGGAATCCCGAGTCGCCGCGGTCCCGTGAACCGCGCGTAGCCGCCTTCGAGCCCGCCCCACAGCGCCTCGAGCGCGCGGTGGCACCAGTCGAGCATCCTCGGAAAGTACACGAGCCCCGCGAGGTCGCACTCGCCCCACGTCACGTCGATCGTGTGCTCGAACATCGCCGAACGTATACCGAGTTCGCGTCGAATTGTCCGGCCGTCGCGGGCGCTGCGATCGCTTCGATCCCCCGGTCCCGCGCGCGGTTGTGGCATCGTACGCACGCCATGAACGACCTCGCTGGGCGCGTCGCGCTCGTCACCGGCGCGAGCCGAGGGATCGGCGAAGCCATCGCCAAACGATTCGCGCGCGAGGGCGTGAAGCTCGCGCTCGTCGGCCGCGATCGAAGCGCGCTCGACCGCGTCGCGAGCGGGATCGACGCCCGCGTGTTCGCGATGGACCTGACCGACTCACCCGCGCTCGACGCGACGCTCGACGCGATCGAAACAGCGCTCGGACCAGTGGACATCCTCGTGAACAACGCCGGCGTCGCCGAGAGCGCGGCGCTCGAAGCGACGGACGACGCGGTGATCGAGCGCACGTTCGCGGTCAACGTGTGGCCCGTGTTTCGTTTGTGTCGCGCGACCGTCCCGAAGATGGCGAAGCGAGGGTGGGGCCGCGTGATCAACGTCGCCTCCAACGCGGGCCTCACGGGCTATCCCTATACGAGCGCGTACTGCGCGTCCAAGCACGCGGTCGTCGGGCTCACGCGCGCGCTCGCCGCGGAGTTCGCTCGATCGGGCGTCACGATCAACGCGATCTGTCCGGGCTTCGTCGATACGGAGATGACCGTTCGCGCGATCGACAACATCGTCGCGAAGACTGGACGGACCCGCGAGCAGGCGCGGGCCGCGCTCGAAGCGCAGAGCCCGCAGCGGAGGCTCATGACGGTCGACGAAGTCGCGCACGCGGTGTGGGCGCTCGTTCCGCACGAGGCGCGAGGGATTCACGGACAGGCCATCGCGCTCGATGGCGGACAGGTGATCGCATGAAGATCGTTCAGCCCGAACACTGGGAAAAACCACGCGGATACGCGAACGGCGTCCTCGCCGAAGGACCGACGCTGTACGTCGCCGGCCAGATCGGCTGGGACGAGAAGGGCAACTTCGCGTCCGACGCGCTGCTCGATCAGTTCGATCGCGCGCTCGCGAACGTCGTGGCCGTGTTGCGCGCGGGCGGCGCGGAGCCGACGGACGTGGTTCGCATGACGATCTACGTCACGGACCTACCTGCGTACCGCGAGGGCGCTCCGAAGCTCGGCGCGATCTGGAGGGCGCACTTCGGCCGGCACTACCCAGCGATGGCGCTCGTGGGCGTCGCGGGGCTCGTCGAGCCGCGCGCCAAGGTCGAAATCGAGGCGACCGCGGTGCTCTCGCGCAACGCTCGTCCCGCGGAGTGACGGACGACCGAAGGCGACGCTTCCAAGCGTGCGGAACGGGGTAGATACTCCGCTCAGCTCGATGGAAGAACTCTCACCGAAGGGCTTTCGGTTCTCGCTCGATCGCGGCGTCGGACGGATCACGCTCAGCCGGCCCGCGAGGCTCAACTCGCTCACGTTCGAGATCTATCAAGAGCTCGCGGCGTTCTTCGTGACGCTCTCGCAGCGCGACGACGTGCGAGCGATCGTGATCACCGGCGAAGGGCGCGGGTTTTGCTCGGGCGGCGACGTGCAGGACATCATCGCCGAGCTCTTCAAGCGCGACGCGAAGGGCATGCTCGCCTTCACGCGCGTGACCGGTGAGCTCATCGCAAACGTGCGTCGCTGTCGTCGGCCCGTCGTCGCCGCGGTCAACGGCGTCGCGGTCGGCGCGGGCGCGGTCCTCGCGGCCGCGTGCGACGTCCGCTACTTCGCGAAGAGCGCGCGCATCGGGTTCATCTTTCCGAAGGTGGGGCTGTCGGGCGCGGACATGGGCGCGGCGTATCTGCTCCCGCGCATCGTGGGTCTCGGACACGCGAGCGAGCTGCTGTTCTCGGGCGCCGTGATCGACGCAGACGAAGCGGCGCGGATCGGCTTGGCCAACCGCGTGTTCGACGACGACGCGCTCGTCGCAAAGGCCAACGCGTTCGCCGAGTCGCTCGCAGAGGGGCCTGCGTTCGCCCACGCGATGACGAAGCAGATGCTCGAGAGCGAGGCGCGCATGACCCTCGCGGACGCGATCGAGAGCGAGGCGCAAGCGCAAGCGCTATGCATGCTCCACCCAGATTTTCGTGCGGCGTACGACGGCAACACCAAGAAGCTGCCGCCGCGCTTCGAAGGCGCACCCGAGCGCAATCCGCAGGCTGAGTAACTCACAATCGAGGCCAACCAGTGACGCCACTCGTTCGCTCACGCAACGCGCTCGCCACCGACGAGCTGCCGTTTTTCTTCGACGCCGTTCACATCGCGCTCGCAGAGCGGGCGCGAGAGTTCGCGATGACGGTGGCCGCGCCCGAAGAGGACGGCAATCGACGCAGCGCCGCAGCGACGTACGAGCAGCTCGGCGAGCGCTGCGCGCGGATCGCGCTCAAGCTCGGAAAAGAGCGGCTCATCGACGCGTGCGTCCCCGCGTCGTTCGGCGGGCTCGCGCTCGGATCGAGGCGGGACCAGATCGACGTTCGCGCGGTGTGCTTGCTGCGCGAGACGCTCGGATGGGCCAGCGCGCTCTCGGAGTTCGTCTTGGCGATGCAGGGTCTCGGCTCGTTTCCGATCGTCGTCGCGGGGAGCGACGCGCTTCGCAAAGAGCTTCTGCCCCCGGTGTTGCGAGGCGAATCGCTGGCGGCCTTCGCGCTCACCGAGCCCGAGGCAGGCTCGGACGTCGGCGCGCTGCGATCCACCGCCGAGCGCCGCGGCGACGAGTACGTCCTCAACGGTCGCAAGACGTTCATCTCGAACGCGGGGATCGCGGGTCACTACGTGGTCTTCGCGAAGACCGATCCCGCCGCAGGAAACCGCGGGATCACAGCGTTCGTCGTGAAGTCCACGGACCCGGGCTTCTCCTTCGAAGGCCCGCAGATGCTCGTCACCGAGCACCCTGTCGGCACCGTGCGCTTCGACAACCTGGTGATCCCGGCGTCGCGCAGGCTCGGCCGCGAAGGAGACGGATTCAAGCTCGCGATGCGAACGCTCGACACCTTTCGAACGACCGTCGGCGCCGCGGCCTGCGGCATGGCGCGCAGGGCGCTCGACGAGGCGCTCTTTCGCGCGACGACGCGCGAGCAGTTCGGGAAGACCATCGCCGAAAACCAGCTCATTCAGGGGCACCTCGCGCACATGGCCACCGAGCTCGACGCGGCGCGGTTGCTCGTCTACCGCGCGGCCTTCGGTCGCGACAAAGGCACCGAGCGCGTCTCGATCGACGCGAGCATGGCCAAGTGGTACGCGACCGAGGCGGCGCAGCGCGTGATCGACCTCGCCGTGCAAATTCACGGCGGCGCGGGCGTCCTCCGCGGCATCGCGGTCGAGCGTCTGTACCGCGACGTTCGCGCGCTCCGCATCTACGAGGGCACCTCGGAGGTGCATCAGATCATCATCGCGCGCGTGCTGACGGGCGGAGAGCGCGCGCGGCAAGAGGCGAGGATCCCTGGTGACGCTGGCGATTCGCTGCGACAGACAGCGATCGATCGCCCGCACTCGGACACGTCGAAGACCGTCGAGACGCCCGCGATGCTCGCGCCGCCGAGCAAGCCCGCGACGCGCCCGACGCCCAAGCGCCCGCTCGTCGCGCAACGAACCGCCGAAGAGGCGATGCGCAAAACGATGCCTGAAATCCCTGCGCAAAAGCGGCCGCTCGGCCGCGAGACGATGCCGGACACGCCCGCCACGAAGCTCTTGGGCAAGGCGTCCCGTCGCGGAGAGCCCGACGACAACGACCCCGGCGCGTCGAGCGACGGCTCGAAGAACTGACCCTGCGAACGGAGCGACCCGTGAACACCGCGCCGACCTTCGACGAAGAGTTCAACCTCGCAGACTATTTTCTGCACGACCGCGTGAAGGAGGGGCGAGGCGATCGCGTCGCGATGCGCTTCGGGGATCGCGCGTACACCTACCGCGAGACGAGCGAACGCTCGCGCGGTTTTGCGCGGTCGCTTCGGGCGCACGACGTTCGGCAAGAGCAGCGCGTGCTGATCATCCTGCCCGATCTGCCGCCGTTCGCGTGGGCGATCATGGGCACGCTCGAAGCCGGCTGCGTCCTCGCGATGGGAAACCCGGACGCCCCCACGAAGGACCTCGCGTACCTCGTCGAGTACACCCGCGCGTCGGCGATCGTCGCGGTTCCGAGGGTGATCGAGGCCCTCGCGGGCGTGCTCTCTGCGAGCAAGCACCTTCGCGCTGTGTACGTCGTGCCCGATGCGAAGACCGACGAAGATCCGTGCGCGGCGGTGACGCTTCCGTCGCTCGGAGAGCTCGCGGTGCGCGCGCTCGAAGACGAAGTGACCGCGGCGCGACCGTGGTCCGAGCCCGTCAAGACGCGCCGCGACGACGTGGCGATCTGGCTCTTCACCTCGGGTTCGACCGGGCACTCGAAGGCCGCGATCCACACGCATCGAGACTTCGCGTTCAACACAGAAGTCTTCGCGCGTCGCACGATCGGGATGCGCGAAGACGACGTGACGGTGAGCATTCCGAGGCTGTTCTTCGGCTACGCGACGGGCACCAATTTGTTCTTCCCGTTCGCCGTGGGAGCGACGGCGGCGCTCTTCAGCGAGCGCCCCACGCCCGAGGCGCTCGTACGCGCGATCGAGTGGTACCGACCGACGGTGCTCACAAACGTCCCCACGATGATCGGAAAGCTCCTCGACCACGACGAAGCGCTGCGCGCGAAGGGCGGCGCGGGGCTCGATTTGTCGTCGCTGCGGTTCTGCTTCTCTGCGGGTGAAGCGCTGCCGCCGCCGCTCTTGTCTCGGTGGACCGAGCGCTTCGCGATCGACGTGTACGACGGCATCGGGAGCGCCGAGATGTTTCACATCTACGTGAGCAATCGGCCGGGAGACATCAAGCCAGGCTCGCTCGGACGCGTGGTCGAAGGCTACGAAGCGCGCGTTCTTCCCGCGGACGCCGAAGGTCCGGGCGCGCCCGAAGTGGGCGAAGACGAGACGGGCGTGTTGTGGATCCGCGGCGACAGCGTCGCGCTCGGGTACTTCCAAGACCGCGACAAGTCTTGGAAGACGTTTCACGGGCACTGGTGCAGGACCGGTGATCTCTTTCGTCGCGATCGCGACGGGTACTTCTGGTTCGGCGGTCGCGCCGACGAGCTGCTCAAGGTCTCTGGGCAGTGGGTCTCGCCCATCGAAGTCGAAGAGTGCCTGCTCGAGCACGAAGCGGTGCTCTCGTGCGCGCTCATCGGCGTCGACCAAGGGGGAGGGATGCTCACGACGCGCGCGTACGTTCAGCTTCGGACCGGCGTCGTCGCTGGCGACTCGCTCGCGGTCGCGCTGCAAGAGCACGTGAAATCGAGGCTCACGAAGCACAAGTACCCGCGCGAGGTCGTGTTCGTCGACGATTTGCCGCGCAACGACCGAGGCAAAATCGATCGAAAAGCCATCCGCGCGGACGCGCACAAGGGCCCGCGATGAGCGGCGACGCGCTCGGGGCCCGTTGGCGAAGCGTGGCGCTCGCGCTCGGTGAGTGCACGATGGCCGACTGCGCCGAGCTGCTCGCGGGCCCGACGCCCATCGTGATTCTGCCCGTGGGCTCGACGGAGCCGCACGGCCCACATTTGCCGCTCGCGACCGACGCGATCCTCTCGGAAGAGTGCGCGCGGCGCGCGGCGCGATCGCTTCGCGAGCGAGGCGCGAGCGCTGTGTGCGCGCCGGCGATCGCCTATGGTGTGACGCGCTATGCAGAGGGCTTCGCGGGCGCGATCACCGTGTCAGAGCCCGCCCTCGTCGCGTACATCACTGCCGTGATCGAGGGGCTCCGCGGCGCGGGATTCGCGCTCGTGTGCGTGACGAATCACCACCTCGAGCCCGAGCACGTCACGGCGGTCGAGCGCGCGGTGAACGCGGCGCGAGACAGCGTGGGCGGCGTCGTGTTCGCGAATCAACTGACGCGAAGGTGGGGGCGGACCCTATCCCACGAATTCAAGCGCGGCGCGTGCCACGCGGGGAGCTACGAGAGCTCGCTCGTGCAAGCCGCGAGGCCCGAGCTCGTGCGCGAGGACCTGCGCGCCGCGCTTCCCGACGTGGACATCTCGCTCAGCGCCGCGATCCGCGAGGGAAAACACAACTTCGCGGCGATGGGGCTCACGATGGCGTACGCGGGCGAGCCGCGCGAAGCGTCGGCGACCGCGGGCGAGGCGCTGTACGACAAGCTCGTCGAGATGATCGCCGCAGAGTGCCTCGAGGCGCTCGGGCTCGCGGCGCCACCGGCCGAACCCGCGAAGAAATGAGCGACGAAACGCAGGGCGAACTGCGCCGCGAGCTCGGCGTGCGGTCTTCGGTGCTGCTCACCGCGGGCGCGATGATCGGGACGGGGATCTTCGTGTCGCCGATCGAGACCGCGCGGCTGACGACGAGCGCGACGGCGATGCTCGTCGTGTGGGCGCTCGGCGCGGCGCTCTCGCTGCTCGGCGCGCTTGCGTTTGCCGAAGCGGGCGCTGCGATGCCCGAGACCGGCGGGCTCGCTGTGTACGTGCGGCGCGCGTTCGGGGACTGGGCGGCGTTCGTGTTCGGCTGGACCATGCTCGTGGTGCTCGTCCCGTCGAGCTTCGCGTTCTTCGCGCAGGTGGCGTTTTGGAACCTTCGCGACGCGGCGATCACGAGCAATCCCTTCGTCGCGGACGCGATCGTCGTGTCGCTCGTCGCGGCGAACGTCCTCGGGCTTCGCGCAGGAGCTGGGCTGCAGAACACGCTCACGGTCGTGAAGGTGCTCGGGATCGCGGCGGTGGGCCTCGCGGCGGCGTGGTTCGCTGTGCGCGGCGGCGCGAGCACGATCGTCGCGAGCACGCCGTCGACCGTGGCGCCGTCGATGTTGGCGGCGATGGTTCCCGTGTTGTGGGCGTACGACGGTTGGATCGACATCACGAGCGTCGCGGGCGAAGTGCGATCGCCGAGAAAGACGCTCCCGCGCGCGATCGTCGGGGGAACGCTCCTCGTCGCGGCGCTCTACCTCTTCGTGCTCACGAGCGTGCTCGCGGGGTCGTCGCATCGCGCGCTCGCGTCGCTCGGCGACGGGAGCACGATCTTTTCAGCGGGCGCGCTCTCGTCGCGCTCGGTTCGTCCGTGGCTCGCGTCGCTCGTCGCAATCGCGTCCGTGGGCGCCGCGGCCGTCGGCTACATGAGCGGCGTTCGCGTGGTGTTCGCCGTCGCGAAGGAGGGGCTCTTGTTCGCGCCGCTCGCGAGCGTGTCGCGGCGGGGCGTTCCTGCGGTCGCGTTGATTGTGTGTGGCGCGATCGCGATCGCGTACATCCACTCGCCGCTTCGAAAGCTCGGGGAGGTCTTCGTCCTCGGCGCCTGGCCCTTCTACGCCCTCGGAGCGCTCGGCGTGGCGCGACTGCGGGCGCGCGGCGCGTTCGATCGCGGAGGCGATGGCGCGGAGGAGGCGGCGAGCGAAGGACGATTCCGGACCCCGTTGTTCCCGGTTCCTCAGGTGGTGTTCGCGTTGGTGAGCGTGGCGATCGTCGCGGGGTACGCCGTTCGCGACCCTCGCAACACCTTGATTTCACTGGGAACGATCGCGACAGGACTCGTGATCTACCCAGTGTTTCGTCTCGCGAAGTCGCGCTCGAAGCGTCGATGAGCCGGGGCCCTTGCGCGCTCGGCTGACCGTGCACACCTACCCGCCGCTCCCGTCGGTCGTCGCGAGAACGTCGTCGTCACCGTCAGAGGAGCTGCCATCAGACTTCACTTCAGGGGCGACGGTCCGACCCCGCGGACCGTAGGGCGGGATGGCAAACACTGCTCATCCGTGCGCCAACTCACTCGGCCACGAAGGAGTGCTCCATGATGAAGTCCGTCTTGCTCGCGTTGTCGCTCGTGGTTGGCGCGTCGATCGCTGGCTGTCGCAACGAGGGCAACGCGCAGACGCCCGCGGTGCAAACGGCGCAAGCCGCGTGCGCGCGCGTCGTGTCGCTCTGTCAGGGCGGCGACGCGGATCGCCGCGAGTGCGAGCGAACGATGTCCGAGGTTCGCCCCGGCGTCGACGCGGAGAACGCCGCGCGCACCGCCCGCTGCGTGAACGAAGCGCGCACCTGCGGTGAGGCGTCGGGCTGTCTCGCTGGTGGCGCGGCGCGCGCGGGAGCGAACATGCTCCGCGACTTCACCAACGGCTTCACGCGGTAACGCAGCGCCGCCTACCGTTGGCGACACGCCACCCGTAGTTCCTGGGAAATTTCCCAGGAGTTGGCTCACTGCGTGTCTTCCTTCCAACGGGGCGTCGTTGGACTTCGCGACGCCTTCCGTTGGCGACACGCCACGCAGTTCCCGGGAAATTTCCCAGGAGTTGGCTCACTGCGTGTCTTCCTTCCAACGGGGCGTCGCGAGCCGCTCAACCCACGCGGTAGCGCGCGACGCGGCGGCCACTCGGGTCGATACGATCGACGATCCCGTCGTACTCGATCCAAGCGCCGCCGTCTTCGAGCGTGACGCTCGCGGTCCTGCCTTCGGGCACCGAGACCGCATACGTGACGCGCTCGTTGGCGCTCACCGCGACGTCGCCGCCCGCGTGGTAGAGGAGCACTCCGTTGCCGAGCTCGGCGGTCGGCGCCTTGGTCACCTCGGGGCGCGCGACCGCGAAGCGACGGCGACCTTCGGCGTCGACGACGATGCACTCGATGCGTCGACCGCTCTTCTCCCAGCGATCGCGCACGATCGCGACGCCGCCTCCGCGCAGGGGCAGTGGGCTCGATCCCTGAACGAGCCAACGCACGGCGGGTCTGGCTCCGCGAACGTCGACGCGCGCGACGACCTCGCTCGACGCGAGGAGCACGTGTCCGTCGCCCGACGGAGCGATCTGCGCGTTCTTGTCGACGGGCAAGTGCCAGCGCTCTTGGCCGTCGGGAAGCGCGAGCGACAAGAGGCGCCAGGGCGGCTCGACGACGTGAACCGCGTCGCCGAAGGACACGGCGCTCGACGCGCCTGCGTTGGGCGCTTGCCACGCGATCGACGCGTCTTCGCGCAGCACCATCTGCGACTGAAACCCCGCGACGTACAAGCATCCGCGCGGCAGGGACAACGCGTCGAACGACGACGCGCGCCCTTCGTGCACGGCGGGCCCGCGCACCGTTCCGTTGTCGTCCACGATGTACGCGAGCGCGCCGGAGCCTTCGGTGGGCGCGCTGAGCGCGACGAGCATCACGGCGCTCGATCCGCGAACACGCGCGACGAACGTCTCTCGCGACGCCCCTTCGAGGTCCGCGCGCCACAGGACGCGATCGCCTCGGAGGCGCACGAGCTGGGTCTTGTCGCCGCTGCTCTGCGCGACGACGCGCGAGCCGTCATCGAGCTCGAGGGCGCTGCGCGGCGGTACGGCGCTCCCTTGCTTTCGAAGCGCGAACGTCCTGGGTCGAACGTCGCTGAGCTTCGGGAGGTCGGGCGTCGATCGCGCGAACACGCGAGTGACGAGCGCGCGAAATAGCTCGGTGCAAGCGACGGAGCCTTGCTCGATCCATCCGAGCGCGTCGCGGTCGCGCGTCGGCATCTCGGCGGACAGCTCTTCGAGGTGCTTTCGGCGGAGCTGCGGCGAGAGCGCGGCGAGCGCGAGCGGCGTGCGATCGAGCAGCGCGGCGCGCGCGGACTCGTGTTGCACGACGCACACGTCGTGGAGGGCGACGTCGTGGCGCTCTCGGTCTGTGCTCACGACGTCGACGAGGTAGCTCGAGCACCGCGTGCATCGCGCGACGCGGAGTTGCCGCTGTCCTGCCTCGGGGATCTGAGTCGCGCCGAGGAGCCACTCGATGTCGTCTTTGGGCTCGCTCGAGCCGAAGCCTTTGCGGCAACGATCGCAGCGTTCGCTCATGCGGGCGCTCCGGTGTCGTAGAGGTCGACGCGGGCCGCGTTGGTGCGGGGAACGGCGACGAGGCCGTCGCTCACCGCCGCCCACCGCGCGCCCGAGCCGCCGTCACTGATTTCGATCACGCGCGCGCCTGCGGCGTCGACGGCGACCATGCGTTGAGGGTGTGTGCCACCGGCGCTCGGGCGCTCGAACGCGACGGCGCCTCCGCCGCGAACGCCGGCGATTTCGATGGAGGTCGAGAAGTCGATCACTTCGCTCGGTGGCGCGCCGGGCGCGACCACGATCGCGGCTCGATCGCCGATGCGCGCGAGCGCTCCGCTGACGACGGGCTGTCCAGCGCGAGCGCGCTCGAAGATGGGCTCGCCGTCGCGAAGGATGTACACGCGCTCGCCGCCCGCGTGCGACGCGTACACGAGCGCTTCGCCGCCGACGAAGAACCCAGCGCCCATCGCGGACGTCGACGACGGGAGCGTCGCGCTCCAGCGCGGAACGCCGTCGTCGTCGAGGCACTCGACCTTCGCGGGGGGACCGCTTCCGAGGCGCAAATTCGAGTCTGCAGTGTTGGGAGACGAGGCGAGCCCGCCGACGAACGCGCGCAGGCGCGGGAGCGCGGAGGCGTCGTCGACATCGAGCGAGCAGAGGACGCGATCGAGGCGAATCGCGAGGCGACGCTCGAAGCCATCGACGCGGATCGCGGTGGGTCGTCCGTCGACGGGGATCCGTGATTTGACTGCGCCGGTGACGAGGTCGACGCAGGCGATGGAGGTTCCATCGAATGCGAAGAGGCGGCGGCCTTCGACGAAGTACGGCGCGTCGAGCGCGGGGCGCGCGAGGTCGGCGACGACGTCGCCGTGCGCGTCGAGCACGAGGTGACGATCGTCGAGGTGGAGCACTGGGCCGTGTTCAGTCTCGCTGATCGCGACCGCGCGACCGTCGCGCCAACCGAGCTCGGGGCGCGAGACGTCCATCGAGATCTCGCCGTCCGATGTGATCGCGATCAACCGCGGCGTCACGCCGGCGGTCGTGCTGTAGCCGACGACCCACGCGAGCGACGGGAGTCCGAAGGGAGAAGGCTGCGCGAAGATGGCGACGCCGCGCGGCTCGAGCTTCAGCGGCCTGGCGAAGCGGGTCGCGCGGCGGCCGAGTCCCACGATCGTCGCGCCCGATTCGGTGTTGATCGCTGTCGCGATGAACCCTCCTCGGGCGGGAACGATGAACGGGTTCGGTCCGCCCGCGGCCGAGTACGTCCACGTCGGGGCTGTCAGCACAGTGATCGGACGATAGCACGGGTCTGCGTCGCGACAGCGGCTCGTCGAACTCGCGCGGTCGAGCGCTGCTCGGCGTATGTTCTTGCGTTCGATGAGCGGTTCGCAGTGGGTCGAGCGATGGCGGGCGAGGGGCCGAACGGTGCGCGTCGGGCCGCACGAGGTGTTCGTCGTCGACGAAGGTGAGGGTCCGTGCGTGCTCGTGCTGCACGGATTTCCGACGAGCGGCTACGACTGGAGCGCGGTTTTGCCCGAGCTGACCAAGCGCAGGCGGGTGATCGTCGCGGACATGCCGGGCTACGGCCTGTCATCGAAGCCCGAGGCCTACTCGTACTCGCTCGAGGCGCAGGCGGACGTGATGCTCGAGCTCTGGGCGAAGCTCGGCGTCTCGAAGGGACACCTGGTCGCGCACGACATGGGGACCTCGGTGGCGTGCGCGATGTTGGCTCGGCGCGAGAAGAGCGCGCTGCCCGTGGCGTTCGAAAGCGTCACGCTCTCGAACGGGAGCGTGTTCATCGAGATGGCGAAGCTCACGCCGTCGCAGCGCTTGCTGCGGCACCCGGTGCTCGGGCCGCTCTTCGCGAGCGCGGGGTCGCGCGCCGTGTTCGGCCTGCAATTGCGCAGGATCTTCGGCCGCGCGGGGTCCGTTCCTGCCGAGGAGCTCGACGCGATGTGGGAGCTCTTGTGCGCTGGCGATGGGCGCAAGCGACTGCCGGCGATCATCCGGTACATCGACGAGCGCTACGAGAAGGCGGGGGTGTGGCTGCCTCCGCTCGGGCGGCTCGAGCTGCCGAGCTTGATTTTGTGGGGCGAGCGCGACCCGGTCGCGGTGATGGCGATCGGCGAGCGTTTGGCGAGAGAAATTCCTGGCGCCGAGCTCGTTCGCCTCGACCGCGTGGGGCACTATCCGATGGTCGAGGACCCGGGGCGCTTCGCGTCGGCGCTGAACGCGTTCTTCGCGAGGGTCGAGCGATGAAGCGCGCGATGGGGATGACGGTGATCGCGGCGCTCGTCGCGGCGTGCGCAACGGCTCCGAGGACCGTCGCGCGACCGAGGCCCGCGATCGCAGCGCAGGGCGCAGCGAACGTGCCCGAGCGGCCTCGCGACATGAGCGGCGTGATTGCGTTCGTTCGTGCGATCGGGACGAGCGATCCGCAGCGCGCAGCGCACCTTCGACGAGCGATGGCGTGGAGCTTCGCGTTCGCCGACGAGGCGCGCGCGCGGATGGCTCCGTTCGAGCCCAACATGATTATGTGGGTCGAGAACAACGGCGCGCTGGTCCGCGAGCCCGACGCGATCGCGCAGCGAGACGCCGAGCGACGCGCGAGCCTCGAGCGCATGGATCACGCGATGGAGTTCGCTGTGTCCTGTGCGCAGCGCGCGCTTCGACTCGAGCCGAACGCGCCCGAAGCGCCAGCGGTGCTCCTCGAGCTGGGAGGGCGTTTGGCGCAGTGGGCGCGAGACGCAGACGGGCCGTACGCGGAGTTTGTTCGGCGATTTCATGGCCATTCGCAGGTGGGGGAGGCGCACCTCGGGCTCGGGGTCGCGTTTGCGTTTCGGCGACGATTCGAGGAGGCGAAGGCGTCGCTCGAACAGGCGGCGCGGCTCGGAACTCCCGCCGTGCGCGCGGTTGCGCAGCTCAACTTGTCGCAGATCGCGTACATCGAGCGCCGGTACGACGAGTCGGTCGAGCTCGCGCGGCTGGTGCTTCGCGAGCCGAGCGCCAGGGAGCTCGAACGCGACGCGGTGTTTCAAATCGGCAGCGCGATGGCCGAGGGCGGCGCGAGCGAGGCAGCGTTGATCGCGGCGTTTCGCGCGGACATCGCGCCGCGCGCAGAGGGGCTCGTTCGTGAGTTTTTGCGCGCCGTGCTCCTGAGCGGAGCGAGTGACGAAGCCACGCTGCGCGCGGCGATGGCGCTCTTCGTCGAGGCCGCGAGCGGTCAGCGTGCTGCGTTCTGCGCGCTCGAGCGGCCCCGCGAATCCGTTGCTTCGAGCGAGCTTCTCGTCGACGAGGTCGGCGCGCTTCGCCGCCGAACGGGCTGCCCGTGGTGAGCTATTTTTTCGCGACGACCGTTGCTTTGCGCATGGGCGCTGCGGGGTGGAAGGTCCACTTCGGGTAGTCGCGCTCGGCGGACGCGAGCTCCCACTCGCTCTTGAAGAGCGCGACGGGGGCGCCGTCTTGGTCGTACACGCACGTTCCGTAGCGCGCGCGGTCGAGGGCTTCGGGTGAGGCGTCTTCGCCGGTCACCCAGCGGGCGTGCGTAAAGGGCAGCGAGTCGAGCTCGACGGGGGCGCCGTACTCGTTCTCCATGCGGTACTTGAGCACTTCGAACTGGAGCGCTCCGACGACGCCGAGGATCGGGTCCTTCTCGTTGCCCTTCACCGTGAAGGCTTGGACCGTGCCCTCTTCGACGAGCTGCTCGAGGCCCGCGATGAACTGCTTTCGCTTCATCGGGTCCTTCACGCGAAGGCGCGCGAAGTGCTCCGGCGAAAACCGCGGGACGCCCTCGAACATGCGCGAGCTGCCCTGCGTGAGCGTGTCGCCGATGCGTAGGTTGCCCGGGTCGAACACGCCGAGAATATCCCCGGGAAAAGCCTCTTCGACCGCGGTGCGCTCTTGCGCCATGAACTGCTGCGGCCGCGACAGGCGCAGCTCTTTGCCGAGCCGCACGTGAAAGACCTTCATGCCGCCGTCGTAGCGACCGCTGCACACGCGCAGAAACGCGATGCGATCGCGGTGCGCTTTGTCCATGTTCGCTTGAATCTTGAACACAAAAGCCGTGAACTCTTTGTCCTCGGGCTCGACGAGGCCGTCGTCGGCTTTGCGCGCGCCCGGCTCGGGCGCCATCGCGATGAAGTGATGCAAGAAGGGGCCGACGCCGAAGTTGTTCATCGCGCTGCCGAAGAACACGGGCGAGATCGAGTCGCCGCGCTGAAACGCGCCCAAGTCGAAGCCGTCCGCCGCGCCGTCGAGCAGCTCGATCTCGTCGTGCAGCTGCTTCCACAGCCGCTCGCCGACGATCTCGGGCAAGCGCGGGTCGGTCATGTCGACGACAGTCTCTTCGGCGATGGACGAGCCCTTCGCTTGCTCTTCGAAGAGGTGGATCTTCTTGGTGCGCCGGTCGTAGACGCCCTTGAACTCGTCGCCCGAGCCGATGGGCCAGGTGACGGGCGTGCAGCGAATTCCCAGGAGGTTTTCGATCTCGGTCATCAGGTCGAACGGGTCTTGGCCGGGCCGGTCGAGCTTGTTGATGAACGTGACGATCGGCGTGTTGCGCATGCGACACACCTGAAAGAGCTTCCGCGTCTGCGTCTCGACGCCCTTGGCGGCGTCGATGAGCATGACCGCACAGTCCGCAGCGGTGAGCGTTCGATACGTGTCTTCGCTGAAGTCCTGGTGACCGGGCGTGTCGAGGAGGTTGAACCGCGTGCCCTCGTAGACGAACTGCATCACGCTGGACGTCACGGAGATTCCGCGCTGCTTCTCGATCTCCATCCAGTCGGAGGTCGCCGCGCGGCGAGCCTTGTTGGACTTGACGGCTCCGGCGAGGTGGATCGCTCCGCCGTAGAGCAGGAGCTTCTCGGTGAGCGTGGTCTTGCCCGCGTCGGGGTGCGAGATGATTGCGAACGTGCGCCGGGGCGCGTGAGCGAAGGATGGATCAGCCATGGTTGCGTTGCGCTCGGGTGAGCGGTTGAGCGTCGCCCGAAGGGTTAATTGGTTGACGCGCGAGGGCTGGTGCTTATCCTCCGCGGCACGTTTCGCCAATGGGGGCGATACGGTTTCGACGTGGGTTGTGAAGGTTCAGCAGCGTGACAGCCGATGATCGTGACGGCTCAAGCAACACGATCAAACAGAGAAGCGAACGACAACGCTCTCGCTCTCGCCGCCTAATTAGCGTGTGAGACGTCTCCCGAAGAGTCCGCCTGTACTCTTCGACGAGGCGCCAAAGAACAGGATGCCTTCCAGGGACCGCACGCCGACCTGGGAGAAAGATAAAGGAGTGATTGCCTGCGAGGGAGCCTGTCTGTCGGCGACTTCGCGGGTGAAACAAAAGACAGACTAGGTTCCGTAGACGCTGAACCGGAACGCTTGCGGACCCGGGTTCGACTCCCGGCGCCTCCACCCCCATCAACGCAAACGGCTTGGAATTCTCCAGGCCGTTTGCGTTTCTCCCGGCCATGGATTCGTCGGCCGCGTCCGCTCGCCGCGAGCGTTGCTCGGCCGAGGCGTTCGTTCTCGTGCGCTTCGGCGAGCGTGCGCGAATCAACGCTCGCTCGATCGTGGCGCCCGACGACGCGTCCGGCGCGGCCTGCGCTCGAACCCACGATCCTCGACCGTGCGCCATGAGCTCGCGAGCGCGTCAATGGAGCCCGCCATCAGGTGTTCGACCCCGAGCGACAGACGCGCCGCTCGCTGCGCTGATTCCGCTGGTTCGAGCGTGCAGTCGGGCGGGCATGTCGTCTGGTGGAGGTGTTCGGCGAGCGCGGCCTCCACGGCGCGCTCAAAGGCTCGCAGTCCCACTCGAGGCATTTCATCGAGCGGCGGTCGCAGAGGGTCTGGCGCAAACCACTGCACGCACGGCGCCGTCACCTTCGAGGCGAGCGACCGAGCGACGCGATACTCGAGCGACGGCGGTTGATTTCGTGGGACGGGCTCTGGGCACTGAATGCGCAGTCGCAACGCGCCGAGCGTCGCTCGAGAGCCGACCAGCTCCGCGAGATCGACGTCGTCGTAGCCCGCGTCGCTCGGGCGCACGTCGCGATCGATTCCCGCTGCGTCGAGCACGCGACACATCGCACAATCGTTCCAAACGGCGGAGATGCAGATCGCGAGTCCGGCGATCGTGCTCGCGGCGATCAGCGACATCGATGTGCGACGCGGCCCGTGAGGAGCAGAGGCGTTCATGCGTCGCCCCCATCGCCGATGATGGTGATTCGTGACGCTTCGGACTGCGATTTGCCCCGCGAACGGTCACAAGCCGTAGCGCTTGATGAGCTTGTGGAGGTACGTGCGGTTCACGCCGGCGGCTTGCGCGGCGACGGTCACGTTGTGCTTGTGGCGATCGAGCAAGCGCGTGAGCCACTCGCGCTCGAAGCGTTCGATCGCGCGGTCGCGCGCGTCTGCGAGCGTCGAGGCGTCGTCGTCGGGCAGGGTCGGCATCGGCGCGATCCGCTCGGGTGGCGGGCTGCTCGGCGACGCGTGGCTCGCGATCTGGAGCTCGCCGAGCGCGACGAGCCGCGCGAGGACGTTGCGGAGCTCGCGCACGTTGCCGGGCCAGAGGTGCGCTTCGAGCGCGGCGAGCACCGCGGGCGTGAGTCGGTGTTGCTCCGCAGCGGGAACGAAGTGCTTCGCGAGCGCCGCGATGTCGCCTGCGCGCTCGCGCAGCGCGGGCATTCGAACGGACACGACCGCGATGCGAAAGAAGAGATCCTCGCGAAACTCGCCGCGGTTGACCATCGCGCGGAGGTCACGGTGCGTCGCGCACACGACGCGCGCGTCGAAGCCGCGCTCTTGTTGCTCGCCGATGCGCCGCACGCTGCGATTTTCGAGCGCTCGCAACAGGCGCGCTTGCGTGGCGAGAGGCAGCTCGCCGACCTCGTCCATGAAGAGCGTCCCGTGGTCCGCGGCTTCGAAGACGCCCGGACGTGCGGCGACCGCGCCGGTGAACGCGCCTCGCGCGAAGCCGAAGAGCTCGCTCTCGAGCAACGACTCGGTGAGCGACCCGCAGTCGAGCACGACGAAAGGGCCGTCGGCGCGGTTCGATCGCTCGTGTAGGACGCGCGCGGCGAGGTCCTTTCCCGTACCTGTTTCGCCCTCGATGAGCACGGTGACGTCGCTCGTTGCGAGCCGGGACAGCTGCGCGAACGTCGCGCGCATCACGGGCGTGTCGCCCACCATTGGCGCGAACGACGCTGCGTCGTCTCGAGCGTCGTCGCTCGCGACGTAGGCGATGGACACGTCCACGGCGCCGACGCGCATCACCGAGGCGTCGGGGACGTTGGCTTCGACGATCGAGATCCCTTGGATCGCGGTTCCGTTGGTGCTGCCTTCGTCGCGAATCCACAGGCCGTCTTCGCGCCACGACAGCTCGGCGTGCAGCCGCGAGACGGTCGGGTGTCGCACGACGATGTCGCACTGCGGAGCGCTGCCGAGCACCGCGCGGTCGCGCACGTCGACGCTGTGTTCACCGTGCGCGTCGCTCCACCGCAGCCGCGCTGTCGTGCTCTTCTTCGCGCGGGATGGTTCTGTGCGCACGCCTTCGGTCAGCGGAAGGTCGTCGTACAGCCTGGGGCGAGGTGGCTGCGCCATCGCGCGAAGTGTACCGCGACCGAGTCGCGTTCGTGTCACGCGAAGGCGTCGCGATCCGCGCGTCGCGGTAGCGATGAACGGCGATTCAGCGGCGGAGCGGCGTCGTGTCGCGCAGACGCGGGACGCAGCGCGATCTCTCGCACGTCGACTCGGCGTCGCACGCGACCGAAGACGTGAGGCACTGGGCGTCGATGAACACGCGAAACGTCCGCACCTCCGAGCGCACGAACGCCGCGCGGTAGTACTGGCGCGACGGCAGCGCGGTCTCGTCGGTGAGCAGCGCGAACTCGGCTTCGAGCGTCGCGCCCTCGAACCACGGGTCGAGGACGACGCCGATTTCGCCCGGCAGAATCGGGGCGCCGTTTGGGGTCACGCGAAACTCGCGCGTCGTTCGCGCGTCGGGGCGGCCGACGATCGAGAGCGAGAGTTGAAAGCCGCTGATGCGACCGGGGCCTGCGACGAACTCGGAGTTTCCGTCCATGCGAATCACGAGCTGCGAGAGCGGCGGTCCGCACGTGGTGAGCGACGCGAGGGCGAGGGTCGCGAAGAGTCGCTTCATTGCGCTCCCGACGGCCCGAAGCGCACGAGCCCGAGCGATCCCTCGTACGGCGGCGCGGGAATCACGAAGACCGCCACGAGGGTCGCGACCGTGATCGCGACGCCTCCCGCCACGCCTCCGACGATCCACGGCACGGCAGATCCGCGTCGGGGCTGAACGCGCACGGTGGTCGCGGCTGGTGGGATCGACGCTGGCGGACGCGCGATCGCAACGGCGCGCAGCGCGAGCTCGACGCGCCGGGTTTCGCCAGCGGAGACTGCGATGGACTGCGACGAAGGTTCGTGCCCTGCGGCCTCTGCGCGGATCGTGTGCTCGCCCGGATCGACCGCGAGCGCGTGACTGCCGGAGGCGAGGGCGACCGCGTCGACGGCGATCGTCGCGTCCGTTGGGTGACACACGAATTCGAGTCGCGCGAGGCTCGCGTCGAGCTCCGCGCGCAAGGCGGTGGCGCGGGCGATTCCGTCGGCAGAGCGCTGCTCGCGGACGAACGCCTCGTAGCGATCGAGCGCAGAGAGAGCGGCGCGAATGTGACCGAGGGCGCGCTCGGCGAGGGCGAGGTTGTACGCGACCGCGGGCGTGCACTGGCGTTCGCACGCGGTGGCGAGCTCGTTGCGCGCGAGGGCCCAGCGCCCGTCGCGCATGTGCTCGCGGGCCTGCGCGAAGAGCGTCGCGGCGTCGGGCTCGGCGCCGTTTGTTGATTGAGCGCTGGCGGGCGTCGCGGCGAGCGCAAATGCTGCGAGCACAGAGAGCGCGCGCGTTGCCGAGCGGACGCGTTCAATTGGCATCGAAGTCGTCGAGCGGTTGGGTGTAGTCGACGCCTGCGGCGCGCGGTCGCTCGGTTCGGCGTCGTCGAAGAGTTGATTTCGTGGGCGGCACGACCGGAGCGACGGACGCTGCGGTGGGGGCGTCGTTCGTCGTGCTCGTCGCGGCGAGCGTGGGCGCAACCGTTGGGGGTGTTATCGGCGCGGCGACGGGCGCTCGCTCGGTGGGTCGCGCTCGTTGCATGCGCGCGCGCACGCCGAATACCACGAGCCCGACGGCGACGACCGACACGACGGCGATCGACGCGGCGCGACGGGTGGACCGTACGCCGAGGATCGACGCGACGCGCGTCTCGCTGAGCGTCTTCGGCTCGGAAACGCTCGGCGCAGGCGCGGGCGCAGCAGGCGCGCTGCCAGCGAAAAGGCGCGATTGGTAGGCGCTCACCGCGGCGTGGGTGGTCGAAGGGTGCTCGCGGGCGAGCCACGCTTCGATCGCGTCGGCCATGGCCTCGGCGGTCGCGTAGCGGTCTTCGCGACGCGGCGCGAGCGCGCGGAGCACGAGCGCGTCGATCGACGCCGGACAGCTCGACCGGACGGAGGACGGGGCCTCGGGCGCGCTCGATTGCTTGTCGCTGTGCGATCGCACGAGACGCTGCCCGACGACGAGCTCCCAGAACACGCCGCCGAGCGCGTAGATGTCCGCGCGTCCATCGAGCGGCTCGAGCGCGAGCTGCTCGGGCGAGGCGTACGCGCGTCGACCGCGAAACTGCGGCTCTTCTGTGGGGTCGTCGAACACTGGCGCGCGCGCGACGCCGAAGTCGAGGACCTTTGTGAGCCCCTCTTCGAGCACGAACAAGTTCGACGGCGAGACGTCGCGATGAACGACGCCCGCAGGCGAGCCGTCTTCGGTCGAGAGCTTGTGCGCCGCGTAGAGTCCTCGCGCCGCGTCCGCGATGATCCGCGCGGAGATCTCGACGGGGAGCTCGCCGCGGTCCCACGCCTCGGACGCGAGCCGCGCGACGGTGTGTCCTTCGAGCAGCTCGAGCACGAGGTGGCACGCGCCGTCGTCGGTCTCGAAGAAGTCGAGGACCTGCGCGACGTTCGGGTGGTGCAGCGACGCAAGCACGCGGGCTTCGCGCGCGAGGAGCGAGCGCGTCGCGCGCGAGGACACCGTCGAAGGCAGCAGCGACTTGATCGCGACGAGCCGCGAAAATCCCTGGGCTCCGCGAGCGCGCGCGAGGTGAACCGTCGACATCCCGCCTTCGGCGAGCAATCGGATCAGCTCGTATCGCCCGAGGGCCGTTGGCATCGAAGCGCAATCGTAGCCGCGGCAGATCCCGCTCTCAAGCGTCACGCGCCGCGCGAGTGCGCGGGCGTTTGTGCTTCGAACAAGACACGAACACGCGGCGTGCGCGCGGTCAGATCGAGAAGATGTTGCTGTTGCCGGTGGCCGGGTCGACCGCGACGATCGAGACGCCGTCGACCGCCATCAAGATCATCCCGTCGCTCGGGCGGACCCAGATTCCCCCGCCGTTTTGAAAGCCGCGGTACGCGGGGCCAGCAACCTCGAGGACGTTGCGGTTTCCGTTTGTCGAGTCGACCCACGAGACGATGGTGTCGTTGCTGGCGAACTGCCCCGTGGTGAGCAGCGACATGCGGCGCGCGTCGTAGGTGACCCAGCCGACGCCGAGCGTTCCGCCGGTGCCGACGCTGGTTTGGTTGGCCGAGCTCGCGACGCGCGTGCGCATCCCGCTCGCGAGGTCGATGCGAAGGAGCGAGGCGGTGAGGCCGTGCGTCGCGTAGAGCGCTCCGCCGTGGAGAAACAGGCCTCGAATGTCGCTTCCCATCAGCGTGACGCCGCCGCCGACGCTCATCGAGTCGTTGGCGCGACCCGCGAGCGTGACGAACGTGCACGTGCGTCCGTCCGCGCTCACGCGAAGAACGCCGAGGCCCGAGCCCGCGGGACTTCCGCCGAAGCCCATCAAGAACGAACCCGTCGGCTCGACCTCGAGGCTCCACGGCGAGGGCATGATGTGCGGGTTGTTGCCGAGTCCGCTCGGGCACTGGCCGAACATCGCGTCGGCGCCTGCCCACACGAGCGTGCGATCGCCCGTGGCGGGATCGATGCGGAGGACCGTCGCGCCGTCGCCCGAGTCCGGGGAGTTCAGCGCGTAGTACTTTCCGTCGGGCCCG
Source organism: Myxococcales bacterium (assembly GCA_016793325.1). GTDB lineage: Bacteria > Myxococcota_A > Polyangia > Polyangiales. The sequence goes on along the minus strand of JAEUKI010000006.1, from coordinate 25,944 downwards.
AGGCGAATGTCCTTGATGAAGCCGACCGCGGGTCCTGTGCCGCGCATGGTCATGCCCGACGAAGGGTCTTCGAAAATGCCGGAAATCACCGAGCGATTGCCGGTCGTGAGGTCGTAGCCCATCACGAGGACCTTTCGCGCGTCGTCGGTGCCGTGCGAGACGCCGACGACGATTCGGTTGTTCGCGGTGTCGACGAAGCCGCCGTTGATCTCGACGGAGAAGCCGCCGAGCGAGCGGGGGGATGGACCCGTTCCAAACGTTCCTGCGGGGACGTTGGAGGGGCGCAGGCAGATCTGCGCAGACGCCGTCGTTGGACGACAATCCGTCGGTAGCGCTCCAGCGCTTCCCATCGGGCCAGCCGACGGAGAGCAGTTCGCGAGCGAGGCGAGCATCGCAGTGAGAACGAGAGCGCGAGAAGTGTTGGTCATTCGATCCTCCGACATGCGATCGCATCGAGCGCGTTCAAACCGTCTTCGCGGCGGTGCCGCGTGCGCGTCGTGCGACTCGAGCGCGGCAAGAGCACAGGACGGACCACCCACGCCGACGCGCGAGCGATGTCGCAAACAGCGTGTGGCGCGGCGCGGTTCGAGCAGCGGTTCTTCATGGTGTTCATCGCGCGCGGCGCAGCGCGCTCGGGTGGCGTCGCCGCACAATGGGTGTCTTCTGGGAGCAGACAGTGCGCTTCGTACGTGTGCGCTGGCGAGAGACACTGTCGCGCGTCGCGCGCCGCGAGGCGAGCAGGACATCGGCGCGGGCCGCTGCAAATTTTCCATGACTGAATCGCGGTTCATCGACTGGGGTAGAGTCACGTTGGCGTGAGTCGCGAGATCGATCGCATCGGGCTGAAGCTCGCCTCGCTTCGCGCGCTGTGGAAGCAGCTCGGAGGACCGCCACCGAGCTTCACGGATCGGCCCGCCGCGAGCGGCCTCGTCGACACGAACGGCAAGCGTGGCGTGTTCGTCTCGCGCGGCCCTACGGTGATGAGAGCAATTCGAGCTCTCGATTCGCATCGCGGGAATTCAACCCTCGCTCGCCAAGCGAACCGCGCTCGACGTCGAAGTCTCGATGCTGCTCGTCGAACGAGCGCAACGCGAACGGCGCGACGCTTCGGTCGATGCGCTCGCGCGCTACACGCCGTTCGAGCCGCTGGCGCACGTGTGTCGCCTGGGTTTCGCGCTCGTGCGCGTCGACGCGAGCTCGATCGAGCTCTCGGCGCCTCGTTGAGCGAGGGCGAACAACGCTACTGGCGACAGGCGCTCGCGACGTCGAGCCACCACTCGTTGCCGAGGCGGCGGAGCGTTCCCTCGACGGTGAGCGTCTGGTTGTCGCTGAACGGGCAACGCTTGGAGGTCGAGCTGTTCGTCGTCGCGCATTCGACCGCTCCTCCGCGCAAGTGAACGGTGGCACCCTGACCGCTCGCGATGCCATGCGAGCGGCACATCGCGATGCACTCGTTTCGCGTGGTTCGGTACGCGCACGCGGCGGGAGCACGCGAGATGCGTGACGAGAAGCGCACCGTGGCGCCGTCGCGGAGCATCGCGCTCGTGAGCGCCTGTGCGGGTTGCGCGGCGCACGCCGTGACGCGGGATGTCGACTGCGCGCTCGAGCGATGCGCGACGAGCGAGACGACGAGCGTCGCGGCGACGGACGCGACGAGGGTGCGGAGCGGTCGAAGGTGGCTCATGGCTTCGGCCCCATGTACGCGAGAGTCTGCAGAGAGCTTTCACCCGGCCAGCAGAAAATCGACGCGCTGGACGGCGGTGACTACGGGCGTCGAGGCGGGGCGGCGGCGAGGCGAAACGGCGGCTTCCAGACGGCTTGCAGCATCAGCGCCTCGGCGTCGCCCGGGGTCACGCTGTCGTTGGTGGCGAGCTCCGCGATGATCTGCTGCACGATTTGCTCGGCGGTCGCGCCTCGGAGCCGCGCGCACGCGACGGCGTCGACGCTCTCGATGTACGGGACCTCGTACGGAGTGGTCGGCGAGTCGAGCGCGATGAACCGACGCGGCATGTTCGAGCACTGACGCTCCGCGACTTCGCGCGCGACCGCGTCGTCGAGGGAGAACGTTCCGTCGGGCAGGCCGTGGGCGACGAGCGAGAGCGTCGGGAGGCGCGCGTACGTCGGAGGGTCGACCGTCGTGGGGTAGGGCGCGCGCGCGTTGTAGACGAGGTCCCACTGTCCGTCGTCGTCGACGTCGGCCACGGCTTCTGCAGGAGGAACCGCGAGCGACCGCGCGTAGAGCTCGATCGCTCCCGATCGCGCGCTCAATACGGCGACGCGCGCCTCGCGCGCGTATGCGTCGCGGTCGCTCACGATTCCCTCGCTCGATCCGTCGTGGTCGAAGTCGAACGCGCCGATGACGCGCCACCGAACGCGGTGTGGGCCGTCGCTGGCGACGTGCGTCTTCGCTCCGCTCGTGACCCTTCCGCTGCGGCCCACGAATTCGACCCGCGTGGATCCTCGCAGCGCAGTCGCGCCATCGATCCAGGCGCGCTCGAGCGATACGTCGTCGACCCACGCGTCCGAGCCGGCGAGGTGACACCGGGCCATGTCGTCGAAGTACACGGAGTTCGCCGAGAGCCAGCCCAACGAGAACGCCAGCGTGCCACGGAAGCTTCGAATGAACGCTGTGACGCGTTGCGCGCGTCTCGCGCAGTGCGTTCGGAGCGCGGGCGTCGCTGCGTCGAGCGCGAACTGTGCGAGCACGGGTTGACCCGGCTCGAACGGCGCACGGCCCGCGTCCTGCCCGCGTGGAGTGGGCGTCGTCGCGACTGCGTTTGGAAGCGCTGCGAGCACGAGGGGAGGTCGAACGTCGTTTGCGAACGCGACGATGCGTTCGCGCGGGAGGCACTGGAGCTGCGAGGGCCATCGACGAGGGAGCTGCGCGGCGATGTCCGCGGGCGAAGCGCCCCACACGCGCGCGCACGCGACGCGGCGGAGCATGGGTCGAAGCTGCGCTTCGAGGCTCCAGCTCGAAGAGGCCGTCGTGGGCACGAAGACCGTCGGGCGCGACGGACACTGCGCGCGAACGAAGGCCTTTGCGCCGTCCGAGTCGGTCACGAACCGGGCTCCGTCCGCGAGCGCGACCCAACGAAGGATCGGCTCTGCGAAATCGATGGCCGGTCCCGCCGTGCACTCTGCAGGAACGTTGAACCGCACTTCGGCCACGAGGTCTGCGCGTCCGTCGCTGTCGACGTCGTCGGCCACGGCCGACTCGAAGCCGCTGAGCACCGAGGCGCGGACGATCGCGCCGTTGCGAACGGAGAAGAGCGCGGCCGGGCTCGATCGATCGGTGGTCGTGAAGAGCGCGTCTGCGCGGCCGTCGCGATCGAAGTCGTCGATGAAGAACCGCTGCTCGTCGCGGATGCGAGCGAACGGGCCGAGGACGTCTTCGCCCGCGGTGATGGTCGAGCCGTCGGGGGAGATGAAATATAACACACGAATTCCAGACGCCGGGCGAAGGCGGTCGCCGGGCGCGAGGGTGACGTCCCTCGCGGTCGAGAGCCACGCGCCGTCTCGGGCGGATCGAGTCGCAAAGCAGGTGGCGAGCGCGTTGGCCTCGAGGGGTGCCGTGCGCATCGGGCCTGCCGCGGCCGCGCGGAGCGTCCGTTCGTGGGACTGCGCGAGGCGCTCGCACGTCGCTGCGATGGCGGGCGGCATCCAGGGAACGTCGGACTGCGCGAAGGACGCCGGAGCGACGGTGAGCGCGGAGAGCGTCGCGCACACAAAAACAAGCGTGTTGCGCGTCACGGCGACCTCCGCGCGCAATCGACGAGGGTGGTCCAGCGATGGGGCGCGTCGCGACGGAGCAGGGCGGACGGACGCGCGACGAGGGCGCGCCCAGCAGCGTCGAGGGCGACGCCGACGTGGTCGCTGGGCAGCGCGGTCGCGACCGTCGAGAAGGTGTCTCCGTCGAGTCGCCAGAGCGTGCTCGAGGAATACTCGAACAGCATCGATCGATCGTTGCTCGAGGTGCGTCCTCGTCGATGAGGCTGAGGGACGAGCGGACGAAACGCGCCGCGCTGGAGCAGCCAGAATCCCGAGTGGATGCTGTTCGCGAGGATGGCGTCGTCGGGGGCGAGTTGGTCGAGGTTGGGTGTGTGAAACGGGTCCGCGTCGATCGGCACGCTCGCGCAGCGCTCGCGCGACGAGAATCGGCAGCGGAGCTCTCGCGCTTGGTGTCCGCGGCGGTGTTCAGTTGTGTCGAAGACCTCGAGGACGCGCACGACGCCCGTCGACTCGATGCGAACGTCGCGGGCGTAGGCGACGAGGTTTGGCGTCGCGGGCGCGGCGTTTCGAAACGGCGGTACCTCGGCGACGACGAAGGTCCGTCCGCGGTCGCGCGAGACGCGAACGACGGACGAGTCGACGTAAGCGATCACCCCGAACGCGGCGTCGACACGAAGCACGCCGGGGCCGCGGAGGTCCACGCGCACCGAGCCATCGGGGGCGAAGATCCGGAGTCTGTCGGTGCCGGGGAGGCCTTCGAGGATCACGGTGGTTCCGTCGTCGTCGACGAGGAAGCTGCGGACGTTGGAGGTCGCGACCGCGAACTGTGTCCAATGCGCGCCGCCGTCGCTCGTGTGATGGACGAACGCCGTCGACAAGAGGGCGATCCGCTGCGCGCTGTTCGCCGCGCGAGGAACGGCCACGGAGGTAAACGCTGCGGCGCAGAGGTTTGCCGCGGCGTCTCGTGCGTGCGCGACGAGAGCGACGATCGATAGCAACGCCAAGGCTCGCCCGTGGGCCATTGCCCTATCGTACGTCGATGCTACGGAAGTCGCGTGGCAGGGCGCCACGTGGCGGCGTACATGAGCTGTTCGAGAACGTCCCGGTCGGTCTCGTCGAGTCGCCGGCCTTCGATCCAGAGGCGCTGAACGAGCTGCTCTGCGCCGACGTTGAAGACGCGAGCGCACGTGACGGCGTGCGCGCTGGGTTCGAGGTTGATTTCGACGCCGTTGCGGGTGGTCTCGAAGGTGAGGAGCGTCGCGGGTGCGCGCGGGCACTGCGCGGCGATCCACTGGCGGGCGATCGTGTCATCGAGCGAAAACGTTCCGTCGCGCCGACCGTGGGCGACGAAGGTGCGGTGCGCGATCCTGCGCCACAACGGCGGAACGGGCGCGCGCATCGACTCGTAAATGCGATCGCGGTCGAGCACCAAGTCCCACTGGCCATCGTCGTCGACGTCCGCGACGCTCGACGCCGCGTGCGCGACGAGCGACGGGCGGTAGCGCTCGATCGCGCCGTGTTTCGCCGAGAGGATGTGGACGCGCACGTAGTTCGAAGGGTCGGTGTTGGTCACGATCGCTTCGCTCTGCCCGTCGTGATCGAAGTCGAATACGCCCGAGATGCGCCAACGGAGCTGGCTGGGCGGTCCGAGCGCCGCGGTCGTCCACGGCGCGGCGATGACGCCTCGAGGGCCCACGAATTCAATGCGCGATCGCCCTACGAGGATGCGCCCCTGGTGCTCGCCGTCCGTGAGCGTCGCGAGCTCGAGGCGATCGACCCACGCGTCGAGCGCGTCCGTGCGATGGCATGCGCCTGCTTCGAGGAGCCATGATTCGGGTCCGCGCCACCAGTCTCCCCCGTCGCGTTGAAGGCTTCGGATGTACGACCTCGCGGCGGCGCTCCGACCGCGGCAGTACTGCTGCGTCGCAATGGGCAGCCCCGCGAGCGACAGTCTCGAGAGCACAGGCTGGTGGTGGTCCAACGTCATGTTGTCGGGCGCGACGTTGGAGTTCGCCGACGCGGTCGTCGCGGTGGTCGCGAGCGGTCGCAGCGCAAACGGCAGCCGCACGGACGCGGCAAACGAGACGAGGCTGGCGCGGGGATGACAGCGCAACGGCGCAGGCCACCGCTGCGGCAGCAGCGCTTCGATGTCGCTCATCGAAGCACCCCATGCGCGCGCGCACGCGAGGCGTCGAAGGATCAGGGGCAGGTGTGTCGTCGCCGACCACGACGACGGCGCGGCGCTGGGGAGCAACACCGTTGGCCGCTCGGGGCACTGCGCGCGAACGAACGCGCGGGCCTCGTCCGAGTCCGTGACCAAACGCGACCCCTCGTTGAGCGCGACCCACTGCAGCGCGGGTTCGGAGAGGTCCAGCGCGGGCGGGGGCGGACAGTCATCGGTCAGCGCGTAGCGGCCGGCGGACAACAGATCCATGCGCCCGTCGCTGTCGACGTCGTCGGGCGACGAAGGTTCGAGGTTCGCGGGAAGCACGGCGCGGCTGATCGCGCCGTTTCGCGCAGTGAGCACCACCAAAGGCGCGCTGTGATCGTCGGTGTACAAGAGGAACTCTGCGCGCCCGTCGCCGTCGAGGTCACCGACCTCGCGCTGTTGCCCCGACCCGACTCGCGCGTAGGGGCCGAGCGCGTCGGACCTTGCTTCGAGCTGGGTTCCGTCGGGCAGGATGAATGTGAGCACACGATTTCCAGCGATGAGGTCGGTGAGGCCAGTGTCGGTGACGACGACCGAGCGCGCGGTCTCGAGCCACGCGCCGTCGCCAGCGTCCTTGCACACCGCGACCGCCCCGGGGTGAATGCCGTTGCGCCTCGCGCGGGCCGGGGCGGCCGCGCGGAGGGTCGACTCGTGTTCGCGCGAGAGTCGCTCGCACGTCGCAGCGACGGTGCGAGAGAGCCACGGTGCTCCCGATTGCGCGAGGGCGGCGCGTGACTGGCAGAGGACGATCGCGATCGTGAGGCAGGTGAGCAGCTCCTTCACGAGGCGCCTCGCGCGCAGTCGACGAGCGTGGTCCACGCGTGGGGCGCGTCGCGGCGGAGCACGCGACGTGGGAGCGCGACGACGAGCCGTCCCAACGCGTCCGCGGCCGTGTGCACGAAGCCCGCGGGGATCGCCGTGGTGACGGTCGAAAACGTCTCGCCATCGAGCCGCCAGACGCTCGCGCGCGAGGCGAAGAAGAGGAGCGCGTTGTCGCTGGCGAGCCAGCCCAAGCCCTGGAAGCGCGGCTGCGGAAGGAGGGGGCTCCACGTGCGACCGCGGAGGATTCGAAGTTGATCGAACGAATCTCGGGCGATCAGCGCTCCGTTCGGCGCGAGCTGGCGCGCGTCTCTCGCGAGCCAATCGCTCGCTGGAAACACGACTTGTCTGCATCGCTCTTCCGAGCGCACGCGCGTGCAGGTGAGCACGCGGACGGCGGACGTGGGCGTTCCCGTCTCGTCTTCGGCGAAATTCTCGAGGACGCGAATCGATCCATCGGGCTCGATCCGCAGGTCCATCGGCGCGCTCACGGCGTTTGTGTCCGTCGGAACCGAGCGCGCGACCGTCGGCACGATCGCGACTTGCCACGTGCGCCCGAGGTCTCGCGAGACCCGGAGCCGCGCAGACTCGATGTACGCGAGCACGCCGTGGGCGCACGCGCTGTATACGACCGAAATCTCGCTTCGATCGAGGCGAACGCTCCCGTCGGGCGCGACGACTCTCAGCCGCACGCTGTCGACCGGGCCTTCAGTGACGAGCGCGGTTCCATCTTCGTTGACGAGAAAGTCACGGACGTTTTCTGTCGCGAGCGCGAGCGACGTGAAGTGCGCGCCGGCGTCGGTCGAGTGATGAATCTGTGTGCGCGACAGGAGCGCGATCCGCTGCGCTGACGCGGTCGATCGAGCCGCGGCGACCGCGGTGAACGGCGATTCACACACGTCCGCGCGCGCGGGCGAGGGCGCGGTGAAGTGCGCGACGGACAAGAGCGCCGCGACGAGCGAGCGGAGGGGGCGAGCGATCACGGGACGAGTGTCGCGCGGCGAGGCGGTGGGTGTACGCAACAGTGAGGGACGCGTGAGGTTCATAGGTAGAGCGTCGGGCGCCAGAGCGCGTCGAGGGCGAGGTGTTGAACGTTGCGGTCGAACATGGGGTTACGCGACGTTTCGGCCTCGGCCCAGATGCGTTGGACGAGGGACTCGGCGCTCGAGCGTCGAACGCGAGCACACCCGATCGCTGCTCTGGACGCGGCGATCGCGCGTGTGCAGTCGCGCTGGCGAGACCGATCGAGACCACGGCGGTCGCCCGAAACGCCCATCGAAGAACGGTGCTCGTTGCGGCGTATGTGCGCGCGGACGGAGTGCTAATCTCCTCGACCATTCGACGCATGGGAACGCACTCGGTCTTGCGGTCGCGCGCTGCGACGCTCTTGGTTTTGTCGGCCTTCTCTGGACTCTCCAACGCGTGCAGCGGAACGAACCCGCCGCCCGACGTCGCGCCCAACGACGCCGCGAGCGATGCGCCGTCGGACATCGCGCCGAGCGACGTGTCGGACGGAGCGCCGACGGACGGGCCCGGGATGGACGTCGCGGACGTGACCGCGCCGGACGTGCAGCCAGAGGACGTGATCTTGGGACCGGCGTTTTGCACGCTGGGGACGGATGTGCCGGGGCTCACCGTTCCCGCGGGATTTTGTGTGCGCAAATACGCGGACGTCCCGCACCCGCGCACGATGGTGATCGCGTCCAACGGTGACTTGCTCATCGGCTCACCTGGGCTGACCTATGTCACCACAACGGGGCCGGGGACGAGCGGCGTGGTCGTGCTCAGCGACGACAATCGCGATGGCGTCGCCGAGCGTCACGATTTTCTCACGGGCGTAAACGACATTCACGGCGTCGCGATCGGCGGCGGGTTTCTCTACTACACGACGATGAACTCGATCTTTCGCACGCCGTACCGCGACGGGCAGCGCGCGGAGACGCCGGGGATGCGCGAGGATCTACAGATGCCTGCCGCGTACGCAGGCCAGCGCGCGACGCATCCGCTCGCGCGTTCGTTGGGGGGCAACATGTTCTCGTCGCGCTCGATGTCGCCGAGCTGCGGCAACCCGATCGGCGAGATCTATCGCGTGTCGATGGGCAGCGCGACGATGATCGCGCGCGGGTTTCGCAACCCGATGTACATCCGCTGTCACTTCGCGCACGAGCTGTGCGCGGCGACCGAGCTCGGTGACGACGGGAGCGCGATGGCGCTCGAGAAGCTCTTGATCCTCTCGACGACCGGCGACTACGGCTACCCCGAGTGCGACGCGCGCGGGACGCTCGCGCGCTGCGGCGGGAGCTGCGCGGGGATCACCGTCGAGGACATTCGCTTTCCGATCAACGACACGCCGTTCGGCTTCGATTGGGAGCGCGGCCAGTGGCCCGAGCCGTATCGCCACGGGTTGTTCGTCGCGCTGCACGGGAGCTATTTCACGTCGCCGGGCTACCGCAACGCGGGCCTCGTGTACGTGAGCACGGACCCTGCGACGGGGCGGCCGCGCGCGGGCGCGACGGTCACGCGGTTTCTCGAAGGGCTCGGCTTGATGCGCGGCGAGAGCCAACCGAACACGATCGCGATTCACCGACCCGCGGACGTCGCGTTCGCGCCCGACGGACGACTGTTCTTCACCGCGGACCAGGGCAACGCAGTGTACTGGGTCGCGCCCGTGGGTCTTCGTCGCCGCGGCGGCTGAGCCACGCGCCGCCGTTGGGAACTTTTCGAACGACGGCGACTCTCAGCCAGGGTCGTGCAGCGATCACCCGAGTCGATCTTCGCTCCGTGTCCTTCGTGCAGCAGACACGTTCGCGTGTCCGAGTCGCAGTGTCCCTTCTGCGACAGAAAGCAGCCCGAGCGCCGCGTCACGGTCGTGCGGATCGAGAGCGGGAGCCGCGCGCTGATGCTCGCGATGACGGCGGCCGTCGCGTGTGATCAGGGGACCGCGAGCGTCCGAGCTGCGACCAACGCGCCGCCCGATGCTCGGAGCGTCAACGGCGACACGGATGTCACCGTCGCATCGGCGCCCGACGCGGCCGCGCCGGACACGGGGGTCGTCGTCGCGTTCGACTGGTCGGGGCTCGGCGCGACGGGATGGGGCGCCGCGTACGGGTCATCGCCGCTCGACCCGCGAACGCTCGGCGTCGGAGAGCGTCCGACGAGCGAGGCAGAGCTCGTCGACCTTCAGCCACCTGATCGTGCCGCGCTGGCGTCGCTGGAGGTGCACGCCAACGTCGTTCGATGGTGCGAGCGACGGACACGCAATCGCGCGCTCGACGCGGGGCCCGCGGTGCTGACCGTGCGCATGAGCGTATCGCGCACGGGCCACGTCCGATCGATGGGGGTCACTGGGCCGGGGACGAGTCGGGCGTACGAGTCGTGTTTGCGTCGCTGGTTTCAGGACCTTGTGTTTTCTCGAGGCGAACGCGAAATCGTCGCGTCCTACCGCGTGACGCGAGCCCGCTGAGCGCCGGGTCGAGAGCGGCTCCGAAGGCCACGACGGTCGCGACGCGCGCGTAACCCGTGAGGCGATGCGATATCGTTCGGCGACGATGACGCTCACTCCATCGGCGCTCGACGCACAGCGCTTCTTCGACTCGTCCATCCTCGCGCTCGTGTGGCTCGACGCGCGATCGGCGCACAAGCGGCTCGGCCCCACGGCGGACGCGCAGTGGCGCGCGTTTGCTGGCGGCTCTGTGCTCAACGAGGCCGATCGATTGGTGCTTGCGCTCCGGGATGCCGCGGTGGCTTTTCCTTCGGTGTTTTCGGGGCGAACGGTGTTCGGGCTGTCGGGGTCGACGGATGACGAACCGTTGGGTCCCGAGCTGTTCGCGCCGTTCAAGGGACAGTCGGCGAAGGCGTTTCGAGGCACGATCGAGGCGCCGAGCGACGCGGTCTCGCTCGTCGACGCGCTCGCTTCGCGTTGGGGCGTCGCGCTCGATCTCGCGGTCGATGCGCCCTCGCTCGGGCCGACGAGCCGCGTCGTCGTCGCAGGCACCTCTGCGTTGCGCGCGCTCACCGCGAGGTTCGCGCAGCAGCCCGAGCTCGACGCGGCGTCGCAGTGGCTCGTCGTCGCGGACGCGCCCGCCGCGCGACACATCGCCGCGTGCGCTGCGATGGCGCTCGGCGCGCGCTCGGCGCCGAAGATCGTCGCGTCGAGTCGATGCCTGGACGCGCGTGCGACGCTCGTGGCAAACGGTTTCGAGCGCGTCGATCGCGTGTTGCTCTCGAAGGACGCGACGGAGGCCGAGCGCGCCGCGTGCGAGGCGCTCTCGTCCGCGGGCGGGGCGAAGCGATCGTGATGGGGCGCGGGCTTCGACGAAGCTCACACTGAGACGCAGGGGATCGAGGCGATGGTTCTACCGAGAGAGCAAATCCTTGCCGATGGCGTGACGGAGTTTCCGTGGGAGCGAGAGGGCATCGAGTTCTTGAAGAACGCGCTGCCGGCGACGGAGCCCTATCGGTTGTGGGCCCTGGTCGAGCTCGTCGAGCCCTCGGGGCGACGGCACGAGATCGACGCGTTGGTGCTGGGCTACAACGCGCTGTACCTGCTCGAACTGAAGGCGCACCCGGCGCGGTTTTCGGGCAACAGCGTCGATTGGACCGTCGAGTGGAAGGACGGTCACCGAACGCACATGGAGAACCCCATGAACCTCGCGAGCAAGAAGGCTCGCGTGTTGGCGAGCTTGCTCGAGCGGGAGCTGCGAGGTCGCTCGACGCGTCCGAGGGTCGAGGCGCTGGTGTTTCTCTCGCACGAGCACGCGGACACGAGCGGGCTCGACAGTCAGGGGCGGCTCGGGGTCGTCACGCGCAAGGACTTGGCCAAAGCCATCACGAGCGGCGAGTTCGCGGGGGCGCACTCGTCGGTGCGCGAGCGGATCGTGTTGAGTCCGGTGGCGCGGGAGACCGTGCTCGCGCTCAAGCGGCTCGGGATCACCGCGAGCCGCGGCGCGATGAAGATCAACAACATCTTGGTCAATCACGTGATCGACGAAGGTGCGGGTTTTCAAGATCACCTCGGAGAGCACGAGGTGTTGAAGAGCAAGTCGCGCGTGCGAATCTACCTGGTTCCACAGGCGACGAGCGAGGAGGGAAAAGAGAGGCTGAACCGCGCGGCCGTGCGCGAGGCGCGGATCCTGACAGCGCTGTCGCACCCGAACGTGTTGAAGTGCACGGACTTCATCTCGACGGGCCCGACGGGAGGGCCTGCGTTGGTGTTCGAGCACGACCCGGCGTTCGAGCGGCTCGACGCGTTCGTGCGGAAGAACCCAGACCTGTCCTTCAACGAGCGGCTCGAGATCGTGCAGCGCGTCGGCGAGGCGCTCGCCTTTTGCCACAGCAAGAACGTTCTTCACCGCGGGCTCGAGCCGCAGTCGGTCCTCGTGAAGTCCGTCGAGCGCTCGGCCGAAGGACGAAAGACGCGCGGCGTCGACGTGAAGCTCTACAACTTTCAGCTCGCCGTGGGCGCCAACACCGACGGGACGAGGCACCTCGGGTCCATTGGGGATTCTGCGGCGTTTCGCGCGCCCGAGCTCATGTCGGACCCGACGAAGGCGAGCGAGGCCAGCGACGTGTTTTCGCTCGGGGCGCTCGCGTGGTTCGTGTTCGTGGGTCGCGCTCCGGTGAAGGACCTCGTCGAGCAGCACGAGGTGTTGGCCCGGGACGGATGTTATGCGCTCTCGGCCGCGAGCGACGCGCTCGGCGCGGCGCGGGCGGGCGACGGTGTTGCGACGGCCGCGGGCGCCGAGCGCGTGCGCAGCAATCGTGACCTCGACGAGCTCGTCCGCGCGGCGACGGCGTTGCGCGAGCGCGTGAGCTCGGTCACGGAGTTTCTCGATCAGCTCGCGTTGGTTCGACCCGACGCGACCGAGCAGCGCGCGGTGATCGACGCGCGCGCGGGGGACGTTCTTCACGCGGACGACGGGACGGAGCTTCGCGTCGAGAAGCTGCTCGGCGCTGGCGCGAGCGCGAAGGTGTTTCGCGTGACGCTCCACGGCGGGACGTTTGCGATGAAGGTCGCGCTCGATCGTCGTCAGGACGAGGCGATCGAGGCCGAGAGCGAGTTGCTCGAGCGCGTGCAGGGCGATCGGATCGTACGGCGTCATCGAAAGCTCTACTTCGATCGACGGTTGGTGCTCTTGCTCGACGACGCAGGCGAGACCCTCGCGGACGTCCTCGCGGCGCGCGGTCCGTTGGGGATCGACGATGCGATGCGCTGGGGTGAAGACCTGTTGCTGGCGGTGCAGCGGCTCGAAGAGCTCGGGGTCGTTCACAAGGACATCAAGCCGGCGAACCTCGGCGTCGCGGTGGACCGCGCGGGGCGCAGCACACACGGAAAGCTCTTCGATTTCAGCCTCGCGGCCTCGTCGCCCGAGGACATCGAAGTGGGCACGGTGGCGTATCGCGACCCGTTCTTGCCCTTTCGAAAGCGCTGGGATCACGCGGCGGATCGGTACTCCGCGGCGTCGACGTTGTACGAGATGCTCACCGGGGCGCGGGTTCGATTCGGGCGCGACGATCTTCCGTTGGGGACGTCGGACGAGGCCACGCTGGACGCGGACCGCTTCGATCCTGCGGTGCGCGAGCCGTTGGTGCAGTTCTTCACGCAGTGCTTCGCGAGGGACACCGCGGCGCGCTTCGCCGACGCCGACGCGATGCGCCGCGCGTGGAACGACCTGTTCGCCCGCCGTTCGCTCGCGCCAATACCGCCTGCGCCGAACGCGACGCGAGGGGACGTCGCGGACGACCCTGCGGACGATGCTCCGCGCGGTCGCAAAGGCGCGAAGAAGAACAGCGCAGAGCCCTCGCTCGTGTGGACGGACGCGGCGCTCGACGCGATCAGCGCGAAGAGCTCGATCGAGTCGCTCCCGCTCAGCACCCGGGCGAAGAACGCGCTCGACCGCGCGGGGATGTTGTCCTTTGGCGAGCTTCGCGCGAGCACCAAGGCGAGGCTTCAAGCGCTGGACGGCGTGGGCAAGGACACGCTCCGCGAGATCTTGGCGTTGCGCGAGGCGCATCGCGCACGCACGGGGAGCACCGGCGCGAGCAGCCCTGCGATGCCCGCCGTCACCGCGAGCGCGGGCGCGACGGAGGTCCGAAGCGACGAGGCGAGCGAGCCGTCGATCGATCGATGGATCGAGGCGTTTGTTCCGAAGGCGAAGAGCGCGCGAGGGTGGGCGTGGGTGTCCACCGCGAGGATCTTGTTCGGGCTCGACGATGGGATCCCCGTCGACGCGGCGACCGTCGCCGAGCGGCGACGCGTCTCGCGGCAGGCTGTGTACATCCAACTGCAAAATGCCAGGGAGTACTGGCGCTCGCTTGCCGAGCACGAGGCGCTCACGGTGCGCGTGTTGGACTTGCTCGCGCAGCGCGGGGACGTCGCGACGGTCGATCGGCTCGCGTCGGACGTGTTGCTCTCGTTCGGCGAGCTCGCGGACGAGCGCAGTCGACCGCGGTTGACGGCGGCGAGGGCGCTCGTGGACATCGTTCGACTGACGGCGACGGCGGCGCGGGACGGAGACGCGCGGCTCTTGTGGGACGCGATGCTTCACGGACGGTGGTGGGTGGCGGCCGATCGCGCGTTGCTCGATCCGTTGCGCGCGATGGCTTCCGCTGCGGACGAGCTCGCGACGCGGGCGGTGCTGGCGAGTGGCGAGGACGCGCGCAGCGTGATCGTCGAGCGCGCGGTGGAGACGCCGTTCGTTCGATGGGGCGTCGAGGGGCTCTTGTCGCTCGCGGCGGAGGCGAGTCGCACCGCGGCGTGCTCGGCGAGGCTCGAGGTCTATCCCCGAGGCATGTCTGCGGCGAAGGCGCTTCGATTGTGCTCGGCGGTGCTCGGCGAGAGCATGGTGGACGAAGCGAGGCTTCGCGCGGTGGTGAAGAGTCGCTATCCGTTGGCGGAGGAGCTTCCGACGGGCGATGCGCTAGTAGCGCTCGTGCAGAGCGAGCTCGGGCTCGAGGTCGATCCTTCGAGCGGAGGTTTTCGACGGCCGGTTCGCGCGGACGCGACGAACACGCCGACGGTGTCGCAGGTGGCGGACCTTCGTCGCGCGCCGAAGCCGATCGTTGCGAAGGGGGCGCTTCGTGCGTTGGCGACGACGGACACGGCGGCGCGCGAGTTCGACGAGCGCGTACGCGTCGCCGCGCGAAGGGGAACGTTTCGCGTCGTCGAAGTGGACGCGGACTCGGCGCCCCGCGCGGCGCGCGCGCTCGCGGCGCGCTTGGAGACGGCGGATCGTTCGCTCGACGCCGAGCTCATCGCGGCGATTCGCGAGCTCGCCGAGCGCGACGGGATCGCGTGGGAGGCGATTCGCAAGACCGATCGCGAGGGGCCGACGGGCGAGGATTGGCCGCTGTTGGTGGGGCTCGCGAAGGACGCTGCGCGCTCGGTGCTCGCGCGGTGGAGCTCGGCGTCCGAGCGCGAGCGGGGGGCGATCGTCTTGCGCGATCTCGGGTTGGCGGCGCGCTACGGGCTCCGGGAGTTTCTGGACGAACTGGTGGCGCTCGCGCGCAGCGACGACGGGCCTGCGGTGTTTCTGGTGCTCGCGCGGATGCAGGATCAGGGCGAGGCGCCGATCGATGGGGGGGCGTTGCCGGGACTGACCGTTCCCAATCCGTTTGCGGTGGCGAGGCTGCATCCGCCAGAGAGTTGGCTCAGCGCTGTGGGGTGAAAGGGCGCCGGAGGGCGGTACGATGCGCCGATGGCGAGCGCGAGCGGTGACGCGACAACGAGCAGGGGCGTTTCGAAGGTCGTGCGCGTCGTGGTGGGGGACGAGCCGCTGCGACGGACGATCGATCTCGCGTCGGACGCGCCGTTGAATCTGTGTGTCGAGGGCGCGCTGACCGCGCTGCGCGTGACGCTCGACGACGAAGTCGTTGTGGATCGACCGCTGACCGACCCCGAGCGCTCGGCGGGAAGCGTGAAGCTGTCGCTCGATCGGCCAGCGTTTCGGCGGTTGAGTCGGTTTTCGTCGGTCACGGTGGAGGTGCGAGGCGGCACCGTCGATCACCCTCGGGGCTCGGTCGCCGTGGGCGAGTGGAGGCTCGCGGCGACGCTGCTCGTTCGAGGCGCGCGTGCACGCGCCGTCACGCGCGTAGGTTTGTTGTCGCTCCTCGCGATGATGTACTGGCCGTTTGCGTTGGCGAGAGCGGGATCCCCGACGCGCGCAGCGATGGACGTGGCGTGCATCGCGCTGGCGTTTGCGAGCTGGTTGAGCGTTCGGTGGCCCGGCGGCCCACGCACGCCGATGCTCGTGGTCGCGTCCGTTGCAGCGGTTGGCCTGGTGTCTGCGGGATCGTTTCGGCAGACGATGGCGGTGGTGTTCGTCGGCGGTGCGCGGTCGGAGGTCGCCGGTGTGGAGTACGGGACCGAGGTTCGTTTCGCGCCCGGCGATGTTGTCGCGATCGGCGACGGGGCTGTGCGGATCCGTGGTCGCTCGTGGGTCGTCGAGCCTCGATGCTCCGTCGATCCTCGGATGTGGTGGCCAGCGATCGGTGGACCGCGCCGCTTGGTTGTCTCGAGCCTCGGAGCCCACGTGACGATCGAACGCGCTGCGGCGGAGGCGCTGGGCATCGCGGATCGACTCGTCGTCGATTGCGTCGAGGGGCCGTGGCTGGCCATGTCGACGGAGACGTCGGTGCGTGTCGCCGCGACGGCGGCGAACGAGCGCTACGCGGTCCCGTCGGTCGAGCTGCGATTCGGGCCGCGGATTCGCAGCGCGGATCTTCGCTTGGGCGCGCCGAGGCCGCTCGCGGTGCACACGATCGGGCCGCGTCCGACGATCGAGCTCGGCAACGAGCGCGTGCCCAACGTTCGACTGCACTACACGATGCCGCTCGACGCGGTGGGGCTGTGGACGGGCGAGCTCGGCGAAGGGTGGCACGGCGCTGCGCAGTGGTCTCCGCGCGCGCCGACGACGCCGTTCGAGTGCGATCCGGGTTCGAATTTGCTCGTGACGGCGTCCGTGAATCGCCAGCTCATCGAGGCGATCGAGGGCGCGAACTTTCGCTTTCAGTTCGCCGACGGCGCTGCCGCCGTGGCCTGCGTCGTCGACGACGGGCGATCGTTCGGCGAGCGTTCGTCGATCACCATCGCGCTTCGAGACGAGAACGCTCCGCGCGCAGCGTGGGCGACGAGCGCCGCGGACCTCGATGCGGACTGGCGCACGATTCGCTGGGTGAAGCGCACGGGCCAGCGCGAGGAGCTCGTCGCCGAGACGACGCGCGTCGAGCCAGACGGGCGAGGGCAGAACACCGTGCAGCACCTCGAGCTTCGCGGCGCGCTCGCGGACGCGAGAGAGATCGCGCTCGTGCGCGGCGGTGTGCGATCGGTGTTGTGGCGGCGCGCAGCGGCTCGACCGACGCGCGCCGTGGTCAACGTCGTCATGGGCGAGCTTTCGCCGCAGATGGGAAACGACATTCTCGTTCGAGTGGGGGATGCGGGGCCCGGGGCCGAACGCTGCGCGACGCTGGCGGAGACCCCCGAAGGCTACGACCTCGTGCCCGCGGGCGCGCCGAGCCACGAGCTCGGCCGTCGGCCGTGTGGAGGCAGCTTCGCGTTCAGCAGCGTCGAGCCCGAGTGAGGCGATGGTGCGACACGGCGCCCCGAGCGCGTGGATGACGTTCGGTCGAAGCGCGATCGAATGCGGTGGTGGCTGACGGGACCGACGCGAGTGGGCGCAACGCGGTGGTTCGCGTCGCGCTCGGGTAAGCTCCGCTTCGTCGATCGATCGACCTCGCGCCGCGCGCTGTGCGGGGAGCTCGCAACCGAACCCGAAGGGTGTGTGTTGCGCGAGCCGACGCCGGGACGCGAGCGCGCGATGGCGTGCGAGCGTCGGTCGACGAGGCGTGACGAGAACGGCAGGTAGCTCTTCGGAGCCGCACGCTCGGCGTCGGTGCGTGTGCCTCGGGTCTCTGGCGCAAGCCGCGCGATGCGGCGGAGCGCGAACGACGGTCGCCGCGTTGCGACGCTGCGGCGACCGTCGCGATCACCGGTCGTCCTTCTCGTCGAAGAACGCGAACGCCCTGCGAACACGCTCGCGGCTGCGCTGTTCGGCGGGCTTCTGCGGTCCGTTTCGCTTTCGCGCGCCGCCGCTCGCTCCATCGGGAACGAAGCTGCACGGATCGCGCTCTGCGGCGAGCCTCGCCGCGGGACCCCACAGGACGTCACGGTCGGTCTCGGGCATCACGAAGCGCGATGGTACCGCGCGAGGGGCGCTCGTTTGCGGCAGCCCTGACGCTCTTTTTATTGTCTACTCGCGCTCGTTCGAACGATGGCAGGCAGAGGCAAGGGACGGGCGCGGGAGCAGACGCTCTCGCAGGCGTTGTCGAAGTTGTTGGTGGAGAAGATCGTTCCGTCGTTGAAGCGGCGGGTCGAGGAGAGCGCGTCGGTGCGCGAGGCGCTCGCGCAGGCGCTGGCCGCAGAGCGCACTGCGGGAAAGACCTCGGACGACGAGCTCGCGTTTCGCGATCGGACGATCGAGCAAGTTGGCGCGTCGTGGGTGCTGGCGACGGTGTTCGTTCGCTACCTCGAGGACCGCGGGTGGCTGTCGAAGCGGCGGATCGCGGGCGAGGGCGCCGAGGACTCCGAGCAGTGCTTCGGGCAGGCGTTCTCGTCGCTCGCGGGAAACGCGCGGGAGTATCTGCTCGCGGTCTTTCGCGAGTGCGCGGGGCTCGAAGGCGCGAGCGAAGTGTTCGGCCCGCGGTCGCTCCTCGCGTGGAAGCTCGGGCCCGACGCCGACGGCGCGCGGGCGCTGCTCGAGTTCTGGCGCGAGCGCGTGAAGGTCACGCTCGACGACGGAACGACCGAAGACGCGCTGCGATGGCGCTTCGAGAGCGACGACACACGAATTCTAGGGGACCTGTATCAAGAGCTCAGCGAGAGCGTTCGCGAGCGGTACGCGTTGCTCCAGACGCCGGACTTCGTCGAGAAGTTCATCTTGTCGTACACGCTCTCGCCAGCGATGGAGCAGTGGGGCGTCGACGGGCTTCGCGTGCTCGACCCCACGTGCGGCTCGGGGCACTTCTTGTTGGGCGCGTTCGAGGCGATTCGAAGCGAGCGTCGGAGGCGGTTTCCGTCCGAGAGCCCGCGAGAGAGCGCGCTGCGTGCGCTCGCGTGCGTGTACGGCGTGGATCTCAACCCGTACGCCGTGGCGATCTCGCGCTTTCGATTGCTCATCGCGTTTGCAAAGAGCGCTGGCATCGAGCGATTGAGCGAGCTGACGGGCGATGGGTTGGGGCTGAGCGAACGGGTGATCGTGGCGGATTCGCTGATCCCGTACGGCGCGCAGGGCAAGCTCCTCGACACCGTCGACGACAAAGCGATGCGCGAGTCGTGGGGCGGCGGTGCGTTCACCGTCGAAGATCCCGCGCAGACGCGCGCGCTGTTCCGGCAGCACTTTCACGTGGTCGTGGGCAACCCGCCGTACATCACGTGCAAGGACGCAACGCAGCGGGACACGATCCGCGAGCAGTTTCCGAAGAGCGCGTACCGCACGTTCGCGCTCGGGGCGCCGTTTACCGAGCGCTTCTTTCAGCTCGCGGTCGAGAGCGGCTACGTCGGAATGATCAACGCGAACTCGTTCATGAAGCGCGAGTTCGGGCGGCCGTTGATCGAGGATGTCTTGCGGCACAAGGACCTCACGCACGTGGTGGACACGAGCGGGGCGTTCATTCCAGGGCACGGGACGCCGACGGTGATCCTCTTCGCGCGCAATCGTCCGCCCGAGCGCGAGACCGTGCGCGCGGTGCTGGGCAAGCGCGGCGAGCCGAGCACGCCGGACGATCCCGAGAAGGGCGCGGTGTGGTCGAGCATCGTCAGCCTCATCGAGAAGCCCGGCGAAGAGAGCGACTACGTGAGCGTGGCCAACGTGAAGCGGGCCACGTTCGAGAAGCACCCGTGGTCATTGGGCGGAGGTGGTGCGGGTGAGCTGAAGGAGTTGATCGAGCAGCGGTGCGAGAAGCGGTTGGGGGATGTGGTGGAGGCCATTGGGCGGAGCACCCATACCGGACAAGACGAGGTGTTCTTTCATCCCGTTCAGGCGCTGAATCGCATCGGAGTTGGTCGTGATCGCTCAGTGCCACTCGTCACGGGCGAACAGGTTCGAGACTGGAGCGTCTCGGAGGGCGAGTGGTGTCTCTTTCCGTACGACCGAGACAGTTTGCTCCCAGTGCAGCCCAGCGCACGCGAGGGGCAGTTCTATTGGTCGATGCGAACGCTGCTCCGCGATCGGCAGGATTTCGGTGAAAAGATCGAACGACGGGTCATCGCGGGTCGCGTGATGACGTGGTTCGAGCACTCGATGTTCTTCCCCGACCGCTTTCGAGCAAAGCTCTCGATTGGGTTTGCCTTCGTCGCGACGCACAACCACTTCGTGCTCGACCGCGGCGGGAAGGTGTTCAACCGCTCGGCACCGATTATCAAGTTGCGCGAGGGGGCGACGGAGGACGAGCACCTCGCGTTGCTCGCGTGGTTGAACTCGAGCGTGGCGTGTTTCTGGATGAAGCAGGTGTTTCAGGCCAAGGCAACAGCGGTCGGTGACGTGTCTGTTGAGAAGGGCCGCGCAGAGGCGAACCGCTACGAATTCGCCGGCACGGGTTTAGGCGCCGCGCCGATTCCGCGATGTGTCCTCGATTCGTCGCGACCTGAGTTTCGTCGGCTCGTTGCGTTGGCGAGAGAGATCGAGAGTGTTGCGGCGAAGCGATCCGCATGCAGTACGAGGAGTGTCGTTGCGGAGTTCTATCCTGGAGAAACTGGGCTTCTCGATGGGTTCTTTCGAGCTGAGGATGAAGACGAGAGGCTCGCGTCGAAGATGGTCAGCCTTCAGGAAGAGCTCGATTGGCTTTGCTACGAGTTGTTGGGTCTCTGCGAGGTGACGCGAGTGCTTGCGGACGCATACGCACCAGAGCGTCGGCCGTTCCTCGCCGCAGAGTCATCGGGTGACGTCGATCGCGATGCGTTTCGCGCGCGAAAGGCGATCATCGACACGAACGCGTCGATCTCGCTCATCGAGTCACCGATGTACAAGCGCACGTGGCAGGGACGCCGAGGCGTGTTCGGCATGCACGTCATGAGCGACGAAGAACTACGTCGAAACGTGTGCATCGATTGGCTTGCCGAGACGGTCGAGCGCGAGCTACGTAAATTTGATGTCCCGCAGTCAGCCGCGTCGCTGGCTGCGCGACTGCTGCGTGACGCGAAAGCCGCGGCCATCGTTGCGTTCGTCGCGCCGAAGTTCGACGACTCGCCGCGCAAGGTGGTCGAGCATGTGCTGTTGCGCGACTCGATCCCGCACCTCGCGACGTTGCGGTTCACGGAGGCGGGGTGGGAGAAGCGGCAGGCGTGGGAGAAGTGCTGGTCTCTGCAGCGGCGCGAGGACGCGGGAGAGAGCGTGGGGGCGATCGAGGTTCCGCCGAAGTACGACGCGAAGGACTATCGCGAGGGGCGGTACTGGTCGCTGCGCGGGCGGCTCGACGTCGCGCGCGAGCGGTTCATTGCGTATCCCGAGGCCACCAAGGACGACGACCCGAGCCCCCTGTACGGCTGGGCCGGATGGAACCACTTGGAGCGCGCCAACGCCCTGGCCGCGCTGTACCAACAGCGCAAGACCGAGGACGGTTGGGCTGGAGAAAAGCTGGTGAATCTGCTGGCAGGGTTGGCCGAGCTGCTCCCGTGGCTCGCGCAGTGGCACAACCAGCGCGAGGACAGCGAAGAGCAGAGCGCTGCCGAAGCGTACGCGGCGTTCGTGAGCAACGAGGCGCGCGCCAATGGCGTGACGATGGAGCAATTGCGCACGTGGGGACTGGGCAGCGACAAGCGAGAAGAGCGCGCGCCGCGGGTGAAAAAGGGGAAGAAGAGCGCGGGTGCGGCAGCGAGCGAAGGGGCCGTGGGTGAAGAGGCTGCGAGCGACGCGAAGCCGAAGCGGGCGAGGGGGAAGAAGGCAGCAGCGGGGGAGTGACGGGAATCACGGGGCTCGAACGGTGCGCCCCAGCGCCGTTGCGAGCGGCTCGTGGTCGCGCACGTTCGTCGTCACGATCTCGGCGTCGACGGGACAGAGCAGCGCGTAGACGGCATCGCCGAGCGCGCGGCATCGGCGTTCGTCAAAATCTGCAAGACCCTCCGGATCGAGCAAAATCCGGAGCGCGCTGCAACGCTTCTTCGACTCGGGCTTTGGATCCGATTCGATCGCGCGGACAAGAGCCTGAAGTTCTTCTGCTCGATCGGCGATCTGCACTGCCATCGAGCACTCGCCCTCGGCGTCGCACTTTCGCCGGCGCAGGACAAATGTGTTCGCCCCGTCGTCGTAGGTGAGGCCATTGTTCAGGTCTTCGCCGCGATAGCAGGCGAGTTCGGAGAAGCGCTGTGTGCCGGATCGTCGTCGCTTCCACGCCCGCGCAATGCGGATCCTGAGCTCGTACTTGATCCGAGTGAGGGATGTCGATTGTTTGCCGGCTGTCGCGACTCGGAGTGCTTCGAGAATCGTCCCCGTGCGATGCGGCTGGCGAAAGTGTGAACCGCACCAGGCGATCAGCTCGCCGAGGTCCGCGACCTCGCCGCACTTGTTGTGCACGAGCACGAAGTTCGCGAGCGGACCGTTCTTGAACTCCTTTACCGCGTAGTCGGGCAGAAGCGATGGTGTGCCTGCCTCGATGGCGGCGTTCGCGGTGCTGGCTCGATCACCACTTTTCAAGCGCGCGTCCGCGAGCACCGTCGCGTCAATGATCTGCTTGCTCATCCGCCTTCCCCCAGTCAGCGATCTCATCGAGCTCGGCGCTGTAGACTTGAAAGCCGGCAGCTTCGAGCGCGTCGATGAGCGCGAGCGACTCGTCGAACGAAAGATCGAACGAAACGCAGAGTGTTTTCGCGACCTCGATGAAGCACTCGCATTGCGCCTGGCTCCATCCGTCCTCACCGCTGCGGGCGACTGCGTTGGACATCGAGTGCACGACAGCTCGAAAGCCCTCGCGCTGGTCGTCGAAGACGTCGAACAACTCGTCGAGCACTTCTCCCACGCCAAGGTGCTTCGGAGTGATTGGTTGTTCGACGGTTTGCGAAACGAAGTCGATGCCTTTCAGAAGCGCGGTCAGCGCGCGGACCTGCGGATCGCCAACGATCGGCGACGCGACGATCGCGTCGATGTCGTTGGACGCTGCGATCGTTCCGTCGTCGGTGCGTGAACACAAGGCGTCGATCCACTGCCGGCGTTCCTTCATGGTCAGCGTTTCGATGCCGAGCACGAAAGGTTCGAAACCACGGGCCCAGTCAGATTCGATCGGGGTTGTGGTCGTCATTTCGTAACTGCGTACACGTAGCGCACACCATCAACGGTGTTCGACGCAATCACGCCCTCGCTGAGTAGCTCTTCAATCGCGACAACCTCTGGCACGCGCTGTCCGTGCGGCGCCTTCAGCATCACGAGCATCATGCCGACGACCGATGCGTTGGTGACGCTGTTCATCGCGCCCCAGATCTCGTGCAGCGCGAAGGCTTGGTCGGAATGCGCCTGCAAGAACTCGAGGATGCGAGCTTTCAGCGGCCTCGATCGGGCGTGCAGCTCCTTCACTGGGATCGGCATGCTCGAAGTCTAGCGGAGAAGGGTCAGTGCTGCGACGAAGTGGCGGTCGACGCTGCGCTCGCTCACGCCTCGTGCGGCTCCGCCTTCCGTTGGCTACACGCCACACAAAGATCCCTGGATATTTCCCAGGGATCGTTGGAGAAGCCTCGATGCGTGTAGTCCTTCCAACGGGGCGTCGCGATCGCCGCGGCGACGCGCGCGTTTGCGCGCCGGCAGTTGATCGACCGGCTAGGACACCAACAAGCGCCGTCGCATCGGACCGTCCGGGAGTTGCTCGACCCACTCATCGAGCACATCGGTGCATTTGCCGAAATCAATGGGCTTGCGGGTCGGCGGCACCGTCCACCCTTGGACTGCGCGCACACCGAACGCGAGAAACAGCGAGACACCGCTGAGCACCTCGCGGTGCGCGATCGGGTGCAGGCCGCCGTTCAGACGCAGCCCCACGTCGAAGAGCGTGCGACGCGACCACGCGGCGCAGTTGATCGCGCTGTACTCGAAGTCGTCCGGTGGAGACAGCGGAAGTCCCCGCAGGCGCGGAAGCGTCGACGCGTCCAGCCACCGAGCAAAGCACGAGACCATCCTGTGCGTGTGCGGTGAGTCGTCGATGTCGTTCGACGAAGGAAGCTGCGAACAAAACAAGATCGCGCCCTCGACCATGCGAAGCACGGTGTCGGGGAGGATGACTTCGTCGGGGATGTCCGTGTGGAGCAGCGCGTACTTCATGGCGTCCGTAGCCTCCTCGCGGCGAACGACGCGGCACGTGATCCGCGCTCGACCGAGACGACAGCCCGAGGAAGATGGTTTCGTGTGTCTCGTGCGACGCGCTGTCGACGACGAGACACAGGTTGACGAAACGCCGTTTCCCTGACGATTCCCTCGCAAGGCACGCATTCGTGGGAACGCAAGCATTCGTCAGAAGTTTGGTGAAGGACACGGAGCTCCGGCAGACTCTTCGGCATGAGCAACACGGTCCTTGCGTACGTGAGGGAGCCCCTGGCGCCGCCTCTGGAACTCGCGGCGTTCTCGCTTCGCGCCATCGCGACGAACGCGCGGGTGCTCGTCGATGGTGGCGGCGCACCCGTGCACGTCAGCATGCTGCGGAGAGAGATCGAAGAGACGGCGTGGTTGGCTCGTCGCTTCGATGCGACGGTCGCACCCTCGAACGACACGATCGCGGACGATTGGCTCGGAGCGCCGACGCCACTGCGCTTCGGACAACCGCTGCGCGTGGAACGAGAGGGACGTCGCTCGGTGTCGCTCGCGCGAAGGATCGATGTGCTCGTTCGAGAGGCGCGCACGATCGGCGATCCGCGCCGCGTCGTCGAGCGGCACCGCCGATTCGCCCGCGACGCCCTGATCGTCGTCGCGCGCCTCGCCCGCGGAGAGCGCGACGTCGGTGGGTGGAACGCGATCGTGATCGACCGGAGGACGGAAGCGCTGGTCAACGAGTGGACCGCGCGGCGGCCAGCGTCGCTCAGGGTGCCACCACAGTTGTCACTCGCGCTGCGCGCGGCGTGAATATCTCTCGTGCGCGGTGGCTACGTGTTCGTCGCGGGCGCTAGCGTGGCTCCATGCGCAGCGTGCTTCGAGCGTGGGTGGTGTGCATGGCAGCGATCGCAGGAGCGTGCGGGAGCAGCGTCGCTCCGACGCCGGCTCCCGTGTGTGGCTCGGGAAACCTCCCGCCGCTCGACCGCACGCCGACGCCGGCGCCGCCACGATCGTGCACCCTCGCGTTCTATCCGGACAGCACCGGCATCGTCGTACGCGACCGTGCTGGAGAGATCGTCCGTGATGCTCGCTTCGTCGTGCGCGACTTCGAAGGAAACGAGTGTCGCTGTCCCGACGAACACGGCGTGCTGTGTTGCTCGTCGTCCCACGAGGGACGGCATTTTGTGTCCCTGGCCGCGTCCGAGCTCCGCGTCGAAGTGTTCGCGCCCGTGCGCGTCGCGCCGACGGTGTTCTGCGCCGAGTACGAGCGCGACGAGCCAAACGGGATCGGGTGCGACGCCGTTCGCTACCGCACAACGCGTCCGATCGAGATCACGGCGGGGTCACCGCGATGAATCGCGGTGCATGGACGCTGCCGCGCAGCCCGCGCCCGCAGAGCCGGTCGCGAGGAGCGATCGAGCCCCGTCACAGCGGTCACCCCGCTGCTCGCACTCCCGGCTGCCCCCAGCACGCACTCCCATAGGCGCCGAAGATTGCCGCAGCTCATCGCCAGTTCTGTGGGGAGAACTCCCGCGTGTCGTGCGATCGAGCATCACAGCCAAACGCGGCCTCACCCCCGCTGCCGCGCGCCCCTCTCCCGCGCTCCCGCGCGGGAGAGGGGCTTTGATTTTGTGTGCAACATAGACAGCTGTTGGTTTTCTGCCGCGACGCTTCGGTCCCAGTAGCCCCTCTCCCGCGCTCCCGCGCGGGAGAGGGGCGCGCGGCAGCGGGGGTGAGGCCGCGGGAGCGTTTGGCCCCGCCGACGCGCTGGGCCTCCCTCGGTTGCGTTGACAGCCCCTGGAGGCCCAGATGCAAACGCGACCAAGAAAGTACACAGCTGAGTTTCGTGCCGAGGCGCTCGCGATGTTGGATCGGTCAGACCGATCGATGCCCGACGTCGCAGACGCG
>JAEUKI010000002.1 GCA_016793325.1 Myxococcales bacterium | reverse complement strand
TGTGCAGCTCGTCGTGAGGCGAGCGGCCGTGTTGAAACTGCACGACGACCTCGGGGTAGCGTTCGGGCATGAGTGCTGCTCGTCGTGAGGCGAGCGGCCGTGTTGAAACCTCGGCGCGCACGCGGTCGAAGCGCTCGCAGTCAGCGGTGCAGCTCGTCGTGAGGCGAGCGGCCGTGTTGAAACACGAGCACGATGCGCGCATCCAAGTCGCCATGCCCGTGCTGCTCGTCGTGAGGCGAGCGGCCGTGTTGAGACGAGGCGGTCGCCGTGGTCGACTTCGTGAGCCTATGGTGCTGCTCGTCGTGAGGCGAGCGGCCGTGTTGAAACGATTGGGAGTCAGCCTTGACGACCCGTGAACAGCAGTGCTGCTCGCCGTGAGGCGAGCGGCCGTGTTGAAACTACGAGCCGTCGTCGATCGAACGACGGCAGCGCTCGCCGCACACCCATCCCGAGCGCCACGCTGCCTCCCCGCGACCGCTCCGAGCCATGACGCTCGAAGCTCTCTCGCGGCGCGGAGCCTCTGCCTCAGCGCCGCCGCTGACGCTGCTGAAAGCCATCGGCCCGAAGGGCCGATTCGGGCGAAGCCCGAGCGATGCGCGGAGGCTCTGCCTCAGCGCCGTTGCTGCGATGCTCCCTCAGCGCCGCCGCTGATGTCGCTCGAAGCTCTCCCTCAGCGCCGTTGCTGCGATGCTCTCTCAGCGCCCCCGCCGCCACGCTCGAAGCTCTCTCTCAGCCGCCCACGCGAGCACGAACCCGCTCGCCCTCCGAGAGCACCATCGGATCGGGAGCAACAACCACGCACCGCGGAACGCTCGTTTTCTTCAGCACCGCGTTGGCGCGGGCGCTCGCTTCGGCGAGGCTCGTTAGGTCGACGCGCGCAAAGCGTTCGGGGCCGACATCGAGCTTCGCGAGGCCCACGCCGACGAGCTTCTGCGCGCCGACTTGCAGCACCCGCGCGTTGCGCGGGGCCTTGTCTTTCTTTCCTAGCGCGTGTCCGAGCAACAATTCGACAGTGCTCACACGGCTTCCCGCGAGCACGTGCCACGCACACGGCGAGAGCACGGTGAGCTCTCGCGCTTTCTGCGTCGCTTCGGAGGGAGTGAGCAAGGCGGTCAACGTGGACGGCTCGTTCCGCACGAGGCTCGCGGCATCGTGCTCGAGCAGCTCCCATGGCCAGTAGCAATCGTCCTCGTGGTGGTCGCTATGCATTGTCGTGGTGCTCTTCTCGGTGCCGAACGCCACGATCACTTCGGCGGGCTCGCGTCCGAGCACGGTCGGAGTGGTCACCCACGCGAGGCACGGGCGAATGCTGCCATCACTCCAGTGCTGCTCGGCCTCGCGGCTCTGTGCCAGGGTCCAGCGCGCGCGCACCACGGGCCCGAATACGAGCGTGGCGCTGTGATCCTCGTAGCGCCGCAGCAGCAACGCTCGAAAATCTTCGTCGAGGTCCATGGAGGAAATGCTCCATCGTCCGCGCGCGTACGCGCAATCGCGTCTGTGCGAACCCGGCTCGCACGAGCGCGACGCTCACACGCACTCGACCCGTTCGTTCGCTCGCTTCGAGCACCACGACATGGTCGAACACCGCGCTTCGCCACGCTCGTTTCGGCGCGGACATCGCCGCGCGCGTCGCTTCACTCGAACCGACGCCGATGCTCGACCCGCGCCCGCCTGACAAACCCGACGCACGACACACGCAGCCGAGTCGACACGTCCCCTGCATCATCGCGCGCGACGAGCCGCGTCCGTCTCCTGCGCAACTCGATGCGACCCCGCCCTCACCCGCGGCTGCCGCGCGCCCACTCCCTCGCGGCACCGCGAGACACACGCTCCCCGGAATCGAAGCGTGACGGCACGAGCCCACCATCGATCCACAACG
Organism: Myxococcales bacterium; assembly: GCA_016793325.1. Lineage (GTDB taxonomy): Bacteria > Myxococcota_A > Polyangia > Polyangiales. The sequence goes on along the minus strand of JAEUKI010000002.1, from coordinate 2,408 downwards.
CCCACAAAATCAAAGCCCCTCTCCCGCGATCTCGCGGGAGAGGGGCGCGCGCGGCAGCGGGGGTGAGGCCCCATCCCCCTTTGCCCAATTCGAACAACTCCGAAGCCTTTCGCGAACTGCGCAATCCCAGACAACACCCCGCTTCGCCCGCTGCTCCCAATCGCCTATGTTCCCCGCGCGAGTTTGCTGTTGGCAACCAACGCAACCCCGCGCGAGGAGTCCCTTCGAAGATGACGACGTTGCGAAGAGTTCGAGCGATCAGCGTGGTCGCGCTCGGGGTGATCACGGCGTGCGGCTCGACGAGCCGCGGCAGCGGGTCACCGAGCACCGGCGTCGTCACGATCTCGTCCCGCGCAGGGACGCTCTCCGGAATGACGTTCGGTGAAACGCTCGTCCTCGCGGGCTTCGTCCAAGCGGCCGACGGAACGCAGCCCGTGTGCGACATCCAGACGATGGGCGCGTGCGAGGTCATTCGATGCACGACGGAGAGCGCGGACGCGGGAGCGCCGATGAGCGACGCCGGCGCGGCGCGCACGCAACGCAGCGCGGGGACCATCACGGTCTCGGGCGGCGGTCGAAGCATCGAGCTCGTTCCGGGGGCGAACAACACGTACACGGCGCGCCCCGAGATGGGGCAGCTCTTTCCCGCGGGAACGATGCTCACCATCGAAGCGACGGGAGACAGCAACGGCGTGCCGTCGTTTTCCGCGTTGTTGCGAATGCCCTCGAGCATCGTGTTGACAGCCCCCTTGTTCAACCCGACCGCGCCGACCACGATCCCGCGCAACGCGCCGCTCGCGCTCTCGTGGACCGGAGGAACCGCGAGCAAGGTTCGCGTCGAGCTCGGCTCCACGCCGAACGCCAGCGTGCGCTGCATCTTCGACGCAGCCGCGGGCAACGGGATTGTTCCCGCCGACGCGCTCGCGGCGATCTCGCCAGGAGACGGCTTGGTCGTCATCGCCGCAGCCGACGTTCGCGATCAGCGGGTTGGCGAGTTCAGCGTCTCGCTGTCGGCCTCGAGCTCGGACCTCAACGGCGGCGCGGCGCGCGCGAGGTTCCAGTAAGCGATTTCCGCCAGCGCGCGCCGAGGGTATCTTCGAGAGATGTCGTCGGCTCGAGCTACGTCCTCGCTCATCGCGCTGCTGCTCGCCTCGGGCTGTGCGCCCATGAATTCAATCGAACCCGAGGACGCCGCGGGCGACGCGCGCCGCCCCTCGGACTCCGGAAGCTCACCCTCGGACGTCGTGTCCCCCTCGGACGTCACGTCGCGCACGGACTCCGGCGTCTCGCCTACGGACACCGGCGTCGGCCCGACGCCCGACGCCTCCGCAGGCCCGCGGATCGACATCACGACGCCCGCGCCGGGCGATCCCGCGACGCGCTCGCAGTCCGACGTCTGCGCCGTCTGGAACACCGCCGTCATGCGCGCCCAATCCGCCGGCCCCTTCACCCAAGGCTCCGCGATGTGCGCACCCGGAACGCTCCCGCAAGCCACCGTCGACGCCGCGGTGCTCATGACCAACGTGTACCGCTATCTCGCGGGCCTCCCGAACGTCACGGAGAACGCAGACCAAACGCGCGCCGCGCAAGCGTGCGCCGAGCTCATGGAGGCCAACCGCATGTTGAGCCACATGCCTCCGACGAGCTGGACTTGCTACACGGCCCTCGGCGCGATGGGCGCGGCGCGAAGCAACATCACCTCCGGAGGATCGAGCCCCGTCGCGTCGCTCGCGGGCTGGGTCGACGACTCGCGAGACATCTCGAACACGCTCGGGCATCGGCGGTGGATCTTGTTTCCGCAGCTCGGTCCCATTGGTTACGGACAAGCGCGCCAGTACGCGTGCCAGTACGTCCTCGGCGCGCGAGGCAGCGGTCGAAAGAACTTCGTCGCGTGGCCGAACGAAGGCGTCACGCCGATGGAGTCCATGACGCGCATCTGGTCGTTTTCGAGCGCGTCCCTCGGCGTCGGCGCATCGACCATGGCCACCGTCGAACAAAACGGAATGCCTCTCAACGTCATGGCGATGCCCCGCGCCAACGGCTACGGCGACCCCACCATCTCGTGGAACATGCCCGCCATCGTTCCGGGCGCCACCTACCGCGTCACCATCACGGGCCTCTCGGGCGGGATGAACGTCACCTACGAAGTGCGCCCCGTCCGCTGCGGCGGCTGAGCGTCAGCGAGCGGCAACGAGCAGGGCGCGGGAGCGAGCGGGGCAGCAAGCAGCCACACTCGGCGCGGCAGCAAGCACTCATCATTCGTCACTTCTGTGAGATAGCCTGGAGTTTCACTGGCGGAACGCCGTCGGCTGACGCCTCGAGGCAACACGGTCGACGCACGCGTCGAGGCAAGCCTCGACGCTGGCTGCTCGCCAAGAGGCGAGCAGAGCGCAACCGCCTTCGGCGGC
>JAEUKI010000052.1 GCA_016793325.1 Myxococcales bacterium | reverse complement strand
CACCGGACAAGATCAAATCGACCTGGAGTTTTCCGTGCACCGCGCGGACGAAGCCCACGAACGAGCGCGCGTGGCTCGGCGACAAGCAGCCGCTCGCGAGGATGTCGACGTCGCGCGGCGCGAGGTCTTGTCCGTACGCGTTGAGCGCGTCGGACAAAAGGTGCCACGCGCGAGGAGTGCTGAAGGTCTCTTCGGTCTTCGGAGGGGGGACGAACAAGTGATCCGGTCGGGTCTCGATGTACGAGAGCACCCACGGATGGACGCTCGCCCCGCTCGCCCACTGGAGCCACTCGCGCGTGCTCGGTCGCAGCTCGACGTGGAGCATGCGGTTCATGAGCGCGCTCGACATGGGCTTTACGATCGCTTGGTCTTGCGCGCGATTTCCCGCCCCGACGACGACGGATCCATCGGGCAGCGAGTACTCGCCGAGCCTTCGGTCGTTGATCAAGCTGTAGAACGCCTTTTGCACTTCGAACGAGCACGCGTTCAGCTCGTCGACGAACAGGAGGTACGGCTCGTCGCGCGCGATCATGCGCGGAGGACAAAACACCGAACGCCCGTCGACGATCTGTGGAACGCCGATGAGGTCCTCCGGCGCGAGCTGCGATCCGAGCAGCGAGACGCACGGCATTCCGACGGAGTCTGCGAACTGCTCGACGAGCGACGACTTGCCGACGCCGGGGGCGCCCCACACGAACACAGGGCGCTTCGGGGCGACGTTGAGCAACAGCCGAGAGAGCTCGGACGGCGTGATCGAGTGCATGGGCAACGCGCGACAAAGCCATCGCGGCGCGCGACCGTCGCGTCCGCTGGCGGGCTTCGTTGGGGGGGGCGCGACCGATAGCCACGCGAGCGCGATTCGCAAGGCGAACTCCTCCGAATTCGAGTACCAAGTCGCTGCGGGACGACGGCGCTCGACCGACGCGCGCTCGCGATCGAACACCATGCACACCACACGAAATCAACTCCTCGCGCTCGCGCTCGCGCTCCTGTCGACGTCGATGACGGTCGGGGGATGCGCGACGACGCGTGCGGCGTGCGCGTCGACGAGCTCGACGGGCGCCGCGCAAAGCCAGCACGCGCGACACGGACACCACGCGCACGCACAGGGATTTCACCGACGATTCGACGACGCGCAGCGATGGGCCGCGGTGTTCGATGACCCCGCGCGCGACGCGTGGCAACGGCCCGACGACGTGATTCGCTGGCTCTCGCTCGCGCCGGACGCGCGCGTCGCGGACCTCGGCGCGGGCACCGGGTACTTCGCGGTTCGGCTCGCGCGCGCCGCGCCTTCGGGTCGCGTGTGGGCCGAGGACATCGAGCCCTCGCTCGTCGCGCACATGCACGCTCGCTTCGCGCGCGAGTCGATCCCCAACGCGTTCGCCACGCTCGGAACGACGGAAGACCCGCTGCTCGCCGAGCCCGTCGACCTCGTGCTCGTGGTCGACACGTACCATCACATTTCGAATCGACCTGCGTTTTTTCAGCGCGTTCGCGGGAGGCTGCGCCCGGGAGGTCGGCTCGTGATCGTCGATTTTCGCGCCGACGCGCCGATGGGACCGCCTCGCGAGCACCGGATCGCGCCCGAGGTCGTCGCGAGCGAGCTGCGCGAAGCAGGCTTCGTCGCAGGCCCGACGCTCGACGCGCTGCCCAACCAGTACGTGCTCTCGTTTTCGGTCGCGCCCTAGTTTCGCGCGCAATCGCCTGAAGCTCGGTCACGATTCTCGACGTCGCGGCAACTCGGGCTTCGCCAGCCATGAACCACCGCATCGTTCGAACGCTCGTTCTGTCGTCCGCGGTCGCGGCGTGGATCGGGACCGCCGCGAACCACGCGCGCGCCGATCGTGTTTCGTCAGCGCCGATCGTCGTCGACGCGACGCTCGTCGAGGCGGGACCTGCGATTCCCGCGTGCGGAATCCTCCACTCGATCGGCGTCGCGCGCTTCGAGCAGCGGCGGGCGAGGGTGGCGAGCGTGTCGAACCCTGTGTTCTGGGTGGCGTTCAGCTGTCGCGCGATGAGCCCGCGAGACGTCGGGCGCGTGTTCGAACTGCAGCTCACGACGTCGCGGCCCTGGCCATCGCGGGCGATCTTCTGGCCGCAGGGCCGCCCGCGGGCGCCGCTCTACTTCGCGACCCGCCCGCCACGCGCGCTCTGAACGGACGAGGCGACGGTGGGTGGATCCTTCGACTCCGAGCGCACTGCGGCTGTCGTTCTCGCCCTGTGTTCAGTACCCGTTCTGCGCTCGCGCGCTACGCACGCGTGATGCGCGCGTACCGACTTCGCCAACCGCTGCTCGCATCGCTCTTCGACTCGATGCTCGCTCCTTCGCTCGTCAGCGCGCTCGACGCAGACGCGCCGTCCTCGGTCCTCGAAGAGCGCGCGCCAGGGGTCTTCGAGTTCGTGCTCTTCACCGAGAAGACGTGCCAGCTCTGGTTGCGCGAGCTGCACGCGTTCGAGCATCACTGCGCGCGAACCAACACCAAGCCCACGCGCCCCAACTCGATGAACGCCTACGGCGTCGTCCTCAGCGAGCTCAGCCTCCAGTACGCGATGGACGACCTGCTCGCGCGCTGCGTGCGGCCGCTGGCCACGGCGGTCCTCGCGACGCACCACGCCGCGACGCTCGATCACCAACACGCGTTCGTCGTCGACTACGCCGTGGGCGGCGATCGGTCGCTCGACCTGCACGTCGACGACAGCGAGGTCACGCTCAACGTCTGCCTCGGCTGGGAGTTCGAAGGCGCCGCGGTTCGCTTCGAGGGCGTCCGCTGCGAGGACCATCGCGCGGATCCGAGCGACGCATCCGAGCGCTTCGAGTGGACCCCGCAACCCGGCAGCGCGCTCTTGCACGCAGGCGCGAACCGACACTGCGTGACCGAGCTACGCGACGGGCGCCGGACCAACTTGATTGTGTGGGCGCGTAGCGCGAAGCACCGCCGGGCGCACGACTCGCCGCACAGCGCCCCCATGCCAGCGTGCCGACGGTGCGGGTGAGTCGATCACGTCAGCGGCGTCTCGAACCCGGCTCCGCTGTAGGCCACGCGCGACTCGTGATCGAGCAGCGCGACGACGCGCCGGTACTGGTCCTCCGCTTGTTCGTGCGTGGCCGCGATGCTGACGAGGCCGAGCTTTCCGTACGTCGCGAGGGCGCCCATCAAGTGAAAGACGACGCCCTCTTGCCGCGTCGAGTCGAAGTGCAGTCGATGGTCGACGAGAATGTCCAGCAAATCGTCCGGCGTAAGCGACTGGTACGCGGGGTTCACCAAGTTGTCCGTCGCGTAGTAGCAGCGCGGGTCGCCGAGCGGCGTTCGAAACTCGCCCGTCGCGGCGTCGACCTTTCCCGCGGTGAGAAACTGCAGCATCTGAAAGGGCAGGGTGGTCCCGCCCTTTCGCAAATTGATCTCGAGCGCATACGCGCGATGCGCGCCGTTCGCGTCGCGGGTGGTAACGAAGTCCACCGCGAACCGTCCGAGGACACCGCGGCTCGCGAGCGCCTCGCCGACCTTGCGTCCCTCGCTCGACAACAGCGCTCGGAACGCGTGATTCGCAGGAAAAGTACTGCCGAGAAACACTTGCCCGCTCGCGCCGCCGAGCACCTGATCGTGCGTCGAGATCACCTCGAGCGACCGCGACGGCGTCACGCGCATCTGCACGGACGGCGACGCCTTGTGCTCGCCTTCGATCCACGACTCCACGATCCCGCCGAGTCGCGCGTAGCTCTGGAGATATTCGGATGGGCTCTGGCCTGCTTCGGGGCGGAGCGTTCCCTCGATCAACGAGATGGCGCGCGCGGCGTCGATTCGCTCGTCGCGCGGCAGATCGAGCACCGCGTTGCCCTCGCCAGAAAATCCCTCTTCGAGCTTGAGCACCACCCGTCGCAGCGCGGGATCGTTCGCGCGGAGTTGGACCACGGCCTCCGCGGCGTCGCGGGTGTCTCGAAGCCCTTCGGCGCCGGGCGGATGGGCGACGCCTGAAGCCGCAAATACGCGCCGACTGCCGCTCTTCGTGCCCAAGTGATTGAGCGCTGGATCGCAGCCGTACAGCGGAATCCCGAGCTGCACCGCGAGCGTGACCTCGTCGGGCGTCGTGTTGAACGCGGTCAAGTGCGTCACGGACGGATCGACGATCGCCTCGCGGATTCGCTGCACGAGCCTCGGGCGCTTCAAGATCTTCTGCGTCAGCGCCTCGTCGCTCGAGTCGTTGCAGCTCAAGAGCACCAATCGTCGCCGCGCGTGGCTGTGCGGAACGCCCGGCAACATTCCGAGGTAGTAGTCCACGACCGAGTCTGCGATCGGCATGCTCGTGAGAAAGATCACCCGCGCGCGCGGCAATCGAAGCCACATGAGCATCGACAGCTGCCGCTCTTCGTATTGCTGTGCGCCGACGAGCTTGGTCAGCGTCTCGCGATCGAGGCTGAGCCCCGGCAAGACGACCACGCATCGCGGACTTCGGGGATCGGGGTAGCGATCCTCGAACATCGCGCGGAGACGAGGCTGGAGCGCGACGAAGGACTCGCGCTCGTCGGGCGATCCTGGCGTCGGCTGATACGCGGGCAGCACCATCGCGAGCGAGTGTACGCCGAGCACGTCGCCACCGCGCGGCGCGAGAGTGATATCGTCCATCGCGGAGACTGACGAGATGACCAACTCTTTCTGGGAGATGCTCGACATCGTGCTCGGCGCAGCGAGCTGCGCGGCCGGCGAAAAGAAGGCGATGACCGCAGACGCGATCGCGCAGGAGTTCGGCAAGAGCAGCGAGTGGTCGGGCGGCCCGATGTCGACGTTCGACATCGAGCGCGAGCTCCGAGGAACTTTCGCGGGCTACAGCAACTGGGCCATCAGCAACTACGGTGACCACTGGGAGTTCATCCGGCGCTGATCGAGCGCCGCAAACGAAGCGAGAGAACACGTGAGCAGCGAGAGCGCACAACACATCGGCGAATCGAGCACGACGCGCCCCGCCTCGGGCCGAGCATCCGCGCCGCGGGTCCTCGTCGTCGGCGTCGGCGGCATCGGCGGCATCGTCACCGCGCACGTCGCTCGCGCGCACAGCGAGCGCCTCGGAGCGATCGTCGCGCTGTCGACGAACAACGAGATCGTGCACGCGATCGAGCGCGACGGGCTCAGGGTCGTCGGCGAGAAACAACCGTTCTCCGCGAGAGCGCGGGTCGTGAGCGAGCTCGGACGCAACGAAGCGCCGTTCGATTTCGTCCTGCTCGCGACGCAGCCTCCGCAGGTCGAAGAGGCCGCGCGGCGAGCGCTCCCGCACCTCGCCGAGCGCGGCGCGATGGTGTGCTTGCAAAACGGCCTGTGCGAGCGGCGGATCGAGAAGATCGCGGGCAAAGAGCGCGTGCTCGGCGCGGTCGTCGCGTGGGGCGCGTCGATGGTCGAGCCCGGCGTCTACGAGCGAACGTCGCGCGGAGGCTTCACGCTCGGCAAGCCCGACGGCGGCGAAGACCCGCGCGTCGCGACGCTCGCGGAGATCCTCGCGTCGATCGGCCCCGTGAAGACCACGAAGAACTTGCCCGGCGTGCGATGGAGCAAGCTCGCGATCAACGCGGCGATCTCTACGCTCGGAACGCTCGGCGGCGATCGCCTCGGACCGCTGCTTCGACGCACGCTCGTTCGTCGGCTCGCGCTCGAGATCATGAGCGAGACCGTCGCAGTGTCCCGCGCGGAGTCCGTCCGGCTCGAGAAGGTCGCCGGGACGCTGGACCTCGACTGGCTCGCGCTCACGCCCGCCGAGCGCAAGGGCAGCATCTCGATCGCGCTCAAGCACGCGCTGCTCCTGGCGGTGGGCGCGAAGTTTCGACGGATGCGCTCGTCGATGCTGTCCGCGATCGAGCGGGGGCGCGTCCCTGCCGTGGACTTTCTCAACGGCGAGGTCGTGACCCACGGGCGAGCACACAAAATCGAGACGCCTGTGAATGCGCGGGCCACCGAGCGCGTGCACGCCCTCGCGCGGGGCGAAGCGAAGCCCGAGTACGGCCAGATCGAAGCGCTCGCGCGCGACGTCGGCCTCTTGCGCTGATCGCGTCAGCGCGACGGGTCGAGCGCGAGCGAGCGCGCGCGGAGCGACTCGACTCCGTTGACGAGCGCGAGGACCTCGGCCTCTCGCCATTTCAGCGTCGCCCCCAACCACGCAGCGCCTTCGGGAACGGTCGCGACGATCTTCAGCGGATACTTCGGCCGCGCCAACATCGCGACGCCGCTCCCTGCGGCGCGGATCATCGCGGCGAGAAAGCCCGTTCCCTCGACGACGCCGACCGCCGCGGTGACGACGTCGCTCGCCCACCGCGTGAGATCCGCCACGCCTTTGCGCGCTTCGTCAGTGATTTGCGCGCTGAACTCACCGTGCGCGGTCGCGAACATCGACACGAACGCGTAGCGACCGAGCTCGGCCCTGCACCGTTCGGCGTGCCGTCGCGCGATCGCGAGCCGCTTGTCGTCGAGGTGCGCGCGCCACAAGTGAATCACCGTTCCATCGACGCGTCCGAGCGCGTACTCGCGCGCGACCTCGTCGACGACCACACCACCCGGCATTCAGCGGTCTCCTTTGGGTTCGCCGTCGAGCGCGCCAGCTTCCCGCGCTCGTTCGATCAATCGCTTCGCGTGGTCCGCCGCGAAGCCATCGAGCGCCGCGACGCACGCGGCCAGGGTCGTAAACGTCGGGACCACCCCGTGCGATCGAAGCACCGCCGCCGCGTCGAGCCACGCCCTCGCGACCGCCACCGCCTCGCGCGGCGGAACGAACCCCACCGGAACGTACCGCAGCGCTGCCTCCACGCTGAAGCGATCCTGCGCGATGTGGTCCGCCGCGTCGAACGCCGCGTCCATCGCGCGATCGAGCGGCCCGCGCGCTTCGACCTCGCGCTCGACGCCGCTCGTTTGTGCTCCGGGCGCGGCTTCACCGTGGAGGATCACGCTCGGCTTGCACTCGAGCGCGCGGCACAGCGCGTCGACGAGCTCTTCGTCGCACTCGACGTATTTCTGCTGCTCGATCGACGCGAGCTGCGGCTCGTCGAAGCCGTCGAACCGCGCCGCACGAACGACTCCCTCGCGCGTGAGGGCGAGGGCGCGCCTTCGTTCTCGAACCTTCGCGCCGGACAACCTCATCGGGGACGATGGTATCGCGCGAGCGTCGACGCGCGTCCGGCAATCAGCCGCCGAACGCCGCGAACCCGTCTGCGTACAGACGGCGCAACAGCCGCACTGCGGACGCCGCGGAGTGCTCGAGCGCGAAGCGCACACCCGCGAGCGCTTCTGCGGGGTCTTCTGCGCCCTGCTCGAGCGCCGACGTGATGACCTCGTCCGATGGCGCGTCGGGGTCGACGCAAAACGCGAGCAGCGCGCGCAGCGGCGCGTCGATGCGCCGTCGCTGTCCGCGAAAGCGCGGGAGGACCTTCATGCACAGCGCCGCGTCGAGCGGGTCTCCCACGCCCTCGAACCAACCGTTGCGATCGGCCGCCTCGAGAAACGCGACGATCTCGTCGTACACGCGATAGCCGAAGTGCATGTCGAACGGCCGGAGCATCGCGTGCAGCGTCGCGAGCCGCGCCCGCAGCGCGGGTCGCTCATTGACGAACGGGTAGATCACGGATTTCTCGACGCGCGCGAAGCGTCCTTGCCTCGAGAACGAGCGCAGCAACGCGAGCCGCTCGGCTTCATCGGGCCCGCGTGTCTCGAGCAACGCGGGCGGATAGTCGCCGAGGTCCGCGTCTCCGAAATCGAGGACGAACGCGCGATCGAGCACCTTCGGCGAAAACGCGTGCGTCGTCTCGTCCGCGTTGACGGTCCCGACGAAGTAGAGGCTCGGCGCGAGGCGCAGCTCCCGCGGCGGGAGGTCTCCTTCGGCGTCTTCGGGCTGCGTAAATTGCAGCGCTTCGCGGGTCCATCCGTCGTCGTCGCGCCCCGACTCGAGGACGCTCAGCAGGTCCGCAAGGTAGTGCTCGACGTGGGCGAGGTTCATCTCGTCGAGGATCACGAAGCGCGCGAGCCCGTCGTTGGCGCGATACCCGCGCGACGCGCGGAGCACGAAGCGAAGAAACGGCGTCCACTCGTAGGTCCTCGTGATCGGATTGAAGTACCCGAGCAGCGCGCGACCGTCGCGCCAGTCGGGACGCACGGGAACGAACAGCCAATTGCGCTGCGGCTCGTCGGGCGTGGACGAGAGCCACTCGCTCCCGAGCGTCACGCGAAACGCGTCGAGCGCGTCGTCGTTGGCGAGCACCGGCTCGAGCACGATCGTGTCGCCCGCGTTGACGCTCGCGTTGAACCAACGCCGCGCCTCGCCGCGCAACGATAGCGAGAGGTAGTCGCGACCCGCGTACGAAGCGCGAACGAAGGGGCAGTTCTCCGTACGTCCGTCGAACACGACGATCACGTCTCGCGCTTCATCCGCCACGGGAGGATCGAAGAGCCGCGCCGCTTGCCTCGGGATCAACACGCGCCCTGTCGCCAGCATGTACGGCTGCACCGTGAGCACCACTGCGTCGTGTGGAATCGCGGCTCCGCGGCGAGGAACGTGCGGCTGCGGCAAGAGCTCGGCGAACGACTGCGCGAGGCGCGTCTTGCCCGTACCCGAGATCCCGCTCAGCACGACGAAGCCCTTCACTTGCAGCGCCGTGTAGAAGCTCGCGAGCTGAAACCTCGCGTAGCGCAGGCCCCGCGCGTGCAGCGCGCGCTCGACGGTCGACCGCGCTTCGTCGGGGGTGGCCGCGGCGACGAGCGGGAGCTGCGCGCTTCGATCGTCGAGCGGCTCGCTGACGCCAGCGCGCTCGATTTTGTGCGCAGTTTTCGAGTACGCCACGGGCTGCGCGGGCGTCTTCGCGGGCCTCGCGGGGTTGCGCGCGGGCTCTCTCGCGTTGACCCAGAACAAGAACGTCGATGCGTCGACGAAGCTCGCGTCCTCGACGCCCGCCGCGACGAGCGCGTCTCTCACGCGGATCATGCGCGGCGCGAGCGCGAGGTACACATCCGCGTCCGACCGAGAGCCTCGCGGGAGCGCGGCCTTCACCTCGTCGCCCATCGCGCGCAGCGCCTCGAGCGTCCGCGTCTGATCGAAGACCCAGTACCGAGACGGAAACGCGTACGCGAGCAGCTCGGTGCTCAACAGCAGCCCGAGCCCGCGGCGCGACCAGAGCGCGTCGAGGTCATCGCGCGTGAGTCCGATGCGCGCGCGCGACACGAGCTCGCCGAGCGAGACCTTGAGCGCGTCGAGGCCCGTGGCGCGGAGCTGTCGATCGAAGGTCCACGCGGGGTTTCCCCAGCGCTCGAAGGCGTCGGTGTCGTAGAAGAGCTCTCTCAGCGCGGGCTCGTCGAGCGTCGCGACGTCCGACGGTCCCAAGAGCTGCGCGGCGCGCTCGCAGCGTCGACGAAGGACCTCGCGTCGCTGCGCGGTCGCGTCGCTCGCGAAGAGCGCGGCGAGCTCGTTGAGCTTCGTTCCGTTCAAAGCGCGTGCTCCGGGCACAGGGCGAGGGCGGCGATCCCCGTGGATTTTGCGCGGACGAGCGACGCGAGACGGACGTCGGCCGAGCGCGTTCCGTCCGTGCGATAGAGCATCGAGCGCTCGCCCGGAAAGAGGCACACCGCCGCGCGCACCCCGAGCGCGTCGCGGTACGCGTGCATCTTGTCGAGGTCCACGCGCGCCGCGTCGTCGGCGGCGCCGCGGTCGTGTCCGTCGCGCACGCGCATCTTCGCGTCGAACACGAGCTCGACCTTGTCCTCGCAGAGCAGCGCGAAATCCGGCCTCAACGAGCCCGAGTACGCGACGACGTCGCGGTTGTACACGAGCGTCCATCGCGCGCCGAACGACGCCGTCGCCCCTCGCGCGAGCGCGCACGTCGCCAACGGCGCGGCGCGAAACTGCGCGGGCTCGCCGAGCGTCGCGGCGATGGAGCGCGAGAGCGCGAAGAAGCAGTACACCTCGTACAGCGTCGCCGCGTCGCGCAGGGAGACCGCGTGATCGACGGTGGGCCATCGAAGCGTCGGTCGCGCGTAGAGCCGATCGATCCAGTCGAGCGCGTCGCGATACGCGTCCCGGCGCTCGCACGCAGCGCGCGCGCGCTCGAGGTCGCTCACCGAGCTCTGCGCCGACACGAACGGCTCGCGGTCGAGCGCTCGCTGAACGTGCTCGATCGTCGCGCGCGCCGCGGCTCGACGGACCTCGCCCGTGGCGCGCATCGCGCGGTCGAACGCGCGCGAGCTGCACGCTTCGATGAGCTTCGCGAGGCGCGCTCGAAGAAAGCGATTCTCCGCGCAATCCGCGGTCCAATCGAGGGTCGAGCCCCAGGCCTCGCGCGGCGCGCGCCCTCGGAGCTTCTGCGCCGCGACGCCTCGCGCGTTGTCGTCCCACGCTCCATCGGCGGCCACGATTTCAGAGAGCTCGACGTCCGCGGCGTCTGTCGCGATCCGCACGCGCGCGGGCTTGCTGCGGGCTTCGCGCGCGGGCTGCGCGGCGATCGCGTCCAACGCGGCGGACAACGCGGCTCCATCGCGCGAGAGCCGCTCGATGAGCGTGCGGATCGGCGGCTTGTCGCGCGCTTCGACGACGGACGCGCGCCACGAGAGGTGTCGATCGCGAAACGGGTCCGCGAGCTCTTCGCGCTCGATCGCGTCGACCATCGCGCGCACGAAGCGAAGCTGCTCGAGCGGGCCCTCGAAGCGGCGGGCGACGACTTCGACGTCGAGCGCGTTCGTGCGCCGCCCGCGGTCATCGACGCCGCGGATCGTCGCGCGCCCGACGGCGTTGCGAACGGTCCACGAAAACAGCCCTGGCCACGCAGGCTCGAGGCGCTCGACGCCGAGCTCGAGCGAGCTCGCGCCGTCGCAGCGAAGTCCGTACGTGCGTCCCTCGCGCAGCCAGTGACGACACGGCGCGAGCTCGTCAGCGAGCGCAGAATCGATTCGGTCGACGCCGTCGATGGGGTGGAGCTCCGGCGCGCGCATCGCCTTCGGGGGCGTCGCCCCGCGCGCTTCGGGTCCGGGCTCGGGTCTCACAGCGATCGGATGGTGGTCGATCCGTGGCCGACGCGACAAGTGCGAACGTGCTCGATCGACCGCCGCTGCGCAGACGACGCGCACTTTGGAAGGGTACCCGCGCGAGGCTCGTCGGGGTCTCGCGCGGACGGACCGCTCACCGCGCGGTCGCGGTCGCGGTGGCCGTGCGGCGCGCGTGTTCGATGCGGTCGAGCGCCGCGCGAGAGACGCCCGTCGCCCAGCGAAGCTCGAGCGTGCTCGGCGCGCCGAGGTCGTACGCCGCGCACGCCGCACGGAGCGAAGCGTGCGTGCGCGTCGAGCAACGCGCGCGTCGAACGTTGATCACCGCGCGCTCGACGGGGTCCTCGAGCAACGCGCGCACCCGACCGCTGCGCGGATCGAGCTCGAGAAGCCACGGTTTGCCGGCCACCGGCGTCTCGGGCGCGTACGCGACCACGCTCGCGGGAACCTCGATCGCCCGTCGATCGCGCCCCACCAACGGCGCGAGCGCGACGGTCACAGCTTCCTCTTGGCGTCGCGTCGCGGCGCTGGAGCGTCGTTGGCGCTGCCTCGCACAACCTCATCGGCCCAGGGAAAAGGCTCGATCTTCACGATCGTCCACCGCCGCGCTTCGCACGCGGCGAGCAGTCGCGCCGCCGCCCGCAACGCGTCTGCGCCGTCGGTGGCCGCGACGGCCATCAACGGTCGCCCGGTCTCGATCGACCGGACGAGCACGCGCCGCGGCGGTGGTTGCGTCCCTCGCGGACGGCGACGGGGTTGCGAGTAGCAGAGCTCGACGGCTAGCGCTTCGTCGTCCATGTGGGACGACAATTACCGCATGGAATCCAAGCGCGTCGAAGTCACGAGGACATACTCTGTCCGCATGCTGACCGCCCCGGTACGTGTGCTTTTCGCGGACAGTTTATGTCCAGCGTCGACTTGACTCCCCCGCGCTCGCTACTGCGCGAGCGTCTCGGTGTGAACCTGGTGTCCCTCGGCGTCGAGGATCTCGACGACGACCTGCGCCGAGCGGCCAGCGCGGTGCGAGGCCCACGTGCGCCAGCGGGGCGTGCTGCCGATGTCGAGCGATTGGCGGCGCGCGACGTTTCCGTTGATGCGCCACACGACGGTGATGTTCGTCGCGGGGCCGGGGTTGCCGATGACGAACCAGTACGTGATGCGTCCGCTCGATCGAGCAGCGGCCGCGTCGCCGACGGGCTGACCGCGCTCGACGCGGTCGGTGAACTGGCCGCGCACGAAGCGAAGCTCCGCGAGCGCCGCGGTCGGAACGAGCGAAACCACGGCAACGACCGCGGCGAAACAGAACGCAACGAAAGAACGAGCAGAGTGACGGATCATGGAATCTCAGCGCCTCCAGCGGTCGAGCGACCGAACGCGACGACGAGTTTGCAGCAGCCGTGCCCGCGGCCCTCGCCACGGACGCATCTCGTCGAACGCCGGCGAAAAACCCGGCGCGCCGCGGGTGTACCGGAGCCCGTCGAGATTGTCACTGCACCCCCAGCGCTGTGCGCGGCGCGACACGCCGGGCGCGGTTCGATCGACACACCCACAAAGCTTCGACGCGCGCCGGACGTAACGCGGTGAGCGTGCGCGCGGCAAGACGTGTATGCTCCCGCACGTCGGCCCCTTCGGTTGGGGGCCGGTGCCCACATTTAGCGTGAGGCGTTGTGCAGAAGAACTTCTGTCTAGGAGTGCGCATGCGATCGTTCCGTCCCCTTGCTTTGCTCGTGGCCGTGACGGCGGCCCTCGTCGCCTGTGGCCCTGTGCGGCCGATTCCAGTGCCCGACGTTCAGAACACTGACACGGGACGCACCGACGGCTCGATGGACGCGTTGCCGTCCGATGGATCGCAGGATGGATCGGTCATCAGCGGGGAGCGTTGCTTCAACGACTCCGAGTGCGACGACATGGTCTACTGCAACGGCCGCGAGCGCTGCGCGGGCGGCGTCTGCGCGCGCGGGACGCCCCCGTGCGACGACACGGCCGAGTGCACGATGAACATGTGCGACGAGGACAACGATCGCTGCGTGATCACCAGCGACGACTCGATGTGCGGCGACCGCAACGCGTGCAACGGCACCGAGCGCTGCAATCCGCGGGCGATCGGCGCGGACCCGCGCACGGGATGCACGCCGGTTCGACGCGAGTCCGTGATCGACTGCGACGACGGAAACAACTGCACGATCGACTCGTGTGATCCAGTCGCGGGATGCGTTCACTCGCCGCGCGACCTCGACGGCGACGGCTTCGTGGACCGCACGTGCACGGACAACGGCCTTCCGTCCGGCGTGCCCGGCACGGACTGCAACGACGGCGATCCGCTCGTGTATCCCGGCGCGGTCGAAGACTGCTTCGACGGTCGCGACAACAACTGCAACAACCTGGCGGACTTCTTCGACACGGCCGCGATGTGCCGCGCAGCGAGCTTCGACACGTGCGCGTCGCCGCGCTTGTTGCCGGGCCCCGGCACGTACAACGTCTCGCTCGTTGGAACGACCAACAACCACAACTTGAGCTGCAACACCGCGGCGTCCAACGACGTGGTGTATCGCTTCCGACTCGACGCTCCGCAGGACGTCCGCGTGTCGATGTCGTCGACCGAGGCGGGCTCAGCGATCGCCGTCGCGAACAACTGCGACCCCGCGATGTTCATGGAGCGCTCGTGCGGTCGCGTGACCACCGCGGGTTCGATGACCGCCGCGCCTTCGATCTTCCTCCGCGCGCTTCCGGCCGGTGAGTACTTCTTGATCGTCGAAGCGACGGGAACCTCGCCGTACCGCTTCTCGCTGCGCTTCGATCCGCCGACGATGTTCCCAGCAGGCGATGCGTGTCCGCCCGCGTCGCCGATGGCCACGCTCGCGCTCGGCACCGGCGTGCCCGGCGCGGCGTCCACGGTGATGCCGGGGATGCTCGCCGACGACTTCAGCTTGTCGTGCAACCCTGGTCTGCCTCGACCGGACGGAATGCTCACGTTCACGCTCACCGAGCGCCGCAACGTGGACATCACCGTGAGCTCGACCGCGGGCGTGAACTACGTCTCCGTGCGCCGCGCGGGCGGAGCGATGGGCAGCTGCCCCGGATCGCAGCTCCGTTGCCAAGCAACGCCGTCGAGCGCGCCGTTCGTGCTCGGGATGCGCGACCTCGAGCCGGACACGTACTACGTGATCGTCGAGAACTCCGTCGACACCAACGTCACCGTCACTGCAGCGGCGAGCGATCCCTCGATGCGCGCGCCGGGTGATGCGTGCCGCACGGCGATCCCGATCACGGTGGCCACGTCGCGCCCGACGACGACGATGGCCTCCGTGCTGTTCCAGCCGTTCCTCGTCGACAACGACCACGGCGTGTCGCCCACGTGCGGCTCTCGCGGAATGCCGAGCGGATGGCGCGACGGCGTCCTGTCGTTCACGCTCGGCGAAGAGACCGACACGCGCATCGTTGTCCGTCCGATCGGCGGTTGGACGCCGTCGTACTTCTGGTCCGTGCAGAGCACCTGCGGCAACACCGCGTCGGTGGTCGGCACCTGCAAGACGACGACCGGATCCGCGCAGCAGTTCTACACAGGACTCGCCGCGGGAACGTACGCGATCGTGATCGAGACGCAGGCCGTCGCCGGCGCTGGACAAGGCTTCGAGGCGGTCATCGAAGCGCGCTCGCCGTCGGCTCGCGCTCGCGCAGAAGCGTGCAGCGGCGAGACCATCGCGCTGGCGCCGATGGGCGCGAACCTCGTCGGGAGCGTGACGTTCGACCCCGACATGCTCTCGCTCAACCCGAACCCCGATCACGGGACGTCGTGCGGCTCGGACGCAGCCGCGGGCTTCACCGACGTCGTGTACAGCTTCACGATTCCGGACAGCCGAAACGTCTCGATCTCGCTCGCGCCGACCTCGCCGGGCATCTACTGGTTCGAGCTCCAAGACCGCTGCGGAACGCGCTCTTCTGCGCGCTGCCGCGACGCGTTCCCCGGCACGCCCGCGCCGCTGACGCAGCGACTCGCGGCAGGCACGTACTACATCGTGGCCGAGACCGTCTCGTCCGGACGCCGCTCCGCGACGATCTCGATCAGCGCCGCGCCGTAGCGCGAGGCTGAAGGGGGCGAGCTCGGGGGGATCGAGCGCGAGCGCGAACGTCGATCGATGGGAGCCCATCGATCCGTCGCGCGCTCAGCACGGCGAGCGACGCTCGCGTCAGCTTCGCCCGAGGCGAATCGCCGTGAGCTGATCTTGCACGCGCTTCGCGAGGACCTGGTGATCTTCGCGGCGAAGCACGGATCCCGCGGCGAACAGCGCGAACGCGACGTAGTCGTGGAGCGCTTGTTGAACGACGCGCGCAGGGTCGTCCGTGTGCATGCGCTGCAAGTTGGTCACGAGCATGTTGCGCTCGAACGAGCCGTCCTCTCGAGGCCCCGCGTTGGCGAAGAGCACATCGAACGCTCCGCCGCCCTGCAAGAACATCGCGAGCGTCGTGCGAGCGCCGTCGCCCACGCCTGCCTCGTCCACGGTGCGGTGGATGTCGAGCAGCACCTGATTGAAGCCGTCGAGCTGCTCTTCGAGCTGCTCGCGCGGCGAGGTGGCCTTCTTGATTTGCGCGGCGCCGCTCTGCAAGAGCGCGTAGAGCGCCTTGGTGGCCTCGAACTCGCCGAGGCCCGTGACGCGCGCGATTTCGTCGAGGTTCTTGCGGCCATCGAGCGCCGCGAGGACCTTCTCGGCCGACGCGTCACCGTCGGCGTTCTTGCCGAGGACCGCCTGCGCGACCACCGACGAATCGGGGATCTTCTCGCGAAAATACGCCCACTCGTCGATTCGCTGGACGGCCTCCATCAACAGCCCGCTGCACGAGAGCATCACGCGCACAGGCACGCTCGCAGCGTCGATCCCGCGCGCGAAGAAGAACATCCCGCTCGTCGCCGCGAGCGCGTTGAACACGATCTCGCGCACCTGCTTCTGCAGCATCGCGAACAGATCGTTGGGCTTGATCCAGCCTTTTTGCACGACGATGTCGCCGATGCGTCGCGCGGGCCCGAGCAGCGCCATCGCTTCGTCGAACTGCGCGCGCGTGAGCGCTCCGTGGCGATAGAGCACTTCACCGAGCCGCTCGTGGGGCGAGTTGGACATCGCGAGGATGACCATGCCCGTCTCGAACCAGATCGATCGACGCGTCTCGCCTTCGATGACGATGAGCTCGCCCACCCACGCGGTCGTCGCGATGAACTGAACGATCTCGAGCAGCGTGCTTCGCTCCGTGATCGAGCCCGATAGAACGACGCGCGCGTTGTGCGCGCCGAGCTTCTTCAGCACGATCATGTCCGGCGGCGACGGAACGATCGAGAACAGCCCCGCCCGTACCCGAAGCGCCGAGGCAATTTCGGGTCGCGCGAGCGTAATCGATCCGTCTTCTCCGACGACGACGTCCGCGTCTTCGACAGCCACGACGATGCGGGATACTACTGCGTATTCGGCGAAAACGAAAAGAAATCCTCTGCGCTCGACGCCGCCTGCGCCGAGCGGCGATCGTGTCTGCGGATGCCACTCGCGCGCGGTCGGGAGGCGCAGCCGAATCGGAGGGCGAGATGTCTGTGTCCGAGCGGCGCGACGCGGTATAGAGTCCTACATCGCCTGCGGGTGCTTCGAGCGGTTGGCTCGACGACGACGCGGGCCGCTGGTCTCACGAAGCAGCGGCGAACGTCGGGCGTACTCCGCTCGCGAACGTCATCCGAGCACACACCATGACCCAGACTGGATCCGTTCAATCTCGCTCAACCCCCATGGCCGAGCTGTCGATCGCGGCGTACGTCGCGCCGCTCGTCGAAGGCCGACGCGTCGCGGTCGTTGGCCCGACGTCCGCGGAGCTGGCGCGGCGCCTTCGTTCGCTCGGCGCGCAGTCGGTCGTGGCGATCGGCGGGTCGGGAGACGGAGTCGCCGTTCGCCCGCTCAATCACGGGGCGATCGAGGCGTTTCGTGGTCGTGTGGATTGCGTTGTTGTTCCGGACGCAGACGCGGTGTCGTTCACGAAGGTGATGGACGAAGCGAGGCGCGCGCTCGGTCGCGACGGGCTCGTGGTCGCCGCGGTCTCTGCGCGCACCGCGCGCGCGAAGGGAGCGGTCGACTACCACGCGTTGCGCGGCGCGCTCGAAGAGCGCTTCGGGTTCGTGAAGATGGTGGGCTGCGGCGCGTTCGCGGGCTTCACGCTCGCGACGCTCGAAGCGTCCGACGCCGACGCGCCGAGCGCCTTCGACGACGTCACGCTCGACACGCGGCTGATGCCCGAGACCGCAGAGAGCCCCGAGCTCTACATCGGCTTCGCCGCGGACGCGCGATTCGACGTCGATGCGCTCGCGATCGTTCAAGTTCCAGCGAGCTCGGAAGCTGCGCCGAGCGCGGACCCGTCGCTCTTCGCGAGGATCGAAGCGTCCGAGCGCGCCGCGTCCGCAGCCAACGACGCCGCGCGGGCCGCCAACGAGCGCGCCGCTGCGGCCGCCGCCGCCGCCGAAGCCGCGAGCGCCTCGCTCGCCACGAGCCGAACGGATCTTCGTCGCGCATCGCAGCGCGTGACCGAGCTCGAACGCGCGCTCGCCACTGCAGAGACCGCCGCCAACGAGACGCGCGCCGCGCTCGCGCAAGCCGAGCGCGACCGGGACAGCGCGCGCAAAGACCTCCACGCCGCGCGCAAAGAGTCGCGCGAGCGCGAGCAGGGCGCGGGCGAAGACGTGTCGCGGCTCGAGCGATCGCTCATCGAGAAGGGCCGCGAGTGCGCTGCGCTCGAAGCCAAGGCGTCCGAGCGCGACGCCGCCGTGCGCGAGCTGCTCTACCAAATCGACGCGCTCCGCGGCGCCGACGGCTCGCAGCGCATGGCCGCCCTCGAAGCGCGCAACGCAGAGCTCGGCGCGCTGCACGCGGCGGTCGGCGCCGAGGCGAACCGCGTCGCGCTGCAAAACGACGTGCTTCGTGAGCGCGTCGCGAAGCTCGAGTCGACGCTCGAAGCGCGCGAGGCCGAGTCGCGTCAGCTCGAGTTTCAGCTCTCGCAAGCGCGGGCGACGTCCGTGTCGGCGACGCGCGCGCGTGAAGAAGCGCTCGTCGCGCAGCGGCACGCCGAAGAGCTCTCGCGCGTTCGAAGCGAGTACGAGTCGCGCTTGAGCTCCGCGCGGAGCGACGAAGAGGCGCTCGCGCGACGGATTCGCGCGGAGATCGAAGCAGAGCGCGCGCTCGAGCAGGTCGAACAAGCGGCGCGCGCCGCGCGGGCGAGGGACGAGGCGGACGAAGAAGCCGCGCGATTGCGCGCGGACCTCGAGGCCAACCGTCGACGCGCCGCAGACGCGGAGCTCGCGCTGAAGAACACCCTCGATCGATTCGCTGCGCTCGAGGCCTCCGAGTCCGAAGCGCGCGCGCGCGCTGCGTCCGCGGAGACGAGGCTGTCCGAACAAGCGAAGCTCGTGGCGCCGCCGAGCGCTCCGATCGCGGCTCCCGCGCAGGACAACGCGGCGCTGCACGCGGCGCTGGCGAGAGCCGCGGAGCTCGAAGCAGAGCTCGCCGCGACGAAGCGCGCCAGCGATTCGATCGAGAAGAGCGCCAATGATGTCCGCGCGCAGCTCGACTCGGCGCTCCGCGCAGAGGACGACCTGCAAGAGCAGCTGTCGAACGTCCGCGCCGAGCTCTCGCGACAGTTCGCGCTCTCGGCGTCGATCGAAGATCGCGTGGCGCAGCTCTCGCTCGAGCTCGAAGGGACGAAGAAGGGCTACACGCGTCGCGTCCGTGAGCTCGAGCGCGAGGTCGAGCAGCTCGTTCGCGCGCTCGAGGTCGCGAGCTCGAGCGCCAGCGAAGAGGGCGAGGCCGTGGTCGCGGTGCAGCGCGAGCTCGACGCAGCGCAGGCCGAGCGCAACGGAATCGCGATGCGACTCGCGGACGCCGAAGCCGCGCTCTCTGCGTTGAGCGAGCGCGCGAGCGCCTCGCGCGAAGAGTCTCCCGCGCCGCGCGACGCCTCGCGCGAAGCGAGCGAGAGCGCCCTCGCGTCGGACGCGCCTCCTGCGAGCGACCACCGCGCCGAGCAGCTCCTCGCGACGCTCGCCGAGACCGCAGCGCGACTCGCTTCGACCGAAGAATCGATGGTCGATCTGCGCGCGCAGCTCGACGCGTCGCTGCTTCGGACCTCCGAGCTCGAAGAAGAGCTCCGCGCGTCGCGCGCTCGCGCAGCCGAAGCGACGGCGAGCCCGTCGCGTGCTGCAGAGGCTCCGTCGAGCGCCGAGCTCGAAGCGCTTCGTCGCGAGAACAGCGAGCGCGAGCTCCTCGTTCGTTCACTGGTCGCGCAGCTCGAAGACAGAGACCTTCGCCTTCGCGCGATCGAGCGTCGCCTTGTCGAAGAGGTCGAGCGCGCCCGCCGCACCGAGAGCGAAATCTGGGAGCTCGAGCTTCGCGCGCGCGATCAGCGCATCGCGGCGATGCAACGCGAGATCGAGCGCGGCGGCGACGCGGTGCGCACGAGCTCCAACCCGAGCGCCGAGGCAGAGCTCGCCAAGAAGAGCGCAGAGGCAGAGGCCGGTCGCCGCGCGATCGAGCGCGTGCGCGCGTCGCTCTCGACGATCTTGGTCGACGGCCGCGGCGCTGGCGTCTCGCACGAGCTCGTCGCGTTGCTCCGACAGCTCGACGAAGCCGAATCGCAGTAGTCCGCGCGCCAACGAGGGGCGCGGAGGGGGGGTCAGCGACCGCTCGCGCGCGAGATGCCCCAGTAGGGCTGATTGCGACGCGGCCCGAGCCAGAGGTACCCGAGCTCGCGACCGCCGCGACGCAGCTTGCAGAAGCCGAGCGTCGAGTCGCACTCCATCTCGTTGCACGGAGCGTTTGCAAACGGCCCGAACACCGCTGCGATGTCCGCGGCGTTGCGCAGGTCTGCGCTCGTCATGCGACGGACCTCGCCGCGCAGCGGTTGTCCCGGCGTCGCGTAGTCGATCACCGTGAAGCCCGGCGACGGAACGAGCGGCGCGAGCTGCCTCGGCGTCGTCTGCGCGATGCGCGAGACGACCTGACAGAGCTGCTCTTCGTTTTCGAAGGGGCTCGGCTGAAACGACCGCAGCGCGCGGTCCGCTTCGTCGAGGTTGTGCGCGTCGACGAGGGCGCGCGTCGCGTCGAGTCGCGCGAACGTGAGCCGATCGGTGACCGTGGGCGGCCAGAACAGCGTCGAGACGCTCACGACGCCGTTGGCTCCGAAGCGGCTCGCGATGAGCACTTCGGGCTCTTCGTTTCCGTCGATGTCGCGGATTTGCACTTGTCGTGCGCCGTTGATCACGCGTCCGTTGGAGTCGTCTTCGAACCGTCGCGGCGCGCGGTTCGGCGAGACGGCGTACACGTGCGTGACGCGGCGCTCTCCCTCGACCGTCGTGAACGCGATGAACTTCACCGGGCCGCGAGAGGCGCCAGCGACGGGGCCTTCGATGGGATCGAGCGCGAGCCGCTGCGCCACGAGCCGGTCCTGGGGATCGTTCGAGCGCGGCGCGCTCATGCGATCGGGCGATGGTTGGCCGAGCGCTTCGGGTCGCGTTCCTGCGTCGAGGATCGCGGCGATCACGGTGGTGGCGCCCACGCGCTTGAACTGCGCTTGCGGCGCGACCGCGGACTCGGGCAGCTCGCGGCGACCCTCGGGGCGAACGACGCAGCGCCACCCTTCGTCGCATCCGCCGCGCTCGGCGATGCGCCGGATGATTTCGTGGCCCGTCGAGACGCGCGCGTTGGTCGGGTCGAGCTGCGCGTGCATGTCCCCGAGACGCTCGTACACGCCGAGCTGCCAGCCGCGCACAACGGGAACGCTCTGCGTCGACGGCAGCGCGCCGATGAGCCCTCGCGGCCCCTCTGCGCATCGAGCGAGCACTGGACGAACGGTGTCCGAGCTCGCCTCGGACTCGGCGACGAGCCCCTGCAATCGATTGTCGAGGTCGAGTCGATCGCTCGCGCCGAGGATGGGCGTGAGCGCGGGTTGGAGCTCGAGGACCGCAGGCGCTGGATTTCCTGGAAATGGAATGGCGAACGCGACGAGCGCCTCGGCGTTGGCGGGCATCTCTTCGCTCTGGATCGACCGCCCCGTGAGCACCGCGAGCCCGCGATAGATCGAGATGGCGGTGTAGCGAACGCCGTACGGAGTTCGCCGCACGCGGTGGTGCTCGACGCGCCCGCTCGCTGCCACCACGACCCACACGTCCGAGGCCTCTTGCTCGGTGCCCGTCGCGAACACCGCCGCCCACTCGCCGCCGTAGTCCTCGGTGCACGCGGGCTCGCCGTGCATCGTCACTTGATTGCGACGCAGGCGATTGATCTCGGCCGTGATCGACGGAGCGCACTGGCCCGCGGCGCTCACGTCGGGCATGCGCGAGGCGCCGCGCAGCGTGAGCTGCGGCCTCGGCCTCGGAGCGTTGGCTTGCGACTCCGAGCCGGACGACGACACGGCGCGGTTCACCGACGCGGGGTCGGTGAAGGGACGGATCACCGGCGGCGGGGCCGGGGGCGTACACGACGAAACGACAAGCGCAACGCCCGGAGCGATTGCGGCTCGACGCGCTCGACGCGCTCGCAGCGCGACCAGGTCACGGTTCATGAGCGGCCGCACGTTAACACTTGCCGCGGGGCGTCGAACAATTTTTCCCGGGTTTGGCCGCGGAGAAATGCGCGAAGGCGCCGAGCGCACAACGCGCAGGACGCCTTCGTGTTGGTCAGTCGGGGCCGCGTGGGTCCCGCTGATCACGATCGCTCGTGATCAGAAGTCCATGTCGCCGCCGTGGTTGTGTCCGCCGGAGGCCTTCTTCTCCTCCTTCGGACGCTCGGCGACGAGCGCCTCGGTCGTGAGCATCAGGCCCGCGACGCTCGCGGCGTTTTGCAGCGCCGAGCGAACGACCTTGACCGGATCGATCACGCCCATGGCGATGAGGTCGCCGTAGGTGTCGGTCGCGGCGTTGAAGCCGAACTTGGGGTCCTGCGACTCGCGGACCCGGTTGATCACGATCGCGCCTTCCATCCCGCCGTTGGCGGCGATCTGGCGGAGGGGCTCCTGCGCCGCGCGGGCGATGATCTTCACGCCGAACGACTGCTCCTCATTGAGCTTGAGGGCGTCGAGCGCCTTGCTGGCGCGGATCAGCGCCACGCCGCCGCCAGGAACGATGCCCTCTTCGACCGCTGCGCGCGTCGCGTTGAGCGCGTCCTCGACGCGGGCCTTCTTCTCCTTCATCTCGACCTCGGTCGCGGCTCCGACCTTGATCACGGCCACGCCGCCGGCGAGCTTCGCGAGGCGCTCCTGGAGCTTCTCGCGATCGTAGTCGCTCGTCGTCTGCTCGATCTGCGCCTTGATCTCCTTCTCGCGGGCCTTGATGTCCGCTTCCTTGCCGGCGCCGTCGATGATCGTCGTGTTGTCCTTGTCGATCTTGATCTTCTTCGAGCGGCCGAGCGACGAGATCGTGACGTTCTCGAGCTTGATGCCGAGGTCCTCGGAGACGACTTCGCCGCCCGTGAGGATCGCGATGTCCTTGAGCATCTCCTTGCGGCGGTCGCCGAAGCCCGGCGCCTTCACCGCGGCGCACTGCAGGGTGCCGCGGATCTTGTTGACGACCAGCGTGGCGAGCGCCTCACCCTCGACGTCTTCGGCGATGATGAGCAGCGGCTTCTGCTGACGCGCGATCGCCTCGAGGACCGGGAGGAGGTCCTTCATGTTGGCGATCTTCTTCTCGGAGATGAGCAGGTAGCAGTCGTCGAGCTCCGCCACCATGCGCTCGGTGTTGGTCACGAAGTACGGCGAGAGGTAGCCGCGGTCGAACTGCATACCCTCGACGACGTCGAGGTCCGTCGTGGCGCTCTTGGCCTCCTCGACGGTGATGACGCCTTCCTTGCCGACCTTCTCCATCGCCTGGGCGATGAGCTTGCCGATCTCTTCGTCGCCGTTGGCCGAGATCGTTCCGACCTGCGCGATGCGCGCCGGATCGCTCGTGGGCTCCGCGGACTTCTTCAGCTCGGCGACGACGCACTCGACGGCCTTGTCGATGCCGCGCTTCAGCTCCATCGGGTTGTGTCCCGCCGCGACGAGCTTGATGCCCTCGCGGAAGATCGACTGCGCGAGCACCGTGGCGGTGGTCGTTCCGTCGCCGGCGGTGTCCGAGGTCTTCGAGGCGACCTCGCGGACCATCTGCGCGCCCATGTTCTCGAACTTGTTCTCGAGCTCGATTTCCTTGGCGACGGTGACGCCGTCCTTCGTGACGACCGGCGAGCCGAAGCTCTTCTCGATCACGACATTGCGTCCCTTGGGTCCGAGCGTGACCTTCACCGCGTTGGCGAGGGCGTCGACGCCGGCCAAGATCATCTTGCGGGCGGACTCGGTGTAGAGAATTTCCTTAGCGGCCATGAGTGCAGTCTCCTGACTTTCGATAACTTGTGTTTGAATTCAACAGCGATGGTTGGTTCGACGCGCAGACGCGCGGATCAGCCCTCGATCACGCCGAGGATGTCTTCCTCGCGAAGGATCAGGTGCTCCTCGCCGTCGAGCTTGACCTCGGTGCCCGAGTACTTGCCGAACAGGATGCGGTCGCCAGCCTTCACGCCGGGCTCGACGAGCTTGCCGTTGTCGTCGCGCTTGCCGGGTCCCACCGAGACGACCTTCGCCTCGATGGGCTTCTCCTTGGCGCTGTCCGGGATGATGATTCCACCCTTCGTTCGCTCCTCGGACTCGAGACGCTTGACCAGGATGCGATCACCCAATGGACGGATCTTCATGACTCGTTGACCTCTTTGGTAGTGCAGTGGATTGACTCGGTTCCCCTCAGCATCGTCCGCGCCGCTCGCTCGCCGTGGCGGAAGTCCCACGGCGCAGACGACCCCTCGCGCAGCGACGCGTGCGTCGCCGACGAAGGCAAAGTTCGACTCACCCGCACCGGACGGCACCCTCGGGCAGCGTCCGTTGCGATTGTTGGCACTCAGTGGGGGGCGAGTGCCAGAAGGCGGGCGGAGACTAATCCGAGACCAACCCAAGTCAAGGGCCACCGTCGCGACAATTTGTTGAATCATCGCGGGGCAGTGGCAGTGTGCCTTTTCGAGTGCCAGCAGAGCGCCGAGCGCACCGCTCGCAGCGAGTATGATCGAGCGCAAGCAGGCGGATTTCTTGGCAAACCTCGGAATCGCGCGCACCTTTCAGCGTACGGCTGCTCGGTCCCGAACTCGCGCCCGAGCGCCGCGCGAAAGGAGTGGTCATCGGATGCCCATCACCCCTGTCTCGGACCTTCGTTCGTTCTTTGCCAACGCTGTGGATCGCGCTGTCGAGCGCTGCCGCGTCGCCCTCGAACCCGCAGAGTGTCGCCACCTCGCGACCGTCCTCGCTGACGGCTCCAACGGCCGAGGGCAGGGCGACTCGATCGTCGTCGAGCTCGAGCGAACGCTCGATCTCTCCCAGGAGCTCCAGCTCGCGCCCCTCGTCGCGCTCGGCGACCGCGCGCTGTTCTTGAGCGGCTTCGTCGGCCGCGAGAGCGACGACGCCGTGTGCCGCCGCTGCGGGCCCTTCGCGTACGCGCGCGCCTCGACCATCACCCGCGACGACACGACGAGCGCGCTCTACGCGGGCATGGCGCAGCGCTTCGACGTCATGACTCACGTGCTCGCCGAGGTCGCCGTCGCGCAATCGCTCGGCGCCGAGACGCGCGATCTCGTCCGCATCTACGACGCGTGGAAGCGCTCGAAGAGCCCCTCGGCCCTCGACGCGATGGCGCGCGAAGGCGTGTTCCCCCACGAAGACGGCGAGGCCGAAGCCTGAGCGAGCTCAGACGCCGAAGCGCGTCTTCTGCTCGTTGATGAACACTTCGACCGCCTCGCGCGAGGACGAGCCGAACTTCACCTTGCCCGCGGCGATCTCGCGGAGCGAGAGCACTGCCGGCTTGTTCTTGTACTTGTGCGCCTCGAGAAGGACCCTCGAGCCCTTCATGATCTGCCTCGTCCGCTGCGCGGCGAGGATCACCAACGCAAAGCGGTTCTCTTCTTTTTCGAG
This sequence comes from Myxococcales bacterium, assembly GCA_016793325.1. Lineage (GTDB taxonomy): Bacteria > Myxococcota_A > Polyangia > Polyangiales. The sequence goes on along the minus strand of JAEUKI010000052.1, from coordinate 859,318 downwards.
GCAGTCTTCGACGGTTACGCGGGCCATTTCGTCTCCTTCGGGCGTTGTCCGCCCTACGAAGCCCGTGAGTTAGCACCCTCTCGCCGTCAACCGCAAGCCAACTCCCGACCTCAACGCTCTCCGGTCGGCGGCGTGTCCTTGGGCTCATCGTGGTTGTCGGGCGACTCGGGCGCGTTGGCGTTGAGGTCGAAGATCTGCGTGTTGCCCACGTAGTGAATCGTCTCGAGCCTCGTCATGTTGCCGAGCTTGCGGACGATGTCCTTCATGCGATCAGCCTCTTGAATGATCATCGACGCGTACCGATCGACGATCGCGTCGCCTTGGAGCCTTCGCATCATGATCTCGGCGTTGCCGAGGATCGACTGCAACGGTTGGTTGAGCTCGTGCGCCGCCGTGCCCGCGACGCGCGCGACGAGCGCCTGCTTCTCGCTGAGCTTCAGCTGCTCTTGCGCCGCGGCGAGGCGCTGCTCCATGTGAATGCGATCGCGGAGGTCCGAGAAGATCCCGACGGTCCCGAAGTCCTTCTCGCCTTCGCGGACGATCGCGGCCGAGAGCAAGATCGGGATCTGCTCGCCCGACGGGGTCACGAGCTCGGTGCGAAACGACTCGACGCGCCCGACGCCTTCGGTGCGCTCGCTCTCGCGCAGCCGTCGCATGATTTCTTGTGCCACCGTCGGCGGGTAGATCGCGCTCACGTTGATGCGACCGACGACCTCGTCCCGCGCGACGCCGCAGACGCGCTCGGCGGTGCGGTTCCAAATCAAGATCATCCCGCGCATGTCCGCGGCGACGATCGCGTCTGGCGACGACTCGATGAGCGACGTCAGAAAGTCTCGCGTACGAGAGAGTTCACGGGCGTTTTCTCGGTCTTGCGTGACGTCGCGAAAGCTCACGATCTGCGCGTCGTCGTCGGACTCGAGCGACGAGAGCGCGATGGCCAGGGTCCCCACGCTCCCTCGGCGACGACGAAACCGAACGTCGAGCGACGTCGTCCCTCCGCCGCGGACGCTCTCGATCGCGCGGTCCACCGCGGGGAGATCCTCGCTGATCACACGCTCGAACGCCGGGCGACCGACGATCTTGTCCGCGCTGTACTCGAGGATCTCCGCGCCGCGCGGGTTGACGAAGCGAACGGTCCCCCGACGGTCGAACACGAGCATCCCGTCCGCGGCCGAGCGAAAGAGCACTTGATACTGCTCGAGCGAGCGAACGCGCGTCTCGGCCTGCGCCGCGCGCGAGTCGAGCGCCTGCGTCTCGTCGCGGAGCTGCTGCAGCACGCGCGCGTTTCGGAGCGCGACGGCCGTCGCGTTCGCGGCGATCTGACAAAACGAGAGCTCGCGATCCTCGAGCCTCCCGCGACCCTCGATCGAACGGAGAAACAGCACGCCGAGCGCTCGTTCTTCGTGCGCGATCGGCAGCAGCGTGAGCGATTGAAACCGCGCCGTCGCGCGCACCGGATCGAGCAAGGGGTGCGTCCTCGCGTCTTCGATCGTGAGGGGCTCGCGCGTCTGAAGGACGGTCTGAATCTCGGGATACTTCTCGAGCTCGATGGGCAGGTTCTGCACGCCTGCGTCATCGCTGGCCGCGACGACGTACCCGCGGCCGCCGCCTTCGCGCGCGACGATGATCGAGCATCGATCGACGTCCACGGTCTCGGCGATGCGACGAACGACCATGTGCAAGATCTCGCGGATGTCGAGCGACGAAGCGAGCGCTTGCGTGAGCTCGACGAGCACAGCGGCGTCGCGCTCTTTCTGCGCGAGCTCGACGAGGTAGCCGCGAAGGCGAAGCTGCCCGCGGATGCGCGCGACGAGCTCGGCGTTGCGAAACGGCTTGTGCAGAAAGTCGTCCGCGCCTTCTTCGAACGCGCGAGCGATCTCTTCGTCTCCTTCGAGCGCGGTTAGCACGACGACGGGCGTGTCGCGCACGCGCTCGTCCGCGCGAATCGCGCGCAGGACCTCGTAGCCGTCCGCGTCGGGCAGCACGAGGTCGAGCAAGACGAGCGAGGGGATCACCGTCTTGATGCGCTCGAGCGCCTCTTGCCCCGACGAGGCGGTGAGCGGCTGATAGCCCGCGCGTTGGAGATAGTCGAAGAGGATGTGCCGCGTGACCGCGTCGTCGTCGACCACCAAGATTGGCGCAGTTCGTGGAGGCATGAGTGCCCCCACAGACTAACAGCCTACGGGTTGGCGACGCCGATCGAAGAGGCGGTACGGCCCGTAAAGTCGACCGAATTCGCGTCGGTGTCAGCGCCGTTTGGAACTCGCGCGATGGCGTTGATCATCCCCGACGCGGGCATGACCGCAGGCATTCCCTCGCGGAACAGATGGCCCGCGCCAACAGAGCCCGAGGACTGCGCCCACGTCACCGAGTCGATGCGCGTCGATCCGTTGTAGAGGCCAACGCCACCTTGGGTGTCGCTGAATCCGAGGTTCGCGGGAGGCGACGCGATCAGGTCGAGCGCGGACGCAGGTCCGGCAGTGACGACCGACGACCGCGCGACCGCATACTGGCCAGGGTTCAACGTTTGCGCTGCCGTTCCAGTCCAGAACGCGCTGCCCGTCGTCGTTGCGCTCCCCGCTGCGTAGCGGAGCGCCCAGCCGTTGAGATTCACCGCGCACGTTCCGACGTTGAGGATTTCGACGAACTCTGCGTTCGCGTCACCTGCACCGCCTCGGGTTTGCACCTCGTTGACGACGATGCGCGGCGTGCAGCCCGGCGCATCGACGCCCGTATCTGCGACGACGCCGCTGTCGCCCGCGTCCACCACGACGCCCGAGTCCATCGGAACGCCCGAGTCCGTCACGACGCCGCTGTCCGTTCGCGCGTCGGCGGCGTCAGTGCCCGCGTCGCTCACGGGCGGGCACATCGAGAGCATCACTTCGCTGTCGCGCCACGCGCTCGGCTGCGCGACGTCGCGGAAGCGCCAGAACGGCGCGGGTCCGAGCGTCACGCGGCAGCCCATGCGCACGCCGAGCATGTTCGCGAGCGCTTCGGGCATGCGCACGCGGAGGTTCGCGTCGCCAGCGGGGATGCCCGCGCTCGTGACCGCGAACGCCCTGAACGCCGCGCCGCTGTTCGCTCCGTTGTCCGTGATCGTGCCCGTGAACCGCGCGAGCTCGTACTCGTACGTGCCGAGCGCGCTGACCGCGTCCGCCGCTCCCGAGAGGTCTTGCACGAACGAGGCGAGGGGATTTCCGCCGCTCACGCGCGTGTACATCGAGAGCGCGGACACCCAGCGCGACATCCCGTTGTTTTGGGCGCGGGTCATCGTGACGGTGAAGCTCACGCGATCACCCGCCGTCGGCGTGGGCATGATGGTGGCGGGATCGACGCCCACGAACAGCGCAGGGCCCGTGGGCTCGGCTTGCACCGCGAAACCCGCGGGGTCGTTGTTGGTGTTGGCACCCATAATCAAGGGCGTGACGTACGTGACCATCACGTTCTCGAGGCGGATGTTGACCATTCCCGCCGCGGCGGCTTGCACCGCGCGAATGCCATCGGACGGGCCGGACATCCCATCGGGCATGTCGGCGTCGGGCATCGACTGAACGTCCATGGGCTCGGTCGCGTCCGGACCCACCATGTCGGCCGGAGGCATCGACGTGTCTGGTCGCCCTGTGTCCGATGGACGGTCCTGAACGACGACGTCGGGCTGCGTGACGTCGGGGCGATTGGTGGGTTGCGGACAGCCAGCGACGCCAGCGGTCATGAGCACAAACCATGGAAGCCTTCGCATCGGAACTCCTCAGTGGGGGCGAACGAACGATTGTTGAAGAAACAGAATAACGCGGAATATTGCAGAGTTGGTGCGCCGAGCGCAACGCGCCGCGGGTCTATACAGCGGTCACCCGCGCCGGGCGATCACGAATCGATAGTTTGCCTCGCGCCTTCGCTGAGCGCGCGAACGAGCGCGGCCATCGCGGCGTCTCGCACGACCCTCGCGGGAACTCCAGCTTTCGCAGCGAGCGCTGCGACCGCGTCGTCCTCGGGCTTTGCGGACGGCGGGAGCCCGTCGCCATCGGACACTTTGCAGGGCAGGGGACCCCACGGCGTGTCGAGCAGGACCGTTCGCCGAGGGCGCTCGACGCGGGAGCACTCGATCGCGCGCACGCCGAGCGTCGGGGCTTCGCGAAGGAGCACTGCGGAGAGCCGCTCGCGGTCTTCGCGGCGAACGAGCGCGCAGAGCTTCACTGCGGGCCTGGATTTCTTCATGCCGATCGACTCGGTCCACGCGTCGAGCGCGCCCTCGCGGAGCAGCGCCGCCGTGGCGTGCGCGAGCACTTCGCCAGCGGCGTCGTCGAGGTTCGACTCGAGCACGCAGTGCGTGTGCGCGGTTGGTTTCGCTTCGGTTGGCGGTGTCGCTGTGCCGAGCACGACGCGGAGCACGTTGGGTCGGTCGGGGAGCTTTCGTGTTCCCGCGCCGAAGCCTGTGCGCATCGGCGCAAACGAGGGCCACGAGACGAAGCGCTTCGCGTTGGCGCGGATGATCGCAGCGCCCGTGGGCGTGACGAGCTCGCCGTTGATCCCCGCGTCGATGGTGGGAATGCCCGCGAGCAGCTCGAGCACCGCGGGCGCAGGAAGCGGAATGATCCCGTGTTCGGAGCGGATGAAGCCGCGTCCCATGGGCAGTGGCGCGCACGACACGTCGGCGTCGAGCCACGCGAGCGCGGCGCTCGCGCTCACGATGTCGACGATCGCGTCGACGGCGCCCACCTCGTGAAAGTGAACCTCTTCGGGTGTGACGTGGTGGATCTTCGCTTCTGCGACGGCGAGCGCTTCGAAGGTCGCGAGCGCCCTCGCGCGAACGCGATCGTCGAGCGCGGGGGCGCCTTCGAGCATCGCGCGAATTTGTTTCCACGTGCGAAATGGCTGCCTTCGCTGAACATCCACGACGAAGCGCGTGGCGCCGATGGACGACACTTCGACCTCCGCGAGGTCCGCGCTGTAGCCCTCGACGGGCAGCGCTTCGAGCGCCGCGCGAATGGGCTCGAGCGGAACGCCCAAGTCGATGAGCGCCGCGACGATCATGTCGCCTGCGAGACCCGAGAAGCAGTCGAAGTGAAGCGCGAGTCGGCCACGGGTCGCGTCGCGTTCGATGGGTGGCGCGGGCGCGCGCGGCTTCGCGGTCGGCGACGCAGCGCCGGGTGCAGCGTTGTCGTGCGAGTGCGAGTGCGATCCATCGTGCGAGTGCGCGTGCCCGTGCCCCGCCTCGTCGTGAACGTGCGGGTGATTGTGGGGGTGCGCGTAGGGCTCGTCGGCCGCGCTGCGCGTTGCGCTCGGGCGAGTGAGCTTGAATCGCGTCCCAGGGACGAACCGTCGAGCGGGCTTGTCGTCGTCAGAGGCCATTGCGTCGCGCCGTTGCATACCGCGGAACGAGGCTCTTTGGGTCTTCGACCGCGTCGAGCCGCCGCGCCCGCGCACCGTCTCGCGCGCTCGCGCGCTCGGCGTGACGATCGTGCGTCGAGCGCGAAACGAGGCGCGACGATTGCGCCCCGCGCGAGCGTGAGATCACGTGTCGCGACGATTGATCTGCGTCGCCGCAAACGCTGCGCCGAAGCCGTTGTCGATGTTGACCACGAGCACGCCGGACGCGCAGGAGTTGAGCATCGTGAGCAGCGGCGCGAGCCCCTGAAACTGCGCGCCGTATCCGACGCTCGTCGGAACGGCGATCACCGGGAGCGTGACGAGACCGCCGATGACCGAGGGCAGCGCGCCCTCCATGCCCGCGACGACGATGATCACGCCCGCACGCTCGAAGGAGGCGCGCGCGTCGAAGAGGCGATGAATCCCCGCCACGCCCACGTCCGTCACGCGGATCACTTCGTTGCCCAGCATGCGCGCGGTGACGGCGGCCTCGTCGGCGACGGGCAGATCCGCGGTCCCTGCAGTGACGATCGCGATGGGTTTTCGGCCGCGGATTTCGATGGCCTGGCGCTCGAGCGTGAGCGTGCGCGCGCTCTCGTCGTACCGCAGGTCTTCGAACGCCGCGCCGAGCGCCGCTCGAACGTTTCGCGCTTTGTCTACATCGACGCGCGTCACGAGCACGTTTTGGGAGCGCTCGGCGATCGAGCGGACGATTCCTGCAATCTGCTCGCCAGTCTTCCACTGGCCGAGTACGACTTCTGCGTGTCCCTGGCGAAGCGCGCGGTGGTGATCGACGCGAGCAAATCCAAGGTCTTCGTACGGAAGGTCGCGCAGCGCGCCGAGGGCCTGTTCGACCGAGCTGCGCCCGTCGCGGACACCTTCGAGGACCGCGCGGATCTTGTCGGGATGCATGGGTTGAATTTCACCCTAGCAGTGCGGGACTTGCCCCGCTATGCTGCACCTCGTCGGGTCGGAGGGAATGACGGCGTGACACGACAGACAAAATTCGTAAATTCGTCGTGGACACCCAGAGCCTTCGCACCGCTGCGCTCCGTATTTTCGCTGCAAATGATCGGCGCGATCTTGCTTGACCCCGCAGCAGCGTCGGAGGCGTCGTGAACCGAGAGACCGGACGCGACGGAGACTCGATCATCCCAGCAAGCCCCACGACTGCGTCCGTTCGGCCGCCGTCGGTGTCCGCGCCTGCGAAGCTCCCTGCGCTGACGGGCGTGCTCATGACCGACGACCGCGGGACGCTCGTGGTTCGGCGCGTTCGGGTGCGCGTCACGGGGGGGCCGGATCGCGGTCGCGAGGCGCTGCTCGAAGCGGGGACGCTTCTGGTCGGGACCCACGCAGACAACGACCTGGTGCTTCGCGACCCGACGGTGAGCAAGTACCACCTCGAGCTCGCGCTGGTCGCAGGCGGCGTGCGTGTTCGTGACCTCGGCTCGGAGACTGGGACGCTCGTCGGGAGCGGGAAGGTCGTCAACGCGGTCGTTCCCGCGGGGACCGAGATCGCGATCGGGCGCACGACGCTGCAGCTGCTCGGGGCGGACGTGTCCGTGCCCGCGCTCGTGTCCGAGCGAACGACGTTCGGCCCTGCAGTGGGTCGCTCGGCCGTCATTCGCGAGCTCTTCGGCCTGCTCGAGCGCCTCGCGCCGACGGACGCGCCGCTCTTGCTCGAAGGCGAGCCCGGCTGCGGCAAGACGCTCCTCGCGAAGGCGATTCACGTCTCGTCGCGCTTCGCTGCGTCGCCCGTCACGGTTGTTGATTTCGGCTTGAGCACCGTGGATCGGCCGTCGCTCCTGCAGCTCGCGCAGCGCGCGGACACGTTTACGCTGTTGATCGAGCGCATCGACGAGGCGCCGAGCGCGTCGATTCCCGAGCTTCTGTCGCTGTACGAGCGCCGCGAAGAGGGCGTCCTCGACGCGAGGATCATCGCGACGGCCGCGCCGGGGCTTCGTGTCCAGCCGTCGGACAACAAGTTTCGACGGGATCTTCTCGCGCACGCGTGCGCGGTGCGAGTGTCCGTTCCGCCGCTGCGACAGCGGCTCGAAGACGTCCCGCTGCTCGTGAAGAACTTCATCCGCGAGATCGCGCAGGTGGACCCGAGCTTCGAAGACGGGGACTTCGCGACGGCGATCGCGCGGGACTATCCAGGCAACGTCAAAGAGCTGAGAAAGATCGTCGCCAAGGCCCTTCAAGCCGAGCCCGTCGCGCGGACGATGCTCCCGAGCGCGGGCCTCGCGCGGGCCAAAGCAGCGCTGTTGCTCCCGCTCAACGCGCGGCCGAAGCCCCCCGACGCAGGGACGGCGCGACAGCGGGTGCTCGACGCGTTCAGCCTCGATTGGATGCAGCGACTGATCGATCGAACGGGCGACGTCGCGCTCGCCGCCAAAGAAGCGGGCCTCGGCAAAAAAGAGTTCATGGCCGAGTTCGATCGTCTGAAGACCGCGATCGAGAAGAAGCCCGATCCGCCAGCGCCGAGCACGCCCCCGAGCGCGCCCCCGTCGAGCGCTGCGAAGACCTCGAAGCCGAAGGCGAGCAAGTCGTCACCGCCCGTCGCCGAGCCGAAGAAGAAGAGCGCGAAGGGCACGAAGGCCGCGCGCTGAGCGCGTCGCGCGCGCCGGAGACACACGATATCAAGTGTCTCGCGACGGCGCGAAGTGATCCCAGCCCTGGCTGTGTGCGGCGCGCTCTCCTCGTGCGTCGCGGACGAACAGCGCGCAGCCCTCGCGCACGAACCCGATCCGCGTCGCGAACGAGACGCGAGCCTGCGGCGGCGCAGTAAAGATCAGCTCGTACTCCTCGCCGCCCGCGAGCGCCACGGCGGTCGGGTCGAGCGACAGCGCTTCGGCGGCTTCGCGGTGCGCCGGCGCGAGCGGGAGCGATTCGAGCTCGAGGACGATCGCGACGCCCGAGCGCTCGCAGAGGTGCGAGGCGTCCTGCGCGAGTCCGTCGCTCGCGTCGATCGCGGCGGTGGCGATCGATCGCAGCGCGAGGCCCTCTCGGACGCGCGCGCGTACCGAGAGCCAACGCTCGACGAAGGGTCGTAGGAGGGGCTCTTCGGCGCGAGACGCGAGCAGCGCCTCGAGGCCGAGCCTCGCGGCGCCCACGAATCCCGTGACGAAGACCGCGTCGCCGGGCTTCGCGCCGCTGCGGGTCGACGCGCGATCGCACACGCCGAGCGCAGTCGTCGTGATCGTGATGGCGTCGCTCGCGGAGCGCGTGAGGTTTCCTCCGAGCACTGGCGCGTCGTGCGCCTCGGCGCCGAGCGCGAGCCCCTCGATGATCGCGTCGAACGATGACGCGTCGAGCGCCGCGGGCAGCTCGAGCGCGAATAGCACACCGCCGCCTGGCGCCGCGGGATCAGCGCCCATCGCCGCGAGGTCGCTCACCGCCGCTTCGACCGCGCGTCGCGCGAGGCGATCCAACGAGGCCCACCCGCGACGGAAGTGCACGCCTTCGACGCACGCATCCACGGTGATCGCGAGCGGTCCCGCGACGATCGGGAGCACCGCGGCGTCGTCGCCGATCCCGAGCGCCGGCGGCGCGGGGCCTCGAAAACGCCTCGCGAGCCGCGCGATTCGATCGAACTCGCGGTCGCTCACGGCGCGCGCTCCGACGGCGGACCCGTGCTGATTGTAGACCACGAATTCAAGACGTCGCCGCCGGAAGAACGACCACCATCGCGACGCCCACGCCGTCGTCGTTGTCTTCGACGCGCACGTGACCGCCGATCCCGTCGACGATGCGCCGGACGATCGCGAGGCCGAGCCCGGCGCCGCCGAACTGTCGCGTGACGCCCGTGTCGACTTGATAAAACGCGTCGAACACCCGCGCGCGCTCGGCGCGTGGGATTCCCACGCCCGAGTCGCTCACGCGCACTTCGACGCAGGGACGCGGGCGGGCGAGGACGGCGAGTCCGACGCCGTCATCGTCCGTTCCCTCGGCGAGCGCGGCGGTCGTGGGACGGACGGCGATGCGGACGCTCCCGTGCTCGGGCGTGAACTTCAGCGCGTTGTCGACGAGGTTGTGCAGCACCTGCCGCAGGTACCCTGCGTCGCCGCGCGCGGGCATGGCGCTCTCGTCGAGCTGCGTCTCAAGCCGGATGTGCTTCTTGCGCGCGGCCGGAACAAACGTGTCCGCGACCTCTCGCGCGAGGCCCGCCATCGACACCGACGCCTGCGCCGCGCGGAGCTGCCCGTGGTCCATCCGCGCGAGCTCGATGATCGAAGTGATCATCCCGAGGAGCTGGCGCGCGCGATCGGAGATCACCGTCACGAAGCCACGCTGCTCGTCGGCGAGCACTCCGCCAATGTTTTCGCTGAGCATTTCAGCGTAGCCGAGGATGGACGTCAGGGGCGTCTTGAGCTCGTGCGAGATCGTCGCGAGGAAGTTTCCCTTCACCCGGTCGAGCTCGCGAAGGTGGGCGTTGGCGCGCTCGAGCTCGTCGTTCTTGCGGACGAGCTCGGCGTCGGGGCCGTGTTGCGTGGCGTCGTGGAGCGCGCGCAAGAGCGAGAGGTCCCGGCCGCGCCCCGCGAGCGCGAGGATCGTCGCGCGCGCGCCGCGGACGACCGAGTCTGCTTGCGCCGCTGAGAGCGACGGCATCCTGGCGAACTCGCGATCGGCGAACGCTCCGTCGATCCGCGCGTCGAGCGCCGCGAAGAACGGGTCCGCCGCGTGCTCGGTGTCCGGTCGAAACGGTCCGAACACGACGCGTCCGAGCGTGCGTCCGTCGAGCACGAGCTCGCTCGCGCGGTACTCGGCGCCAGTGAAGCATCGAAACGTGACGGGCTCGTCGGGCACCGCGGCGAGCGCGTCGACGCGCGGCGCTTTGAGGCTGGTCACCAGCTCTTCGCACGGCATGCGAGACATCTCGAAGGCGTCGACGTACTGACAGATCGCCGCGGGACCGAAGCGATCTTCCAGCGCCACGAACGTGCTCGCGTCCGCGCGCAGCACGCGCAGCGGACACCGCGAGAGCTGCCACAGCGGCTCGAGCGCCGCGCGCAACGACGTGGCGTCGACCAGGGCGTCGAGCGTCGTGGGTGGTGCGATCGGATCGTTGGTGGTCATGGCTGACGCGCTCCTCCGCCCCCGAAGCACGCGCGCTGAAGGTCGGTCGAGAGTCCCAAGGTCGATGTGATGTTGACGAGCGCTGTGGTCGCGTCGACGCGCAGCGTTCGCGCGAGCTCGCCGGTCGAGTCGAGTCGTCGAAGGACCACGTCGAGCAGCGCGACGAAGGTCTCGGTCACGCCTTCGCCGCGCGTCGCGACCGCGCGGAGCACGGGTTCGCTGCCGCGGTCGGCGAGCGCGTCGAGCTCGGCGTCGGGGCGCGCGTCTTCGACGTCGCGCTTGTTGAACTGGATCACCAGCGGTACCGCGCGAATGTCGCGCCCGGCGTCGCGGAGGTTCTGCTTGAGGTCGACGAACGACTCGGCGTTGGCGCGCGCCTCGGAAGTGCGCGAGTCCGCGACGAACGCGACGCCGTCGACGCCCTGCAACACGAGCCTTCGCGTGGCGGCGAGGAGGGGTTTTCCCGGGACGGTGTAGAGGTTGAGCCGAAGGACGACGTCGCCGATCGTGACGGACAACGGGAGCAGGTCGAGGAAGAGCGTTCGATCGTCGTTGGCGTCGAGCGTGATGATCTTGCTTCGGTGCGAAGGCGCGATGCGGTCTTGGAGCGCGCGGAGGTTGGTGGTCTTTCCGCCGTGCGAAGGGCCGTAGTAGACGAACTTCAGCGTCAGCTCGCGCGCGCGAAAGTCGAGCTGCACTGGGTCAGCTCCTCCGCACGCGGCGCCACGGGACGACCGCGACGAGCAGCACCTGCGCCGCGAGCGACGGGAGCGACACGAACTCGCGCTTGCCCGTGAAGTTCGCGAACGCAAACGAGAGGCCGAAGAGCATCATCATGGCGGCCAGCGGCAACGCGAGCCCGCCGCGCTTCGGGCGATCTTCGCGCGGCATCGCCTCGAAGCGCGCGAGCGCTTGCGCGAGCACGAGCTGCAGTCCGCGCTCGGCCACCTCGGTTCGCGAGGCGCGATCGCCGGGAACGCGATACCCGTCGACGGTCACGTTCTCCGAGTCGCTCTTGGCCTCGCGATACCGTCGCGCGGCTTCTTGCAATTGATCGAGCTGCGCTGCGAGCACGACGAAGGCTCTGTGCGCCGCGGGGTCGTCCCACTTGCTGACGACGTTCTGCCACGCGGCGTCGAGCGGCGCGAGGCTGTCGAGGGTGGCCTCAGCGGGCGCGACGGTGGCTTCGGGCGGGGCGGGCTCGTCGGACACGGTGACCGGCGGGGAGCATAGCGCACGGCGCGGTCGCGCTCGAACCAACCGCCGAAAACTTGCGCGATTGCCCCTGGTTGAAGCAATGGGCACCGAAGCGTCGAAGAGTCGTCGGGCTCGAAGATCACAGTGTTCGACCGACTCGAAGCGTGACGCGAAACGCGATGGCCCCGAGTGAAGACGCCCCCGATGCGGTTCCCGATGGAGCCGCGCCCTTTGTGCACCGCACGGTCCTCCGCGACGAGGTCCTTCGCGCGGTCGCGCCCAAGGACGGCGGCGTGTATCTCGACGTCACCCTCGGCGGCGGCGGTCACGCAGAGGCCGTGCTCGAAGCGTGCGCGCCCACGGGTCGGCTCATCGGGATCGATCGCGATCCGATCGCACGAACGGCCGCGGGCGAGCGGCTCGCGCGCTTCGGGGACCGCGTGACGATCGTCGAGGCGACGATGTCCGAGGCGCGTTCGGTGCTCGATTCGCTGGGAATTTCTGCGGTCGACGGCGTCGTCGCGGACCTCGGCGTCTCGTCGCCGCAGCTCGACGACGCCTCGCGCGGGATGAGCTTTCGCGGCGAGGGGCCGCTCGACATGCGCATGGATCCCACGCGAGGACAGACCGCGCGCGAGCTCATCGACTCGCTCACCGAGCGAACGCTGGCGGATCTCATCTACGAGCTCGGCGAAGAGCGCGCGTCGAGGCCGATCGCGCGTTCGATCCTTCGCGCGCGGGACGAGAACAAGCTCGACACGACGCAAGACCTAGCGAAGGCGATCTATCGCGTGCTCGGACCCCCGCGACGGGGCGGCGGGGTGGATCCTGCGACGAGGACGTTTCAAGCGCTGCGCATCGCGGTCAACGACGAGCTCGGCGAGCTCGACGCGTTGCTCGAGGCGCTGCCGTCGCTGCTCGTCGACGGCGGCGTGGCGGCGATCATTTCGTTTCACTCGCTCGAAGACCGCAAGGTGAAGTGGGCGTTTCGCGGGGACGAGCGGCTCGAGCCGCTGTGGAAGAAGCCCGTCGAAGCGTCGGACGAAGAGCAACGAGACAACCCTCGCAGCCGCAGCGCGAAGCTGCGCGCCGCGCGTCACGTGCGCTCGGTGGAGGACCACACATGACCACCTCACGTTTCGTCGCGCTCTTGGTGCTTTCGATCGCCGCGTCGGGGACGGCGTTCGTGACGCACCTCGCGCTGCGCTTTCAGAACATCGCGGCAGGCTACAAGGTTCAAGAGGCGCGCAACGAAGGGCAGCGCCTCCGCGAACGAGCGAACCATCTTCGGATCGAGCTCGCCGCGCGAAGGGCGCCGCAGTCGCTCACGGATGTCGGTCGTTCGGAGCTCGGGATGGTCGAGTCCGATCGCGTTCTCACGCTGGTCGCCGGCGGACAAGCGCGTCCGGCGCGCCTCTCGGGGAGGCCACGCTGATGCAAAACCTCGAACCGCGCCGCGCGCGTTGGCTCAAGCTCCGCCTCGGAATTCTCGTCACGGGCATGTCCGTGGGCTTCGCGACGCTCGCCGCGCGCGCGCACGAGCTGCAAGTGCGGCAAGGCTCTCGGCTGCGCGAGATGGCCGAGCAGCAGTACGACCGCGACGTGCGGCAAGCGCCCCGACGCGGGACGATCTACGACCGAAATCACGCCGCGCTCGCGGTCACGGTCGACGGCTTCTCGGTGACGGCCAACCCGCGCGCGCTCCGTCGCCGCGGCATCGACTTGGTCGCGATCGGGACGCGCCTCGCGACCGAGCTCTCGATGCCTGCGGATCGCGTGCTCGAAGAGCTCCGCCGCGACGTGGGATTTCGCTGGATCAAGCGACACCTCGCGCCCGACGAAGCCAATCGTGTTCGCGCGATGCTCCGCGAGAGCGCGTACTCGAACGCGTCCGAGGGTCTTCAGGTCATCGTCGAGCCGCAGCGGTGGTATCCCAATCGCGAGCTCGCGGCGCACGTGATCGGCGCGGTGAACATCGACGGCTCGGGGATCGAAGGCGTCGAGAAGCAGCTCGATGCGCAGCTCCGAGGCAACGACACGCGGCTGCGCGGCGTGCGCGACGCGATGGGACGGCTGGTGTTCGCCGAGGGATTGTCGCCCTCGGAGGGGAGCGCGGGGCACGACGTCACGCTCACGATCGACACCACAATTCAATTTATCGCAGAGCGAGAGCTCGGCGCGATGGTGCGCTCGAGCGAGGCCGTGGGCGGGAGCGTGATCGTGACCGTTCCGCAGACGGGCGAGGTGCTCGCGATGGCGAGCTACCCGACGTTCGACCCGAACGACCTCGCGCACTCGACCGACGAGGGGCGCCGCAATCGCGCAGTGATCGATCGCTTCGAGCCGGGCTCGACGATGAAGGTGTTCACCGTGGCGGGCGCGCTCGACGCGAACACCATTCAAGCGGGGCAGCTCATCAACTGCTACGGCGGGACGTTTACGATCGGCGATCGAACGATCCACGACACGCACGTCGATCAGTGGCTCACGCCCATGCAAGTGCTCGCGCGATCGTCGAACATCGGGTCGGCGCAGATCGGGTTGGCGATGGGCTCGGACGGCCTCGAGCGTGTGTTTCGTCGCTTCGGCTTCGGAGAGCGAACGGGCTTGCCGCTTCCAGGCGAAGCGCGCGCGCGCTTCGGTGAGCGTCGCTGGTACGACGTCGAAGTGGCGACGGTGGCCTTCGGACAGGGCATCGGCGTGACCGCAGTGCAGCTGGCGCAGGGGCTCGGCGCGATCGCAAACGGCGGGCGTTTGGTGCGGCCGTTGCTCGTGACGCGCGTGCACGACGCGACCGGGTCGCTCGTCGAAGAGCACGTTCCGGACGCGGGGCGATCGGCGATCGATCCGCGCGTCGCGAGGCTCATCGCCGAGATGCTCACCGCCGTCACCGAAGAGGGTGGAACGGGAACCGCCGCAGCGATTCCAGGGATTCGCGTCGCGGGCAAGACGGGTACGGCGCAGAAGGCGAAGCTCCGAGGGCGCGGCTACGACGAGCACCGGTGGGTTGGTTCGTTCATCGGGTTTGCGCCGGCCGAGCGTCCCGAGATCGTCGTGACGGTGATCATCGACGAGCCCGCGGGCGACGATCACCAGGGCAACATGGTCGCTGCGCCAGTGTTTCGTCGGGTCACCGAAGAGACGCTGCGCTATCTCGGGCGGCTGCGTCGCTCGGGCGGACCGCAGAGCGTCGGCGCTGCGACGGTGCGTCCGCAAGCGACGACGACGGGCGCGCTGGTGCTTCCTGCGTCGACGCCATCGACGCAAGGCGATGCGGGCGCGACCGTGGGTCCCGTGACGCCGTCGGTGATGGGCCTCACGGCGCGGCGCGCGCTCGCGACGATGGCGGCGCAGAACATCGAGGTCGATGTCGTGGGCGCGGGGCTCGTGGTTCGACAGGTTCCCGCTGCGGGAGAGCCGCTCGGGAGCGATCGACGCGTGCGAATCGAGCTCGAGCCGGGCGGCGGCGCGCCGCGCCCCGTGGTGGACGCCGACGCGGGCGTGAACGAGAGTCCGTAGTCGTGCAACCGCCACTCGAACCGCACGCGACGCTCGGTGAGCTCGCGCGAGAAGTGCCCGATGCTCGCGTCATTGGAGATCCCGCGACCGAAGTGCGCGACGTTCGACACGACGCGCGCGAGGTCGAGCCGGGGGACGTGTTCGTCGCGCGAAAGGGACAGAAGCGCGACGGGGCTGAGTTTGTTCCGCTCGCGATCGAGCGCGGCGCAGCAGCGATCGTGTGCGAGCGAGCGCTGGTGGACGTGAGCGTTCCGCAGCTCGTCGTGCGTGATGCGCATCGGGCGTTGGCCTTCGCGAGCTCTGTCGTATGGCGGCACCCGAGCTTCTCGCTCGAGGTCATCGGTGTCACTGGAACGAACGGAAAGACCACGACGACCTGGATCGTCGAGCACGTCCTCGAGCGCTGCGGCGTGAAGACGGGCCTGCTCGGCACCGTGGCTCATCGCTTCCGAGATCAGCAGTGGCCTGCGATGCACACGACGCCCGAGAGCGACGACCTCGCGCGGCGCATGGCCGCCATGCGCGCAGCGGGCGCAGAGAACGTCGCGATGGAGGTGTCCTCCCACGCGCTCTCGTTGGGCAGGGTCGAAGCCGTTCGATTTCGCGTCGCGGCGTTTACCAATCTCACGCAGGATCACCTGGATTTTCATCAGTCGATGGAGGCCTACGCGTCGGCCAAGCGACGGCTCTTCACCGAGCTCGGCCCTGCGTCGAGCGTGCTCAACCTCGACGACGCGCACGGCGCGAAGTGGGCAGACGAAGGCGTCTCGGGCGGACTCGTGACGTACTCGCCGTCGGGCCGTCGTTCGGACGCGACGTTCACCGTGCGCGAGCGCTCGGTCGAGGCCGACGGAATGCGCGCGCTGGTGGACACGCCCGAAGGCGCGTTCGAGCTGCGCACGCCCATGTTCGGCTGGCACAACCTCGAAAACGTGTTGTGCGCCGCGGCGTGCGCGCACGCGCTGGAGATTCCGTGCGCGAAGATCTTCGACGCGCTTCGTGACGCGCGCGGAGCGCCGGGGCGACTCGAGCTCGTTCGCGCGTCGGACAAGACCGATCGCGCGCCGCTGGTCTTCGTTGATTACGCGCACACGCCGGACGCGCTGAGCAACGTGCTTCGCGCGTTGAGCGAGCAGTCCCGCGGAGGGCGGTTGATTTGTGTGTTCGGCTGCGGTGGCGATCGCGACCCCACGAAGCGCGCGCCCATGGGCGCGGCCGTGGCGAGGGGAGCGACCGTCGCGGTGCTCACGACGGACAACCCGCGCAGCGAGGATCCTGCGCAAATTGCAGCGCAAACAGAGCAAGGGCTGATCGCGTCGGGCTTCGCGAAGATCGCGTCGAGCGCGCTCGCGACGGCGACGCTCGGGACGTACGCAGTGGTGCTCGATCGACGAACGGCGATCCGCGAGGCGATCGCGAGCGCGACGCGCGACGACGTCGTGCTCATCGCGGGCAAGGGCCACGAGCCGTACCAAGAGGTCCACGGCGTGCGGCACCCGTTCGACGATCGAGAAGAGGCGCGACGGGCGTTGGGCGGGTGAGCGGGGCGCGTGATCGGGGCACGCAGATGCGTTAGGAGCGGCCTCACCCCCGCTGCCGCGCGCCCCTCTCCCGCGGTTCCGCGGGAGAGGGGCTTTGATTTTGTGGGCCTCGAGCGCGGCTGTTGGTCGGAGACGACGCTTCGATCATCGTAGCCCTTCTCCCGCGGTTCCGCGGGAGAGGGGCGCGCGGCAGCGGGGGTGAGGTCATGCGCAGGCAATGGACGTGGCGAGGTGAATCGAGAACTTCAGGCTCGCCGTCGCGCATTTCTCAGCACCGCGAGCAACAACAAGCCATCCTCGTTTTCCGAGAGTCGATCGACGAGCGAGCGAGGCGCGCTCTGGGGTCGCGCTCCAGAGCTCTGACGCTGTGGTCGAGCAGACGGACGACTCGGGGCCGAGTGGTCGAGGTGCAGGCGCTCCAGTGATGCGTTCGCCCGATCGCGGTGGCGATCACGCGGGCGCGGTCGATCGACTGCGACAACATGGGTCACGGTGCTCGATGCCCGATCGATCGACCGGTGACGGAGCGCGATGGTGGCTGCCGCTCGATCAATCGACCAACGAGGTCGTGGGTGGGAGTGCTTCGGGCTGATCAATCGACCGGCGACGTCCCGTTCAGCGCGCTCGGCGGCGGTCGATCGACCGGGAGCCTCGCGCTGGTCTTGCTCCGTTCCGGTCAATCGACCGGAGATCGAGGGCGATGACTCGTTCGCCCCAGTCCGTCGATCGAAAGCGCGCGCAGCGCGGTGCGCTAGCGTTGGCGGTCCCGAACGGGAACCCCGAATGACATCGATGGACTGCGCGAACGACCCGATCACGACAACGCTCTGGACGATCGCGCTTCGCGCGGTTCGACACGAAGACGCGTACTTCGCATTCCAGCGTACCGGATCGCGGTACTCGCCGGAGCAGTGGCAGCACTTCGCGGCGCAGTTTCGAGCGAGCGAGCGCTACGCAGCCTCGAGCGCGGCGCTTCGATTCGCCTCTGAATTCGCTGGTGAGGAGAAGGCGAAGCTCTTGCTCGACGCAGGCAATGACGCGCTGCGGAGCGGAGACGCGAAGGTGGCGAGCCAGCTCGCGCGCCTCGCGCTCGACACGAGCCAAGCGCCCAAGGTGATCGTCGATGCCGCGGTGCTCCTCTGCTCTGCGGCAGACTTCGAACGAGCTGCCCCGGCCCTTCGACAGGCAGCGCAGCTCGAGCCGCGGAACGCTGGCGTTTGGTCACGCTTGTCCGCGATCGAGGGCGTGCACGGGTCGAGTGCAACCGCTGTCGAATACGCGCGTGCAGCGCTCGAAGCTCGCCCGAGCGATCGCGCGCTGATGTTGGAGCTCGCGGACACCTTGCTGTCGCAGCACGATCGAACGCGTGCGCCCGAGCTCCTCTCCGAAGCTGCGTCATGGATCGACCGTGCCGCTGCATCGAAGGGACCTCGTTCATCGCTCGCGCTGCGGCAAGCGAGGCTCGCATCGCGCCGCGGGGAGTCCGATCGTGCCGTGCAGATCGCCGTCGACGCGATGCGCGGCAACAAGAAGGCGAGCTACAAGCTCGCGATGCTCGTCGTGCACGAACGAATCGAGCAGCGCTCGTCGTGGCGCTCGCTGAAGGACGCGTTGAATCGATGGGTCGGGTGCGCGTACCGCGCGATGCACGAGCGAAAGTTCGCTGACGCGTACTTTCACCTGATGGAGGTCGCGTGGGCGCTGCGGAGCGCGAAGCACGTCCGTGGGTCATTGCGGCGCGCGTACGAGCGGCGGTTGCAGCGAGCGTGGCGTCGCGTTCGCGCGGCAGAGGGACGGGACTTGTAAGCGACGCAGGTCGTAGCGCTTCGGAGATGCAAGGCAGGCCAAGCATCGTGTTCGCCGATGGCCGAGCGTGGTGCGCGAACGATGTCCGCGACACTCCACAACAGGCAGTTGGCGAGAGCAAACGCTGCAGGCGCGCCGCTACGGAGGTCGAATCACCAACACTTCGCTCGCTTGCTCGAACCGCGAGCGCGGAACGTAGCCGACCGCGCACCGGATGCTCCCGTCGCTCTGCAACGCGCACGTCGTGAAGCAACCGATCGCGATCGAGCGCGCGCTCCCGAGGCGATCGTCGTGCATCGGTGTCGCGGCGCTTACGCGACAGCCACTTCGACGCGGATCGGTGCTGCACCCGAGTGATCCCCAGCACCACGCACGCTGCTGCCCGTCGATCGCGCAGAAGTACCCGCGACGCCCGACGACATCCACGATGCCCGATGGAAGCCCCCGCACTTCGACCGGCACCGTCGACGAGCTGCACGCTCCGTTGCCCAACGTGCCCGCGCGGCCGTCTCCCCAACAGAATACTCCGCGCGTAGTGCGTGCGCAGAACGTCGAGTCCGACGCTGCGAGCTGCTGCGGTGGCGCCGGCAGTCGCAAGGCATGCACGCGACGACTCAGACGACCGGGAAAGAGGTCGTTCGGGTCCGTTCGTGGCCAACAATTCAAGTCGTCACCCTCGATCGCGCACACATCGTTCGCGCTCATCGCCATTGCACGAACACGGAGCCGCGAGCTTCCGGGCCAGAGGCGAGCCGCGCCTCGCGCTCGACGCGCGCGAGGGAGCGAATCGTTTGTGAAGCGCCAGCCGAGGTTGACGAGCGCCCACCGTCCGTCCGTTGCCCAGGCGAGGACGGACGCGTCCGCTTCGAACGCGCCGATCACGTCGCCGAGCCCGAGCTGCTGCGCGGACATGGTCGGTGAGTCGACGTCGCCGGGCGACTGACCGAGGTGCCAAGAAACAAACTCGATCGAGGCGCTCGTGACCGCAATCGGCCGGCCGCCCGTGAACTCGACCGCCGCCCGCTGCGCAGAAATCGCTGGGGCAGACACCCGATTGCTCCAGTGGTCGTCGTTCCAGCAGACGCTGCGGCGTTGCGAATCGATGGCGCAAAACGTGTCGAGCGAGCGGCCGATGCTCGAGTACAGCGCGGTGAACCTGATGGCGGGTGTCGCGACGGCGGCGCTCGCGTCGGCGTGCCCTCCGTCGGTCATCGTCGCGCGCGTTGCCGTAAGCGACTGAGCACGTGCGACGACGGGTTGACGCACGAACACAGTGAAGCCACTAGCCAGGGTCGCGAGCACCGCGATCCGCAACCGCACCGTGTGAGCAGACTCCACCTCGCACTCCTGGATTCAGAACATACCGTGCGACGTCTCGCGCACGACGCACAGCCCCACGTCGCGCGAGTCTTTGCGTCGTTGTGAATGCACTTCGGAGCCTCGTTTCGCCATGACTATGCCCGACTACACGATCGCGAATCTTCCTTGTGCCCGGTGCGGTTGCGACACGGAGCACTTTGTCGATCTCGAGTTCACGCGCCCAGTGGGCCGCAGCAACTTTGTCGAGATTGGCGAAGCTGTACCCCTCATCAAACAACCTTCGCCAACGCGCTCATTTGTGATCACGCCGTCGCTCGCGTTCGGCTTGGCTCAGTGCCAGACGTGCTACGCCGGAAGCTACGCAATCGTCGAACTCCGCGGGGGCCGGCTGCGGTCGGTGCGGTACTGGGGGCTCGAGTTGCCAGAAGGCGTGTTTGTGATCGATGACTTCGACGATGAAGTGTGAGTCCACCGAGACGCTGCAGCTTCATCGACCGCGCGTCGAATCAGCGTGATTTCAGCGGACGTACGACACGAGCTCCGATATCTCGGACGGCGTAGCTCGAACCCACTGCGCCACTCGACCTCTCTCGCGTGGGCCCACTCCACCACGGAGCTCCAGCCGGAATACCCCGCACGCCTCCCGGCGTTGCGCAAGTTCGCTGCGTACTTGCGCTTTTGCCCTCGGCTAGCGCATGGGAAGCGGTGCGGCGTTTCGTCCACTCGCGGACGGCGCTGCGGCAGGAGCTGAGTTTTCGATGGCGACGGCGATTCCCACGAACCAATGCGAGTTCACGCTCGGGCTGATCGCCGACGTGTGCGGTGGTTCGCTGCACGGCGCGGACGCGACGCAGGTCGTTCGCGGCGTGAGCACGGACACGAGGACGATCACCAAGGGCTCTCTCTTCGTCGCGCTGCGCGGCGAGCGCGTCGATGGGCACGCGTTCGTCGCCAAGGCCCTCGAGCTCGGCGCCGCGGCCGCGATCGTCGCCCGCGACGCGGCCGTGTCCGACGTCCCGTGTGTCCGCGTCGACGACACGCTCGCAGCCCTGGGAATCATCGCGCGCACTGCCCTTCGTCGCGAACGCACCTCGCGCGTGCTCCCCGTGCTCGCGATCGGCGGCGCCGCGGGAAAGACCACGACCAAAGAGCTCGCCTCGCGCTCGGTCGCTGCGCTCTTCGGCGAGACGCTCGCGACCAAGGGCAACCTCAACAACCTCATCGGCGCGCCCATGACGCTGCTCACGGTCGCTCCGTCGCATCGCGCGCTCGTGATCGAAGTGGGGACCAACGCGCCCGGCGAAATCGCCAAGCTCGGGGCGATCGTCGAGCCCGACGTCGCGCTCGTGCTCAACGTCGACAACGAGCACACCGAAGGGCTCAAGACCCTCGAGGCCGTCGCCGAAGAAGAGGGCGCGCTCTTCGCCGCGACGCGCGACCTCGCGACGTCCGCGGTCGTGGGCAACCTCGAAGAGCCGTACTCGTACTCGCAGATTCATCGCGCTCCGTCGCGCGCGCGTCGGTTGACCTTCGGAGAGGGCGATCGCGCGGACGTTCGGCTCGTCTCGCGGGCGCCCACGGCGGACGGGCGCAGCGCGCTGGTGCTCCGCGTGAGCGGCGCGCTGACCGAGACACGAAAGCCGATCGAGTGCGCGATCGAGCTCGGGCTGCTCGGGCCGGGACCCGCGATCGACTGTGCCGCGGCGCTCGCGGCGACGTTGGCCCTCTTGGGTCGGCCCGCGGATCACGACGAGATCGCGCGCGCGGCGAAGGCGTTCGAGTCGGTGATGCCCGTGGCGGGGAGGCTCGTTCCGGTGTCGTTGAGCTCGGGCGCGATGGTGATCGACGACACGTACAACGCGAATCCCCGGTCAGTGAAGGCCTCGATCGACGCGGCGTACGAGCTCGCCAAGCTGCGCGGCGGAGCGCTGCACGTGTTGCTCGGCGACATGCTCGAGCTCGGAGAGCTCGCCACGGAGCTGCACGCGGAGGTGCGGGACTACCTCGTCGCGCGCGCGCCGAAGAGCGTCGCGGTCGTGGGACCGTTGTTCGGTGAGGCATTTTCCTCGCGAACGAGCGACGATGTGTTGTGCGTACGAGCGCCCGAGGACGCGGCCGAATGGGCGCAGCCTCGCGTGAGCGCGAAGGACGTCGTGCTCATCAAGGGCTCGCGAGGCATTCGGATGGAGCGCGCCGTCGCGGCGCTCTGCGCGAACGTGACGACGGTGTCGTCGGTGGTCTGAGGGGCGATCGGTCAGCGAACGAAAGGTCTTTTCGGAGGACAGCGTGCTCTACCAGTTGCTCTTCGGTCTGCGAAACAAGGCCCCTTGGTTGGGGTTTCTCAACGTCGTTCGATACATCCCGTTTCGGGTGATCGCCGCGACGATCACAGGGATGGTCATCGCGTTCTTCTTGGGGCCGTGGTTCATCCGCACGCTCCAGAAGAACAAGTTCGGCCAAGTCGTGCGCAACGACGGACCCGAATCCCACCTGCAAAAGCGCGGAACCCCGACGATGGGCGGCTCGCTGATCCTCCTCGCGATGATCACGTCGACGGTCCTCTGGGCGGATCCCAACAACGCGTTCGTGTGGGCCGTGGTCACGATCACGGTGCTCTTCGGCTGCGTGGGGTTCGCGGACGACTACGCGAAATTCAAGCAAAACGCCTCGGGAG
This sequence comes from Myxococcales bacterium, assembly GCA_016793325.1. Classification (GTDB taxonomy): domain Bacteria; phylum Myxococcota_A; class Polyangia; order Polyangiales. The sequence continues at coordinate 836,815 of JAEUKI010000052.1, read as the reverse complement.
GCTTGAGCGCGCGCGCGCGGCTGCTGCTCGAGTTCGGGATCTCGGGGGGCGTGTTCGGCTACTTGTTCGCGGGTCGCGCGGGGCTGCCTGCGGACTGGCTCGCGGTGCGGCACAAGCTCGCGCTGCCGTTCGCGGCGTTCAGCAAGCACCACATCGTGTTGCCCGCGTGGGTGTACGTGATCTTCGCCGTCCTCGCGGTGGTGGCGATCGCCAACGCGGTGAACTTCACGGACGGCCTCGACGGGCTCGCGATCGGCCCCGTGATGATCAACGCGGGGACCTACCTCGTGTTCGCGTACATCACGGGTCTCGCGATCGCGGGCTCGGTGCTCGCGAAGCACTTGCACGTCTCGCCTGCGGTCGCGGCGGAGCTCGCGCGGCCCACAGCAGTGTTTCGACTCAGCGAGTACCTGGACCTGCCGCCGCTGATGAGCACAGGCGAGCTCGCGATCTACTGCGGTGCGATGATCGGCGCGGGCGTGGGGTTCTTGTGGTTCAACACGTACCCTGCGCAGCTGTTCATGGGTGACGTCGGGTCGCTCTCGCTGGGCGGCGGGATCGGAACGCTCGCGGTGCTCACGAAGAACGAGCTCCTCTCGATCCTGCTCGGCGGGATTTTTGTGGTCGAGATGGTCTCGGTGATCGTGCAGGTGTCGGTGTTCAAGATCACCAAGGGCAAGAAACGCGTGTTCTTGATGGCCCCGATTCACCATCACTTCGAGAAGAAGGGTTGGCCCGAACCGCGGGTGATCGTGCGGTTTTGGGTGGTGCAGATCATCCTCGCGCTCGTGGCGTTGAGCTCGCTCAAGCTCCGCTGACCGTCGCAGCGAAGATAGTCACCGCTGACTCGACCCCGCGTTTCGCGGTAGATGTCTCTTCGCTCCATGCAACGTTCGATCGATGGAAAACGGGTCGCGGTCATCGGCTTCGGTCGCTCGGGGGCGGCCGCGGCGAAGCTCGCGATGAAGATGGGCGCGCGCGAAGTCGTGATGCAAGACAAGCGCGACGCCGTCGAGCTCGGCGACGACAAGGTCCTCGAGCTCGCGCGCGACGGCATTCGCCCGGAGCTCGGCGGACACAAAGCGCAGACGTTGCTCGAGAGCGACGTGATCGTGTTGTCGCCGGGCGTCCCGAAGCTCGAAGCCGTCGACGCCGCTGAAAAAGCAGGGGTCGACGTCGTCAGCGAGATCGAGTTCGCCTCTTGGTTCATCAAGGGCGAGTACATCGCCGTGACGGGAACGAACGGGAAGAGCACGGTCACCACGCTGATCGGCGAGATCGTAAAGGCCTCGGGCGTCCCCACGTTCGTGGGCGGCAACCTCGGAATGCCGCTCAGCGAGGCCGTCGGAACCCCCGCGGCCGAAGACGGCGGCGCGCTCGTCGTCGAGCTCTCGAGCTATCAACTCGAGCGCACCAAGACGGTCCCGTTTCGCGTGGCCGTTCTCTTGAACGTGACCCCCGATCACCTCGATCGCTACGGGACGCTGGCCGCGTACGCGTCGGCGAAGCAGCGGATCTTTCTGTCGCAAACGAGCAGGGATTTTGCAGTCGTTCCTGCGACGGACCCTGCGATGGTGGCGATGGCCTCCGCGGGCGGAGCGCCCGTGCAGACCTACGGCGGACCGCAAGGCGACGTGCGGGTCGACGGCGATTCGATCGTCGATCGTTGGGGCGCGCGCTACCCGCGCTCGCTCTTGAAAATCCGCGGCTCGCACAACGTCGAGAATGCGATGGCCGCCGTCCTCGCCGCGCGACTGCTCGGCGCTGGCGAGAGCGCCGTGCGCGAGGGGCTCGAGAAATTCGAAGGCCTCCCGCACCGGATGCAGTTCGTCGCCGAAGAAGACGGCATCAGCTACTTCAACGACTCGAAGGCGACCAACGTCGCGGCCGCCGTCAAAGCGCTCGAAGGCGTCGAGCCCGGCCGTCGTGTCGTCCTCGTCGCGGGCGGGCGAGACAAGGGCGGGAGCTACGGCCCGATGCGACCGTTGCTCGAGAAGAAGGGCAGGGCGCTCGTGCTCGTCGGCGAGGCGACCGAGCTCATGAAGGCGCAGCTCGAGGACCTCGTTCCTGTGCGCCACGCGGATGACATGTTCGACGCGGTGCGCATCGCGCGTGGCTGCGCGCGAAAGGGCGACGTGGTGCTCCTCGCGCCCGCGTGTTCATCGCTCGACATGTTCGAAAACTACGAAGAGCGTGGTCGTGTGTTCAGCGCCGCCGTAAAGGCCCTCGTCGGAACCTCGCGGCAAGAGGAAGATCTGTAGACGCGCGATCGCACGGAATTAGATCCACGCGAGTCCGTTGGTGTAACGGCAGACGTGCCATGAGCGCGACTGCCCCCTCGAACCGAAGGATCTCGACCAGTGAGCGCCCGCCGGGGGACAACGCCGCGGTCGAAGAGCAGCCCGTCGTCGAGTCCAAGGAGGACGCGCGTGCGGCTGAGCGCGCGATGTATCGCGGGCCCATCGATGTCCCGCTGCTGGCGGTGACGCTGCTGCTCGTGTCGTTCGGGATCGTGATGGTGTACTCGGCGAGCGCTGTATTTGCAGCGCGATCGCACGGGTCGGCGCAGTACTACCTCTTGCGGCAAGCGAGCTTCGCGATCGTCGGCATCACCGGGATGACCGTCGCTTCGCGCATCGATTACCGCATTTTTCGCAAGCTCACCTACCCGATGCTCGGGGGAACGGTGTTCTTGCTCATGCTCGTCATCGCGGGCTTCGGACGCGCGGGCGGAGGCGCCGCGCGGTGGCTCAAGTTCGGCCCCGTGACGTTGCAGCCCGCGGAGCTCGCGAAGGTCGTGATCATCCTCTGGCTCGCGCACTCGCTGAGCAAGAAGCAAGAGAAGATCAAGACGTTCTCCGTCGGCTTCTTGCCGCACTTGTTGATGACCGGCTTCTTGATGATCTTGTGTCTCAAGCAGCCAGACTTCGGCTCGAGCATGGTGCTCTTGCTGCTCACGTTCGGGCTCATGTTCGTCGCGGGCGCCAAGAGCGGGTACATCCTCGGCGCGATCGTCGCGGCGCTCCCGGTGGCGCACCACCTCGTGATGGGGACGGCGTACCGACGACGACGCTGGGAGGCGTTCGTCGATCCGTGGGCTCACCGCCACGATATTTCGTATCAGCTCGTCGAGTCCCTGCTCGGCTTCGGCGCCGGTGGAACGACCGGGCTCGGCCTCGGCGACTCGCGGCAGAAGCTCTTCTTTCTGCCCGAAGCGCACACGGACTTCATCTCGGCGATCGTGGGCGAAGAGCTCGGCTTCGTCGGGATGATCGCGCTGCTCTGCGGATACACGTTCTTGCTGTACCGCGGGATCTCGATCGCGCTCCGCGCGCGTGACGACTACGGGACGTACGTCGCCTTCGGGATCAGCATGCTGTTCGCGCTCCAGGTGCTCATCAACCTCGGCGTCGCCATGGGGTTGCTTCCCACGAAGGGACTGACGCTCCCGATGGTGTCGTACGGAGGCTCGTCGCTGGTGATCAACCTCTGCGCCGTGGGAATTCTCTTGTCGATCTCGCGTGCGTGCGTGCGCCCAGCGCCCGCAAAGGCCCCCGCGGTGAACAAGAAGCTCGGCGAGCTCGAGGTGGCCTCGTGAAGCTTCGATTGGTGATCGCCGCGGGAGGGACCGGCGGGCACTTTTATCCGGGCGTCGCGGTGCTCGAAGCGCTGCGCGAGCGCGCCGACGTCGAGGCGTTGTTCGTGGGTACACCGCGCGGAATCGAAGCGAAGAAGGTCCCTGCGATGGGCGAGAAGCTCGCGGCCTTCGACATCACGCCGCTCAACGGAATGAGCCTCGGCAAGAAGCTCGTCGGGCTCTTGCGGTTGCCTCGTGCGGGCTTCGCGGCGTGGAGCGCGGTGAAGCGCTTTTCGCCCGACGCGCTCTTGAGCGTCGGCGGGTACGCGTCGGGGCCGGTGACGCTCGCGGCGATCGCGAGGGGGGTTCCGACCGTGGTGGTCGAGCCCAACGCGGTCGCGGGCTTCACGAATCGACTGTTGGGAAAGCGCGTCTCGCGCGCGTGCGTCGCGTGGGAAGAGACAGGGAAGTTCTTTCGTGGCGACGCGGTGCGCTTGACGGGGACGCCCGTTCGACGCGCGTTTCTCGAGCGCGCAGCGACGGCGAAGGACACGCGCGGAGAGACGCCGACGATCGTCGTCATCGGCGGCTCGCAGGGCGCCAAGGCGCTCAACGAAAACGTTCCGGGCGCGATCGCGAAGCTCGTCGAGGGAGGGATGCGCGTCCGTGTCTTGCACCAAACGGGTGAGAAATCCCTGGACAGCGTGCGCTCGGCGTATTCGTCGCTCGGGCTCGAGGGCCGCGCCGAGGTCGAAGCGACGGCGTTCATCGACGACGTCGCGAGCGCGATGGCGTCGGCGGACATCGTCGTGTGTCGCTCGGGCGCAGGGACCGTCAGCGAGCTCTGCGTGATCGGCCGGCCAGCGATCTTCGTTCCCCTCCCGACGGCCGCGGACGATCACCAACGGAAGAACGCCGAAGCCGTCTCTTCCCGCGGCGCTGGCGAGTGCCTCCTGCAATCCGAGCTCACGCCCGACTCGCTCGCGGCGCGGCTGCGCGCGTTGCTCAGCGACCGCGCGGCGCTTCGCGCGATGGGCGAACGCGCGCGCGAGGCCGGGTCACCCTCCGCGTCCGACCGCGTCGCCGACGAGATCCTCGCGCTCACGAAGCGATGACACACACAATCGAGTGAGCTGAAGAAATTCAGCCGTTCGGTGCGGCGCTCGCCTTGGCGCGAAGCCGCTCGGACAGCGTCTTGACGCTCTGGTTGACGTCGCCGGCGCCGAGGGCGATCACCATGTCCCCGGGCTTGATGATCTTCTCGAGCACGTCGGGGAGCTTCGTCTTGTCGGACTCGAAGTGCACGCGGTGGTGGCCGTGCTTTCGAATCGCGTCCGCGAGCCGCTCGCCCGTCGCGCCTTCGATGCGCGCCTCGCCCGCGGCGTAGACGTCCGTCACGACGAGCACGTCCGCGCGGTTGAACGCGCGGGTAAACGCCTCGAACAGGTCGCGCGTCCGCGTGTACCGATGCGGCTGAAACGCGACCACGAGCCGCCTGCCGAAGCCCGCGTACGCGGCTTCGAGCGTCGCTTCGATCTCTGCAGGGTGGTGTCCGTAATCATCCACGAGGGTCACGCCTGCGACCTCGTCGACGATGGTGAACCGTCGCTGCACGCCCGCGAAGCTCGCGAGCGCCTCGCGCGTGGTCTCGATGGGGACCTCGAGCTCGTCTGCGATCGCGATCACCGCGAGCGTGTTGAGCACGTTGTGTCGCCCCGTGAGGCGAACGGCGAAGCGTCCCACGCGCTCTCCGCGACGGACGAGGTCGAACTCGGTCACGGGGCCCTTGAGGGCGATCGCGTCCGCGCGATAGTCCGCCTGCGCGCTCGTGCCGTACGTCACGATGCGACGGTCGATGCGGGGGATGATCTCTTGCACGTGCGGGTGATCGAGGCACAGCACCGCGAGCCCGTAGAACGGGACCTTCTCGACGAAGTCGACGAACGCCGTCTTGATCGCGTCGTGCGTCTTGTAGTGGTCGAGGTGCTCGGGGTCGATGTTGGTGACCACGGCGATCACAGGGCTCAGCTTGAGGAAGCTCCCGTCGCTCTCGTCGGCTTCGGCCACGAGGAGGTCGCCTTCACCCGCGCGCGCGTTGGTCCCGAGGGCGTTGAGCTTTCCGCCGATGACGACGGTGGGATCGAGCTTCGCGTGTTGGAGCACCGTCGCGACGAGCGAGGTCGTCGTGGTCTTGCCGTGCGAGCCGGCGATCGCGATGCCCTGCTTGAGTCGCATCAATTCGGCGAGCATTTCTGCACGCCGAATCACGGGGATGCCCCGCGTACGCGCCTCGACGATTTCGGGGTTGTCCGCTTGCACCGCGGACGAGTACACGACGACGTCCGCGCCATCGATGTTGCTCGCGGCGTGTCCGACGAAGCAGCGCGCGCCGAGGCCCTCCAAGCGACGGGTTCCCTCGCTGGCCTTCGCGTCGCTGCCCGAGACGACGTAGTTGAGGGACAGCAACACCTCGGCGATGCCGGACATCCCGATGCCGCCGATGCCGATGAAATGAATCTGCCTGACGCGTCCGCGAAACATGAGAGGAGCTGGGGTGACTACACCGACCGATCGGCTCGCGTCGAGAGCGCAGTGGCGGGGCCGTACCCGCGGTCGCTCACCGCGCTACGAGCGCGCGAACGATCGGCTCGACCGCGGCGAGCGCCGAGCGTCGACCGAACTGCAACAAGTGTCCGCCCGCGAACGTGACGTGCTTCGCGCCCGTGTGCTCGGCGAGTCGGTGCGCGTGCAGCGGGTGCGTGATCCTGTCGCCCTCGGCCGAGAGGATCACGATGCGCTCGCGATCGATCACGGGCCGACGGTGCACCGGCGACACGGGAGCCATCGCGCGATCGAGCGCCGCGTGCAGCTCTTCGCGCTCGTGAGGCTCGCCGGGAAAGCGCTTGTGCGCACGGGAGAAGTCCGCGAGGGACGCGAGCGGGATCATCGGGACGCAGAGGGACAACGAGGGCTCGGCGGTCGCGAGGAGCGCCGAGGTGTAGCCGCCGAGGCTCATCCCGAAGACGCCCACGGACGGAGCGCCGCGGTCCTTGGCGATCGCGACGAGCTCGCGGAGCTCGATGATGGCGAGGCGAAAGCTCTCGATGTTCCACGCGGGATCGACGCTGGGAAACTTGGGCGCGACCTTGTCCGACGGCGCTCTTCGTGGCCCGTGAAACGGGAGGCTCACGACGGCCACATCGAAGCCCCACGAGCGCCACTGGAGCACTGGAAGCAATCGGAGCTCCCAGTCGGGATCGCCCCCGAGGTAGCCGTGGATCAAGATCATGACGGGCCGACCGCTCGACGGCGCGCCGACCCACCGAACGCGCGCCTCTCGATTGTGTGTGTCCCGTTCGAAGCGCGCTTGAATCGTGGGGTCGATCGCTCGGGCGCCGCTCGTCCACCGAAGATCGACCATGGGAACGCCCGCGAACCGCCGCGCCACGGGCTCTTCACGCACCGCGCGCAGCGCCCCGGTCGGAAAGAACGTCTCGTGCTCGCGCACGTTCGCGTCGGTCGCGTACGTCTCAGCGATCTCCGCGAGCTTTCGCAGCCGCCAGCCGTGGTCGAGCGAAGGCAATCGTCCTTGCCCGCGCCGAACGCGCGCCCCCATCGTCGCGCTCATCGCGCGATCGACCGCGGCGCCGACCATCGAGAGCGCGAGGCGTGAAAACGGAGGGGAGCTTCGAGTGTCCACCGCGTGAGTCTTGCCGAACGCGAACGAGAGGCCAAGGCCGTCAGCGACGTGGGCGAGGGTGGTATGCTCGCGCCATGCGCTTCGAAACGTTTGCGTTGCTTTCGCTCTCGACGCTGGTCGGCTGTGGTGCGTCCGTACGTGCGCAAAATGGCGACGGGGGCAACGCGATGGACGGCTCGCGACCGGATGCGTCCTCGCCGCTCGACGCGCGAAGCGGTCCCGATGCGACGCCTGTGGACATCGTGACGCCGCCCTTCGACGTGCCGATCGGCGTCGACGTTCCGTCTCGTCCCGACGCGACGGGACCGGACGTGATGATCAGCGGCGACGCGCGGGGCGAGTGGCGGCTGACGACGTTTCGATTTGATTTGATGGGCGCGCCCGCGATGTTGAACGACACCAACCGCACGCTGCCGGGCGACCCGATCAACCGCTATCGCGTCAACGGGACGCTGGACATTCGCGACGATCGGCTCGCGTTCGCGTGGGCTGTGTTGCGCAACGATCACGCGCTGATCTCGGACCCGACGGTGGACATCGACGAGGGCTACTCGGCGACGGCGTTCTTCTGGAACGGCCGGCTCGACAGCGCGAATCGGCGCTTCGTGACAGGCGCGATCGCGCTGGATTTCGCCTTCGAAACACCGGACATCCTTCGGCTGAGCTCCGAGCGCGACGGTTGGGTTGCGCTCTTTCGACGGGAGCTGCGCACGGCGCTGCCGACGATGATGACGGTGCGCGCGGACGGACAAGCGCTGCAGATCTCCGCGGGAACGAGCGACCCGTTCGTGCGGGCGAGGGCCGCTTTGCTATGGGATTTGCCTGGGAGCGCGCAGACGCTCGAGACGAGCTCCGCGGACTTGTCCTTCGGCGGCGGGGGAGTGCAAGCGACGTACGTGCTCGAGCTTCCGGGGCCTGCGTCGTCGAGCTCGGGGCCTGTTCCGTTCGGCGCGATCACGACCGTGGCGGGCGTGCGCGTCGCGTGGGCGCACTTGATCGTCTATGACGACGTCGATCGCAACGCGCGCTTCAACTCGAGCATGGCCGGCGGATCGGGGCCCGACATCGTACGCGGCGTCTCGCCCATCGCCATCGCCGTTCGCCTCGATGGAACGCCGGACGCCATGTTCGATTCGACGCCGTTTCGCCTGCTCAAGCCCGGTTGGCAGTACGTCAACGTGGAGCGCAACAGCGACCCGCGACCGGCGGTGTTGATCCCGTACGCGATGAACAACCCGATGCGACCAGACGTTCCGATCAGCGAGACCGCGGTGCGCCGGCGCATTCTCGACCTGCTTCCCTGAGCGAGAGCGCGGATCATCGCCAGACTGCGTTGAAAATTGGCGGCGAGGGGCGGTGCGCAGGTAGGGCTATCAACGAGTCCGGTGACTTCGAGCGCGCTGCCCCCAAATCGTCGTCGATCGACACCACCTCCTCCCGTCGAGCTCGACGCGATGGAGGACGATACGGCTGCGGGCAGGCCCATTCCCGCGACGGAGCTGTCGGCGATCGAGGAAGACGCTGAGGCGCGCGCGGCGGCGAAGGCCGAGCGACGCGCTCGCCTGAAGGCGCAGCTCTCCTCGGCGCTCTCGACGTTTTCGATGGTCGCCCTCGTGGCGGGCTCGCTCGTCGTCGGTCGCGTCACGCACCGATGGGCGACGACGACGCCGCGCTTCGGCGCACGCGAGATCGAAGTCGTCGGCGCGCAGCGAACGACGCGCGCGGCCGTGCTCGACGCGGCAAACATCCACGACGGACGCAACGTCCTCTCGATCGACCTCCGCAAGAGCGAGCGCGGAATCACGGAGCTTCCGTGGGTCGCGCGCGCGCAGGTGAGCCGTCGGCTTCCTGGGCACGTGCGCATCGAGATCGAAGAGCGCGAGGCGGTCGCGATCGTGAGCTCGGGGGGCCAGTACCTCTGCGCGTCCGACGGGACGATTTTCAAGCGAATCGTGGACGGCGATCCCGCGGACCTCCCGGTGATCACGGGCATCGCGCGCGAGCTGTTCGCGCGAGATCCGGAGCTCGCGAAGGAGCAATTGCGCGACGCGCTCGCGTTGCTCTCGGACCTCGCGGGCAGCTCGCTCGGCGGGCGCGTGCGCGTGGACGAAGTGCACCACGAGTCGACCGGCGATCTCTCGATGACGCTCGCGGGGCGCGGGACGTACGTGTGGCTCGGGCGCGGCCCGTACCGCGCGAAGATGGCGCGGCTGAGCGCGATCTTGACCGAGCTCGAGCGCAATCACCTCGACGCGGCAGAGATCCACCTCGAGAGCGATCGGCACCCCGAGCGCGCCGCGGTTCGTCTGCGCGTTCGCTGAACAGACGTCGATCGGGGGATCGTCGTGTCGTGCGCGGGGGACGACGCGCGTTTTTGTGAACGCCGTTTCGTCTGGCATTTTGCAGCGTATTTCGCGTTGCAAACAAAGCCTACAGACGACTGCGAGCGCGGCGTCGACGCGTCGCGTCCGCGTTGCACCTACAAAAGCGCGCCGCTTTTTTCACCTCGGATGAGGCGCTGTGGCAATGGACTTTTCGGACCACATGGCGAAGCCAGGAGACATCATCGTCGGACTCGATATCGGCACCACCAAGGTGCTCGCTGTCGTGGGCGAAGTGGGCGCTGAAGGCGTCGACGTGACGGGCGTGGGCGAGTCGAAATGCAGCGGGCTGCGCAAAGGCGTGGTGGTGAACATCGAGTCCACGGTGGCGTCGATCAACGAGGCGATCGAGCGAGCGAGCTCGATGGCCGGCGTCGAGATCGCGACCGTGTACGCGGGCATCGCGGGCAGCCACGTGCAGGGCATGAACTCGAACGGGCTGGTCACGGTAGGAAATCACGAGGTCACGGCGGAGGACGTGGTGCGCGTGCTCGATCAAGCGAGGCACATCAAGCTGCCGCTCGATCGCCAGGTCATTCACGTTCTGCCGCAAGACTTCGTGGTGGATCAGCAAGAGGGCGTCCGCGAGCCCGTCGGGATGAGCGGGATGCGCCTCGAGGCGCGCGTTCACCTCGTGACGGCGGCGACGACGGCGATCACCAACCTGACGAAGTGCGCGCAGCGATGCGGGCTCGAGGTGGCGGAGCTGGTGTTGCAGCCGCTCGCGAGCGCCGAGGCCGTGCTCACCGAGGACGAGAAAGAGATCGGCGTCGCGCTCGTGGACATCGGCGGCGGGACGACGGACGTCGTGATCTACGTGGACGGGTCGCTCGTTCACACGTCGGTGATTCCGCTGGGCGGACAGAACCTGACCAACGACATCGCGACGGGGCTGCGCACGCCGCTCGGCGAGGCCGAGCGCATCAAGGTGCGGCACGGCTGCGCGATGAACTCGATGGTGGACCCGACGGAGTCGATCGAGATTCCGAGCGTCGGCGGGCGCGCAGGACGATCGATCCCGCGCCACGTGCTCGCAGAGATCATCGAGCCGCGCATGGAGGAGATCTTCATGCTCGTGAAGCACGCGATCGCGCAGTCGGGCTACGGCGAGCTGCTCGGCGCGGGCGTGGTGCTCTGCGGCGGATCGACGCTGCTCGACGGGTGCGAGGCGCTCTCGGAAGAAGTGCTCGCGTTGCCCGTGCGTCGCGGGACGCCGATCGGCGTCGGCGGCATGGCGGAGATGGTCAAGAGCCCCGCGCACGCGACGGCGGTGGGGCTGCTCAAGTACGGCGTGCATCGCCCGAGCGTGGTTCCGCAGACGTTGAACTACGGCGCGGCGAGCGCGATCGCGCAGGGCGCGACGGGTCGCGTGGCTGCGGTCAAGAGTGACGCTCCTGAAGCTGCTCCGGCAGCAGACGGAGACAAGGGCTTCGGTAACAAGCTCTGGAACTGGGTGCGAGAAGTGTTCTGAAAAGGTTCGAACGCGCGGTTGCGTCGGTGATCGCGACCGTGGGCCGTGGCGCTCGGGTTCGGAGATTCTTTCCGAGGTTGTCTCCCGAGCGCGGCGGCTCACGGTCCCGGTCACCGGCGACGCGGAGAAGTCGTTGGCACTGGTTGTGCGCGATGCGGCGAAGTGAGATCGACCTCACTGGGGGGATGCAACGCGACAATGTTCGGTGTAGAGCGATGGACCCCCCGCGAGGTTCGTGTCTCGAGGATCGCAACGAGCGGTAGAAGTGTGGATAGCGGGTAGGAGGCGGTGATGGGTCTGTCGTTCGATCTGGCCGATGAAGGAAACACCCCGGCGGCGCGCATCAAAGTGGTGGGCGTCGGCGGTGCTGGTGGAAACGCGATTCGCACGATGATCGAGTCCAATGTTCAGGACGTCGAGTTCATCGTGGCGAACACGGACATCCAAGCGTTGACCGCGAACCCCGCGGGGGTGCGCATCCAGCTCGGCCGATCTCTCACGAAGGGGCTCGGCGCCGGCGCCAACCCCGAGATCGGCAAGAAGGCAGCGATGGAGGACATCCAGCTCCTGCAGGATCACCTGCAAGGCGCGGACATGGTCTTCATCACCGCAGGCATGGGCGGAGGAACGGGCACCGGCGCCGCCTCGGTGATCGCGCAGGTCGCACGCGACCTCGGCGCGCTCACGGTGGGCGTCGTCACCAAGCCCTTCATGTTCGAGGGAAAGCGTCGCGCGAAGTTCGCCGAGGCCGGGCTCGCCGAGCTCGAGGGCCACGTCGACACGCTCATCACGATCCCCAACCAGAAGCTCGTCAACCTCAACGACCCCGACCTCACGCTGATGGACGCCTTCCGCAAGGCGGACGAAGTGCTCGTGCACGCGGTGCAGGGCATCTCGGACCTCATTCAGCAGACGGGCATCGTCAACGTCGACTTCGCGGACGTGAAGGCCGTGATGACCCAGATGGGCATGGCGCTCATGGGCATCGGCTACGGCCGCGGAGAGCGTCGCGCGTACGACGCCGCGATGGCTGCGATCAACTCGCCGCTGCTCGACAACATGTCGGTCGAAGGCGCGACGGGCATCTTGATCAACTTCACGGGCGGGCCGGACATGCGCCTCGGCGAGATCAACGAAGCCGCGACGATGATCATGGACACCGCGCACGAAGACGCGAACATCATCTTCGGCTCCGTGGTCAACCCCGAGATGCGCGACGTGATCAAGGTCACGGTCATCGCCACGGGCTTCGGCCGCAACGTGCGCCAAGAAGAGATCAAGCCGACGTTCGCGTCGCGCATCGTGACGCCGCCGCTCGCCGAGCAGCGCACGCGCGGAGCGCAGCAGCCCATCGTCTCGCAGCCCGCCGAGGTGCGCACGCGACCGACGGCTCCCGAGGTCGCCCCACGCCGCTCGACGCCCGCGCAGTCGGCGCCCGCGGCCGCGCGCGAAGCCCGCCACGGCGAGCGCGTCAGCCTGATTCCAAACGAAACGGACCTCGATATCCCGACGTTCCTCCGCAACCGCGGCGGCGAGTGAGGGCTGCGAGAGGGGGCTGCGGGGGAGTGAATTCTGTAGGATGACTCGGACGGCGGCCGACGAAAATGCCGAGCCGTGCGTCGAGTCAGCTCTAGAAATGCGCTCGATCGACGCTTTTTCGAGGTTCACGCGGGTGTGAACTTGGTCGTAGACTCAGGCATCTCGCGGATGATCGCGTTCGAAGGGTCGAGTACGGGGATGAAGTTCGTCGCAGCGGGGCTCACCGACGTGGGTCGGGAGCGAGACCACAACGAAGACACTTTCCTCGTCGACGAGGCGCTCGGTCTCTTCCTCGTGGCTGATGGCATGGGGGGGCATCGCGCCGGTGAAGTCGCGAGCGCGATCGCGCGGGACACCGTGCACGAGCTCATCCGCGACGGCAGCGCGTCGTCGCGCCTCGACGCGCTCGACCAGGCCATTCGTCGCGCCAACCAGCGCGTCGTCAAAGAGGGCCAAGCCAACCGAGCGCACAAAGGGATGGGCACCACGATCGTGGCGCTGATCACCGACGGCGACGCGCTCGGGATCGCGCACGCGGGCGACTCGCGCTGCTACCGATTTCGGGACGGCGCGCTCCAACGCATGACCCGCGATCACTCGCTGATCGAAGAGCTCGGCGGTGACGACCCGGCCGTGATGGCGGCGCTGGCGAGCTACTCCAACGTGATCACGCGCGCGCTCGGGACCGCGCCGGACACCGCGCCCGACGTTCGCCGCGAGACCGTGAAGTCCGGTGATCTGTTCGTGCTCTGCTCCGATGGGCTCTGCGGACCCGTCGACGACGCAGCGATGCAACGGCTGCTCGCCGAGGGCGGGTCGCTCGACGAGATCTGCCGTCGCCTCGTGACCGAAGCCAACGAGCGCGGCGGACCGGACAACATTTCGGTCGTCGTGCTTCGCGCCGAGAGCTGAGCCCGAGGCTGCGATTCGAAGGGCTCGCGCGGGGCGAGCGAGACGACGTTCGACAGGTTCGCGTCGGGGCTGTGCGCGCTTCCCCCTTCTCAAGCGGGCGATTCGCGCCATACTCCGCGCGCTTCGGGCCTGCGCACGCGCGCAGGTCGCGATCATCAAAGACCACTTCGACGGAGTATCAGCGCATGGCGAGCTTCATCGCGACCCGCATGAAACAAGAACTCGAGGCCATCTCGAAGGTGTACGACAGCAAGTTCGCCGGACAATCGCGTGGGACGCGCGACATCTCGGAGATGGACGGGCTCATTCGGCGCGTAAAGAACGTGCTCATGCAGATCGACGCGACGCCCAACGCGTCGCGCGACAGCGAGCTCTCGTCGCTCAAGGCCGACGCGCAAGAGCAGCTCAAGATGTTCGAGGGCGAGAAGGCCGCGATCGCCGAGGCGAAGTCTGCGGGTCCCGATTTCGAGGTCTTCGCGCCGCTCGCGCAGACGGCGAACTTCGTGATGGCGCGCTATCGCAGGCACTTCGCGGGCAAGAGCCGCTCGACGCGCGACCTCGGCCTGATGGAAGAGATGGTCGACGACCTCTCGGTGGTCTCGACGCAGATGAGCGCGATCATCGCGAAGAACGGCGCGGCGCCGTTTCGTCGCGACCTCGAGGCCGTCACGCAGGCCCTCACGATGTACCGCACCGAGCGCGACGAGATCGCCCGCGCGTACGGCGCGGGAACGCCCGAAGAACAGTCGGGCAACCTCGCCTCGCTCGCCAACGCGCAGTTCGACCTCTACCGCGATCACTTCGCGGGCAAGAGCCGCACTTCGCGCCGCGTCGAGCTGCTCGAGCGCATGGTCCGCAACCTCGAGCGCATCAAGACGCGCATGATGGACCTGCAGCGCGAGAGCTCGGTCGCGCAGATCAACAAGGACAACATCGGCGTGATCGACGGAAACCTCGACACGTATCGCAAAGAGATCGAAGAGATCCGCAAGGCCAAGGAGAGCTCGTCGATCGACGACCTCGCGGGCAACCTCGGCGGCGCGGCGAACGAGGTCTTCGACGAGTACCGCAACCGCTACGCGAGCAAGGACCGCCGCACGGTCGACCGCGAGCGCCTCTCGGTGATGTGCGACTTGCTCGGCGAAATCGAGCGACAGATGGCGCTGCTCGCGCGCGGCGTGAAGAACGACAGCAACGACAAGAACCTCGAGATCGTCCGCTCGCAGCTCGGCTCGTTCGAGCTCGAGTGGGAGCAGGTCGATCAGGCGCAGCGGCCCGCGGGGCGCTGACAGCGTCCGCGACGCGCGCGCGCGCCCACGATCGCGGCGACGGCGAAGAGCGACAGCATCGCGGAGCTCGGGCGTCGATCAGCGACGAGCGCGCAACGGCAACCGGGGGTGCTCACAGGGGGCTCGACGCTCGCGTCCATCGTCGGCGACGGTTCGATCGACGCGTCCGGCGACGAGACGGGGCACGCGAGCGTCGAGGCGCGATACACGGTCCAACGCGCGCCGCAGAGCGCCGTGACGTCCGTGCTCGGGCCGCACGTTGGCGCGCCGCGGAGCTCACAAAACGAGCGAAGCACGGGCTCGAGCGTGCGTCCTCCGTCGGTGCTCTTCGCGAGCGCAAACGAGTCGAGGACCCAGTTCGCGGCGACCCAGAGCGTCCCTTCGTGAAAGCGAAGTCCCGTGATGCGCGCGTCGTTGACGCGCTCGAAGGGTGCGCCCGAGACCGAGCGACGTAGGCCGTCGTCGGGGTGGGTCGTTCCGTACCAGACGGTGAGGCCGTCGTCCGAGAGCGCGAAGCCGTTCATCGCGCCGGTGCTGCGCGCGATTTCACGAAAGCTCGCGCCGCCGTCGCTCGTGCGGAGCAACAGCGTCGGCGATGCGGCAGCGCCGGCGTCGAGCGACGCTGAGCCCGCGAGCCGCGCGCGAACGTAGACGACATCGGGGTTGGTCCCGTCGACGCCCGCGACGAACGCGTCGTCGACCCCGAACATGTCGAGCGAGCTCTCGCGCATCGTCGCTCCGCCGTCGTCGCTGCGAAAAAACACGACGCGCCGCGGGCTGTTTCGCACAGCGGTGGCGTAGACGCGCTGCGTGTTCGAGCGCGCTACCTCGACGGTCTCGAAGAGCGTCTCGGGCCCGAACCCAGCGCCGAGCGCGGTGAAGGACTCGCCGCCGTCCTCCGAGCGCCACACGCGATTGCGCGCTCCGTCCGCGCCCGACGACGTGATGGCGAGCACCGTGCGTCCGTCCCTGGATCGATCGAGGTCGATCACGAACTCTCGTTCGAGGTTGGTGATGCGCTCGTGCGAACAGCGGTCCCGAGCCACGCGCGCGAGCCCGTCGGGCGCGCCGACAAAGAGCCTTCGGCTCGCGTCGAGCGTAAACGCCGGGTCGAACGCGCCCGTTCCGTAGTTGAGCAGGTCCTCGCAGAGCCAGTGCCAGCTCTGGCCGCGGTCGTCGCTGATCGCGAAGCCGAAGGTCAACCGCAGCGCCACGGACTGGCCGTCGGGGGACAGCTGAACGAGCTGCGCGGCAGGAAAGCGCCCGTTCGCGCTGGCGTCCTTGGCTTCGAGGCACGTGAGGAGGATCGCCGCGACGCTCGCGACGATCCGACGCGATCGAGAGAGCAGAGCCACTTCGAGGGACCATACCACCCGCGACGAAAACGCCAGCGTCCAGCGCTTTGGTTCGCCGACGGACAGAAATGAGCGATTGGCGTCGGTGAGGGGCCGGATAGGGATTCTATCGCGAGGGCCACACGGTATAGGCTTCGCGCGCCCGAAGGACGGCGTCGCATCGAGCGGTTGGTCGGCGAATCAACCGAACGTTTCGACATCGAGCACCGACGGGCGAGCTCTTCAACGATCCCACGAACCCACAAGGGAGCGTCTCTCGCGATGTCCTCTGCCCCGTCTGACGTGCTGCGCGCCGAACTCGAGCGCCTGTTCGACCTCGAATCGCTGCAGAAGCTCTCGTCCGAGCTGCTCGACCTCGACCCGAATGACGTCGGCGGGACGACGAGCAAGGCCGCGTTCGCGCGGGCGCTCGTCGACCGTTGTTCGCGAGAAGAGATGCTCGAAGCGCTCGCGGACGCGATCGTCCTCAAGGACCGCGACGCCGCGCCGCGCGTGCGCGTCGTGTACGACGGCCGCGCGGACGACCTGCAGCCTGGCGCGACGGTCGCTGGATTTCGCATCCAGAAGAAGATCAACGACGAGGGGTTCGGCTCGGTCTTCATGGCCAACGCCGACGGAAAGCAAGTGACGCTCAAGGTCCTTCGCGAGACGAAAGTCCGCGATCGAAAGGGCCTGCAGCGGTTCTTGCTGGCCCAGCGCGCGCTCAAGCGCGTCGATCACCCCGCAGTCGTCAAGGTGCTCGCTGCCGGCGTTTTGCCCGACGGAAGGCCGTACCTCGCGAGCGAGCACATCGACGGTCAGCTCTTGAGCGTCCGGCTCGGACGCACGGGCGCGATGCACTTGAACGAGGCGCGCGCGCTGCTCGAGTCGATCGCGGCGGGGCTCGACGCCGCGCACGCGGTGGGGATCATGCACTCGGACCTGCGGCCCGAGCACGTGATGATCGTTCGTCGCGAAGGACAGCTGAACGGAGTCCTCGTTGATTTCGCGGTCGATCGCATGACCGGCTCGCGCGAAGGCGGGCTCGATTCGTCTTCGTTGCTCGTGCTGGTGGGCTCGGCGCGCAACATCGCGCCCGAGCGAGCGCGATCGGGCGCTGCGGCGGACGTTCGTTCGGACGTGTACGCGTTTGGTTGCCTCGCGTACGAGGTGCTCACGGGCAAGGCGCCCTTCGCTGGCGCGACGCCGATCGATCAGATCGTGGCGCACGTCTCGCAGGTGGCCGAGGCGCCGTCGAAGGTCGCTCCGCGCGGGTGGGTGAGCAAGGACCTCGACCCTGTGTTCGCGCAGGTGCTCTCGAAGACGCCGGCCGAGCGCTTCGCGAGCGCCGGTGAGTTTGTCCGCGCGCTCAGCGACGCCGCTGCTGGAAAGCGCCTCGCGGACGTCACGCGCGAAGAGTTCGACGCGCGCAAGGCGGCCGTGCTCGCGGCGCCAGCCGACGACGACAAGGCGCTCGCGCTCGAGGCGTGCGGCGGGCGAGGGGTTCCGTGGGCGGACGTGCTCGCGGCGCTCGAAGAGGTCATCGCGAAGGCGGACAACGACAGCGCGAAGAAGGCGCTGCTGTTTCGCGCGGCGCGCGTGGCGCAGATCGAGACGAAGGACCTCGCGAAGGCGCGCGCGCTCTACGAGGAAATTCACAAGCTCGACGAGAAGGACGAGATCGTCCTCGCGAAGATCGTCGAGATCCGTCGCGCGATGGCGACGCCCGAAGAGAAGGCCGAGCTGCTGCTCGAAGAGGCCGATCAAGAGAAGCTCGCAGACAAGAAGGCCGAGCTCTACCACGAGCTCGCGAAGGTCTACGAAGTCGAGCTGAAGGACAGCGAAAACGCCCTCGTGGCCGCGAGCGAAGCGGTCTCGAGCGCTCCGCACGTCGACGAGTACGCGCGCGAGATCGAGCGCCTCGCGGGCAGCGACGTCGCCCGGTGGAACGAAGTGCTCACGACGCTCTCGCAGAGCGCGCAGGGCCGCGATCCGTCCGAGGGCTCGCGCCTCTATGTGCTCCTCGGCGGCTGGTACGCGGACAAGCTCTCGCGCCCGGACTACGCGGCGAACTGCTACTCGCAGGCGCTCGCGCTCGAGCCGAACAACGACCAAGCCCTCGACGGCGCCGCGAACATCTATCGCAAGGCGCAGCAGTGGCCCGAGCTCGTCGCGGTGCTCTTGAAGCGCGCGGACGCGCAAGGCAGCCCGATCCGCGCGCGCGACTATCGCGCAGAGGCCGCGGACATCATCGAAGCGCGCGTGGGCGACGACAAGCGCGCCCGCGAAATCGCTGAAAAAGTGCTCGCAGATGACCCGGCGCAAGCCAAGGCGCTGCAGGTCCTCGAGCGCATCTACATCTCGCAAGACGACTACAAGAGCTTGGTCTCGCTGCTCGAGAAGAAGTCCGAGGCGCTCACGGGCGCGGCGCGCAGCGAGGCGCTCTGCGAGATCGCCGAGACGTGGGAGGACCGCCTCAAGGACGACACGAAGGCGGCGGACTTCTACGAGAAGGCGCGCGCGGAGGACGGCAAGAACATCACGGCGCTGAAGGGCCTCGAGCGGCTCTACGCGCGCACGGGGCAAAACGAGAAGCTGCTCCACGTGCTCGAAGCGCAGATCGGCGTCGCGGCGACGCCGCGGCAGAAGATCGAGCTCTACAACCGCGTCGCGGCGATCTACGAAGAGGAGTTCGTCGATCACGCGAAGGCGACCGCGTCGTTCGAGAGCGTGCTGGCGATCGACCAGTCGAACGACCCAGCGCTGACGGGGCTCGCGCGGCTCTATCGCGTGACGCGTCACTGGGAGCAGCTCGTCGACCTGCTCGATCGTCACGCGCAGATCGTCGAGTCGTCCACGCGCAAGGCGGACCTCCACGCGCAGCGCGGACGCGTGCTGCTCGATCCGATCGGCTCGATCGACCGAGCGAGCGAGGCGTTCGAGAAGGCGCTCGAAGCGGACGGAACCAACAACGCAGCGCTCGAAGGCGCCGCGAAGGTCCGCGCGCTCAAGGGCGACGTGAAGGCGGCGGCGCAGGCGCTCGACATGCTCGCGGCGCAGGCCAAGACGCCGCAAGAGAAGGCCGAGGCCTTCGTTCGCGCAGGAAAGATCCTCGAAGACAAGCACGACCTCGACGGCGCGATCGAGCGCTACAAGCGCGCGCTCGACGCCGTGGACGACTACGGGCCTGCGACCGCGCGGCTCCGTGATCTCTACGCGTCGCGCGGAGACGCGCAGGGCGCGATCGAGATTCTCCAGCGCGAGATCGAGGCCGCCGACGGAACCAACCAGCGCGCCAAGCTCTGGACCGAGGTCGCCAAGATCTACCGCGACCGCGTCGAGAGCCCGGCGAAGGCGATGGAGGCCGCGCAGAAGGCGGTCCTGCTCGACTCGACCAACGAAGACGCCTCCACCATGCTCGGCGAGCTCAAGTTCGACGCCGGCGAGTTTGCAGAGGCAGCGAAGCTCCTCGCGCAACGCGCGGGGCGCGTCAAAGAGCTCGGCAAAGAAGAGGGCGTGCGCGTCGCGCTCAAGTACGGCCAAGCGCTCGCGAAGAGCGGAGACGAAGCCGCGGCCCTCGACGCGTTTGCCAAGGCGCGCGAGCTCGCGCCGGGCGATCGTTCGGTGCAAAAATCCGCAGCGGACGCGGCGTTTGCGATCGGTCGCTACGAGCAAGCGCGCAAGGACTACGAGGCGCTCGTGCTCACGCACGGCAAAGAGATGGAGCGGCCCGAGCGCGCGCAGGTGCTGACCAACCTCGGTCGCGCGGCGAGCAAGCTCGGCGACGCCGCGGCCGCGGTGCGCGTCCTCAACGAGGCGGTCGAGCTCGACCCTGCGTCGATCGACGCTGCAGATTCGCTCGCAGACGCGTACGGCCAGCAGGGCAAGTGGGAGGAGGTCGCGCGCGTTCGACGCCAGAAGGCCGAGCACGCGCCGGCGGACAAGCGCTACGACCTCTACATCGAGCTCGGCGAGCTGTACGCGACGAAGCTCTCGGACAAGGCGCAGGCGGCGCGCGCGTTCATGAGCGCGCTCGAAGCGCGGCCCGATGACCGTCGCTTGTTGATGAAGCTCGTGCAGCTCTACAGCGAGGGCCAGGACTGGAGCCGCCTCGTCGAGGTGATCCTGCGCCTCGCGGACCTCGTCGACGACCGCTCGCAGCTCGCGAAGTACTACCTCACGGCGGCGCAGCTCTGCGCGCAGCAGCTCAACCGCCCCGACGAGGGGGCGAGCTACTACGAGCGCGCGCTCGAGTACGATCCCACGTCGATCCGCGCGCTCGAGGGGCTCGCGGAGGTGCGCGTCGCGCGCAAGGAGTTCTCGCTGCTCGAGTCCGCGGCGAAGAAGGCGCTCTCGAAGCTCACGGGAGACGGCGCGAAGACCGCCCAAGCGCGCGGGTACGCGGCGCTCGGAGACGCGATCGCGTCGCAAGCGGACAAGACCGACGACGCGATCTCGTCCTACGAAAAAGCGCAGGAGCTCGACCCGTCGCTCGAGCTCACGGACAAGCTCGCGGCGCTGTACCTGCGCGAGCCGAAGAAGCACATCGACAAGGCGATTCGCGCGCAAAAAGCCGTGGTCGCCAAGGACCCGACGCGCGGCGAGCACTACCGAGTGCTGCGCAAGCTCTACACGACGGCGCGCAAGCCGGACGAGGCGTGGTGCTTGTGCCAGGCGCTCGCGGCGCTCAAGGCGGCGGAGCCCGACGAAGAGGGCTTCTTCAAGAAGTTCCGCAGCGACGCGGCGGCCGCGGCGAACGACAAGGTGAGCGAAGACCTCTGGTCGCGCTCGCTCGCGCACCCGACGCAAGATCCGCTGCTCACGGGAATCTTCACGACGATCTTGCCCGCGCTGCTCGCGACGCGCGCCGAGAAGCGCGAGGCGTACGGCGTCACCGAGTCGCAGATCATCGACGCGTCGGCGCACGGCAGCGCGATGGCGCGCACGATTCACTATGCCGCGGGGACGCTCGGGTTGAAGAACCCGCCCGTGTACGTCAACGAAGCCGACGACTCGGGCTTGAACGTGATGCTCACGAGCCCGCCGTCGTTCGTGCTCGGACGCGCGGCGCTCGGCGGAGGACCCGCGCAAGCGCTGGCCTTCATCGTCGGCAGCAAGATGGCGTACTTCCGCGGCGGTCACTTCGTGCGCCAGCTCGTCCCCACCGGAACGGGCCTTCGCGCGTGGCTCTTCGCCGCGATTCGCACGGTCAATCCCGCGTTTCCGATCGCGCCCGAGCTCATGGGCGCGGTGCAGGAAAACGGCGCGGCGATCAAGCAGCACGTCACGGGTCCGTCGTACGAGCACCTCACGTCGCTCGTCACGAAGCTGCTCAACCTCGACAACGCCCTCGACCTCAAGCGCTGGACGACGGCGGTCGACCTCACGTCCGATCGCGTGGGCTTCGTGCTCGCGAACGACCTCCCGCGCGCGCTCGCCGTGATTCGCGCGACGCCCGAGGATCAGTCGCCGCTGCCCGCGAAGGACCGCACGCGCGAGCTCATCGCGTTCGCCGTGAGCGACGAGTACTTCTACCTCCGACAGAAGCTCGGGATCGCGATTCAGGCCGGCGGTTAAGCGCTCGATCGCGCGTCGGTCGCCGCGGGGAGCGACAGCACGAAGCACGCGCCGCCTTCGGGCGCGCGCTCGACGGCGACCGTTCCATCGACGCGCTCGACGACGTGCTTGACGACGGGCAACCCGAGGCCCGTGCCTCCTTGCTCGCGGTGCCGCGTGAAAAACGGCTCCCACAAGCGGTGGAGGTCTTCGTCTGCGATGCCCGGGCCCGCGTCGCGCACTTCGATCCGGACCCGTCCGCCGTCCGCGCGCGCGACGATCAGCACGCTGCCGCCCGAGGGCTGCGCTTGCACCGCGTTGACGACGAGGTTGAACAGCACCTGTTGCAGTTGGTCCGCGCGAATCGCGGCGAAGAGCGGCGCGCTCGGGAGCTCGAGCTTGTGCGTGATCTTCGCGCGTCGCAGCACGGCTTCGACGAAGGTCACGACGTCGCGAACGACCACGACGACGTCGCAGCGACCAGACTTTTCGACGGGCGGCTGCGCGAGCTGGAGCATCTTGCGGAGGATCGTTCCGATGCGCTCGCTCTGCGCGGCGATCGACTCGAGATTGCGCTTGGTCCCGTCGGGCAGCTGCTCGTCCTCCGCGGCGAGCCGCGCCGTCACGAGGATCGCGTTCAACGGCGAGCCCACCTCGTGCGCGATGGACGCGGCGACCTGACCCACCGCTGCCAGTGACTGCGCGTGCGCGAGACGCTCGCCGAACTCGCGCGCGCGCTCGTTGGCGCGAGCGAGGCTCTCTTCGGCCTCTTCGAGCTTCGCGGCCATCGCGTTGAACGCCTCGGGGACGCGCTCGAGCCCCAAGCGGCTCTCGACCGCGACGCGCGTGGCGAAGTTCTTCTTTCCGATCCGTTCGGAGGCCTCGACGACGGCGCCGAGCTCGCGGCCGATCTGCCGCGCGACCCACGAAATCGAGAGCACGATGACGAACGCGACGATCGCGCCTTCGATGCCCGCGAACACGGTCTGCTCGGACAAGACGCGCGAAGCGATGTCGTCGCCTCGGTTCGAGCCGTGTTCTCGAAGGGCGCCCCGTTGCCGAAGCGACGATACGAGCACGAGCGCGGCCGTTCCCAGGAGCACGGGAAGCACGAGCATGCTCTGGAGGCGCCGAGCGAGCTTCTTCTGGGCGTAGTTCATCGCGTCGGCGCGAGCATGCCCGAAAAGCGCGCAGCGTTCTGCCGTACACTCACCCTCGTTCGATGCGCACTGCTCTCGCCAACGGTTCTTCGCGGCTGCTGATCGTCGAAGACGACCCCGCGCTCTTGGTCGCGCTCGAAGCGCTCGCGGCGCGCGACGGGTACTCGGCGACCATCGTCGCCACGATGAGCGAGGCGATCGTGAAGCTCGACGAGGGCGCGGTCGACGTCGTGCTCACGGACTACCAGCTCCCCGACGGCACTGGGATGCAGATCATCGAGCACGCGCGCAAGACCGACCCGCGTATCGCGACGGTCGCGATGACCGCATACGGAACGGTCGATCTCGCGGTGAAGCTCGTGCGCGCTGGCGCCTACGACGTCCTCACCAAGCCCGTCGAGCCGAGCGCTGTCCGCGCGGCGCTCTCGCGCGCGATCGAAGCGCGGTCGCTGCGCGGCGAGGTCGAGCGCCTGCGACGCGAGCTCGCGACGAACACCGGGATCGATGGAATCGTGGGGAAATCCAGCGCCCTCGCGGACATCGTCGACCTCGTCCGTCGCGTCGCCGACAGCCCATCCACCGTGCTCGTGACCGGACCGAGCGGCAGCGGCAAGGAGCGCGTCGCGCGCGCGCTGCATCAGGCGTCGCGTCGGTCGCCGAAGCCGTTCGTCGCGATCAACATGGCCGCCGTGCCCGACACCTTGCTCGAGAGCGAGCTGTTCGGGCACGTGAAGGGCGCGTTCACCGACGCGCGCGCGGACAAGCCGGGGATCTTCGTGCAGGCCGAGGGAGGGACGCTCTTGCTCGATGAAGTCGGCGACCTTCCGCTCGCGCTGCAGGCGAAGCTCTTGCGCGTGCTCGCCGAGCGAGAGGTTCGTCCCGTGGGCGCGAACAAGTCCGTCGCGTTCGACGTGCGCGTCGTCGCCGCGACGCACCACGACCTGCGAACGGCCGTGAAAGAAGGGCGCTTTCGACAGGATCTCTTCTATCGACTCGCGGTGATCGAGGTTCACGTTCCGCCGCTGCGCGATCGGCCCGAAGACGTCCTGCCGCTCGCCGAGCACTTCTTGCGACGCGCGTCCGAGCGCGCGGGGCGCGTCGTGCGCGGGCTGTCGCGGGAGGCCTCGCAGCTGCTCGTCGCGTACTCGTGGCCGGGCAACGCGCGCGAGCTCGAGAACGTGATCGAGCGCGCCGTCGCGCTGTCGCGGGACGAGTGGATCGCCGCGTCGGACCTTCCGCCGCACGTGCAGCCGGACTCGGGCGTGCAGCTCTTCGAGCGCGCGGCCGAGCGATTGATGACGCTCGATGAGCTTCAGCGCGGCTACGTCGCGCACGTGCTCGAGCGCCTCGGCGGAAACAAGAAGCGCGCAGCGGCGATGCTCGGGATCAACCGCCGCACGATTCAACGCTGGATGGGCGAGTCGCTCGAGGACAAAGACGAGCCCGACGCGGACGGGTGATGCCGCGCCGAGCGGCTCGTTGCGCGGATCGTTCGATTGTTTCGAGCGCGTGCGACATCCAGTCGCACTGCGACTGACGGTCGCACGTCGGTCAGGACCGACAGTCGAGCGCCGCGCCGGAGAATCGCGGTTCGGGCTGTAAATTGACTAAGCGTTGTCAATCGGCACGAGTCCTGCTCAGCAGCGCGGCCGATGGCGACACACGCTGAATCGAACAAGCGGACCGCGGCGCAGAGACTGGGCGCGCTGCTCTATCTCGAGCGCGAGGACGTCTGGGCCGTCGCGCTCTACGCCGTCGCGATCGGAACGCTCTCGCTCGCGATGCCCGTCGCCGTGCAGACGCTCGTGAACAACGTCGCGTTCGGCACGTTGCTGCAGCCCCTCGTGGTGCTCACGGCGCTCGTGTTTCTCGGGCTGTCGTTCGTGGGCCTTCTGAAGGTCATGCAGTCGCGGCTCGTCGAGCTCATTCAGCAGCGCGTGTTCGCGAGGCTCGCGCTCGACCTCGCCGAGCGGCTCCCGCGCGCGAAGGAGTCGCAGTTCGACGGCTCGCTCGGGCCCTCGGTGGTCAACAAGTTCTTCGACGTGCTCACCGTGCAGAAGGCGGGCGCGTCGCTGTTGCTCGACGGCTTGTCGATCGTCTTGCAGGCGATCGTCGGGATGGTGCTGCTCGCGTTCTACCACCCGGTGCTGCTCGCGTTCGACGCGATGCTGCTCGTGTCGGTGGGCATCATCGTGTTCGGACTCGGCCGCGGCGCGGTGCGCTCGTCGATCGAAGAGTCGTACGCGAAGCACGCGGTCGCGTCGTTTCTGCAGGACCTCGCGCGCAATCGGTCGACGTTTCGCACGGACGCAGGCGCGGCGCTCGCGCTCGACCGCGTCGACGCGCTCGTCGGAGACTACCTGCACGCGCGCAAGGATCACTTTCGTGTGCTCGTTCGGCAGGTGATCGGCTCGGTGGCGCTGCAGGCGTTCGCGAGCGCGACGCTCCTCGGCGTGGGCGGTTGGCTCGTGATCAACCGCCAGCTCACGCTCGGGCAGCTCGTCGCGAGCGAGCTCGTCGTCACGACGGTGGTCGCGGGCCTCGCGAAGTTTGGAAAGCACCTCGAGAGCTACTACGACCTGCTCGCTGCGGCCGACAAGATTGGCTATCTGCAAGACCTCGAGGCCGAGCGCTCGGAGGGTGGATCGCCGCCCGACGGCCTCGGTCCCGCGGTGCTCGAGCTTCGCGATTTGCATCTCTCGGTCGCGTCGAAGCCTGTGTTTCGCGGAGCCACAGCGCGCGCGCAGCCGGGGGAGCGCATCGCGCTCGTCGGCGCGCACGGCGCAGGCAAGAGCGTGCTGGCGGAAATGATCTACGCGCTCCGCGATCCGGACAGCGGGAGCGTCCTCGTCGATGGCGTCGACGTGCGCGAAGTGGCTCCGTCTGCGTGGCGCTCGCGCGTCTCGCTCGTCCGAGGCGTCGAAGTGTTCGAGGGGACGATCGAGGACAACATCCGCGTCGGCCGCGACGAGCTCAGCGCCGAGGACGTTCGACAGGCGCTCGCGCAGGTGGGCTTGCTCGAGGTCGTTCGCTCGTTTCCGCACGGACTCGCGACGACGCTCGACGGCGAGGGAGACCCGATGACGCAGGGGCAACTGCGCCGCCTGATGCTCGCGCGGGCGATCGTCGGCGGCCCGTCGCTGGTGGTTGTCGACGAGATGCTCGACGGCTTCGACGAGGGCCCGCGCGCCGACGCGGTGCAAGCGCTCTTCTCGCGCACCGCGCCCTGGACGCTGCTCGTGATCACGCACCGCGCGGACCTGATGTGGCGCTGCGATCACGTGTGGCGCGTCGTCGACGGACGCGTCGAAGAAGTGCGCCCCGAGATGCCCCGCAGCCCCAACGCTCAGTGAGGACCACGACCATGCAGGACGATTCGAAGCGCGATTCGACGCGTGATCCAGTGCCGAGCTCGATGCTGCTCGTGCAGACGCCGAACTCGATTCAGACGTTTACGCGGATCATCGCGGCGGCGATTCTTTGCATCCCCGTGCTGCTCTACTTCGTTCCGTGGGTGCAAAACGTCCACGGGAGCGGGAGGGTGATCGCCTACGCGCCGCTCGAGCGTCAGCAGACGATCGAGGCGCCGATCGAAGGGCGAATCACGCGATGGCACGTCCGCGAAGGGACGCACGTGCGCATGGGCGACCGTATCGCTGACATCACCGACAACGATCCGGAGCTCATGAACCGACTTCGCCAGGAGCGCGCAGCGGCGATCGCGAGGCTCGAGGCCGCGCGAGCGCGCGTGTCGGGCATCGAAGCGCGCGTGTCTGCCCTCGAGATGTCTCGGTCGAACGCGATGAGCGCCGCGGACCTCCGCGCACGCATGGCGGGAGACCGCCTCCGCGCTGCCGAACGCGCGCTCGAAGCGTCGCAGGCCGCTGAGCACACCGCGCGGCTCAACGTCGACCGTCAGCGCGGGCTCGTCGCGCAGGGGCTCACTTCGCAGCGCAACGTCGAGCTCGCGGAGCTCGAAGCGGCGCGCACGAGGCTCGAGGCGCTGCGCGCGCAGAACTCGCTCGACGCGGCGCGTTCGGAGCGCGCGGCCCTCAGCGCTGATCGCTCTCGCGCAGGGACCGACGGCCTCGCGTCGATCAACGACGCCCGCGCTTCGCGCGCCTCGGCCGAGAGCGAAGTCGCCTCTGCGACCGCGTCCATCGCCCAGATCGACGTGCGGCTCGCGCGCCAGGCGGCGCAGCAAATCGTCGCGCCCCGAGACGGGACGATCCTTCGCCTAGTCGCGGCGCAGGGCAGCGAGATGGTCAAGGCGGGCGACGCGATCGCGGTGCTCGTCCCGGACACGCACGATCGCGCGGTCGAGCTGTGGGTCGACGGCAACGACGTCCCGCTCGTGTACGAAGGACGCCACGTCCGACTGCAGTTCGAGGGCTGGCCCGCGGTGCAGTTCGGCGGTTGGCCCTCGGTGTCCGTGGGAACGTTCGGCGGGCGCGTCGCGCTCGTCGACGCCGCCGACGACGGCCGTGGAAAGTTCCGCGTGGTGGTCGTCCCCGACGGTCACGAGCCCTGGCCGCACCCGCGATACCTCCGCCAGGGCGTGCGGGCGAACGGGTGGTTCTTGCTCGATCGCGTTCGCATCGGCTGGGAGCTCTGGCGCCAGTTCAACGGGTTTCCGCCGGCGATGTCCACGCCGCCGAGCACCACGCCGCAGCCCTCGTCCGCCTCGTCGTCGACCACGGGCACGGGAGGCAAGTGATGGCGTCTCGAATCGTCACACGAAATCAAGTCGCCTTCGCGCTCGTCGCGGTGCTGTCGGCGGCGCACGCCCGCGCGCAGGTCGCTCCGTCGGGCCAGGTCGCGCAGCCGTCGCAGTCCTCGCTCGAGCTGCGCACCGTCGTCGACTCCGTGCAGCGCGTGCTCCCGACGCTCGTGGCGGCCGAGCGCGATCGCGACGCGGCCAACGCTGAGCTCCTCGCGGCCGAGGGCGGCTTCGACCCGCAGCTCCGCGCGCGGGGAATGATCTATCCCGTCGGCTACTACCGCTACGGAACGGTCGACGTCAGCGTCGAGCAGCCGACACCCCTGTGGGGCATCTCGGTCTTCGCTGGCTATCGGCTCGGCGCGCCGCTCGTCCCCGGCTCTGCCGGGATCCCGGACTACTACGGAAACCTCCAGACCAACACGGGCGGCGAGGTGAGGGCGGGCCTCACGGTCCCCATTCTCCGCAACGGGATCATCGATCGTCGGCGAGCCAATATTCAAGTGCGCGGTCAGGGACGGCAGATCGCCGAGGCCGACCTCTTGCGCACGCGCATCGACGCGACGCGGGTCGCCACCGTTCGCTACTGGGAGTGGGCCGCAGCGGGCCGCAAGCTCTCGATCGCGCGGGACCTCTTGCGTGTGGCGCGCGATCGCGACGTCGGTTTGCGCACGCGCGCGGAGGCCGGCGACCTCCCTCGCTACGAGTGGCAGGACAACCAGCGCACCGTGCTCTCGCGCGAGTCTGGCGTGGTCAACGCGCTGCAAGCGCTGCAGCGCGCGGCGATCGAGCTCGGGCTCTACTATCGCGACGCCGAGGGGCGACCGCTGCTCGCGACCGAGCCGCAGCTCCCGTCCTCGCTCCCGCTGCCGGACCTCGCGTTCACGGCGTTCGCGGGGCAACCTGCGCGCGAAGACGAGGCCGTCGCGCGGCGCCCCGAGCTCGCGCGCTTCGTCGCGCAACGGGCGCAGGCGAGGGTGGAGGTCGACGTCGCGCGCAACCAGATGCTCCCCGCGATCGACGTCGTCGCGCAGGTGTCGCAGGACATCGGCAGCTCGTTTTCGACCTCGGACACGCGCGGCCGAACGGAGGTCTCCGCGGGCGTCGTGCTCGAGGTCCCGCTCGTGATGCGCCAGCAGATTGGCCGTGTTCGATCGGCGGAAGCGACGCTCTCGCGCATCGACGCGCAGCAGACGTTCGCGCGAGACCGCGTCGTGGCGGACGTTCGCGACGCGGCGACGCAGCTCCGCGCGGCGCTCGATCGGGTCGAGATCACGCGGCGCGAGGTGGACGTCGCGACGCAAGTCGAGCAGGCCGAGCGCGAGCGCTTTCGCCAGGGCGACTCGAACATCTTTCTCGTCAATCAACGCGAGCAAGCCACGGCGGAGGCGCGCGTGCGTCAGGTGGACGCCATCACCGATTGGCTGCGCGCGCGGGCGGCGTTTCGCGCGGCGATGGGCGAGCACTGAGACGCTCGCGCTACAGCGTGACCCAGAGATGCAGCCGGCCGTCGCCTGCGCGAACGCGGAGCTGACACGCGAGGCGAATGCGGTCGCTGTCCGCGCGGAGGTGCTCGAGAAGCTGTCGCTCGTCGTCGTCGGGCGCCTCGCAGAGCTCGAGGCCTTCGCGCACTTCGACGCGGCACGTTCCACAGTTGGCGTGTCGACACGAGAAGGGAACCCCCGCGCGCGGCTCGCGATCGCACAGGTCGACGAGCGATCCGCCTTCGGGCCAGTCGACCTCGAGCTTCGTTCTCTCGAAGAACACTCTGGGCATGGTGCCGCTCGCGCTCACAGTCCGAGCGGAGCGTCGCCGTCCGCGCCGATGCCCGTCTCGTTGGTGGCCGTGTCGTGGATGCGCTGCGTCCAGGTCGCGTCGTTGCGCACCGGCCCCAGCATCGTGCGGTCGAACGTGTCCGCGCCCGCGCCGTCCAAGAAGACGCCCCACGTGCGTCGCATGAGTCGTCCTGTGTCCATCAAGTTCTCGTACGCCGCGTTGCCGAGCGAGAGAGGGCTCGCAGCTCGGTAGACGTCGTCGCCGCCTTGTTCCGCGAAGAATCCCGCGCCGTTCGCGTTGCCTGCGCCGAGCGCGAGGTTCGGAACGTTGTACGTGTCGGCCTCGGCGCCGTCCGCGAAGAAGAAGCTCACCGAGAAGTCGTGGCCTGCGCCTGCGGTCATGTTCTGCCTCGACGCGGTCATGTTGTGAACATCACGGCCTCCGCCGTCGACGAGCGCCGCGTACGCGAAGTGAGCCGTTCCCGCCTGGACGTACCATCGCCCGTCGTACTCGTCGTCGCCAGCGCCGTCGAGCAAGAGCCCCATACCGCCCCAGTAGCCCGTCGCTTGGCCGAAGATCGACGCCGCGTAGCGATCGCCTCCGGCGCGGTCGCGCAACACGCCGAGGCCGCCCGACATGTTGATGTTGTCGACGGAGTCCGCGCGCCGTCCGAACCCGGCGCCCTGACTGAACGACGTGTTCACCATCGGGTTCTGCGGGGACGGATAGGCGACGGGCGTCTCTCTCGCGACGAAGCGATCGGCCCCGTCGCGATCGTAGAGGAGGCCGACGCCGCGCACGTAGCCGAAGCCCTGCGCGAAGGTCCACGCGGTGTACTGGTCTGCGCCCGAAGCGTCGACGAGCGCGGCCACGCCGAGCACCGCAGAGCCTTGGCCTCCTGCTTCGACGCTGTACTCGTCGTCGCCGCCCTCGTCGTAGAGGCCGCCGACGCCGAGCGCCGCGAAGCCTTGCGAGCCGCGGAGCGAACGATAGCGGTCGCCGCCGGTTCCGAAGTCGTAGAGGAGCGCGACGCCGAACCGCGCGGCGCCTTGGCGAAACGTGTCGCTCCGCGATGCGCGCGATCGAAGGTCGCGGCCCGATTGATCCGCCGGGAGAAATCCCAGCGCGTCGAGCGAGTGAGGGACCTCGACGTACCCGTATCGATCTTGCCCGTCGACGTCGATCGCGACGCTCACGCCGTTGCGGTAGCTCTGGTTCGCCGCGACGGGCGCGAGGTACTCGTCGTCGCCGCCGAGGTCGAGGGCGAACGCGACCTGCGCGAGCTCGGCGCCTTCGTATCGGTCCGCGCCGCTGCCGCGCACGACGATCGCGCCGGCCGCCGTCGAGAGCAGCACGGGCGGGATCGTCCGACCTCGAAAACTAGCCCACGAAATCGACTCGATCGTGCGCGCGAGGGCGAGCGCGCTCTCGACGGGGAGCGCCACGTCGCCGAGGATCACGCCGAGGTCGCGTCCGTTGCGCGGGTCGAAGCCGTCGAAGCCCGCGAGGATCTGTCGCGGGGCGATCCCGAAGTACCGCTCGCGCTCTTCCATCGAGAACGGCGCGAGGACCCCCGCGTCGCGCGCGCGCAGCGCGTCGGCCATCGCAGTGAACACCGGCGCGAGCGCGCGCTGAAGGTCTTCGGGGATCGTCGCGATCGCGGCGGACGCGGCGGCTGGCTCGAGCGTTCCTCCTGCGGCGCGGTCGAGCGCGACGATGGCGGCCGCGAGCGTGGCGGTCGAAGACACAGGCGCAGGGAGCGCAACGGACGCAACGGACCCATCGGCGCGAAGTCCGGCTGCGGACGCGAGCGCGCCCGAGAGGGACGTCGCGCGCGCGTCGAGGGCAGGGCCGACGTCGCGCGCCCAGCGGCCGCCCGCCATCCAATCGCGGTGAACGCGGCTGAAGATCGGCAATCGAAAGCGGTCGCGCGTCACGTTGGTCCCGAACGCGTCGAGGTCGGTGCGCGAGTAGAAGAGCTCCGAGCGCGTCCGCATCGCGGCGGTCAACGCGCGATCGAGCATCGAGTCCGCGCGCGTCTCGAACGGCGAGCAGTCATCGGGGACGCACTTTTGTGTGCCAGAAATCATGGCGCATCGCGCGTTCGGACCGCACTCGCTCGAGTCCCGGCACGCGACCGTGCAGAACGGCGCGCCGCCCGCCGCGAGCCCGCGCTCGCACGAGAGCCCCGAGGCGCACGAAGGGTCGCAGGGCGCGCCGATTCCGCGGTCGTTGACGGCAGCGCGACCACACTGGTCGGGCCCGATGACCGCGTCGGCAACGCACGCCCGCGCCGATCCTCCGCCCCGCAGCGGCACGACACGGCACCGCGCGAAGGCGTTTTCGCAGTCCGAATCGCGCTCGCAACGCGAGAGGCACACTGGCGCGCCGACCTCTGCGCACAGCGAGTAGCGGCCCACGCAGCCGCTCGTCGGACACGCGGCGTTTCGCGCGGACGCGATGCACCGCGCGCCGGGTCGACACACCGGTCCGTTGAGTCCCTCTTCGCAACGTCCCGCGACGCCGCGCGCGTCGCACGGCTCGCCGACGACCGCGCACGGCGCGAGGCACGTTCGAAGCGAGGGAGCCGTCATCGGGTCGAGCTCGTCGCACGTTCCTCCGACGCCGCACTGCTCGTCGTAGAGGCACGGGTCGCAGGACCGCCGCGGCTCGCGCGCGTCGCTGCTCGCGTCAGTCGCGGCGTCTTCCGATCCGTCGCTCGCTTCGGGCGAGGCGTCTGCCCCTCCGTCCGTCGCTGGGGGTGACGAACAAGCGCTTGCAAACAGCGCGATCCATGCCGATAGGCAGGCGACGAGCGGGCGAGAGAGCGCAGCGGACACGGCTCCGAGCGTACTTCGCGCGCGCGCCCGTCGCGACTGCGACGATGGGCGCCCAAGGCGCGGGCGAGGGTGGTAGCGTCCGCGCCCCCGAGCGATTCGAGCCGGTTGATGGTACTGCAACGATGTCTACGACGATGAACGAGTCCGACGCGCGCGACCCCAAGTCGACGATCCCAGCGCCGCCGCCAACCACGGACGAGCCGAGCGCCGATCGCGCGCTCGAGGCGCTGGACGCGTGCGTTCGCGTGGCGGAGAAGGGCGGATACACGCCGCCGCCGACCGCGACGGTGGGTGACTGGTCGACGATCGAGATCCCCAAGCTCCGACGCGGCTTCGAGCGCGTGATCCTCGCGCGGCACCCCGAAGAGGGCCTCGACGCGCTGCTCGCCGCGGGCGCGCTCGACGCGCTCTTGCCCGAGGTGAAGGCGATGGTCGGCTTCGGCGACGGCGAGTGGCGCCACAAGGACGTGTGGAAGCACACGAAGCAAGTGGTGCGTCAGAGCGTTCCCCGCGTCGAAGTGCGTTGGGCGGCGTTGCTGCACGACATCGGCAAGGTCAAGACGCGGAGGATCTTGCCGAACGGCGAGGTGCACTTTCACGGGCACGCAGAGGTCGGCGCGTCGATGTTCGATCGACTGCAGTCGCGCACGCGGCTCTTCGTCGGCGAGGACACGCTCGCCGAGCGCGTTCGAGAGCTCATTTTGCACCACCTCCGCGCGAGCCAGTACGACGGGACGTGGACCGACAGCGCGGTCCGTCGCTTCGCGAAAGAGATGGGCGATTGCCTCATCGATCTGTTCGACCTCTCGCGCGCGGACATCACGACCAAGCGCCCCGAGCGCAAGCGCAAGGGCCTCGAGTCGATCTCCGAGCTCGCCGAGCGCGTCCGCAGAGTGCGCGAGATGGACGCGAGGATCCCGCCGCTGCCCAAGGGCCTCGGGACCGCGATCTCCGAGCGGTTCGGCGTCGCTCCGTCACCGCGGCTCGGCGAGGTGATGAAGGCGCTCAAGGACAAGGTCGACGGCGGCGAGCTCGAGGCGCAGCGCGAGGTCGACTACTATCTGCAGTTCATCGGCGACGCGAAAATGCTCTCGTCTGGCGACGGCTGAGCACATTCTCTGCTCCCGCATCACCTCGGAGCTCTGGCACACTCGCGTGCCGTGTCTCAGCCCGACAACACTCGCTCGCTCACGCCGCTCATGGAGGCGGAGGACGAAGACAAGCGCGTCCGTGCGCGGGCGCTTCGCAACTGGGTGCTCCCGTTCGCGGTCTTGGCCTTCGGCGTGTTCGTGCTGGTGGGCGTCGGACACTCGGCGGACGGCGCGCGCAGCCTGTTTCGCGCGATCTCCCACGCTGAATCGGGCATCGAGTCCGAGGTCCTCGGCAACGTCG
The DNA here is from genome assembly GCA_016793325.1 of Myxococcales bacterium. Lineage (GTDB taxonomy): Bacteria > Myxococcota_A > Polyangia > Polyangiales. Next base: position 803,168 of record JAEUKI010000052.1, on the reverse strand, counting down.
CGCAGCTCGTCGGGCAGGTGCTCGGCGTCGCGATCTCGGTGGTCGCGATCATCGTCGAGCTCGCGGCCAACCGATACACGCACCGGATCACGGAGCTCTTCTTCAAGGCCCGCACGAACATCGTCGTGATGGGCCTCTACGTCGTCTCGGCGGTGCAGGCGATGTGGGCGAGCTACTCCGCGGGCGCGGGCATGGTCCCGCGCGTCGCGTCGGTGCTCGCGATGACGTTGATGACGGCCTCGGTGCTCTCGCTCTTGCCGTACTTCGCGTACGTCGCGGCGTTCGTCTCGCCGCTCGAGGTGATCCGAAGGCTTCGTCGCGAGGCGCTGCGCGTCGTCGAAGCGGGCCCGCGGTCGAGCGATCGCGTCGACGTCGAGCGCGCGCAGCACGCCGCGAGCGAGTCTGCAGAGCAGCTCACAGACGTCGCGTTCAACGCGATGGTGCACCACGACAAGGCCATCTCGATGGCCGCGATCAACGCGATCGGGGACCTGCTCAAGGACTACCTCGAGGTCAAGCCGACGCTCCCGCCCGCGTGGTTCAAGATGGGCGCGACGGTGCGAAGCGACCCGGATTTCGTGTCCCTCGCGCCGGTCGCGCTCGAGCAGATCGAAGAGAGCAAGACGTGGTTCGAGTTCATGCTCTTGCGCCAGTACGAGATGGTGTACCGGCAAGCGCTCAACACGCACCGCGAGCTCAACTATCTCATCGCGAGCAACGTGCGCGACCTGGCCGTTCGCGCGCTCGACCGCAACGATCGCGCGGTGTGGGACCTCTCGGTGAAGTTCTTCAACACGTTCTTGCGCGCGACGCTCAACGCGCGCGACGTGCGCACGGGATACAACGTCCTCAACCAGTACCGATTGCTGGGCGAGCTCGCGCTTCGCAAGAAGACCCCCGGCCTCGCGGGCCCGATCGCGCGGCACTTCAAGTACTACGGCCAGCTCGCGTTCAACATGGACCTCGGGTTTCTGCTCGAGACCGCGGCGTACGATTTGTGCGCGCTCAACGAGCTCGCGTTCGACCTCGACTCCAAGGAGCGGCCCGAGCTGCTCAAGGTGTTTCTCCAGGTCGACAAAGAAGGCGAGGGCGCCAAGCGCGAGACGGCGCTGCGCGGCGTGCGAAAGGCGCAGATCAAGCTCGCGGCGTACTACCTGCACCGGGGCGACGAAGCCGCCGCGCGTCAGGTCTACAAGGACATGGCCAACGAAAACGTCCAGCGGCTCGCCTCGATCCGCGACGAGCTGCTCGCCGTCGACTCGCCGCACTATTGGGAGGTCACGGACCGTGGAATGAACTTCGATTGGCTCCCCGACGATCGACGCGGGCGGCTGTTCGAGTTCTTCGAATGGTTCGGTGATGCGCTTCCGCAGCCGCGCGCGAGCATCGTGCTTCCGATGTCCGCCGTGGGCTTCATGGCGTCTGCCCTGAAGAGCGCGCAGCCGATCGCGCCGGCGCAGACGACAGGACACGTCGCCTCCGTCGATGTACCCGACGACGACGACCCCGCGTCGCAGCTCCGCGACCCTGGTGCGGCGACCGAGGGCACGGTTCGCGGGGTTTCCTCGGTCGAAGTGAGCAGCGAGCCTGCGCCGCGCCTCGCGACGGACGACGAAGAGTGAGCGCCGCCGTTGTTGGAATAGCGCCGCGCGCCTCGTGAGTTCTGTCCACGGGGAACTCCGCGTGCAGGCCGCGCTTGTGCATGACGGTGTTGTCTGCTAGAAGCTCGCCCGCGGTCGGAGCAACCACTCCCTGGTCGTCACCTAGGGCCCCTCCTTCCGCCGTCGGACAAGGCGATTTCAACCTCGTCTGGCGAGCCGTCTCGTTCGGGACAACGGCGCGTCGCACTTGCCATGGTGGCAGTCGGCGCATCGATCGCCGAGTGCGCGACGGAAGGTCTGCTGAAGAGCACCGACGGGCCCCGCGGTGGCGCCGTTGGATTTCATGCGAAGCACCCTGGCCAAACAACTCGAACGCGAGATCGCTCCGCTGTGCGAAGTGCACGGCGTCGAGCTGGTCGCGGTCGAGTGGTTTCAGGGCGCTGGCCGCGGTCTCCTTCGCATCACGATCGACCGCAAGGGCGGCGACCCTCGCGTGCAGGACCCGTCGAGGGGCGTCGGGGTGGACGTGCTCGCGTACATCACCCGCGACGTGTCGGCGATGCTCGACGCGCTCGAGACGAAGGAAGAGCTCGTCATCGACGTGCCCTACCAGCTCGAAGTGACGTCGCCCGGACCCGAGCGGCCGTTGCAGAAGCGCGCTGACTACGACCGGTTCGCGGGGCTCCGCGCGAGGATCGACATGGGCCCGCGCTTCGAGGGGCCGAGCACCGTGCGCGGCGCGCTCGCGGGGACGATGGACGGCGGCGACGAGCACGCACACGAATTCATCGTGCGTGTGAAGACGGCGAACAAGACGCTCGAGCTCCGCTCGTCGCTCATCGCGCGAGCGCGGCTCGACGCGATCATCCCCGAGAAGCCCGCGAAGCCCGGCAAGGCGACGGCGAAGAGCTCGGGGTCCAAGCGACAAGAGCGCATCGAAGCGCGCGACCGCGCGCGGGCGATCAATGAAGAACACCTCCGACGGAAGGCCGTCGGAGCGGGCGCTGGCGCGTCGCACAACGCGACGAGTGAGCCGGTCGAGGGCGTGGAACACGATGGCGCGCGAGCGGCATCGGGGGCCGAGAGGTAAGCGATGGCAACGAGGAAGACTACAGCCGCGGCGCAGCCCGCCGCGCCGGCAGAGCCGAGCCTGGGCGTGACGATCGACAAGGTCGCCAAGGACAAGGGAATCGATCGCGCGGTGTTCGTCGACGCGATCCGCACGGCGATCTTGTCCGCCGCTCGAAAGCTTCTCGGCCCGACCCGCGAGCTTGTCGCGCGCTTCAACGAGAAGACCGGCGAGGTCGACCTCTTTCAGTACATGACCATCGTCGACGTGGTGACCAACGACGAGACGGAGATCTCGTTCGAGGACGCGCGGCGCGTGGGGCTCGAAGCGGAGGCCGGCGAGCAGCTCGCGTTTCCGGTGTTCTATCGCCCCGAGGACGAGAAGAAGGCCGCAGAGCAAGAGAAGCGCTACGGCGACATGCTCAAGCTGCAGTCGGTGCGCAAGGGCTTCGGCCGCATCGCCGCGCAGGCCGCGAAGCAGGTGATCATTCAGCGCCTGCGCGACGCCGAGCGCGAGAACGTCTTCAACGAGTTTCGCGATCGCAAGGGCGAGTTGATTACTGGTGTCGTCCGTCGCTTCGAGCGCGGCCACGACATCGTCGTCGACCTCAACGGCAAGACCGAGGCGATCCTCCGCTCGCGCGAGCAAGTCATGCGCGAGAACTACCGTCCCGGCGAGCGCATCGTCGCGTACCTGAAGGACATCGACCGCGAGGCGCGCGGCCCGCAGGTGATCCTCTCGCGCTCGGACGTCGGTCTGTTGGTGAAGCTCTTCGAGCAAGAGGTCCCCGAGATCTACGAGGGCATCGTCCGCATCGTGGCCGCCGCGCGAGAGCCGGGCGTCCGCAGCAAGATCGCTGTGTCCTCGACGCAGCGCGAGGTCGACCCCGTCGGCGCGTGCGTGGGCGTCAAGGGCGCGCGCGTGCAGGCCGTCGTGCAAGAGCTCCGCGGCGAGCGCATCGACATCGTCCCGTTCGACCCCGACCCCGCGCGCTTCGTGTGCAACGCGATCGCGCCGGCCGAGGTCACTCGCGTGACGATCAACGAGGGAAATCGCTCGATGGAGCTCGTCGTTCCGGACGACAAGCTCTCGCTCGCGATCGGCCGCAAGGGGCAAAACGTTCGCCTCGCGTCGCAGCTCACCAACTGGAAGCTCGACATCATCGCGGAGAGCAAATTCCTCCAGACCGAGAAGGACGCGGTCGACGCGCTCTCGACGATCGAAGGCGTCAACGCGGCGGTCGCGCAGTCGCTCTACAAGCTCGGCTTCCGCGCGGTCGACGACCTCGCCGACGCGTCGGTCGAAGAGCTGCAGACCGTGCAGATCCTCGGCGGCGCCGAGGGCGCGGCGCGCATGAAGAACGCCGCGCTCGCGGCGCTCGAGTCCGATCGCCAGCGCCGCGTGCGCGAGGCGGTTCAGGGCAGCGAGCCGGTGTCCGATCGACAGCGCCTCGCGCTCGTGCGCGGCGTCACCGAGCCCGTGCTCAAGGCGCTCGACGACGCGGGCGTTCGCTCGGTCGAGCAGCTCCGCGACGGAAGCGTCGAGGCGCTCGCTCGCGAGACGGGGTTGCCCGCACGCAAGCTCCGCGCGCTCATGGAGAGCGCCGCTCACTTCATCGACAACGACGGCAAAGCGATCGACGAGGCGCGCGCCAATCGAGGCTGAGTGCAGAACAAACGAAGACCCAACGACCGCGAAATACGCAAAGCACCCATGCAAGTGACCGAAACGACCCCCAACGAGAGCAAGACCGCGCAGCGCACCTGCGTCGCGTGTCGCGCGGTCGTGGATCGGTCGTCGCTCGTCCGGCTCGTCGAAGGGCCAGACGGCGCGATCGCGGTCGACGCCAAGCCGTCGCTCGGCGGCCGCGGCGCGTGGGTGCACCCGACGAAGAGCTGCATCGAAACGGCAGCCAAGCGCCACGCCGCAGAGCGCTCGCTCAAGGTCGAGCCGCGCGCCGTCGACGCCAAGGCGATCGTCGCCCAAGCGAGAGAGAGCTTCGCGCGTCGGGCGCGCGGGCTTCTGTCGAGCGCGTTTCGCAGCCGACAAATCGCGGTCGGGATGGACGCCGTCGCTCAGTGTTCGAGCGACGGCCGCGCGGCGTTGATCCTCGTCGCCGAGGACGCCGGAGACAACACACGATCACGAGCGCAGTCGCTCGCGGTCGGCACAATTTCGCTGCGCGCGTTTGGTTCGCGCGAAGCGCTCGGGGCACTTTTCAACCGCGGTGAGGTCGCGATCGCCGCCGTCGAGGAGCCCCGAGTCAGCGCAGAGCTCGTTTTGACGATCGATCGATACGCGGGGTTGGAGGGCTGATGACGCAGACAGTGAAGGTCTACCAGATCGCTAGCGAGCTCGGGATGGACAACGACGCCGTCGTCCAGAAGATCCGAGCGCTCGGCATTCCTGTGTCGAACATGATGTCGAAGGTCCCGACGGACGTCGCCGATCGGATCAAGTCGTCGCTTCAAAAAGAGAAGAACGACGAGTGGGTCGAGGTGCAGCTCGACAACGGCGTGATCAAGCGCGTTCGCAAAGCGCGCCCACAAGCCGCCGCGCCTGCGCCCGCCCCCGCTCCCACGCGGAGCGAGCCGAAGAGCGAACCTGCGCCCGCGCGTGTCGAAGTCGTCGAAGCGCCCGCGCCCGTCGAGCCCGCGCGCCCCGTCGTGGTGGCCGAGCCCGTCGTGGTCGCCGCGCCGCCGCCCGCGGTCGAGCCCGCTGCGCCCGTCGCTGCGAAGGCCGAGAGCAAGCCGACGAAGACCAAGACGAAGAAGGGCGCAAAGTCCGACGAAGGCGACGTGGAGTCGACGCCGGTCGAGACCGCGCCTGCTCCCGTCGCCGCCGCACCGGCTGTCGCCGCTGTTGCGCCCGCGGTCGAGCCCGCGAAGGCCGCGCCTGCGAAGGTCGAGCCTCCGAAGACCGAGCCCGCGAAGGTCGAGCCCGTCAGCGCCGAGCCCGTCAACCCGGAGCCCGCGAAGGTCGAAGCCTCGAAGCCCACGCCCGCGAAGATCGAAGCCCCAGCCCCGGTCGAGCCCGCGAAGGTCGATCCCCCGAAGAGCGAGCCATTGAAGGTCGAAGCGACGAAGATCGAACCCGCGAAGATCGAGCCTGCGAAGGTCGATCCGCCCAAGGCCGAGCCCGCTGCGCCGGTCGCGGCGCCGCGCACGACCCCTGCACCGACGAGCGCGCCGCTGCCGCCGAGCGCGCCCGCTGCGGCTGCGCCAACGGCGCCCGCCGCGGCTGCTCCGGCGACGCGAACCGAGCCTGAAGTGACCAAGACCGATACGACCATCCGCGAGCGCGTCTCGACGCCGCCGCCGTCGGGAATCTCCTACTGGGATCCCGTCACAAAGCAGGTCGTCAACGTCGCGCGAAGCGTCGAGGTCGAGGCCAAGCGCCTCTACAACTCGACAACGCGCCGCACGCCGCCGAACGCTCCGGGACGCAAGCCAGGTCCGGGGCAGTTCGGTCAGCGTCCCGGCACGCTCCAGCGCGACGCGAACGGCAAGCTCGTTCCCCGCGCGCGCCCGTCGCTGCCGCCCGCGAATCAGACCGCCGCGCACAAGCGCGTCGTGAAGATCGAGGGATCGATCAGCCTCCAGAAGCTCGCGCAGCAGATGTCCGTCAAGGCGACGGACGTCTTGCTCAAGCTCATGGCGATGGGCTTGAAAAAGGGCGTCAATATCAACAGCACCCTCGACGCGACGGAGGCCGCGCTTCTCGCGGAGGCGTTCGGCCACGAAGTGGAGAACGTCGAAGTGAGCATCGACGACGCCATCAAGGCGCTGTTGCCGGTGTTCAAGGACGAGCCCGCAGATCTCGAGGACCGCGCGCCGGTCGTCACGGTCATGGGTCACGTCGACCACGGCAAGACGACGCTGCTCGACGCGATCCTCGGGATGCGCGTCGCCGACGCAGAGGCCGGCGGCATCACCCAGAAGGTGAGCGCGTACCGCGTCAACACGAAGAAGGGCCCCGTGGTCTTCTTCGACACGCCCGGTCACGAGGCGTTTACCAAGCTGCGCGCGCGTGGAGCGGAGACGACGGACGTCGCCGTGATCGTGGTGGCCGCGGACGACGGCGTGATGCCGACGACGGTCGAAGCGATCAACCACGTGCATCAGGCGGACGTCCCCATCGTCGTCGCGCTGAACAAGATCGACAAGCCCAACGCGAACCCGACGCGCGTGGTGAACCAGCTGCTCGAGTACAACGTGATCGCTGAAGAGCACGGCGGCACGGTGCTCGTCGTTCCGGTGAGCGCGAAGCAGCGCGTGGGCATCGACGAGCTCGTCGAGACGCTCGCGCTGCAGAGCGAGATCCTCGAGCTCAAGGCAAACCCGAAGAAGCCCGGCGTCGGAACGGTGTTCGACGCCACGCTCGACAAGGGCAAGGGCGTCGTCGCGCGCATGCTCGTCCAAGACGGAACCTTGCGCGCCGGCGACGTGATCCTCTCGGGCACGTCGTTCGGAAAGATCCGCGCGATGTTCGACGACCGCGGCAAGGCCATCCAAAAAGCGGGGCCGAGCACGCCGGTCGAAGTGTTGGGACTCAATGAAGTTCCGAGCGCGGGCGATCGCTTCTACGTCGTGTCCGACGTGAAGAAGGTCCAAGGCTTCGTGGACGAGCAGAAGGCCAAGCACGCGAAGGTCACGCCCGCGACGGCGGCGTCGAACTTCGACTCGGTCCTCCGCGCGCACATCGAAGGCGATCAAGCGATCACCGTCGGCGTGATCATCAAGGCGGACGCCCCCGCGTCGGTCGAAGCGCTCTCCAAGGCGCTCACCGAGCTGTCGACCGACAAGGTCAAGCTCCAGGTGATCCACTCTGGCATCGGCGGCATCACCGAGAGCGACGTTCAGCTCGCGGCGGCGTCGAAGGTCCCCTCGACCATCATCGGCTTCAACGTTCGTCCGCAGGGCAAGTCGGCGCAGGTCGCCGAGGGCCTGAAGACGACGATCCGCCTGTACGACATCATCTACAACGCGATCGAAGACATGAAGCTGCTCATGGTCGGGCAGCTCAAGCCGACGGTCGTCGAGAAGGCGCTCGGAAAGGCGGAGGTCCGCCAGGTCTTCACGATCACCAAGGTCGGGACGATCGCGGGCTGCATGGTGACCGAGGGCAAGATCACACGCTCGGCCAACGCGCGACTCGTGCGCGACTCGATCGAAGTGTGGAAGGGCAAGCTCGGCTCGCTCCGTCGCTTCAAGGACGACTCGAAGGAAGTCACGCAGGGCTTCGAGTGCGGCATCGGCCTCGAGAACTACGCGGACCTCAAGCCGGGCGACATCATCGAAGCGTACGAGCTCGAGGAGGTCGCGGCTCAGCTCTGAGCGCCCGCAACGGCGCGAACGAGCGGGGTCGTCGAGGGAGACGATCGAATGCTCCGCGGACATGACAGCGGAGCCGAAGGTTGGAAGGCCGACAGGCAAGACTGAGGGCGAGCGTCGTCTCGATGAGTCCAAAGGGAGCGAGCCTGTCGCCAACCCGAAGCGGAGCTGCAAACTGTAGGTCGTTCAAAGCGCGAGGTGCATGGTGGTCAAGAGGGCAGGCGTATCGTCGACAGTCGCGGTGCTCGAGCAGGGCTCGGTGAAGTTCGAGCTGATCGACGAGGACGGTGAGCCGCTTCCGGGCTCTTGGAGCTACGAGTGGACCGGGCGCGACCCGGTGGAGCTAGCGATCTACGCGGTGACCGAGCTGTCGACCAAGCCGTGGAAGTGGACCTCTCGCAAGAGCGCCCGCGCGACGCTCTCGCCCGATCGCGCGCGGGCCATGTCGATTCGCACAGGAAAAACCCTGCGCAAAGAGAACCGCTCGGCCACCGCGAACGTCCTCGCGCGCATCATCGCGCACGAGTGTCTCCGCCCCGGCGAGGTCGGTCTCGAGCCCAAAGAGCTCGAGAAGATCCTCTCGGGGAAGCGCGAGCCCGATTGGGAGGCAGGCCCCACCGAGAGCGCCGCGGCGATGCTGCGCGCGCTGCGTCTCGCCCTCAAGGCCGCGGTCGAAGCGGAGGCTGGCCTCGCGGTGACGTGGGGCGAAGAATAACGTCGCGCGAATGCATGTCGGTCTCTTGAGGGTCACGCTGCACATCCCCGCAGCTCATTCGCTGAAGGACCGACGCGCGGTCGTGCGGCGCGCCGTCGAGCGCACGAGGGCGCGCTTCAACGTGAGCGTCGCCGAGGTCGGGGACAGCAACCACTGGCAGCGCGCGCAGATCGCAGTGACGGCGGTGTCCGGCGACAAGACGCTGCTCGAAGAGCTCTTGTCGAAGTGCACATCGACCATCGCCAACGCAGGCGACGCGATGGTGACGCGGCGAGAGCTCGAGCTGCTCTCGTACTCCGATGACGAATCGTTTGGCGAAGATGACCTTCTCGCGCTCGACGCGAAGACCGAGGACTCCGAATGAACAAGCGCAAACTGGATGACCGCAGGCGACCCGAGCGCGTCGCTTCGCGCGTGCGCGAAGAGCTTGCTTCACTCATGGCGCGCGAGCTCTCGGACCCGAGGCTCTCGAACGTCGTGCTCGCGAGGGTGCACGCCACGGACGACCTGTCGCTCGTGCGCATCGGCGTGAGCGCGCTCGACGACGACGACGCGCAGACCCGCGCTCGCGCGGCGGTCAAAGTGCTCGTGTCCATAACGTCGACGATCCGCACGAAGCTCGCGCCGAAGCTGGGGATGCGGCGCGTTCCGACGCTCGAATTTCGTGTGGCGAGCGCGGCGGACGCGGACGCGCGCATCGACTCGCTGCTCGCTGAGGTCTCGCGCGAGCTCTCGACCTCCGCCAAGCGCGCGGGCGGCGAGGGCTCTGGCGATGGCAAAAAATAGCGTCACACCGCGCTGCGGCGTGCTGGTCGTGGACAAGCCGAGCGGCTGCACGTCGCACGACGTCGTCGCGTGGGCGCGTCGCGCGTTCGCGACGCGCGAGGTCGGCCACGCGGGAACGCTCGATCCCATGGCCACGGGCGTCCTCGTCGTCCTCGTCGGCGAGGCGACCAAGCTCTCGACCTGGGTGACGTCCGAGGACAAGTCGTACGAAGCCGAAGTGCGGTTCGGACAAGAGACGGACACGCTCGACGCGGACGGCACCATCACGAAAGAAGTGGATCTTCCTGCGCCCGATCGCTCGTCCATCGAAGCCGCGGCGCGATCGATGGTGGGCGCGCTCGAGCAGACGCCTCCTGCCGTCTCGGCCATCAAAGTGGGCGGCGTCGCGGCGCACGAGCGCGTCCGTCGAGGCGAGGTGGTCGAGCTCGCGCCGCGCGAAGTCGTGCTGCGCGACGTGCAGGTGCTCACCTCGGATGGACCGCGCGCCACGATCGCGCTCTCGGTGTCGAAGGGCTTCTACGTGCGCTCGTTCGCGCGGGACTTGGCGGCGCGGCTCGGGACGCTCGCGCACCTGACGGCGCTGCGACGGACGCGATCGGGCGTCTTCTCGGTCGATCGCGCGATGGACGGCGCGAGCTTGAGGCGAGCGCGCGAAGACGAAGGCGCGAGGGCCGAGGCGCACGCGCGGTTGATTCCGCTGGCGGCGCTCGAGGGGCTCGTCGCCACAGTGCGCGTCAGCCGCGAGGCGGCCGTCGCGTTGCTCAAGGGGCAGCGACCGCCGGCGCCCGAAGGCTCGATCGAGGACACGCAGCTCGTGCTCGTGGATCGAAGCGAGCTCGCGCTCCCCGCGCAGCCCATCGGACTCGCGGTCCGCGAGGGTGACGTGCTCGTCGCGCGGCGCAATTTGCTGCCCGGCGTGATCCTCGAGCAGCGAGAGCCCTGGCTCGACGGACCCGAGTAACGCGAGCGCCGCCCGGCGCGTACAATCGCGCTCCATGGTGCGTCGCGAGCACGAACGCGCGGTGATCGCATTGGAGCGACGCTTGGGGCTCTCGTCGGTGCGCACGGACGAAGCGGCGCTCGTCGCGGCGAGCCGAGACGAGTCCGAGGCGGAGGTGGTGCTTCCGGCGGCGGTGGTCGTTCCGCGATCGGCGAGCGACGTCGCGACGATCTTGAAAGTGTGTGCCGAGCACGGGGCGCCGGTCGTACCTCGCGGCGCGGGCACGGGGCGCACGGGCGGATCGGCGGTGGTCACGAGCTCGATCGTGCTCGACACGACGTCGCTCGACGCCGTGAAGTCCATCGAGCGCGCGGACGGGTACGCAGTCGTCGAGCCCGGGGTCGTGACGGGTCGCTTCCACGAGGTGTGCGAGCGCGAGGGGCTGTTCTTTCCTCCGGACCCGCAGTCGGCCGAGTGGTGCACGCTCGGCGGAAACGTCGCTGAAAACGCAGGAGGTCCGCGCGCCCTCGCGTACGGCGTCACGCGCGACTACGTGCTGGGGATGCGCGCCGTGACGATGCAGGGCGACGAGCTCGTCGTGGGTCGACGCACTGCGAAGGGCGTCACGGGCTACGACATGACCTCGCTGCTCGTCGGCAGCGAAGGGACGCTCGCGGTGTTCACCGAGCTCTGGCTCCGCGTGATCGTCGCGCCGCAGGTCGTCCGAACGCTGCTGGCGACGTTCGCGTCGGTGCACGCCGCGGGCCTCGCGGTCGAAGCGGTGCTCCGCGCAGGGATCGTCCCGCGCTGCGTCGAGCTGCTCGACGAGCTCTGCTGCGCGAGCGTTCGCGAGATCGACACGGCCGCGCTCCCGCCGGACGCGACCGTGGCGCTGATCATCGAGGTCGACGGCGACGAAGCGCGCTGCGACGCGCTGCTCGAGCGACTCGGCGCGACGCTCGACGCGAGCCACGCGCGCGCGGTGCTCGTCGCGAAGCACGGGGGCGACCGCGAGCGCCTGTGGGCCGCGCGAAAAGTGCTCTCGCGCGCGTTGCGAAAGCGAGCGGCGCACAAGCTGTCCGAGGACGTCGTCGTGCCGCGGTCGAAGCTCGCCGCGCTGCTCGACGACGTGCGAGCGATCTCTTCGCGCGAAGCGATCGTGATGCCCACCTACGGACACGCAGGCGACGGAAATCTCCACGTGAACCTCTTGTGGAACACGCCGGACGAGCGACCTCGCGTCGATCGCGCCATCCGCGCGCTCTTCGAGCGCACCATCGCCCACGGCGGGACGCTCTCGGGCGAGCACGGCATCGGCGTGATGAAGCGCGACTTTCTCACGCTCGAGCAGTCCCCCGCGCTCGTCGCCGCGCAGCGCGCGATCAAGCTCGCGCTCGACCCTCGCGACTTGCTCAATCCTCACAAGGTCCTTCCGCGCATTTCGCACCGCGCGTGCTGACGCGCTCGCGCGCGGATTGCGCGAGTCGCGCAATCGACGCGCAACGTTTCGCGCCTCGATGCTAGCGTTTCTCGATGCGCGTCACTCGTCCCTTCATCGTGCTCTCGCTCGTCGCGACGACGCTCGTCGCGTGGTTCGTGGTCCGCATGGGATTCGGTGCGGAACCGCTCGTCTGGCGCACAAGCTGCCTGCTCGGCGCATGGGCTCCAGTGTTCTCGGCGATCATGCTCGCGTACGTGCGCTCGGTGAGCGACCGCGAGCACAGCGTCTCGGTCGCGTGGCTCGTTCGCGCGATCGGGATGCACTGCGTCCTTCTCTGGATGTGTGGAATCGGCGACTGGCTCGGCGGTCCTCCCGGTGGTGATCGTCGCTGGATCGCAGACGCCGGCGCGCCGCTGGTGTTGCTCGGCTTCGTGCCGGTCTTCGCGGTGACCTTTACCGCGGTCGAGTGGCTCCGCTCGGTGTCGCGAAGGATCCCGCACGCGTTCGTGCGACCCGCGATGCCCGGCGAGCGCTCGAGCGCCGTCGCGTTTCGCGGCGTCGAGCTCGTTCGCGAGACCGTTCGCATCGCCCCCAATCCGTCCGCGGCGTACGTCATCGGCGCGACCTCGATCGGCGCGTCGTGGCTGTTGCCCGAGCACTCGATCGCGATCTGCGGGCTCACCGCCGCCGCGCTCGCGCTCGCGTGCGTGAAAAACTCGCGCGCCCTGTTGCCCTCGGTGCTCTCGCTCATCGGCGCGAGCCTCGTCGCGGGTTCTGCCCGTGTCGTGCACGGCGCCGAGAGTCTGTTTCACGCGCTCGCAGCCGCGCCGTGGACCGCGTTGGCCGCGATCGTCGCGCTGTTGTTTCCCCTCGAGTTCGTGCTTCGCGCCCGTCAGGCTCGCGCGACGCTCGCGCACTGAAGCGCAACGCAGCAGCACTCGCGCGGTCGGCGCCGCTCGATCACGTGTCGCTGCCGGTGTCGTTACCCGTGTCGTTGCCCGTGTCGGCTCCCGTGTCGACGCCGGTGTCCACGCCGGTGTCCACGCCGGTATCGACGCCCGAGTCGGGGATCAACTCGCACGAGCCGCCTGCGTTGCAGCGCTCGCCGACCGCGCAGCAAATCCGCGCCGTCATCGGCCCGCACAGCGCGCGGCCGCCGGCGCACGTGCACGCGCCGGCGTTGCAGCTCGCGCCGGACGAGCACGTCGTCCCGCACGCTCCGCAGTGCATGTTGCTCGTCTGCGTGTTCACGCACGCACCGCCGCAGCGCATTTGCGGCGCCATGCAGCCACTCGCGCACACGCCCGCGACGCACGACGGCGTCGGCTCGGAGCAAGCGTTGCCGCAGGAGCCGCAGTTCATCGGGTCGGTTTGCACGTTCACGCACGTGTTGCCCGACACCGGGCAACGCAACGCTCCCATCGGACACGCCTGGCACGACGCGCCGTTGCAGCGCTGCGCCGGAGAGCACGCGTTGTTGCACGCGCCGCAGTGCTGCGGGTTGTTCGCGACAGACATCTCGCAGCCGTTGAGATTGTTCATGTCGCAGTTGCCGAAGCCCGTGGTGCACGCGAGCCCGCACGCAGACATCACGCACGTCGCCGTGGCGTTGTTTCCTGCGCCGCAACGGGTCGCGCAGTCGCGGCACGCGGTGGCCGTCGACGAGTGGTCGACCTCGCAGCCGGTCGCGTTCATCCCGTCGCAGTTGCCGAAGCCCGCGTTGCACGACGTGATCACGCACGACCCGCCCATGCATGCCGACATGGAGTTCGCGAGGTTGCAGCGGTTGTTGCACCGACCGCAGTGCGCCGAGCTCGTGCCGAGAGGCGTCTCGCAGCCGTTGGCGTCGTTGCCGTCGCAGTTGCCGAAGCCCGCGTTGCACGCGCCGAGGCGACACGTGCCCATCGAGCAAGACGCAGCGGCGTTGGGAAACGAGCAGACCCGCCCGCACATCCCGCAGTTGGTGACGCTGTTGCTCAGGTTCGCGCAGGTGCCGCCGCAGCGCATCTCACCGGTGCCGCAGCCGTTCACGCACACCATCGACGAGTTGCAGATGGGCGTCGAGCCAGTGCACATCGACCCGCAGTTCGCGCACGCCGTCGCGGTGCCGAGCTGCGTCTCGCAGCCGTTGGACGCCATCCCGTCGCAGTCGGCGAAGCCCATGTTGCACGTGATGGCGCACATCCCTGCGTTGCACACAGCCGCCGAGTTGGGGCCGCTCGGGCAGACGTTTCCACAGCGTCCGCAGTGACCCGCCGCCGTGTTGACGTCCGTCTCGCAGCCGTTGCTGTCGTCCATGTCGCAGTTGCCGCGACCGGGCATGCACGCGATCGAGCACGAGCCGCCGACGCACGTCGCGGTCCCGCCCATTCCGCCGCAGGATCGTCCGCACGAACCGCAGTTCATCGGGTCCGTGGCGGTCGTCACCTCACAGCCGTTTGCGGCGTTGTTGTCGCAATCCTGACGGCCCGGCATGCACGTCGCGACGCACGAGCCGTTGACGCAGGACGCTTCTTGTCCTGGCCCCGCAGACGGACAACGAACGCCACACCCGCCGCAGTTCATCGGGTCCGACGTGACGGCGATGCAGCTGGTGCCGCATCGCGCGCTGCCGTCACCGCACGCCGCGCCGTCGCCTGCTGTCGCGTCTTGGCGAAGCGACGCGTGCGGGAGCGAACAGCCCCCGATCGCGAGCGCCGACGCGAGGGCGAGCTTCGCCCAGAGAGATCCAGTGGAATTCGTCATCGAAGCATCACTCCTGCAAACGGCAGATCACCAGAAGATCGAGCGGCGCTCTTTGAGCCCGCGGTTGATCATGCTTTGAATGGTCGACTTGACCACGCTGACGTGCGCCTCGATCACCGCGTCTTCGTCGTCCGGATCGCCCTCGAAGCGAAGGGGCTCTCCGAAGTAGATGCGGTACTTCGTCGGTAGCGGAAGAAATCCGCCGGGCACGAGGAGCTGCGGCAAGACGGGCAGCGCGGGCATCCCGATGAGCTTTCCGAGGCTCTCGAGGTTGGCGATCGAGACGTACTGCTCTTCGGCGCCGATCACCGCGACGGGAACGATCGGCGCGCGCGCCGCGAGCGCCATGCGCAAGAACCCGAGGCCGAACTCGGTGAGCTTGTAGCGCTGATCGAAGGGCTTCGAGATCCCGCGCGCGCCCTCGGGAAACACGAGGACCGCCTCGTCGTTTTCGAGCAAGCGAATGCAGTTCTCCGGGACGCCCACCACCTGGCCGCACCGCGGAAAGAACTCCGCGATGAACGGCAACGTCGCGGTCCACTTCTCGACCATCGACCGAACGAACCTCGGCCGCGGTGCGTCCAGCAACAGCGACGCGCCGATCGCCATTCCATCGAGCGGGAGCTGCCCCGAGTGATTCGAGATCAACATCACGCGCCCGGCGGGCACGTGATCGATCCCGAAGACCTCTGTACGAAAGTACCGTCGATGCAGCGCCCGCGCGCCCACGACCGCGTAGCGCGCGACCCGCGGATCGAACCCGAACTCATCGGGCCCGTCGTGCGCGCTCGTCAACGAGTCCATCCTCCGCGTCGCGTCGTCGCCGAGCAGCGCGTCAACCGCGGCGTCTGCGCGAGCCCGAACGCGGTCCTTCAAACGCCCCAACGCCGCGAGCGCGCCGCTCGCCGAGCGCGGACCGCGATACACCGTGAGTCGTCCGTCTCCGCTCATCGACGAGCTACGCTACCGCCGACACCCGCCCCGCGAGAAGCACGACCGCACACGAAATAACGCCGCGCCCGCGACGGGATGCGTCGATGGAACGAGCGGATCAGCGCAGTCGAAAGCCAGTCGAACCGACGATCGCGCGGCGAGAAAAACGCCCGCTGTCGCGGTCTTGGTTTCGCGTAGCCTCTGGCACAATCCGCCCTCGTACCTCCGGTGACATCCTCGCGAACTCCAAGGCTCGTCAGCCCCGGTGACCACGTCGCAGTGCTCTCGCTCTCGGGCCCGAGCGACCCGGACGCGATCGCGCGCGGCGCCGAGCGCATCGCGTCACGCTACCGCGTCTCGATCGACCCGCGGGCGCGGGGGCGCGCTGGATTTCTCGCGGGTGACGACGACCAACGCGCAGCATCGTTGATGGACGCGCTCGAAGACTCATCGGTGTCTGCGCTGTTCTGCGCGCGCGGGGGCTACGGCGCGACGCGCGTCCTCGAGCGGCACGGAGCGAAGATCGCCGACGCGCTCTGCGCGAATCCGAAGCCCATCGTTGGTTTCTCCGACACGACCGCGCTCCACGTGCTCTGGCAGCGGTGCGGAGTGCGCTCGATTCACGGCCCGATGGTGGCGCGCATGGGCTCGTCTGACCTCGTCTCGGACGCAGACCTCCACGCGCTCTTCGCAGCGCTCGAGGGACACACACATCCGCTGCGCTCCGAGCCGACGCGTGGAGCAAGCGCGTGCGACGGCGTCGCGCGCGGAGGCAATCTCGCCGTCCTCGCGTCGCTCGTCGGAACGCCCTTCGCGCCGTCATTTGCAGGCGCGATCGTGTTTCTCGAAGACGTCGGCGAGCGCCCGTATCGCGTCGATCGCATGCTCACGCAGCTTCGCGCGGCCGGGTGCTTCGACGGGGCTCGCGCGTTCGTGATCGGCGAGTTCGTCGACTGCGCTCCAGGGCCGGACGGAGTCAGCGTCGAGCAAGTGATCGAAGAGCGCCTGGGATCGCTCGGCGCTCCGGTGTTCGTAAGGGCGCCGTTCGGCCACGGAGCGTCGTGCGCGCCAATTGCGCTCGGCGCCAACGCCTCGATCGACGCGCACGGCACGGTGCGCTTCGATCCAGAGCTGTGCTACGACGCTGCGCCTCGGCGAACGCCATGAAGCTCATCGGTGTCGATCTCGGCCAACGTCACGTCGGACTCGCGCTGCTCGACGACCCCGAGCTGTCCGCGCGGCCGCTCGACACCGTCGAGGTGACGCCCGAGACGGCGGTCAAGCGCGTCGCCGCGCGAATCAAGGCAGAGGGCGCCACGCAAATCGTCGTGGGGCTTCCGCTTCGGCTCGATGGGAGCGAGGGCTCGGCGTCGCGCAACGCGCGCAGCTTCGCGCAGGCGCTCGCGAAAGCGACAAAGCTCCCCGTCGACGTGCAAGACGAGCGGCTCACAACAGTACAAGCGCACTCGAACCGCGTCGCCGCAGGACAAAAAGGCCGCGCGGGAATCGACGCGAGGGCAGCGGCCATTCTGCTAGACACATGGGCCGCAGCGAAGGGACTGACGTGTCGAAGGACGCCGGATCTGGACAGCGACGAAAGCGAGTAAGCGAGCGCCGCGCTCCACGCCCGTCGAAGCCAGCCGAAGCTCGCACACGACCGCGAAAGCAAGCCGGCGAAGCTGGGCGTTGGATCACGACGATCGTCGTCATCGTGCTGTTCGCGGCGCTCGCGTACGTCACGGCGTGGCTCTTGTCGCCGCACCGCGGGCATCGCGGCGCGATTCGATTGACGCTCAGCGACCGCGCGACCGCCGACGACGTCGCCGTCGCCCTCTACCGCGCTGGAGCGCTCGATCGTCCGTGGCTCTTCTCGTGGGCGCTCACGCTGACGGGCGTCGCGGACCGGATCCCGCGCCGGACGCTGCTGCTTCGAGACGACCTCACGCCGCGCGCGCTGCTCCGCGCGATCGCGAGCGGCGGAGCGCTCGTTCGCGTGACGATCCCCGAGGGATACTCGCGCTTCGAGATCGCGCAGCGACTCGCGCGCGAGGGCGTCGTGGCCTCGGAGGACGCGTTCGTGACGGCCACGGAGGACCGCGCGTTGCTCGCGCGCCTCGCGATCCGCGGCGAGTCGTGCGAGGGATACTTGTTTCCGGACACGTACGACCTGTACCCCGAGAGCGCGCCGGACGAAGTGATCGAGCGAATGGTGCGCAATTTCAAGCGGCGCTGGGAGGACGCGAAGCGCCAGCACCCGCCGAGCGACCCGCGCCTCGCGCAGCTCGCGCTCGACGATCACTCGCTCATCGTGCTCGCGTCTCTCGTCGAAGAAGAAGCGGGAACCGCTGAAGACCGGCCCGCGATCGCATCGGTGTTCGTCAACCGAATGACCCGCGCAGACTTCACGCCGCGGTTGCTGCAGAGCGACCCGACCGTCGTCTACGGCTGTCGCGTCGCGCGCCCGCCGAGCTGCGCAGACGCTCCGCGCACAGGTCGCGTCGCGATCACCCGCGCGATGCTCGAGGACAGCGCCAACCCGTTCAACACGTACCGACACGAGGGCGTTCCGCGCGCGGCGATCACGAATCCCGGCCGCGCGTCGCTCGAAGCGGCGCTGCGGCCCGCGAGCACCGAGGCGCTGTACTTCGTCGCGATGGGCAACGGGCGCTCAGCGTTCGCGAACACGCTCGCCGAGCACAACGCCAACGTCCAACGCTACCTCCGCAATCGCGGTCGCTGACCGTCGCGCGCCGGCTCAGCGCTCGACCTTCGCGAGCGAGGGCGTCCCCACGGGAACCATCACGCGCGAGATCGCGCGAAACGCGCCGCCGATCGCGACGTTCGCGTCACCGTTCGCCGACAGCTCCAGCGGTCCGTACACCGCGACGCGATCGCCCACCGCGAGCTCCACGCTCTGCGCGACGTCGTACGGGATCACTTCGTAGCCATCGGGATCGGCGAGCGGAGGCCCCACCAACGAGTCGACGAGCGAGCGAGCGACGGACGGATCATCGATCGTCGTGCGCGTCCCTTCGAGCCGAATGCGCCCTTCGGGAACGACCACCAACGAGCCGTCGTCCATCGCGATCTCGAGCCCCTGCGTGTAGGCGTACCGCAGCATCACCGCGTTGCTCCCGACCTTCGACTGCACGAGCTCGATCGCGCGCGCGGCGATCGGGCTCGAGCGCGCGGCCTTGAGCACGCCGAATCGAGCGGCTCCGCCCTGGCGAGGGGGCCCGAAGAGCGCGCCCTTCGGCTTCAGCTGCGCCTTGCGCCGACGGTAGTACTCGATGCCCTTCGTCACGAGCCACCAAATCAAGACCGCCACGAAGAACGCGATGATCAACCCGAGGATCACCGCGCCCGCTTCGCCCACCTCGCCGATGCCGCTGCAGTCGCAGCCCGACAGGTCGCCGCACGAGTCCACCGCAGCGCCGGTTCCGCCAGCCTTCGCGAGCTCGCGCGCGCGACGCCGAAGCGACGAGGGCCCCCACACCTCGTCGAAGAGCGCCTCGCGGCCCGCGGGCGAGTCCGCCGCGACGACTCGATGCGACTTTCCCCCGTCGCACGCCGCTTCGTCGCCGAGCGCGGTCCGGCACTCGAGGCACACGTATCGACTGCGTTTTGCCAGGGCGTTTGGCTTTGCGCCAAACGTCGCGCTCTCGAATGACGCCGCGTCGAAGCGCGGCTGCTTCGTCGCCGCGCTCATCCTGAATACGTGTGCCGCAACGAGCGTCGAAGAACGAAGAACCCGACGAACGGCTTGATCGGCCCGAGGGCGAGGTACGCCTTGCCGAGCAAGAGATCTCGCGACCCATCCACCTTCACGAGGTAGTCGCGAAGAAGGCCCGACGGATCGAGGCCGTTTGCGCCGAGGCCGTAGTCGAGCAGCAGCGCGTTTGGATAGCGCCGGTGAACCTCGGCGAGCGACGCGCTGTAGACGCGATAGAAGCCGAAGCGCTTCGGGGCCTCGTCGCTCGGCTTCGCGCGGTGCGCGTGGTCGACCCCGTCCTGACGCACGGGGATGTTGTAGCCGTGAATGAAGGGCTCCGGTCCGCGCGCGACGCGCGGGCGGCCGTCGTAGAAGCCCTTGCGAAACTTTCGAATCCCGAGCAACCCGGGCACGAATCCGACGTTGATCCCGTCGAACTCCCAGCCGAGGAGCTCGTCGAAGCTCGGCGCGACGCCTTCGCGAAGCGCGCGCTCGAGCTCGCTCGACGGGGCGCGAAACAAATCCAACGCGCGCGTTCGGAGCGCCGCGGGATCAGCGATGGTCAGCTCGGTCGTCATGGACGGCCGAGATCATACCCGGACCGGACTCGCGCGCGCGGCGCTCTGTCGACTCACGAGCGAATTTGCAGGGCGCGCTGAACCGCCTCGGGGATCTCGATGCGCCGAAACGTCGCCCGATCGACGAACGCGTGCGTCGTCGATCCGGTCGCGTGCTCGATCGAGCCGTCTCTTGCCGAACAAACGCGATAGTTCACGGTCAGCTCGCGCTCGCCAACCTCGACGCGGAGCTCGACGTCGAGCTCGTCACCGAAGCGCATCGGCCGCCGAAATCGCGCCTCGCTCCGCGTGATCGGCGCGGCCCACACCCGCTCGTCGAGCACGGCCGCGAGCGAGACGCCGCGCGCCCCGAGCGCCGCGACGTACGCGTCGTGAAACAGCTCGAACACCTTCGCGAAGAACATGATCCCCGCGGCGTCGATGTCTTGAAAGCGCACCGCGACGCGATGCCGATGCCACAAATCCTCGCTCATTGCCTGCACCTCATGGTTTCGCGATCAGCGCGCTCTTGACGACTTTGCCCATCGCGTTGCGCGGGAGCTCGTCGACGAAGCGAACGTCCCTCGGGCGCTTGTGCGCGCTGAGCAGCGACGCGACGTGCGCGATCAGCGCGTCGCTCGTGGGTCGCTCGACGCCCGGCTGCGGCACAACGAACGCGACGATGCGCTCTCCGAGGTCGTCGTCGGCGACGCCCACCACGGCGCAGTCGCTCACCGACGCGTGCTCTCGGAGCGCCGCTTCGACCTCGCCAGCGCCCACTTTGAAGCCTCCCGTCTTGATCAGGTCCGTCGCGCGCCGGCCGACGATCCGCACCCAACCCGCGTCGTCCATCACCGCGAGATCGCCCGTATAGAACCAACCGTCCGCGTCGATGACCTTCGCCGTGGCGTCCGATCGCCCGAGGTATCCCGCGAACACGTTGTCGCCGCGCACGCGCACTTCGCCGATCGTCGCTGCGTCCCGCGGAACGCTGGGCGTTCGCGCGTCGTCGACGAGCTCGACGTGAACCCCGTCGACCGCTGGGCCGACCCACCCTGCGCGCGCGACCGCGTCGGATCGCACCGCGCAGTTGATGAGCGTCTCTGTGAGCCCGTAGCGCTCGACGACGCGCTGACCGCACGCGCGTTCGATCCGATGAAACTCCCGCGTCGAGAGCGGCGCGGACCCGCTCACCAAGAGCCGCGCGCGCGCGAGCTGCCGCGCGACGGCGCTGTCTCGCTCGGCGAGCTCGACGACGCGGTGGTACATCGTCGGGACCGCGTAGACGACCGTCGCGCCTTCGTCGATCGACGCCGCGAGCGACGCTGGGTCGAAGCGCGTCTGCCACGAGAGCGACGCGCCGACGCGAAGCGCGCCGAACAGCCCCAGGCAGAGACCGTGCACGTGAAACAGCGGCAGCGCGTGCGCGATTCGGTCCCGTTCGGTCAGCGCCCAAGCGCGCGCGAGGCCGTCGAGGTTGCTCGCGACGTTGCGCGCGGTGAGGATCGCGCCTTTGGGGGCGCCGGTCGTTCCCGAGGTGTAGAGGACGAGCAGCGGCGCGTCGTCGACGCGTCGATCGGGGAGCTGGTGATCGCCGCGCGAACCGTCGTCGATCGCGGAGAGCATCGGGCGCGACGGGGTGCGCGCCGCCAAACCCGGATCGGACGCGATGACACACGTCGGTCGCGCGTCGTTCACGATGTGCTCGAGCTCTCGTGCGCCGAGCGACGTGTTGAGCGGAACGGACACCACGCCGCCGAGCGCGTTGCCCACGAGCGCGACCACCGTCGACGCCGCGCGCTCGGTCCACACAGCGACGCGGTCGCCCGGCGCGACGCCGGCCCGATCGAGCGCGGCGAGGTGCGCTCGTATGGCGCGTCGCAACCGCGCGCGATCGAGCGCGAGTCCATCGATGATCACCGCGGGGTCCGAAGAATCCTCGGCCAGCGACGAAAAGAGCGACATCGGCGAACGGCTTGGGTCGATCACGGTCCTGTCGAAATGCCTGGCAGACGACTGCGGCACACGCGCCGCGTGAACAACGGTGGAATCGTGCTGCGTCCGTGCGGTACGGTACACCGACCATGGCGACGAAGAACGATCCGAAGTCTGTCCGCGAACGATACAGCGACTGGGCGAAGAAGCGCGGCGCTCCTGGCCCCACGCTCCCACCGGAGAAGAGCGCAGCGCTCGTCGAGACGATGGTGATCGCGGCGTGCATCGACGGCGTTCTCGTCGAAGGCGAAGCGACCGCGCTCCGCACGATGATCCTGTCGACGCCGGGCTTCGAAGGGCTCGACCGCGACGGCCTCGCGCGCACGGTCGACTCGGTCGCGCAGCGCATCGCCAAAGAGGGAATCGAGGCCCGCGTCGCCGCGATCGCGAGCGCGCTCGGAGACGAGCCGTCCCTGCGCGAAGAGGCGTTTTTGCTCGCGACGGCGTTCGTTCAGTTCGACGGCGAGGTGGGCGAGGAGGAGCAGTCGTTTCTCGACGAGCTGCAGAAGATCATGAAGATCTCCGACGAGCGCGCGAGCCACATCGACGCGGTCGTCGCCGAGCTGCGCGCGAGCTCGTAGTCGCGCTGCTACGGCAGCGACACGCCGAGCACGAAGAACATGAAAACGCCGACGACGAAGTGCGAGAGCGTCGGGCCGATCAAGTGCCGGCGCCGCGAGAAGAGCCAGCCCCAGAACATCCCCGGGACGAAGGCACACGCGGCGAACATCGCGCTCATGTGAAGGTGGTTCACCGAGAACATCAGCGCCGCCACGACGATCGCGCTCCACCTGCGGCGACGATTGAGCAAGAAGCTCTCGAGCCCCGCCTGCAGCGCGCTGCGAACGACGAACTCCTGCACCACCGCTGACGCGAGGTAGAGCAGCATCAGCTTCACCACGAGCGGCTGTTGCAGGCGCGAGGCCCAATCCGGGTGCTCGAACAGCGGGAGCGCGCGCCACTGCGGCTTGCTGCGCATCATCAGCCACTTGATGGCGACGAGCGCAGCGCAGAACGGCGGTGTGAAGAGCAACGCTTCGAGCAGCGACCACCCGAGCGCCTTTCGACCGAGCCCGAACTCGTCGAGCGGATAGCCCGTGTTGCGAACGTACCGCCACGCGCCGAGGCCCATCAGCACGATGATCGGCAAGCTGATGTACGAGCTGCTGCTCGGCAGCGATTGGAGCCTCGGGAGCCACGCGATCAACACCGCGTAGCCGCAGAGGAGCACGACGACCTTCACGATCAGCTCGCCGAGCGCAGCGCGACGCCGCTCGCCCTCGAGCGAGTCGAGCCCCGCGCGACGAACGCGCGCCGCGAGCCTGCGCGTGAGCAGCGCTTGCAGCGCCGCGTGCCGCTCGATGCTCGCGTACGGAACCTGGAGCACCACGCTGTCTTCGAGCAGTTGAACCGTCAGGGGCCGGGGCAATCGATCGAAGTAGCCGACCTCACCGATGAGCTCTCCCGCGTCGATTTCGGCGAGCGTGTGCTCGACGGACGGGCGGTGCTCTTCGCGCTTGCGAACTTCGGCGCGACCTTCGACGAGCACGTGCAGCGCGTCGGAGGCGCTGCCTTCTTCGACGATGCGAGTGCCGCGCGCGACCTCGAGCCACAGAGCGTCGCGATCGAGCGCGGCGATCGTCGGATCGTCGAGCTCGTTGAAGGGCGACACGTCCCGCAGCGATCGCGCGGGGGGAGGGGAGGTCAGTCGTTCCACCGGCTGACGGGGCTCGCCGGGTTGGTCTGGCGAGTAGAGCTCGTGTGCTGCGTGTTCGTGTGACTTCGGTGGCGAATGCGTCGATGCCCGCGATGCGGCGCGGCCGCGGTGGGCGGATCGAACTCGGTCTCTGGATCGACCGAAGCGTCGGCCTCCGACGTCGCGACCACCGAAGCATCACTCACCAACGCCGCGGCGCCATCGTCCGTCGTGGGCACGACGTGCTCCGCGCCCGACAACGACGCGGCCGCTGCGCGCACGACGGACTCGGCGCTCCCGCGCGTGGGCGCCTCTCGCACGCCCGTCGACGCGACGCGATTCGCCGTCACCGCCCGCGTCGACTGCACCTCTCGCGGAGGAGGACGCATCGTGGCGACGCCGATCAACGTCGAGACGACCGCGACTCCGACGAGCGCCGCGGCGATGTAGCGCTGACGATTCGGCGTCTTGTTGGGCCCAGTGGTGACGACCGCCCCGCCCTCCGCGAGCAAGCGCGCGTCGCTTGCGGCAGCGTCGAGCAGCGCCAAGAACTCCGCGGCGGTCTGCGGGCGTTTCAGCGGATCCTTCGCCAGCACGCGCTGCACGAGTTTTTCGAGCGACTCGGGGATCGGACGGTTCGGCGCCACCTGCCGAACGGGCGGAGGAACCGTCTTGATATGATGTGCCATCACGATCACCGCGTCGTCGTCGGTGAACGGCGGCCGACCGGTGAGCATGTGAAACAGCAGCACGCCGACCGCATACAAGTCGCTGCGGCCGTCGATCGGCTTGCCTTGCGCTTGCTCGGGCGACATGTAGCGCGGCGTCCCGAACACCGTGCCCTCTTGCGTCTGCAGCGCGTCGATCCCGCGCTCGCCGTCGCGGATCTTCGCGATCCCGAAGTCGACGACCTTCACGCTCTCGCTGTCGTCCGCGAGCACGCCGTGGACCTTCGCGAGAAAGATGTTGTCGGGCTTCAGGTCGCGGTGAACGATCCCTCGCGCGTGCGCTTCGTCGAGCGAGCGCAATACGCCGACCGCCGTGCGAATCGCGAGCTGAACATCGAGCGGCCCCTCGCGCTTGATCCGCGTCGAGAGCATCTCGCCTTCGAGCAGCTCCATCGCGAGAAACAAGAGCCGATCCGACGTCTGTCCGAAGTCGAACACCGTCACGGTGTTCGGGTGCTTCAGCTGCGAGAGCGTCCGCGCTTCGCGGTGAAATCGCGCCGCCGTGTCGGGATCGCGGCCGAGGTCCTTGCGGAGCACCTTGAGCGCGACCTCGCGGCCCATGCCCTGTTGCTCGGCGCGGTAGACCGTGCCCATCCCGCCAGAGCCCACGCGACCGACGATCACGTAGCGCTCTGCGACGGTCGCGCCGAGCAGAGGATCACCCTGCGCAGCCTCGATGACCGACGCCTCGAGCGGACGTCGCCCGTCGGACGGACACCGCTTCGTCCCGGGCTCGAAGTGCGCATTGCACAGGGGACAGACGAGCATTCACAGAGGAGATTACACCGAAGCGAGCGACCCGACTACCGCTCGGAAGCGCAATCTCGTCGCGTCCGCTACCGCGGAGTGGCCAAGAGGAAATTCGCGCCCCGCTGAAACAGCCGCGGCCGCGGGGCCCGACCAAGTGGCCGAACGACCGTTGTTCGGTGCTACCGTCTGGCCGTTGTTCATGACTCGCGCATCGGGCCGTCGGGCCGTTCGGTGGTGGGCGTCGTGCGCCCTGATCAGTGCGCTCGCGATGGCCCCCGAGGCGATCGCGCAGATGTACTTCCCTGTCGATTCGCGTCCCACCGTGACGGGCGCGCCGAGGCCGTCGCCGCCCGCGTCGCTCCGCGCGCGCTTCGGCATCGCTCGCTGGAGCGATCAGCTCGTCGCCCCAGAGCCCGCAGCGCGACTCGGCGCCGTGCGCTCGTTGGTGCGCTACGCGGGGACCGATCGCGCGTCCGTCGACGAAGTGATCGAACGCGTCGCAGACCGCCTGCGAACCGAGTCCGACCCCGAGGTTCAGTCGGCGATCGTCGACGCCCTCGCGACGCTCGCGCGAGAGCGCGCGGCGCCCGTGTTGCTCTCGACCGTGGCGTCGCGCGGGGTCCTGTCGCCCTCGGCGACGCGGCGCGTGCTGTCGTTCTGCGGCCCGCTGCTCGATCGCGACGGCATCGACGTGCTCGTTCGCGCGATCGACGCGGGTGTGTTCACAGGACCCGAAGACCTTCGCAGCGCGGCGCTCGACGCGATCGCGTCGGCCCCCGACGAGCCGTTCTCCGACCGCGTCGCCGCATCACGAAGCAACGCCGCGACGCTCGCGATCTTGCTCGAGGCGATCGGACATCGAGGCGATGGGCGATGGGGCTCGGCCGTGCTCGAACAGCTCGGCGTCTCGACCGCGCAGGGCCCGGTGCTGCTCGGCGCGATTCGCGCGGCGTCCGAGCTGCGGTTGCTCGAAGCGGGCTCGCACCTCGCGCGGCTCCTTCGCGCGACAACGACGCCGTCGGACATTCAACTCGCGGCGATTCGCGGGCTCGCGGTGGTCGGCGCGGGAGATCCCGAGGCGACGAAAGAAGCGCTCCGCGCGGCGCTCGATCGACCGCCGATCGCAGCCGCAGCGCGCGCGGCCATCGCGACCCTCGGCATTCGATCGCTCACGGACGTCGTGGCCCGCGGGCTCGACGCGACGTGGCTCGTCGACCGCAGAGACACGGCTGAAGCGCTCGGCGACCTCGGCGGTCCCGACGCTGCGCAGCGTCTTCGCGCGGCGTTGACCAACGAAACAGACGCGAACAGCCGCCGGATCTATTGGCGCGCAGCGCTTCGCGCGGACGAGCGATCGACGCTCAGCGCGCTCTCTGGCGCAGCGGCGAACGACAGCGCCGCGCGATGGGCCGCCCTCGAGTTCGGCGCCGCGCGTGGAGCGTACCCCCGCGTCGCCTCGGCGCCGTCCGAGGCCGCGCGAGGCGACGTCTCTGCGATGGCCCTTCAGTGCGCGCTCGGCGATTGCGCCGCAGCGCTCGGTCGCGTTCGCGCGCAGGCGGTCTCGCAGCGAATCGACGCATTCTGGGCGCTCTCGTTTGCTCCGTCAGTCGACGTGGCGCGCGTGGTCTCGGCGTTCGAGCAAGAGACCGATCGCGACGCGCGGCTCGTGGCGGTGTTCGCCCTCGCGCGCGCCGCCGACCGTCGAGCGACCGCGGCGCTCGAGCGTGCGTTTCCCTGGGCGGTCGACGCGCCGATCGACGTCGACACGATCGTGCTCGCGGACCTGCTCGCGGGGCGCGGAAGCGCGCTCCCGCGCCGCGCGCTCCGAGCGATGATCGACGACGCTCGACCCTTCGTTCGCGCTGTTGCGCTGTCGATCGCCACGCGCACGGCGGATGGTCCCGCGCTGTCGGCCGCGCAGCGCATGGCGACGACGGACCCGTCGCCCGATGTTCGCGCGGCGGCGCGCGCGGCGGTTCGCTCGGCGGTCGACCCACGGACGTTCGGCGGTCGGCAGACGCTCCACGCGACGGGTCTGGCGCCGAACGCGCTCTGGATCGTATGGCTCCCGGACGGTCGCTACGTGCTCACCGTCGGCGCGAGCGACGGAACGGTCCTGGTCCCGAGCGTTCCGAGCACGTCGTTCGAGGTCGAGCGACTTCGCTGAGCGCGCTCGGGCCCTGCCGACGAGGTCGCGACATTCTGTCGATAGCTGGCGCTCGGGCCCATCGTCGCGCATCCTCCGCGGCTCACACGCGAGCAGCGACGGAGGTACGTGGTGGCGGCGACAGCAGCAGAAGGTGAAGCGTTGGGCGGGCAGTCCCTCGAAAAAATCCTCGAGAGACTGGGCTCGGTGGTGGACAAGCTCGAGCGCGGAGACGTCCCGCTCGAGCAAGCGTTGTCGATGTTCGAAGAGGGCGTGAAGCTCGCGCGCGAAGGACAGCGCCGACTCGACGCGGCCGAGGCGCGGATCGAAGCCCTCGCGGCCGACGGCTCGCTCAGCGAAATTCCGGTCGCGACCGTGGCACGAGATGGCGCAGCCGGCTGAGCGGCGCGAGGGCTGAATCGTGCGTTTCTCCGACGAGAACGCGAAGGAACAGCTCGTGCGTTGCACTCAGAGCGGTGCGTCCTCCCTCGCGTCTCGATCGGGTGCCAACACCGTTGCGCCGCGGGGGACCGGACTTTCGCAGAGTACCGAGATCGTCACGGAGTAGACGCGTTTGTGGTCGCAGTGTTAGACCACGCGCGGTTTCTTGGCCCGAAGGGACGTTTGCCGGCTCGGTGTGTCGGCGCCCAGCGAGAAATGAGTCTCGCTGACCCTTCGGGCGCTCACGGAGGAACATCAGGATGTCCAATCCACGTCGCGTTGCATGGCTCCTCGTCGCTGCTCAGGTGGGCATTGCGGCGTTCGTCGTCGCCGATCCTGCGCAGGCGCAACAGCGCGCTCCGCAGACGTCCAACGATGACGAGGAGGACGAAGAAGACGAGCCGCCGGCCGGAACTGGGTCCAACGCGAGCCAGAGCTCCGGGACCAACTCCGCAGCGCAGTCGGGCGCATCGACGCCCACCGCTCCGACGACGCCCGCGGCGACCACCAATCGCCCGCGTACGCACGCGGATTTTCCTGGCGCTGACGAGACCGAAGAGGACCGCGAGGCGCGTCGTGATCGCATGATCCACCGCTTCGGATCGCTGAGCGGCGCGATCGGCCTCATGCACATGCAGACGGCCGAAGGCGGAAGCGAGCAGACCTTCCGCTTCGGATTGATGGCCGAGTACTTCGGCGCGAACGGGTTCCTCCGGCCGACGGGCAACGCGAACTTCCCGCTCCCCACCGGATTTTCGCCCGAGGACTCGAGCCGCATCGGCGCGACGCTCACCGCGTCGTACTCGCCGCTGCGCTACCTCGAGGTCTTCGCCGCGCTCCGCTCGTTCGCAGTGTCGAACAGCAACGAGACCCCGCGGCTCTTTCAAGTCCTCGGCGACACGCAGCTCGGCGCCAAGGGCATCTTCCCGATCACCCGCGGACTCACGCTCGGCGCGACCGCGAGCGTGTTGATCCTCAACCGCGCGGGCGGCATCGGCGTCAACGGCGAAGGCACGAGCGCGGACTTCCGCTTGCTCGGCACGTTCGACCTCAGCCAGGTCACCCCAGCCCCGATCCGCATCCACCTCAACGTCGGATACACGCTCGACAACAGCGCGCAGCTCGTCCGCGAGACCGAGCTCGCGCGGCAGCGCAACACCGCGGGCTACAACGCGATGGACTGCGCGAACCCGTCGACGGACTCGACCTCGCGCTGGGCGCGCAACCCGGCCTGTCACGTCGAAGTGACCCGCGGCGAGCGCTACGCGCTCGGGATCAACCGCGCCGACCGCCTTCGCGTCGCGATCGGCGTCGACGCCAAGCTCGAGACCTCGGTCGTCGGCTTCGCGCCCTTCGTCGAGTGGAACGCGCCCATCCCGATCATCCGCAACGGGTACATCTGCTGGCAGCCCACGCGTGACGTTCCGAGCGCGGTGCCCGGCGACGACGACCGTTGCTTCAACGAGTTCTCGTCGATCGACACGATGCCCTCGACGCTCACCCTCGGAACGCGCGTCTGGACGCCCTACGCCCGGGGCCTCGGCGCGATCCTCGCCGTCGACATCGGCACCACCGGCACGAGCACCTTCGTGCGCGAGCTCGCGCCGAACACGCCTTGGATGTTCTACTTCGGCCTCGGCTTCGCACACGATTTCAACCCGCGCACCCGCCGCGTGCCCGTCGAGCGCGTGGTCGACCGCGTCGTCGAGCGCGACAACACGCCAGTGGGCGGCGAGATCGTCGGCGCGATCACCGACGCCGAGTCGCATCGCCCGATCGCCAACGCGACCGTCGAGGTCGTCGGCCACCCGGACTTCGGCATCTTCGCGACCAACGCGCAGGGCCAGTTCCGCTCGCGCCGCGTCGCGCCTGCCGAGTACGAAATCCGCGTTCGCGCGCCGGAATACACGGACAACACGTGCCGCGGCACGGTCCCCGCTCCGACGGGCGACAGCCGCAACTCGCCCGAGACGACCATCAACTGCGAGCTGCGCATCATCGCGCGCCGCGGAATCGTCGCCGGTCGCGTGACGGCCGAAGGCGGCGCCGCCGTCGCGGGCGTCACCGTCACGCTCACGCCCGCTGCGGGAATCACCGTTCCCCAGGGCGAGACCGCGCCTGCGCCGGTCACCGCGCAGACGGGCGCCGACGGAGCGTTCCGCTTCGAAAACGTCCTCGCCGGTGGCTGGACCGTCCGCGTCGATCAAGGCGCGACCACGCGTGGCTCTGCGCCGCGCAACATCGACGTGCGCGCCCGCGAGACCGCAGCGGCGGACGTGCAAGTCGCCGCGTCCGACATCCGTGGCTTCCGCATCCAAGGCCGTCAGGTCACGGTCCCCGACCAGGTCCACTTCGTGACCGACTCGGCCGACATCATGCCCGACTCGCAGACGCTGCTCGAGCGCATCGCGGACTTCTTGAACCGCCACCCCGAGCTCCGCTCTGTCGAAATCCAGGGCCACACCGACAACCAAGGCCCGCGTCCGCGCAACCAAGCGCTCTCGCAGCAGCGCGCCGAATCCGTGCGCACCGCGCTCGTCAACCTCGGCGTCGCCGCCGATCGCCTCACCGCCCGTGGCTTCGGCCCCGATCGTCCGATCGGCCCGAACCTCACGCCCGCGGGCCGCGCGCGCAATCGGCGCGTCGTGTTCGAGATCAAGCAGCGCGGACGCTGAACGTCGCGCGAGCGCGCCCCGCAGTGCACAATCGTGCACCAATCGAAAGTGCGCGCTCACCTCGCTTCGTTCGCTCTGATGTTCATCGCATGCCGCCCAGGGGAGGGCGGTGAACCGTCGATCGCCGCAGCCCGCTCCGCGGGAAGCGCGTCGGCGCGCGTGCGCGACGCGGGTGTCGTCGACGCTGCCACGACCGCGCCTCCCGAGGACGCGAGCGTCGCGCCTCCCGCCGTGACGCGAGACACGCTCGAGCTCGCGTTCTCTCGAGCTCGCGCGGCACCCGTGAGCTCTGCCGAAGACGCTGCGTGGTTTCCTTCTCGCGTGATCGAGGTCGTCGCGCGCGCGTCGCACGGGCTCCCCGCGCCGTCGGCTCCACGGCTTCGCGACGACGTGACGGTGTGGCCCATCGCGCTGCCCGCCGCAGAAACAACGCTCTCGCTCGACGCGCGCGTCGCGGTGTGCGTCGACGTTCAACGCGCGATCCCCGCGGTCGTGTGCGAGACCGACACCGCCGAGCTCCGCGGAATCGAGCGCGCCCGATGGGTGTTCGCGTGGCGCAGCGACGGTCCTCCGCCGAGGCCCAACCTCGCCACGCCCCTCCGCGCGCTCGCGCGCCTCGGCCAACGCGTGTGCCTTCGCGCCGCCGAACGCACGCTGCGCACCGTCGAGCTCGAGGTCAGCGCGCGAGACCTCGGAGCGCTCGGCGAGGCGCTCGCGTTCGTCGCGAGCGCGCCGCGGATGGCCGAGCTCGTCCTCGTGCGCGCAGAGAACCGCGGCAACGAGATCCGCGCCGAGCTCTCGTGGCCGACGGACCGCGCGGATCGGACGGCGGGTGATCTCGCGAACGATCCGTGGCCTCGGCGCTGCGACGAACGCACCGACGTGCTCTCGGGCGACGCCACGTCGCTCCGCGCGCTCGCGCCCCTTCGCGGCGCGCAGGCGCGAGGCGTAATCGTCGAGCGCGCGGCGCGGCAGTTCATCGTGACCGTCGGAGACCGCGTCGGAGACGCCGAAATCGAAGCGATCGAAGACAACGTGCTCCGCGTGCGACGCACCGTGCGCGGCCGCGCGCGATCGATTTCGCTCGCCTACCAGGGCGCGGGAACCAACCCCGCCAACGACCCGCGCCCGCCCTTGATTCTTCCGCCCGAAGGCTCGCGCGGCCTGCCCGAACGCACGCGCTGAGCGAGCAGCGCTTGACGCAGCGGCGCCCAGAGAATTACCTGCGACGCCACGCTCATGAGCAAGCCACGGCTTCGATTCGCTCCGTCTCCGACGGGATCGCTCCACATCGGCGGCGCGCGCACCGCCCTGTTCAACTGGCTCTGGGCACGAAAGTCCGGAGGGACCTTCGTGCTCCGCGTCGAGGACACCGACGTCGCGCGCAACACGAGGCAGAGCGTCGAAGCGATCTTCAACGCGCTCAAGTGGCTCGGCCTCGATTGGGACGAGGGCCCGGCGCACGCCGATGACGCCGCAGGCGGGCCGCACGGACCGTATTTTCAGAGTCAGCGATCGGCCCTCTATCGCGAGTTCGCAGAGCGCCTCGTGCGCTCGGGCCACGCGTACCGTTGCTACTGCACGCCCGAGGAGGAGGTCGAGGCCCGCCGCGCCGAGGCTGCCCGCGTCGGCGTCGAGGTCGACAAGCTCGTGGGGTGGACCTTCGTCTCGCCCTGGCGCGACAAGACCGCAGAGCTCGACAAGCCCTACGCGATCAAGCTCAAGGCCCACGCCCCCGACAGCAAAGAGCTCATCCAGTGGAAGGACCTCGTCCTCGGGACCATCAAGATCCCTGCAAATTCACTGCGCGACGAGGTCTTGATCCGCAGCAGCAGCCCGATGCCGCTCTACAACTTCGGCTGCGTGGTCGACGACCACACGATGGGCATCACGCACGTGATCCGAGGCAAGGACCACGTGATCAACACGCCGACGCAGATCCTCCTGTATCGCGCGCTCGGCGCGGAGCTTCCAACGTTCGGGCACTTGCCGATGTTGATGAAGGACCAGTCGACAAAGCTCTCGAAGCGCGACGGCGCCGTCGGCGTCGATCAGTACGATTCGCAGGGCTATTTGCCGGACGGACTGCTCTCGTACCTCGTCCGGTTCGGGTGGTCCTTCGGCAACGAGGAGCTCTTCACCAAGGCCAAGCTCGTCGAGCTCTTCGACTGGACGCGCGTTTCGAAGTCCGACGGGATCTACGACTTCAACAAGTGCCGCGCGATCAACCAGAAGTTCATCGCGAAGGTCGCGACGGTCGACGAGCTCGCCACGCGCGTGCTCCCGTTTCTCGCGAAGCGCGGGCTCGCCGTGCGCGCAGGGCACCCGCGGCTCGCGGACGCGATCACGACGGTCAAGCACCGCGCGGACACGCTCGCGGCGCTCGCGGACGAGATGGACTTCTACTTTCGCGCGAAGCCCGAGGTCGATGAGTCCGCCGCGAAGCAGTACTTCAAGCCCGAGTTCGCCGCGGCGCTCGACGCGCTCGCGCAGTTCGCAGAGGAGAACGTCCCGACGCGCGACGAGCGATCGGGCGCGTTCGCCGACGCGAAGGCCCCGCTCGACGAGGCGCTGCGCAAGAAGCTCACCGACCTCGCGCTCGACATGAAGGTCATCGGTCAGCCCGTGCGCCTCGCGCTCAGCGGACGCATCGCCACGCCCGACCTCGCGTCGATGATGCTCGTGCTCGGCCCGCAGGTGTCCGCGTTGCGCCTTCGCGAAGCCGCGGCGCGCTCGCGATCGGCGACCGTGGAGAACCCGTGAAGGTCGTCTTCCTGCTGTCGCTGCTCTACCTCGTCGTCGTCGCGTTTCTCGCGCGAAAGAAGCTCCGCGAGCTCGATCCGCGCGTGTTCTTCCTCGAGACGTGGCGCGAGGTCGACGCGCGCGCGATGCGCGACAAGATGCTCCGAGACGCGATCGCCCGCGACCGTGCCGACGAGGCGGGGACGCCGTACCGAGACGGCACGCGCACGAGCGCCGCGGACATCACGCGGTTCTGGCCGTACGACTGGCGCCCGCTCATCGTGCTCGTGACGCTCTCGTTTGTCCTCACGGCGCACGAGTACTTCGGCGATCGCGCGATGTTCTATCGCCTGCGAGACCGCGGCCTCTCGTTCGATTGGGGACCGCTCGTGAACGGCATTCACTCGAGGTCGTTTCGCTTCACGGGGCCGTGGACGTTTCTCGACAGCGAGCGGTACGGCGAGCTGTTCGTGCTCTATTGGTGGGCGTTTACCCGAGGGCTCGGCTACCTGATCCCCATCGCGATCACCGTGCCCCTCTGGCGCGAGCGCTATCGCGACTATGGCCTGAGCTTGAAGGGCTTCGCGGATCACGCGTGGATCTACGCGATGTTCTTCGGGATCGTGTTGCTGTGCGTGATCGGCGTCGCGCACACGGGCGAGTTCGCGACGTACTACCCGTTCTACAAGCTCGCGAACCGCAGCTGGAAGGACTTCTTCCTGTGGGAGACCGCGTACGCGACGCAGTTCTTCTGCCTCGAGTACTACTTCCGCGGGTTCTTGGTGTTCGCGATCGCGCGATCGCTCGGCTCGGGGGCGATCTTCGCGATGGTCGTCCCGTACTGCATGATCCACTACGGAAAACCCCTGCTCGAAACGCTCGGCGCGATCATCGCGGGCACCGTGCTCGGCACGCTCGCGCTTCGGACGCGGTCGATCTGGTCGGGGTTTCTCATTCACGTGACGGTCGCGATCTCGATGGACGTCGCCGCGCTCTTGATGGGCCCCGGCCTGCCCGGCGGCCTCAAGCTGCCCGCGAGCTGGTCGTTCTGAGCACGACGACCGAACTTCGTGCGCAGGGGG
Organism: Myxococcales bacterium; assembly: GCA_016793325.1. Taxonomy (GTDB): domain Bacteria; phylum Myxococcota_A; class Polyangia; order Polyangiales. The sequence goes on along the minus strand of JAEUKI010000052.1, from coordinate 769,081 downwards.
TCGCAACAAAAAATCGCGCGCCCGGATACACACGGTCCACGGGGTGATTCGCACGGATTTTTCACGGCTCGCGCTCGCAACACCGCGCGATCCGCACGGAACAGCCGCGCCATCATGAAAGCCCCCCCATCGTCCGCCGCCGTCGCGCTCCGCGCGCTCGTGCTGTTCGTCACCCACCTCGCGCTCCTCGCGTGCGCGCCCGAGATCACCCCCACTGCGCGCGCCTCGTTGCTCATGGCCCTCGAGGTCGACCCGCCCGGCGAGACCGATACGGTCGACCGCGTTCCGACATTTTCGCTGCGATTTGCCACGCCGATGCCCGCGACCACCGACGGCGTGTGGCTCGTCGACGGGATCGCCACCGAGGCGCTTCGAAGCGACGCGCGACGCGGAGCGCTCTCGAGCAGCAACGCCGCGAAGCAGCTCGCCATCGACGTGCGTCGAGATCCCATCGATCGACACGTGTTGCTCGTCACGCCGCGATCACCGCTGTGGCCCTCGCAGCGCGTGACGCTCCTCACGAACGCGCGGCTCGTCGACGACTTCGGGCTCGTCGCCTCCGAGAGCGACGTCGAACCGCAGCCCGTCGTTCGGTCGTTTCGCGCGTGCGCTCCGCCCGATTGCAGGCCGCTCGCGACGCTCTCGTCGCCGACGTCGTCGGGCGCTCCCTTCGCGCTCGAGTCGCTCGTCGTCCGCTTCGATCGGCCGATTGTTCCCGCGATCGAAGCGCCGGTCGTGACCCTCGTTCGCGAGAGCGACGGCGACGAGGTGCCCGGCGTCGGCTACCTCGCGTGTCGTGACGGAAGAATGTGGCGCTGCGTTCGGTTCGAGCCCGACGTCGAACTCGAGCCGGACACCCGCTACCGACTCGCGTTGGGCGCCCTCGTCGACACCGACGGTCGAACGCCTGCGCCATCGACGTTCTCCGTGACGACAGGCCACGAGCGATCGAGCGTCCGCGCGGACTGGGTGGCCTCACCCGTGTGCTCGCCGGGCGAGCTCGTGCGACCTCCCGCGTGCGTCGCGATCGGTCACGACCGGATCACCGTGTTCGCGCGGAGCGATCGTCCCGCGATGCTCCGCGTTCGCGCCGGTGAATGGCTCGCCGAGAGCGACGTCGGAACCGAGCTCACCGCCACGATCGCGCCCACTGCGCCGTCCGCGCACGTCCCGATCATCGCGATGCTCGTCGGCGTCGACGGCGTCGTCGCGCGCGAAGTGTCTCTCGGGGTCGTGCAGACGCCGCCGCGCGTCGGCCGCGTTCGCATCACCGAGGTCTACGCGAGGCCGCGCGGCGCGAGCGCACAAGAATTCATCGAGCTCACCAACGACGAGTCGACGGCGGTCTCGCTCTCGCAGTTCGTCCTGCGAACGAACACGGGTCGCAGCGAATTGCCCGACGTTTCGCTCGCGCCCGGCGCTCGGGCGATCGTGATCGGGCCCACGTTCGACGTCCGTGGCGACGGTCGCGCGGGCGATCCGCCGGTGGCCCCTGGCGCCGTCGTCGTTCGACTCGAGCGAACGCTCGCGCAGCGAGGGCTCGCCGATCGCGGCGGAGACGTGTGGATCGAGGACGCCGCCGCCTTCGTCGTGTCGCGCGCGCCGCTCTCGCATCCCGCTCGCGCGCCGAGAGTGGGCGTCTCGCTCGTGCGCGCCGACACGCGAATGCTCGAGAGCGACCCCGCGAGCTGGGTCTACGACGCGGGCGAGGGCGCGACGCCGGGGGCGCCCGACCGAATTCGCTAGCGAAATTACAGACAATTCGAACGCACGTCTCGCAGAGATCATCGGTCGAAGACGCGAGCGCGCGACGAAGGCGTTTCGTCCACTGTGCCAGAGATTGGCTCGATCACGGCGAGGCGGGCCATGATCCGCCCGCATACGCTGATGACGATCCGAGATCAGGCCGCGCTGCCCTTGGGGCCAGTCGACACTGGTGAGGCGATCGTGCGTGGCGTTGTGCGATCGATCGTCTGGCAAAACGGCGAGAAGACGTTCACGGTCGCGAAGCTCCTCGCGCTCGACGGCCGCGAGCACATCGTCGTCGGCGACCTCGGGTCGACCGCCGCGGGCGAGCAAGTGCGCGTCGCGGGAAAGTGGGAAGAGCACAAGTCCCACGGAAAGCAGCTCCGCGCGTCGATTTGTGTCCCCGAGCTCCCGAGCACGCCCGACGGGATCGCGCGGCTGCTCGGCTCGGGCTTCGTCGATGGAATCGGGCCCGGTCTCGCGAAGCGACTCGTGACGGCCTTCGGGAGCAGCACGCTCGACGTGATCGCGGATCACCCCGAACGCTTGCGCGAGGTCGACGGGATCGGCCCCGAGCGCGCGCGGAGGATCCAAGAGACGTTTCGCGCGCGAAGGGCCGAGAGCGAGACGAAGAGCTTCTTGCAAGCGGTCGGCATCGGCCCCGCGCTCGGCCAAAAAGTGTTCAAGAAGTTCGGCGACGAGACCTCGCGCATCGTCAAAGAAGACCCGTATCGACTCGCCGCAGAGGTGTCCGGCGTCGGGTTCGTGACCGCGGATCGCATCGGTCGAGCCCTCGGGATCAAAGAAGACGACCCGCGACGCGCGCGCGCCGCCGTGCGGCACTTGATCGTCGAGGGAGGAGACAGCGGACACACGGCGCTCCCGCCGGGATTGCTGGCAGAAGGCGCGGTCGAGCTCGGGATTCCGATCGCGAAGCTCGAGGCCGCCCTCGACGCGCTCGACGCCGAGCACGTGATCATTCGCGAGCGCGACCTCGCGTATCACCCTGCGCTTCACCGCGCAGAGTGCTCGCTGTCGGACCGACTCGCGAAGATGGTTCGAGACGGCGTCGAGCCGCTCGAAGCGAAGGTGTGGGACGATCAGCCCGTCCGCGACGCGATGGCGAAGCTGAGCGCGCAACAGCGCGCCGCGGTCGAGCGCGCGGTGGCCTCGAGCGTCTTCGTGCTCACGGGCGGCCCTGGAACGGGAAAGACCACCACGGTCAACGCCGTCGTCGCCATCGCGCGCGCGGCAGGGTGGAAGTTGGTTTTGTGTGCGCCAACAGGACGCGCCTCGCGGCGCATGACCGAAGCGACCCGCGAGCCCGCCAAGACCATCCACCGCGCCCTCGAGTGGAACCCGCGCTTGCAGCGCTTCGCCCGAGACCCGTCCGCGCCGCTCGACGCGGACCTCGTGCTCGTCGACGAGAGCTCGATGCTCGACGTTCCGCTCGCGGCGCGGCTCGTCGAGGCCGTGCGAAACGGCTCGCGGATCGTGTTCGTGGGCGACGCGGACCAACTGCCGAGCGTCGGGCCGGGCACCGTCCTCGCGGACCTGCTCGCGACGTCGTGGATCGCGTCCGTGCGGCTCACCGAAGTGTTTCGACAGGCCAGCGAGAGCGCGATCGTGCGCAGCGCCCACGCGGTGCTCGCCGGCGCGCTCCCCGAATCGTCCACACCTCGCGACGCGAGCTCGGGCACCACGGCGCCGAAGGGCGAGCTCTTCTGGGTGAAGGTCGACGACGCAGAGCGCGCGGCAGAGCTCCTCGTAGAGACGGTCTGTCAGCGAATTCCCAAGCGATTCGGGATCGACCCGATGCGCGACGTGCAGGTCCTCGTGCCCACGCACAAAGGTCCCCTCGGCGCGCAGGCGCTCAACGTCGCGCTCCAACGCGCCCTCAACCCCGCGGCGCCTCCGGCGACGGCGCCGGTCGAAGGCGCGGCGCCGCGCGCGAAGGTGAGCGCGGGCGACAAGGTGATGCAGCTGAAAAACGACTACGACCTCGACGTCTACAACGGAGACCTCGGGACCGTCGTTCGCACCGACGCAAACGCCATCGTCGCGAACATGGACGGGCGCGAGGTCCTCTTCAACGGCGACGCGCGCGACGCGCTCGCGCTCGCGTACGCAGCGACCGTGCACAAGTCGCAAGGCAGCGAGTACGACGCGGTCGTGATCGGATTGCACACAGGGCACTTCGTCTTGCTCAACCGCGCGCTGCTCTATACGGCCATCACGCGGGCGCGCAGGCTCGCGGTGATCGTCGGCAGCGAGCGCGCGGTGAAGATGGCCGTGCAGAACACGCGCACCGCCGAGCGCCACGGCGCGCTTCGCGAGCGGTTGCGCCTCGCGGACCCCACAGCGCACAATACCTCGCGTGAACGCGCGTAGCTCTGTCGCGGCGGCCTTGGCCGTCTTGGCCCTCGCCGCGTGCCGACCGACCTCGGACGCGCGAACGACCTCCGCGGCCGCGAGCGGCGGAGCGAGCTCGGGCTCGAGCGCGAGCGTCGAAGCGCGCCCACCGCCCGGCACCGACGCTTCGGTCGCGAGCGCTTGTTTATCAGCCCCCGAAATCAACTTTGGCGCCACGGTCCGCGGCGTGACCGCGTCGCGAGGCGATCGGTTTCACGCGACGTGCGGGTTCGGCGCGGCCTCGGGCGACGCAGTGTATCGATTTCACTTGGACCGGCCCGCGAGGGTCGTCGCGAAGCTCGAAGCGCGACACGACACGGTGCTCTCGCTGCGTCGCGCGTGCTGGGACGAGACCACCGAGCTCTTCTGCAACGACGACGATCCGCGCGGCGGGACGAACTCGACGATCGACGCGCTCGTCCCCGCGGGGGACTACACGCTCGTCGTCGACGGCTTCGGAACGGACGCCAACGGCTCGTTCGCGCTCCGCGTGGACGCAGAGATCGTCGATCGCGCGCCGCCGCTCGCGCCATCGATCGCCCGCGTCGCCGAGGGCGAAGGGGTCACCGTGACCCGTCGCGAAGGGAGCTCAGCGGTCTCGGGCTCTGCGCAGTTCGCGAAGCGAACGTTTACCGAGCGAGGGCTGTCGCGGGCGGTGCGTTGGGTCGCCGCGCCGCACGCGCGCATCGAAGCCGTGGCAGACGACGGGAGCGTGCTCGTCCACAGCGAGACCGACGATCGAGGAGCGTTTTCGCTGGATCTCCCGCGAGGACGCGCGGTGCGCGTGAAGCTCCTCTCTCGCACGACGCTGCTCGGCTCGGACCTCCGCGTCGTCACGGACCCGGGCACCGAGCGGACGATCGAGCTCTCCACGCGGCCGTTCGTCGTGCAGGGCGGCGAGGTGATCGAGTTTCGCGCGGGCACGGGCGGCGCCGAGCCCGCGGGCGCGTTCAACATCCTCGCGAATTTCGTGCGCTATTTGCCGATTGTTCATCGCGCGTTCGAGCGCGTTCCGCCGCCGCTCTTCGCGTTTTGGCGACGGGGCAACAACGCGGCGCTTCCGCAGGGATCGATCACCGCGTTTCTCGGCGCGTACGCGCGGCACAGCGGGAGCTACGCGCTGCAGATCCAGGGCGGCGACGAAGGGCGCGAAGACGCTTCGGACTCCGATCAGTTCGACGACCCCGTCGTGCTCCACGAGTTCTCTCACTACGTCGTCGGCACGATGGCGGGACACTTCTCGCTCGGCGGAAACCACCCCGGCGGCTCGCTGTATTTTCCCGCGCTCGCGATGGACGAGGGCTTCGCCAACGCGCTCGGGTGCGCGGTCGCAGGCAGCTCGCACTATTGGGACACCGCGGGGCTCGAGCCCGAAGAGCCCCTCGCGCGAAGCAGGCAACACGTCCTCATCGATGAGGACATGGAGCGACTCTCGACGAATCTACTGGGAAACGGCTCGCAGATCGTCGCGCAAGCGCTCTTGTGGGACCTCATCGACGGCGCGGACGGCATCGACGATCACGACAACGACGGCGTCGCGATCGGCGTCGGCGACGCGCTGCGCGTGTACCGATCGTTTCGCGAGGGCGACGGTCCTCCAGCGATGAACTCGTTTCTCGAGCGCGCGGTGTCGCTCGGCGTGGTGACCGACGCGCAGGCGCGCGCGATCGTTCAACAGCCTGCGCGCTTGGGATTCTCGTACCCCGTGACGCCCGCCGAGCGTTGGCCCGAAGAGCTCGCGCTCGGAACAGAGCACCGCGGGCGCGTCGACGGTCGCTCGCAGCCAGCTCCGTCCGGCGGTCGAAACCACCTCTACAACGGCCTCGACGCGTCGCGAACGTACCTGCTGCGCGTTCCCACGCGGGCGCGCGTGACGATCGAGCTCGTGATCGACGGGCCGGGGACCGACGCGAGCGACACGGACCTCGACCTCGTGCTCGCCACACGGGACCTTCGATCGATCGCGACGAGCGCCACGTTCGAACGCACCGAGCGCATCGAACGCGAGCTCGAGCCCGGCCAATACGTCGTGATGGTGCGCGACGGCGACCTCGGCGCCGCAGAGAGCTCGCGCCCCGGAGGCAACCGGGCCACGTTCACGCTGCGCGCGCGTTGAACGCGAAATCAGCGGTCGATTTGCGCGCCGATCACTGCGTTGGCGGTGGCCAGGTGATCCCGAGCAAGCGCGCGGCGTTCGCTCCGTACACTTTTGCGAGGATGTCGCGGGGAAGCGCGATGGGATGCGTGTTCCATCGGCCCTGGATGGGCGTGGGGTTTTCCCACTCGGGGTCGTTGGCTTCGTAGTAGCGAAACGTCGCTGAAAAATAGCGGTCGACGTCGCGCTGCGTCGTCCGTTCGTTTCCGTGCGAGCCGAGCATCCACTCGCCCATGTCGTCACCCAAGCCGAGGTCCGTACCGAACAAGATCCTGTCCTGCCAGCGCGTGAAGAACGCGCGCATCCTCGCCGACGGGTGCCTGCCGAACTCGGGAACCCTCGCGCTCGTGTCGATGTGATACCGCGGCGCGCGCTCGAGCAGCCGCGCGACGCGATCGGGCTCCTCCGCGGCGTTTCCGAAGTGCGCACCCACAAAAACAAGTCGCCTGTGCCGCAGCACGCGCCGCTCGAACTCGCCGAGGATCTCGTCGAACGACGGCCACTCCGCGCCATAGAAGCTCCACGACGGGTGCGCTTGAAGCTCCTCCCAGCGCTCGTTTTGCGGGTTGGGGGGCTGAAAAAACGCCTTCGGATCGCCCGTGTGAATCAACACCATCATCCCGAGGCGCTCGGCCGCGGCGAAGATGGGATCGAGCCGAGGCGCGTCGACACGAAGCCTCGACCCATCGATGTCACGCGCGCCGAGCCCGAGCACCTTCGGGATCTTCAACCCGCGAACGCCGAGCGCGCGGCACCGCTCGAGGATCCGCACGGACTCGGTGACAAACTGCGGGTGTCCGGTCGCGCGCCACGGCAGCGTGCAAAACGGAAGGATCCTCCCGCGGGACTCGCGTTGCTGCGCGAGGGCCTCCTCGAGTCCGGCGCCCTCGAAGCCAGCCGAGAGGTTCACAGCAGTGTGAATCCCTCGCGCGTCGAAGAGCGACAGCACCGTGCGCGTCGCGGTCGGGTCGACGTGCGTGTGAATATCCAGGATCGGCAGCGCCGCGCGCGAGTACGGCGTCGGCGAAGCGACTTGCGTCGCGTCGGGGAGCGACGGCGGAACATCGGGCTGCGAGGGCTCGACTCTGCGGTCGTCCGCCCGCGCGTCACGAATTCGACTCCGTTCGGACTCCGTTCGCCGAACGCTCGGCTCCGGCGCGCGCGTCGGGCACGCGAGCGGAACTGCGGCGAGAATCCCCGCAAACGCGAGCGGGAGGCCCGTCGCGATTCGATTCGAAATGAGTCGGGTATTCCAGAGCTTTCCGTTGACGCGCATGGTGGGTCCGTTCAGACTTCGTCATTGCGTGCGACCGGGAGCGTCGACGCTCCCCGTCGCAGAGGAGGTTCAGTCGCGGCCATGGCGAAAGCGATGACCAAATCCAAGCTCGTCGAAACGATCGCCGAGCGTACGAACATCACCAAATCGCGGGCCGAAGAGGTGGTCAACACGATCTTCGACACCATGGCCGACGCGATGTCGCGCGGCGAGGGCATCGAAATTCGTGGCTTCGGCTCGTTCACGATCCGGTCGTACGAGGGGTACACCGGACGCAACCCCAAGACGAACACCCCTGTCGAAGTGAAGCCGAAGAAGCTGCCGTTCTTCAAGGTCGGCAAGGACCTGAAGGACCTCGTCGCGTCCAAGGCACACATCCCGTTGCCCGAAGACGACGACGATGACGACGACGACAAGAGCGACGACAACGACGGCGGCGACGACGAGCTGTAGGGCGAGCCCCCCCGGCGCCTCGTCGGAAGCGATCGTGTACGCGAGAAATCCCCCAGGAAATATCCTGAGATTTCTCACTCTCGCGTCGTCCGTTCGAGCGCGCGCCGTTGGACCGTAGCTGCGAACCGCGCGAAAGCGGTTACAGTCCGCGCCGTCATGACTGAAATCGAAAGGGCCATCGCCCTCATCGAGCGCGGGGCGAAGGACATTCCCAACCGCGCAGAGCTCACCGAGCGCCTCTCGGAGGGACGGCCCCTTCGCGTGAAGGCGGGCTTCGATCCGACGCGGCCCGACCTGCACCTCGGCCATGTCGTCCTGATGAACAAGCTCCGGCAGTTTCAGGAGCTCGGCCACCAAGTGGTGTTCATCGTCGGCGACTTCACGGCGCAGGTCGGTGACCCGACGGGCCGCAACAAAGCGCGACCGCCGCTCACGCGCGACGAGGTGCTCGCGGGCGCCAAGACCTACGCCGAACAAGCGCTCAAGGTGCTCGATCCCGCCAAGACCGAGATTCGCTACAACAGCGAGTGGCTCGACAAGCTCACGCCGCAAGAGATCGTGAAGCTCGCCGCGAAGCGGACGATCGCGCGCACGATGGAGCGCAACGATTTCACCGAGCGTTTCCAGAGCCAACGCGACATCTACCTGCACGAGTTTCTCTACCCCGTGTTTCAGGCGTACGACTCGGTCGCGATCAACGCGGACATCGAGCTCGGCGGGACGGACCAGCTCTACAACCTCCACGTCGGCCGCGACTTGATGGGCAGCCTGGGAATGCGCCCGCAGATGGTGCTCACCGTTCCGCTGCTCGAGGGCCTCGACGCCAAGGTCGTCGACGGAAAGGTCGTCGGACCGAAGATGTCCAAGAGCGCCGACAACTACGTCGGCGTCGCCGAGAGCGCGTTCGATCAGTTTCGAAAGCTCATGCTCGTCAACGACGGCGTGATCTGGCGCTTCTTCCAGCTCTTGAGCGCCAAATCGAACGAAGAGATCTCCGAGCTCGAGGCCGCGAGCGCGGTCGAGGGCGCGACGCCCCGCGAGGCTCAGCGCATCTTCGCCCGCGAAATCACCACGCGATTTCACGGCGCAGAAGCGGCGCGCGAGGCCGAGGCTCGCTACGACGCGCAGCGCGCGAAGGGCGCTTTTCCCGCGGACGCGCCCACGTTTACGGTCGCGTGCGAGCCCGAGCGCGAAGGCGTGATCGTCGGCAAGGTGCTGTTGCAAGCCTCGCTCGTCGCGAGCGCGAGCGAAGGGCAGCGCGAAGTGAAGAACAAGGCCGTGACGATCAACGGCGAGCGCTACACCGACGAGCGCGGGATCCTCGCGAAGGGCGCGACGTACGAGGTGATCGTGGGCGGCAAGGCGAAGAAGTTCGCCAAGATCACGATCGTGTAGCGCCGCTCGATTCGCGCCACGACAGCGTCGGCGACAGCATCGCGCGGGGCACGGCGCGAACGCGCGCGAGCGTCGACCCCACCGAGTAGCGCGTCGCCCCGCGCGCCACGGCCACGCACGGAACCGCGTGAAACCAAGCCGCTTCGGTCACGCCGCGCAATCCTCCGTCCGCCACGCAGTCGATCACGAGGCACCAGTCTTCGCGCGTCGCCGCCAGCAGCGCAGGCTTCACGAGCACGTGCGGGTCTCCGTTCGTGTGCCCGACGACGTACTGCGCGAGGTACTCGAACGCGCGATCCGACGGCCCGAGCGTCGCTCCCAGGGCGCTCAGCGCGCGCGCGATCGATTGCGCGCGATCCCTCCGCGCGTCTGCGTCGCATCGACAGCGCGTGACAGCGCCGAAGTGCTCGGCCTCGATCGCGCACTCGACGCGCACGAGCAGCGCGCCTTCGTCCGTGGCCAGCGGCGCTCCGAGCGAGTGAACGACCGCGTCCGAACGAGACGCGTCGACCAGCGACGCAGGGGGCTCACGCGAGATCGATCGGTAGCGCTTGGTCGCTCCAGCGCGCTTCTGCGCGAAGTACGTCGCGTCGAAGAAGGCCGCGTGTCGCTCGACCATGGCCCGCGCGACGTCCGTCGTGGCGAGGCTCCAACGCGCGTCGGGCGCGAACATGGTCAGCGAGGCGAGGGGGCCGTCGAGCGCGATCGGGCGATCGAGCCATCGCTTGTGAACGCGAAACGTGCAGAAAATAGTCTGCCGATTCGAATACATGTGCCGATCGACCGTCACGCGGATGTCCGCGCGGTTTCGCGCCGCGTCGAGCGCGATCGCGCCGCCGACGGGCTCGATCTCGAGCTGCGTGTCGAGCGCGACGACGACCTCGTCGCGGGTCGTGGACACGCGCGCCGAGGGGTCGCTGCAGCGAGCGCGCTTCGCATCGATCGCGAGCTCGATCGGCGAGGGGGGCTCGAGCCAAAAGCCCACTGCGTTTCCCGCGATGAACGGCGCGCACGCCTGCGCTGCGCGGAGAGGGACGTTTCCGTCGAGCAACGCGGGCGCCGCGCGGATGCGCCACGGGTTCGGCCCCGTCTTTCGCGCGAAGAGCGCGTGCTCAGCCGCCGCAGCCACCGCCGCCACAACCACCACCGCCGCAACCACCGCCGCCGCCACCGCAGCTCGAGCCTCCGCTGCAGCTCGAACTTCCGCCGCCAGCGCCCGGCGGAGCGTCGGCGATCGCCTTTCCGATTCCCAGCGCGAGGCCGCTCGACACGGTGGCGATCATCAGCCCCACGAAGCCCGCCGCGACCGGAAGGAGCACCGCGGCGCCCAAGATCAAGCCCGGCCACACCCGCGGCTGCGCGTCCTTGTTGACCCACAGCGACGCGAGCGCGCCCACCGCAAACGCGATGCACATCATCGCGCCCGGCGCGACGCCCGAGCCGAACACCGTGACGAGCGCCGCCGTGAGAAACGGAGCGACGGCCGCGGTCGCCACCGTCATTCGCACGTGCTTCTGCCACTGAACGAGCTCGCCTTCGGGAAGCACTGGCCCCGGCAGGTCCGCGGGCCTCGGCAGCGGTGGCGGCGCTCGAAACACTTGTGGATCGAGGGAAGGAGGCTCGGGATACGCCGGCGCGGGCGCGGGCGGCAGGACGCCCTTGGTCGCGAGCAGCTCCGCGAAGCGAGACTTCAACGCGAGCAACAAGATCAGCGCGGCGGCGGAGAGTCCGACCATCGTGCCCGCGATCGAACCCAGCGCGCTCCGCTCGCGCGTGAGCGATAGGCGCACGGGCTCGCTCGTTCGACAAAGAAACGCGTCGCCATCCGTCGCGCAGTCCAATCGATCGGGCTCGAGCCCGCCGCTCACGCGATACTCGACGCTGCGAACCGGCACACGAAATTGCCCCGGCCACGCGAGGCTCAGCGTGTCGCGCGCCCACGATCGCCGCCAGTCGACGTCTTGCGTAAACGTCAGGATCGCCGATCGCGTCTCTTCGAACTGACTCACCTGCGTCGGCTCGGACAGATCGAAATCGATCCGCCACTCTTGCGGGCGCTGCTCGTAGGTCTCGCGATGAAGGAGCCGCGTTCCATCGGGCGCGACGACCTCTACGTTGCGCGGGTGCGAGCTGCCGACGTACTTGAACCCGTCGCGCTTGTTCTCGCTCGTACTCGCTCGATACACGAACTCGATGCGCACATCGATCGCGCCCGGATTGCGCTCGGACGGCCGCACGTCGAGCCGATAGCTCTGGATCTCCGCGGCGAACGCGCTCGGCGCGAAGAGAAGCACCCACGCGACGAGCGACCAAGCCCACCGGCGCCTCACGACGACGCCTCCCACGCATCGACCCACGCCGCGGCTTTGTCCACGGCCGCGCTCAAGGTCTCGAGCGCGTCGAGCGGCGCTGGCGGCTGTTTTGCCTCGCGGATCGCCTTGGTCATCGCGCGCAACGGCGCGGCGTCGACGCCGACGAGCGCCCCGAGCGCGTCGACGAGCAAGGCTTCGTCGGAGGGCGCCTGCTTCTTCGCGAGCACGAGCACGTGATGCGCCGCGACGAGCAGCCGATCGAGCCCGTCGCGAACGGCTCGGGCGGGATCGTCGCGCGTCGGTCCCGCGGCGACCCCTGCGAGCACACGATTTCGAATGCGCCGCGAAAGACCACGGAGCTCGAGCTCGAGCGCGTGCCGAAGGTGCGCGGGCTGCACGTCGATCTTCGCGAGCACGTCGCGACCGGAGATGACGCGGTGCCGCGCCTTCCACTCGGCGATCTCCAGCGCGAACACGTCGGCCGACCGCGCGAGCTCGTCGTGCGTGACGATTCGCACCCGAACGCCCGACCTCATCGGCTCGGACAGCGCTTCAGCGAGCGCCCGCATTTTTCGTAGAAATCCAGGCGCGACGATCGCAATGATCTCCGGCGCGCTCGCGCGGTCTCCGCGCGCTGGGTTGAGCGCCGAACCCACGACGAACGCGGACTCGAGCTCGTCGCCGAGCACGCGCTCGAGCGCGCTCTTGGCCTTCTCGATCGCAGCAAGCGTCTTGCCGGGCAGCCACTGTAGCGGGTCGTGCTCTTTGCTCTCGCCGGTCATCGTCGGTTCCCTCCTGGGCGTCGTTGGCTATGCTCGCACAGGTGTCCCCCGTCTCCGTGGGAATCGGTCTACGCGACCCGTACGTCGAGCCGCTCTTGGCGCTGAAGGATCGCGGCGCGCTCGACGTGCTCGAGGTGATGATCGACGACGCGCGACTCGACCCGCGCCGGCTCGACCGCTGGCGCGCGCTCTCGAAGCGATGGCCGCTCGTCGCGCACGGAACCGGCCTCGGCCCCGGCGACGCGTGCGGCGTGGACCCCGCGTACGTCTCGGCCGTCAGCGCCGACCTGCGCGCGATCGGAGCGCATTGGTACAGCGAACACCTGTGCTTCTTGCGGACCACCCGCGCGGACGGCACGCGCGAGGACCTCGGTCACTTCGCGCCCATGGTGCTCGACGACGAAGACGTCTCGGTGCTCGCGAAGAACGTGGGCCTCGTGCGATCGAGCTACAGCGGCGTGTTTCTCCTCGAGAACGCCGCGGACATCCTGGCGTTGCACGGAGAAGGGGACGCCGCTGCGGTCGCTTCGGGCAAGCGCTTCGCGCGGGTGCTCGTCGAGTGCAACGTCGGCGCGCTGCTCGACCTCACGAACCTCGCGCTCCAAGCGCGCAACGATCGCTTCGACCCGATGCGCTTTCTCGAGTTCGTCCCGTGGGAGCGCGTGATCGAAGTGCACCTCGCGGGCGGCCGCCGCGCGGGAGACCTCTGGATCGACTCGCACGATCACGCAGTGGACGACGAGAGCTGGCGACTTCTCGCGATCGCCGCCGAGCGCGCGAGAAACCTTCGCGCGGTGATCATCGAGCGCGACGAAAACCTCCCCCCGCTCGACGCGCTGCTCGCCGAGGTCGCCCGCGCGCGGAGAGCCCTGCGATGACCGAGAGCGAACGGCGCCAGCGCGTGCTCGCGCGCTTCATCGCGGACCCCGTGTTCGAGGCGCGCGTGCGGGCTGATCCATCCGCGATCGCGCAGGAAGAATCCCTGTCACTCGAATATGTGTGCCGACTTGCCGCGACGTCGGCGCGTCGCGTCGAGGCCTTTCGAAGGAGCCAAGCGCACAAGGACGCCGCGCGAGCCGGAGCGCCCCCGAAGCAAAGCGGCTGGTAGCCGACCACGACGGAGAGGCTCGCCGTCGGCGACGGGCGAGCGCGCCTCAGCGCCCGCCGAACGAGCGAACGAGGCGGACGAGCGACTGCACGGCTTCGGGCCGCAGCGACGCGAACGAGGGCATGGTCCCGCTCTTTCCGCGGAGGATCGAGGTGGCGAGCTGCTCGTCGGTGTGGCTGTCTTGAAAGGCAACGGCGGACATATCGGGCGGGCGGACCATGGTCTGCGTTCCATCGCCGCGGCCTTCGCGGCCGTGGCACGCGACGCACTGCGAAACCCAGAGCGCCCTCGCGTTGGCGAGCGGGTCCGACGGCGCGCGGCCTCCGCCCGGGTCTTCACCGCTACCTGCGTTGCTGTGATCGCTCGGCCGCCACTCGCGCAGATCCGCGGGCGGCGAGTCGCACGCCGCGAGCGCGGTCAACACTGCGCCGAGCAGCACCGTTCGCGACGCGCTCACTCCGCGTCGCCTCCCTTCGCGTCGCGGGCGTCGGCGCTGCGTTGATACAGCGCGCCTCCCTTGGCGCGGAACTCCGCGGCTTTTTCGGCCATTCCCTCGGCGAGCACGCGCTCGTCGTCGAGGCCCTTCTTCGCCGCGTAGTCACGGACGTCCTGCGTGATCTTCATCGAGCAGAAGTTCGGTCCGCACATCGAGCAGAAGTGCGCCGTCTTCGCGTTGTCGCTGGGGAGCGTCTCGTCGTGAAAGGCCTTCGCCGTCACCGGGTCGAGCGACAGATTGAACTGGTCCTCCCAGCGAAACTCGAAGCGCGCCTTCGAGAGCGCGTCGTCGCGCGTCTGCGCGCCGGGGTGGCCCTTCGCGAGGTCCGCGGCGTGCGCTGCGATCTTGTACGCGATCACGCCGGCCTTTACGTCGTCGCGGTTGGGCAGCCCGAGGTGCTCCTTCGGCGTGACGTAGCAGAGCATCGCGGTTCCGTACTGCCCGATGAGCGCAGCGCCGATCGCGGACGTGATGTGGTCGTAGCCGGGCGCGATGTCGGTCACGAGCGGGCCGAGCGTATAGAACGGCGCCTCGTGGCAGAGCTCCATCTGCAGATCGACGTTCTCTTTGATCTTGTGCAGCGGAACGTGCCCCGGCCCTTCGATCATCACTTGGACATCGTGCGTCCACGCGATCTCCGTGAGCTCGCCGAGCGTCTTCAGCTCGCCGAACTGCGCGTCGTCGTTGGCGTCTGCGATCGACCCCGGACGAAGCCCGTCGCCGAGCGAGAAGCTCACGTCGTACTTCTTCATCACCGCGCAGATGTCTTCGAAGTGCGTGTAGAGAAAATTCTCTTTGTGATGCGCGAGGCACCAGCGCGCCATGATGCTCCCGCCGCGCGAGACGATGCCCGTCACGCGCTTCTGCGTGAGCGGGACGTACCGAAGCAAAACGCCCGCGTGGATCGTGAAGTAGTCGACGCCCTGCTCGGCCTGCTCGATCAACGTCTCGATGAACAGGTCGATGTTGAGCTCCTCGACCTTGCCCTTCACTTTTTCGAGGCACTGGTAGATCGGAACCGTCCCGATGGGCACCGGCGCGTTGCGAAGGATCCACTCGCGCGTCTCGTGGATGTTCTTGCCCGTCGAGAGGTCCATCACCGTGTCGGCGCCCCAGCGAATGGACCACTGGAGCTTCTCGACCTCGTCCTTGATCGAGCTCGAGATGGCGCTGTTGCCGATGTTCGAGTTGATCTTCACGAGGAAGTTTCGGCCGATGATCATCGGCTCGAGCTCGGTGTGCCGGATGTTCGCAGGGATGATCGCGCGACCGCGAGCCACCTCGTCGCGCACGAACTCGGGCGTCACGTTCTCTCGGATCGCGACGTAGCGCATCTCTTCGGTGATCTCGCCGCGACGCGCGTAGTGCATCTGCGAGAAATTCGTGTCGCCGCGAGCGACGCGCCGGTCGATCCACGGCTTTCGAAGCTTGGGAAGTCCCTCGCGAACGTCGTGTCCTTGCGGCCCCGTCGTGTCGTAGACGCGCACCGGCGGCTCGCCGCCCGACAAGCGGATCTCGCGCATCGGAACGCACAGTCCGTCGGTCTCGAGATAGACCTTCGACGAGCTCGGCAGGTCGTGGTCCATCGGTTGAAGCGCGTTGTCCGCGCTCGTCGGGACGTCTTGGGTCTCGACGCGAAGCGAACGAACGGAGCGGCTCGGGGAGGGGTCTCGGTGGTCTGTCGTCATCGAAACGGTGACGGACGGTGAGGCATTCGCGCGCCGACGGCAAGCGCGGACACGCGCAACGGGCACAACCCGTCGTACAGTTGTCGGCGAGACCCGCCAATTTCGAGACTCCCCGCTGATGGACGACACCGACTTGCGCTCGCAGTGGCTCGACGCGATTCGCCGCAGTAATCACGCGGACGAAGCGCGCCTCTTCGAGCGCCCCCCGTGGAACAACGCCGTCCGTGCGCTCTCGTCGCGCGTCCGCGAGGCTCCGCTCTCGAGCGACGACGCGCGATCCTTCGTGATCATCGAATCGACGTGGGACCGCGACGAGACCGAGCCGCGCGGCGTGGAGGTCGACCTGCTGCGTGGCGACGCGATCGAGACGCGAAGAATCGTCGATTTTCCCGAAGAGCTTCGCCGCTGGGACCCGGCCGCGCGACCGCTCGACTCCGTGCTCGTCGCGACGCTGCTCCACGACTTGAAGAACGCGCTCGGCGCGCAGTCGCTCTTGCTCGGTTCGGCCGAGCGCGAGCTCCGCGTCGCCGCCGAGAGCGATCGCCCCGCGCGCGTCCCCATGCTGCTAGACACGGTCCAGCTCTGCCGCGAGTCCGTGACGATCGCCGCAGATCGCGCGCAAATCGCGCAGATTTTGTCGAGCCACGCGCAGCAGCCCACCGTCAACAGCGAGCTCTGGCTCCGTCTCTCCGTGGCCGCGCTCGGCGACGAACGCGATCGGATCGAGCGAGTCGTCTCGCCAGAGTCCCGCGTGGGGCCGATCGGCGACTGTCGCGCGATCGTCTCGGTCTCGATCGCGCTCGCGGCGCTCACGGGCGCCGGGCTCAAGGGCAGCGCGAACGGAGCGATTCCCGAGGCGAGCGTGCGCTGCGAGGGCGAGGGCGGAGAGACGCTGCGGCTCGAGATCTACGTTCCCTCGCGGCGGATCGAGCTCGAAAACGTGTGGCGCGCCGCCCGCCGTGCGTCGCCCTCGGCCACGCGAGGACGCAACGAAGCGCTCGTCGGGCTCGCGGAGGCGCTCGACTCGCGCGAGCGATTTCGCTTCGAGAGCGACGCGTCGAAGGGCACCCGGCTCGTCGTGTTCGGCGCGCGCTCGTCGGGGATCCTCCGTTGACCGCACGGTGGGCCTTCGGCCTCACGCTCTTCGTCGCCGCCGCCCTCTCGTTCGCGATCGAACCGATGGCCGCCAAGGCGCTTCAGCCCGCGCTCGGCGGCGTGGCGAGCGTGTGGACGACGTGCCTGCTCTTCTTTCAGCTCGCGCTCCTCGCTGGGTACGCAGCGCAGTTCGCGCTCTCGCGCGCGCACTTCGAACGAACGCGCCTCGTCGCGCACGGCGCGCTGCTGGCCGCTCCCTTCGCGCTCGCGCGCTTCGACCTCGTCGAGCGCGCCCGAACGCTCGATCACTTCACGTCGCCCGTGCTCGCGACGCTCGGCTTTCTCGCGACGACCGTCGGGCTTCCGTTCGTCGCGCTCTCGACCGTCGCGCCCGCGCTCCAGCGGTACTTCGCGCGCGCGACGGGACAAGAGCCCTACCGCCTCTACGCCGCGAGCAACGCTGGCTCGACCGCCGGGCTCCTCGCGTATCCGTTGTTGATCGAGCCGTTCGTCGCGCTCTCGTCGCAAGGCGTAGCGCTGCGCGCCGCGTACGCCGTCGTCGCGACCGCGGTCCTTTCGCTCGGCGCGTGGTCGCTGAAGAACGCCGCAAATCCCCGCGCAGAAATCCAAGCGCAACACGACCCGACCAGCGACCGAGCCGACGAAAGCGCCCCTCGCGAGAGAAGCACAACCCTCGCGTGGCTCGTGTCCGCGGCGGTCCCCTCCGCGCTGCTCGCCACGACGAGCGCGTCGATCGCCAGTGATTTGCCTGGCGTTCCGCTGCTCTGGGTCGCGCCGCTCGCGACGTATTTGCTCACCTTCGTCGCCGCCTTCCGTCGCGGAAAGCTCGCGCCCGATTGGGTCGTCCGCGCGCTCGCGATCGTCTCGCTCGTGCTCCTTCCGATCAGCGCGCGTCGGCTCTCGAGTCCCTTCGCGCTCGTGCTCGCGCTCAACCTCGCGCTGCTCGCGCTCGCGTCGTTCGCGTTTCACTGTAAGCTCGCCGCGTCCGCGCCCGGCGCTCGCTCGCTCGAGCGCTTCTATCTCGTGATCGCCGTCGGCGGCGCGCTGGGGACGCTCGTGTTCGGGATCGCTCCGACCCTCTTGCTCCCAGACCTGTGGGAACTCCCGCTCGCGATCGCGCTCTCGGCGCTCGCGACGCGGGACCGAACAGACAGCGAGTCCACGATCCGCGACGACGCTGTGCGCGCGATCGCGCCCGCCGCCTGGGTGCTCGTCGTCGTCGCGCTCGTCCGAGCGAAGGGGATCACCGTGGACGCGAAGATCGTCGCAGCCGCGTACGGCCCAGCGATCCTGCTCGCCACGCGAGCCACCACACGAACGCGCGTGTTCACCGCGGCGATGGTGCTCTTTGCGCTCGCGGCTTCGGTGTTCGAGTCGAGCTCCGGGACGACGCTCGTTCGCACGCGGAGCTACTTCGGAGCGCTTCGCGTCGCGAGCGAACAGCGCGGAGCCTTCACCGTCCTCGTTCACGGAACCACCATCCACGGGATCGAGCGCCGCGCCCAACGCGGCCAGTGCGAGCCCCGCGCGTACTACTTTCGCGACGGCCCCCTCGGGCGCGCGATCGCCGCGCGTCGCCGCGCGTTCGAGACGCGATCGGTGCTCGCGATCGGGCTCGGCGCGGGCTCGATCGTGTGCTTCGCGCGGCCGGCCGAGCGCTGGACCTTCGTCGAGATCGACCCCGAAATCGTGCGGATCGCGAGGGATCCTCGGTGGTTCACGTTCTTGTCGTCGAACCCGCTCCGACGCGAACCCGAGCTCGTCGTGGGCGACGGTCGTCTCGCGCTGCGCGAGCAGCCCCAACGCTCGCGCTCGCTCGTCGTCGTGGACGCGTTCAACTCGGACTCGGTCCCGCTCCACTTGCTCACGCGCGAATCGCTCGCGCTCGCGTTGCGCGCGCTCGAACCCGACGGATGGGTGCTGCTCCACGTCTCCAACCACGCGCTCGACCTGCCGCGCGCCGTCGCGGCGCTCGTCGCCGACGCCCGGGTCGCCGCGCGGATCAACGCCGACGCCAACGGGCTCACCGGCCGCGGAAACAAGCCCACCTGGGTCGTCATCGCGCGCGACGAGCGCTCGCTCGCGCCGCTCGATTCGCAGTGGATTCGCTTGCCCGACCCGCGCGGCTTGCGCGCGTTCACCGACGAGCGCGCCTCGATCGTCCCGATCATTCAGTGGCGGTGAGAGCGCTTCGCGCCGCGCTCAATCGATGCCCGGCAGCTTGAGCGTGCTCGTTCGAAGCCGCGACTCGAGCCGCGCGAGGCGCTTCGCGAGCGACTCGTCTTTCTCCGCGCCGATCGCGCGCCGCGCGTGCTCGAGCGCCCGAAACGAGTCTCGGTACTTGTGCTCGTAGATCTTGCTGAGCTCGAGGTGCGCGTGGGCGTCGTCCGGCGCGCTCTCGATGACCTTCAAGAGCGCCTCGCGCGACAACGCGTGTTCGCCGCGCTTTCGATGCGCCCGCGCAGCGACAGCGCCGGCGCGAGAGACGACCGCGCGCTCGCCCACCGAGCGACCGTGCGCCAGCGCGTCTCCCGCCATCGCGATCGCGAGCGAGTGATCTCCCGCGCGCAGCGCGGTCTTCGCGAGGCCCGCCATGTCGCTCGCCTCGAAGCGACCGAGCGCGTCTCCGCCGCTCGCGCGCGCCACGAGCTCGCCGACGAGCGCCGCCATCGCGATCACGTCCCACAAATTGTGCTCGATGACAGGGACGAGCCCCGCGGCATTTCCACGGCGAAGAAACTCCGAGTACCGCGCCGGGATCTCCGAGCCGTGGACGTCTCCCTCGCGCACGAACCCCAGCACGTCTCGCTCGAGGTGCACGAGGCGACACTCGCGCATGCGGTCGCCGTAGATCCTCCGCGCGACGTGCACGAGGTCGAAGTGCGGCGGCGACGGCGGCGCGCCGAGGCGGTTCATCACGTACCGCGCGCGCAGCAGCGGGAGGTCGAAGGCCTTTCCGTTGAACGACACGATCGACGTCGCGCTCTCGATGCGCTCGCGCAGCGCGAGGAGCAGCGCGGGCTCCTCCGATGGCTCGCGCAAGAACCACTGCTCGACGACGAACTGCCCGTTCTCGAAGCGGCCCGCGCCCACGAGAAACGCCATCATTCCCGTGCCGCCCGACAGGCCCGTGGTCTCGGTGTCGAGAAACAGGGCGCGCGTCGGATCGAAGTCACTCAGCCCGCGATCGATCGCCAGCGTCGCGACGCTCGCGCCCACCGCGTCGAGCGCCGCCTTCAAGGGAACGTGCCCGTGCCTCGCCGTGACGTCGTACACGCGCGTGCGCACATCGACCGCGCCGTCGACGCGCTCGTGGCGGATGAAGGGCAGCTCGGACAGCGCCGCTTCTTTCGCCTCGCGCGTCGCTCGCTCGCTCCGCTTGCTCGGCTTCTCAGCGAGCGCGCGAACACGCTCGCGAAGCTCGTCGATGCGTCGTCGTCGAGCCTCTTGCGCCTCGTCCTTCGCCTCGAGCGCGATCGGCAGCTCGGGCTCTCGATCGATCACGCGCCGCGTCGCCGGTCCGGGCTCCGCAGAGCTCTCGGCCTCGGTTGGCTCCGTCGCGTTCGCGAGCCGTTGCAGTCGCTTTCGAAGGTTGCTCACGACCTCAGTGCCTTCGCGGAACGCCCACGTCCCGCAGCAGCTCGAGCGCCACTTCTTTGCGCGACGCAAACCCGCGTCCTTCGCCAGGAGAAACACAGGCCGGGCAGCCCTCGACGCACGCGCAGCTCTCGATGAGCTCTCGCGATTGGACGAGGAGGTTCTCGCGCAGCTCGTACGCGCGCGCAGAGAGACCCACGCCGCCAGCGGCGTTGTCGAAGAAGAAGATCGTCGGGTCGAACCCCGGCGCACCACTTTTCATGGGCCTCGAGGTCCCGTCGCTCTTGTCGCCGAGCGTGTACCCGAGGTCGCGCGGGTCGCACATGAGCGCGAGCGACGTGACGGCCTCGAGCGCGTGGGCCACGCCGCGAATGCCGTCGAGCACCGCGCTTCGGCCTCGAACGCGGCCGATCCCGTCTTCGACCGCGGCGAGCGCCTGCACGCGCTCCTCGGGAAACGTCAGCCAGAACGCGCTCGTTTGCATGCGCACCTCGGGCAGGCGCACGTCACCGTAGCCGAGGTTCTCGTGCGTGAAGAACTTCACTTTCTTGAAGCCCGTGACGCGCTCGGTGACCTCGACCTCGCCGAGCGCGCACACGTTTTCAGGAAGCGCGAACACAGACCCGCGCTCGCTCTCGTCGAGCACGCTCACGGACACCGCCGTCGACGCGTCCGTGAAGTAGTCCGCGTCGACCTTGCGCACGAACGCCTTGCGGTTGTCGTAGTCGAGCCGCTCGACTTGATACGTGTCCGCCTCGAGCTGGTAGATCGCTTGCTCGAAGAGCGACGTGTGCGCGCCCTTCCAGTCGACCTCGCCGATCGCTTGTGAGCGCTCGACGTCGATCACGACGAAGTTGTCCATGCCCGTCGAACGCAGGCCCACGCTCTGGGCCGGATACTGGTCCGCGATCCAGTGCCAACGCGTTCCGCTCTTGTGGAGCACGCCGTTGCGCGCGAGGTAGGCGAGGGCGTCTTGCGTGACGTCCTGCGCGACGTCCGCGTATGCCTCATCCGTCGCAAACGGGAGCTCGAAGCTCGCGCACTTCAAGTGCTGCACGAAGATCTCGACGTTGTCCGGGTCGATGCGCGCCTCTTCCGCAGAGCGCCCGAACAGGTACCGAGGCTCGCGCGCCAAGTACTGATCGATCGGGTTGGATGACGCGACCAGGACCGCGACCGACGGAGCCTGCCGGCGCCCCGCGCGACCGAAGCGCTGCCACGTCGCCGCAACGGACCCTGGGTATCCAGCGCACACGACCGCGTCGAGCTCGCCCACGTCGATCCCGAGCTCGAGCGCGTTGGTCGCGACGACGCACTTGATCGCGCCCTCGCGGAGCCCGCGCTCGATCCGCCGCCGCGTCTCGGGCAGATACCCGCCGCGATACGCCTGAATCCACTCTTGGGGAACGTCGTCCTTCGACAGCGCGCTCCGCACGTACCGCAGCATGACTTCGACGTTCGTGCGCGAGGCGCCGAACAAGATCGTGCTCACGTCGGCGCGGACGAGGTCGCTCGTGAGCTTCACCGCGGCCTTCAGGTAGCTCTGGCGAATCCCGAGGTCCGCGTTGACCACCGGCGGGTTGTAGAGCAGCACGCGTCGATCGCCGCTCGGCGCGCCGGAGTCTCCCACCAGCGTGATCGACTCGGGGTCGACGCCGATCAGCCTCGCGGCGTGCTCGCGCGGGTTTCCGATGGTGGCCGACGCGCAGATGAACGTGGGATTCGAGCCGTGAAATCGCGCCACGCGCTGCAGTCGCCGCAGGACGTGCGCGAGGTGCGACCCGAGCACGCCCTTGTACGTGTGCAGCTCGTCGACGACCACGTATTCGAGCGCCGAGAGCGCCCCGGCCCACGTCGCGTGATGCGGAAGGATCCCCGCGTGGAGCATGTCGGGGTTGGACACAATGACGCCGCCCTTCGCCTTGGCCGCGCGACGCGCGTCGCCCGCCGTGTCACCGTCGAACGTGACCGCCGTTCGAGCGATCCCCGCGTCGTCGAGCAGCGCGCGAATCGACAGCTCTTGATCGCGCGAGAGCGCCTTCGTCGGAAATAGATACAGCGCCCGCGCGTTGGGATTTCGCGCGAGCGCGTCGGCGACCGGGAGGTGGTAGCAGAGCGATTTTCCCGACGCCGTCGGGGTCGCGATGATCGTGTGCTTGCGGGCGAGGGCGCTCGAGACCGCCTCGGCTTGGTGCGAGTAGAGCGAGGTGATCCCGCGTCGCGAGAGCGCGTCGCGGAGCGACCCGTGAAGCCCCGCGGGGATCGCCGCGGTCTTCGCGGTCCGCGCCGGATAGTGCTCGTGCGCGGACAGGCAGTCGGACACCTCGCCGCGCGCGAGCCAATGCTCGACGACATGCTCGACTCCGCGATCGCGCTCCCATGGGGCTTTGGGCATCGGTCAGCCGGAGACTGTACGGGTGCTCAGGCTAGAGGCAAGGAGCTCCTGCGGTCGTCGCTCACGCGGACGGAGGAAGAACGCCGTCGATCGGGATCGAGTACACCGCGTCGAAATCGTATCCGATCGGCAGGAGCGCGCCCTTCGACGGCCGCAGCAGCCGCAGCCGCGCGCGCCGCGCCGCGATTCGCTCGTGCAGAGGCCGCAGCTCTTCGACGGCCGAGTCGCTCGAGATCCAGAGCTTCGGCGTCACCATGAGCACATCGCACGGCCCCGCGAGCCGCTCGCATTCGCGCGTCGCCCACTCCACGGCGCCGATCGCGCTCGAGCGCGGCGTCTTCGAGATCGCGTGCGTGATCGCTCGCACGGGGGTCTCTGCGCGAATCTCGATCGAAGACGGCGCCTCGTCGCACGTCACGAGGAGCACGCGACGACCGCGGAGAACACCGATCGCGCAGCCGATCCACGCGAGCGACGCGACGACCTGGTCGGGCTCCGACTGCGCTCCCGGCGGACGCTCGACGCACACAAACACAGGACCGCTCCGCGCCGCGACGAGCTCCCGCGGAGGTCCCTCGAACTCGACCGAGCGCCGCGCCCACGCTTCGACCGAGCGCTTTCGCGATCGCACGCGCGCCTGCGCGATCGACGGATCGAACGACGCTGCGCTCGATTGCCGCGCCATCGTCGGATGCGCGATCGGCGCCGCAGGCACTGGGTCGAACGCGAGGTCGCGCTCGAGTCGGCGCACGTCCGCGTCGCCAAGCTTCGGAACGTCGAACGCCGTGATCGTCCGCCACTGCGCGATCGCTCCGGTGATCCCGCGGTCCAGCTCGAGCAGCCGCGTCGTCATCGCTTGCTCGCGTTGGCGAAGCGCGCTCGTCGAACCCCACGCTTCTTCCGCACGAACGGCGACCGCGCGCACAGCCATCGACTCCCACAACGTGTCGACGGTGATGGCCCAGCGGTTTCCATCATCGTTGAGCGCCGCCGCTTGCTTCTCGCCGCGCAACATTCGCCGACGGACGAGCGACGCCTCTTCGACGCACTCGACGATGTCGTTCAACACGACGGCGCACGCGGCAGGTCGGCCGACGGTTTGCTCTGCGATCGCGCGCCGAGCGAGCTCGCCGAGGATCGCTGAGCGCAGGGGCTCTTCGGGCCAGCGGAGCAGCGACGAGCCGACGATCGTTCCTCGGTCGAGCGCGCTTCCGATGCGAACGAGCGCTTCGGTCACCACCGCCGGATCACCCGTGGTCGCGCGGGGAGCGACCGCGTCCGCCATCCACGGCTCGAAGCGCCTCACGTTCGCACCGGCAGCGATGCGATCGCGATGCGGAGGGCGCGGATCTCGTCGACGAGCTCGTCGAAGGCGCGCAGCGACGCCTTCGCGGTCATCCGATCGGACTCCGCGAGGACGGGCCCACGCCAGAGGCTCTCGGACGCGCCCTCGAGAACACGCTCGCACTGCGATCGCGCGTCACGAAGCTGCAGCGCGATGCTCGCGAGCCACTCGGCGCGCGCATCGATGTGCGCTGCATCGAACGCGAGCTGCTCGAGCATCGGCTCGTTGGGCACGTCGCGATACGCGTAGTTCACCGAGTCCTCGGTGTGGCGCTTGAGCTCGCTGACGCGACCGACGAAGAACCGCTCGTAGAGCTGCGCGGAGGTGAAGTGGTCATCGACGCCCGCGCGTGGAGCGTTTCGCGGTCGAACGTAGAGCTGCTCCCCGGCGCTCGTCCGCGCAGGCTCTCGGCGCGACGGTTCGATCGTCGTCGCGCCGCTCGGCGTGCGGTAGAGCGCGCGCCCCGCGTCGTCGCACATCGGCGAGCGCGCCGTGCGATCGGCGGCCACCGCTTGACGGAGCGTCTCGAGCGCAGCGGTCAAGCGCTTGGCGAGGTCGTGCAGCGAACCGTGCGCGCGCTCGATCACCCACCGACGCACCGAAGCTCGCGTGGCGTCGTCGTCCCCCTCGAACAGTGACTCCACGATCGCTAAGTCATCGGGAACAACATGCGCGCGCCCGTCGACGTGCGCGGCCGTCCGCAGCACGGACACGACGCTCTTCCACCAGCGATCCGAACGAAACGCAGACACTTCGCTGAGCTCCGCGCGGAGCGCAGCCAGCGCGCCGCGGAGCTCGTAGGACAGCTCGACCGCCGCGCTCTCGCGACGAACGCGCTCGACGTCTCGCCAGTCGAGCGCAGGTCCGTCGAATTCGTGTGTCGTCGTACTGCTCGTGAGCAACGCGTCGAACTCGCCAGCGCCGAGCGGCGCTGCGACCGCGCGAAACACGAATCGGTCGAGCATCGTCGGGTCTCGGTCCTCGAGGTCGAGGGCGGTCGCGACGAAGTGCGTCGCCGTCCGCGAACCGTCGAGCGCCCGCCTCAGCGCCGAAGCCAGCTCCGTCGGCGCGTCGAACACGTCGTCGCGCACCACCACCCGCGGCCGGTCGCCCGTCGCCGTCGCATCGCGCGGCTCGAACAACCGCGTCGGCGAGAACGGATCCAGCGCGTGCTCCTCGAAATCCGCCCCGATGGCCTCGGCGAGCGCCCGCGCCATCGCCGTCTTCGCCGTCCCCGGAGGCCCCACGATGAGCACCGGAAATCCCGAGAGCAGCGACAGGACGAGCGTGGTCGCGACCTCGGTCCTCGCGACGAGCCCGTGTTCGACCCGCCGAATCGTCGCCTTCGTGCGCGCAGCGAGCGCCGATCGCCAAGCTGAACCCGTGTTCTCGCCGTTCGAGTTCGCGGCAGGCCCGACCCCAGAAGCACCAGTCTCTTCGTCCATGACGCCTCGAAGCGAGTGTACCCTGCGCTCGGAGCAACGCACCATGGCCGCAGAACTCATTCGCTTCGGGGTCGCGATGGACGCCGACCTCCTCGCGCGCTTCGATCAACACCTCGAGAAGCGAGGCTACGCGACGCGCTCGGAGGCGCTTCGTGACCTCGTTAGAGCAGACCTCGCCGCAGCCCACGTGGCGGACGGAGGACTCGCCGCAGCGACGCTGACCGTCGTGTACGACCACCACGTGCGCGAGCTCACCGAGAAGCTCACGGAGATGCAGCACGACCTCGGCGAGCACGTCGTCTCGACGCTGCACGTTCACCTCGACCACGATCACTGCCTCGAGGTGATCGTTCTGCGAGGCCCCTCGAAGAAGCTTCAAGAAGCAGCAGATCGCATCCTCGCGACCAAGGGCGTCGAGCACGGAAAGCTCGTGATCACGGCGATGCCTTCGTCCAACCACGAGCACACCCACGACGATCACGGCCACCACGGCCACCGGCACGAGTGACATGGACCAGGCAGAAATCGAACGACGCGACCGCGAGTGGCTAGAGACCGTCTACCGCGGCGACAAAGATCCGCAGCTCACCGTGCGAGCCGTCGTGCTGGGCATGATCCTCGGCGCGGTGATGAGCTTCTCGAACCTCTACGTCGGCTTGAAGATCGGCTGGGGTCTCGGCGTCGCAATCACCTCGAGCATCCTCGCGTTCGCGATCATGTCGTTTCTCCATCGGGTGGGGATCGCGAAGACCGAGTTCACCGCGCTCGAAAACAACACGATGGCCTCGTGCGCGTCCGCCGCGGGGTACATGTCCTCCGCGGGGCTCGTGAGCGCGATCCCAGCGCTCGACATGATGATCCGCGAGGACCCGTCGCTCGCGCACCTGAAGATGGGCGCGCTGTCGATGATGCTGTGGCTCGCTGCCATCTCCGTGCTCGGCGTGGTGATGGCCGTTCCGCTCAAGCGACAGCTGATCAACGTCGAGCAGCTCAAGTTTCCCTCGGGCGTGGCGGCGGCCGAGACGCTGAAGAGCATGTACACGAAGGGCGGCGACGCGATGCTCCGCGCGCGCGCGCTCTTGTACACGGGCCTCTTCGGCGCGGCGTTGAAGTTCGTCACCGAAGCCGAAGCCGCGCCGCGCGAGTCCCTCGCAAACGCGGGCGCCCTCACCAAAGCCGCGCACTGGCTCATCCAGTGGAAGACGTGGAAGGCGCCCGAGCTGTTCGCGCCAGCCGTGATGCTGAAGGGCTACCCCCTCGCGAGCTACTCGGTGGGCCTCGCGCCCTCGTCGCTCATGCTCGCGGCGGGCGCGATCATCGGCTTGAAAATTGGTGCGTCGCTCTTGCTCGGCTCGGTGATCAACTACCTCGTGATCGCGCCGTGGCTCGTGGATCAGGGTGTCTTCGAGCGCGTCGTTCGCGGCGTCGCGGACATGACGCCCGCAGCGATCAAGGCGCGCCACCACATTCCCGTGAGCACGCCTCCCGGACACGCCCCGATGCTCTTCGCCGCCCTCCGCGGTCAATGGAGCGTGTGGCCCGGCACCGCGCTCATGGTCACGGCGGGACTCTTGTCCTTCGGGTTTCGCTGGCGCATGGTGCTCCGCGCGTTCGCGGGCCTGGGCGATCGGTTTCGATCGATCGTCGGAAAGCCCGTCGACAGCGCCGCGAGCACCGACGAGACCGCGAAGAAGCTCGAGTCCATCGAGGTCCCTGGAAACTGGTTCGTCACGGGCTTCGTGCTGTCCGGCGTCGCGACGGTGCTGCTCCAGAGCACGCTGTTCGGGATCAAGTGGTGGATCGGCATCGGCGCGGTGCTGCTGACGTTCGTGCTCTCGATCGTGGCCGCGCGCGCGACCGGCGAGACCGACATCACGCCGATCGGCGCGATGGGAAAGATCACGCAGCTGATGTTCGGCGGGTTCGCGCCCACTCAGCCCGCAGTGAACCTCATGACGGCCAACGTGACCGCCGGCGCCGCGAGTCACTCCGCGGATCTGCTCACGGACTTGAAGACCGGCTACCTGCTCGGCGGAAGCCCGCGAAAGCAGTTCATCGCGCAGATGTTCGGCGTGTTCGCGGGCGCCATTGCCTGCGTGCCGATCTACAAGGTCATCGCCCCCGCGCACGCGCTCGGAACGACGATCCCCGCGCCCGCCGCGGTGACGTGGAAGAGCGTCGCCGAGCTGTTGACCAAGGGCTTCGACGCGCTCCCGCTCTACGCGAAGCACGCGATGTTCATCGGCGCGGTGCTCGGCGCGATCCTCGCGACCCTCGAGGAGTTCTGGCCGAAGACCAAGAAGTACCTCCCGTCGTCGACCGGCCTCGGCATCGCGCTCGTGATCGATTTCAAGGACTCGTTCGCGATGTTCCTCGGCGCGCTCATCGCGTGGGGCATCGCGCGACGCAACGAGCAGCTCAGCGAGCGCTACACCGTCGCCGTCGCGTCCGGCGTGATCGCTGGCGAGAGCTTGATGGGCGTCGCGCTCGCGATCCTCACGCTCGTGGGCCTGTTCGCATCGTAAGCCGCGCGCGGTCAGATTGTGTCGGGGGGCTTTACAATCGACTGTCGGTCTTTTCGATAGACGCCACGCTCGATCCGCTCGACCATGGAGGGCGTTACATGGTGGCAGGTCGTCTCGACGCACCTGCCAGCGGAGCCGGAGTCGGAGAGGACACAACTGAATCGAGGAACGCCGCGTGGTGAACACCGCGTCGGCGATCGTCGCAATTTGTATCTCTGTGGACGTTCGACTCGAACCACTTTCTCGCTTCGAATACTCAACTAACCTCGAACAAGACCAGGGGAACGAATGCGTAAACACCTTCAACCCAAGGCGCTGATCACCTTCGCAGGAGCGCTGCTCCTCGCCGCGTGTTCGCCGCCGCCGTCCAACCCGGACGCGACACCGGACGTCGCGGACTCGGGCGTTCCGACGGACATCGGCGGCGACAACACCACGCCCGAAGACACGGGCGTCCCGACCGACAGCCCGTCGCCGACGGACACCGGCGTCCCGTCGGACACCGGCGTTCCAACGGATGGAAGCACGCCCGCGACCGCGCGCACGTTGCCGACCAACGGCTCGGCGATCGTCCTCACGTCGGACGATCAGCACGCCGTCGCGGTGAACCGCACGTCGCACACCGTCGCGATCTTCCGCACGGACTTCGCGGCGAACCCTCCGACCGCGGCGCGCACCGCGCTCTTGCCAGCGTCGATGGTCGGCGCTGACTCCGAGCCTTGGGCCGCGGTGATCGGCAACGACAACGACACCGCGTACGTGATCCTTCGACGCGCCCAACAAGTGATCAAGATCACCGGCGTGCGCGGGACACCTGCGATCGCCGCGACGCGCGCGACGGTCGGCAGCGAGCCGACGGGCATCGCGATCTCGCCAACGGGTCGTTCGCTCTACGTGGCCAACTACAACAACGGAACGGTCAGCGTGATCAACACCGCTGACATGACCGTGACCCGCACCGTCGACCTCAACCCAGCGCTCGGCGAGTCTGGCCTCCTCGGGCCGACGGCCATGGGCGCCGGCCGGGCGCGCGCAGCGCTCGCGCACCCGCGCTCGCTTGTCGTCACGAACAACGGCGACGGAAACGACGACGACGAGACCGTGTACGTCTCGGAGTTCTTCGCGCAGTCGCGGACGACCGGCGTTCCCTCGGGCGACGCGCAGTTCGATCAGAACCGCCAGGGCGTGGTGTACCGCTTCAACGCGGGCACCGGCGCCGTGGGCGCGTTGATCACGCTCGCGCCGCTCGCGAACACAGGTTTTCAAGACAGCGCGAACAACGACACAGGCTGCTTCCCGAACCAGCTCTACTCGTTGGCGCTCAACAACAACCGCCTCTACGTGACGAGCGTCTGCGAGTCGCCGCGCGGCCCCACGGGGCCCGTGGTCACGGGGACGACGACGGACGTCCGTAACTTCCAGACGCAGATCCACGCGGTGCTGAACGTCGTCGACACGGCGACCAACACCGAAATCGCCTCGCAGAAGGTGAACCTCAACCAGCGGCTCCAAGCGCAGTACACGACGCGCATGACCGCGGACGACGGCACCCGCCGCATGCCGCTCATCGTGAACGACATCCAGTTCGTGAACGGCACCAACGTCGGATACGTCAGCGCGTACGGCTCGGACGCGGTGTTCCGCGTTCGCTTCGCCGCCGACGGAACGCTCTCGGAGGTCGGCACCCCGACGTCGAACTTCATCAACCTCGCGGCCCTCGCGGGCGCGAACGCGGGCCGACTCCCCGTCGGCATCGCGCTCGCGTCGACGGCAGCCCACGCCACCAACCGCGGCCTCGTGATCAACGAGAACACCCGCAACGTGTCCGTGCTCAACCTCGGTGAGCAGTCGGCGGCGAGCGCGTCGGCGTCGGACAACCCGCCTGCGGCCGGCGCAGAGACGACCGTCAACCTCGGTCGACGCTTCTTCGTCACGGGTCTCGGTCGCTGGTCGCTCCGCGGTCAGGGATGGAACTCGTGCGAGGCGTGTCACCCCGACGGTCTGTCCGACAACGTCACGTGGTTCTTCGCGCGCGGTCCGCGCCAGACCACCTCGCTCGACGCCTCGTTCAACCGCGGCGGCACCGAGCAGCGCGTCTTCAACTGGACGGGCATCTTCGACGAGGTCCACGACTTCGAGCTCAACACCCGCGGTAACTCCGGCGGGTTGGGCGCGATCGTCCACACCGTGAGCACCCCGCCCGGCGCCGGCGATCGAATCATCTTCGACGGCACGGCCGTGACGGCCCCGGCCATCGGAACGCTCACGCCACAAGCGGGCCTCAACGGCTCGGCGAAATCGATCCGCACCGGTGTTCCCGCAGCTCCGAGCGGAACGGTCACCAACGTCCTCGAGGACTGGAACGAAATCGACGAGTACGTAAAGACCATCCGTCCGCCGCGTCGTCCGACCAACCTCGACGCCGCGGCCGTCACGGCCGGTCGCGCGCTCTTCGAGATGCACAACTGCGGCGGCTGCCACGGCGGTCCGTTGTGGACGACCGCACGTCGCTTCTGGGTCCCCAGCGCCGCCACCAACAGCGCGATGGGAACGCTCCGAACGATGACCTACACAGGCTTCACGGGCGGATTCGCAGCGCTCAATCCCCCCGCGGCCACCGCCGCCGCACCGCTGCGCTTCACCAACGCCGACTCCATGATCGTCGCGGCCAACGACCAGATCAACTGCGTCCTCCGCAGCGTCGGAACCATCGGCGCTCCCGCGATGGCCGGCGGTGTCCCGACCCCCGTCGCGCCCGCGGGCGTGACGGTCAACGAAGTTCGCGCCAACATGACCGCCGCAGCGCAGGGCCTCACGGGCTTCTCGCCGCCGGGTCTCGTGGGCATGGGCCTCGGCGCTCCGTACTTCCACGCAGGAAACGCGCGCACGCTCGAAGAAGCGTTCGCGACCGTGTTCCAGACGCACTACCAGGCGTTCTCCGCGAACTTCCTGACCAACGCGGCGACGCGCGAGCAGGACGTCCGCAACCTCGTTCAGTTCATCTTGTCGATCGACGACGACACGATGACCGTTCCAGTGCAGGGCGGCTTGTCCTTCAACCCGCAGCTCTGCCCGAACACCCTCTGATCGCCGACCGCGGCTCCGCCGTCCGTTGGCTGCACGCGGGCTGAGCTTCTCGGGATTTTCCCACGAGTGAGCTCACCGCGTGTAGTCCTTCGAACGGGGCGTCGCGCTCGGCTCGCTCCGACGTCGAGCGCAGCGCGCTGACCATGCGCCGACCGCCGACTTCGTGACCGCGAACCCCATCGGGAATATGTTCGCCCCTACCTCCGTCTCACGGAGCTGGAGCGAACTGTCCACCGATGCGATCCAACAGCTACTCGCGTTTCAACGTCGCCGCATGGCTCGTCTCTTCGGCGCTCGTCGCCGCGCCCTCTGCGTTCGCGCAGACGACCGCGCTCGCGATCAACGCTGGATTTTCGCCGGATCCCGGCATGGTCCGCGGCGTCGCTGGCGGTCCCGTCGCTGCGGCGCGCATCGGCCCAGAGTGCAGAGGCTACTTTCCTCAGCGGCCGCAGCATCGCATCACCACGGCTGGGCTGCAGGGCGTGCGGTTCTTCACCGTCGCGGCCGACGACGCGGACATCACGCTCGCGATCGTTGGCCCGAACAACACAGTTTACTGCGACGACGACCGCGGCGGAAACAACCAACCGATGCTCGACCTTCGCCTCCCCGCCGGCTCGTACGACGTCTACGTCGGCACGTACCGTGAGAGCGAGCAGATCCAGTACGGCCTCGTCTACACGACCAACAACCAACTACGCCCCAACGCAGTTCGCTTCACCCCACAGGGCTCGACGCCGACGCGCCCCAACACGCCGCCGAACAACGGCTCGTCCCCGTGGAACAACCCGCAAAACACAACGCAGACGCCCGCGCCCGCGCAAAACCCAGCGCTCGATCGAGCCGCCGCGATGCGCCCGTCGGGACCCGCCGTTCGCATCGCAGCCGCAGGAACGCAACGCGCTCGCTCGCGCACCGGCGGCAGCGAAGCAGCGTCCGACCTCCAGTCGGGCTGCGCAGGCTTCATCAACCGCGCTCCGTCGCACGCCGTCGTCGTGCAAGCCGCGGGGCTGCCGCTCCGGTTCAACGTCACGAGCGCAGCGGACACGACGCTGCTCGTTCGCGCGCCGAACGGTCAGGTCCAGTGCAACGACGACGCAAACGGCAACTTCAACCCAGAAGTGTTCTTCAACGCGAGCGTCACCGGGTCGTACGCCGTGTGGGTGGGGACGTATCGTCCAGGGTTGCGCAACCTCTACCAGCTCTCGGTTACGACTAACTAACCGACGCGCGGCAGTAGTACTCTCGCGGGCCGCGAGGGAGTACCCGTCCGCATGGCTGATAGCAAAACTGCCGCCGAGCTGATCGCTGAGCTCGACAAATCCCCGGCCAACATCGAGCTCCGCGAACGCGCCGCGCGCGCGCAGCTCCTCGAAGGCGACGTCGAAGCGTCGTTCAAGACGCTGACGTCCAAACTCATCAACGTCACCGCGCACGCGAAGGCCTCGCCGCTGCCGTCTTTGCACCGCAAAGCGATCAAGCCAGCGCAGGTCCGCGTCGAGGCAGACGGCGACGTGTTCGTACGCGAGTTCGTGTGCGCCTCGGGGCGCGTTCTCTTCTTCTGGTTGCCCGAGTCGTTGACGGCCAACGCCGACCAGATCCGAGCGTCCGTGCGCGAACGCCTGGACACCAAGATGACGAAGTACGACGCCGCGCGCGGCCGCGGGAGCGACGACGAGGAGTAAGCCATGAGCCCACTGACCAACCGCGCTCCTTTCGAGCCTAGCGACCTCTTTGATCCGCGCGCCGAAGTGCGCGCGCGCGCCTGTTCGATCGCGCCCGTCGATCGCGACACATCTTTTCATCTCCGCGCCGTGTTGCTGTTCGATCGCGCGGTCGCGCCGCGCGTCGCCGCCGCAGAAGCCTTCGCGCGCTTCGCAGACCCCGCCGTCGGCGGGCACCTCGTCGACGCCCTGAGAGATCCATCGCCGCTCGTGCGCGACGCCGTCGTTCGCGCCCTGGCGAAGAACGGCGCCGTCGACAGCGCTCCCGCCATCGCCGAGCTCGCGACGTCCGACGAGCGTTGGTTCGTGCGACGCACCGCGGTCTTCGCGTACGCCGCGCTCGCGGGCTTCTCTGCGACAACGGTGCTGCTCACCGCGCTCGAAGACCCGTTCTGGCGCGTGCGCCACGCGGCCGTGTTGGCGCTCGAAGCGCTCGGCCAGTCGCACGACGACACGCGCGCGCGCGTTCTCGCCGAGCCCCTCGACACGCCCGCGGCGCGCCGAGCGATCGAGTTTCTCCGCGCACGGTGGGCGATGGTCACGCCGTCGCTCGACATCGCGCGCGACCACGAGACGTTCGAAAACGACCCCTGGTACGACGACGACCCCGCCGTGATGACCGCGCGCGTGGCGCAGAATCCCCCTCCGCCCGAGCGCCTCGTCGCGATGCTCGGCGAATCGCACGAGCCGCTTCGAAAGCTCGCGATCCGCGGCCTCGTTCGCGGTCGCGACCGCATCGCGCTCGCGGGCGCCGCGTGCTGGCTCGACGCACCTCGCGTCCCGCACGCCGCGGAGAGCGCGCGCCGCGTCCTGCGCCTCGCGCACGAAGACAACATCGCCGTCGCCGTCGCCGCCGTCGAGTCGAAGCTCCCCGGCGTCGCCGCGTGGGCCATTCGCGCGGCCACCGACGCGCACCAGACGCAGCTCGCTCCGGCAGTGCTCGCGCGCTCGAACGACCCCGACGCGCGCGTTCGGTCTGCGGTCGCCTACGCCGCGCCTTCGTTCGCCGACAGCCCCGAGCACGCGGCGCGCA
Source organism: Myxococcales bacterium (assembly GCA_016793325.1). GTDB lineage: Bacteria > Myxococcota_A > Polyangia > Polyangiales. Next base: position 734,991 of record JAEUKI010000052.1, on the reverse strand, counting down.
TCGTCGCTCCGATGGTCGACGACAAAGACAGCGCCGTTCGCGAATCCGCGATCGCCGCGCTCCGCTCGATCCGCCACCCGCTCGCATCGCAAGCGCTCGCGCGCGTCGATCGTCGATCGGCCTCGGTGCCCTCTCGCGTCGCGCTCGTCGGAGCCGCGGTCGATCGCGAAGACGTCGCGACGCTCCGCGAGCTGCTCGCCGATCCGCACCCCTTCGTGCGCGGAGCCGCGGTCGACGCGCTCCGCACCGTGGGCGCGCTCGGCGAACACGAGCGCGTCGCCCTCACGAATGACCGCGATCCGTGGGTCCGCGCCGCAGCCATCGAAGCAGACGACGCTTCGATGGTGCTCGAGCGAGAGCCAGACGTCACCGTGCGACGCATCGCGATCGACCGCGTGTGCGCCGCGCGACGCGAGCTCGACCCCGAGTTCGTCCTCGCCGTAGGCCTCGCTGCGAGCGCCGATCGCGACGCGTGGATTCGCGCGCGCGCAGCGCGATTGCTCGCGCCCGAGACCGACGACGCGTCGCTCGTCGCGTTGCTCGCGTGCGAAGCCGACACGAGCCCCATGGTCCGCGCCGCCGCGGCGGACACACTCGAACGTTCGTCCACGATCGCCGCCACCGTGACGAACGCGATCGACCGAGGGCTCGTTCCTCCGAGGTCGCTCGGCGTCGCGCTCGGGTGGATCGCGCGCGCATCGGACGCACCCGCAGCGACGCTCGAGCGCCTCGCGAAAGACCCGACGATGAAGGCCACGGTCGCCGCCGTGTCGCTCGTTCTGCCCGAGAGAGACCGCGCGCGCGTGCAGCTCGTCTCCGGCGCTCCAGCGATCGAAGAGCGAGCGCCGCGCGAGCGCCGCGACTACGCGCCGTTTCCCGACGCGCTGCATCGCCCGTTCGGAAAGACCTCGCTCTCGCTCGCGCCGATCGCGTTTTCGGGCGCGCAGATCCCGCCCGAGTCGGTCTTCATCGAGGGCCGCGAGCGCGGGATGAACGCGTTCTTCTGGGAGCCTCGATACGTGTCGCTCACGCGATTCGTCCGCAAGTCTCCAAAGAAAAGCGACATTCACATCATCGCGGGAACGTATCACGCCGACCGCGCGTCGATCGTGTCCGACGTCGAGCGCGCCCTTCGCGTGCTCAAGGTCGATCAGCTCGGCGTGTTTTTGTTGTACTGGGCGCGCTCGGCCGCGCGCTTGGACAGCGAAGCCTTCGAGACGCTCGAGACCCTCAAACAGCAGGGAAAGATCGCGGCCCACGGATTTTCGACGCACCTTCGGTCGCTCGCGATCGGCGCGCTCGCCGAGCGGCGATGGGACGTCGTGATGTCGCGCTACAACGCCGCGCACACCGGCGCCGAACGCGAGCTGTGGCCCGCCGTTCAGCGCGCAAACGCAGGCGCGATCGCGTTCACCGCGCTCTGCTACACGCGACTGCTCGCGCCCGTGCACGGCTCGAACACCGCGCCGATCAGCGCGGCGGATTGCTATCGATTCGCGCTCGCAAACCCCGCCGTCGGGCTCGTGCTCGCCGCGCCCTCGATCGGCCGCGACGCTCGCGCAGCCTTCGACGCGATGGAACGCCCCGCCCTCGACCCCGATCGCGAGCGCGCGATCCGCGCCCACGGCGCGGCGGTCTACCGCGTCGATACCGAGTTCAACGCGCTCGTCCGCAAGGGCGACCGCATCGTGCTCGCCGACCCGCGCGAAGCCGCGCTCTCGCTCATGGACGCGGCGCGCGCCGAGTAGCGCGACGAGGCAGCTCTGCTGTAGGCTCGTCGCGTTTGGTCAGCGCGTTCGAACGCGAGCATAGCTTTCAGCCCGCGGTGCTACGCCGCGGCAGACTCCGACGCGCACTGAAAAACAGTCGAGCGCGGGGCGGTCGTGCCGACCCCTTCGCCCCGCGCACAACGTGACGAGCAAGTAGCTCCGGGCGCGCTGACCAAACGCTGCAACCTTCGTTGGCCGCACGCTCCGAGCCCGTCGGCGATCACTGCACGCGCAAGAGGATCTTTCCGAAGTTCTCGTTCGAGGCCATCACGGCTTGGGCCTCCGCGGCTTGCTCGAGCGAAAACCCCCGGTCGATCACGGGCCGCAGCGCGCCGCTCGCCCAACGCGGCTCCGCCCATCGCGCGAACGCCGCGGTCGCCTCGGCCTTCTCGTCGTCGCTTCGCGATCGAAGGACGGTCCCCTCGACGCGCGCGCGCTTCCGCAGGAGCAGCCCGAGGTCGAGCTCGCCGTGCGTTCCGCCGAGCAGACCGACGACGACGAGGCGCCCTCGAGGCGCGAGCGCAGCGACGTTGCGCGCGAGGTAGTGTGCGCCCACGAAATCAACGATCACGTCGACGCCCCGCGCTCCCAACGCGTCGCGAACGCCTTCGGACCACGCCTCGCCGTCGAACACAGCCTCGAGCCCGAGCTCTTTAGCCCGCGCGCGCTTGTCCGCAGAGCGCGCCGTTCCGAACACGCGAGCGCCCGCCGCGACCGCGATTTGCGCCGCCGCCACGCCGACGCCGCTGCCGACCGCGTGAACGAGCACCGTCGCGCCTTCGACCATCGCGCCGATCGTCACCAGCGCGTCGTGCGCCGTGATGAACGCCTCGGGAACGGCCGCGAGCTCGTCGAGCGCAATCCCGCTCGGCCGCGCCATGAGCACGCCCTGATGCACGCACACATATTCTGCGTACGCGCCTCCACCGGAGATCCCACACACCTCTCGACCGAGCCATTGTGGGTCTGCTCCGGGTCCCACCGCGTCCACGACCCCCGAAAACTCGAGGCCCGGAACGTCCTTCACCGCGCCTGGCGGCGCCGGATACGCGCCCATTCGCTGCAAGAGGTCAGCGCGATTGACGGCCGTGGCGCACACCTTGACGCGCACCTGCGCCGGTCCCGGCTCGGGCGTCGCGACCTCGCGCAACGCAATAACCTCGAGCCCTCCTGCTCCTTCGTAGACGATCGCGCGCATCCGGCGCTCCTTTCGGTACTATCGTTGGTCTCTCATGCCGCTCGAAGGCTTTCACGTAGTTCGTTGGGCGTCCGAACAGTTTGGCGCCATGTCCGCGATGTACCTGGGGGGCTTCGCCCTCGTCGCGCTCGTGTTCGGCGTCGCCCTCATCGTTGGAGGCGCCAAGCAGGTCCCGACGAGCTGGGCGCTCATCATCGCGGGCCTCGCGTCGTGCGTCATCGCATACTTCATCGTCGGCTCAGCCATCAGCGGGACCGGTCAGATCGCGCACAACGCGCGCGTCGAATCCGCCGCGTGGAGGCAGGGCCCATTCGTCGCGGCGGCGGTCGTCGCGGGCATCGCGGGCTACATCTTTCGCCTCGGAATCCGCGCGTGGTCGAGCGAAGAGAGCAGCGGAAAAGCGTTCGGCGTCCTCTTGTGGCTCCTTTCTCTCGGTGGATTCTTCGTCGGAGTTCAGTTCGTCCGCGGAGGGCTCAACCCCACAAACGTCCCGACGCGTGTCAGCACGACGGACGACGACAACCGCATCGTCGACACCAACACGCAAGACGACACCCCGCGACGCTCGGTCGTGGCGCCACGTCCGCGCTGAACGCGTTGGACTCGCCCGACTGGGCGCGCCGCGCGCGAGCGCTATGCTTCGAACCGAGCACCACGAATGGCGAACACGCCTCACGACCCCGAACGCAGCGAAGCCGCGCAGACGCTCGCCGATCTCGAAGCGGTCCTCGCTCGCATCCACGGCCTGAGCCAACTGGCCGCGGATCTCCGCGCGATCCGCGCGCTCGTCCTCGACGGAAGACCGCCGCGCGTCGCCGCCGTCGGCCGTCGCGGCAGCGGCAAATCGTCGCTCGCCAACGCGCTGCTCGGCGCAAAGGTCCTCGACGTCGGCGCGGTCGACGACACAACGCGCGAGCCTCAGTGGCTCGACCTCGAGCGCAACCAGCGCAAAGTCCGCTGGATCGACACGCCCGGCCTCCGCGCGGGCGGCAACCCCGAGCGCTCCGAGCGCGTCGCAGCGCTGCTCGCAAAGGACCCGCCAGACGTCTTGCTCTTCTGCGTTCGCGCGACGCAGGTCGACGCAGGAATCGACGACGACATCGACGACCTCAAGACCATCCTCACAGCGATCGAGGGCCGCGGCGCAGCGAAGCCTCCCGTCGTCGCGGTCGTCACGCGCGTCGACGAGCTCGCGCCGCCGCTGCCCAAGCAACCGCCGTTCGGCGACGAAAAACGCGGCAACATCGACAAAGCCGTCGAGGTCCTCAAGCGCCACTTCGAGCGCAAGGCGATCACGGTAGCAGCGACCGTTCCTGTCGGCGCGTTCGCGAAGTACTTCTCGGACGGATCGATCGCGATCGACTGGCGGTACAACGTCGATTCGCTCGCTTCGGCCGTCTTCGACGCGCTCCCGCAGCTCGCGCAGACCGAGGCCGCGATGGCCTTCGAGACGAGCCGCGCGCTGCGCAGGCGCGTCGCTCGCCGGATCATCACCGGGGCGACGAGCATCGCGTTCTTCATCGGCGCTGCGCCGCTGCCGCACGACCTCGTGGTGCTCACGCCGCTGCAGGGCGTGATGGTGATGGGCGTGAGCTTTCTGTCCGAGCGCGCGTCGCGTGCGCGGATGGTGGCCGAATGGACCGCGGGAATGGGCCTCAACGTCGGCGCAGGCGTCGCGCTCCGCGCCGCGGCGCGGTCGTTGATCAAGCTCGTCCCCGGCTTCGGTGGCGCGATTTCGGGCGCGGTAGCCGCGGGCGGAACGTGGGCGCTCGGCCTCGCCGCCATCAAGTACTTCATCGACGGCGCCACCATCGACGAGACGCGCGCCGAGTTCGAGAAGGTCAAGCAAGCCGGGTTGCCAAAGGATTTCTTCAAGGGATCCGCCAGCGAAAAACCAAGCGATACGCTCATCGAGACGCCCGGCAGCGTCGCGCCCGCGCCCGCACATCACGACGAAGATCCCGAGACGAAGCCAGAGCCCGATGGCGAGCGCTGAGCCGTTCGAGCTCGAGCCGGCCGACAGCGCGCGCATTCGCTCAGCGATCCAACGGTGCGAGGCAGACCTCGACGCGCGCGGCGTGACCGTCGTCGGTCCCCTCGCGGCTCGACTTCGCGCGCTCTCGATCCTCGCAGAGCACGGCCGGCGACCGCGCGTCACCGTCGTCGGCCGCAGGGGCGCGGGAAAATCCTCGCTCCTCAACGCGATCACGTCGAAGCCCATCGCACAGGTCGGCGCCGTCGAAGACACCACGGGCGAAGCGCGCTCGTACGCGGTCACCGTCCGCGCGGCGGACATCGAGTGGATCGACACGGGCGGACTCAGCGCCGGAGGGGTCGCCGAAGCGCGCGCGGAAGCGCTTCGAGAGACGTTGCTCGATTGCCCACCGGACACGCTCGTGTTTGCGCACGCCGCGAGCGAAGCGGACGCGGGGATCGACAGCGAGCTCGAGGACGTTCGCGCGGCCATCGAAGAGATGCGCGCGACGCACGGTCGAGCGCCGTTGATTGTGTGTGTCGCGACGCGCGTCGACGAGCTCGACCCGCCCGAAGTGACGCACCCGCCGTTCGACGACGAGGTCAAGCGAAGCAACATCAGCGCTTCGGTTCGCGCCCTACGACGCGCGCTCGACCGCCACGCGCTGCCCATCGACGCCGCGCTCGCCGTCAACGCGTGGAACTCCGCCGACCACGACCTCCGATGGAACATCGACGCGCTCGCGACCGCGCTCGAACGCTCGCTCGCGCAGGCCGCGCCGCGCCCGCGAGACGAAGCCCGCGTGTTGCTCTCGCGCATCGCTGACGAGCTCGCGGTCGTCGTCGCGCGCCTCGGCCGCGGCGCAAACGAGACGACGCGCTCGCAGCACCGCGACTGGTTCGCCCAAACCCTGCGCCGGATGGGCCCGACGGCCGCGCGTTCGGGGGACGCCTCCGAACGCGCGGTCGCGAGCGCGCTCGGAGCCCCGAGCCGTTGGCTTCGACTCGGCCTCGAGCGCGTCGGCGTTCAAGCTGCCGCGTCAGCGATCGAGCTCGGTTCGCTGCGAGCCCTCGGCGCGCGCGTGGTCGAGTCGTTCTTCGAACCGCAGGTCTAGACCCCGGCACACAAAATCGCGCGACCACCGATGGCGCCGAGCGTTTTGTACCTATCGTTCGGCGGCCGATGTCCGCTGCAAAGCCAAGGATCGAGCTCGCCTTCGTCGTCCCGATCGCGCTGTCGTTGCTGTTGTATTTGCCCGGCCTCTGGGCGGATCACTACAACGACGACTGGTCGCAGCGATTGATCGCAGAGGGTCGCGCGGCCGACTACGACGCAAACCCCCTTCGACTCTACGAGTTCACGCGCTCGCCCGAGCACACCCGTCAGCTCATCGACAGCGGAACGCTCCCCTGGTGGAGCTCTCCGTCGCTGCACCTGCGCTTCTTTCGCCCGCTCAGCTCCGCCGTGTTCGCGTTCGAGCATCGCGCGCTCGGCGGAAGCGCGCTCGTCTCGCACGCGCACTCGCTCCTGTGGTTCGCCCTGCTGCTCGTCGCGTCCGCCCGCTTGTTTCGCGCGGTCCTCGAGCGCCGAACCGCGCTCCTCGCCCTGTGGCTCCTCGCGCTCTCGCCGCACACCTCCACCGGCGCGCTCTGGGTCGCCGCGCGCAACGGAATGTGCGCCGCGACCGTCGCGATCTTCGCCCTCGATCGCTACGCCCGCGCGCGAAAGTCCGGCCGCGAACCGCCGACCATCGGCGTCGCCGCGCTGTTCGTGCTCGCGCTCGCGTTCGGCGAGATCGCCCTCGGGTTCGTCCCGCTGCTCGTCGCGCTCGAGTGGGCGCTCACGCCCGATTCGAATTGGCGCACACGAATTCGAACAAACGCGCCGACGCTCGCCATCGCCGCGACCTACCTGCTCCTCTACGGACGCTTCGGCTATGGCGCGGGCGGCTCGGGCCTCTACCTCGACCCATTTTGCGAGCTGGGTCAGGCGTTGCGCGAGCTGCCGATACGACTCGGCGTGCTCCTCCTCGACGCAACGCTCTCGGTCCCGAGCGAGATCTACCTCATGGCGCCTGCCGCGCGCCCCGCGCTCGCGGCGGTGGGCCTCGGCGCGACGGGGCTCGTGGCGCTCGCCCTTCACCGCACGCGCGACGCGAGTTCTCGCGAGGAACACCGCGCGCTCGTGGCGCTCTTCGTCGGCTCGCTCTTCGCGATCGCCCCGGGCCTCTTCGGGATCCTCGGCGGTCGCCTCCTCTCGATCGGCTTCGTGGGCTTCTTCGCCGCGATCGCCGCGCTGTGGAGCCGCGCGCTCTCGCGACGGCACGATCGACGCGCGGCCGCGTACGCCACCATCGCCGCGATCGTCGCGTTTCGCGTCGTGCTGGCGACGATGTTCCGCGCGGGAATGTCCGCACAAAACGTCGCCTGCTCCGTCGTCGAGCGACGGCTCGCCACGCAGCACGCGATCCGCTGCGCTCACCACGCGGACTACGCGCTCGTCGACGGCGCCGATCCCGCCCTCGGAATGTACGCCGCCCCCGCGCTGGCCCTGATCGATCCGAGCTTCGGCGGCACCTTTCGAATGCTCTCGATGCAGCCGACGACGCTGCTCCTCGCCCGCACGGGCCCGCGAACGATCGAGCTCCGCGCGAGCGAGGGAACGCTCACGTCCTTTGTCTTCGCGGACGTCTTTCGAAGCCCGCGCGAACCCTTCACCGCGGGAACCATCCTCCGACACCGCGCGATGCAGACGCGAATTCTCACGGTCGCGAGCGGTCGCCCCGAGCGGGTCGAGTTCACCTTCGATCGGCCTTTCGAGACGCGCGAGACGTGCTTGGTTCGCTGGCGCAACCAGCGCCTCGAGAGCTTCGACCCGCCCGCGCAGGGACAGACCATGCGGCTCGAGCACGAGCGAGGTCCGCTCGGGATTTGACCCGCGGTCCCACAGCGCTCGCCGTATCGAACACCGGAGAAACGCAAACGGCCGAAGTCTCGTTGAAGACTTCGGCCGTGCTTGTTTGGAGCGGGAGACGGGATTTGAACCCGCGACTTCAACCTTGGCAAGGTTGCACTCTACCGCTGAGTTACTCCCGCGTCAGAGGTGGGCGGTTATTACGGCCCCCCTGCGTTGGTGTCAACCATCTGAATCGAGGTTCGCGATTTTTTCTCTCACTCGTGCCGAAGTCCCTCGAGCGGCGTGAGGTTCGCGGCCCACGCAGCGGGGATCGTCGAGGCGAGCACGGAGATCGTCAGCGACACGATCGCGGTCAGCGCAAACTCCGTGAGGCTCGGCCGGACCGGAACGTACCGTATCAAGTACACCTGCGAATCGAGCGGAAAGTGCCACTTGAGCAGCGCGAGGCACACGCCTCCGCCGACGAGCAGCCCGAGCCCCGTCCCGACCACGCCGATGATCGTGCCCTGGAGCAAGAAGATCCAGCGAATCTTCGACTCGTCCGCGCCCATCGCCTTCAGGATCGCGACCTCCTTTCGCTTGTCGAGCACGAGCATCACGAGGGTGGCCACGACGTTGAAGGCCGCGACCACGATGATGATCGTGATGACGATCGCGAGCGCGAGCTTCTGGAGCTTGAGCGCCGTAAACAGATTCTGGTTGAGCGACGCCCAGTCGACCGTGTGAAACGGACCGCCGCCGAGCTCGCGCTCGATTCGGCGGCCGATGGACGCGGCGCGATCGAGGTCGTTGACCTTGATCTCGATGCCCGTCACCGCGTCGCCTTGATCGAAGAAGCGCTGCGCTTGCCACAGATCCACGAACACGAGCCGCGAGTCGTACTCGTCGAACCCCGCGTTGAAGATCCCGATGATCCGAAAGTCCTTCGCGCGCGGAGCAGCTCCATGCCGAACCACGGCAGAGTCCGCGCCGGTCAGCGGCGAGATGATTCGCACCGTGTCTCCCACACGCAACCGCAGGTTGCGCGCGAGCGTCACGCCCACGATCGCGCCCGGCAGCTCACCCGATCGCCGCGCGGCGTCGCGCTCTTGCTGCTCGATCACTTCGCGACCGATGACCGCCGTCGGGTCGTCACCTCCACCACCGGGAAGCTCGTAGCCACCCGCCTCGACGGGCGTCGCCTGCGTCGTTGGCTCGGCGGCCGTCGGTCCCTCTTGCATCGGCGGCTCGCGCGCGTTGACCGGGTCGGCGCCGAGCGGCGCGTCCGCAGAGAGCGGCGAGTCTCGCTCTTCGCGCTCGTTGCGCTCTCGGAGCGTGACGACCTCGCGTCGAGCACGCGCGAGATAGTCATCGAGCGATCGATCCGAGCGAACGGTCGGGTCCTCGACCTGCGCGCTCGGCGGCGTCTCGTTGGGGCGGCGCAGCCCTTCGGTGCTCCCGGCGTCCATGTACGAGTAGAGGTCGAGCACCTGGCGCGAGAGCACCGGGTCGATCCCTTTGACCATCACGCCCGCGATGCGATCACCGCGCGTGATCATCATCGGGTTGAACAAAAATGGCGACGCCCCCACGACGCCGGGCATCGCGCGAACGCGCGGAAGAACCTCACGATACTCCGTGAAATCCCAGCCGTACTTCAGCACCAGCAAGTGCGCGTTGACGCCGAGCACCTTCTCGCGAAACGCTGTTTGAAAGCCCGACGTCACCGCGAGCACCGAGCAAAGAACCGCGACCCCGAGCGCGATCCCGAGGATCGCCACGGCGCCGATGATCGAGACCGAGCTGCTCCGCTTGGCGCGCAAATGACGCCACGCCACCGTCCAGATGAACTGCACGAAGCGACCCTACCGCACACGCGGCGCGGTGCCACCGTCGTGCTAGCCTCGTTCACATGCTTTCTGCTCTTCGAGCGTCGGCGGCAACTCGAGTTGCCACGATCGCGCTCGCGTCCCTCACTTCGATCGGCTGCGGCGAAGTCGTCGTGCGCGACCCGCCACCGACGAACACCGACGCGGGTCCCATCGCGCCCGCACGCCGGCTCGTATTCGACGATCGCTCGACGATCAGCCTCGAGCCCTCGATGCGCACGACCGTCTCGGTGCGCGTGACCGACGCAGAGGGTCGACCTGCAGCCGCGGAGGTTCGCTGGTCGTTGCTCGGTGATTCTTCGGACGCGACGCTGCTCGCGACGCGATCGAACACGCAGTTTGCGATCGACGGAAGCTCGATCGCGACCGTCGTGCTGCAAGCATCGACGAGCTCTGCCGTGTTCGACATCCGCGCGACGACCGCGGACGGAGCCGAGGCGATTCGCTCGGTGTCCGTGTCGGATCGCGGGTTCGGATCGATCCGCGTCGACGTCAACTACGACGGCGTCCGCGGACCCAATCAGTTCGAGGTCGCGCTCTACGCGGACGGACGCTGCGACTCGCTTCGCGCAGCGAGGCCCGTGCGGACGCTCACGCTCGCGCCCACCCGCGGCGCCACCGGCCTCTTCGATTCGCTCGCCGCCGACCTCACGTTCGCTGTCGTCGCCGAGGGCGTCGGAACGTCCGGTGAGCGCGTCGCGCGCGGCTGCGTCGAAGGCGTTCGCGTCGTGCGCGACAGCGAGCAGTCGATCACGATTCGAACCAACGACCTCAACCTCTACGCGGCCGGCCGCTACGACGTTCGCGTGCAGCTCGGACTCGATGTCGTCGCCCGCTCGGCGCGCGCGCTTTGGATCGAAAACTCGGGCGCCAGCGACGACGGCCGCGCGATCCTCCGGAGCATCGGCGACGCCGTCGAGCGCAACTCGGGCGCAGACGCGCGCATCACGTTCGATCGAATCGTCGAAGCGTCCCTCGCGAGCGAAGTGAGCGCGGACTTGCGGCGCCGAAACGCGCTCCCGTCGACGCGCCTGGCGCTCTGGGCAGACTCCATCGCGGCGTCGCTCGGCGGCGCGTTGTGGACGCTCGAGGCCGAGGCGATCGCGGCCGAGGGCCGTACGCGATTGAGCTTTCGCAGCGCCCGCGCGTCGATCGACCCGCGCACGCCTGACGACGCGTCGGACGACATTGTTCGAGAGATGCCCGTCACGGGCGAGGGGACCGTCACGGGGCTCGCCGGGGACCGCGCGCTCGTCTCGTTGGATGGCGTTGGGCTCGTCGTCTCGGACCTCGCGATCGCCGCACGCGACGCGCACCTCGCGCGATCAGGGAGCGCGACGACGGCCGAGCGACTGCGCGCGGAGGTCGTTTGTTCCGAGCTCGTTCCGCTTGTGCAGCGACATGCGACCGGGTGCGACAGCGCGTGCATCGTGACCGCGTGCAACTCCACGCTCGACCGATTCGGAACACAGTTCGACTTCGCGCTGCGCGACGCGACGGCGACGCTCCGCCACGCGCGCGCTTCGTTCGTGGGCGTCGCCCGCTCGCGGTCCGGCTCTGTGACAATTCAGTCCGTCGCCGCGTCCGCCGTCGAGGGCTCGTTCGTCGAAGATCCCTCCCGCCCCGTTCGCGGCGTCGGAACGCTTCTTCGGCAATAGGCGCGGACGTGGCGGTCGATCGCTCGCTTCGAACGCTGGAGCTCCTGCTCGAGAAATATCGCGCCGACGTGGACGCTCGCGCCGACGCCCTCGCAAAGGCGCTCGCCCACGAGCAACGCGCGATCGCAGCGACGAGTGCGGCAGAAATGCACACGCGGACCGCGCACGCGGCGTTGGAAGCAGCGCGCAACGAGCAACGATCGAACACGCAGACCGCGACGACCGCCGACGCGTTGCAGTGGGGGCGGCGCTTCATCGAGCGGCGCTCGGACGAGCTCGCGATCGCGAAGACCGCTGAGAGCAAGGCTCGTTCTGCGCTCGACGAGGCCCGCACAATCGTCGAGCGCGCGCGCACAGCGCTCGGCGAGGCGAGGGGCAAAGTCGAGGCGATCACCAAGCGAATCGCGGCGGCGAAGAAGGCCGCCGCGGATCGAGTCGAGGCCGTCGCTGAAGAAGAAGCCGCGGATCGTTGGCGGCGGTCGTAGTCGGGCGAGTGCGGCAAAACTACGCACGTTCGTGCGGTATTCCGACGAGCGCACGATTGGGAGCGAGCGGAGCGTCCCCTCGAAATCCTCGCGTGTCCCGCGAGGTATGGCGCCGCTGTCCTGTCACACAACGCACAGTTGCGCAGAACGAGTAAGGGCGCCCGTGCGTCTGACGTTCGATGGCGCGAAACAGAAGTGCCCCCTCGCGCGTTGACACAGCTTGCAGTCCCTCCAAAGGCTCGGCCTTTTCGAGGGGTTTACAGCCAGGACGTTGGAACCAATGGTCCACCAACGTTCAGTGCTCGCTCCCGGGGCACGAGACGGCCCGCGTTGTGCACATGCCACAACGCGCGCAACTGAAGATGAGGTGATGACCGTGACGATCCGAGGGAACCGCTCGCACTCAAGCTCCGTACATCCGAACCGGTCCCGTCGGTCAACTGCGGCTGCAGAAGCAGTCTCAGATGACGTTGCGGGGACTACCACCCAACGAGCGGGACGCAAGTCCGCCATTCGAATCGCCGTCGATTCTTCGTCCGATGCTGCCGAAGGAGGCAAGTCCATGGTCGATCGTAGCGAAGCACGCAGTGTTCAGAGCAACGTCGCACCGCAGGAGGACGAGCCCACCCAGTCGACCGCCGCTGCGCCGAGCGGGGACGCAGAGCCGTCGGACGTCGAGCTGCAAGAGCTCGGCGCCGAGGTCCAGGCGCTGAAGGCCGAGGAGCTGCCCGAGGGGATGCTCGCGCGGTACTTCCGCGACATGTCGGGCCACTCGGTGATGTCGCCCGACGAAGAAAACGCCGCGGCGCGTGAGTTCTACGAGGCCGAGGTCGACCGATGGCGCGCGTATCTCGCGTGGCCGCCGATGCTCCCGATCATCGAGCGCTCGGTCGGAGCCGAGATGCTCGCGGCGCAGATCGAGCACCCGCTCCCCGAGTTTGCGCGCCTGCAAAAGCTCCTCAAAGAGTACCGAAAGAACCGCTCGAAGCTCGATCGCAAGAGCGCTCAGAAGTGGACCGAGACCGTCGGAATCCTCGCGCCCAAGCTGCGCGAGCTCGACTCCGATCGATTGTTCGTCGAGTCCATCGAGCTCGAGATCGAGCGCATCGCCCGCGGCTCCGATGACGACACCGACGACAACGAAGAGACCAACAACGACGAGCCCGGCCTCCAGCTCTCCAACGGGTTCGTCCGCTACCTCGAGGGCGTCAGCAAGGGTCGCGACCGCGTCTTTCGCGTGAAGAACAAGTTCGTCGCGGCAAACCTCCGCCTCGTGGTCTCGATCGCGCGCCGCTACAACCGCGGTCGCATGCCGCTGATCGACCTGATCCAAGAGGGCAACATCGGCCTCATCAAGGCCGTCGAGCGCTTCGATCACAACCGCGGCTATCGCTTCAGCACCTACGCGAGCTGGTGGATCCGCCACGCGATCTCCCGCGCGCTCGCGGACAAGGGCCGCGCGGTGCGCATCCCCGTGCACATGCTCGACACGTACAATCGCGTGCAGCGCACGGCCCATCAGATCAGCACGCGCCTCGGCCGAGACGCGACGATCGAAGAGCTCGCCGCAGAGACGGGGCTGTCCGTCGAGAAGCTCGAGCGCATTCAGAAGGACTGGGCCGAGACGCCCTTCTCGCTCGACAAGCCCGTCAACGACGAAGACGGCCGACGCTTCATCGACCTGCTGCAAGACGACAACGCGCCCAACCCCTACGAGGTCGTCGCCTCCAACGGGTGGAACGCGGAGCTCCGCAAGCTCCTCGACACCCTCACGCCGATGGAATCCCGCATCCTTCGCTGGCGATTCGGCCTCGATGACGAGGAGGAGCTCACGCTCAAGGAGATCGGCGACAAGTACAACTTGTCTCGCGAGCGCATTCGCCAGCTCCAAGAGCAGGCGCTCGAGAAGATCCGACGGCAGATTCGCGAGTGACAGAGTATGTCACAGGCTCCGTGGACTAGCGGAGTTTCACGGTTAGAGTGGGGGGCATGAAGAACCGACTGGCACGACTGCTCAAGGTCCTCGAGTGGTATCCGCGCTCGGGCGCGCCGGACATCGATTCGATCGCGCTCCAGCTCGGTACGACCCCCGCCACCGTCCGCCGCGACCTGCGCGATCTGCGCGAAGCCGGCGCGTTCGACGGCGAAAATCGCCCGAAGCTCGCGAGCCCTCCGAGCGACAGCGCTCCCTCCGCGGACGCGACGGCCGCCGCTGCGATGAGCGCGCGCGACGTCGAAGCGTCCACGAGCGCGCCGAAGCAGCCCACGCTCCCTGCGTTTACGCTGGGCGAGGGCGGCCCGGCGAACGACTCACCCGCGAAGCGATCGAGCAAGAGCAAGCCCGACGTGCGCCGCGACGACGAGCTCGTCGCGATGTACGTGGGCGCGCGATTTCTCGCGAGCGAAGGTGACGCCGCGCTCTCGGAGCAAGCGCTCCTCGTCGCGCACGCGGTCGAAAAAGAAGCGTCGCCCGAGCTCATCGACAAGCTCGCAGAGCTCGACACGCGCTACCGCTTCGGTCCGCGCGAGGCCGAGCGAAAGGTCCGCCGCGCCGTCGCGCAGGCGATCGCTGAGCGTCGCGCGCTCGAGATTCGCTACAAGGGCGAGCGCGACACGGAGTTTCGTGTGCGCGTGGTCGAGCCGACGGCGCAGTTCTTCATCCACGATCGCTGGTCGTTCTACGCGTACGATCGCGACGCGGACGAGGTTCGGCAGTTTCGTCACGAGCGCTGCAAGGACGTCGTCGTGACCGATCAGCCCTTCAGCGCACGAAGCGACCGCAGCCTCGACGGCTTCGTCGCCCAGCGTCGACGCGCGGGCCGCTGAACACGCGCCAGCGCCGCCGGACGCGCTTCGCCGCGCTGCCTGGCGCACGTCCCGTGGTCGTTGGGGGTTTTGTTCGATCGCGGCTCGGGTCATCCTGTCGCGCGTCGATGGACTTCGAGGATGACGAACAACGCGCGGGCGACGCGATCGTGCTGAGTCGACGCGCTGCGCTCGCGGCGATGGCGCTCACGAGCGCCGCGGCGTGCTCGCGCAACGGCCAGGAGCCCGACGCGCTCGTGACGCTCGTTCAGAGCGAGCCGGCGCACCTCGATCCGCGATTTCCGACAGACGCGCTCAGCGCGACGCTCTCGCGCCTCGTGTACGCGTCGCTCGTCGACGTCGACCCCGCGACGCTCGAGTATCGGCCGTCGCTCGCGCGCGAAGTGCGGCTCGTTGACGACACACATATTCGAGCAGCGCTCCGCGAAGACGCCACGTTTCACGATGGAACGCCCGTGCTCGCCGCGGACGTCGTCGCGACGTTTCGCGGCCTCGCGGACCCGCGCGTCGGAGCCTCGTCGCGCACGCTCGTCACGCAGACGATCGCGGACGTTCGCGCGGTGTCCGAGCGAGACGTCGAGTTCGTCCTCCGAGAGCCAACGGGCATCGCGTCGCTCCTGCTCGCGCACCCTGTCCTTCGCGCGCGAGACGCTGGGCGCGCAGAGATCCCTTCGGAGCCTGGCAACGAGCGGCTCTTCGTCGGCAGCGGGCCCTTGCGCGTCTCGTCGCTCGCGCGCAACGCGTGGTCCTTCGAGCGACGCGTGCCCGCCGAGAGAAAGCCACGAACGCTGCGATTTCTCACGGTGAAGGACGCCAACACGATGGCCCTCAGGCTCCTTCACGATCGGGCGGACGTCGCCGAAGTGAAGCCCGAGCTGTTTCCGCTCTTCTTGGGCCGCGAGGGGTTCACCGTCGCGCGCGCGCGCGGCGTCGCCTGCGCGTACTTGCCGATCCGCAACGATCACCCGCGGCTCGCCGATCGCTCCGTGCGTCGCGCCATCGCGCACGCGATCGACCGGCCCTCGCTCGTCCGCGGAAAGTTCGGCGGATTCGCCGCGGAGGCGACGGGCATCCTCCCGCCGTGGCACTGGGCGTACGAGGGCGACGTCGCGCGGTACGCGTTCGATCCTCAGCGGGCGCGCGCGCTGCTCGACCAAGCGTGGCCGCGCGCCGTGCGTTCGTCGGAGACGCTGGTGTTTCGCTGCTCGAATCAGCGCTTCGTGTTGACGACCGCCGCGGCGATCACCGAGATGCTCCGCGCCGTAGACCTGCGCGTCGAGCTGAGGCCCAGCGAGCTCGCGGTGCTGCTCGCGGACCTTCGCGCGGGTCGCTTCGATCTCGCGATGCTGCAAGCGCCCGACGTGAGCGAGCCGCACATTTTGTGGACGCTGTTCTCGTCGGAAGCTCGACCGACCGCCGAGAACCCGCGCGCTGGGCTCAATCGCTGGCGCTTCAGCGACAGCGTCGTCGACGCCGCGGTCTCGCAGGGAAAACGCAGCTCCGATCGAGCGCGGCGCCGCGAGAGCTACAGCGTCGCGCAGAAGCGATTGGCCGAGGAGCTCCCTGTCGTTCCGCTGTGGCACCCAGACGTCGTGTTCGTCGGCGCGCCGAGGGTGAGGGCGCTTCGATCGCGCGGGGACTCGCGGTTCGACTCGCTGATCGACGTGTCGTTTCGCTGACGGATCGCTACGTCGAAAGCGCGCGCCAAGCGATGTCCCGACGATAGTGCGCGCCGCGAATCGCGAGCTTCTCCACGGCGCGGTAGGCGCGGTCCTTGGCGTCGCGCAGGTCGTCGCCGCGCGCGGTGATCGCGAGGACGCGGCCGCCCGCGGTCACGATTCGCCCGTCGCGCTCGCGCGTCCCCGCGTGCAACACGTCGACGCCCTCGACCGCCGCGGCGTCCTCGAGCCCCTCGATCACGTCGCCGGTCACCGGATCGGCGGGGTACCGCTCGGACGCGACGACGACCGCGATCGCCGCGCCTTCGAAGCGAACGACCTTCGCGGGATCGAGCGATCCCTTCGCGACGTCGACGAGCGACGCGAACAAATCTCCGCGCGCGCGCGCCGCGAGCACGGCGCACTCGGGATCGCCGAAGCGAACGTTGTACTCGAGCGCGTAGGGCGCCCCGTCGTGGATCATCAAGCCGATGAAGAGCACTCCGCGAAACGCGAGCTTGTCCGCCGCGAGACCTCGAACGGTGGGCTCGACGATCGTCGCGAGCGCTTGCGCCATCAGCGCTTCGTCGAACGCAGGGACAGGGCCGTACGCGCCCATTCCACCGGTGTTGGGCCCGGTGTCTCCGTCGCCGACGCGCTTGTGATCCTGCGCGACGCCGAGCACCGCGAATCGTTCGCCGTCGCACAACACGTGGAGCGAGACCTCGGGGCCGCGCAGTCGCTCTTCGAGGAGCACGCGAGCGCCCGCAGCGCCGAACGCGCGATCGACCATCATCGAGCGAATCGCGGCGACGGTCTCGTCGACGTCCGCGGCGACGACGACCCCTTTGCCCGCGGCGAGTCCGTCTGCTTTGACGACGAACGGTCGCCCTTCGGCACGCGCCCACGCGCACGCTTCGTCCGCGTCGTCGAACACGCGAAATCCCGCGGTCACGACCCCGTGACGCGCCATGAACTCCTTGGCGAACGCCTTGGATCCCTCGAGCTGCGCGCCGTCGCGGCCCGGCCCGAACACGAGCACGCCGCGCGCCCGCAGTCGATCCGCGAGCCCGGCGACGAGCGGGGCCTCGGGACCGACGACGACGAGGTCGAAACGCTCGCGCTCGCAGAGCGCTTCGAGGCCGTCGAGGTCATCGACTTTGATTGTGTGTGTCGCGGCGTCGCGCGCGATGCCCGCGTTGCCCGGCGCGCAGTGGACGGCGTGCCCAGCGCTCTTGGCCGAGCGGACGAGCGCGTGTTCGCGCGCGCCGCCGCCGACGATGAGGACCTTCATCGAGGCGCTCCTTGGGTTCAGTGACGAAAGTGACGAAAGCCGGTGAACACCATGGGGACGCCGAGCTTGTCCGCGGTCGCGACGACGTCCGCGTCCTTCACCGAACCGCCGGGCTGCGCGATCGCGCTCGCGCCAGCGGCGACGGCGGCCTCGACCCCGTCGGGAAACGGAAAGAACGCGTCGCTCGCGAGCACCGCGCCCTTCGCGAGATCGCCTGCTTTTTTCGCGGCGATCTCGACGGACACGACGCGCGACATCTGGCCGGCGCCGACGCCCACGGTGCGGAGCGTCCCGTCGTCGTCCTCGCGCGCGAGGATGATCGCGTTGGACTTCACGTGTTTGCAGACCTTCCACGCGAACGCGAGCGCGCGACGCTGCTTGTCCGACGGCGCGTTGGCGGTCACGACCTTGCCGTGCTCGACCTCGTTCTCCGCGCTGTTGTCTCGCTGCTGGACCACCATTCCCCCGGAGATCGACTTGAACACCATGCCCGACTCGTCCGCGGGGAGCGTCGCGCCGAGCTCGAGCAGGCGGAGGTTCTTCTTCTGGTGCAGCACCGCGAGCGCGGCCGTTGAAAACGTGGGCGCGACCACGCACTCGAGAAACGTCTCGACGAGCGCCTTGGCCGTCGCCTCGTCGACCTCTCGGTTGAGCGCGACGATCCCGCCGAACGCGCTCAGCTCGTCCGCCGCGCGCGCCACGCGATACGCGCGCTCGAGGCTCGCGGCCTGCGCCACGCCGCACGGGTTGGTGTGCTTCACGATCACCGCCGCGGGCTCGCTGTACTCGCGCACCGCTTCGAGCGCGGCGTCCACGTCGACGAGGTTGTTGAACGACAGCTCTTTGCCGCCCGCGCCGACGGAGCGAGCGCGCCCGAGCGAGCCCTCTTTCGCGCCGCGCGCGACGTAGAACGCGCCTGATTGGTGTGGGTTTTCGCCGTATCGCAGCGCATACGCGCGCTCGAACTGCGGCGTGTGCACGCGCGGGTACGGCTCGCGCTTGCCGGTCTCGTCGACGCTGCTCAGGTACGCCGCGATCGCTCCGTCGTACGCGGCCGTGTGAGCGAACGCCTTTGCAGCCAGCCTCGCGCGCGTCGCGAACGCGACTTCGCCGTGCGCTTCGATCTCGCTCAGCACCGAGGCGTAGTCCGACGGGTCGACGAGCACGGTCACGCGCGCGTGGTTCTTCGCGGCCGAGCGCACCATCGAAGGACCGCCGATGTCGATGTTCTCGACGGCGTCTTCGAGCGAGACGTCGGGCTTCGCGACGGTGGCCTCGAAGGGATAGAGGTTCACGATCACGAGGTCGATGGGCTTTCCGCCGATGGAGCTCAGCTGCGCGCGGTCTTCGTCGCGCTCGCGCATCAGGATTCCGCCGTGAACCCGCGGGTGCAGGGTCTTCACGCGACCGTCCATGATCTCGGGCGACTGCGTGTAGGTCGCGACGTCGGTCACGGCCACGCCTGCGTTGCGAAGGGTCTTCGCCGTTCCGCCGGTCGAGAGGACCTCGACCCCGCGCTTGACCAGCGCCTGGGCGAGGGGAACGAGTTCACGCTTGTCGCTCACCGAAATCAGGGCCCGTTCGATCGGCATGGCTGCGATGCTCGCTTTCGAGGCAAGAGGTTCGAGGACGGCAGAAGTGTGGCGGCGACGGTGGACTCGTCGTTCGCCGGCGCGACCGCGCTTCGATCGGCCGCGCGCCGCGTAGCACTAAACGGCTCGCGCCCACAAACGCGCCGCTCGATTCGATGCGCCGCGTTCGCGTTCCCAACGAGGCTACAGAATATGGATTCTGTTACCTGCGCGACGTTTCCGGCCCCGCGCGGTGATCGACCCCGCCGGGAGAAATAGCCGAAGCGACGACGAGTCCGATCGCAGTGGCAGCGTGAACGCGCGGGTTCTCCACATCACCCACCGTCGTCGAGACGGTGTTGGACGGTCGATGCATGCGCACCTCCACCGTCGCAACGTTGGTGAATCCGCTACGCCACGACCGTCCGTCACCCGCACGCGCATCACGCTCGCACTGGCGTCGATCCTCGTCGTCGCTTCGATGTGTCGCGCAGCGGTCCAACGTCAGGTGGCCGGTCCACGTGAACGCTCGACGCCGCGCGTACGTCGCGAGAAACCCTCGATCGGCTTCGTCGCGCCCTACGCGAAGTGATTCAGTCGAATCACTCGCAGTAGTCTTGGAGTGCGGCCATCTCGTTGAGGGCCTTGAGCTTCGCGAGGCCCTTCGTCTCGAGCTGACGAATGCGCTCGCGGGTGAGGTTCATGATCACGCCGACCTCTTCGAGGGTGATCCCGCCGCGGTCCGCGATGTCGAGCGCGCACGACTCGGGAAGCTCCCACACCTCGAGGTCGGGGAAGTTGAGCTTGATCGCGCCAGTGCGCTCCGAGACGTCGAGGTACAAGTGGTACTTGCACGAGACGAAGGGGCAGGGGCGATCGGCGTACTCGCCTTGCGAGCACTCGGCGCGCGACATCGGGCGCTGGTAGTCCGTCTCGGGATAGAGTTGACGGCCGCGCTCGAGCTCGCGCTTCGAGAGTCGCTTGATCGAGATCGTACGGGCGCGGACGCGGTCGCGTCGACGCGAGTCGCCATCATCGAGGTCGTCGTCGAAGGGCAGCTCGACCGCGGTCGCAGCAGCAGCGTCGATCGCTCGGGTGCCGTGCTGATTCGCGCCGCCGAGCGTCGCCTTGCCTTCGTTGTCGACAGAGATGGGGAGCGTCTCCTGGACCGTCGTCATCGTCTTCTCCTCTGCGCGACGTCGCCCGTATCAAACGGACGCGCCGCTCCAACCGTGTCCGCAAACACTATGCGGACCCACCACGCCTGCGATGCTCGCGGCTCCCCATGAGCCGCGCTCGTACGACCTCTATTAGCGCCCATCGAGGGCACCAGAGGCACCTACGATGCAGCGAAAGCTACTCAGCCCGTCTTCGCGGCGTCGCGCAGCATGTCCGCGCGAGTCACGAGTCGGGACTCGATCGTTCGAAGTCTCTCGAGGAGTGATTCGGCGGCTTCCCTCGCGAGGCGCAGATCTCTGCGCATCGCCTCTGCCGTCGCATCGTCGCGCCTGCCGTCGATGGCAGTCTCGACTCGGTCGAAGAGCCGCTCGGTGCTCTGCTCGACCGTCTCGATGTCACTTCGAAGAAGAAAGTACTCGTTGCGTATCTCGTCGATGGTCTTGTTCTCGTTGAGCAGCCGTTTGATCTCTTGGATCTGCCGGATGATCGAGGCAGGGTACATTCCCTGCGAACCCTTGTGCTTGCCCTTGCGACCGACGCGGATAGACCTCGGCAAGAGCCCGAGCTGCACGTATTTGCGCAGCGTGGCCTCGCTGAACTTGAACCCGCGTTGTTCGAAGACCTCGACGATCTCGCTCGAACTGATCCCGTTGGGGTGCCGCTTTTCGAACTCGTCGAGCTCTTCTTCGGAGAGCTCGCTCATGGCTTCAGGGTCTCGATCTCTGCTCCGCTTGAACTCAAACCACCTCGATCGGCTCCGCGCTTACGCGTCACCGTCGAAGCGAAATCGAATGTATTCGCTTCAAGGGATCGCCGTCAACAATTCGCGTCGCGCCCCCGTGAACAACCGAAATCACTGAACAACTCACTTATCGTGCGTTCAGCATTCGAGGCTGGTTCACCGCCGCGCCGCGCGACATCGGCTCTGCATTCGAGCCCGCGAGCGGCGGTCGACGTCGTATCGTGGCTCGATCCTCAGGAGCAAATCACTGGCGACGATTGTTCGCGGCTCGAAATGCAGCCGTGACCTCCGGTCGCTGAGCGCGCTCAGTCACGAACGGTTCGCGAGGCGATGTTCAGGTAGGTCACTGCGTGTCGACCTGGGAGAGTCTCCCTACGATCACTTACAAAAATCACGGCCGTCCCCCGCGGCGCGGATGTCAGAGCTCAACCGATGGTCGCGATGACCGTGATGCTCGCCGCCGTCACGAACGCGAGCGGACCCCGACGCGAAGGAAGTGCGCGCAGCGCCGCCGCGAAGAGCGCGCAGGGCGCGAGCAGCACGAGCCCCCACCGCCAATACGACGGCGCGCCCGCGATCGACGGCGCGAGGGTGGCGCGCGACAGCCAGAGCAGTGCGTTGAGCGCGACGCAGTAGAGGGCGAGGAGCGGCATGGGGGACGTCCGCCCGGATAGCAGAGCGCCCGCAACGCTGTGAAATCTGCGTCAAAGTCGCGTTTTCGCGCGGGCGTTCACTACGCTGATCGGCGCGATGATCTTGCGTGACCCTGTGCACGGCCTCGTCGCGTTCGAGCGACCCGCGGAGAAAATTGTGCTCCGCCTGCTCGATACGCGTGAGGTCCAGAGGCTGCGGCGGGTGCGAATGCTCGGCGTGACGGCGTTGGCGTTTCCGGGCGCCGAGCACTCGCGCTTCGCGCACGCGGTGGGCGCGACCTACGTGATGACGGCGTTTCTGCAGCGCATCCGGAGCTTGGAGCAGGAGCTCTCGGCCTCGGAGAGACCTTCGCTCGAGGACGAGCAGCAAGGGCTCGCGGCGGCGCTGCTCCACGACCTCGGCCACGGACCGCTGTCACATCTATTCGAAGAGGTGTTCGACGGCGCGCCGCGACACGAGCGCTGGACGAGCGCGCTCGTGCTCGACCCCGACTCGCAGGTGCATCGCGCCCTCAGCGAGGTCGATCGAGCCATGCCCCAGGCGGTCGAGCGGCTCGTGCACGGAAAGCACCACAAGGCCTGGCTCGCCCACGCGGTGAGCGGGACCTTCGACGTCGACCGCTGCGACTACCTCTTGCGCGACTCGTACATGACCGGCGTTCGCTACGGGCTCTACGACCTGCCGTGGCTGCTCCGCTCGCTGCGCGTCGCGCGCAACGCGCGAGGCGACGCGACGATCGCCGTCGAGGGCTCGAAGGGGCTCCCTGCGGTCGAGGGGTTCTTTCTCGCGCGGCTGTTCATGTATCAGCAGGTGTACTTTCACAAAGCCTCGCGCGCCGCAGAGCGCATGATTCGCGCGATTTTCGCGCGCGCCGCGGACATCGAGCGCGACGGCGGCGACAGCGCGTTGCCCCCCGTGCTTCGCGCGATGGCGCGCGGCGCCACCGTGAGCACCAACGACTACGTCTCGCTCGACGACGGAACGCTCTGGTCCACGATCGAGCGCTGGGAGAGCGAGGCAGCAGACGCCGTGCTCCGCGACATCGCGACGCGCCTTCGTCGACGCGCGCTCTTCAAGTCCGCCACGCTCGACGAAGAAGAAGCTCCGCGCGCGCAAGAGCTCCTCGAGTCGCTGCGAGAGATCGTCGCGAAAGCAGGGTTCGATCCGCGCTACTACGCGGCGCTCGACGTCGCCTCGACGGGCGTGTTCGACGATCCGCCCGACCCCGCCGACGCGCTCTACGTTTGCTACAACCGCCGCGCGCCGAAGCTCTTGTCGCGCGCGTCGCTGCTCTTGAAGAAGCTCGCGGGTGAGCGCCTCGTCGCGCCGCGGCTTGTGTTTCCTGTGGAAGTGCGCGACGCCGTGGCGGCGCTGCTCGGGCGTTCGCCTCAGCTCGCGCTCGCGCTACCTTCCTCTCCCTGATAGCCCCTTCGATGAGATCACTTCGTCGACTCCTCGCGACCGCGCCCGTCGCCGCGGCCTTCGTGCTCACCGCGCTCCAACGTGACGCGCTCGCGCAGCGCGCTCGTCGCGTTCAGCCCGAGCCACCCCCGTCGCCTGTCGCGCTCGAAGTGCAGGCGAATCCCCGCTCGTTGCGCTGGCGGTTTTCGCTCACCAACCGCGGATCGACGGCGGTGGAGGTCGCGATCGACCGCAACATGCTCGGCGTCGAGATCACGCCCGCGCCCCCGCCCGAGCCGCCGCCGGGACAGCGCCGACGAGCTGCGCGCCCTCCCAAAGTGAAGCGCTGCCGCGGCGGACTGTTTCACAGCGCGACCGAGGACACCGCGCGCATGCAGCTCACCCCGAACCAGAGCTACGCAGAGGGAATCGACCTCCGATCGCTCTGCGGCGTGCGGCTTCCTGCGACGCTCACCGCCGGCGCGTCGCTGGTGTTCACGTACGGTTCCCGCGGGCGCAGACCGTCGTGGAGTCGCGCGGTGGTGTTTCTCGAAGGACCCGCTCCAATCGAGGAGCTCCGGACCGAACCGATGCAGCTCGGGGCCGATTCGATCGCCGTCGAGCGGTCGAGCTCGGCCTCCGAGAGCGCCCCGCTGCGAGTGAGCGCCCCCTCGGGCGTGAGCGCCGATCGCGCGTCGGGCGTCGTGTTTCGAACGTCTGTTCGAACGCGCGGTCCGGCTCCGCGAAGACTGTTCTATCGGCCGTCGATGTTCTCGGTCGAGCTCGTGACGCCGCGCGGAGTGACGCATCGTTGCAGCGACGCGCCGCGCGGATACGTCGGTCTCGACGACTACGTTCGCACCGTGAACGCGCGCGGCGGTCCATCGGCGAGCATTTCGCTCGCGCTCTTGTGCGGGACCGCGCCCCTCACGGAAGCGGGCGTGTATCGCGCGCGGGTCGTGTTCGAGAGCGACGTCGAACCCGAAGGTCGCCGCTCGGTGAGCTTTCGCGGTCGCGTGGCCTCCGAGTGGTTTCCCGTAGTGCTGCGTCGCGGGAGCCCTGCGCAACGATACCAACCGTTGCCCGAAACAGACCCGTTCGCGACCGCCGCGCCGACCGCGACGCGCGACGCGCGGCCGAGCGCGCCGTAGCACCGCGAGCGTTGTACGATCCGCCCTCGGAGCGCGCGGCGAACTCGCCGCGGAGGACCTGTACACCCATGACACGAATGCTGGTGGTAGACGACGAACGAACGCTCCGCGGCGCGGTGGCCATGATGCTCCGCGGCGCGGGCTACGACGTCGACGAGGCCGCGGACGGCGAGACCGCGATCGAACAAGCGACGCAGCGCGCGTACGACCTCGTCTTGACGGACCTGAAGATGGGCGGGGTCGACGGGCTCACGGTGCTCAAGCGCATCCGCGAAGCGCAGCCGCTCACCGAGGCGATCGTGATGACCGCGTACGGGACGATCGAGAGCGCGGTCGAGGCGATGCGCGCGGGCGCGTACGACTACATTCAGAAGCCGTTCACCGAGCAGGAGCTGCTCGTCAAGGTGAGCAAGGCCATCGAGAAGCGACAGCTCGGCGCGGCGTACGCCCTTCTCGCTCAAGAGTTTCGCGATCGATACAAGTTCGACAACGTGATCGGACGGAGCGCCGCGGTGCGCGACGTGATCGCGCGCATCGTGAAGATCTCCGGCTCGGACGCGACCGTCTTGATTACTGGTGAGTCTGGCACCGGCAAGGAGATGGTCGCGAAGGCGATCCATGCGAACTCGCGACGGTCGAACAAGCCGTTCGTCACCGTGAACTGCGCGGCGATGACCGAGACGCTCATCGAGAGCGAGCTGTTCGGGCACGTGAAAGGGGCGTTCACGGGCGCCACCAAGGACCGACGCGGGCTCTTCGAAGAGGCGAACGGCGCGACGTTCTTCTTCGACGAGGTGGCCGAGACGACGCCGGGATTTCAAGCGAAGCTGCTGCGCGCGATTCAAGAGGGCGAGATTCGCCGGGTCGGCGAGAGCAAGCCGATCCACGTCGATGTGCGCATCGTCGCGGCGACGAACCAGGATTTGCACCGCGCGATCGCGGAGAAGCGCTTTCGTCAGGACCTGTACTACCGACTCAACGTCGTGCGCTTCGTGCTTCCGCCGCTGCGCGATCGCAAAGAAGATGTCCCGGCGCTCGTCGAGCACTTTCTCGCGAAGATCGCGAAGAAGACCGGGCACCGCGCGAGGCTCGGCGAGGGCGTTCTCGACTACTTGCTCGCGTACGACTACCCGGGCAACGTCCGCGAGCTCGAGAACATGATCGAGCAAGGCGTCGCGCTCTCGGCGCGCACGGGCGTGATTCAGCTCGAGGACGTCGCGCCGCAAGACCTCGCGCCAGCGCCGACGGCGGACCGAGGGTCTCCCGAGCGAACGCTCACGCACGCGGTCGACGAGGCCGAGCGCGACGCGATCGAGAAGGCGCTGCGCGAGTTCGACGGCAACCGCGAGCGCGCCGCGGAGGTGCTCGGGCTCTCGACGACGACCCTGTGGCGCAAGATGAAACGCCTGGGAATCGTCTGGCCGACGTGACGCGGACTTCGGTGCGGCGTCGCGCGCATCTCGTCGTCGTGCCGTCGAGCGCGCGCTAGACGAACAGCCGGTCTTTGGCCGCGGTGCAGATCGCGACGACCGCGGGGTGCTTCACGCGCCGTTCGACGGTGATCGCGTAGTACCTCGCGCGGAGCGAGGGGACGCGCCCGACGACCTCGACCTTGTACTGCTCGCACACGTCTGTCTCGATCACCGAGGGAACCGCGAACACGCCGCGCCCTTCGGCGCCGAACACCTTGAGCAGCGCGCTGTCGTCGAACTCGCCGACGATCGTGGGTCGAATCGAGTGCGCGTCGAGCCACGCGTCGATGCTCCTGCGCGCGCCGGTCGCTTCGCTCGCGACCACCATCGGCTTTCCGTCGAGGCTGTTTGGAAAATCCCTGGCGAGTCCTCGCGCGAGCGACTTGGTCGCGACGAAGGTGGTCCCGCACTCGCCGAGGTTGTGATTGAAGGCCTTGATGCGATTGGGCGGTCCCACGGGCGCGTCCGAGAGCACGACGTCGACGGCGCCGCCGACGAGGTCTTGCAGGAGTCGCTCGTGTGATCCGTCTCGCACCGAGAGCCGCACGGGTTCGGCGAGCTCGAGCGCGGGACGGATCAAGTTGTGCGCGACGAGCTTCGGCATCGCGTCGGTGACGCCGACGACCAATCGATGCGGCCGCCCCGTGGGCCGACCGCGGACGGTGTCCATGAGCTCGCGGCCGACCGAGAAGATCTCCTCGGCGTACTGGAAGACAGTCCGGCCCACCTCGGTGAGCACGAGGCCTCGGCCTTCTCGCGCGAAGAGCTTCTCGCCGAGCGATTCTTCGAGCAGGCGAACCTGTCCCGAGATGGTTGGCGGGGCGACACGCAGGAGCTTGCTCGCCTTCGCGACGCCACCTTCCCGCGCGACTACGTAGAAATACAGAAGGTGGTGGTAGTTGAGCCACTCGGTCATTCGGACCTCCCTTGCTGTTCGAGAATCCTTCGGATTCGTTCACTTCCGACGCTCAAATGACGAACGGAAGCATCGGTTCGTTCGACGGGTAGATTCGCCTCCGCCACAATGTCGAATGTCAGCTAAACGCGCGCTGCGGAGCTGGGACACACTGCGGCGCGGAGCAAACCGCGACTGAGTTCGAGTCGTCGCGCTTCGATGGGGGGAGCGCGCCGTCCCCCGTTCATTGCTGCCCCGGACCGTTGGATCAAGTGCTGAAGTTGAAGCGCGTCTCTTTGACGGCGCAGCCGCCGCGAGGCGCCGGAAAGCGCAGTCGGCGAAGGACGGTTTCAAAGCACGCTTTGAACTGCCCCGAGCGAACGATGCCACCCGAGGAGATCTCGCCCACGGATCCGTTGGGGTTGATCACGAAGCGCACGGTCGCGCCGCCGCGAAGCGTCGGATTGGTGCGCAGCTCGCGGTTGTAGCACTCGCGAAATCCGCCCTGGCTCGCGGCGAGCATTCCGTCGACGCGCGCTCCGTCGATGGTGCCGGGACACTGATCGACGTAGCGAACCACGTAGCGAACGCGCGGCGCGGTGGCGTCGAGCGGAGGCGTCGGGACGTCGGGCTCGTCGGACAGGTCGATGTTGGCCGCGACGTTGGGCGTCAACGATTGCTGCGGAACTCCTGAATCTTGCGGCGCGACGCGAGGCGGATTGGCCGGCGGCTGTGGCGGAGGTTTCACCGCTTGCCATGCCGCGAAGGACCCGCCCACCACGAACAACAGCCCGATGATGATGTACTTCGCGTTGCCCGAGTCCTTCTTGACCGGCGGGGGAATCGACGTGCTCACAGGAAGTGTTCTGCCTTTCGGTTCGTGAGGGTTCTCGCCGCGCGAGATGATGCCATGGAGCCGACGAGTTGCGAGCGTCAGCCGCGCTCGTCGAGGAGCGTCGTCGATCGATCGACGAGGCCGGAGGGGCGGTCTCGAGTCACCGCCCGAAGAAGAGCAGATTCGACGATCTGGCCTGCCTCGTCCAGCGCTCCGGTGTGGAGCGTCCACGGAGGCTCTACGACGAGTCCGCCCGGCCTGCCAACGGAGCACTCGACGAGCACGCGATGCGCGGGTTCATCCGCGCGCGGGTGAACAAACACCATGCGGCGCGGGTGCAAATCCTTCGCGGCGAGCGCGTCGACGAGCACCTCGAGGTCGCGCGACGGAAACACGACGCACACGCGTCCCTGCCGCCCGAGGAGCAAGCGCGCAGCGCGCACGAACGGGCCGAGCGGATCCGCCGCGCGCACCGACTGCTCGTAGTGTTGGTTGGCGCTGCCGGTCGATGCTCCCTCGCGAAAGTAGGGCGGGTTCGCGACGACGAGGTCCGCGGCGCCGCGGTGCGATCGCGCGACGTGATCGACGGCGCCCACCGCGACGACCGCGGAGGCGAACGCGTTGTCGGCCAGGTTCTTCGCGAGGATGCGCGCGGTGGCGGCGTCCTGTTCGATCGCGAGGAGCTTGGTCGCGCGGCCGTGCGCGAGCAGCGCAAGCGACACCATTCCAGCGCCGGCGCCGAGGTCGACGGCGAGCCTTCGAGACACCGGCGAGAAGTACGCGAGCAAGAGCCCGTCGATGGCGGCGCGATAGCCGGACGCGGGCTGCGCAAAGCGGAGCGCTCCTTCGAAGAGCGTTCCTTCGGTGATCGGGGGCAGGGGGCTCGCGTCGGACACGGCGAAAATGCGCGGTACGGTACCGCATCGGTTCGTGCGCGCGAGCGGTGAAAACCTTCGCAGAATTCTCGCGAAATCGCGCGGCAGTTGCTATTGTGCCGACGACGATCGCCCGACTGCGGGCCTCACGGTCGTCGCATCGGAGCCCGAGCAATGAATCTCATTCAAACCGAAGAGGCCGCGCGCCGACTGGCTCGAGCGATCGCGAGCGACCTCTCGCTCTACAACGAAGCGAAGATCGTCCAAGGCATCATCGACGACAACCTCTTCGAGGTCCTCGCCGAGGAGATCGAAGAGGGCCGCGCGCTCTACAAGAACCGCGTCGCGCCCGAGCTCGTGAACAAGAACTTCTACGGCCGAGCGATCGTCGACATCCTCATCCGCGCCAAGCGACACATCAAATCAAAGGTGTGGTGAGCGATCGGCGCCGCTCGTTCGTCGCCGAGCCTGGCGACGTCGGAGAACGAGCGGACAAGTGCGCCGCCGCGCGGCTCGCGGGCGAGGGCGCGACGAGGGGCGACGTCCTCCGCGCCGCAGAAGCGGGGCGACTTTGGATTGGCGGAAAGCCCGTCAAACCGTCGTACCGACTCAAGCTCGGCGACGAGGTGACGCTGGAGCTTCCGGAGCCCGAGCGATCCGACGCGATCCCCGAGGACATCCCGATCGACGTCGTGTTCGAGGACGAATCGGTGCTCGTCGTGCACAAGCCGGCGGGGCTCGTCGTGCACCCGGCCAAGGGGCACGCGAGCGGGACCCTCGTCAACGCCGTCCTCTTTCACAACGCCGTGGACGATGACGACGAGGCCCCGGAGCGGCCGGGGATCGTTCATCGATTGGACCGCGACACCTCTGGGGTCATGGTGATCGCGAAGACCGCGCGCGCGAGGGAGCACCTCAAGGAGCAATTTCGCGCACACACAATCGAGCGCGTGTACGAGGCGATCGCGGTCGGAGCGATCGCGTCGAAGGTCACGTACGACACGCTCTACAACCGCCACCCGACCGATCGAAAGCGCTTCTCGTCGCGCGTTCGCGAGGGAAAGCGCGCGTGCACGCACGTCGCGCCGCTCGAGTCGTTTGGCGCTCGAGCGACGCGGGTCGAGTGTCGCCTCGAGACGGGTCGCACGCACCAGATCCGCGTCCACCTGTCGGACGCGGGTCACGCGTTGCTCGGTGATGCGCAGTACGGAAAGCCTCCGAAGGACCCAGCGCTCCGCGCCATCGCGGAGGCGCTCGGGAGGCAAGCGCTCCACGCGCGGGTGCTCGGGTTCGTGCACCCCGAGCGCGGTGAGGTCGTTCGTTTCGAACGCCCGCCGCCCGAGGATTTCACGCGCGCGTTGACCGCGCTCCGCGAACGCTTCGCGCGCTGATCGGGGCGTCCGGACCGAGCCTCTACTCGACGAGCGCGCGAAGACGCTTGGCGTCCGAGTACATGTCGACGTTCGAGAGCACGCACAACACGCTCTCAGCGTGCGTCTCGCGGAGGCACTGCGCCGCCGTCTCGAGGGCAGGGTCTTCGTAGCGCGACTTGTGCCCTGCGGGGCCCGGCATCCGGTAGTACGCGAGCGCGCCGCGCTGTACGGGCGGGTGCTTGTGAGGGTCTCGTGAGACGACCACCGCGAGGTCCTTCGCGACCGCCTCGCTGTCCTTGAGCGACCACTCTGGCGGAGCCTCCCACACGATGGTGGTCGGCGCGTCAGCGACGATTCGCTCGAGCATCGTCCGAGCAGAAGCGCGCGACTTCTTCGACGAGGCCACCTCGGGCGGAGAGGTCACCACGATCGCGACCGCGCCGAGCTCGCGCACGATCGGAACGAACGACGCCCACGTCGATTCGGACTGCGCCGTCGGCTCGAACGCCGCGGCCGTGAGCTCTTTTGGCGCGAGCGCCGTAAACACAAAGCCCTCCGGGGCTTCGCGACGGAGCCTACGAACCCACGCGGGGCCAGGGACGCCGAGCGCTGTCTCGGACACCTCGACCATCGTGAACTCGCGCAAATATTTTGTGGCGGGTACCGAAAACCCTGAACAACCAATGACGAGCATTCATCGCTCCCTGAGCGCGATCCGTGAAATGTACCTCAGATCGCGCGGCGTTGCGCGCCGAGAGTCGCTGACACCCGCTGAGATTCGCAGAAACCGCGCGACCTCGGGTACAGTGGCTGCGTGATTCGCTTTTCGAGGCGTTCGACCGCGGTCGCGGCGCTGCTCTCTTCGTTGATCGCGCTGAGCCACGAGCGCACTTCGTCTGCCCAAACAGCGCCGCAGCGAGAGGAGTATTTCTACTATCGCCACGCGGGACAGCAGACGGCGTTCGACGTGAACTTGTTCGAGCCATCGACGTCGCCGCAGTCCGTGTTCTCGCTGGAGCTGGCGCGCGTTCCGACGCACCTGACGTTCACCGCGAGCTTGTTCACGATCTACGCGTACCAGCCGCTCGTGGCGCGCGTGGACAACGTGACGACCTCGTTGGTCGAACATGATTTTCGCGCGGAAATTCAGGGCTCGCTGGGGTTGTTTCAGTTTCTCGAGCTCGGCCTCGCGATGCCCGTGGCGTACACGAACCACGCGCGCGCGCTCGTCGGCGGCGACGGCGGGATCGAGGGAATCGCGCCAGGCACCACCGCGCAGCTCGCCGGGTCGTTTCGCGCGGGCGACCTGCGGCTCCACGTGAAGCTCCCGTTCTTGCGCAACCCCTTGGAGCTCGCGGCGCGCGTGGCGATCACCGCGCCGATCGGCTCGATCGGCGCGTCGGACGCGTGCTCCGAGGCGATGAGCGGAAACGCGAGCGCGGCGTGCGGCGGCAACCCCGTGACGCGAGGCCAGGCGTTTTCGAGCTCGATCGCGTGGACGATCATGCCGCAGCTCTTGGTGTCGCGGCAGGTCGGGCCAGCGGTGCTCGCGGCGAACCTCGGCTATCGATTTCGCGAGCGAAATGGGCTCCCAGCGGGCGGCAAGCCCTTCGTCATCGACGACGAGTTTCAGTGGGGCCTCGGCGCGCGCGTCGCGGTGCATCGGCTGGTCAACGTCGGCGGAGAGATCAACGGTCGCATCGGCGTGCTCAACGCGATGGGCACGACGCAGACCGAGCGTGGGACCGAGACGAGCATCAACGCGACGAGCTGGCCGGTCGAGGCGCTCGTGGGCGCGGACATTCACCCGACGCAGGCGCTCTCGCTCGACGTTGGAATCCGCCGCGGCCTGAGCGGTGGCTACGGATCTCCGACGATCGGCGCGTTCATGGGCGCGCGCTACAGCGTCACGGGGCGGACGTGCTCGAACGGACCCGAGGACTACGACGGCTTCGAGGACAGCGACTACTGCGAGGACCCGGACAACGACGCCGATGGCGTGCTCGACAACGACGATCGCTGCCCAAACGACGCTGAAGACCGCGATGGGGTCATCGACGACGACGGATGCCCCGACCCCGACAACGACGCCGACGGAAAGCTCGACGACGACGACCGTTGCCCTGTCGAGCCCGAAGACTACGACGGAACCGCGGACGACGACGGTTGCCCCGATCCTGACAACGACCGCGACGGGATCCCCGACACCGCGGATCAGTGCGACAACGATCCCGAAGACCTCGATCGCTTCGAAGACGAAGACGGCTGCCCCGAGCCCGGTCCTGCGCCCGTCGTCGTGACGCGCACCGAGTCGCGCCTGCTGCTCTCGCAGCGCATCTACTTCGAGTACGACAGCGACGTGATCCGCAACGTCTCGTTCGACATCTTGAACGAGGTGGGAGCGACGCTGCGTCGAAACCCGGACATCACGATGCTCCGGATCGAAGGGCACACGGACTCGGCGGGCGTCGCGCAGTACAACCTCGATCTGTCGTTCCGCCGTGCGCGCGCGGTGGTCGAGTACCTCGTGCAGCGCGGTGTCGAGCGAAACAGGCTCGATTTCAGAGGGTTTGGATCGCAGCGGCTCGCGGGTCCCGACGACACCCCCGACGGACAAGCGCTCAATCGGCGCGTCGAGTTCGTGATCGTCTCGCAAGGCGCGGGCGATCCAGCGCCGCAGCAGACCACGACGCCTGCGCCGAACAACCCGCCGCAGGATCGCCCGCGACGTCGTCGGCGACGCGCGCCGTAGGGTTTTTCTAGCGCGGGGGCGCGAGCGGGGGGTACCACTCGGCGGCGCATGCTCGTCGAGATCAATTCGCAGCACCCCGAGCCTCGAAAGATTGCACGCGCAGCGCATGTGCTCCGCGAGGGCGGCGTGATCGCGTACCCGACGGACACGGTGTACGCGCTCGGCGTGGACCTCGGGAGCAAGTCCGCGATCGACACGCTGTACGCGATCAAGCGCATGCCGAGGGAGCAGCCGCTCGCGTTCGTCGTTCCCGATTTGGGGGAGGTCGCGCGGTACGCGGTGGTGCAGGATTTTCACTACCGGTTCATCAAGCACCTCGTGCCGGGGCCCTACACGTTCATCCTGCAGGCGACCCGCGAAGTGCCGCGGCTCGTGATGATGAAGCGCAAGACCATTGGAATTCGTGTGCCGGATCACCCGATCCCGCGCGCCCTCGCGCAAGAGCTCGGCCGGCCCATCATGACGACGACCGCCACGCACCCGTCCGAGGGCGACGTGCTCACAGACCCGACCGACATCCGGGATTTGTACGGCGGCGTCGAGCTCGTCCTCGACGGCGGCGTCGGCGAAGCGCTCGCGTCCACCATCTTGGACTTGTGCGAAGAAGAGCCGAGGCTCGTTCGCGAAGGCGCGGGGATGGACCGGATCGACAAGCTCTTCGGCGTGCATCGTCCCGTCGAAGACGCGGATTTCGACGGATAGGCGCGAACGTTGCGCGTCCGTGAAGGACGTGTCGAAGTGCGTGATCGGGGCCTTGCAATCGCGGGCGTACGCGCCAAACCTCCCGCGTTGTGGCAAAGAAACCGCTGCGCAAGCGCCGCTGGGGTTGGCTCGTTTGGCTCGTAATCCTCGGCGTCGCAGGCGGACTCGGGGTGCGCGCGATGAAGCGACGCCCCGTGAAGGCGATCGACGTCAGCGTTCATCGCGTGGAGACCGGCTCGGTGCGGGACCTCGTCTCGACCGTGGCCGCGGGGCGCGTCGCTGCAGAGCGTGAAGCGACGTTGCGCGCGGAGATCGCCGGAACCGTGCTTCGCGTGCACAAGCGCCGAGGCGATCGTGTCGCCGAGGGCGAGGTGCTCCTCGAGTACGACGTCCGCGACTTGCGCGATCGGGTGAGCGCGGCGCGCGCCGCGGTGTCGCTCTCGCGCGCGCAGATCGAACAAGCGAGGGCGAGCGCTGCGGTCGCGCGTCGCAACGCGCTGCGCGCGGTAGACCTTCGTGATCGCGGCGTCGGAACCGCAGCGGAGGCCGAGAACCTCGAGGGCAGCGCCGGCGTCGCAGAGCGCGCGGCGGGCGTCGCCGAAGTCGGCGCATCGCAAGCGCTCGCCAACGTTCGCGTCGCTGAGACCGCGCTTCGACGCGGCGTGCTTCGAGCGCCGTTCGCGGGGATCGTCCTCACGCGAACGATCGAGCAGGGCGAGGTGACCGCGCCGGGCGCGCCGCTGTTCACGCTGGCCGATCCATCGAGGCTCCACGTCGACGCGGACCTCGACGAGGCGGACCTCGGGCGCGTGCGCGTGGGGCTTCGCGCCGAAGTCGTGCTCGACGCGTTTCAAGGGCAGCGCTTCGCGGGGACGCTGTCGGAGATCGCCCCGAGCGTGACGCGCGATCTCCGGGGAAATCGCTCGATTTCGTGTCGCTTCGATCTCCAACCGGACGAGCGACTGCGCGTCGGCATGAGCGCCGAGGTCGACGTGATCGTGGCGACGCGCGAGAGCGTGTTGTGGGTTCCACCGAACGCGGTGATGGGACGCGGGATCGATCGCTCGGTGTACGTCGTCGACGCGCAGAACACCGCGCGTCGTCGCGCGATCGGGATCGGCGTGAGCACCTGGGAGGCGATCGAAGTCACGTCGGGCCTCCGCGCAGGCGATCGTGTCATCACGACCTTGTCGAACAACGAGCTCGCCGACGGTTCGATCGTTCGTGCGCGCGCTGCCGAGACGGCGCCCACGCGGAGCGTTCAGCGATGAGCGACGCCACCGACGCGCTGGCGATCGGAGAGCCCCTCATGGTGCTCGACGGGATCCATCGTCGCTTCATGATGGGCGACGAAGAAGTACGCGCCCTTCGCGGCGTGTCGTTCACGATTACGAAAGGCGAGTACGTCTGCATCATCGGTCCGTCGGGCTCGGGCAAGAGCACGATGATGTACTTGCTCGGCTGCCTCGATACGCCGTCGGAGGGGACCTACGAGCTCGCTGGGTACGAGGTCTCCGAGCTCGGCGACGAAGAGCTCGCGGCGCTGCGAAACAAGTACATCGGCTTCGTGTTTCAGGCGTTCAACTTGATTCCGCGCACGACGACGGTGGACAACGTCGCGCTGCCGCTGCGGTACGCGGGCGTCGGGATCGGCGAGCGGCGGAGGCGCGCAGCGCAGGCGCTCGAGCGCGTGGGGCTCGGGCATCGGCTCGACCACACGCCCGATCGTTTGTCGGGCGGAGAGCGGCAGCGGGTGGCGATCGCGCGCGCGATCGTGACGAAGCCGGAGCTCCTGCTCTGCGACGAGCCGACGGGCAACCTCGACTCGCGCGTGGGCGCGGAGATCACGCGGCTCTTCGAAGAGCTCAACCACGACATGGGCGTGACCGTGGTGATCGTGACGCACGACCCGAACCTCGCCAAACGCGCGCGAAGGAACATCAAGCTCGTCGACGGACAGATGGTCTACGACGGCCCACCGCAAGAGGGGAAGTAGGAGTCGGGCTGTGTTCGAGCATGTTTTGTCAGCGTTTTTGGCGCTCAAAGCGAACAAGATCCGCGCGGCGCTCACGATGCTCGGCGTGGTGATCGGCGTGCTCGCCGTCACGCTGCTCGTGGGCGTAGGCGACGGCGCGCGCATCTACCTCGACGAGCAAATCTCGGGGCTCGGGACGAACCTCATGACGATCGTTCCCGGTCGGCGCGAGACGCGCGGCTTCGGCCCGCCCGCGGGAAACATCGCGCGTCCGCTGGTCATGGAGGACATCCAAGCGCTCGAGCGACAGGGCTCGCTGCTCCGCGGAATCTCCCCGATGGTCATGGGCGGCGGCGCGGTGCGCTTCAAGGGACGAACGCGCGACACCATGATCCTCGGCGTCGGCCCTGCGTTCAGCGACCTCCGCAACATGCACGTCGATCGCGGGAGCTTCGTTCGCGAAGAAGACGTCGACTCGCGACGGCGCGTGTGTGTGCTCGGTCGCACGATCGTGAAGGAGCTCTTCGGCGACGAAAATCCCCTCGGACAGACCGTTCGCCTCGCCGACGGTCGCTTTCGCGTCGTGGGGCTCATGGAAGAGCGCGGGACCTCCCTCGGCTTCGACCTCAACGACCTCGTGTTCATCCCGGTCACCGCCGCGATGGACCTCTTCAATCAAGATCACCTCACGCAGATCCTGACCGCCGCCAGATCGAAGGAGGACGCGCCCGCGGCGTCCGAAGAGGTCGAGCAGATCCTGGCGCGGCGACGCAACGGCGAGCGGACGTTCACGATTCAGAGCCAGGACGACCTGCTCAAGACCTTCGGCGCGCTCACCGGCGCGATGACGCTCATGCTCCTCGCGATCGCGTCGATCTCGCTCGTCGTCGGAGGGATCGGCATCATGAACATCATGCTCGTCTCGGTGCGCGAACGAACCCGCGAGATCGGCGTTCGCCGCGCCGTCGGAGCGACCAAGAGCGACATCCTCTGGCAGTTTCTGCTCGAGAGCGTCGTGATCTCGAGCACCGGTGGCGGCATCGGGCTCGCGCTCGGGGCGTCCATCGTGCTCGCGCTCAAGCGCTTCGCGCCGTCGGTGCCCGTCGCGCTCTCGCCGTGGATCGCCGCGGTGGCGTTCGGGAGCTCGTTCGTCGTGGGCGTTCTTTCGGGCGTCGTTCCCGCGAGGCGCGCGGCGGAGCTCGATCCCGTCGAAGCGCTGCGCTACGAGTGACGCGGGCGCGCGACGGCGCTCGGTGTACGATCGAGCCGTCGTGTCCAATCGCACTCGCATCGTCGTCGTGCTCGCTGCCCTCGTCGCGCTCGGAGCCGTCGGGTTCGGCGCGTTTCGCGTCGGGCATGCGAGGGGCGTAGCGTCCGTTCCCAAGCCCCGCGCGCCGACGGTGCGCGCGGAAGACAGCGACCGCGACGGGAGGGTCGACCGCTGGACGACGCTCGACGAGCGAGGCGTCGCGGTGTCCATCGCGCACGATCGCAACCACGACGGTCGACCGGACAAAAACGAGCTCCTCGTCGCAGGGGTTCGCCCGTTTCGCATCGACTACGACGAGGATTTCGACGGTCGCTACGATCGGTACGACTCGATCACGCGCGAGGGCTACGCCATCCTGACGCACTACGATCGCGACTGGGACGACGCGCCCGAGCGCTGGATCCAGCGCGGCGGAAGCGGGTCCATCGTCTCCGAGTGGATCGACCGCGACGAAAACGGCGCGCCCGAGCGCTACCGCGAGTTCGACCCGCAGGGCCGCATGACCGAAGAGGGCATCGACGACAACGGCGACGGCCTCTACGAAGTGCAGCGCTTCTACAACCCCGCGTGGCGCAATCCGCTGCAGCCGATGCAGGAAGAAAAAGACGACGACCACGACGGTCAGTTCGAGACGCACATCGAGTACCGACCGTCCGGGAGGCTCGAGCGCATCCAGCAAGACCGCGATCGCGACGGTCGTCGCGACGTGATCGAGTACTTCGACGAGAGCGGTCAAAACAAGGTCAAGATCGGATTCGACCGCGACGGCGACGGCAATTTCGAAGAGTGGCACTACCCGCGCGCCGGCCGATCGTACGTGGGGTACGACGACGACGACGATCGGGACATCGATCGATGGGACCCGCCGGGCGCGCCCCCGGGCTGGTGCGAGTCGCGTTGCCGGATCAGCACGGCGCCTCCCGCAGAGCCGGTGTCGAGATAGAAGTCCGCAGGTCGTGCTTGCCGCGCGAGGGCGCGCAGTGCCACTCTCTATGGCGATCGTGACGAGCCCGTACCCCAACGACCCGCTCGAAGTATTCGAGGCGTTTTTGCACTACATGCGAAACCCTCCAGCGCGGCCCGGTGCTGCGCGGCCCACGGGGTCTGCGACGGCGTCGCCCGCGCCGGCGGACGTTCCCGAGCCCACGCGGAGCGGTCCGGTGATCATCCCGGCGAGCGTCGCCGACGATCAGTCGGTGTGGGACGAGCCCACGAAATCAAGACCGGACGTCACGCGCGAGTTCATCCAGAAGAGCGCCCGCAAAGAGCCCGAGCAGTCGATCATCGTCGACGACGACCTCTCGATGACGCAGCCGATTCAGTCGACTGCGCCCGAGGTCGCGCGAGGGCCGGACACGCGCGGCGAGCGCTTCTGCGACGAGATGATGGTCCTGATCAAGTACGGTCACGCGCAGCAGGTTCCGCGCGAGATCGAGCGCTGGGTGCGCACGTACCCCGATGACCTCGACGGCGCGATCCGCATCGCCGAGTTCGAGATGGCGCGGGTCGACGCCTCGACGGGGCTCGACCGTCTGTTCGCGACGGCCAATCGCGCGGTCGAGCGCGGCGCCGTCGAATACCTCCGGCGTTCGATCGATCGCCTGCAGCTGCTCGCGCCGCAGGACATGCGACTGACGGCGCTTCGCTCGCGTCTCGGCCTTCGCTGAGCGCGCAGCAAATTCTCAGGGCGATTTGCGCCACACCTCGCGGCGCAGCCGCAGCTTCGAGGGGTCGCTCCGCGTGACTTCGCGCACCGCCGAGAGGGCCGCGAGCAACGCGCCCTCTTCGCCGAAGCCGGGTACGACCGCGTGATTGACGAACCAGAGGTTCTCGATCGGGCCTCGGAGCGGGAGCCCGCACACCGCGGCGAACGCGTCGGGCCAACGCCGAAGCACGGTGGGCATGAGCTCGGCCTGCCCGTCCCACCGCGCGCTCACGCGGGTCACGAGGTCTCGCGCGCGGTCTTCGAGGTCGAGCCCGTCGTGCGGTGAGTCCACCGCGAGCAAGTTCTTCGAGAGAAACGGGATCGCATGCGAGAGCGCTTCGAGCACGCGGCGCCGCACGCGAGCGAGGTACGGAGCGCCCTCGTCGACGACGGCGCGCGGCAACAGGGCGTGCGCTGTGAGCACTGTGCGGCCGAGGGGATCGGGCTGCGATTGCTCGATGAACAAGAGGTTCTCTTCGGACATCGGCCGCCGCGTGTCGAGCACCACGTACGCGCGCGACGCGAGCCCCGGAGGAACACCCCCAGGGCCCACGACGACGTTGAGCGCGTACCGCGCGTACACGGGCTCGGCGAGCGCGAGCTGATCGAGAAACGCTGGCGGCGCTTCGATGCGCGCGAGGGCGAGCGCGGAGGCTGCGGGCATCGACGTGATGCAGTGCGCGCAGCCGAGCCCTTCGTCGGTGACGTCGAAGCGAACGCCCGCGACGCGACCGCGCTCGACGACGAGCTCGCGCACGCGCTCGCGGTCACGGATGTCGCCGCCGAACTGCGCGATGCGCTCGCCGAGGAGGCTCGCGAGTCCGTCGCGGCCGGCGTCGAGGACGGGCATTCCCGCGAGCGCGAGTGACCAGGCGCGGGCGAGCTGCGCGCCGAAGAGGGCGTCAGGATCGGTGTCGGGCCAGAAGCGCGCGAGCGCGTGAAACGCGGTTCGAAAGTCGTGTCCCTCGGGAAAATCCGCGAGAAAATCCGTCTCGAGCAGCGACGACCACGACGGCGCTTTCGCGAGCGCCTTCTTCACCGCGCGTCGCGCGAAGAACCCGTCGGGCGGCCACGGCGCGTCCTCTGCGAGCGCGCGATCGAGCTCTTGCTTCACGGTCGCGACGCGATCGAAGAGGTCCTCGGTCGGGCGACGAAGCTCGGGAAACTCGCGCTCGAGCTCGTCGAGCAGCGCCTCGCGGTCGCCGCGCAGGTCGACTCGGTGCTTGGGGAGCACGATCTGCGCGAGCACGTTGTCCGCGGACGCGCGGCGAGGGGCGAGGGCGGGGAGCGACAAATCCGAGGCGATTTGCTGCCACGCGGGCGTATCAACGAACGCCGCGCTCTCGGGCGCGCGCCGCAGCGCGAGGTCGTCCCACGCGTACGTGTTGGGCAGCGCGTCGTGCCGCACCCACGCCACACGAAATCCACGCCGCGCGAGGAGGGCGCCCGCGGCGAGCGCGGGGATCGCCCCGCCGAGCACGAGGACGTCGTAGTGGCTCCGCGCGCCCTTCATCGCGACGGAGCGTCGAGCACGCGCACGCGGCGGCCTTCGACGACGAGTCGTCCTTCGGCGAGCCATTGGAGCGCGGCGGGCAGGGCCTTGTGCTCTTCGACGAGGATGCGCGCGCGGAGCGTCTCGACGGTGTCGTCTTCGAGCACGGGCACCGCGCGCTGCGTGATGATGGGCCCTGTGTCCGTGCCCGCGTCGACGAAGTGCACGGTGCACCCGGCGACCTTCGCGCCGTACTCGAGCGCTTGCCTCTGCCCATCCACGCCGGGAAACGCAGGGAGCAGCGCGGGGTGAATGTTGATAACACGCCCACGAAACGCATCGAGCAAGACGGGCGTCACGATGCGCATGAACCCCGCGAGCACGACCGTGTCGACGCCGCGCGCGCGGAGCGCTTCGACGAGCGCGCCGTCGTACGCCTCGCGAGACGCGAACGCTTTGTGCGAGAGAGTGATCGCTTCGACCGCGGATTTTGCAGCGCGTTCGAGCGCGAAGACGCCCGGCTTGTTCGACACGACGACGCGCACCGCAGCGTCGAGCCTTCCGTCGGAGCACGCGTCGAGCACGGACTGGAGGTTCGACCCCGATCCCGAGACGAGCACTCCGAGCGAGAGCGTCACGTCGCGGCTCCGAGGAAGGTCACTCGGTCTTCGAAGTCCGCGTCCGACGCGGTGACCTCGCCGATGATGGCCGCGTGCTCGCCGATGGTGATGAGCGCAGAGAGCACGCGCTCGACGCGCGAGGGCTCGCACACGATCACGAGGCCGAGGCCGACGTTGAAGGTGCGACGGAGCTCGAGCTCGTCGACGTCGCCGAGCTTCGCGATCAGCGAAAACACTGGGTGGCGCTGCCACTTCGAGAGGTCGAGCGCGACGCCGGTGCCCTCGGGCAGCACGCGCGGGACGTTGCCCTGCAGCCCTCCGCCCGTGATGTGCGAGCACGCTTTGACGCCGCCCGCGCGGATCGCGGCCGCGATGGCCCGCGCGTAGATCCGCGTCGGCTCGAGCAGCTCTTCGGCGAGCGTGCGACCGAGCTCTGCGACGTGCGCGTCGAGCGCGAGCCCGCCCTTCTCGAGGAGCGCTTTGCGCGCGAGCGAGTAGCCGTTCGAGTGGAGGCCCGACGAGCGAACGCCGATGACGGCGTCGCCCTTTCGGATGCTCTTTCCGTCGAGGATGTTCTTGCGATCGACGACGCCGACGCAGAAGCCCGCGAGGTCGTACTCGCCGTCGGCGTACATCCCTGGAAGCTCTGCGGTCTCGCCGCCGAGCAGCGCGCAGCCCGCGAGGCGGCACCCTTGCGCGATGCCCGAGACCACCGCGGCGCCGACGTCGACGGTGAGCTTGCCCGTCCCGAAGTAGTCCAAGAAAAAGAGCGGCTCGGCGCCGCACGTGGCGACGTCGTTGGCGCACATCGCGACGAGGTCCTGACCGATCGTGTCGTGCTTGTTCGCAGCGAACGCGACCTTCAGCTTCGTCCCGACGCCGTCCGTTCCCGATACGAGCACGGGCTCTTCGAGGCCATGCGGGAGCCGCATGAGCCCCGCGAAGCCGCCGACGTCCGCGAGCACCTCGGGGCGCCGCGTCGATCGCGCCATCGGCTTGATGCGCTCGACGAGCGCGTCGCCCGCATCGATATCGACCCCTGCGTCCCGGTAGGTGAGCTTGGCCATGGGCGGCCTGGGCCTTAGCCCGCGCAGCGCGCGTTCGTCAATTTCAGCGCGCGTTACGGGGTTGACGCGACCTTCACTATACCGAACACTCCTCCAGCCTTCTGGAGACCGTACATGGCGAAGACATTTCAGGATTTGATGGCGGAGATCCGCCGATCGATCAAAGAGACGTCGCTCGAAGACCTCAAGCGCAGGCTCGAAGCGAAGGAGCAGTTTCACCTCGTGGATGTGCGCGAGGGCGAGGAGTTTCGCGCGGGGTACATCGAGGGGGCGATCAGCGTTCCGCGCGGGCACCTCGAGTCGAAGATCGAGGGCGCGGTGCCCGACAAGCGCGCGAAGGTCGTTCTGTACTGCGCCGGCGGAACGCGCTCGGCGCTCGCCGCCCGCACGCTCATCGAGCTCGGCTACTCCGACGTCGAGAGCGTGAACCCCGGCTTCGTTCGCTGGAAGGACCGCGGCTATCCCTACGTCGTCGATCGCCAGCTCACGACCGATCAACGCGATCGATACTCGCGTCACTTGCTCTTGCC
The DNA here is from genome assembly GCA_016793325.1 of Myxococcales bacterium. Lineage (GTDB taxonomy): Bacteria > Myxococcota_A > Polyangia > Polyangiales. Next base: position 693,083 of record JAEUKI010000052.1, on the reverse strand, counting down.
CGAGGTCGGCGAGAAGGGACAGGGCAAGCTCCTCGACGCGCGCGTGTTGCTCCTCGGCGCGGGCGGGCTCGGCTCTCCTGCGGCGCTCTATCTCGCGGCCGCGGGCGTAGGGACGCTCGGCCTCGTCGACGCGGACACCGTCGACGCGTCGAACCTCCAGCGCCAGGTGATTCACAGCACCAGCCGCGTCGGAAAGCCCAAGGTCGACAGCGCCGAAGAGGCCATCGCCGGGCTCAACCCCGACGTGAAGGTGATCAAATATCAAGAGCGCCTGACGAGCGAGAACATCGATCGCATCTTCGACGCGCGCTGGGACGTGATCATCGACGGCTGCGACAACTTTCCGACGCGCTACCTCGTCAACGACGCGACCGTGATGAAGAAGATCCCCGTCGTTCACGGGAGCATCTTTCGCTTCGACGGGCAGTGCACGGTGTTCGCGCCGCACCTCGGCGGGCCTTGCTACCGCTGCTTGTACCCCGAGCCGCCGCCCGCCCACCTCGCGCCATCGTGCCAAGAAGCGGGCGTCCTCGGCGTGCTGCCGGGCATCGTCGGCGTGATCCAAGCGACCGAGGCCATCAAGCTCATCCTCGGTCAGGGCGAGCCCCTGATCGGAAAGCTCCTGACCTACGACTCGCTCCGCATGAGCTTTCGCACGCTCAAGCTCCGCCGAGACAAGCAGTGCCCGATGTGTGGCGATCACCCGACGATCCACGAGTACATCGACTACGAGGGCTTCTGCGCGCTGCCCGGCGGCCCCGCGCACTGAGCATCGCTCGCGCGTCCCGTGGTAGTTTTCGCGCCATGAGGACCATTCGGATCGGGGTGCTCGCCCTCGGTGTGCTCTCGTCGGGCGCAGCGGCGTGCAAAGACAACAAGATGGCGCACGCGCAGACGTCAGCGACCGCGCTGCGCAGCGATCTGCAGCGCGCGCGCGAAGCAGCGCAGCGGGCGGTCGACGGATTCGTGCCCAAGGTGCGCGAGCTCGTGGGCCCCGTGACGGCGCCCGTGACCAACAACGACCCTGTCGCGCTTCGCAGCACGCTCGTCGGATTCACGACGCCGGGCGGCCCGATGACGCTCTACCCGACGAGCTTCGTGGCGGTGACCAATCGCGAAGGCGTCGCGCTCGCGCGAGACCTTCCGAACGAGTCGGACGATCGCATGAAGGGCATGGACCTGCGCGCGCCGTTCGCGTGCGTGCGCGCTGCGCTCGAGGGACGCGAAGGGATGTGCGTCGGCGAGCTTCCCGCTGTGCAAAACGTCCCGTCGCGCGTGTTGCTCGTCGCCGCGGCGCCCATCAAGAACGCCGCGGGTGAGACCATTGGATCGATCTCTGCGGGCCTCACGTTCGGCGTGTTCTCGCGCATGATCGACACCGCTGTGCGAGGGCAGGTGGGCGGCGCGGTGTTCTGGACGGGGCTTCGCTATCAAGATCGCGTCTTGCCGTCGGGGACGGATCAAGACGTCGCGCCGCGGTGGCGCGTTCCCGCGTCGCTCATTCGAACGATTCCCCCAGCGGACGCGATGCGCATCGAGCAAGCGGGCGGGGAGCACTTCTATCCGTTCGAGCAAGACGGGCGAGGGTGGGCGGGCGCGCTCGGCGCGTTGCCGTTCTTGCCGCGCACGGTGCTCGTGTTGTTTCGCAGCGAAGCGAGCCAGCGCTGAGCGGCGCTCAGTGATTGCGCGCGTGCTCGAGGCAGTAGTCCGTCGGCGACTTGCACTTGGCGCAAGTGCACACACGAAAATCAACGGAGGGGTCTTCGTCGGTCACGCCGCACGCGGCGCACACGCGCTTCGCACGGATGCTTCCTTGGCGAACGTCGCTTCGAAACTTGCCGAACTTCTGCGCGCGTCCGGCGCGGCGCGTGTATCCGCGCACGAGGTCGACGAGCTCGACCCAGAAGAACAGCAGGTAGTTGGCGAGCGCGACCACGGGGTAGAGCCGCTCGTAGCCCTGGGATGTGCCGATCATCGCGAGCACCCCGAGCGCGGTGACGATCGCGATGTACTTGACCGGCACGGGCAACACGAAGAACAGCCGCACTGTGAAATCGGGAAACATCGTGGCGAACGCGAACGTCACCGACGCGAGCAGCATCGCGTTGGTCGTGGGAACACCCGAGACCAACGCGACGATCAGCGCGCCCAGCCACCCGAGCCCCAAATAGAACTGGTAGCGAAAGGTCCCCCACGAGGCCTCGAGCGCGGTCCCCATCGTGTGGAGGAACAGCAATCCGAACACGATGAACACCGGGTGAAAGCTCGGCGGGATGAGCAAGAACGTGAACAGCCGCCACACTTGCCCGCGCAGGACCGCGTCGCGATCGAGCACGAGCCACTGCAGAAGACCTGGGTTCGTGACGATGAGCACGAAGACCACCGCCATCGAGAAGACGAGCGGGTACGTGACGTTGGGGAGTGTGTAGCGCCCGTAGCGGCGCTCGAGCGTTGCAAGCCAGCGATTGAGCATCGTCGCGCGAGCGTTGCTCTATCACGCGCGTACGCGAAACGCACCGCGCGCACCCCGAGCGCGCAGCCGTGCGGGCTGGCGCGTCGCACGACGCGAGCGACGGATTCCATCGCTGGATCCGTGCGCTCGACTCATCCCCCTCACACGACAGTCACGCTGCGCGTCGCGTCCCCCGCTCGACGCGACGCGCTCACGCGCTCAGAGCGCGTTGGGGTTGGCGCCCGGGAAGACCTGGACGTTGTACGGACCGGACTTGAGGCCGCTGCCGAAGGTCGTGACGCGCAGCGTGTGCATGCCCGTCGTGGTCGGCGTGTGAACGATGCGGCTGTTGCGGTTGTCCGGCGAGATGTCGTCGTTGTGCTCGATCTCGGTGCCGTTCATGAGCAGCGCAGCGTACACGTCGAGGTTGCTGCCCGGCTCGGTGAGGCTCGGGCCGCCACGAACGACGATCGTCACAGGGACGTTTGCGGTCAGCATGATCTGGTAGTCGTCGGCGACCGAGCCGTCCTGCAGCGCGGTGTCGCCCGCCTGGAGGATGCCAGCGGCGGTGCCGCCGATGGTCAGCATGCCCGCCGGAGCGCCGGTCGGGGTGCCGGGCATCGAGGGCATGCCCGTCGGCGCGCCCATGCCTGCGCCCGCGGGGACTTGGCTGGTGCGGTTGGTCACCGTGATGCCCCACACGTACATCGTCGTCGTGGTCGAGCTGGTCGTGCGGCGACGGCCGATCGAGCCCGTGCGGCGGTACGTCGTGTTCGACTGCGAGCCGTAGATGAACGAGATCGACCCGGAGCAGGGGCCCGCCGCCTGCATTCCGGGCATGGGAGTCGGCGTCGCAGTCACCATCGCGGTGCCGCTGCCCGAGCGGTTGTTGCCCGTGTTCACGACGTTCGTGATGGTGGTGCCGGTGAGGCCGGCGACGGGGTAGCCACAGAGCTGCTGTGCGAGCGAGGTGTCCTCCTCGTACTGCTCCATGAGCTTGTCTTTGAGCTGCTCGCTCATCGGGCGGCTCTTGCAGCCAGTCGATGCGATGACGAGTCCGAGCGAGAGAGCGAAAAGTGAACGACGCATGGACTTTTTCCTTTACCTACTGCGAGAAGCCTCACTGATCCGACCGACCGGACCACGACGAGGGACGCAGCGGGGAGCCGCATGATGGCACGATGCGGCGCGGTGTAAACCTTTCGACAAGCCCTCGAAACGTCACAACGAAGCCGGAGCTCCAGCAGCTTTCGCGGATCTCGCAATCACGCTGCGGCCGCGTGCGTGACGGAGATTGTCCAATTCGCTGCAAACATTTTTCTGCCCCGTCCGCGCCCGCGCGAAACGCGCGGCGACGCGACGGAGCGTCAACGTCCAGCAAATCGAGCGCCCAAATGCACAACGGCCACGATGAAGTTGCTTCGATCGTGGCCGTCAGTGAGCTGCTAGCTCTTGGTGCGGGCAACAGGATTTGAACCTGTGACTTCGACCGTGTGAAGGTCGCACTCTACCGCTGAGTTATGCCCGCGGAAGGGAGGCGGACATTATGCCCAGGCCCCTAGGCTGTCAAGCGTCGTTCACTGCGACGCGGGGCTCGTTCGAAGGTCGTCAGCGAGCGAGCGGCGGGTGTCCGCGGTGAGCTCGGCGCGGTAGCCGTATCGCGGGTGCGTGCAGACGATCGCCGCGGGCTTGGACAGGTCGAGCAACGCGTCTCGGGCCGCGACGCCAACCGCGAACGACACGTACTGAACGACCGCGATCTGGTCCGGCTCGAGCCCGCGCGGATCGAACACACCCGTCGTCCGCGCGCCGTCGAGCTCGAGGTGCAGGTGCTTCTCGAGGCCCATGTAGTCGCGCTGACGGAGCGCGCGTTGCGCGGCGTCGACGACTTCGATCATGAGCGTCGCGCTGAGCGATCCGTCCTCGGGGACGAGCTCGTTGTACACGGCGACCTCGTCGGCGATCGCTTCGGGGCGGGTGATCTTCTCGGCGCGGACCATCTCGAGGACCTGATTGAGCACGGTCAATCGATCCTCGAACACGAGGGACATCTCGGGCCCGAGCAGCACGCGACGCTGCTTCTTGTGCGCGATCACTTTGGCTCGAAACGTCGTGCGCTCGCGCTCGTACGCGTCGAGCGGCATCACTTCGTCGACTCTGAGCTTTTGCATGGCGGGTTGCTCTCTTTCGAAGGTTTGGCGCGAGCGACCCCGTTGGGTCAGAACGCGAGCCCGTACGCCTCAGCGAGGAGCTCGATAGGGTGCCGCACTTCCACGTTGTTCTCTTTGGCGATGCGCTGCGAGGCGAGCGTGCAGTCGCTCGCGACGCGCGAGGCTTCGGCGTCCGCCACCTTGTTGACGAGGCGCTTCGAGTACTTCACGCCCATCTCGTAGTACTCGGCCTTCATGCCCCACGTTCCATCGACGGCGGAGCACTCTTCGATGAGCGTGACTTCGGTCTCGGGGACGTTGTCGAGCAGCAATTTCGCCGGCGCTGCGACGCGCTGCGCGCGAAGGTGACAGGGCGCGTGGTAGGCGATCGAGCCGAGCTTGTTCGCGAACGTGCGCGGCAAGAGCTTGCCCTTCCAGAGCACCTTCCAGAGGTACTCCATCAGGTCCATCGTGTTGGCCGCGACGAGCTTCGCGTCTTCGGTCTTGAGCAGCTCGGGGTACTCGCGCTTGAGGGTCATCGAGCACGACGGCCCTGGCGCGATGATCTTGGCTCCGTTGCGCACGAGCGGCGCGAGCTGTGCGACGTTGAACGCTGCCTTCTCGCGCACGCCCGCGAGATCGCCGGTGTCCATGTTGGGCATCCCGCAGCAGACCTGCTTGGGTCGCTCGATCTTCACCTTCGCGTGCTCGATCACCGCCACGGCGGCGCGTCCGATCGAGGGCCGATGAAAATCAACGAGGCACGTCGAGAAGAGCGCGACCGTCCCGTTGTCGCCGATGCCCGCCGCGGGCTCGTGCTTCGCGAACCACTTGTCGAACGGGTCCTTGGCGTACTCGGGCAGCGGAAACTGCGCGGAGATCCCCGCGAGCTTCTCGCCGGCCTTGCGCACGAGCGAGCTCTTGCTGACGAAGTTCGCGACGGGCGCGACGGGGCCCGCGGTGAGCTTTCCGAGCACGCCCGGCTCGCCGAGGATGCGCTCTTGTAGCGAGATTCCCTCGCGTTGCGCGCGCACGACCTTCTCGCGCCAGAGCACCCGCGGGAAGTCCACCTTCCACTCGTGCTTGTCGTCCGGCGTATACGGGCACTTCACGTAGCAGAGCTTGCACTGCCAACACAGGTCCGTGACGGTGCGCATCGTCGCCGCGTCGACCGTCGTCGCGTCGTGCGGCATCCCGAGCGTCTCGTGCTTGCGGTCGATGGCCTCGAACAGCGAGGGAAATGACCCGCAATAGTTCACGCACATCCGACACAAGTGGCAGATCTCGAACACGCGACGGAGCTCGTTTTCGAGGTCGCGTACGTCGAAGAAGCGCGGGTCGTCCGGGTCGAAGCACGGATCGCGGTCCGGCGTAGGCTTGATGTTCGTCATCGGTGGTTGCCTGCGATGCCCCATCGAGCGATCGAAGCAGCCCCGCGAGTCGTGGGGCGGATGCTTCGCGCGCTCGATCGAGCCCCCAGCGCTCGAGGCGCCGGGGAGCGAGCTCAGGCCTGCAGCGCGTTGAGCGCCTTCTCGAAGCGACCCGCGTGGGACTTCTCGGCCTTCGCGAGGGTCTCGAACCACTCGGCGATGTCGTCGAAGCCTTCTTCGCGGGCTTCCTTCGCCATCGACGGGTACATCGACTGGTACTCGTGCGTCTCGCCGGCGACGGCCGACGCGAGGTTCTTCTCGGTCGAGCCGATCGGCTTGTCCGTCGCAGGATCACCAACCTGCTTCAAGTAATCGAGGTGACCGTGCGCGTGGCCGGTCTCGCCCGCGGCGGTGTCGCGAAAGAGACCCGCGACGTCCGCGTAGCCTTCCACGTCCGCCTGCTTGGCGAAGTACTCGTAACGACGGTTGGCCTGGCTCTCGCCCGCGAAGGCTGCCTTCAGGTTGCCGTGGGTCTTCGTCCCGCTCAGCGACTTGCCCATGAGAAACGCTCCTGTTGTCGATCGTTGTCGTCCCCGATAGATGCGAATACGAAGCGCGGAGCTGGCCTTCGGGGACCAAGGCCTCCGCGCGCGGTGGGCGGAGGGTAGAACAACTCGCGCCCGAGCGGGGAGAGTCGTTTCGACCCGCGCACCGTTCATCGATGCTCGAAGCAGCGCGTCGTTGTGCGCGCGCTTCAAGCAGGTGTTGGCGTGAGCCCGTGCACGAGGACCTTGGTGCCGCTGTCGAATCGGACCTCGATCTTCGTCGTGGCGACGTCGCGCAGCACGACGCCGACGCCGAACGTCTTGTGCGAGAGCCACGTCCCCACCGAGAACTTCTCCGTGGTCGAGTAGAGCACGATCCGCGCGTGATCCGGCGGCGCGAGCGGCGGCTCGGGCTCGACCGATCGCGCGCTCGTCGCGCGGGACGACGTGGAGCGCGGCGCGCGCGTGCTCGTCGTGCTCGCGCTCGCGACCGCGGCCGCGCCGCTCTTCGGGGCGCGATAGTTGTGCACGCCGTAGCAGGTGCGGCACTCGACCTTCGCGGGCTTGTTGTTCACCACGGCGACGATCTTGTGCGTGAGATCGAGCTTGCATTTCGTGCAGTACGAGTCGATCTCCTGGCCAGCGCGGTACGTTGTCATGCTGTCGTTTGCGCAGGCGTGCTAGCAGCATCCTCGATGACCGTAAAGCATTCGGACGAGGAGTCGTTGGTCGAGACCGTTCGTCGTCTGCTCGCGCCGGGAGGCTGCCCTTGGGATCGCGAGCAGACCTTCGCGTCGATGAAGCGCTACCTCGCAGAGGAGTCGAGCGAGGTGTGCGACGCGATCGACGCGCTCGGCGACGAAGCCACAAACGCGCAGGGGCCAGCGACGCGACTGGGGCCAAATGACCGAGAGGTCCTCGAGTTTCGTGAAGAGCTCGGCGATCTGCTCATGCAGGTCGTGTTTCACAGCGAGCTGGCTCGAACGAGAGGGTGGTTCGGGCTCGAGGAAGTGAGCGCTGGGATCGCGAGCAAGCTGGTGCGCAGGCACCCTCATGTGTTCGGTGACGTAAAGGTGTCTAATTCTTCAGAAGTGCTCGCAAATTGGGAGGACTTGAAGAAGAAAGAAAAGGCGCAGCGCGGCGTGCTCGGAGGACTTCCGCGGTCGTTGCCCGCGCTTCGTTGGGCGCAGCGCGCGGGAGAGAAGGCGTCGCACGTCGGCTTCGATTGGCCAGACGCAGAAGGGCCACGCGCGAAGGTGAGCGAGGAGATCGCCGAGCTCGACGAGGCGATCGCGAAGGGCTCGCGGGACGAGATCGAGCACGAGCTCGGCGACGTGTTGTTTTCGCTGTGCAACCTCGCGCGAAAGCTCGGGCTCGACGGCGAGGACGCGCTGCGCAAAGCGAACGCGCGCTTCGCTTCGCGCTTCGCGTCGGTCGAGCGACGCGCTGAAGCGAGCGGTCGCGCGATGCGCGAGCACTCCCTCGAAGAGCTCGACGCGTATTGGAACGACGCGAAATCCGAAGAACGATGACCCGCGCTCGGGGGTGAAAAGTTGATGTGCGCGCTTCTTCAACGCGACCGCGCACTTGCGTCACGTTCGTGTGTCGGTCGAGCGACGTTGAAGTGGCGAGTGAAGCTCGCCGCGACGCGCTCGCGCGACGCGCGAACGCATCGCAACCAACGGCTCGAAACCACGTTGCATTGTCGATGCGCGTTCGCGTGATTTCGTCGTTCGCTCGAATGGATTCGCCCGCGTGACGTGCTGTGCATGCGCGCAGGTCATCGAGCGCGATCGCGAGCGCGACGCGCGATGGACGGAAGCGACCACGCTTCGCGCGCAAACGTTGAAGTCATCGCTTCGACGAACGGGCGCAAGTGCGCGACGACACGAGCGTCGCGCGCGAACGAGCGAGTGCTAGGGTCCCCCTCCCCTCGCACGAGAGGGGTCCCCACGAAACAGGGCGCGCTCGCGGTCGACGCGAGCCGTACGCCGCTCGAGGAACAGTGATGGCACGGGTCGTCGTCGGAATGAGTGGTGGCGTTGATTCGAGCGCCACGGCAGCGATGCTCACAGAACAAGGGCACGAGGTGATCGGCGTGACGCTGCACCTCTGGGACTACCAGCGCGAAGGGCACGCGGGCCGGTGCTGTGCGCCCGAGGATCAGTACGACGCAAAGCGCGTGTGCGATCAGCTCGGCGTCGCGCACTACACGTTCGATCGGCGCGCGCTGTTTCGCGAGCACGTCGTGGATCCCTTCGTAAAGGACTACGGCGAGGGGCGCACGCCGAGCCCGTGCGTTCGATGCAACGAGCACGTGAAGCTCGGGCCGCTGTGGCAGCTCGCGCAGCGGCTCGGGGCGGAGCACGTCGCGTCCGGGCACTACGCGCGCGTTCGACGCGAGGGAGACGAAGTCGTGCTCGAGCGCGCGATCGATCTGGATCGCGACCAGAGCTATTTCTTGTGGATCGCGCCGCGCGAAGCGCTCGATCGGCTGCTGCTCCCGCTCGGGACGATGCGCAAGCCGGACGTTCGCGCCTATATGGAGGCGCGCGGGATCGTGAGCGCGCAGAAGCCGGACTCGACGGACCTCTGCTTCGTCGAAGGCCAGGACTACACCGAGTGGGTCGAGTCGCACGGGGTTGCGCGCCGCGCGGGAACGGTCGAGACGCTCGACGGGACCGTGGTCGCCACGCACGACGGGATCCATCGGTTCACCGTCGGCCAGCGCCGCGGGATCACGGGCTGGGACGGAAAGGCGCGCTACGTCCTTCGCGTGATCGCGGACCGTGGGGCCGTCGTCGTGGGCACGAACGAAGAAGCAGAGACCCGGCACGTCCGCGTGAACGAGCTTCGGTGGCTCACGAGCGCGCGTCCCGAGCGGGCCGAAGTGAAGCTCCGCTACAAGCACAAGGGCGTCGGCTGCACGATCGTGGCGAAGGGCGAGACCGCGGAGCTATTGCTCGACGAGCCCCAACGAGGCGCCGCGCCCGGACAGGCCGCGGTCTTCTACGTTGGCGAGAGAGTCGTCGGCGGCGGCTTCATCGTGTAGAAACGGAGACGAAGTAAAGATGGCTGCGCTCGTCGCGTTCGTGACGGATTTTGGGCTCGCTGATAGCTACGTGATGGAGATGCGCGCCGCTGTGCTCGCGCGGGTTCCATCCGCGCGCGTGCTCGACGTGACGCACGAAGTGGCGCCGTTCGACCGCGTCCATGCGGCGCTGATGGCCGAGCGCGCGTTGTGGGTGTTGCCTCGCGGAGCCGCGCTCGTGGTGGTGGTGGACCCCGGCGTCGGGACGCGTCGCCGAAGGATCTTCGCCGAGCGCGACGGGCGATGGCTCGTCGGTCCGGACAACGGCGTGCTTCCGATCCGAGGCGATCGCGACCGGGTGTGGACGCTGCGCGAAGAGCTCGTCGTCGCGGACCCCAGCGTGACGACCTTCGATGGACGCGAGCGTTTCGCGCCGATCGCCGCGCTGCTCGCCGCGGGCCTGCACCCGGACCTCGCGGGTTCGCGGGATGAAGCCGAGGTCGACTGCGTGCTTCCTTCGGACGCCGAGTGGCACAAGAAGGGCCGCGTCTATACGGCGAAGGGCGAGGTGATCACCGTGGATCGCTACGGCAATGCGATCACGTCGGTGCGCCCCATCGAGGGCGAGCTGCGCATCGCGGCGCCCGCGCGCTTCGCTGGCCCCGTGCGCGCTGCGTACGGTGAAGTCGCGCGCGGCGAAGGGCTCGGGCTCGTCGGGTCGTCGGGCCGCATCGAGCTGTGCGTCCGCGAAGGATCGAGCGGATTGAAGCCCGGCGACGCGGTGGAGGTCACATGCGAAGGCTGAAGCACATCGCGGCCATCGCGTTCGTGCTCGGCGCGACGGTGGCGGCGTGCGTCGGCGCGGGCGAGGGCTCGGCGACGGGGTCTGCGAGCGTTCCGCTGTGTCGAATTCAATTCAGCGACACGGGCGCGACGCCCAACCCGTACCGCATGACGCTCAATTTCTTCGCCGGCGAACGGACCGGTAGAATCCTGCAGTTTCGCGCGCAGCACGGCGGCGGCGTCTCGGAGTACACAGACCATCTCTTCTTTCGCATCGACGACACCGTCGAGCTCGCGCGTCGCATCGCGAACTCGACCGACGTCGATGCAGCAGGACAACGCGTGTACATCGCGCAGGTGGGTCCGATGGGCGCGCCGGACGTGCTCGTACACGGATATCTCGCGTTTCGCTGGTCCTGTGGGCGCACGAAGACCACGCGGCTCGGGCAGAACATCTCGCTCCCGATCGTCCGCGGAACGATGGCGTTTCGATCGGTCGATGGCGGCGGCGTGAGCCCGCCGAACTGGTTCGATCCGCCGCAGCCACCGACGGAGGTCTCGACGTTCGACCTCGAGTTCAGCGACCCGCGGCCGGTCGGAGATCAACCGCCGACCAACCCGCCGCTGACGAGCTATACGCCGCCAATCTTGGCCACGGATCCGATCGGCAACGCTCGCCTCACGGGGTCGTTTCGCTTCATCTACGATCAGGCCGTGCCTGCTCAGGGGTTTCCAGGTCCATGACCGGTGCGCAGTGGATCGACGTTTCGATCGAGGGGCTCGCGGAGTCGGGCGAGGGGCTCGGGTTCGAACCGTCGGGTGTCGTTCTCGTGCGCGGCGCGATGCCAGGCGATCGCGTGCGCGTGCGGCTCGCGAAGAAATCTCGCATCGCGGATCAGGTCGAATGGGTCGAGACGTCCGCCGATCGGATCGTTCCGCCGTGCGGCGTCGCCGATCGTTGCGGTGGATGCACGTGGCAACACGTCCCGCAGGCGCAGCAAGCGACCGCCCGACTCGACGCGATCCGACGCGCCTTGCCGAAGCCTCTGCGCGAGATGGACATCGCGTGGAACGCGAGCCCGCAGGCGTACGGCTATCGCACGCGCGCTCGAATCGCCTGGAAAACATCCGGCGGAAAGCTCTTTCTCGGACACAGGGCCGCCTCGAGCAACGACGTGGTCGACACGAGCGAGTGCCCCGTGCTCGCGCCAGAGCTCGACGCCGCGCTCGACCCGCTGCGCGCGGCGCTCGTTCGCGTGGGCGGAAGCGGCGAGGTGTTTCTCGCGCTCGGAAAGGACCGTCGGCCTGTCGCCACGCTTCATCCGAACGAGAAGATCTCGGCCGACGGGTTCGCAGCGAGCCTCGGGCTTGTCGGGCTGGGGTTCGCCGGCGTCGAATTGTATGCGCCCGGAGCGACTGCACCTGCGGTCGACGGAGACCCGCGACCGGTCGTCGCAGGCGTCGATGGAGCTCCGCTCGTGCTCGCGCCCGAAGGCTTCGCCCAAGCGCACGAGACGCTCAACCACGAGCTCGCGCGGACGGTCGTCGCGCGCGCGCGCTGCGAGTCGAAGAAGGTCCTCGAGCTGTTCGCGGGCGCGGGAAACTTCACCATCGCGCTCGCGCGCAAGGCGAAGAAGGTCAGCGCCGTCGAGCTCGACGCGCGCGCCGTGAAGGCGCTGCAAGACAACCTCGCCGCGCGGTCGATCGACAACGTCGCTGCGAGGACGAGCCCCGCGGAGGACGCTGCGCGGTCGCATCGCAACTGGGACGTGATCGTGCTCGATCCGCCACGGCAAGGCGCGCCCGAGGTGATGGCCGCGCTCGTCGAAGAGCCGCCGAAGCGAGTCGTGTATGTCTCGTGCGATCCGGCGACGTTCGGCCGTGACGTTCAGCGGTTGCTCGCCGCGGGGATGAGCGTCGAATCGCTGGACGCGTTCGAGATGTTTCCGCAGACGCCGCACGTCGAGCTCGTGGCGACCATCGTTCGAAGAGGCGGTCCGCGGTCGTGAAGCGCAAGCTCGCCGACCCGCCGTCGCCGCAAAACGACCCACGTTTTCAACGCGAACGAGCTGAGTTTTCGCTGGTCGTCGGCTGCGAGCGCTGCGTGTACTTCGCGCACCGCGACGGGACGTGCGCCCATCGCTATCCCAACGCGGCGCACAAGCTCTCGGCCTTCGAGCCTGGAGCCGAGCCCGCGGGGAGCTTCTGCAAGGAGTTCGAGCTTGCGTGACAGCGCGCTCGCGCGCGCGATGGCGTTCGTCGAACGCGAGCGCGTATTGCGGCGCGGCGAACGGGTGCTCGTCGTGCTCGACAGCGACGTTCGATCCGCCGCGCTCTCGGTGCTGATCGCGCGAACGAAGTCGTACCTCGGCCTACGCGCAGCGGGCGCGATCGTCGTGCAGCCGCGAGAGGACGAGGACGACGCGACCGGCGAGGCCGCGCGGTACGCGAGGCACGTCGGCCTCGAGGTCACCGTGTGTCAAAGCGAGGACGAGGTCGTGGCGGTCGCGCGAAGCGTGATGCGCGAGCGGGGCTGGGAGCGCCTCGCGCTCGCGGACACCGTCGAGGACGCAGCCGCGAGGGTGTTGCGCGAGTGCGTCGAGGGCCGACTTCTCCGCGGGCTGTGCGCGCGTCGCGCGGACGGGGTGAGCCGACCGTTGCTCGAGAGCTCGTTGCGGGACGCCGACGAGATCGCGCGGGACGCGGGGTTGGCGACGGTGAACGTTCCGCCCGAGCTCGAGCGCGCGCAGCCGACGCGAGACGATCGCGTTCGAGACGGGATTTTGCAGCGAATTCGCGCAGAATTCCCGGCGGTCGATCGCAGCCTCCTGCGGCTCGCCGAGCGCTCGCGGCGCGCAGTCCGCAAGGGTCGAACGCCCCAACGCTGAACAGTCCTCGCCCGAGCGGCAACTACGCTCTCGATCGGTTGGAGCGCGCCGACGGTCGACGGCTCGCGCCAGAGCGCGGCGCGGTCGATTTTGCGCATTGCGCTGGGGTCGTTCGTGCTCCAGGGTCCTAGCGGTGCGGCGTGATCGCGCGCCGCGCGGTGTTCAACAGCGGATTTCTGCGCCGTGGTCCCTCGCGGCGTCGCGGCCGTTGCGGTACGCAACGAGTCGTGACGCGCCCACAGCGCGCCCTATTGGCGTAAGAGTCTCGAGGAAGTCGTGAAGCAGTCGCACCGGATGCTGTTGTTGTGGATCTTCTTGATCCTGATGTTCCTCGGGGTCTACGCGATGTTCAGCGCGGCCCCGAGCGCGCCGCCCGTCGCGTTCAGCGAGTTCGTCGCGGACGTCAGGCAAGGGCGCGTGACCGAGGTGAAGATCAAAGAGCGCGACGTCGTGTACACGCGACGCGCGCAGCCTGGCGCGCAGCCGGAGGATCGCTCGACGCACGGGCCCATCGAAGAGTGGGCGATGCAGAAGGAGCTCATCGACCGCAACGTCACCGTCCACAACGAGAAGGACGACGGCGGTTCGGCGGCGCCCATCATCGTGGCGATCGCGCTTCCGTCGCTGATCATGTTCGCGATGCTGCTCTTCTTCATGCGCCAAGTGCAGTCGTCAGGCGGCAGGGCGATGACCTTCGGTAAGTCGAAGGCCAAGCTCGTGAGCGACGGCGCGCAGCGCGTGACGTTCGCGGACGTCGCGGGCATCGACGAGGCCAAGGACGAGGTCGAAGAGATCATCGCGTTCTTGAAGGACCCGAAGAAGTTTCGGCGGCTCGGCGGCCGCATCCCGAAGGGCGTCCTCATGATGGGCCCGCCCGGCACGGGAAAGACGCTGCTCGCGCGCGCGATCGCAGGCGAAGCTGGGGTCCCGTTCTTCAGCATCTCGGGGTCGGATTTCGTCGAGATGTTCGTCGGCGTCGGCGCGAGCCGGGTGCGCGACCTCTTCGAACAAGGCAAGAAGCACGCGCCCTGCATCATCTTCATCGACGAGATCGACGCTGTGGGTCGCCACCGCGGCGGCGGCGTCGGCGGCGGTCACGAAGAGCGCGAGCAGACGCTCAACCAGCTGCTCGTCGAGATGGACGGGTTCGACGCGAACGACGGCGTGATCATCATCGCCGCGACCAACCGCGCGGACGTTCTCGACTCGGCGATCCTTCGTCCGGGCCGGTTCGATCGACGCATTCATGTCTCGCTTCCCGACGTGAAGGGCCGCGAGCAGATCCTTCGAGTGCACACGCGCAAGGTTCCCCTCGCGCCCGACGTCGAGCTCGGGATCATCGCGCGCGGGACGCCTGGATTCGCAGGGGCGGACCTCGAGAACCTCGTCAACGAAGCGGCGCTGCTCGCCGCGCGTCAGGACAAGGACGCGGTGGCGATGCAAGACCTCGAGCTCGCCAAGGACAAGATCATGATGGGCGTCGAGCGAAAGAGCCTCGCCGTCGACGCCGAAGAGAAGCGCCGGGTCGCTGTGCACGAAGCGGGTCACGCTGTCGTCGGTTGGTTCTGCCCCGAGCACGATCCGATCCACAAAGTGACCGTGATTCCTCGCGGCTCTGCGGGCGGGCTCACGATGTCGCTGCCCGAGAAGGACGAGCACTACCTCACCAAGACGAAGGCGCGATCGATGATCGCGATGTCGATGGGCGGCCTCGCCGCGGACGCTGTGATCTTGGGCCGTGCGGATAGCGGCGTTTCGTCGGACCTCCGCCAAGCCACGCGCGTCGCTCGCGTGATGGTGTGCAAGTTCGGCATGAGCGAGCGGCTGGGTCTCGTCTCGTACGACCTGCCGTCGGACGACGACGACTTCGCTGGGCTGCGACGATCGCACAGCGAGGCGACCGCGCAGATCATCGACGAAGAAGTGCGCAAGCTCCTCGACGAAGGACGCGCCGAGGCGGTTCGGATCGTGAGTGAAAACCGCGCGGCGGTCGAGCGCATGGTCGAAGCGCTGATGGAGCGCGAGACGCTCGACACCGAAGAGATGAAGGCGTGCATCGAAGGCACGCCGTTGCCCGAGCGACAGAAGGTCGAAATCCCGACTTGGAGCGAGCGCCGCGACAAGGGCCGAGGCGAGAAGTCGTCTACGCGCCCTGCGGTGTTTCCGCCGCGCAAAGGCGAGGCGACGGAAGGCTGAGCCGTTCGCCGCTGCGCTGCGGCCGCTCGGTCGATTCGGTGGGAAGAAAGAGGCGTACTCCGGGTGTTTGTGGCGTAGTAGTGCCCGGATGGTTCCCGCTCCGATGGAGCTCGGGCCGCACCGGATCGAGTGGACTCGGCCCGTGCTGCTCGGTGTGCTCAATGTGACGCAAGACAGCTTCAGCGACGGCGGCTCGTTTGTGAACGAACCGACGGCGGTCGCGCACGGTCTCGCGCTCATCGAACAGGGGGCGGACATCATCGACGTCGGCGGCGAGAGCACGCGCCCAGGGGCCGAGCCGGTCCCCGCGTCGATCGAGATCGAACGGATCGTTCCCGTGATCCGCGCGCTCGTTCGTGAAGGCGCGCTCGTGAGCGTGGACACGACGAAGCCCGCGGTCGCAGAAGCGGCGTTCTCCGTTGGGGCGCGGGTCCTCAACGACGTCGGCGTCGGCGCAGACATCGCTGAGCTCGCGCCGATCGTGGCGCGCTACGACGCGAGCTACTTGCGAATGCACGCGCGGGGCACACCGCGCACGATGCGCTCGGACCCCGCGTTGACTCGCTACGAGCCAGACGTCGTGACCGCGGTGCGCGACGCGCTCGCGCGCGACGTCGGTCGCATCGAGTCTTCGGGCGTTCACCGATCGCGCATCTGGGTCGATCCCGGGATCGGCTTCGCGAAAACAGCGCGTCAATCGATCGCGCTCCTCGCGGGCACCGACACGATCGCGTCGATCGGCTGCGCGGTGTGCGTCGGGCCCTCGCGAAAGAGCTTCATCGCGGATCCCGACGCGTATCCAGCGTGGCCCTGGCGCGTCGAGCCCACGCACGAGCGACTCGCTGGGACGTGCGCCGCGGTGACCGCGGCGATCCTCGCGGGCGCGCACGCGGTGCGCGTTCACGACGTGCGCGAGGTCGCGCAGGCGGCGAGGGTGGCACACGCAATCAAGATGGCCCGAGGGAGCGCGCCATGATCGAAGGGCTCCTGACACTGCTGCGCCCGACGAGCGCGGGCTCACTGTTTCGCGACCTGATCGACGTCGCCATCGTCGCGTACGCGATCTATCGCTTGATGCTGCTCTTGCGAGGGACGCGCGCGGTGCAAGCGAGCGTGGGCCTCGCGCTCGTCGTGCTCGTGTATCTCGTCGCGCACCGCGCCGGGCTGACGACTACGCACACGCTGCTCGACCGCGTGCTCGGCTCGTTCTTTCTCGTGGTGGTCGTGTTGTTTCAGGGCGATTTGCGGCGCGCGCTGATGAGGGTCGGGACGCGACCGTGGTTCGTTCGCTTTCGAAAGCGCGAAGAGGCCACGGCGCTCGAAGAGGTCATCGAGGCCTCGGTCAAGCTCGCGCAGAAGCGCATCGGCGGGCTCGTTGTGTTCGAGCGCGACGCGTCGCTCGACGACTTTTTGCAGCAGGGGACCGAGCTCGACGCGAGCGTGACGAGCGAGCTGATCTACACGCTGTTTCTCCCTGCGTACGAGAACCCGCTGCACGACGGCGCGGTCGTGATCCGCAACGCGCGGATCCACCGCGCGGGCGCCATCCTCCCCCTCACGGCCAACCCGTCGCTCGATCGAACGCTGGGGACGCGACACCGCGCGGCCATCGGCATCACCGAGGAGACCGACGCGGTCGTCGTGATCGTCAGCGAAGAGCGCGGGCAGATCTCGCTCTGCTTCAACGGAAACCTCGTGCGCGGCCTCGACGCAAACTCGCTGCGGCACGCGCTGTACGGGTTGTTCTATCCCAAGCCGCTCGCGGCGCGACTGCTCGAAGGTCGCGCAGGAAAGAAGCGCGAAGAAGAGCCGACCCGCGTGAGCGTGGTCCCCGAGCCGCGCGCGGCGGAGAAAGAGTGACGCTCGCATGGCAGACACCAAGCCCTCACGCCTCCGCGAGCTCGTGACCTCCGCGTGGGAAACGACCACTGAAAACGCAGGTCTCAAGGTCACGTCGCTGCTCATCTCGATGGCGCTCTACGGCGTCGTTCGAGGCGCAGGGACCGTCGAGCGCGGCCTCGAAGTGAGCTTGCTCGTGCGCCCGCCGGCGGTGGACGTGCGTCGCGTATTGCTCACGGATTTGCCCGATCGCGTTCGCGTCGTCGTGAAAGGCCCGCCCACGCTCGTCAACGCGATCCGACAAGAGTCGATCGGCGGCGTCGAGGTCAACGTGAGCGACGGACGAACGGCAGTGGCCCGCATCGATCCAGCGACGCTTCAGCTCCCAGCGGGCGTGACGATCTCGAGCGTGCAGCCCGCTTCGTTGCAGTTGACCTGGGAGGACCTCGTCGAGCGCGACGTCCCTGTGCGCGTCGAGACCGTAGGGCGAAGCGCGCCGGGCACGCGTACTTCGTCCACGATCGAGGCGATCCCCGCGCGGGTTCACGTGACGGGACCCGCGCTGTTCGTCGATGGGCTCACGGCGGTCCGCACCGAGGCGATCGACGTCACGGGGCTCGAGGCCGGCGTGCACACGCGGCGCGTCGCGCTGGAAAATCCCAGGTCGCGCGTGCACTACGTGGGCACGAGCAGCGTGCGCGTCGCGATCACGGTCGAGCGCGACCTCACCGAACGAACCCTCGAGCACCTCGACGTCACCGTCGTGGGTTCGCCCCGCGTGACGCTGCGCCCGGCGTCGGTGACGATCCGTGTGCGCGGGCTCGCGGGCCCGATCGGCGCAGTCGATCCCGCGCTGATCGTCCCGACCGTCGACGTGAGCGAAGAGATCGTGACGCGGCGCGAGGCCGTGCGGCTCCCTGTGCGAGCGGGGCATCTTCCCGCGGGCGTCGAGCTCGTGGCGATCGAGCCTCCCGAGCTGATCGCCACGCCGAACGCTCGTTGATCGACAGGCGTCGCGCGGCTCGGGGCCGTGGTACCACCCTCGGCCGAGGACGCATGACTCGTACGAAGAAGCCCACGCTCCCAGAGACGGCACGCGAATCGATCGCGCCGCCTGCGCACAAGCCCATCCGTCGCCTGTTCGGAACCGACGGAATCCGCGGCGTCGCCAACGAGCACCCGATGACGCCCGAGATCGCGATGAAGGTCGGCTCGGCCGTCACGTGGTGGGCTTCGCGCGGAGGCCGCACCGCGCGCGTGGTCGTCGGCAAGGACACGCGCCTCTCGGGCTACCTCTTCGAGACCGCGTTCGCCGCGGGCGTCTGCGCGCAGGGAGGGCGCGTGTTGCTCACGGGACCGCTGCCCACGCCAGCGATCGCGTACATCGTTCAATCGATGCGCGCGGACGCGGGCGTCGTGATCTCGGCGTCGCACAACCCGTACATGGACAACGGCATCAAGCTGTTCGGGTCCGACGGCTTCAAGTTGCCCGACGAGGCCGAGGCCGAGATCGAGTCGCTCATGGAGGATCCGCGCCTGACGCACGCGCGAAAGCGCGAGGGCGGCGTGGGTCGCGCGCAGAAGATCGAGGACTCGCGCGGACGGTACGTGACGTTCGTGAAGAGCACGTTTCCCAAATCGCTGCGGCTCGACGGCGTACGTGTGGTGGTGGACGGCGCGCACGGCGCGGCGTTTCGCGTGGCGCCTGCGGTGTTCGAAGAGCTCGGCGCGACGGTCACCGCGATCGGCGTGAAGCCCAACGGAAAGAACATCAACGACAACGTCGGCGCGCTGCACCCCGAGCACGTCGCGCGCTACGTAAAAGAGAAGGGCGCGGACATCGGGATCGCGCTCGACGGCGACGCCGATCGGCTCATCGTGGTCGACGAGCGCGGCGAAGTCGTCGACGGCGACGTGATCATGGCGCTCGTGGCCGAGCGGATGATCGCGGATCGAACGCTCGCGAAGAACACGGTCGTCGCGACGGTCATGTCGAACCTCGGGCTCGAGCGCGCGCTGCAGGGCCGCGGAGCGAAGATGCTCCGCACGGCGGTGGGCGATCGCTACGTCGTCGAAGCGATGCGCGAGGGCGGCTTCAATTTCGGCGGCGAACAGTCGGGCCACCTCGTGTTTCTCGATCACGCGACGACCGGCGACGGGCTCATCGCAGCGCTGCAGGTCGTGGCGATTCTGGTGCGCGAGTCGCGGCCGCTGAGCGAGCTCGCGGCGCGCGCGATGACGCGCGTTCCGCAGGTGTTGGTCAATGTGAAGCTCCCGTCGCGCAAGGACCTCGTCGAGATGGCGCAGACGCAGAAGGCCATTCGCGACGGAGAGAAGAAGCTCGGCAAGGAGGGCAGGGTGCTCGTTCGATGGAGCGGCACCGAGCCCAAGCTGCGCGTGATGGTCGAAGGACCGCGCGAGGACACGATTCAGCGCATCGCGGACACGATCGCCGAGGCGGCCAAGCGCGACGTCTGAGCCTCGCTACAAGATGAAATCCGTGGACAAAAACGCGCTCTTTCGCGACGCGACGATGTCCTGAACGAGCTCTTTGTTGCCGTCGGTGGCTTGGCACGCGACGACCGAGCGGATCGAGAACTGACGAAGCGCGTCGGTGACCGAGAGCGTCCCTTCGGCGCTGTCCTTGCGACCGGTGAAGGGAAACGTGTCGGGTCCGCGACGGCACTGCGAGTTGATGTTGATGCGACAGACCTGGTTGACGAGCGCGTCGACGAGGAACGCGATTCGGCCGCGGTCGTTGCCGAACAGCGAGATCTGCTGTCCGTAGTTGCTCTCGCGCATGAACGCGTCGATCTCTCGCTCGTCGTCGTACACAGCCACGGGGACGACGGGGCCGAACTGTTCTTCGTGATAGAGCCGCATCGCGGGTGTCACTGGGTAGACCACCGCGGGTCGATAGAACGTCGCGAACGATCGATCGCCGGCGTTGGTGACCTTCGCGCCTTTGGAGACCGCGTCCTCGACGAGCGCCGCGAGCGTCGCGCTCTTGTTGGGCTCGGGCAGCGGGGTGAGCGAGACGCCGGGTTCCCAGGGCATTCCCGCGCGGAGGGCGTCGATGGCGGCCGAGAGCTTCGCGACGAACGGCTCGGCGATCGAGCGATGAACGAACACGAGCTTGATCGCCGTGCAGCGCTGACCATTGAACGACAGCGCGCCGCTCGTGCACTCGCGAACCGCGAGGTCGAGGTCCGCGTCCGGCAACACGACGGCGGGGTTCTTCGCTTCGAGCCCCGTGACGGTGCGCAATCGATTGGGCTTGGGGTGCTGCCGCGTCAGGATGTTGGCGACGCGCGACGTCCCGATGAACGCGAGCACGTCGATCGCGCCCGAGGTCATCATCGGGCCGACGACCGTCGCGCCATCGCCGTTCACGACGTTGACGGCGCCGGGCGGAAAGCACTCAGCCATCGCCGCGAGCAACGGCATGTGCGAGAGCGCGCCGAAGCGCGGGAGCTTCGACACGACCGTGTTGCCCATGATGAGCGCAGGCACGAGCGTCGTGTACGTCTCGTTGAGCGGGTAGTTGAACGGCCCCATGCAGAGCACCACGCCGAGCGGCGATCGTCGGATTTGCCCGATGAATCCCTCGGCGAGTTGAAAGCGCGACGACGTGCGGTCGAGCTCTTTCACCGCCTCGATCGTGTCCTGGGTGTACTGCACGGTGCGATCGAACTCCGTCTCGGCGTCCTTGCGCGTCTTGCCGATCTCCCACATGAGGAGGCGCACGACGTGCTCGCGCTCCTTGCGCATTCGGTCGTTGAATTTGCTCATCGCCGCGATGCGGTCCGCGACGCGCGCCGACGGCCACGGGCCTCGACCGTGGTCCCAGGCACGCGAGGCCGCGGTGACTGCAGCGCGCGCCGCGGCTTCGTCGAGCTTCGCCGTTCGACCGACGAGCGCTGGCGCGATCGTTCCGTCTGCGGCGGTGATGCACACAGGGGAGCGCACGTCGTCGAGCGGCCCGTCCCAGCGCTTCACTTCTCCATCGACGAGATAGAGTCCATCCCAGCGGCCGCGATCTGCGTCGAGCGACGCAGCCTCGGGCACCTCGTTCGCCGAGGGAAACTTGATGAGCGTTCGATCGATCTCCATCGCTCGATGCTACGTCAGCGAACGGTCGATCGCGTCACACGCTCAGCGCAACATCTCGCGCACGGGCCTGCGCGCGCTGCGTCGCGAGCTGTGCCCGCGTCCGATGCGAAGAACGACTTGCACCACGCGTCCGTCCGCCAGCGCAGCGAGCGCGGCTCGCGTGCTGTCGACCTCGACGACCTGCGCGAAGTAGCTCGCCGAGAGGCCCTCGTCCGTGATGCACAGCAGCGCTGCCGAGAGCGCTTCGCCTGCGCGAATCCAGTCCATCTGCGTGTCCGTCACGGTCGTGAGCAGGGCGACGCACGGTGAGCCGTCGAAGATCAACGCGCGATCTCGCGCCGCTTCGCCGTCGCCGCGGTCGAAGGTCCTGACGATCCACGGCTCGACGAGCCCTCGAGGACCTCGCACGGTGATCCCGTCTCGCGCGCCGCCGATCGGCGAGCGGAGCCACTGCGCGAGCTCGTCGCGAAACTGCGGGTCTTCTTGCTGCGATCGATCCGCGACCGCGACGAGGTCGGCGACGCGCGCGCGTTCGTCGTCGCGCAACAAGAGCGCGAGCTTCGCGCCTTCTGCGTCGACGGCCTTCGCGACAGCGCTGAGCATCGACTCGTCGAGCTCGCCGCGCTCGAACACGCCGTTGTCCGTGTGCCGCTCTTGAATCGCCGCTTCGAGCGCGAGCGCGCCCTCGGTCACTGCGATCGCGTCGCCGATCGTGACGCGCGCGACGAACGTGGGCTCGGCGGGGTCGGGCAAGCGCTCGATGCGACACGCGCGACCGCGCGCAGCGAGCGCCACCCGCAGGTGGTGCAAGAGCGTCCCGCACGAGATGAAGAGCTCACGACCGCTCGGATCCGCGATTTCCAGCGCTCGCGTTGTGTCTGCGTGGAGCGTGACCGCCGCGGGATCATCCTCGATTCCGAAGATCCACGGCTGCGTATTGTGCGTCGATGGCGCACGGATCGCGCTGTCGAGGGCCTCGAGGATCGTGGCGCGGACAGACGTGTCCCGCGGTTCGAGGCGCGCGTGGTTGTCGGATCGATTCGGGTCGACGGTCATGGTTGTTGCTCCTGCCTCGCAGCAGTTCAACAACGATGCCAACGCGACAGCGTCCGATCAGCGACGCCCGTGCGCAAACGCCAACGCGGTCTCGACGTCTTCGCGCGAGCCGATGAAGAGGGGCGTGCGCTGGTGCAGCTCCTTGGGCTCGACGTCGAGGATTCGCTGGTCGCCGTCGCTCGCAGCGCCGCCCGCGGCTTCAGCGATGAACGCGAGGGGCGAGGCCTCGTACAGCAAGCGGAGCTTTCCCTTCGGCGATTTGGTGTCCGATGGATACGCGAACACGCCGCCCTTCAAGAGCGTGCGATGAAAGTCTGCGACGAGCGAGCCAACGTAGCGCGCGCCGTACGGGCGGCCCGTGGACTTGTCGTCTTGCTTGAGCCAGTCGACCCACGCGCGGAGACCATCGCTCCAGCGCGAGTAGTTTCCCTCGTTGAGCGAGTAGGTGCCGCCCTTCTGAGGGACGCGGATGTTCTCGTGGGACAGAAAGAACTCGCCCGCGCTCGGGTCGTACGTGAACCCGTGAACGCCGTCGCCGGTCGTGTACACGAGCATCGTGCTCGAGCCGTACAAGATGTAACCCGCAGCGACTTGGGTGCTCCCGCGCTGGAGGCAATCGGCGAGCTGGCCCGAGCGACCCATCGTCACGCGGCGCTGGATGCTGAAGATCGTTCCGATCGTGACGCCGACGTCGATGTTGGAGCTCCCGTCGAGCGGGTCGAAGAGCAAGACGTACTTTCCCGTGGGAAAACGCTCGGGAATCTTGATCACGTCGTCGTCTTCTTCGCTCGCCATCAGGCACAAGTGCCCGCCCGCCTCGCACGAGCGGATCATCACGTTGTTGGCGAACTCATCGAGCTTCTGCACCTGCTCGCCCTGCACGTTGGTCTGCCCCGTGAGGCCGAGCATGCCGGCGAGGCCGGCTTGTCGAACGCGCGCGTTGATGAGCTTTCCCGCCAGCGAAATCTGCTGAAAAAGACCGCTGAAATCACCGGTCGCGCCGGGCGTTTGCCGCTGGCGCTCGAGGATGTGGCGCTCGAGCGTCGTTCCCGGCATCGCGCCGGACGGTGGAGGTCCCCACGAGTGGACGATGGTCATCTGCGATCAACTCCTTCGGTGTTGCCGTAGCGCCGGCGTTTGTACACCGGACCGAGGAGCGCGCGCGCGACCCGATCGCGAACCGCTCAGCGTCGGGGGCCCTTCGACTCGCGCTTGTCGCGCAGGCGCAGCACTTTCTGGTGCCGCTTCGCCGTGAGCTCTTCCGTTGGTTTTCGCCCAGGCAACGGCGGCTGCGAGTCGTGGTGCTCGATCTCGACGTGGCCGTTCATCCCGAGCTCGAAGATGGTCACTTCGCGCTTTCCACGGTCGCCGATGCGCAGCGGCATGACCGCCGCGCCGACGCCCGCGCCGACGTACACCGCGCCGCGACCGAGATCGCTCGCGCGCGAGCCGTACAGCCCGTGAACGTACTTGTGCCCAGCGACGCGTCCGATCGCGAGCTCGTGAAGCTTCGCCACGGTGATCTGCCCCGCGTGCGTGTGCCCCGACAGCACCAGCGGAACGCCATAGTTCCACAGTCCATCGGCTTCTTCGGCGATGTGCGAGAGGCCGATGCTCGGGACGTTTGGATCGAGCATCTTGCGCGCGCGCTCGCGATCGGCGTGACCTGTGTATGCGTCGTCGAGCCCGAGGATCTGCAGTCGTTGACCGCGCACGGTGAACGTCGTGACGGCGTTGTCGAGCACCTCGGCGCCCGCGCGAACGAGCGCAGAGCGCACCTCGGGCGCGCCCGACCAGTGATCGTGATTGCCGAGCACCGCGAACACCGGCGCGCGGATCTCGCTGATCACCGCGCGGAGCGCGTCGAGGAACTTCTGCGAGTGACACACGAAATCACCGGTGATCGCGACGAAGTCGGGCTTCGCAGCGTTCGCCAGCTCGACCGCCGCCATCTGCGCCTCCATGGGCGTGACGCGACCGACGTGCATGTCCGTGAGGTGGACGACGCGCACGTGATCGAGCGAGTCGCGGTACGCGTCGGGGCCAGCGAAGGTGCGCACCGCGAATTTCTCGCGCTGCTTGTGATTGCTACCGATGGGAACTCCAGCGAACACAGCCCGCGAGTATAGCGGAGCCGCGCGCAGGCGCCCGCGCCGTACGCGAGCGAGCGAGAGACCGGGAGAAGAAGCGCGCCAGAAGTTGTAGATATCCTGCCATTAGACGACGCCCGCACAGAAGCGGGCGGCGGGATTCGAACCCGCATCTTCGGATTGGAAGTCCGATGAAATCCAGCGCTGTACTACCCGGAAAATTGAACGCCCGGAGGAGAGTCGAGACGGAGTCATGAGGCAGGTTCGCTGCCGTCATCTCGTTACAGGAGAAGTATTCCGTCCCTGTACTGCCGGGCAAAACGTTGAAGCGAGAGAACGGTCGCCGCGACGCTAGCTGCTCAGGTTTACAAAACCTGTGCTCGAAGGACGTCGCGGCTGTACTGCACGCAAACCATGACGGGAGGATGGTCGCCACGAAGACAGCGTTCCCGACGTGTCAGGTCAGTGCTCTTCGAAGTAGTTCGTGGCTGTACTTCCCAGTCGTAGATCGAGATGCGATCGAGAGGAGGAGCACGTCACCTGGAGCCAAAATCCAGTGTCGAAGGACGGCGACGCTGTACTGCTCGATCTGTCCTGTCGAGGCGCTGGTCGAAGCGAAGCGAGGAGCGTCGCTGCAGGTTCTTACGTGCTCTGCCGTTGAGCTACGCGGTCCCGAGTGACCGCGGCAGGAGTCGAACCTGCAACCCCGTCGTCCTCAACGATGAATCCCGCGGCCGTACTGCGCTTCGCTTCGATCAGCGCCTCGCGCGATGTCTGCTCTCGAGAGGACCGTCGCGGCGGTCCAACGCGCTCTGCCGTTTGAGCTAACTCCCTCGCGGGAGGCGGGGTTCGAACCCGCACTGGGGGATTCGTGGTCCAAGGAGCCCGACGCTGTACTGCTCGAGAAGAGCGCGCCTTCGGCGCTGATCGAAACGAAGAGAGGAGGATCGCTGCAGGCTTGTTTTACGCGCTCTATCCAACTGAGCTACACGGTCCCAAGTGACCGCGGCAGGACTCGAACCTGCGACCTCGCGCTTAATAGGCGATGAAACCCACTGCTGTACTGCTCTGCGCTTCGAACAGCGCCGAAGAAATTAGGGACAATCCCAGAGTGACGAAATACACGATGCGCGTACAGAACGCGCGGCGGAGGGTGCCGGAGTCGAACCGACTGCGCCGATCGTCTCGGCGTCCCAGTTTAGCAGAATGGTGTGCAGACCGCGATGCACATACCCTCCAGAGGCTCATCGGTGCGCGCGACCGCGCGACCAAGAAATAGGCGGGCCGCGCGCGGACGGGAGGAAGTGCGCGCGGCCCTGAGGAAGCAATGACTCCGACGGGACTCGAACCCGTATTTCCTGGGTGAAAACCAGAGCGCCTGACCTTTAGCAGACGGAGCCGTAAGTGATCCTAGGGGGAGTCGAACCCCCGTTTGCTGATAGAGAGTCAGCTTGCCTTCCGTTAGCAGATAGGACCAACACAACATTGCGGAGAGAGGGAGATTCGAACTCCCACGACGGCTCGTCGCCGCCGCACGGTTTTCGGGACCGCTACCTGCACCCATAGGAGAGTCTCTCCAGAGAAAACAACGGTTACGACGGGGATCGAACCCGCTCACACACGGTTGACAACCGTGCCGCTCAGCCAAGGTCGCGCTCGTAACCAAACCGTGAATCGATCGCGCGAACGCCGTGCTTTTCACAGCGGCGTTCGCGCCGACGCTCAGCTCGCCTCGGGGAGGTAGCCCTTCCACGAGTCGTGCTGCGCGTCCTCCGCGAGGACGGCGTGCATGTACGCCGGTCGAACCGGCGGACGCGCGAGCCGCAGACCCGCCTCGTCGGGGGTCTTGTCTGCCTTCTCACGATTGCAGTCCGTGCAGGCAGTCACGATGTTCGTCCACTCGGTGAGCCCTCCGCGCGAACGCGGGAGCACGTGGTCGAACGTCAGTCGCGAGGCGCCCGGTCGCGCACCGCAGTACTGGCAGGTGAACTCGTCCCGCCGGTACACGTTGCCACGGCAGAACTTCACGCCCTTCTGGCTTCGGCCCCGCGCCGAGCGCCGGAGACGGACCACGGACGGGAGCTCCATGGAGTGCGACGTCGAGCGGATCTCGTCGTCGTACGCCTCGAGGAGCTCGGCCTTTCCGAGGATGATGAGCGTGACGGCTCGTTGCCAGGGGATGACCTTCACGGGCTCGAAGCCCGCGTTGAGGAGCAGCGTGGCGACCATGGGAACCTCACTTCGATATCTTCATTGGACTTCTCTGAGTACTCCGACTCGACAGCGCGCGCGACACCATTGTCAGCAAGCCCACGCAGGCGACTCGGTCTTTGGGTTGAACGTTGTTTGGGTGCACCGAGCGGGAGTCGAACCCGCAAAACCTGGACTCTCATCCCAGTGTGTCTTCCGTTTCACCACCGGTGCTAATTTCCCGCTCGCGGACGCCGCGGCGTCGCCGCGAAGACGCGGCTCCTTCTTCCGCGGCTGCGAGCGGAGGATTTCCCGCTCGCGGACGCCGATTCATTTCCCGCTCGCGGACGCCGCGGCGTCGCCGCGAAGACGCGGCTCCTTCTTCCGCGGCTGCGAGCGGAGGATTTCCCGCTCGCGAGGGGAGGTGATTGTTCGAAGTCGTGGTACTGTCCGCCCGCTCGTCGATTGGACGAGAGCCGAAAGAGGGTGTTCTCGCGCTCACGCGCGCCGCTCGTTGACGGTGCGCGTAGTTCCCACGTCGGTGATGCGGTACGGGTTCCCCGCCGTACGCATGTCCGACCCGCGAGCTCTTTCGACTTCGGTGCGCCGAGCGGGACTCGAACCCGCACATCTCTCGAGTCTAAATCGAGCGCCTTTGCCAGTTTGACCATCAGCGCAGCTTCGTCTCCGACGAGAGGACGGACAGAACCACGATTTCGAACGATCCGTTGCCTGCCGCAACAGCGGCATTGAACATCCGCCTGCAAAACAAGCGGAACTTCAGTCAGGGTGGCCGGATCTGCCCCGGCGGCCTCCTGCTCCCGAAGCAGGCGTTCTTCTGGCTGAACTACACCCTGGAGTCATCACACAACGACGCGAGCATGAGCGAGGCGGGCTCGTCGCTCGGGGGGTCAATCCTTTCGGACTTTCACCCCTTGCGCTTCGCCTCTCCATCGTAGCGGAGAGGGGAGGATTCGAACCACCGTCGCCTTGCGGCGACTGACCAGATGAAACCCAACTCTGTACTGCGCGTCATCGCACTTGTGCGCGCGCATGGTCGATCGGCGACGGGTCGCTCTCGCGAGCGCTCTGTCTGCCGCTCAAAACCGCGCGCGAATGTCGTCGAGCGTCGCGAGGACTCGAACAGGCTCCGTCACCGTCGCCTTGTCCGCGCCCGCGGTGCTCGCGGGAACGGTCGTCGCCTCGAGCGCGCGCTCGAACTCGCCGATCGTTCGCAGGATCTTCTCCGAGAAGCCGCTCACGAGGTTGACCCTCGGATCGGCGGTCGTCAGCGCGCTCGTTCCGTAGCCCGCGAGGTCCACCGAGTGAACCACGAGCGAAGGGTTGAGCTTGCTTCGGTAGTTTGCGACCGAGCCCGAGAAGGTCTGCGGCCCGCCCGTGCTCGAGTAGCACTGCATGTCCGAGAACAGCACGAGGCGGTCGGCCACGATCTTCTTCTCGATCATGAGCTCGAGCACCTTGTGCGCGTTCGTCGCGTGGCCGACGTTGGTCGAGGCCTGCTTGTTCATCGCGCTCAGGATCGAGTCGCTGACGGTCACAGGCACCAGCCGCGCGCTCTCTCCGAACACGATCACGTGCGCGTCGTCCGAGATTCGCTGCGCGATCGCAGCGAGCATGTTCGACGCGGCCTGGTGGGTCACGACGCTCTTCGCGGACACCGGCGAGCACATCGAACCCGAGTTGTCCGACGCGATCACGGTCACGCCCGTGAGCCGCGGCAGCGCGGTCGCTGCGTGAACGAGCGCGGTCTCGAGCGCCTCGCCCACGACGCCGTTCTTGCCCTTCAGCAGTCCAGCGTCGTGAAGCATCTTGCTCGCCGTGTAGAAGCGAAACGGGAGCTGCTTGGACTTCGCGACCTCGCGCGGGTCCGCGATGCGCTCGGCGAGCTTCGCGGGGTCGACGCCGGCCTGCAGCATGTTTCGCAGGTTTCGCAGAAGCGCCATGTAGCCCATCTGCGGAAGCACCACGTCCCACACCGCGCGGCTCGAGCCGCCGAACTGCGAGAGGACGACCTCCCAGTTCGCGTGCGACGCCTCGATGAGCGCGCGCGCCTCGTCGTCGAACGACGTCTTCTTCGCGAGCGCCTTTCGGGCTGCGATCACCGGCGTCGCCGAG
The DNA here is from genome assembly GCA_016793325.1 of Myxococcales bacterium. Lineage (GTDB taxonomy): Bacteria > Myxococcota_A > Polyangia > Polyangiales. The sequence goes on along the minus strand of JAEUKI010000052.1, from coordinate 664,244 downwards.
GGGTCCACGACCTCGCCAGAGACGAGGTACTTGTAGACCGGCTGCGGGAGTCCGAAGTCCTTTCCTCGGTCGATCATGCGCAGCACGTCCTTGAACGTGGGCCGCTCGTCCGAGTCGTACTTCATGAGCTGCGCCTCGCTGAACTTTCCGATCGCGTCGGCGAGCCCGCGCTTGAGCGAGTTGGGCAGCTTCTGGTTGCGCTTGTTCTGCGCGACGCCCCCCGCGAAGAGCGCGAGGTACGCGGCGAACACCTGCCGCACTTCGTCCGCGCGCTGCACGATCTTGCGAGCGTACTGGCGCACGAAGGGCTTGGTCTTCGGCTCGCTCGCGGCGACCGCGAGCAGCACCTGCGGCGTCGAGCGGATGTTCATTTCGCTGCGCGCCCAGAGCGCGAGCGCGAGCAGGTCACGCGGGTTGTCGCCGCGCGCGATCTGCTTCGCGGTCTCGATCATGTGCGCGGCGTCCGCCGAGAGCCCGAGCGAGGCGTCCTCGCCGTCGGCGCTCTTGCCGTAGTAGTTGGGCTCGTTGAAGAACGAGCTGCCGAGCATGGTCAGCATGCGCAGCGACGGGTCGTTGATCGAAAACGCCTCGCCGCCTGCGCGGTTGACGGTCACATCAGAGGGCGCCGCCTGCGACTTGTTCACGGGCGGAGCCCCCTTCGCCATCGCGAATCGAGCCATGGTAGAGCACTCCTTGAGAGCGTTGAGAGTAGCGCGCACCCCGGCATTCAACTTTGAATACATGGGTGCTCGCGAGCACAGTGGATGGGGAGGGACTCGCACCCCCAATGTTCGTAGAACCGAACCGTTTACAGCGGCCGTGGCGCTCTTTTGCCGGCCCATCCGTGGATGAAAAGTGAGTGGAGCGGGAGGGAATCGAACCCTCATCTCGAGTGTGCAAGACTCGTGTCTTCCCGTTTGACGACAGCCCCGATGGCACGCTCGTCGCTCGGTCGCGCAAGGCGAACGAGGGCTCGTGGCGCGTGCTCTCCACGAGCGAATCGACAGTGGAAACCCCCGGAATCGAACCGAGTCCTCCTGGTCTTCAGCAAGGCGTGCGGACCTTCTACACCTGGTTTCCAAGCCGGCGCTGCACGCAGGATTGCCCGTGCGTGCGCGCCGCGAACGACAGCGACGGAGGAGGGATTCGAACCCACATCCTACTGGTTAACAGCCAGCCGCTCAGCCTTTGAGCTACTCCGCCTATTGAGTGCCGCGGACGGCCAGCGAAATGCTCGAACCATCGCTCACGGAAGACTCGTGGGTGATCGATCTCGCATTTCTTCTTCTGGCCTCGCGGCACGGGTTGTGTGCCGCGGACGGCCAGCGAAATGCTCGAACGGTTACCCATCGAATACTCATGGGTGAGCGATCTCGCATTTCTTCTGCTGGCCTCGCGGCAGTGGTTGTTGCCCTCGGTCGCGGCGCGCTCGCTTGGGGTTGAACCTTTGGCGAGCGCGCCGCGACGAGGGCGTCGTTCATTCGTCACTTCTGGGATTGTCAGAGACCGTCGCGCCAGACGAGTGACCCGCGGTGCGGGGCTCGTGCGCTTGGAGCGGTCGAGCGGAGGGCCGGTGGCCGCGCCGATAGCTCGTTGGTTGGTCGATCCGAAGGGGCTCGAACCCTTACGCAGACGGTTAAGAGCCGTCCTCTCTGCCTCTCGAGTTCCGGATCGATGTCGTAGAATCGTGATTGAAAGCCGATATTATCTGTTTGAGTGATGCGTTTGATACACGTCTCTCGTACGGCTCATTCTGTGATTGAACGTCCGGGATCTGCGCGTCCGCTCGAGGTCCTCGACCGCGATCGTCTCGCTCGTTGCTCCGCTCCTCGTCGCGGCGCGCGCAGCCTCGTGGCTGGCCCGCGCTCGCGGCTCCTCCGTTGGCGGACCGTCGCTCGGAGCTCGGGCTCCTTCGCTGGTCGTCGAGCCCCGAAATGCAACGAGGCCGACTCTGCCGTGGGAGGGGGCGGAGTCGGCCTCGGGTTTCGAGTCCTTTGTCGGGCTGCGAGGAGCTAGCGCTTGCCGCTCACTCCTCTGCCGACTCCGCCGGAGTCATCTGGATCACTAAGCTTGACGAACAACGAACGAATCGAATCGCAACGAAAGGCTTCTGGTCCTGCGAAACGGGCTTTTTGTGAGCAGCCGTGCGCCGTCGTGCGACCTGCGACCGATAGCCTCGCGCCCTGCTTCGCACCGCGATACGTGACGGCCTGCTCGACCGCGCACACGCGTGTCGCGTGATTGCGCTCGGCTCCGTTCATCGTATTCGCGTTGGACCAGGTGCTCAGCATGGGGGGTGTCGCGGTAGCGCGCCTCTTGTGTCGAAGGGTGAATCGAACGTGACTCGAAATCAGTCGTGTCGGTCGAGCTCGTCTCCGAGTCGTCCGCCGCCATCAGTCGAAGGGCAGAGGGCAGCGAGCCCTCGAGGCCTTTCGTAGGCGCATCGACTGATAGCCCGCCGCCCTCCGACGGTCAAGCACGGGGAGCAACTTTTTTAATCAAGCAATGCACTTTAAACAGATGTGCAGGTGGGTGAACGGAGTTCGATCCATCAAACAGGGTACTCGCCGCGCTCAGCGCGCGCCGGCGTCGCTCGCGGTCGGGCGCTGCGCGGGGGCGGCGTTTTGCGCGGGATTCGCAGGGGCGTTGGCCGTTGGCGCGCGGGGCGCTTCGCCGACGGGGCCGCCCGTGAGCTGCGAGAGCTCGGCCGCGTAGCGGTCCGCGACGCGCAACACCGAGCGAACCACGCTGCGAAACGCGCGGCGGTCGAAGTTGGAGTCCGTGTGCAAGAGCGCGCTCAGTCGAACTTCGCCGCTCGTCGGGGACCACTCCATCTTCGCCGAGAGCGTCTCCCAGTTGATCTCGAGCAATCGCCGCGACGCTTGCGCCACGTTCGCCGCGTCGGCGCGCAGCGTCGCGTACCGCTCGACGTACACGTAGATGGTGTCCGAGCCGTCGTCGTAGGTCATCGCCACGACGAACTGCCGCGCGGTCGGGTTGGCCGTTCGCCCGTCGGGGCCAGGAGCTTGCCCGCGAAACGAGCACGCCCCAACGGTGGCGCTCGTCGGAGAGCACTGAGCCGCGAGCCCCATCACCTGCAGCTCTGCCTGCATTTGCGCGAGGTATCTCGGCTGGGCCTGCGCCGACGCGCCGCTCGCGGTCGCGACGATCGCCGCCGCCGTCGAGCACACAGCGATCCATGAGTGAGCCTTGCTTCGCATCGACTGCAGGGGTCGCAGGGATCGGGGCGCGCGGTCAAGCGACGAGCGCGCGCGCGACGGAGACGAGCGATTTCTCCCACGCGTCCGAGACGAGCGCGCGACGAACGGCGACGCCCGAGGCGCCCGCGGAGAGAGCGCGCGCGGCGAGGCTGTCGTCGTCGATTCCTCCGAGCGCGATCGTGGCTCGTGCGGGCGCTGCTGCGACGATCGCCGACAGCCCCGCGACGCCGAGCGCCGGCGCCTTGGACGGAACGTTGTCGAACGGCGAGGCCACCAGCGCCGAGCAATATCGCGCGGATTCTCGCGCCGAAAACGGGTCGTGAACCGCGGCCGAGAGCCAGAGCTCGTGCGCTCCCACGCGAAGCAAATAGCGCTCGGTGTCTCGCGCGCTCGGCCCGTGCGTCGTGACGTGAACGCCGTCGGCATCCGAGAGAAGCGCGAGGTCCGCGCGCTCGCCGACGACCAGCTGCGCGCCCGTTCGCTGCGTCGTCTCGCGACAGTCGCGACAGAGCCGAAGCGCCGCTCCACCGTCGAGCGTCGAGAGCGAGCGGAGCCACACCGTCACACGCGACGAGGCGATCCCCACGGTCGACAACAAGGCGAGCGCCGCAGACACGCGTCCCGTGAGCGCGCGCGCTTCGATCGCACGAACGTCGGCGCAGAGCCAGAGGGACGCGCTCACAGAGCCCCCGCGTCGTCCTGCGTCGGATCGTGCGGAGGCATCTGGTGCGTCTCGAGGGCCACCCGCGCGCGCGCTGCGAAGCGACTGCCTGGCGCGTGCTGCAGCAAGAACCGAAGCGTCTCGTCGCGCGCCTCCGCGTTGCGCTGGGCGTCGAAGCGCTCGGCGAGGATCCAGAGCGCCTCAGCGGGGGTCTCTTCGCGACGAAGCTCGTACGAGCGGCGCGACGCGCACTGCATGGGCGCGAGCGCGAAGCTCACCGCGAGGATCGAAGCCGAGACGACGCGAACGACCATGACTTTCGAGACCCACCGTCGGAGGACACTTGATTCAGTGGGCTACTATTCGATCCCGAGCGCGTCGTGGCCGCGGCTCGAGCCGATCGTCCCTTGCAAGGGCGACGAGGCGTTGGCGTAGAGGCGCTTCTCCATGCGTCCGGCGCGGTGCGCGAGGCGGCCTGCGTCGACGGCGAGGCGCATCGCGAACGCCATGCGAACGGGGTCCTTCGCGGCAGCGATGGCGGTGTTCATGAGGACGCCGTCGGCACCGAGCTCCATGGCGATGGCGGCGTCGCTCGCGGTTCCGACGCCGGCGTCGACGATCACGGGGACCGAGACGGACTCCATCAAGATCCGGAGGTTGTACGGGTTGCGAATGCCGAGCCCCGAGCCGATAGGCGCCCCGAGCGGCATGACCGCAGGGCAGCCGAGGTCGACGAGCTTCTTGGCCGTAATGGGGTCGTCGTTGGTGTACGGCAGCACGAAGAAGCCCTCTTTCACGAGGACCTTTGTCGCTTCGAGCAGCCCCACGACGTCGGGAAACAGCGTCTTCTGGTCGCCGATCACCTCGAGCTTGACCATGTCCGAGCCCGAGAGCTCGCGGCCGAGGCGCGCGGTGCGGATCGCGTCGTCGGCGGTGTAGCAGCCTGCCGTGTTGGGCAGGAGGTCGAACTTCTCTTCGAGGAGCATTCCGAACAGCGACGCGGCGCCGCGCTCTTTGAAGTCGACGCGACGAACGGCCACGGTGACGACGCTCGCGCCCGAGGCGCGGAGGGCGTTGCGCGTCTCGTCGACGGACGCGTACTTGCCCGTCCCGACGAACAGTCGCGAGGCGAACGTGCGGCCGCCGATCACGAGTGCGTCGTTGTCGTTGAGGGAGGAATCAGGCGAGGTTGCTGCGTTCATGATCGGAGTTTCTATGGGTGATTTGCGCGTCAACCGCCGCCGACGAAGCTGACGACCTCGAGCTCGTCGCCTTCGCTCAACGTCGTGGTGGGGTGCTCGGCGCGCACGACGATCTCGCGGTTGCGCTCGACGGCGACGGGGCCGCGGAGGTTCATCGAAAGGACGAGCGCTGCGACCGTGGTTCCCTCGGGCACGCGCTTCTCTTCGCCGTTGACGGTGACTCGAATGTCGCTCACGAGGCGCGTGACTGTAGCGGCTCGCTCGGGCGTTTGCACCACTGCTACGCGCGTCCCGCAGGAAGTGCGCGTACGGGGCGGGCGTTGACGCTCTGTGAACGCGAGCCTGCGTGCGATATTCGTCGCCGCGCCGCCCGACACTGCGATGAACGACAGCGACCGACGACCGACCTCGATCCTCCCGCGCGCGAACATCGACGACGCCGTGCGACCGACGCGCGCCGAGATCGATTTGTCCGCGATCGCTGCAAATTACCAAGCCGTCTCGCGGTACGTCGGCGTCGATGTGTGGGGCGTCGTCAAAGCCGACGCGTACGGTCACGGCGCGGTCGAAGTGGGCTCGACCCTCGTCGACGCTGGCGCCAAAGGGCTCTGCGTCGCGCTCGTCGAAGAGGGGCTCGAGCTGCGAAGCGCTGGCGTCTCGGCGGAGATCCTCGTGATGAGCGGCGTGTACCGCGACGGGCTCGACGAGGCGATCGACGCGAAGCTCACGCCGGTCATCTTCGATCGCGCGCAGCTCGAGGACCTCGCGCGCGTCGGTCGTCGGGGCCGAACCGCGCGCGTCCACTTGAAAATAGACACAGGAATGTCCCGGCTCGGGATCACGCTCCCCGAGGTCGAGTCCGTGTGCGAGATCCTCGCGTCGATGCCGCACGTTCGCGTGGACGGACTCATGACGCACTTCGCGAACGCGGACTGCGACGACGCGAGCTACACGGACGTCCAGATCGACCGGTTCGCGGAGGCCGAGGCGATCGCTCGTCGTTGCGGGCTCGCGCCGACGGTGCGCCACGCGTGCAATTCGGCGGGCGCGTTTCGCTTCTCGAGGGCGAGGCTCGAGGCCGTTCGAACGGGGATCGCGCTCTACGGGGTCGCGCCGTTTCCGCACGACGGGCCCGCGTTGATGCCGGCGTTTTCGCTGCGGACCGCGGTGCTCGCGCTGCGCGAAGTGCCCGCGGGGACGCCCGTCGGCTACGCGGGAAACTACCGTTGCGCGTCGACCACGGTGCTCGCGACGATTCCCATCGGGTACGCAGACGGGTTCTTTCGAAGGCTCTCGAGCGAGGCCGAGGCGCTCGTCGCCGGCGGCCGGGCGAGGGTGGTCGGAAACGTCTCGATGGACATGGCCTCGATCGACGTGACGCAGATCGCGAAATCCGTGGGCGTGGCCGTCGGAGACGAGGTCGTTTTGCTCGGGTCGCAGCGCGGACGAATGGGCTCGGGGCTCATTCGCGCCGAGGAGATCGCCGCGCGGGTCGGGACGATTCCGTACGAAGTGTTGTGCGCGGTGAGCCGCAGGGTTCCTCGAAGGTTCGTGCGCGACGCGCATACGCGCGCCACTTCGACCTAGACCTGTGGCAGAACTACGGCGCCACTGGAGCCGATCGTTGAGCGAACCCGACACGAACACCCCCTCCGTCACGCGACAGTCCCTCGAGAAGCTGTTCGAGCCGGTCGTGCGCGCGGTCGAGGAGGTCGGGACGCTCGCGCAGCTCGGGTTCAGCGCGTTCTTGTGGCAGTTTCGAAGGCCGTATCGCGTCGGGGTGCTCGTCCAGCAATTCGAATTCGTGGGCGTGCAATCGATCTTCCTCGTGTGCCTCGTCGGGCTGTTCACGGGGATGGTGTTCGCCGTGCAGACCGCGTACGGGTTTCGACGGTTCGGCGCAGAGAACCTCGTGGGCGGCGTCGTAGCGCTGTCTCTGTCCCGCGAGATGGCCCCCGTGCTCACCGCGATCATGGTGGCCGCGCGCGCGGGCTCGGGCATGGCCGCGCAGCTCGGAAACATGCGCGCCACCGAGCAGATCGACGCGCTCGAGACGATGGCCGTCTCGCCGGTGCAGTACCTCATCGTCCCGAGGCTCATCGCGGGCACGGTGATGGTCCCCGTGCTCGCGTTGCTGTTCTTCGGCGTGGGGCTCGGCGGGGCGTACCTGATCGGCGTGGTGCTTCTGTCGCTCGACCAGGGAATCTTCATGGATCGCGTGACCGCCCTGCTCGACAAGCGCGACCTCGTTCAGGGGCTCGTGAAGGCGATCGTCTTCGGCTACGCGGTCACGTTGATCTCGTGTCGCCACGGCTACTACGCGAAGGGCGGCGCCGAAGGCGTGGGCCTCGCCACGACCCGCGCCGTCGTGTGGAGCGTCGTCGGCGTGTTCTTTCTCGACTACATCATCACGTCGCTCATGACCGACGTGTCGTAGCGCGCGATGGAGGAGCGACGCATCGTCGTCCGCGCGCGCGAAGCAGACTCGATCGAGCTGACGATCGCGCGTCGGCCGTCGGCGGCGCTGGCGACGTTGCTCGCCCGGTGCCCCGCGTGCGGCGCGCCGTGCGAGTCCGATTCGACCTGTGATTCGTGCGGCCATTTGCACGAGCGGGCGCGGTGGCGCGAGCGTCGACGGCCGCGCACGCGAATGCTCACGGCGCTGATCAACACGCCGGCGGGAAACTACGGCGTCGTCGCGTTCGTCTTCATCGCGCTCGCGACGATCGTGTTTCGAAGCGGCGTGGACCGAAGCATGTTGCTCTCGTGCGCGGGGGCGTTTCTCGCAGCGTCGATGCTCCCCGCGCTGCTGCTGGGTCTTCGGGCGATGGGGCGGCAGCTCGTGCGACGGCAGTGGGAGTACGAGGCGCCCGACGGCGCGATCTGCGTCGCCACGGGAACGCTGTTTCGCGTCGAGCGCGCGGTGCGCATTCGCACGTTGTGCCTGGGTGACTGCACCGTTCCAGAGTCCATCGACCGAATCGAGCCGGCGCACGCGCGGGCGCTCGCGAGCGATCCGATCGTGACGTCGCGGCTCCCGATCGCGGGCGGGGCGATTTCGGGGAGCGTTCGCGAGCGCACCGAAGCGGTGATCGCCGTGGCGATCGCGATCGCGAAGCTCGCGCGCGAGCGGCGTATTCGGCTCGTACAAAACTCATTCAAGCAGACGACGGACACGGGCGGCGATCGCACGACGACGGTCTCGAGCGCGTTCGGCGTCGTCGCGCTCGCGAACGCAGGAGAGCCCGGAGCGCTGGGGCGCTGGCTGCTCACCGCGATCCCACAAGACGTCACGGAGGACGCCGGGGCGTATCGAACGCTCGGCGCGAGCGCGGCGCGACCCGCAGAAAAAGCGGCGGATCTCGCGGCGATCTTCGACAGGCTGCTTCGGGAAGCGCCTACGGCGACGTGGCAGACGGGCGAGGTCGTCGCGCTCGCGCGAAGGAAGGTCAGCGAGGAGGGCGGATTCGTGGGCGAAGCGCCGTCGCTCCCGGTGGACTTTCGCCAGTGGTTGGCGGAGCTTTCGGGCGCGGTGTGGTCGGCGATGGTCGAGGCCCGAAGCGCCGCCAGTGGAGTGAGCGCGTGAGCGAGAGTGCAGACAGCGACGGACCGCAGATCGTGATCGAGAACCTTGTGAAGCGGTTCGGCGATCGGACGGTGCTCGACCACATCAACATCACGATCGACCGAGGCGAGACGCTCGTCGTCATCGGCGGATCGGGCGCAGGCAAGAGCACGCTCGTCCGGCACCTCATCGCGCTCGAGCGCCCGACGTCAGGAAAAATCCTCGTCGATGGCATCGACATGGCGTCGCTCGGCGACTTCGAGCTGTCGAAGATCCGACGTCGCTTCGGGATGGTGTTTCAGAAGTACGCGCTCTTCGACTCGATGACGGTGTACGACAACGTGGCGTTTCCGCTTCGCGAGCAGACGAAGATGAGCGAGCGCGAGGTCAAAGAGCGCGTCATGACGAAGCTCGAAGAGCTCGGCGTCGCTCACGCGGTGCAGCGAACGCCCGCTGAAATCTCTGGCGGTATGGCCAAGCGCGTCGGCATCGCGAGGGCGCTCGTGCTCGAGCCAGAGATCTTGATCTACGACGAGCCCACGTCGGGCCTCGACCCCGTGACGTCGCGCACGGTCGACGAGCTCATCGAAGAGATGCGCGAGCGCTTCGGCGTCACGAGCGTCGTGATCACGCACGACATGGCGAGCGCGTTCGACATCGCGGATCGGGTCGCGATGCTCGTGCGCGGCAAGATCGCGGTCGAGGGGCCGCCCGAGAAGGTCATGGCGAGCGACCACGAAGACGTGCAGCGCTTCGTCCACTCGAGCGCCATCGATCCCGGGAGGCTCGCGCAGCGAAGCGCCCGAAAATCGCCCGCAGAAGTGCGCGCCCTCCGCGCCGCGCGGCTCGCCAAGGGCGAAGCGAAGTAGTCAGCGAGGGCGGTGCGCTGGCAAGCGCGCCCGAAGCGCGTCGACGAGCTCGTCCAGCGATTCGAGCAGCGAAACTCCGAATCGATCGCACACGACCTCGACGTTTCCCCTGCGCCAGTAGCCCTCGGGACAGGCGACCAACATCTTGCCAGCGCGCGCGAAGAGCCCGAGCTCGAGCAGTGAAATCGGCGCGAGCGTGTTCGGAGCGATGTACATCGCGATGGTCGTCGCGCGCTCGAGGGCGTCGAGCTCCCAGCGCACTTGCTCGGCGAACTCGGGCTCGGTGATCGACTGTCGAAGGTCGCGATTCCACGCGGTCCGACGCGGGTTGAACACGACGCAGTCGCGGTCGAAGAGGGCCTCGATCACCGAGCGCTGCCAGTCGACCGCTGCGCCTTGCTCGATCGAGCCGGCGAGAAACACGCTCGGCGCGGCCGGCGCGTCGTCGAAGGGCCGTGGCGCAGTATAGACCTGGGGCATCGATACTTTGTTGCATAACGCAACTAAGTTGTCGAGCGGGGTTGGTTCGCGGGTAGCGAGGGGCGTCGCGCGGGGGTACAACGCGCGTCGTGAGCGGCTACATCGACCTGCACTGCCATCCGCTTCCGGGCGTCGACGATGGCTGTCGCACGGCAGACGAGGGGGCGCAGGTGTTGGCGGGCCTCGCGCGGATCGGCTTTCGCGTGGTCGTCGCGACGCCGCACGTCCGGTGTCCGACTTGGGACAATCGCCCCGAGACGGTCGCTCCGGCCCGCGCGGCGCTCGAAGCGGCGGCGGGCGAACTTCGACGGGCGGGCGCGGCGATGCCTGAATTTCACACGGCCGCCGAGCATCTGTTCGACGACGTAACGTGGGAGCGACTGACGAGCAGCGAAGCGATGACGTACCCCGGCGGGCGCGCGGCGCTCATCGAGCTGCCGTACGACAATCTCCCGATGAAGCTCGAGCTGCGGCTCTGGCGCTTGCAGAAGACACACAAGATCACGTGCGTGATCGCGCACCCCGAGCGATGCGCTCCGCTCGCGAAGAGCGACGATCGGCTCGAGGAGCTGCTCGGGGCCAAGCCGATGCTCCAGCTCGACGTCATGAGCCTCACCGGCGCGTACGGAACGGCCGCGAAGGAAGCGGCGCGACGATGGCTGAGCCAGGGGCGCTACCACCTCGCGGCGACCGATACGCACAAGCCGTCGGACGTTCCGAAGGTAGAAGAAGCCATCCGGGTGCTCCGGTCGCTCGGCGGCGACGCGGCGGTGCAAAAACTTCTCTGCGACGGGCCTTCGAGCCTCGTTGCCGTGTAATCGCGGGGCGGGTACTGTCCGCGCCCGCTCGGCCGACAGCGATGTCACGGGCGGAGCGCTTTTCTTCGCTGCACTCACTGGGACTCACGAATCGATGAATTGGAACGAGAAGATCCAGCGCAAGGACGTTCACGTCGTCGTCATTGGCATTGGCTACGTCGGCCTTCCTCTGGTGGTCGAGTTCGCGCGGGCGGGCTTTCGAGTCACGGGCTACGACCTCGACAAGCGCAAGGTCGACAAGCTCGCCGTGGGCGAGAGCTACATCGAGGACATCTCGTCCGAGTCGCTTCGGCCGCACGTCGCCGAAGGGCGCTTGAAGGCCACGACCAACGAGAGCGTCCTCGCGACGGCGGACGCGATCATCGTGTGCGTTCCCACGCCGCTCAACAAGACGAAGGAGCCGGACGTCTCGTTCATCGTCTCGGCGACCGAGGCGATCGCGCGGCACTACAAGCCCGGTCAGTGCGTGGTGCTCGAGTCGACCACGTATCCCGGGACGACCCGCGAGCTCGTGGCGCCGATGCTCGAGAAGGCCGGCGCGAAGATCGGCGAGACGCTGTTCCTCGCGTTTTCGCCCGAGCGCGTGGACCCAGCGAACAAAGTGTACGGCACGCGCAACACGCCGAAGGTCCTCGGCGGCGCGACGCCGAACTGCCTCGAAGTGTCCGTGGCGCTCTACTCGAAGATCATCGACAAGGTGGTCCCCGTCTCGAGCACCGACGCGGCGGAGATGGTCAAGCTCCTCGAGAACACGTTTCGCGCGGTGAACATCGGCCTCGTCAACGAGGTCGCGATCATGTGCCACAAGCTCGGCTTGGACGTGTGGGAGATCATCGACGCGGCGGCCACCAAGCCCTTCGGCTTCATGAAGTTCACCCCGGGACCGGGCCTCGGCGGGCACTGCATCCCGATCGACCCGCTCTACCTCTCGTGGAAGCTGCGCGCGCTCAAGTACACCGCGGAGTTCATCGAGCTCGCGGACGACATCAACTCGGCCATGCCGAGCTATTGCGTGACGCGCATCGCGGACCTGCTCAACGACAAGGGCAAGGCGATCAAGGGCTCGAAGGTCTTGATTGTTGGTGTCGCGTACAAGCGTGACGTCAGCGACATGCGCGAGTCGCCCGCGATCGACGTCGTCGAGCTCTTGCACAAAAAGGGCGCAGACATCTCGTTCGTCGACCCGTACGTCCCTGTGTTCGAAGAGGGAACGATGCGGCTCGAGTCGCTGCCGATCGACACCGACGCGTCGAAGTTCGACATCGCCGTGATCGTCACGGACCACACGGAGTTCGACTACGCCAAGCTCGTGAAGACCGCGCCGATCATCTTCGACACGCGCAACGCGACGCGCGTCGTGGGCGGCTCGAAGGACAACGTCTACCTGCTGTGAGCGACACTCCTCCGAGCGAGTCGAAGGAGCCCACAGCGACGTCATCCCTCGGGCTCGACGCGCCGCCGAGCGCGGACGCCAAGCGCCGAACCGTGCGTTCGTTGCTGCTGCGGCTTGCTGTGTCGTTGGGCATCGGCGGGCTCTTTCTGGTCTTTCTCCGGCGGTCGGGGCTCGACCTCGCGCCGTCTGCGTCGGACTTCGCGCACGTGAAGTGGTGGACCGTCGCCGCGTACTTCGTGCTGTACACGGTCGTTCACTATTTTCGCGCGATTCGCTGGGCGCACTTGCTCAAGCCCATCGCCGTGGTGCCGACGCGAAGGCTCATCGCGATCAGCTTCGTGGGTTTTCTCGCGATCATGCTCTTGCCGTTGCGCATGGGCGAGGTCGTGCGGCCCGTGCTCATCCGCGAGAAGGGCAAGATCTCGGGCTCTGCCGCGCTCGGAACGATCGCCGCCGAGCGCGTCCTCGACGGCTTGTACGTGGCGCTCTTGCTCGCGATCGCGCTCACGTTCGTCCCGCGATTGCCGCTCGACGGCGTGATGCTCGGGACGTTCGCGGTCGCCAACGTTCCGCGGCTCGGGTACCTGCTCGTGTTGGGATTCGCGGGAGCGCTCGCGACGCTCGCGATGTTCTTGTGGCAGCGCGCGCTGGCCGTGAAGCTCACGCGGTCGATCATCGGCCTCGTGAGCAAGAGCCTCGCAGAGAAGCTCGAGTCGAAGGTGAGCGACCTCGCCGACGGGCTTCGCGCGGTGCCAGACCCGAAGCTGATGCTGCCGTTCACAATCGAGACGCTGCTGTATTGGGGCGCCAACGCGCTCACGATGTGGCTGCTCGGCTGGGGCTGCGGGCTTCCGATGAGCGTGGGTCACGCGTTTTCGGTCATGGGCGTGCTCGCGATGGGCATCCTGTTGCCGAGCGCTCCGGGGCTCTTCGGCGCGTTTCAGTTCAGCGTGTTCGCGGCGTTGCTCATGTATTTTCCACGCGAAATCGTGGTGCAGCAGGGCGCCGCGTACGTGTTTCTCATGTACGTGTGCCAGCTCGCGTTTCACCTCGTCGCGGGGATCGTTCCGATCTTCACCGAGAAGCTGAGCGTGATGGACGCGCTCGCGCGCGGCGAGAAGCGCTCGTAGCGCGGCGAATCGATCGCTCGTCGAAAACTGGCGGGCGTCCTTCGATGTGTGGCATCGGACGGCGCGAGAGGTCTCGCCATGCGTCTTTTGGCCACTGTGATTGTCGGAGCGTCGCTCGTTCTCGCGCCGTCCGTGGCCGAAGCGCGGCAGTCTCTCGACCTTCCTTATCCCATCGAACAAGCGTGGAACGCGACCGTGCGTCTCGTCCGCGTCGACCTCGGCTTCACGATCACCGAACGCGACCGCGAGACGGGGTTCGTGCTCTTTACGTACCGCGACACGACTCGCACGAGCGCGGCGTCCATCGAGATCATTCCCGCGGACGTAGGCGGGGTCGTGGGCGTGCGAGTCGTGGTGCAGGTTCCGCAGATGCCGACCTACATGGAGCGGCATTTGTTGACGCGGCTCGATCGAAAGCTCCACGAGGACTACGGCGAGCCGCGAAGGCCACAAGCGCGCGAGGGCGACCGCCCTCGAGACCGCGAACCCAACCGCGATCGACCGCGGGAGGGCGAGCAAGCGCCGTCACAAGAGCAGCGGCCCAGAGAGGGCGAGGGCGCGCCGGCGCAGCCGAACGCGCGCACGCGAGAACGCGACAACGGGAGCTGACGAACGCCCCAGAATCGCCGTAGCATTTTGGTGAGAGGAGCTCCCGTCCCATGCGCAGCGAGAGACTTCGAAGATCGAGGTGCTTCCGCAGATCGTTTGTCGCTGCGAACGCGATCGCGCTCGGCGCGTGCGCGATCGAAGAGACGCCGATCGGACGGACGGACGCGCGAACGGATCGAGGGGTCGTCACGGACGCGCGCGGCTCGGGCATGGACAGCGGTGGAATGGACAGCGGAAGCGCTGTCGACGACGCGTCGGTGCGCAACGACGGTCGCGTTCGAATCAACCCGGACGCGTTTTTCGCAGAGGATCCGCCGCCGTTCATGTGCAACGCGGACGGCGGGCGAGTTCCGCTCGACGTGGGGGTCAACCCCGAGACGGACGATCCGCGTTGTCCGCCAGACAAGAACCGCGAGGGGTGTCCGTGCCCGGCGAACGGGATGACGGCGCCATGTTGGACGGGCCTGCGCATCAATCGAAATCGCGGTCAATGCCGCGACGGAATGACGACGTGTCAGGGGACGGAGTTTCCCGTGTGGGGCGCGTGCGAGGGCGCGGTGCTGCCGACGCCGGGCGTGATGCGCGGCCCCGGCGCGTGCAACTGCTTCTCCGAAGGCACGTGGAACATCACGAACGTCTCTCCGTGCTTCATCTACGGAGACGCCGCGTTCACGCGCGTGCTCGGCGCGTCTTCGTCGATCGACATGGGCGGCGGCGCGACGAGCTGCGGCCCATCGCGCACGGGAATGGCGCCGTGGCCGCCGCCCGCACCCACTTGGAGCTCGAGCAACCTCACCGTCGACTGCGGAGGAACGTTCAGGCTCTGCTACCGACTTCGCAGCTACGACGCGCCCGCGGACGCGATGTCCATGACCGTGCGGCCGAGCAACTGCGTGCTGTCCGAGTCCTGCGTGCAAACGACGCTCACAGCGTCTCGTCCGCCGATGCCGCAGACGCTCCCGCCGCTTCCGGGTTGGAGCACGCAAACCGCTGCGGACGTCTCGTGTGCGCAGCGCTTCGTGGACAACGGCGGCTACGGTGAGATGACGGTCCGCGGGCTCTCGAGCGAATGCCAAGAGTTCAACGACGGGATGGCCGGGCCGCTCGTGTTCAACCGCGTGAACTACTGCCCGGCGGCGTGCTCGCGCCCGAGTCCTCCGGCGATGTGCGCGATGTGCCGCAACGGCGCGTCGGGCGGATTCTGACGAGCCGCGAGCAATCCGCTCTTCCGCGGCAGCCTCTGCGCTTGACCATTGCGCGTGGACGCGGTCAAAACCCCGCGCGCCCGGCGATCGAACGCGCCTGGCTACGCTGAAGAGACCGCAACGCGCTCAGCGGGCTTAGAGCTCCGCCGAGCCTCGAAGGAGCACGCGCACATGTCCAGCCAGATCGAGGTCTTCATCGTCGGAGCCGCTCGTACGCCGATCGGATCGTTTCAGGGAGCGCTCGCCGAAGTGGCTGCGGTTCGTCTCGGAGCGACGGCCATCAATGCGGCGATCGACCGCTCGAAGGTTCCGCACGCGGCCGTTCGCGAAGTGTACATGGGCAACGTGTTGACCGCGGGCGAGGGGCAAGCGCCCGCGCGCCAAGCGGCGATCTACGCGGGGATTCCCAACACCGTTCCGTGCACGACCGTGGGCAAGGTCTGCGGCTCGGGGCTCATGTCCGTGATGCTCGGCACCAAGAGCATCCTGCTCGGCGACGCCGAGGTCGTTGTCGCGGGCGGCATGGAGAACATGTCGCAGGTCCCGTACTACCTGCCGAGCGCCCGCAACGGCGCGCGCATGGGCCACGCGCAGATGGTGGACGGGATGATCCACGACGGGCTGTGGGACCCGTACAACAACTTTCACATGGGATCTGCGGGCGAAATCTGCGCGAAGGAGTGCGCGATTCCCCGCGACGCGCAGGACGCGTTCGCCAAAGAGAGCTACCGACGCGCGCTCGCGGCGCAGGCCGAGGGCGTGTTCGCGCGAGAGATCGTCCCCGTCGTGATCGAAGGGAAGAAGGGCGCGGTGACCGTCAGCGAAGACGAAGAGCCCAAGCGCGGAAACCCCGACAAGATGTCGTCCCTTCGCCCCGCGTTCGCGAAGGACGGGACGATCACCGCGGCCAACGCGAGCAAGATCAACGACGGCGCCGCGGCGGTCGTGCTCGCCTCGGGCGACGCGGTCAAGCGCATGGGGCTCACGCCGCTCGCGAAGATCGTCGGCTACGGAAGCGCCGCGCAGGCGCCCGAGTGGTTCACGACCGCGCCCGCGAAGGCGATCGACACGACGCTGCTCCGCTTGGGGCTCAAGGTCGACGACATCGACCTGTTCGAAGTGAACGAGGCGTTCTCGGTCGTGTCGCTCGCCGTCGCGCAAAAGGCCGGAATCGACCTCGCGAAGACCAACGTCTTCGGCGGCGCCGTCGCGCTCGGACACCCGATCGGCGCGTCCGGAGCGCGCATCATGGTGACGCTCCTCAACGCGCTGCAGACGC
This sequence comes from Myxococcales bacterium, assembly GCA_016793325.1. Classification (GTDB taxonomy): domain Bacteria; phylum Myxococcota_A; class Polyangia; order Polyangiales. Next base: position 647,812 of record JAEUKI010000052.1, on the reverse strand, counting down.
AGAACAAGAAGCGCGGCTTGGCGACGCTGTGCATCGGCGGCGGCGAGGCCGTGGCGGTCGTCGTCGAGCGCGTTTGATCGCACACACAATCAACTGACGTGACAAATTCCATGACAACGATCAACACGATTGGCGTGCTCGGCGCGGGGCAGATGGGCTCGGGCATCGCGCAGGTCGCCGCGCAGTCGGGCTATGCAGTGAAGCTCGCGGACGCGACCGTCGAGCTCGCGGCCAAGGCCAAGGGCAAGCTCGAAGCGACGCTCGGCAAGCTCGTCGAGAAGGGCAAGCTCACCGCAGCGGACAAAGACGCCGCGCTGGCGCACATCACGCCGGTCGGCTCGATCGAGGACCTCGCGGACTGCGACCTCATCGTCGAAGCGGTGACCGAGAAGGTCGAGCTCAAGCTCGAGCTCTTTCGCAAGCTCGACGCCGCGGCGAAGGCCGGGGCGATCCTCGCGTCGAACACGAGCTCGATTTCGATCACGAAGATCGCGGCGGTCACCAAGCGCCCCGAGAGCGTGATCGGGATGCACTTCATGAACCCCGTTCCCCTCATGAAGCTCGTCGAGGTGATCCGCGCGCTACAAACGAGCGACGCGACGTACGCGGCGACGATCGAGCTGTCGAACAAGATGAACAAGACCGTCGTGACCGCCAAGGACGCGCCGGGCTTCATCGTGAACCGCATCTTGATCCCGATGCTCAACGAGGCGTGCTTCGCGCTCCAAGAGGGCATCGGGACGCCCAAGGACATCGACGAGGGCGTCAAGCTCGGGCTCAACCACCCGATGGGCCCGCTCGAGCTCGCGGACTTGATCGGGCTCGACACGGTGCTCGCGATCGCCGAAGTGCTGCACCGCGACCTCGGCGACGACAAGTATCGCGCGGCAAACGTGCTGCGAAAGCACGTCGAAGCGGGATGGCTCGGGCGCAAGACGGGCCGCGGGTTCTATCGGTACGACAACGGGCAGAAAGTGACCTGAAGCGAGGTGAGGGGGATTGCGTGGGTGGTGTCGGCGTCGCAACGAGCGAGGGAGTGTCGAGCGACGACGAGCGAGGGCGCATTCGTGCGTGGGCTGCGCGACAGCGGGACGACGCGCGGGACGGCGAGCAGCGTGCAGCGCGCATCGAGCGCCTACGGCAACGCGCGTACGCGAGCGACGGAGAGGCGTATGGCGAAGCCGTGATCGACTACGTCCTCGCGCGTAGCGAGCTGCGACGACCGGCGCAGAACGAACTGCCCCGCGTGCGTGCGTCGGCTTGGATCGACGCGTTTCGATCGGCGGATGTGTCGCTCTCGCAGCTCGTCGATGCGCGGGTGCTCGGGCCGTCAGCGCTGGCGACCGTTGCGCTCGAAACGGACCCCGCCGAGCGAACCCGCGTCGCTCGCGATCGTAGGGCGCCGTGGACGACGTTGGTGGAGTGGGCGATCCCGACAGAGGCGTTCGCATTCGAGTCGCTCGATCGAGCGACCGAAGTACTGCGAATCCTCCGAGCGATCGGCGACAACGAGGTCGTTCGCGAGACGCTGCTCGCGTCCGAGGCGTTCGCCGAGCTTGAGCGCGATAGCGGAACGCGGGACGGATTTCACGACGCGCTCTTCGTTGCGGTTGTTCGTCGCGATCGCGGCGCGACGGTGGAGTGTGAGCGCGCGTTGCGCCGCACAGCGATCGAGCGCGGCGACGAGTGGTTCACGGTGGATGACGGCGTCGCGATCCGGGACCGACAACCGATCATCGCTGCGATTCTCGCGTTCGCGGGTGAAGTCGAGTCGGGGCTTTGGTGGCTCTTTCGAGCGCATTCGAACGAAAGTGACCGCGCTTCGAGCCCGCGAGGGTTCGCCGCGCCGCCGACCGAGTGCGTTCAGCACGTGAAACGGCAGTGCACGCCCGAGCGATGGCGCGAGTTCGAGCGCGTCGCGTTTGGCGAGCTTGTCGAGAGCGACGCGGCGCCCCGACGATGGCTCGGGTTTCGGGACTGGGCGAGCGAGTCGTTCGCTGCCGCGTGTGACGAGCGCGCCACCGCGGCGTTCGAGCGCGACCTCGGGGTGATCGAAGCTGATGCGCTGCACGATCGCGCACACAGACTGCGCGCATCGAGGGCAGCGGCAGAACGATGGAACTCGCGGTGGTCGCGCGACCTTCCCAATGAATGGCAGTACTGGGCGGACCCTTCGCGCCTCACAACGTTGGCGAGGGTGCGTTGCTTTGCGCTGTCTGACCCAGAGTGCGCGTCGATCGCCGCTCCGATCATCGATCGGCTCACGACCTCACGCGCTTGCGTCGTCGATTCGAGCCCCGAGACGTGGAGCGGATTGCGATCTGCTGTCGGGCTCGAGAATCCAGGGCCAGTCGCGCGCGAACGTGAGTACGCGCCGGGCGAGCTCCATGACGTTCTATTGCAGTGCGACGTCCGCACGAAGCGCTCGATCGCCGACCGGCTCGAGCGCGCGAACGCCGTGCGATTCGACGAGATCGGGTGCTGGATCGACCGCGACTTCGAGCGCCGAAAGCGGGCGTTCGCGGCGCTGAACGTCGGCGAGATGATGGAGCGGGCGCTACGTTGGGACGATCGGATCGCCCCCGAGGTCGAGTGGGAGCTTCTGTGGTGGACGCTCGACCGATGGGCTCGAGGTGGACGCCCGCGACAGGCCGAGCAACACTTTCAGGCGGTCGATCGATTCACTGCGCATTTGCACGATCAACGCGCGAGCGCGCTCGACGACCCGACGGACAATCGCTGGGCTTGGGATGAGCCGCGACTGCTCGCGTGGCTCGCATCGACGCCAACACGAGCAAGCGCAGAGTGGATCGTCGAACCAGGAACCACCGCGCTAACGGCGCGATTCGCGAGGTCCAGACACGGCAGGGTGATGCTGCGATCGCTTGGCGATTCGTTGGTAGAACTGGTCCTGAACGAACCCGATCACCCCCATACGCAAGCGCGGGTCGCCGCGGCGTTGGTGCTGTGGCCGTTCGCTGCAGACGACACCGTCGTGGCGTTGGCTCAGCGCAGCGACGAAGTCGCACGGCTCGTCACGAAAGCGCTGCCTATCCTGCAACGAACACGCGGAGCATCGTTCACAAACGCGTTCGAACGCGTGTTCGGCGCGAACAAAGATTTGCGCTCGGTCACCGACTCTGTTCTCGACCTCATGCTTGCAACGAACGCGTACTGCGCGCCGTGGTTCGACGAGTGGCTCGAACACATCGCGCCGGGCGGAATCGACGGCAATTCGTGGGCCGAGTGGCGCATGCGCACGATCGAACAACGTGTGGTGGCGTATCCAACGAGGAGCACGGGCTATTGGTGGCGAAACCTGCGCACCACGGAAGAAGAACAGCGATTGCTCGCCGTCATCGAGCGCGTGGGTGCTCCACCGCCGTGGAATCCGTGGCTCGTCGACCGCGAGACTGGCGTGCGTCACTCGCGCGACGACATCCTCGCGATCGCACGTGAGGAGGGTGAAAACGACTGGAAGGTGCTCGCGGGTCTGCTCACTCCGGCCGAACGCGCGTCGCTCGCGAGCGCGATCATGGACCGCTGGGAGCTCGAACTCGTCAGGTGAAGTAGTTGCTCTTCACCGCGCTTCCCATGCGCTGAATCGTGCGGCGACCGTTGTCGCGAAAGACCCCGAGGCTCGATGGCGCAGGGAGCGAGCGTGCCGCGCGCACGATCGCGACGACGTCATCGATCGAACGGGCGCTGCGGCGCTCGATCGACGCGTCCACGATGCGGCTCGCGTGCAAAGCGTCGGGCTCGTTGTCGGGCTCGGCGACGACGACCTGTTGCGTCTCTGGATCGACGCGCATCGCGCCCCCCGACCACGGATCGACCCGCGATTGAACGAGCATCGTCGTGAGGTCTGGCGCGTACGGAAACGGGTTCACCCAGTTGCTCGCGTGCGCCCAGAGGCGCAGTCCTGGACGATGTTGCGCGAGCGTCCTCAGCACCTCGACGTCACCCACGGCGTCGAGGTCGGCGATCACAACGAGCCCGTCGCTCGTCGCTCCTTCGCTCCACGGCACGAGCGGCAGCGAGAGCAGCTGTGATGCGGCGAGCGCAAGGATGCGACTCGATCGATCGGGCCCCGAAATGACCCGAGAAAGTCGCCATTCCATCGCGGTCGACAGCGCGCGAAGCGACTCGATCCCCTCGCGCATCAGCGCGTAGCTGTCGCTGAGCCACGCGTAGCGACCGTGCATGGGCTCGTCGTAGCCGTCTGGCGATTCGTGGAGCAACACGCTCGCGTTCAACACGGCGTGCCATCCCGTCAGGTCGCGATCGTCGAGGCGAGTCACGGCGCCGAGGGCGCGTGCGCGAGCGTGCATCGCGTCGAGCTGAGTGACCGCGGCGAGCATGTTTTCGTCGCGCGAATCGCGGTCCAGCGACGCGCTGGCAGACTCGCTATCCGCGATGCGGCCGCTCATCACCAGGTTGAACGCGTACAAGTACCGGCACCACGGGTCGGCTCGGTGCAAGCCCGAGCGCTCGAGCTCGAACACGGCTGCGTCGTTGAGCCCCAGCGCTTCGAGGTTCGAGCAGAGCTCGGTCACGAGCCCGCGCACGCCCGGCGCGATCGAGACGGCGCGATCGAGGAGCGCGGCCGCCGCGGTAAACAAGCGCTCTTCGTAGAGAGCGTACGCAGCGTCGTAGAGCGCCTGCGGGCTGTCTGGCGACGCAGCAGCCGCTTCGAGCGCAGCCTGCGCGGGCGCGACGCCGAGCCCTCGACCGACGGAGGCGAAGAGCGCAAGCAATCGTGGTCCGTGCGCGCTGGCCACGAGCTTTGCGTCGTAGCTGAGCAAGGGTCGAAGCGCGCTCCACGCATCGTGAAACTGGGACGAAGCGAGCAGCGCGTCGATGCGAGCGAAGTCTGGTTCTGTCACGACGAAGGGCGGGACGGTGAACACGATGGTCGCGACTGTCGAGGGTCATCCGCCCTCGATGCGAGCAGACAGCGTTGCGTGCATCCGATGCGCTGGTTAGCCACTCGCGCGGTGGCGCTTCCTGATGAGCAAGACGAGCTTCGCGCGTGGCTGTCGCGGCACCGAACCGAGTGCGATCGTTACGTCGCGCTTGCGTCGGCCGCACGCGAAGCAGAACAACGGCTGAAGAACTCGGACCAGGGCGAGCGCGCCGACGCGATCGAAGCGTTCGTGCGGGCGTGTGTCGCGCGGGACCTCGGGGCGCCGTCGATCGCCGAGTTCGACGAGCAGCGCTGGGAGCGAGCGATCGCGCTCGGGCTGATCGACCGCAAATCCGCCGTCGAAGTCGTCGAGGCGCTCTGCGGTCACCGCGCGAGCGAATGGCTCGACACGCAATCGCGCGCGCTTCGACCACCGCCGCTCGATCGAGACGCAGGGTGGCACCTGAGCGACCGCGCCCTGCTCGAGCAGCTGCCCGCGCTACGCGACGCCTACGGAACGCGCGCGGCCGACTGGATCGACCGTTGGATCCGCGAAGCGGCGAGCGGCGAGCCACTCGCGATCCACCGATGGGCTGTCGCGTGGTTGCGTGGCGCGCGCGAGGAGCTCTTCGCCAACGACGATGCGCTCTTCGAGTGGAGCGACTCTTGGTTGACGGGGCCCGATGGCGAGGACGGTCCGTTCGTCGATCGCCGAGCGCTGCTCGCCGAGCGATGGCTCGAGATCGACGAGGTGGAGCGGGCGCTACGGTGGTTCGAGCGCATCGCGCTCGTACCCGCCAACGACTCGATCGGGCCGTCCGTTGTCACGCACGGCGCGCCGAAGCGCCTCGGCCGCGCGCTCGGTCGGGTGCTCGCCCGTGAGCGCTCGGCGTCGATCGAACACTTCGTGTTCGAAGCGCTTCGAAGCCGTCGCGCGTCGACGTTCGAGTGGTTGGACTTCGCCGCGTGGGCGTCGGACACGATGGCGGATCGCGCCCGTGAATGCGCGGTGAACACGTTCGAAGAAAACGGGGGATACATCGACGCAGCGAGGCTCGGCGCCGAGCACCAGCGACGGGTGGCGAACGCGATGGCCGAGCGATTCGGCGAATGGGTCGACGCTATCGATGTGTTCGAACGCGACAGCCTCGTCGGCAGCCCGAGAGACTCGCTGTGTGTGTATATCGAGAGCCTCCCTCTCGCAGACGCGACGGCGGCGTCGATCGTCTGGCCGCTCGTCGCGAGGGTCGCAGCGCGCGCCAAGTGGACGCCGGTGTTCGTCTATCGCGCATCGATCGCGCGCGCCGTCGAAGCGTGTGCGAAGCACGGGATCGAAGGCGCCGTCGCGCTGCGTGATGCGTGGATGACTTCGGAAGCATCGGGCTGGCGACCGTGGCTCGCGACGACACACGACGGTGTGTTCTCGGAGTCGTTGTTGGTGGTGCTGTTGGCCGTTCCATTTGCGCAGCGCAAGGCGCTCGTTCGTCGACTGGACGAAGCTGGCGTGTGCGAGGTCTCCGCGCACATTCGAACGCACGGCGCGACGATCGATCGCGCGTTTGTCGATTGGCTGCTCGCGCAGCGATCGGATCTGCTCTCGGCGTGGATGCGCTCCGCAACGCCGTCGATCGCAGCGGACGACTGGTGGCGCCTGCTCGACGCGTGGGCGGACGCGGGCTTGGTCGTGGACGAATTCGGCCCCTGCGGCGAAGACGGGCGCGACTCCGAGTTCGCGCGTTGGGTCTCGCAAGAGCGGTCGTGGATGCGGTCGCGGTGGTCGTGGACACGCGACGAGACGCTGCAATGGATCGCGAGCGAGGGTCCTTTTCGCGAGCGACACTGGCTGTTCGAGCCGGGGGTTTCGGCGCTCGTTCAGCGCCTTCGCGGCGACGCGATCGGCTGCGCAGCGCTCGCGCGGCTCTTCGACGCGCTGATCGTGCGGGTCGCGGACGTGGGAGTCGTCCTGTTGCGCGAGCGGATCGCGATCGATCGCTTGCTGCCGTTCGCGACGACCGACGCGCTGCGAAGGTTCGCCGAGGTCGTCGCGCGATTCGAAGGTAGAACGTTCGATTGGCTCGACGGCGCGACGACGTTCGACGAGCGGCTCGACGTCATCTCGCGCGTCGCGATCGCTCGAAGATTACCAAGCGAATCTGCATCGACGCCCACGACGAACCCGACGCTCGAAGAGCGCTTCGAGCCGTGGAAGGAGCGTGCGACGAGCGCGCACATCGTGCCCCGGTCGTGGATGCTCGAGGCGTTGCCAACCGAGCGATCGATCGCGCTCGCCGAGTGGGCCGTGAGCGAGGCGTGCGCGGCGTCCCTGCGAAAACAGGGATGAATCGCGATGACAGGACCTACGGATGCAGGCCCGTGCGTCGCAGTTCGAACGTGAGTCCGTTGGCTCCGCAGCGCGTCCCCACGATCAACACGCCGGTCTCGCTGTTGCGATCGTAGGTGCACAGACCTGGCCCCGGCGCGGTGGACACCATGTCGGCGCCGATGCGAGCGCGGACCCACGGGCCGCGTTCGCCGCGGCGAACGTGCGCGCGATCGATGTCGTCGACCTCGAGCACGAGGCAGCCGCGATGCGTCGGAGCGCCTGTGCACGCGAGCGGACCGGTGACTTGCGTGACGAGGAGCAGCAACGATCCGTCGCGCGCGAGGGCCAGGTCCGCTTGTTCGAGCGAGGTCGCTCCGAGCGCGACGGCATCGGCACCGTCGAGGAGCGTCCCGATCCACCGAGGCCGAGCGCTCGTGGGCGCGCGCGGGTCGAGCTCGAAGAGCTCGAGCGAGTAGTCCGCTGGCGCGATCGCGCGAATGCAGTTTGCCGCGAGAAACATCCGTCCGTTGCTCGCATAGAGCGTCGGCTCGGTGAACGTCAGGCACGCGTGTCCCGGCACGATCGATGAGTCGAACCGAACGGGCGTCGGCGGCTCGAGCACGACGCGGCCGAGGTCGTCGGTGCCGCTCACTGTTCCGCGAAGCCACCGCTCGGGCGGCGCGGCGGGCAACGCGTCCACCGAAGGCGCCGCGGCGAGGCGGAGGTGCAGGTCCGCGCGGCGATCGCGGCCGCCCTCGATGAAGGTCTGCGTGTAGTCGAGCCACGCGGCGACCGCGCCCGAAGGTCCGAGCGCGACCGTCGAGACCTCGTGCATCGTCGCCAACATGCGCGTCGGTTCGCTCGTTCTGGTCACGGTCGCGAGGTCCGAGACCTTGCGAAACGTCCGGCCTCCGTCGTCGCTTCGCGCGAGCGCGAGGCTCACGCCGAACAGGGTTTGCCCAGCGGACTCGTACGGCGCGAGGCTCGAGTACGAGAGCCACAGCGCGGACGTCGACGGGTCGAACTCGAGCGAAGGATCTCCGACGCCGCGGAACGGAGGCGACGCCACGCGCTCGCCGGCGATGGCGACCGTCGGGCATGTTGAATTCGTACACTCGATTTCAACAACGCCGGTCGCGGCTTCGCGTGCGTCCATCGACGCGACGTCGCTCAGCGGCGGCGAAGCGGGCGCGCACCCGGCGACGAGCGCTGCGAAGAACCACCCCACGACGACGCGAGCACGCGTGGCAAATCGAGCGTCGTCGCAGGGTCTCGGAGTCATCGACTGTTGCCGCTCGAATACGAGTTTCCCACAGCGATTCGACCGACGTCACGGAAGCCGCTCGCGTTGAGCGTGAGGTAGTCGACTGTCCCGCTGTTGCACCACACGCCGCCGCACGAGCGCTGGAAGTGAAAATGGATGTGCGCGGCCGTCGACCAACCGGTGCTCCCGATGTAGCCGATGATCTGTCCGCGCGCGACGCGGTCCGTCGCTGCCACGGGGGGCGTCGCTGCGTACGCGAGATGATAGTAGAGCGACTGAACCGCCATCCCGTTGATCGTGTGATCGATCACCACATAGTTCGCGTCGTCGATGCAGCTCCTGTCACCGCAGCCGCGATTGGAGTTGAACCGCGCGTAGCGAACGGTGCCCGCCGCGGTCGCGCGAACGGCCGTGTCCGCGCCGCCGCCGCCGAAGTCCCACGCTTGAATTCCACCGTGCGAAAAGCCGCCGTTCGGCCCTTGCTCGACGCGCCTTCCAACGCCTCCCGTCCATGGAAGAAAGAAGTCGCCTGGACCGTCTACCGGTGCGGTTTCAACAGACGCGTTGCACACCGCGAAGCGTCCGCCTCCGACCCAGCCCGCCGCCATGGTCGTGCCTGCTCGCGTCGCTGCGCGGCACCGCCAACAGGTCGGCGTCGCGTCCGTCTCCGTTCCTGCGCGGTACTCGCCGTCCGCGGCGCACGAGCTCGTGGGCATGTTGGTCGCGCGATTGGCTGCGGTCACGTAGCAGCCGTTTGCGCAGGGTGTCGGGACGCCCGAGTCCATCACCGGCCCTGGATCGCGCCCGTCGATCCGCACGACGCCGCGCCAACGAAGGGTGCTCGAAGGATCGCTCCTGACCTCGACGCAGTACGTCCCCGTGTACGTGGGATCGAAGATGTACTGCCAGTGAAATCCCCCGGGTTCCATCACGACGCCGCCCCACATCCCGTCGAGCACGCGCCCCGACGTCGACGTCATCCGCGTCCCGATGTTCGTCCACCCGTCGGGGCCGCGGACGTGCGCGATCGCGCGATTGGGAGCCACCGGCGGAGACGGCTGAAACACCAGCGAGGTCGTCCGATCTTGAAAAGGTGTGCAGCCCGGAATCGTCGGGATCGTCGGGACGTCCGGCGTCGCGACGCCCGTGTCCGTCACGCGAACGTCGATGGGCGCGCGGCTGTCGATCGACTCGACGTCCGGAGGATCGACCACGTCGAGCGGCGATTGTGGCGAGTCGATGGCGGTGTCTTGCATCGTGGCGTCGGGCACGGCGCCGTCGCGCCCCGTTCGCGAAGCGTCCTGGCGCATCGACGGCTCGTCGATCGGGGCGCACCGTACGAGCGCGACGCTCGCGGCGAGCGCACCCGCGAACCGAATCGAGCACTGCAAAAATCCTATCGAATCGCGTCTACGCATGGCAGCGAGCTCCTGTTGCTTCGAGGTACCAACGCCGGAGGGACGAGCGCGCACGACGCGCGTCAGCAGCACGGTTCGATCGTGCGGCCACGGGCGAGACAAGCTTCGCACGAGTTTGTTTCGAGAAGATGTCACGCTCGTTCGCTCGCTCGTTCTCCAGCATTTCGTGCGCGTTCGTCGCGCGCTTCGAAGGGATGTATCCGAGCTGCGCGCGCGAGCAAGTGTCTCCTCGGAGGAGACAGTGAGGCGGTGAACGCGCAGGTCGTTGCGGATTTCTTCGCGCGGATCGTTCTCGAACACGCGGCGATCAACGAGACTCTCGTCGAGGATTCGTCGCATGCACGTCGACGCAGCGATCAACGGTCGCGTTCGATTTCGAAGCGCGCTTGCGTGGGGAGCGATGGCGCTCGCGCTCTGCTCGTGCGCGGCGCCCGCGACCGAAGTGCTGGTGATCGTCGACACCGACATCCCTCCCGAGCGACGGCTCGCGATGAGCGCTGATGCGTGGATGACGTTTCCCGCAGACGCGTCGAGTCGCGTCGCGCGCGTGCGCTATCCGACGAGCGACGCTGCGACACATGCGCGATATCCCGTGAGCTTCGGCGTCATCCGTGGGACGAGCGCGGCGATGGGAGCGCGCGTCGTCGTGAGCGCAGAGGCGGCGACGGGACCGCGGGGCGAGCCGCCGCTGCGGTTTCGCGAGGTGTCTCGGTCGATCGTGTTCGTGTCCAACGCGCGACAGGTGGTGCGCGTCGTGTTGTCGTTGAGCTGCGGACTGCCGAGCGATCGCTGTCGCGACACCGACGACGAGTGCACGATCGCGTCGGTGTGCGCCGAGCGCGGCGAGCGATGCCTCGACGGTCGTTGCGTCGGGACACCGCTCGGAGCGTCGGACGCCGACGTGGTCGAGCAGCCTTCGCCGTGCGTCTCGTCGGCGGAGTGCGTTCCGGGTTTGGTGTGCAACGCAGGCCGTTGTGGGCCGTGCTCTGCGGATTCGCAGTGCGCAGCGCCGGACCGATGCGCGCTCGGGACCTGTCGCGCGTGCGAAGAGGGCGCGACGTGCGACGACGGCGACCCGTGCACCTACGCGGACACGTGTCGCGCAGGGCTCTGTCGGGGCACAGCCCTCACGTGCACGACCGACGCATGCACCCGACGAACCTGCAACGGAACGAGCGCCTGCGCCGAAGAGCCGCTCGGCGTCCCGATGTACGTGCGCACGAATCGCACGACGCTGCTCCAGGAGTTTTCGAACACCGGCGGCGCAGACTGGTCGGTCCTGTGCCGTCGCGTCGGCGCGGGAAGCACGCTGTACGTCCTCAAGTCCGCGCTCCCGGGCAGAATGCTCAGTCGATTTCCAAACGAAGCGTCGAGCTGCGACTGGTGCGGCTGCGCCACGATGTGCGGCTTTCGAAACACAGGACAGACGTTCGAGACGAGCGACGCGCAGCTGCCGGGCACCGTTCCGTTGATGCGCGGCGTGCGCCAGGGGCCGTTTCGCCACACGTCGTACGTCGGCGCGCGGCCGATGGGGGTGACCGACGCGAGCGCGCTGGGAGGCTTCGTTTGCGCGCCTTGAGCGCGGCGCGGCGCTTGGGCGTTGCGCGTCGGCCGTGATACCAACGCCGCGCCATGAGTGACGTCGTCCTGGTCTCAGTCGATGGGCCTATCGCCCGGATCACCATCAACCGCCCCGAGAAGCTCAACGCGCTCAACTCGAGCGTCGTCGCAGCGCTGTCGAAGGCATTTTCCGACCTCGAGGAGAACGCGAACGTCCGCGTCGCGATCCTCGCGGGCGCTGGTGAGAAGGCGTTCGCCGCCGGCGCGGACATCGCCGAAATGGCCGACTACGGAACGGAGCAAGCGCGACACTTCGCGCGCAACGGGCACATGCTCGGCGAGCGGATCGAGCACGCGCGGTTTCCCGTGATCGCGCGCGTGCAGGGCTTCGCGCTCGGCGGCGGCTGCGAGCTCGCGATGGCGTGCGACTTGATTTACGCCGGAGAAAAAGCGCGCTTCGGTCAGCCCGAGGTCGCCCTCGGCGTGATCCCTGGCTTCGGCGGGACGCAGCGCCTCGCGCGTCGCGTGGGTGTCGGCAAGTGCCGCGAGCTGGTCTTTCGCGGGCACATCATCGACGGCGCCGAGGCCGAGCGCATTCGTCTCGTGGACGGGCTGTTCACGCAGGACGAGCTCGTCGCGAAGGTCGACGAGATCGCGCTGCAGCTCGCGGCGCACGCGCCGATCGCGGTGTCGCAGGCGAAGCGCGTGATGCGCGCGGGGCACGACGTTCCGCTGCCGGTGGCCAACGAGCTCGAGGTGCAGGCGTTCGGCTTGTGCTTCGGCACCGAGGATCAGAAGACCGGGATGCGCGCGTTCGTCGTGGACCCCAAGGCGCCCCGCAAGTTTGCAGGAAAGTGAGCGCGCAGAGCGCTTCGAGATAGAGAGGTCAGTGATGGATTTCGCTCCGACCGAAGAGCAGTTGATGGTGCAAAAGAGCGCGCGCGATTTCGCGCTGCGCGAAGTGGCCCCGCGAGCCAAGGAGCTCGACAAGAAGGGCATCTGGCCGCAGGACCTCGTGCAGCGGATGGCCGAGCTCGGGTTTCTCGGGCTGGCGATCCCCAACGAGTACGACGGCGGCGGGCTCGACGCGGTGAGCTACGCGCTCGCGCTCGAAGAGATCAGCGCGGCGTGCGCGAGCACCGGCGTGATCATGTCGGTGAACAACTCGCTCTACTGCGACCCGGTCTACAAGTTCGGGACGGACTGGCAGAAGAAAGAGTTTCTCGCGCCGTACGCGAGCGGACAGAAGCTCGGGTGCTTCGGGTTGACCGAGCCGATGTCGGGCTCGGACGCGGCGACGATGGCGACCTTCGCCGAGCGCGACGGCGATCACTACGTGATCAACGGCTCGAAGAACTGGATCACCAACGGACCGTTCGCGGACACGATCGTGCTGTTCGCGATGACGACGAAGGGGATCGGGCACAAGGGCGCGACGGCGATCCTCGTTCCGCTCGACGCGCAGGGCGTCACACGAAATCATCACGACGACAAGCTCGGGATCCGCGCCGCGCACTCGTGCACGATCTTCTTCGAGAACGTCCGCGTCCCCGTGAGCCACTGCTTGGGCGGCGAGGGCAGCGGGTTCAAGGTCGCGATGGCGACGCTCGACGGAGGGCGCATCGGGATCGCCGCGCAAGCGCTCGGGATCGCGCGCGCCGCGTTCGAGAAGGCGGTCGCGTACAGCAAGGAGCGAAAGAGCTTCGGCGTGCCGATCGCGCAGCACCAGGCGATTCAGTTCAAGCTCGCGGACATGGCGACGGAGATCGACGCGGCGCGGCTGCTCATCTGGCGCGCGGCGTACCTCAAGGACAAGGGCGTCCGGCACTCGAGCGAGAGCGCGATGGCGAAGCTCTACGCGAGCGAGATGGCCACGCGCGTGGCGCACCAAGCGATCCAGGTGTTCGGCGGCTACGGGTACAGCACGGAGTTCGACCTCGAGCGGCACTATCGCGACGCGCGAATCACGGAGATCTACGAGGGCACGAGCGAGATCCAGCGCATCGTGATCGCGGCCAACGCCCTCAAGGGCTGAAGTGCGCTCGGCGCGAGCGCGCGAAAACCGCAGAACGCTCGGGCGTTTCGCGAAAAGTTCGTACCCCGTCGAATTGGGGTTTGACAGCCCCAGGGCGCGAGGATACATACCGCGCCCGTCGCGATTCACGTCGCGAGACGCGGTGGTAGTTAAGTCGGTTATAACGCCGGCCTGTCACGCCGGAGGCCGCGGGTTCGAGTCCCGTCCACCGCGCAGCGGAGAGAGCCCGAGAGTTCGAAAGGACCCTCGGGCTCTCGGCTTTTCTCCGACCGAGGTTCGCGACGTATCAGGGGGGGGTGCGCGACGGACGAACAGAGCGCGCGGCGGGGGAGCGAGATTTGATAGAGTCCCGCGGGCCATGAGCGTGACGCGCAAAGCAGCTTGGTTGTCGGCCCTCTCGATCCTCGGGGCGCTCGCGGCCATGCCGACGCAGGCCGAGGCGCAGCCCTTCGCGCGCCGCTTTCGCTTTCACTTGGACGTCGGCGCGGGAACGATGTTTCCCCCCGTCCAGCGCCAGATCCTCGGCTTCGACCGAGCCAACGTGATGGGCTCGCTGCGCGTCTCGCTCGAGTTCAGCTCGTTCGCGGCCATTCAAGTCGGCGCGGGCACGGGCTTCTTCTTCTCGGGCAACGACCCGCTCACGAGCATGCCGCGAGACCCCGGCCGGTTGACCACCGTGGGCGGCGGTCTGCGCTTCATGCCAACGATCTGGCGCGCGCTCGGGATCTCGGTCGACGCCAACGCCAACGCCGGCCTCATGCCGAGCGGAACGGGCAACGGCTCGCTCACGCGCTTCGCCTTCGACGTGGGCTTGGGCGTCACCTACGAGATCACCAACTTCTTCATCCTCGGGCCGACCGCGCGCTACCACCACGTGTTGCAAGAGGGCACAGGACGCCCGCGATCGGACGCGCAGTTCTGGACGGCGGGGCTCGACATCATCTTTCGCATCCCGAAGAGCGAGCCCGTTCGCACCGTCGACGAGCAGCGCGTCGTCGATCGAGGCTCTGGGATCAGCAACGACAACGCCGATCAAGACAACGACGGCGTGCTCGACACGCTCGATCAATGCCCCGACCAGCCCGCCAACGGCAACGCGGATCGACGGCGCTTGGGATGCCCGGCGTTCGACTCGGACCGCGACACTGTCCCTGATAACGTGGACCAGTGCCCGCAGGTTCCGCAGGGCTCGTCGCCGCACCCGACGCGCTCGGGGTGCCCCGATGGAGACAACGATCGCGATGGCGTCGGCAACTCGCGCGATCAATGCGTCGAAGAATTTCAGGGCTTCTACGCCAACCGCGACGCGCCCGGATGCCCGATGCCCGATCGCGACCGCGACCTCGTGCCCGACGCGAACGACGCGTGTCCGGCGGTCGCGGGCTCGCCGAGCACCAACCCCGATCGCGCGGGTTGCGCGGGCCCGGTGCGGCTCGAGCAAGAAGCGATTCGAACGACCGAGCCCATTCAGTTCGAGCCCGACTCGGCGACGCTCAACGCGCGAAGCGAGCGCGTGATCTCGGCGCTCGCCGAGGCGATCGCTGCGGTCACCGCGATCCGTCGCGTGGTGGTGGTGGTTCCCGAGCGCCTTCCCGGCGACCGTGATGGAGGCGAGACCGTGGCCGAAGCGCGGGCGCGCGACATCGTGAGGAGGCTCACGCAAGAGGGCATCGACGCCTCGCGCTTGGGAGCCCGAAGCGAGCCCGTCGCGCCGCCCGAGCGAGGGCGCCGCGCGCCTGCGCCGCAGATCTACCTGTCGATCACCAGCGTCGAGTCTCCGCGCGTTCGCTGAGAGGGGTGTTGGGTCGCGGCGGGGCTGAGCGGACCTGCGCGGTGCCGATTCGCCGGGCGGGGCGGGCGGCGTTCGCTCGCAGGGCTCGACGAGGGTCTGTGCAGAAGGCCAGCGCACAGTGATGGACATACTCTGTCTCAGTTTACCCTTCGCGCTTTGGCTCGGAATTCCAGCGTCGAATCGGCGTTTCTGTGCGTGACATAGTATGTCCTCGTTGAATTGACCCCGTCCGCGTCCGAGCCCACTATCGAGTCCGTCAGCAACACTCGAGACAAGAGAGTGCGGCGACAGAAGCGAGGACGCGATGCACCTCTTCACGCTCTGGGACAACACTCCGGCCAACGACAACGCGACGCCCGCGCGGCGCGCGGCGGTGGCGCGCGCAGAGGTCGCGATCGACGGTCGCGACGCGGTGAGCGTCCTCGTGCTCGCGTTTCGCGTGGCGGACAACGACGGACTGCCCGCGGTGGTCTGCAAGCGACCGGTGCGCTCGTGAGCGCGACGCGCAAGGCCGAGGACGCTGAGATGGAGACTTCAACGATGGCGACCGAACTCACTGTGGCCGACGCGATCGAGTCGGGATCGAACATGATTCGCGTGCTCCGCGAGGAGCTCGCGGCGAACGACACGGCCGAGACGGCGTGGACGCCGGGCGCGAAGCTCGCGTCGAGCGAAGCGGCCGTCGAGCGCGCGCTCTCGATTTCGATCGCGCCTGCGCCGGTCAACGACGACGGGTTCGTCGCGGACTTCGACCTCGCGCGGGACGAAGACGCGGACGCGATCCTCGCGGCCGACGGCGAGTTCGCGATGGTGTGCGACGAGCGCCGCGACGCGTGGCTCGCGCGCGTCGAAAACGAAGACGAGTGCGACTGAGCGCCGCGCGGAGCAGCGCGCTGTTCGCCAGCAATTTTTCAAGCATCGAGCGATCGAAAGGGTGAATGCAATCATGACCGTCAAGGCAATCAAGAAGGTCGAGCCCGTCGAGGCTCCCGTGAAGGACATCGGCGAGTTCGACCCCAAGACCACGGCGCGCGTCGTCGAGTCGATGGTGCTTCGCGGCGACATCTCGGCGCTCTCGCCGGAGGAGCGCGCGAAGTTCTACCTGCAAATGTGCGAGGCGCTCGGGCTCACGGCGGCGACGCAGCCCTTCGCGATCCTGCGGCTCAACGGCAAAGAGATCTTGTACCCGACGCGCGGCGCGACCGATCAGCTCGCGGCGATCCACCGGTTGAACCGCGAGATCATCGACGGCCCGCGCGTGATCGACGTCGCGGGAACGAAGATGATCTACGCCGTCTGCCGCGCGACGCACCCGAACGGGCGCGTCGAGACCGCGGTCGCGACGGTTCCGGTCAACGATCCGTTGAACGGGCTGATGAAGGCAGAGACCAAGGCCAAGCGCCGCGCGACGCTCTCGATCCTCGGGTTGGGAATGCTCGACGAGACCGAGATCGAGACGATCCCCGCGCACGTCAGCCGCGCGCACGTGGACGTTCCGCAGCTCGGCGTTGGCGATGGGGTTGCGAACGACACGGCGCCGACGGCCGCTGAAGTTCCACCGCCGCCGCCCGCAGAGCTGCCCTCGGCGCTGCAGGCGTTTCAAGTGGACCTCGAGCAGATCGAGCTCCCCGCGGAGGCCGTGAGCGTGTGGATCAAGCACCGCGCAGAGATCGCGGAGCTCGCCGCGGAGCACAAAGAAGCCGCGTGGAAGGCGCTCTGCGCCCGCACGGACGTCGTCGGCAAGATGAAGAACGCGAAGGTGTGGCTGAAGCGCGCGATCGCCGAAGAGGACGCGCGCCGCACCGCGGCTGCGGCCAACGACGAGAGCAAAGGCTAAATCACCGATTCGCGAATTTGTGGTGCGTGTTTGGCGCGGGAGGGGTTTGGCAGTCGGGGGTCGGTGCTAGAGTGACGCACCGCGACGATGACCGTCGAAGCTGACAGCGCTGCGAACACCCACGAAGGCGAGCGAGAGCGAGAGCTCTTTCGCTCGTTCGTGGCGTTGCTCGTGAGCCGCGGCTCGCGCAAGGGCGCGTGGGAGATGCTCAAGGGCGCGAGCATCGTCGAGGTCTCGCTCAAGACGTTTTATTCGCAGGTGCGAAAGGACGGCTTCGAGGCGGTGGCCAAGGCGCTCTTCGTCGAGGAGAAGCTCGAGCGCATCCGAGAGCTGGTCGCGAATCCGCCGCCGGTTCCTCCCAGGCGTGTCGCGGTGAGCACGCTCGCGAACCAGTACTACTGCGAGATGCAGGTCCACCTCGGGACCAAGCACGACGTGCGGGTGACGAGCGCGGAGCTCGCAGCTGGCAACGAAGGGCACGCGCGCCTCGAGGCCGAGGCCGAGCCGATCACCGAGGAAGAGGTCACTCGTCGCATCGAAGTGGGCGAGAAGATGGGGCTCGTCGAGCTCGGGCTCGCGGGCGAGGTCGAGGGCGTTCCGCTCATCGGTCGCGCGGATCGTGTGCAGCTCGAAGGGGCGCGCGCGCGGTTGCTCCTCGAGTGGAAATTCTCTGGGCGACGCGACCTCTACCCGACGCACGTCGTGCAAGTCGAAGCGTACGGAAAGCTCCTTCGCGCGAGCGGCTTCGACACGAGCGAGCTCGTGCACGCGGTCGCGGTCATTCCGCGAGGGGGGCCGCGGCCCGAGAACCTCGCAGAGACGATGGCCAAGCGCGCCGCGGACATCGCGAGCGTCGCTCCGTGGGGCGAGCGGCGCATCGCGACCACGGCGCAGATGCCCGATCCGATCGCGGGGCTCGGCGTGCGGCGGCTCGACTCGAGCGCGTTCACGCTGTTTGTGTTTCCGCACAACGAGCTCGCGGCCGAGCGCGACGTGTCGTGGGCGCTCGGCTACTGGAAGGGCGATCGCGAGCCGAGCCGCACGACGTCCCCCTCGCGCTGCCGCGCGTGCCCGTACAACGCGGCACGCTTGTGCGAAGTGGCCTTGAGCCAACCGGACGGCCGCTACCGCGTGCGCGAGATGACCACGCGCGACGGCGACACGGTGCACCTGCTCATCGCCAACGGCCGGTGATTTCTCACGGGGAATCGCGGCGAACGTGCGAAGGGCCGGCGAGTGGGGACGGTGCTCTGATCCTCACATTTGCAATCCACCAGCACAGGAATGCAGTGGATCAAAAACGACCTCGAGGTACTTATTGCCAGCACGCGCGCGGGCGTCGCGCAACCCACCGCGGCGACAATTCGGCACGCTGGCAATAAGTACTATTTTGTCCGATACGATTGGCCGCAGCGCTGGTCAGCTCGATTGCAAATGCGAGGATCAGAGCACCGTCCCCAAATCGTCACCGCGACAGCGCTCGCTCGCACAGGGAAGCCACCGCCTCGCAGTGCCAGCGCGAGAGCCACGGGGGGTCGAGCGTCGCGCCGACGTACGGCGTCGCGAGCACTTGATTCCGTGGGCCTTCGAGCGTCACCGTGCGCTCGCCCGCGAGCCTCACGGCTTGCACGTCCTCGGCGTCCACCGTCACCGCGCGCAGCACGCGGCCTCGAAACGTCCACTCGAACACCAGCGTCTGCTCGCGGAGCGAGATCGCGCACGCGCCCCAGAAGCGCCGAAAGAACGTCGCTGCGCACGCGATCCAGCCCGCGTCGAGCAGCCACGGTAGGGCTCGCAGCGACCGGGGAAAGCCCGCGGCGCGCGCGGCGCCCGTGTGCGCGATGCCCGCGAGCAACACGAGCGCGACCGCCGCGAAGAGCAGAAACCACGGCGCGTCGTCGCGCACGATCCAACCGCGCTCGCCGCGCACGATGCGGTCCGACGGAAACCGCGCGTCGAGCGAGTCGATCGCGGCGTCGACGAGCGCGCGATCGAGCCGCGGACGGATCAGTCGACGCGTGTCCGCGGTCGCCATGGGCTCAGCTTCGCGTGAGTCGGCGGTACTTGATGCGCTTCGGTTGCACCGCGTCTTCGCCGAGACGCTTGATCTTGTCCGCGATGTAGTCCTGGTAATTTCCCTCGAACCACACGACGCGCGAGTCGCCTTCGAACGCGAGGATGTGCGTCGCGATGCGGTCGAGAAACCATCGATCGTGCGAGATGATCACGGCGCACCCAGCGAAATCGTTGAGCGCGTCCTCGAGCGCGCGGAGCGTGTCGACGTCGAGGTCGTTGGTGGGCTCGTCGAGGAGCAGCACGTTTCCCCCGCTCTTCAGGAGCTTGGCGAGGTGCACTCGGTTTCGTTCGCCGCCGGACAAGTCGCCGACACGTTTTTGTTGGTCGGTTCCCTTGAACGCGAACCCGCCGACGTACGCCCGCGAGTTGACCTCGCGCTTGCCGAGCTGGATCAGGTCCTTTCCGTCGGAGATCTCTTGCCAGACGGTCTTGTTGGGATCGAGTGCGTCGCGGCTCTGATCGACGTAGCTGAGCTTGACCGTCTCGCCGACGGTGAGCGCTCCGCCGTCGGGCTTGTCGAGGCCCATGATCATGCGAAACAGCGTGGTCTTTCCCGCGCCGTTCGGCCCGATGATCCCGACGATGCCGCCGCGCGGAAGGTTGAAGCTGAGGTTGTCGTAGAGCAGCTTGTCGCCGAACGACTTGCTCACTTTGTCCGCGACGATGACCACGTCACCCAGCCGCGGGCCCGGCGGGATCTGAATGTCCGCGACGAGCACTTTGTCCGGCCCCTGTTGCTGGAGCATCGTCTCGTACGACTGGAGCCTCGCCTTGCTCTTGGCCTGCCTTGCGCGCGGCGACGAGCGAACCCACTCGAGCTCGTGGTCGAGCACCTTCTGGCGCGCGGACGCTTGCTTCTCTTCGATCTCGAGGCGCTTTCGCTTGGCCTCGAGCCACTGCGAGTAGTTGCCCTTGAAGGGACGACCTTCGCCGCGGTCGAGCTCGAGGATCCAGCCCGCCACGTTGTCGAGAAAGTACCGGTCGTGCGTCACCGAGACGATGCAGCCTGGGTACTCCTTCAAGTGCTGCTCGAGCCACTGGACGCTCTCGGCGTCGAGGTGGTTGGTCGGCTCGTCGAGCAGCAGCATGTCCGGCCGCTCGAGCAGGATTCGGCACAGCGCGACGCGACGGCGCTCGCCGCCCGAGAGCGTCTTGACGTCCGCGTCTCCCGGCGGCAGTCGCAGCGCGTCCATCGCGATTTCGAGCTGGCGGTCGAGCTCCCACGCGTTGGTGCGATCGATCTCTTCCTGCACGCGCGAGTACTCGGCCATCACCTTGTCGTAGTCCGCCTCGGGCATCGACTCGCCGAGCTTGTTGCCGAGCTCTTCGAAGCGAACGAGCAGCGCGCGGATGTGCGCGACGGCGAGCTCGACGTTGCCCTTGACGTCCTTGGTCTCGTCGAGCGGCGGCTCTTGCGGGAGATAGCCGACACGAATCCCTGGCGTCGGCTTGGCCTCGCCCGAAAAGTCTTTGTCGACCCCCGCCATGATTCGCAGGAGCGTGCTCTTGCCGCTCCCGTTGTTGCCGAGGACGCCGATCTTTGCGCCCGGAAGAAACGCGAGGGTGATCCCCTTGAGAACCTCGCGGTTCGGGGGATACGCCTTTCGCACATCGTGCATCGTGAAGACGAACTCGTTCGCCATGGCGCGCGAGTTCTATACCGTAGGGGCGGCGAGCGTCACCGGGCAACGTTCGATCACGAACGCAATCGACGGGCGGGCGAGCGTCGGCGAGCCGGGCTATCGTGAGCCAACTGCACGGAGGCGCCGCACGACACTCATGAGCCTACGATCGCTTGCCCCTGGTCTGCTGCTCGCCGCGCCGCGCCTCGGCGATCCCAACTTCGAAAAGAGCGTCGTGGTGCTCGGGCGGCACTCGGACGAGGGCGCGCTCGGGTGGGTGGTCAACGGCGAGGCGTGCGGCGTCGTCGGCGAGCTCTTGGTCGACTCGAAGCTCGTGAGCGATTTGTCGAAGTTGCCGAAGGCCGCGGCGTTCGATCGCGAGGCGCGTCGCGGCGGCCCCGTCACGCCGAACTCGGGCTGGATGCTCTATCGAAAGCGCGGGATCGACGTGCAAATTCCCGGTGAAATCCCGATCGGCGACGACGTGGCTGTCACCGGTGACGCCGACGCGTTTCGCGCGGTGCTCTCTGGCGCAGAGCCGCGCGACTTCTATCTCTTGCTCGGCTACGCGGGCTGGGGGCCGATGCAGCTCGAGCGCGAGGTGCGCGAAGGCGCGTGGCTTCCGTGCGAGCTCGACGAAGAGCTCTTGTTCGACGGCTCGGTGAGCGAGCTCTGGGACCGCGCGTATCGTCGTTCGATCGGCGTGTCGCCCGGCGCGTTCGTTCGATCGGGCGGCGGCAGCGCCTAAACCACGCCGCAATTGAACGTCGTAGAAGTGAGGCGCGCGTCGGCGTGGTTGAAATCAAGTCAAACCGCCACGAATGGATCGAGAAAAGTACGTCGATCGAATGAGTGGCGGTTTAGCGTTCGAGCCTACGTCCACACGGCGCTTGCCTGGCGGATCGTATCGGGGATGCCCACGCCGTCGACGCCCGCGGAGCCGAGGTGAACCTCCGCGGGGACCTCGCGCAAGAGTTGTCTCGCGCGCTCGATGCGGGCGCGGTGACCGAGCTCCATCTGTGGGCTCGCGTCGGCGTAGCGAACGACCCGCGAGAGCACGGGCTCGCCGTCGGCGCCGAGGGTCTGCGCGAAGCCCGCGCGCGCGCGGTTCACGAGCGCTTCGTCCGAGAGCTTGTGGGCGGAGGGATCGCGCGTTCCCCCGAGAAATCCGCGGAGAAGTACGTGTCCCTCCGGCGCGCGCCCGGGCCACTTGTGCGAGAGCCACGTCGACGCGGTGAGCTCGCACGCTTCGTTCGGCGGAACGACGAAGCCCGAGGCGTCGAGCGACCGCGCGAGCTGACGCTCGTGGTAGCCGAGCAGCACGACCGCGGACGACACGTGGCGGATCGCGGCGAGCAATCGCGACGCCTCTGGCGCAATCGGCGCGAGCAACGGCGCTGCGCTGCGCGGTGGAATCGCGAGGTGCAGCGCGTCGAAGGTCTCGGCGCCGCGCTCGCTGTGAACGACCCAGCGACGGCCCGCGATCGAGAGCGCGCGCACGGGCGTTCGAAGGCGAACGGTGTCCGGTGGTAGCGCCGCGACGAGCGCGTCGATGAGCGAGCCCATCCCGCGCGCGAGCGACAGAAACGCGCTCACCGGGGCGGCGCTCGTGCGCTTCGAGCGGAGCTCGCGCGCGGCGACGATGAGCGACCGGTGCTCGCGCTCCATCGCGACCAACTGGGGAAACGTCGCTTGGATGCTCAAGCGATCGGGGTCGCCCGAGTGGATGCCCGCGAGCACGCTCTCGGCGAACAGGGCGCACACCTCGTCGCCGAGGCGCCTTCGAACGAACGACGCGATCGTCTCTTCGCCAGGCAAATCGCGGCGCGGAAGCACGAGGTCGTAGAGCGCGCGGAGCTTTCCTCGAGGCGAGGCGAGGGGAGATCTCACCCACGCGCCGACGTCCGACGGGACGACCAGCGACAGTCCCTCGGGCGCCGCGACGAGCGCACCATCTTTCAAGATGTAGAGCTTGCGGTACTCCGGGCGCGTCTCGATGAGCTCGCTCCCGAGGCCGAGCTCGCGCGCGAGCGCCTCGGCGCTGCCCTTGGAGCGCACGAAGCCGTCGGGCCCTCGCTCGAGGAGAAATCCCTGCGACATGCTCGTTCCGATCGGGCCGCCTGCGCGGTCGCTCGCTTCGAACACGGTGACGCGGGCCGCGGGCCAGCGCTTCGAAGCGCGATAGGCGCTCGTCAGCCCCGCGATGCCCGCGCCGATGATCGCGATCGAGCGCGTCGCAACGCTGGGCGGCGGCCGAACCGAGCTCGTCACGGCTGCGCGTCCGGCGCGCGGTCGTCCCCGGACCCGCTCGTGCGTTGGCCGGCGTACTCGTGCACGAAATCCGCGAGGCGCTTGACCGTGTCCACCGGCGTGGTGGGCAGGATTCCATGGCCCAGGTTGAATATGTGGCCAGGACGGCCCGCGACGTCGTCGAGGATGGCCTTCGCGCGCGACTCGACGATGGGCCACGGCGCGAAGAGCGCGCACGGGTCGAAGTTGCCCTGCACGGCGCGGTCGTGGCCGATCTTGCTCCACGCGGACGAGAGCGACTGGCGCCAATCGACGCCGATGACCGTGCCGCCCGCGTCGCGCATCGCTTCGAGGAGCGTCGCGGTGCCCGTTCCAAAATGAATCACGGGGACGCCCGTGGATTGCACGTCTTCGAGCACGTGCCGCACGTGCGGCGCGACGTAGGTCTGGTAGTCGTCGAGCGAGAGCTGGCCCACCCACGAATCGAAGAGCTGCACGCACTCGGCGCCCGCTTCGATCTGCGCGCGGAGGTACCGGCGCGTGACCTCGGCGAGCTTGTCGAGCAACGAGCGCCACGCGGCGGGCTCGGAGTACATGAAGAGCTTCGTCTTCTCGAAGTGCGAGCTCTTTCCGCCTTCGATCAGGTAGCTCGCGAGCGTAAACGGCGCGCCTGCGAAGCCGATGAGGGGACAGCGGCCCTCGAGCTCGGTTCGAAGCAATCGAATGGTCTGCAAGACATACCCGAGGCCCTCTTCGATCTCGAACACGCGCAGCCGCTCGACGTCCTCGACGCGACGCACGGGCTCGAAGATCACCGGGCCTTCGCCCTTTGCGAAATCGAACGGCGCGCCCATGGGCTCGAGCGGCAGCAAGATGTCCGCGAACAAGATCGCGGCGTCGACCGAGAGCGCTCGCACGGGCTGGAGCGTGACCTGCGTCGCGAGCTCGGGGGTGCGACAGAGCTCGAGCATCGAGTAGTTCGCGCGGAGGGCGCGGTACTCGGGCATGTAGCGGCCCGCCTGCCGCATGAACCAAACGGGGGTGACGTCGACGGGCTGGCGTCGACAGGCGCGCAAGAAGCGGTCGTGCATGGTTGGGCCCGGGAGTATAGGGACGGTCGTCGCCAATTCGTAGCGCGCTGCGTCGTGATGGTGTACGAACGCGCCGCCTTTCGGCGGAACGCCCCTCTTAACTGCCACCGCCGCCGATCGTGCGAGGACGTCGATGCAGGCGATGAAGCTGCTGCTCGCTGACGGGACCGTGTACGAGGGACGCTCATTTGGAGCTCACCGCGAGGTCGCCGGCGAAGTGGTGTTCAACACCGGGATGTCGGGCTACGTCGAGACGCTGACGGACCCGAGCTACAAGGGTCAGATCCTCGTCCTCACGTACCCGCTGCAGGGAAACTACGGCGTTCCCGCGCCGCGAAAGCGCGAGCCGCTCGCGGAGCTGCGCGACAAGTACGAGAGCGGAAAGGTCCAAGTGCAGGGGTTGGTGGTGCTGCGACACAGCCCCAACCCGTCGCACTACGACAACGCGCGGACGCTGGGACAATGGCTCGCGAGCGAAGGCGTCCCCGCGATCGAGTGCGTGGACACGCGGGCGCTCACGCGAAAGCTCCGCGAGCACGGGACGGTCGAAGGATTTCTCGTCGACCAGAAGACGAGCCCCGTCGACGCACGCGCGAAGAGCGAGCACGTCGAGATGGCGCAGGTGTGCGCGATGACGACGGTTCCCGACGTGATTCGGTACGAGGGCGGAGCGCTCAAGATTCTCTTGGTGGACACGGGCGCGAAGGACTCGATCGTTCGATCGGTCGTCGCGCGCGGGGCCTCGGTGATCCGCGTCCCGTTTCACAAGGACCTGCGCCCGTACTTGAAAGAGTGTGACGGGGTGCTCCTCTCGAACGGGCCGGGCGATCCCAAGGACATGATGGCCACCGTCGAGCAGCTTCGAAGCGCGGTCTTTCCCTCGGGAAAGCCCATCTTCGGCGTGTGCATGGGCAACCAGCTCCTCGGGCTCGCCGCCGGAGGCAACACGGTCAAGCTCAAGTACGGGCATCGCTCGCAGAACCAGCCCGTGCAGGACCTGCTCACGCGCCGCTGCTACGTGACCTCGCAGAACCACGGCTACGTCGTGGACGACGAGTCGCTGCCGAAGGAGTGGGAGCCGTGGTTCGTCAACGTCAACGACGGATCCAACGAGGGAATTCGCTGCCGAACGAAGCCGTGGGCCAGCGTTCAGTTTCACCCCGAAGCGGCGCCCGGCCCCGAGGACGCTGCGTTTCTCTTCGATGACTTCTTGCGCCTCGTCGGATCGACGCGCGTCTGAATAAGGAGCACACGATGTTCGGCCAGTACCTTCCGAAGAAGCCGCGGCGAGTGCTGATCCTCGGATCGGGCGCGCTCAAGATCGGCGAGGCGGGCGAGTTCGACTACTCGGGCTCGCAGGCGATCAAGGCCCTCAAAGAAGAGGGCCTCTACACGGTCCTCATCAACCCCAACATCGCCACCATCCAGACGAGCGATCAGCTCGCGGACAAGGTGTACTTCCACCCGGTCGACCCGTACTTCGTCGAGAAGATCATCGTTCGCGAGGACATCGACGCGATCACCGTGTCCTTCGGCGGACAAACGGCGTTGAATTGTGGTGTCGCGCTCGACGCCGCGGGGGTCTTCGAGAAGTACGGCGTTCGCGTGCTCGGGACGCCCATCGAGGCCGTGCGCGACACCGAGGACCGCCGCCGCTTCGTGCAGCGATTGAACGAAATCGGCGTAAAATCCGCGCGCGCTGAGGCCTGTCACAGCGAAGACGAGGTGCGCGCCGCCGTCGGTCGCATCGGCCTGCCGGTGATCCTCCGCGCGGCGTACGCGCTCGGCGGAAAGGGCTCGCGCATCTGCGAGACGCAAGCGGACGTCGAGGACGCGCTGCCGAAGCTCTTCGCGTCGGGCCTCCCGCAGGTGCTCGTCGAAGAGTCCCTGCGCGGATGGAAGGAGATCGAGTACGAGGTCGTGCGCGACGCGCGCGACAACTGCATCACCGTCTGCAACATGGAGAACGTCGATCCGCTCGGCATTCACACGGGCGAATCGATCGTCGTCGCTCCGTCGCAGACGCTCAACAACGAGGAGTACCAGCTCCTTCGCACGATCGCGATCAAGACGATCCGCCACCTCGGGATCGTCGGCGAGTGCAACATTCAGTACGCGCTCGACCCCAACTCGCTCGACTACCGCGTGATCGAGGTCAACGCGCGCCTGTCGCGCTCGTCGGCGCTCGCGTCGAAGGCGACGGGCTATCCGCTCGCGTACGTCGCCGCGAAGCTCGCGCTCGGGTACACGCTGCCGGACCTTCCGAACGCGATCACGCGCA
The DNA here is from genome assembly GCA_016793325.1 of Myxococcales bacterium. Classification (GTDB taxonomy): domain Bacteria; phylum Myxococcota_A; class Polyangia; order Polyangiales. The sequence goes on along the minus strand of JAEUKI010000052.1, from coordinate 621,357 downwards.
GGACGAGCGCCTTCTTCGAGCCGGCGCTCGACTACGTCGTGTGCAAGGTCCCTCGGTGGGACCTCGAGAAGTTCGTGGGCGTCGAGCACAAGATCGGCTCGGAGATGAAGTCCGTCGGCGAGGTCATGGCGATCGGCAAGACCTTCGCAGAAGCGCTGCAAAAAGCGCTGCGGATGATCGACATCGGCGTCGACGGGATCGATCCACACAAATTCAAGTTCGACGACGTGCGCAAAGAGCTCAAGGAGCCCTCGCAGCGGCGCATGTTCGCCGTCGCGCGGGCGCTCCACGAAGGGATGACCGTCGACGAGGCGCACGCGCTCTCGCGCATCGACGAGTTTTTCTTGAGCGAGATCGCGGACACCGTGCGCCTCGGGCGCGAGATCGAAGAGAAGAAGGGCAAGGAGCTCGACGCGGACCTGCTGTTGCGGGCCAAGCGTCAGGGCTTCTCGGACAAGGGCATCGCGCGCCGCGCCGGGACGAGCGACGACATCGTCCGAGACCTGCGCCGCCGCCACGGGATCCGCCCGCACGTCGCGCAGATCGACACGTTGGCCGCTGAATATCCAGCAGAGACGAACTACCTGTACCTCACGTACCACGCGCAGGCGGACGACGTTTCGCCCTCGTGGCGCAAGAAGGTCCTCGTGCTCGGCTCGGGCGCGTACCGCATCGGGAGCTCGGTCGAGTTCGATTGGTGCTGCGTCAACGCGATCCTCGCGGCGCGCGAGCTCGGCTTCGAGACGATCGTGCTCAACTACAACCCCGAGACGGTGAGCACGGACTACGACGTCTCGGACTCGCTCGTCTTCGACGAGATCACCTTCGAGAACGTCATGGAGCTGTGGGAGCGCGAGCGCCCGTACGGCGTGATCGTCTCGATGGGCGGACAGGTCGCCAACAACATCGCGATCCGCTTGCACCGCGCGGGCGTGAAGATCTTGGGGACGAGCCCCGAGAGCATCGACGCCGCCGAGGACCGCGAGAAGTTCAGCGCGCTGCTCGACAAGCTCGAGATCGATCAGCCCAAGTGGACGAGCACGGGCAAGCTCGAGGACGCCGAAGCGATCGCGGAGTCCCTCGGCGGATACCCAGTGCTCGTTCGGCCGTCCTACGTGCTCTCGGGCGCGGCGATGACCGTGGCGCACGAGCGAGAGCACCTTCGCAACTACCTCACGCGCGCGGCGGACGTGAGCCCCGAGCACCCTGTGGTGATCACCAAGTTCGAGCAGAACTCGAAGGAGGTCGAGATCGACGCCGTCGCGGACGAGGGCGAGATCGTCCTGTGGTCGATCTCGGAGCACGTGGAGAACGCCGGCGTTCACTCGGGCGACGCGACGCTCGTGTTGCCGCCGCAGAAGCTCTACATCGAGACGATTCGGCGCATCAAAAAGATCGCGCGGGACGTCGCGGCGGCGCTGAAGATCACCGGCCCGTTCAACATGCAGTTTCTCGCGAAGCACAACGAAGTGAAGGTGATCGAGTGCAACCTTCGCGCGTCGCGCTCGTTTCCCTTCGTCTCGAAGGTCACGGGAAACAACTTCATCCGCGAGGCGACGCGCCGCATGCTCGGCGTGAAGGGCCCCGTGCAAAACCGCGCGCTCGATCTTGATTACGTGGCCGTCAAAGCCGCGCAGTTCTCGTTCTCGCGCCTCGCCGGGGCGGACCCGACGCTCGGCGTCGAGATGGCGTCCACTGGCGAAGTGGGCTGCTTCGGCAACGACCTGAACGAAGCGCTGTTGAAGGCGCTCGTGGCGACGGGCTTCAAGTTTCCGAAGAAGGGCGTGTTGCTCTCGCTCGGGCCCGCCGCGGAGAAGCTGCGGTTTCTCGACGACGCCAAGATGCTCCGCGCGATGGGCTTGGCCCTGTACGCGACGCCGGGCACGTACGACGTCTTGCGCGAGAACGGAATCGACTGCGAAATCGCTTACAAAAAGAGCGACAACAAGTCACCCGCCGCCGTCGACCTGATGAACGAGGACAAGATCGACCTCGTGATCAACATCCCCCGCTCGTACGACCGCGATGGAAGGCCGGACGGGTACTACATCCGTCGTCGCGCGGTGGATCGAAACATTCCGCTGATCACGAACATGCAGCTCGCGCGCGCCGTGGTCGAAGCGATCGAGAAGTACTCGATCGACGACCTCGAGATGGACGACTGGCAGAGCTACCTCGCGCGGCGATCGCAGATGCTCGTGTAGCGAACGCCCTCGAGGCGCGAGAGGACGATCGGCGTGTTGTTCGCAAATCGCCTGCGAATTCGCTGCTCGATCGTCGATGCCTCGGCGTCCGCAGGTAGCGCGACGCTGAGCACTGCGTGCTGTCCGCCCGCGACGCGCACGGCGAAGGTGAGCGCGATCGGCGCGCGCGCTTCGTCCTCGGGCCTCGGCACGACGAACCAACGCCGACAGCCGCCGCCCGCGATGAGCTGACAGCCGCCGCGCTCGAGGACCGACCCGAGAAACGCCCACTCGCTTCGCGAGTGCGTGGCGATGGTCGGCGGGAGGCTCGCGTGGCCCTGTTCGATCGTGGGCAGCTCGCGACCTGCGAGCGCGGTGACGAGCACGAACGGAATGATGAACGTCGCGTACCCCACGCGAACGCCGTCCGCGAACGACTGCAGCGCGCCGGGCAAGGGCGTCACGCGGAGGTCCGAGGTCGCGACGGCGGCCTCTTGCGGGCGCGGCGCGCCGCCCACTTCAGTGAACTCTGCGATCGCGTAGTCCACAGGCAGGACGAGCCGAGATGGCCTCCCGTGGACCTCGAAGCCCACGTCGACGCGGGCGTCTTCGTCTTCGACGACGGACGTGGAGGTCTCGATGTGCACGAGCACGGCGCGTCGGCGAAGCGCTGCGGCGGAGCTCGTCGAGAGCGCTCGATCGAGCTCGTCGGGCCGCGCGACGCGCACGGTGACAGTGGGCTCGAGCATCGCGAGCAGCTCGCTCTCGCGGCGGTGACAGAGGGCGACGTTGGTCTGCGATTCGAGGAGCTCGGTGCGAAGGTCGGAGAACGCCTGCGCTCTGACGCAGCCAGTCAGGCAGAGGGCGGCGAGGGTGATCGCGCGGGCGTTCACGACGGCTACAGACGGCGAAGGAGGACGATCGACACAACGAGGATCGCGAGCAACACGAACGAGCAGCCGTAGCGACGGAGCGGCGGGCCTCCGTACTTCGGCGCTGCGCGCTCGGGCACATCGATGTGTTCGGGCGGCGTCGCGTCTTCGAGGCGCACGCAGGACGGGTGCACGGCGCCCGAGCGCGACGGCATGGTGTCCATCGGATCGAGCGGGAGTCCACACCGCGGACAGACTGGCGCCATGGCCCCTACGATGCGCGAGCGGCGCGCGGCTGTCGACTCACCGACGCACGAGCCATAGGACGAGACCGAGGGCGATTGCCGCGGCGACGAGCGCGAGCACGATCGAAATCACCCGTGAATCACCGGAGACGTTGGGCCTCGGCCCGCCGTACATCGGCTGCATGCGCGGGAGCGCGTCATCGCTCGGCCGCGCTTGTGCGACGAGGTTCTCGTCGCGGACGCAGCCGACGTGAACGGGCCCGTCGGCGCTCGGCGCGGACGCGAGGGGGTCGAGCGGCAGGCCGCACCGAGGGCATCGAGGTTGGGCAGCGCTCATGCGACCGGTGATTGTAGCGGATGCGTGGCGACGTGGCCGCGGGGTGTAATGTCCGGCGCCCCCCTATGCCCAAGCTCTTGCTCGTTCACACCGGCGGAACGCTCATGATGCGCGGCGGCGACCCCGCGCCGCTCGCGCCGGACGTCTACACGCAGGACCTGCTCTCGGAGCTTCCTGTGTTGAAGAAGATCGCGGACATCGAGACGCGGATCTTCAGCAACTTGGACTCGTCGGACATGCAGCCGCACCACTGGGTGTCGCTGGGTGAGCTCGTTCACGAATCGCTCCCGGCGTACGACGGGGTCGTGATCGTGCACGGGACGGACACGATGGCGTACACGGCGAGCGCGCTTGCGTTTTTGCTGCCTGGACTGGATCGGCCCGTGGTGATGACGGGCGCGCAGAAGCCGCTCGGCGACGTGCGGACCGACGCGCGGTCGAACCTCGTGGACGCCTGTCACCTCGCGGTCGTCGGTCCACCCGAGGTGGGGATCGTGTTCGACTCGAGGCTGTTGCGAGGGTGCCGCGCGACCAAGATGGACGCGTGGGGGATGAGCGCCTTCGGATCACCGGCGTGTCCGCCGTTGGCCGAGCTCGGGCTCGGGGTTCAGTACGGCCCGCACGTGCTTCCGAAGCGAGCGCGGCAGGCGTTCGACGGGCGGCTCGAGGCGAGGGTGCTGGCGACGAGAACGTTTCCGGGGCTCGATCCGAAGTTGATTTCTGGTGCGCTCGACTCGGGCGTTCGCGGCATGGTCATCGAGGCGTTCGGCGCTGGAAATATCCCGCGAATCGAGAACTCCCTCGTGAGCGTGATCGAGAAGGCCCGCGCGATGGACGTCCCGGTCGTGATCGTGAGCCAGTGCCCGAGGGGCAGCGTGGACCTCACGCGCTACGAGGGAGGGGTGGCTGCGTCGGGCGCGGGCGCGATCTCGGCGGGCGACATGACGACCGAAGCGGCGCTGGCGAAATTGATGATCGCGCTCGGCCGCGCAGAGAGCGACGGGCGCGTGCGCACGGCGCGCGAGGCGTTCGCGCGGAGCTGGGCCGGCGAAATGGGGTGACATCGCTGTGCGTGCGGGTGGGCAAAGGGGCGGACAGCGATCATCGTCGGCGAAGTGTTGCGCGACCGGCGCGCGCGTAGCGTTCGCGCTAGAGTGGCTCTGTGATGGAAGAGCCGCGATCCGAAGCCGAGCAAGAGGGCGCAGAGCGGACGAGTCGACTGCTGGGGGCCGGGGCGATGACAGCGCTCTCGCTGGCCTATCCGCTCATGTCTGGCTGGTACTTCTGGCACGACTGGTTCAAGTATTTCGGCCGCGACACGCCGTTGACCGTGGGCATGCCGGGCGTGTCCGTCCCGGTGAACGAGCTCTTGATTACGTGGCTCTCGCCGTGGCGCGTGATCCTCGCGATGATCACCGCGAAGCTCTTGTTCACGTCGGCGAAGAAGCTCCGTCAGGGCGCGTCGGACGCCAAGGCGCTCTCGATGCTGACGCTCTTCGGCGTGCTCGCGCCGCAGATCGTCTGGTACTTCGAGTTCGCCAACGATTGGAACGCCGGGCAGGGCTTCGGCTCGATCGCGATGCTCTTCGCCGCGGCGACGATGATCCCCGCGCTGTTGCTCGCGAAGGGCAAGGGCGCGCTCGCGGGGTGGGGCAAGCTCGCGGACGAGAACAAGCCTCGCGTGATGGCCGGCGCGGTGGGGCTCGGCTGGCTCGCGATGGCGGCGATGTCGCTCGTCGATCACTCGTTTCAGCTGCTCGACGGGATGAAGACGTTCGCCGCGGCGACGGCGGTGCTCCCGCTGGCGGCGCTGGCGATGCTCGGGCTCTACCGGCAAAAAACTTGGGGAATGCTCGCGGGCGGGGCGACCGTCGCCGCGGCGGGCGCGAGCGCCGTGGCCCTCTCGGACACATCGATTCAAGCCACGGGCACGACGATGGACCTCGCGTTCGGCACGGTGGCCAACTCGCCCGTCACGGCCGCGGCGATCCCCGCGGTGATCTTCGCCCTGCTCATGCGCCCGTTTCTCTCGGGCGCGGCGAAGAAGGTAGCCGGCGTCGAAGAGCGCGAGACGGGGATCCGCGTCGACGCGAGCGCGTCGGCGGCCAACGTAGACGAGAGCGAGTCTCCGCTAAACTCTGGCGCGGAGTCGCGTCGACGCGCGGGCTGAGCTCAACCGTCGCGGTCGCACTGCCACGTGAACACGTCGACGATCCCAGGCGCGCGAATGCACGCGCACGCTCGCTGGCCGCGTGATCCCGGGTAGCTGCACTCGAGTCGCTCGAAGCGGCACAGCTCGTTTGGCGTCGGCGCGGCGGACGGGCAGCGCGCGTCTCGCTCGCCGAGCGCACGCGAAGGAGCGCTCGCGATCGGCTCGAGGTCGACCGAGAGCGTGTAGCGAACGCCGAGCCCGTCCGTGAGACTCCCGCCCCAGATTTCGACGAACACGAACAGGTCGCCGCCCGAGACGCTCTCCGCGATCACGGTCGAGCGCTGGTTCTCGCGAAACGCGATGTCGTCGTTGCACCACGCGATCGGCGCGGAGGCGTGCGTCGAATCGAGGCACGAGCGTCGAAGGTACACGATCGTGTCGGGGTCCGGCCGAATGCCGCCGTCCCACGTCCGGTCGTCGGACGACGCGACGAGGCGCCACGTCCCTCGCGGGACGCGGAGCTTCAGGATCTGCTCGCGTCCTTGGGTGGCGTTTCGATAACAAGCACCACTAAACAAACCGCGCTCGGGCAGGATGCGCCCCTCGAATTCTCCGTGGAGCGTTCGGTCCGGGCGCTCGACGAGCGAGAGCGGCTCGGCGTTGTCGCAGGCTCTCACTTGATCGAGCGTCGCCTGGCACCGGCCGTGCGCGTCCCGCGTCAGGTCTGGGCCGCACATGTGGCTCTCGTCCGCGCGGCCGCCGGGGCCCACGGTCGCGCCGCGCTCGGCGGGGACGCGAACGGGGGCGCTCTCGTTTCCCACGCGGTCGACGGCGACGATTTCTGCGGTGCTCGCTTGGTCGAAGACGATCTCGTTGCCGACGTCCGCCGAGGCCGTGTTCGCGTAGCGCGGCATGTCCGAGGGCGCGTCGAGGTCGAGCGTGAGCGTGGCCTCCGCGCCGAACCGCCGGAGCGGCGTGTTGTTCGCGTCGAACAGACGAACGCGCAGCGAGGCGAGGTCCGAGTCGGGATCGCCGCCTCGAAGCGAAGCCCACGCGCGATGGTCCCCCGCGAAGAAGCGGACGGACTCGATCGTCGGCGCGCGACTCTGTCCGTTTGTCGCGTCGAGCTGAACGAGTCCGCGATCGACGCGGCCGCCGTACACGCCGCCGAAGCCCGCCACGACGACGGTGAGCACGTCGCCGCCCTGCGCGCGAAGGGCGGTGCGGGCGCGAAACTGAAGCGCCGCTGGCTGGTCGTCGCCGACGACGTCCGGGAGTCGATTGGCGAACGACGGGTCGCACGGCCCGCGGTAGATCGCGAGGACGTTGTCGAAGCGCGGGTCGGTTCCGGCGTTGACCGTCGAGAACTCGACCGCGCGCGTTCCGACGCCGCGAATGTGCGCTTCGATGACGACCTCTGGCGAGGGCGCGATGCGAAGCGCTCCGAAGTTGAAGCGGCCGCCCGGTCGATTTCGTGTGTCGAGCGAGACGCTCGAGGGTCCGTCGGCGATCACGTCGAGCGTGACCTTCTCGTCGCAGATCGACTGCGGTGTACGCGTTGTCGTGGGAGCGATCGGGGTGCGATTCGGGGTCGTCGGTCGGCGAGTGCGCTTGGCGACGAACGCGCTCCCTGCGCCGAGGGCGAGGAGCCCGAGCGCGGCGAGCGCCACGGTCGCCCACGGCGTTCGACGAGGCCCTGCGACGGTCGTCGTCGGAATCGGCGTCGGCGGCGACGATCCCTCGGCGGACTGCTCGCGCACGGCCGACGGGGTCGACGCGCGCGTCGCGACGTCGCGTGAAGACGGCTCCGCGGGCGCCATCGACACATACGAAGCGCGCGGCTCGGAGTGCAGCAGGTAGCGCTCGCGCTCGAGCTCGGCCTCGAGCACGGACTTCAGGAGGCGCGAGATCGTCTCGGGCTCGACCGCGATGGCGGCGGGGCACGCGTTGCCGATCGCGCGTCGAAAGGCGTTCGCCGTCTGAAATCGATCGTCCGCGGCCGGCGCCAGGGCGGTCATCACCGCGTTGCTGAGCGCGACGTTGATCGAGGAAACGAGCTCGTGCGGCGGCGTGATCTTCGGCGAGCGCGCCGCTTCGAGCACGGCGATGTCGCTGTCACCAGTAATCAAGCGCTTGCCCGTGAGCATCTCCCACAAGACGACGCCGAGCGCGTAGACGTCGGCGCGGCGGTCGATGTCTCGGCCCCACGCTTGTTCGGGCGCCATGTAGCCGAGCTTTCCCTTGAGGGCGCCGGCCTCGGACGACTGCCTTCGACCGCGGGCGCGCGCGACGCCGAAGTCGATGAGCTTCACGTGGCCCGCGTCGCTTAGCAGGATATTCTGCGGTGAAACGTCGCGGTGGATCACCTCGAGCGAGACGCCCTGCTCGTCGGTGACCTCGTGCGCGGCGTGAAGACCATCGGCCGTTCGCATGGCGATCGCACAGGCGACCTCGACGGGCAACGGCTTCTTTGCGCGCTGGAGCGCAGACATCAGCGCCGACAGCGTGGCGCCGTGCACGAACTCCATCGCGAGAAAGTACGTCCCCTCGTGCTCGCCGAGCTCTTCGACGCGAACGACGTTGGGGTGCACGATGCGCGAGGACAGCCGCGCTTCATCGAGGAACATCTCGACGAACCCGCGGTCCGTCGCGAGGTGCGGGTGGATCACCTTGATCGCCACGAGCCGCGAGAAGCCCTCGGGCCCCAGGCGCCGACCGAGGAACAGCGAGGCCATTCCTCCGCCGCGCACCTCGGCGACGATCTCGTAGGCGCCGACTCGCTGCCCCGGAAGAATCGCGCTCATTGGTCAGAGCACCTCATCTTGAATCCATGCACACAGATTTCGCCTCCGACGCGCGCCGCGAAGTTAGCAACCCGAACTACAGTTGTTTCGCGCAAACCACCAGCAGCGCCCAAACGGGCAAGTCGACATGTTCGGCGCAGTGGGTTCGGCGAACATCACGTTGAGGTAGTAGGTCGTTGCTGGCTCGAGCTTGCAGTACGTGGCAGGCGTGGCGCCGGTCGTCCAGCCGATCGACGCGACCCCGGACAGGTCGCTGCGACAGTTGGCGCCTTCTGGCTGAAAATCTCCTGGGCAACGCGATATCGCGATCACCAGGGGAGCGCCCATCGTGCTGGGCATTTCGGACTCGAGCGCGCCGACGCGACCTCCGAGTCCCACCGTATCGATGCGCATCGAGATGTACGCGCCCGTCTCGATCTCGACCGTGCTGACGTCCCCAGGGTTGCGCGCGAAGGGCCCGAGCGTCGCCCGCTCGACGCCGCTCGAAGTGCGTTGCCCTGGCGGGGCGGGGTTCCAGGTCGTGAGATCGAGCACTGCGTTGCGCGGCCACTCGGTGTTGTTCGGCGCCCAGAGGCCCGAGTTGCCCGCGAGGCTGAACGACGTCTGCCTGCGCAATCCCGCGGGCGGCGCGTGAACGCCAGTGCAGTTCGGCCCCGCGTCTGCGACGACGTCGACCGCGCTCGCGTCTGGGAGCGCGACGTCTTCGGCTGCGACGACGTCGACCGCGCTCGCGTCCGCCTCGCTCGGACGCGTGTCCGACACAACGCTGTCGTGCGCAGGCGCGTCGCTCGCTGAGCCATCGCGGCTCGTTTGTGATCCGTCCGAACAGCTCGCCAAGAGCACCGCGAACGGGAAAATCACGCGTCGAGTAACGTGAGCCATGGGGTCGAGAGTAACAGCATTGGAGCAAGTTCCCGCTCGAACGTCTGACGTCACGCGCGCTCGCCGTCGCGCGTCGACGGCGGGCGATGCGAGCTCGGACCCGCGTTCGCGCGTTGCAGGTATGGTCCCGGGTGCATGACAGACACGGCGAAGGCCCCGCGCCTCTTGTCGCTCGATCGCGCGCGCGGGCTCGCGATGGCGCTCATGGCGCTCGATCACACCCGAGATTTCTGGGGCGACCATTCGATTCGACCGACGGACCTCTCGCGCGCGTCAGCGCTGCTCTTCTTCACGCGTTGGGTGACGCACTTTTGCGCGCCGACGTTCGTTCTGCTCGCGGGGACGTCTGCGTACCTGCACGGCCGACGGCTGACGGGCGCGGAGCTTTCGCGCTTTCTCGTGACCCGCGGGTTGTGGCTCGTCTTCTTGGAGTTGACCGTCGTTCGCGCCGGGTGGTCGCTCGCGGTCCACATGCCGCGCGTGACGCTGCAGGTGATCTGGGCGCTCGGCTGGTCGATGGTCGCGCTCGCCGCGCTCCGCGCGCTGCCGCGGTGGGCGATCGCGCTCTTCGGCGTGGTCGTGTGCGTCGGACACAACGCGCTCGACGGTGTGCACTTTTCGAGTTCGCTCTGGGCGATCGCGCACGAGTCGCGGCGATTTTCGCTGGGTCCGCTACGGGTGTTCGTGCTGTACCCGTTGATTCCATGGGTCGGGCTGATGGCGCTCGGATACGCGTTGGGTCCGGTGTTCGAGCGGCCGCTCGGCGAGCAGCGACGCGCGCTCGCGCTCATGGGCGTCGCGTGCCTCGTCGCGTTCGTCGCGCTTCGGGTTCCCAACGTCTACGGCGACCCGACGCCGTGGAGCCCTGTGGCGCGCACGGGTTTCTCGATCCTCGCGACGCTCAACACCGCGAAGTATCCGCCGTCGCTCGCGTACCTGCTGATGACCGTCGGACCGCTTTTGCTCTTGCTCTCGTGGTGGACCCACGAGCGAGCGACGGTGGGCGATCGCCTCGTCCAGTTCGGGCGCGTTCCGCTGTTTTTCTACGTGATTCACCTGCCGATGCTGCAGGTCTCCGCGGGGCTCTACCTCATCGCGCGCGGCGGCGTCGCGGCGATCGAGAGCGCGATTCGCTCGGGCCGGGGAACGGGACTCTCGCTGCCCATGGTGTACGCCGTGTGGCTGCTCGTGCTCGTGGTGCTCTATCCCGCGTGCCGATGGTTCGCCGCGCTCAAGGCGCGACGGCGCGATTGGTGGCTGAGCTACCTGTGATCGCGCTCGGTCGCGCGCCACGCATCGAGCTCGAGCCACTCGTCGGCCATCGAAGACTGAACGCGGATCGCGCCGGTCCACGGGTGCACTTCGAAGTAGTGCCACGCGATGTTGGCTGCAGCGGTCGCCTCGTACACCTTGATGTTCCATCGGCATCGCTCGGCTTCACAGCGAACGTCGGCCTCTTGGGTCACATCGCTGCCGACGGTCCTGCGCCGGCGCGCCACACGGGCGGCGAACGCGCGCGTCTCGGGCAGGGCGTCGACGAGCGCGAGCGCCTGTTGTTCGCTGATGAACGAGGCAGCGTCGGGCGTCGGAGGCGCGAGCTCCGACGGCGCGGACCGCACGTCGACCACCGGTACATCGTCGATCACGCGCGGCGCCGGCTCGATCGACCGCGACGCGGGAGGCGGCTGCCTCGACCGACATCCCGCTGCGAGACACAAAATCAAGATGGAAGCGCGTGCGATCGTCGCTGTCATGGCGCACGTACTCGTCGCCGAACCGCCCGCTCGAGTCGACAGAGAAGTTGCTTCGTCGAGCGTGTTTGGGAGGGTTGCCGAACGGCGAAGTTGCGCGCCGAACGCGCTTTGGATACCCACGCGACGTGAACTCGCTTCGTCCCTTCCCATGGTGCTCTCCGGCGACAGCGCCCGTCGTCGCGTGCCTCGCGCTCCTCGGCTGCTCGTCGCAACAGAGCGGCTCGGTCACGAGCTCCAACACCGTCGCGTCGCGGGTGACCGCGGCCAACGACTCGGGGCTCGCCGCGTCGGAGCCAGACGCGGGCGTCGCGGCAGCGATCGGGCCGTCGTGCGAATCCAGCGTCCAGACCCAGCTCGCGGCGCCCGCGCGTCTGCCGACGGTGGCCGAGCCGACCGCCGCGCCGGTCGTGCGGGCATGCGCGGCGACGGCGCGCGCGAATCGGCAGGCGATCGACCGAGGACTGGCGCGCATTCCATCGGACGATCGCGCGGCGTATCTCCAGCCGATCGCGCGGTGCTACGCGGCAGGCACGGGCGCGTGGAGCTTCGAGGTGACGAGCGCGACGGTTCAGAGCGAGGGAAGCGCGACGCCCGCGAGCTTTCGGATCGAAGTGAGGCCGGTGTTCATCGATGCGCGGGGTTCGACGGTGCGCGCCGCGGCGACGGTGCGCATGGTCGGCGGACCCTCGCCGTACCTCGGACCCGCGACGCAGCTCGCGTCGGCGAACGTCTTCGACTGGGATGGAGACGGCGTCGGCGAGCTGTACTTCCACGAGCACCACTCGGAACACGAGGAAAACACCGCGGCGGCGAGGCGCGAGCGGTGGTGGACGTTTACTGCGCGCGGGGGCTCTTTGCGCGAGTTCTCTCCGCTCGCGGCGCGAGCGCTGCGGGTCGAAGACGTCGACGGCGACCGTCGGCCCGACTTCGTACTTCGCTCGCCGTGGGTTCTCACAGGGCCGTGCGGGATCAGCGAGGTGGACTTCGACGGACCGACGCTCCTCGCGCAATCGCTGGGCGACGGGACGTTTTCGACGTCCAACGACACAGCGCTCGCGTACGTGAGCGCGCAGTGCCGCCAGAGGCCGAGCGCGCTCTTCGAGGGGCGCAACGACACGCCCGAGCACATCGCGCGCGAGCACCCAGCGTTCAACATCGGGTGCGCTCGCTTCTGGAACATCAGCGCAGACGCGATCACCGCGGCCGCCGAGCGCGCGTATCCCGCGCTCGACGAAGAGCGCGCGCGCTGCTGGCCGAAGAGCGAATCGTTGCGCTTGGCTCGCGTCGATCCGCCGGAGGCGTTTCGCCTCGAGTGCGCGTCGCGGTAGTCCGCGCGTAGCCGACGATCCTCGCGCTCGATTCTCTAGGAAATTTGCTCACCGAACGTCGGTCGCCACCCATCGTCGTCACGACGTGATCCGCGACGGCTCTCGACGGGCGCACTCGCCATGACACGAACGGCCCGAATCGAGAGACACTGCCGGCCGTGACTGCGCGCAGGGTCTATTGGTTGGCGCTCTTCGTCGCGTGCCTGCTCGGGGTGCTGTCGTGTCGACCGCAGGCTTCGGGGCTCGCGGCGGTGCGAGCGCGCGGAGAGCTCCGATGGGGCGGCGACACGCAAGGCGGAGAGCCGTTTGTGTTTCGCGATCCGTCGCACGCCGACACGCTCGTCGGCTTCGAGGTCGAGCTCGCGAACGCGATCGCGAGAGAGCTCGGGGTGCGCGCGACGTTCGTGCAAAATGACTGGGCGAACCTCGTTCCATCGCTCGAGCGAGGGTCCTTCGACGTGGCGCTGAACGGGCTCGAAGTGACCCCCGCACGCACGGGGCGAGTGCGCTTCAGCCGACCGTACTACCTCTACCGGATGCGCGTGATGGCGCGCGTTGGCGACAGCCGGGTGCGCGCGAACATCGACTCGCTCCGAGGGCTTCGCGTCGGGACGCTCGGCAACTCGCAGTCGCACGACCTGCTCCGCCGCAACGGAATCGAGGCCGTGCTCTACGAAGGGCAAGAAGAGCCGTACGTCGACCTCGAGCGAGGCCGCACCGACGCCGTGCTGCTCGATGACATCATCGCGACGCGCTACGGCGTCGTGAAGCCGTCGCTCCGCGTCGTGGGCGATCTCGGTGACGGCTACTACGCAGCGGCGGTGCGTCCCGCGGACGAAGACCTCGGCCGCGCGATCGACGAATCGATCACCCGCATCGCGCGCTCGGGCGAGCTTCGAGCGATCATGGCGCGCTGGCAGATCGACGACCCTCGGCTCGAGGCGATCGTTCATTGGTCCGACGAAAACCAAGCGCAATTGCTGCGAACGACCGAGCGCGCGACCTTTGGACGATCGCACGTGGTGTTGTTCGCGAAGGGAGCGTGGGTGACGGTCCGCGTCAGCATCGGCGCGATGCTCCTCGCGATCACGCTCGGAATGCTGCTCGCGCTCTCGCGACAATACGGACCGCGGCCGATCGGCGTGCTCTGCACGAGCTACGTCGAGCTCTTTCGCGGGACGCCGGTGTTGCTCCAGCTCTACCTGCTGTACTTCGGCCTCTCGCGCGTGGTGCAGCTCTCGCCCATGACCGCGGCCATCGTGGGGCTCGGGCTCAACTACGCGGCGTACGAAGCCGAGGTGTATCGCGCGGGGCTGCAAGCGGTGCCCAAGGGACAGATGGAAGCGGCGATCGCGCTGGGGATGACGCGGGGGTTGGCGCTGCGGCGGATCATCGTTCCGCAGGCGTTTCGACTGGCGTTGCCTGGGGTCACCAACGACTTCATCGCGCTGCTGAAGGACAGCTCGCTCGTGTCAGTGATCACGGTGGTCGAGCTCACCAAGCAGATGACGATCACCGCGGTGGACGTGCGCTCGTGGCTGCTCCCTGGCCTCGCGTGCGCGGCGATGTACTTCGCGATGAGCTACCCGCTCTCGCGCTTGTCGAGGCGACTCGAAGAGAGGCTGGCGCGATCGTGATCGAGCTCGACCGGGTGACCAAAGCGTTCGGCGACAAGACCGTCCTCGCGGGCATTTCTGCGAGCTTCGAGCCGAAGTCCGTCGTCTCTCTCGTCGGCCCCTCCGGCGGGGGAAAAACCACGCTGCTGCGCTGCCTCAACGGGCTCGAGTCGTTCGACAGCGGGACCATCGAGATCGTTGGCGAGACCATTCGACCCGGTGGCGAGAAGGCGAATCGCGCGACCTTCGCGCGCCTCCGCGGCCGCGTGGGGTTCGTGTTTCAACAGTGGAACCTCTTCACGCACCGAACGGCGATCGGCAACATCATCGAGGCGGCCGTCCACGTCCGCGGCGAGTCGGTCTCGAGCGCCACGAGCCGCGCGAAAGAGCTTCTCGCGAAGGTGGGCATGGAGGAGCACGGCGCGAAGTACCCCCACGAGCTCTCGGGCGGACAGCAGCAACGCGTCGCCATCGCGCGCGCGCTCGCGATGAAGCCAGAGGTGTTGCTCATGGACGAGCCGACGAGCGCGCTCGATCCCGAGCGCGTGCAAGACGTGACCGAGCTCTTGGTGAGCCTCGTGCGCGAGGGGCTCGCGCTGGTGATCGTGAGCCACGAGATGTCTTTCGTGCGCGCGATCAGCGACCACGTGTGCGTGCTGCACGGCGGAAGTATCGTCGAGCGCGGCGCGCCCAAGGACGTGCTCGGCTCGCCCAAGGACCCGCGAACCCGCGCGTTTCTCGGGCTCGAATAGCGCTCAGCCCCGAACGGTGAACGGCAGCTCGACCCACGCGCCGTCGCGCAGGGTGAAGGCCTTGCGGTCGGCGACCTTTCCCTCGATCACGCTCGTCACGAGAAACGCGACCGGGTACGCGAGCTGTCCGTCGGGGGCCGCGGCGTCCTGGTCTGTCTGCGAGAAGTACGCTCCGCAGTCGCAGTGCGAGTGATAGATGAGCTTGACGGGGCGCGCGTCGCGGACGCCTGCCTCGAACGTGCGCTGAATCACGCGCGCGTCGATCGTGTAGTACTCGCGCGCGGTGCGGGGAAAGGTCTCGGGGTCGGCCTTGTGATACTTGTCCGCGAGGTTGACCGCGCGGATCGACTGGTCGATCGCGTGCGGCGCGCCGGCGGGGCCGACGAGAAATCCGCAGGACTCGTTGGGGTACTCGGCGATGGCGTGGGCGTCGACGTCATCGAGCACTGCGCGGTCGATCTCGAGCGCGCCATGGAGCCAGGGGTGTTCGCTCATTGGAATTGCAGGGTGAATCTTGATTTGTGGTGTCACTACCAGCGGTAGTGCTTCTCCCATTTCATGGGCGCGAAATAGCGATCTCCGCGATCGCAGAGGATGGTGGCGACGCAGCCGCGCTCGCCGCGCTCAGCGATCTCTTTCGCGAGTCGCCACGCTGCGTAGACGTTGGCGCCCGCGGAGTGTCCGACGTGCAGCCCGATTTCGGCGACGAGCCTGTCGGACATGTCCCAGCCGTGGTCGGTGTCGACGGTCACCGTTCCATCGTGGATCGATCGATCGTAGATGGGCGGAACGATCGAGCTGTCCATGTGCTTGAGGCCCTCGAGTCCGTGCGCGGGCTCCGAGGGCTCCATGGCGAAGCACGTGATCGGGCGCGCGTGCTCCTTGAGCCGACGCGTGACCCCCATCATCGTGCCCGAGGTCCCGAGCCCCGTGACGAAGTGCGTGAGGCGATCGCCGAGGTCCGCGAGCAGCTCGGGGGCGGTCCCGAGGTAGTGCCCGCGCCAGTTCGACGCGTTGGAGTACTGATCGGGGTAGTAGTACTTGCCTGGATTTTCGCTGACGATTTTGCGCACCAGGCGAATCGCGCCGTCCGACCCTTCGAGCGGGTCGGAGTAGATGAGCTCGGTGCCGAAGGCGCGGGTGATGTCCTTGCGCGCCTGCGAGACGTTCTTGGGCATCACGAGCGCGACGCGATAGCCGAGGGCCGCGCCCATCATCGAGTACGCGACCCCCGTGTTGCCCGAGGTCGAGTCGATGAGGACCTTGTCCTTCGTGAGGTCGCCGCGCGCGATCGCGTCGAGGAAGATCTGCCTCGCGGCGCGGTCCTTCACCGAGCCGCCGGGGTTCATGAACTCGAGCTTGCCGTAGATCTCGACGCCGTTCGGCTCGAGGTTTCGGAGCCGGAGCAGCGGCGTGTTGCCGATCGCGTCGACGATGGACTCGACGCGGACGGGGCGGACGAAGGCTGTCATGATTGTGTGTGCTCCATCGATCGATCGATCCCGATGAGCGCGGCGAGGTCTGGCGGAAGGGGGCGCGCTGGCCACCCGAGGATCGCGCGCGTGGCGTCGAGCGTCGCCCACGAGGCGGCAGCGAGCGCCGCCGATGCGTCACCCGTGCGCGCCGAGGGAACGTCGATCGACACGGCGTCGCGCAGCGGAGCTTCGCCCGACGAGGCGAGCGCGCCGCCTGCGTGCGTCCAAATGCGCTCGGCGAGCGCGACGACGGAGGGGTCTCCCGAGAAGCGCACCGCGCGCGATGCGAGCTTCTCTTGACCCTCGAGGCCGAGCTCAGCGAGCGCGATCTGCCGACCGTACCGCTCGTAGTCCATGCGATCGAACGCGGTTCGAACTCTCAGCGTCCGCCCGCGATGGCCGGGACGATCGTGAGCGAGTCTCCGTCCTTCACGGGCGTGTCGAGCCCGTCGAGGAAGCGGATGTCTTCGTCACCGAGGTACACGTTCATGAAACGCTTCACGCCCTTGTCGTCGAGCAAGCGATCTTTGAAGCCGGGGAACTTCGCGTCGAGGTCGGCGAGCGCGGCGCGCACGGTGGCGCCGTCGACGGTGACCTCTTCTTTCGCTTGCGTGAGCGTTCGGAGCGACGCGGGGATTCGGATCGAGATGGCCATGGAAGAATGATCTCCAGTGAATCAGTGCGAGCAGAGCGGCGCTGAATACCGGCTCGCGTCGATCGCCGTGATGACGCGAGCCTCGCAACAGAGCGGACAATCCGAGCGCCTTTGCATCGTTCGGTGCCGAAACATGCCAGCAGTCGCGTCGAAGTGCGACAGCTTCGCGGCTCGCGCTGGCTCGGGGCCGAGCATCTCGCGGACGTGGGCGGCCATCACCGCGCCGATCATGGCGGTCACCGGCGCAAATACGCCGGCGGTGGCGCAGTCGACAGCATCGCCGACCGGGAGGTCCTCGAAGACGCATCGGTAGCACGCAGACCGCGCGGGGACGACGGAGAGCACCGTCCCGCTCCAGCCGACGGCGGCGCCGTGGACCGAGGGCTTGCCCGCGAGGCCACACGCGTCCGCCACGAGGAACTTCGTCGCGAAATTGTCGCTCCCTTCGACGACGATGTCCGCGTCGTCGACGTGCGCGCGGACCGAGTCGGGCGTCGCGCGATCGACGATCACCACGGGGCGCGTCGCGTGAAGCTCACGCTCGATGTGCTCTGCGAGCGCGTGCGCCTTGGGCGCTCCCACGTGCGCCTCGTCGAAGGCGACGAGCCTGTGGAGATTGCTGCGCTCGACGCGGTCGTCATCGAGAAATACGAGCTCGATGTCGGGCACCGCAGCGAGGGCGAGGGCGCACGGGTGACCGATGCCGCCGACGCCCACGAGCAGCACGCGAGCGCTCATCGCCGAACGGCTCCGTCCGCCGAGGGCGCGTCGAAGTGGGCGGCGAGCGAGAAGTACCGCTCGCCGGTGTCGCAGAGCATGGTGACGACGCGCTTTCCTGCGCCGAGCTCGCGCGCGACGTCGAGCGCGATCGCGACGTTGGCGCCGGCGGAGATCCCAACGAGCAGCCCTTCGCTTCGAGCGAGGCGCAGCTTGGTCTCCCACGCGCGCTCATCGCTCACCGTGCGAACCTCGTGAATCACCGATCGATCAACGATCGACGGGACGAATCCCGCGCCGATTCCCTGGATTTTCGTCGGTCCTCGCTCGTCGCGCGAGAGCGTCGCGCACGACTCGGGCTCGACGGCGATCATGCGCGTCGCGTGTCCGGACTTCGCGAAGCAGCGACCAACGCCGGTGATGGTCCCGCCCGTTCCGACCGCGGCGACGAACGCGTCGGGCGCGCCTCCGAGCGCGCGCAGCACCTCGGGTCCCGTGTGCTCTTCGTGCGTCGCGGGGTTGGCTTCGTTGCGAAACTGGGACGGGATGAACGCGTCGCCCCGCTCAGCGGCGAGCTCGTGGGCGCGCGCGATCGCGCCGTCCATCTGCAGCTCTTCGGACGTGAGCACGACCTCGACGCCATACGCGCTCAGCAACGCGCGACGCTCGAGGCTCATGCTCTCGGGCATGGTGAGCACGAGCTTGTAGCCCTTCACCGCACATGCGAGGGCGAGTCCGATTCCAGTATTTCCACTCGTGGGCTCGATCACGGTGCCGCCGCGCGCGAGGCGGCCCTCGCGTTCAGCGCGCTCGAGCATGGCGAGTGCGATGCGGTCCTTCACGCTTCCGCCGGGATTTTGCTGCTCGAGCTTGACCCACACCTCTGCGGAGTCCTCCCCGACCACGCTGCGCAATTTGAGCAGGCTCGTGTTGCCCACGAGGTCTAGCAAGCTGTCGACGATCGCCACGATGTCCTGAGGTGGTCGTTATGAAAAACGGCCCCCCTAAGTGTCAAGCTCGCGCGACGCTCGTGATTGCTGCGCGACGCGTCGTGGTTGGCGTACGATCGCGTTGCTCGAAGCCATGCGCAGCCGAGGTCGCTCGTGAAAATTTGCTCGCAGTGCGGTCTTCGCCTGATGGGCCACGCCACGACTTGTCCCGTCGACGGCGCGCCGCTCGTGGACATGCCCGACCCGCTGATCGGGCGCACGATCGGCGGGCGCTATCGCGTCGAATCGAAGATCGGGGCCGGCGGAATGGCGTCGGTCTACCGCGCGTCGAACGACGTCCTCGGCCGCAAGGTCGCGATCAAGTTTCTCGCGCCCGACCTCGCGTCGGACGCGACGCAACGGCAGCGATTTCTGCGAGAAGCGCGCGCCACCAACCGCATTCGTCACGAGCACATCGTCGACATCACGGACTACGGCGACGAGGGCAAGCTCGTCTACCTCGTGATGGAGCTGCTCGAAGGCGAGCCGCTCAACCACAAGATCGCGCGCGGACCGATGGCGCCGCGCGAGGTGATCGACCTCTTGATGCAAGTGTGCCGAGCGCTCGCGCGAGCGCACGAGCTCGAGGTGATCCACCGTGATCTCAAGCCAGAGAACATCTTTCTCACGCAGCGCGACGGAAAGACGCACGTCAAGCTCCTCGACTTCGGCCTCGCGCGCGTCAACGACGAGATGCGCCTCACCGCGGTGGGCTCGGTGTTCGGAACGCCCGAGTACCTCTCGCCCGAACAAGCGCGCGGCGCGCCCAACGTGGGTCCGCCCGCGGACCTCTACGCGCTCGGCGTCGTGATGTTCGAGATGCTCACGACGCGGCTGCCCTTCGAGGGGTCGACCGCGGAGCTGATCGTGAAGCACCTGCGAAACACGCCGCCCGCGCCCTCGCAGTTCGTCTCGAGCATCCCGCCCGAGATCGACGCGGTCGTCGCGAAGCTCCTCTCGAAGGACCCGGCGCAGAGACATCGCGACGCGTACCACTTGCTCGACGAGCTCCAGGCGCTGCTCGCGCTGTTTCCCGAGCCGAACACCGCGCCGACGCCGCAGGTGTCGCTCACGCTCCCGGCGGAGGCGTTCGTCGAAGCACTCGCGCGGATCGAGCAAGAGCGCTCGGGCGAGGGCGTCACCCGCGCCGAGCGGGGCGCGGAGCACCCCACGGCCGTCGCTGCGGGAACGCGCCATTGGGTCGAGCGACGGACGGTCTTTCGCGAGGCGATCACGCTCGCGTATCCGCGCAGGGACGTTCCCGAGTGGCTGGATCAGCAGTTCGGGCGCTTCGAGGCGCTCGTCGATCGCGCGGTGCGCACCGAGTCCGAGCTCGATCGCCTCGGGCGACAATTGGCCGAGCGCGAGGCGGACGCGAGCGGGGCGCGCGAGCGAATCGGACGCGCCCTCGACGAGCTCTCGCGCGACGAGAGCGCGCTCAAGCGGCAGCTCGAAGACGTGCTTCGTCGGCTCGATCGCGCGGGGCAACGCGCCGAGCAGAGCGCCCACGAATTCAAGACCGCGTGGGACGAGTCGCGCGCCATCGTGGGCGAGGGCGTGCTCGAGTC
Source organism: Myxococcales bacterium (assembly GCA_016793325.1). Lineage (GTDB taxonomy): Bacteria > Myxococcota_A > Polyangia > Polyangiales. Next base: position 601,028 of record JAEUKI010000052.1, on the reverse strand, counting down.
GGTCGAGGCCGCGCAGGCGGTCGAGACGGCCGCGCGACGCGCGACCGCGTGGCGGCAAGCGCAGGTCGAGCTGGCCGAGTGCAAATCGCTGCACGAGTCTCGAACGGCGGCCGCCGAAGACCTTCGCTTCCAAGTGAGTCAGCTCAAGGGTCGGCTCGGCGCGCTCAACGCAGAGGTCGAGCACGAGATCGGCGCGCTGCGCGAGCGCGTCGCTGAGTTCGGCGCGCAAAACGCCACGATTTTCGAGGAGCTGAACGAGGCGTCGTCCGCGATCGGAGCGCACCTCACGGAGTTTCCCGCGGCGCGACGCGTGCTGCAGGGGTCGATGGTCGCGCTCCCGATCCGCGCGTAGTCGTGGCTACTGCGCGCCGCTCGTTCCGCCGCCCTGCGCACCACCACCGCCGCTGAATACATGCAGCGGAAGTCGTCCGCGGCGATGCGTTCGATGGCGTCGGTGGTGTCGTCCACGACGGGCGTGACGGCGGCTTCGGTGAGCGCCCGGCGCCGTTCGTGGGTGTGTATCCAGCGTGATCGACACTCCGGGAGGGTCCCAAGGGAGATCCGCGTCCGAGCTCCAAGACCGCTCGCGCTCGGGAACGCCGTCGCGCGCGAGGGGACGATCCCAGCCGTGATGACTCCGGCCCGCGCGGTTCTCCCAGAAAAAAGACTGCTCGCGCGAGTCGATGTGCACGAAGCCGAGCCGCGGGTACAGCCCCACCCCAACGTGCGAAAACGTCCGCGCGTACGCGGCGATCAACGCGGGTTCGACGCTCGGAATCCGAAAATCGATCGCGCTTCCGACGCCGTGGTAGCCCTCGCGGCGCACCCGTCGGCCGCTCGAGCTTCGACCCGTGCGATACGCAGAGACCACCTCGATCTCGCGCGCGTCGAAGTGCGTCGCGACCTTCACGATCAGCTGCAAGGTCCGCACGACAACGGGCGACGACTCGCCCGTCGGGAGATCGCGCAGGAGCCTCGCGAGGCGCTCGACGACCGCGGGATCGACCGTTCCGTCCGCGCGATAGAGCCGCGCGCGTACGGTCTCGCGCGTGTTGATCGCGCGAAAGGTCAGCTCCGGAAGCGCTGCAAATCGAGGATCGGCCGTCGTCGGGCGCGAAACGGCCGCGGTCGCGGCGCTCGACCCGGCGTCCGCGGAGGCGACGCTCGTGACGCTCGCGTCGGCGATCGCGCCACCATCGACGCGGGGCTGCGCGTGGCTGAGGCGTACGAGCGCGGTGGCCGCGAGCCACGCAAAGATCGAAGCGCTGGTCTTTGCCCGCATTCTGGCCGGCAGTCGAGCATTGCTCACGCGGGTCGGTCAAGCGAACGGCCCTGCGCGCCGCCCGGTGCGCGGGGCCCGCGATGAACCCGCCGGTGATTTTGTTGCGCGACGACGTTCGGTCGATCCTGCCCGCCGCATTGATTGACCATGCGCGAGCCGCGCGGGTAGAACGCGTGCCGGTCTTCGCTCCAAGTGCTCGCACGTCGAACCATCGCTCCCATCGCGCTCGCAGCGCTCGCGCTCGGCGCGTGTCGCACGCCGCTGAGCACGACCGAGGATCGCGTTGGTCCGGCGGTGCCTCCGCGCGAAGCTTCGAGCGGAGACGCGCGGGCCGCGAGCGCGCCTCGGCCGAACGAGCCCGTCGTCGCATCGCTACGAACGCGGATCGAAGCGGTCGTCGAGGCGTTTCGTGAACGCGGCGGCCGCGCGGTCGACGCCGAGTGGAGCGCGTTTGTTCCGCCGGGCGGCGCGCGCGTCGCGACCGTGCGCGTCGGGCGAGGGCAGTGCCTGGGCTTCGTCGCCGTGGGCGTGCGCGCGCTGCGCAAGGTCGGGCTTCGCATTCATGATTCATCAGGCATTTTGCTCGGTGAAAACGCTAGCGACGCGACGCCGTATCTGCGCCTCTGCGCGCGCGCCGAGAGCGCGCTCTCGGTCGTCTTGCGCGCGGTGGAGGGCCAGGGTCAGCTCGCGCTGCTCGTCGTCGCGCAGCCCCCGGTCGTGGCGCCGGACCTCGATCGAGTCCTCGGCGACACGCGCGACGGAAGCCTCACTGGACCGCGAACGCCGAGAGCCGCGGTGGGCGCAGATCCCGCGGTGGAGATCGCGCTCGACGCCGCCGCGCGACAACGCAGCAGACTCGCGCAGCTCGGCTATCGTCCGCTCGCCGAGGCGCTCACGGGCGAAGTCGATCGACGCGCGCCCGCGATCGAGCGAATCGAGCTCGAGGCAGGCCGCTGCTACGGGGTGCTCGTCACGACCGACGCGGACAGCGAGCCGCTCACGCTCGAGCTTCGGGATCCGGATGGACGCGCGATCGTTCCGCAGCGAACGCTCGACAGAGATCCGCTCGTGCGCGGCTGCGTCGTTCGCAGCGGCATGTATCAAGTGCGATTGACCACGCGGGAGAGCGCGCGATTCGCGCTTCAAGCGCTGCTGCTCGACGAGCGACTCGCGCTGCCGAGCGACGTGGTCGGCGAGGTGCGCGCGGGCGTACTCGAGCTGCACGGCGAGGCCCTCACGCGTTCGCTAGGACACGTGCGCACGCTGATGCGCGTCGCTGCTGCGGTCGCGCCGCTCACGATGCCGATCGATTTCGTCGCGCACCAGTGCGCGATGCTCTCCGTCGCCACCGCAGGAACGCCCGTGGAGCTCTCTCTCTCGGACGATCGCGGCGCGCTCGTCGCGTCCGACACCGGCGGCGCCGCGACGCCGCGCGTGTGGTACTGCGCCGATCGCGCCCGCACGATGCGGATCACTGTGCGGTCCGCGACAAACCGCGGCGAGTTCTTGCTCGCGGTGTTCGACGATGGAGCCGCGCCGTGAAGCGTCGATTCGCGCTCACCCTCGTCGCGCTCGGCGCGTGCGCGCAGCACACGCAGCCGCTCCGTTGTCCGCCGACGACGGCCGCGCGTCGATCCGCGCCGCGCGTCGATCGCCCGTCGCAGACCGCCGAAGCACCGCCGGCGATTCTCGCGCAGCGCGTCGAGGCGATCGTTCGCGGCGCGGCGCCGTCGGGCGCGCGGTTCGTACGCTATGTCGCCAACGGATTTCTCACAGAACGGCAGAGCGTGACGAGCGGCGTCGATGTTCCCGCGGGGACGTGCGTGTCGCTCGTCGCGTTTGCGTCGCCGGGCGTGAGCGACCTCGACGCGCGCGTGTACGACGCGGAGGGCGAGCTGCTCGTCGAAGACGTCGAGCCCGATTCGCATCCCACCGTGCAGCTCTGCGCCGACGAAGCGCGGCGCGTGTTTCACGTGGCGCAGGCGTTCGAAGGCGAAGGCGCGTACGCGCTCGCGCTGTTCACAGGGGACCGTCGCGCGATGGAAGCGATCGCGCGCGTCGTCGGCGGTCGCCCGGGAACAGCGGTCTCGACGCGCAACAACGCGAGCGACTCCGAGCGACGCATGAGCGAGCTGCGCGCGAGCCTCGCGCGTCGGGGATTCGCGCCGCTCAACGACGCGACGCGGTTGTCCTTCGCGGCGGGCGGCGCGGTGAGCGTTCCCGTGTCGGTCACGCCGGACCGCTGCTACACGTTCGCGGCGATCGCTGACAACGAGGGCGCGAGCGTCGATCTGCGCGTGCTCGACGGCGACAACGAGCTCCAAGCGTTCGACGCTCGTCCCGATCGCGACGCGGCGGCGCAGCTCTGCCCGAGCGCTCAGGGGCCGATGCGCGTCGAGGTCCGCGGCCAGTCCGCGGGCAGCGCCGTCGTCCTCGCGTTCGCGGCGGACGCGGCGTCCTTCGGAGGATCGAACACGCTCTGGCTCGGAGAGCGCACGTCGATCGCGCTCTCACCGACGCCCATCGAGCAGCGAATCGCCTCGATTCGCGCGCGCTTTTCCGCGCTCGGCTTCGCGCCAGTCAACGCCCTCGCGCCCGTTGCGTTCGCGATGTCCGAGTCTCGCGAGAGCGCGATGCAGCTCGAACCCGCGCGATGCACGCTCGTCTCGTCGGTCGCTGGGCGAGGTGTTGGCCGCAACGCGCTCGCCGTCTTCGATGACAGCGGCGAGCTGCTCGCGCGCGGCGCGTACGCAGACAGCGCGACCTCGACGGTGCTCTGCGCGACGAGCCGCGAGCGGGTGCTCGCGAGACAACGCGTCGAAGTCGGCGGCGGAGAGCTCGCGCTCGTGACGGGCACCATCGCAGCGCCGCCGTGGACACAGGGCGTCGAGCGGCTCCTCGTCGCGGAGGCGTTTTCGCAACAGCTCGCGCACGCGGCGCCGTGGCGATCGATCGCGCCGCCCGAGCGCCTTCGCGTGGGCGCGTCCGCGGCGCGCGCGCGCGAGTTCGACCTGTCCGCCGGAACGTGCACCCGCGCGATCGTGTCCGTCGGTCGCCCGCTCTCGCCGCTGTCTCTGACGCTTCGAGGCCCGTCGGGCGCCGAGCTCGCGCGCGGGTCGGGCTTCGGCTCGGCGCGGCTCACGCACTGTGTCGTCTTGCCGACGCGCGTTCGACTCGAGGTCGAGCTCGAGCCGCGCGAGCCCGAACGAGACGCGCTCTGGCAGCGCTTCGAGCGCCCCGACAACGAGCGATTCGCCGAAACTGGAGCAACCCCACCGTGAAGCGCGTGGTCTTCGCAGCGCTCGTTTCGATCGCTGCCGCGAGCTGCAACAACACGTCGATCGCGCCGGGCCTGCGCCCGGTCACGCCCGTCGGCAGCGGAGAGCGACCAGACGCCGAGTGGACAACGGCGCGGCTCCGCGAGGCGGTCGTGTCGCTTCGCGCAGCCTTTGTCGCGCGCGGAGCGGACGCGCACCGCGCGGCGCGGCTGCGGCCCGACGAGGTCTCGCAGCTCTACACGGAGTCAGCGCTCACACGAATTCAAGGCGCGCAGGTGGGGACCGAGTCGACCGACGGTGAAGCGCGGTGGGTTCACTTTCGATCGCTCGGCGACACGCCGCTCGTCGGGTTTTGCGCGCGCGGAGCGCGGATCGCTGAGCGCAACGGCCCCGATGGACTACGCGCGCCAGCCCTCGTGGTCGATCGATTGTTGATCGTCGGCGCCGAGCGCGACGCGCTCTGGGGCTCTTGGGTCGAAGGGCTCTTGCTCACGGAAAACGGCTGGCGATTGAGCTCGGCGGTCCCCTACGGGCAGCAGGTCGAAGACCCGCGACGAGAGCACGCGGACGTTCAACTCTGGGAGTGTGACCTCGGCGAGCGCCCCAATCGCGATCGCCCGCTCGCGCCGGCGCAGCCAGCGGTTACTCGATCCGCGGCCCCGTAGTTCGGTTCGCCACGTACGTCGAGAGAAAGCGCGCCGATCGCAGCGTCGCCTCGGGCACGTTGAAGATCACGAAGTGTCCGTCGGTGCGCCCTGGGGCGTCGTATTGCGACCAGCCTCCGGTCGCGGCGCCCATCGCGAGGTTGCGCGAGAACGGCGCGCGAACGCGCGGCCAATCCGCGAGCGGCGCGGCGACGTCGGGGTGGGTCACGGGCTCGACGAGCGGCAGACCAATGGACGTCGCGAGCGCGGCGATCGCCGGCGGCGGCGTGTACCGATCGATGAAACCCTGCGTCATGAACACGTGGCGGGGCGCGCCGCCCATCCGCGGTTCGCGCACGATGAACCGCCCGTAGTGCGCGGGATCTGCTGGGTCGGCGATGGTCTGCGCGAGCGTGATCGCCGGGTGCAGCGGCGTGAGTTCGGACGGAGGAACGGCCAGCAAACCCGCGACGATTCCCGGGATGTTCACCGGTTGGGTCTTGAGCACGAGCGACAACGAGAGCCAGCCTCCGGCGCCCGAGAGCACGCCGATCGCGGGTCCTTGCCCAGCGGCGAGCCAGAGCGGCCCGTTGAGTCCGCCCTGCGAATGTCCGTAGAACATCACGTTTTCGCCGTCGAAGCGCGCCTCGGCGCCCGCGGTCACCATCGAGCTCAGCGTGAGGCCGCGGACGAGCCGACCTGCCTGCACGAGGTCGATCCCGGCCTGACGATTGTTCGAACGCGCAGCGAGCGGGTTGGCGAAATTGAAGAACTGACCTTCTGGCGAGCCGCCCGGGATCGTTCGTGCGCCGTTGAAGATCTGATCGAAGCCGAGGCACGCGATGCCTTGCGTCGCGAGCGCACGCGCGGTGCCGTCGGAGATGAACGAGTCCGAGTCGCCGCCGGTTCCGTGGGCGTAGATCGCGATCGGCCATCCGCCCATGGGCATGGGTCCCGCAGGAACCGTCAACGCGAACGCGATGCTCTCTTCGTAGCGCTGAATCATCGGCGCTCCGTCGGGCCCCGGAACGAAGTCACCCGAGCCCTCGGCGTCGTAGGGCGCAGGCCCCGACTGAAACACGGGGTTCGGCCCGTAGGTTCCGCGGTAGATCGCGTAGAACTCGTTGGAGCCCGACGGCATCACCGTCTGCACCGCAGGCGCGCGCGCAGACGCGAGCGTCACGTCGACGGCGCGAAAGAACTGCTCGGTCGGGTCGCTCGTGGTGAACACCGCCATCGACACGACGCGCGATCGAAGCGCCTCGGGCAACGCCATGATCGCGGGCTTGTAGATCTCTGCTGCGCGCGTGAGGCGCGCGGGCACCATGTCGCCGAGCATGCTCGTGAAGTCCGCGTCGCGACGCACGGGTGTCCCGTCGCCGCCGCGGAGTCGATCGGTGACAACGATCGCGTATCGCGTGCGCGGACGCAGCGGAAACCCCGGCGCAGGGGCGACAGCCAGCGTGTTGGCCGGCCAGTAGCGCGAAGCGAAGATTCGAAACTGAAAAATCGCCGGGATCGAACGGCCCACCTCGGGGCTTCGCGCGTCGACGTCCACGAGCTGAACGCTCGCGTCCGCGAGCACTGAGGCTGCGGGCGTCGCGGGCAGCGACGTCGGATCGATGATCGCGCTGAAGCGAAAGTACGTCGCGCCCGCGGGAGAAAACCCATCGAGCTTCCCCGCCATCTGCTCGACGTACGTGCGCGCAAGGCCGTTGGTCATGACGCCCGGGATGTAGCGAAGGTCGACTTTTCCCGCGGGGTCGAGGGCGAGGTCCGACGGCCACGGGAGCAGAAACTGATTCGGCGCGACGCCGGTCGCAGGAATCTCGAACCGCGCGATCACGGGCTCGGTGGGCGTCATCACGTCGAGCGCCGCTTCGACGCCCGTGTCGACGCCCGTGTCGACCGTCGGAACGTCGCGCACCGTCGAGTCCATCGGCTGGACGATGTCCGAGGGCGCGACGCCCGAGTCCCCTGCGTCTTGCGAGGCTGGCGTCGAACAACCAGCGACGACCCCGAGAACCGCGAACACAGCCGCACGGCGACGCGCGAAGCGAAAATTCATGACGCGAATCGTACTCGGTTCTTCGTCTTTTCGCCCCCAATGCGCCACAACTGAGCGCCCGCGGGCCGCCGTCCGCTCCGCGCCGGACAAAGCCCGTCAATCGCCTGATTCTCTCCACCGTCGCGCGCCGCGATGCCGCTGAAATTCCACCGATCGTACCCACCGACCGCCTTCGGAGCGCTCCTGTCCGTGCTCATGATCGCGCACGGCGCGACGGCGTGCCGCTGCAACGCGAGTCAGACGCCGACGCGCGCACCAACGCAGCCCCAACCGCGACCGGGCGAAGAGCCCGAGTTCGAAACGCCGGACGACGCTGGGTCCGACGCGCGAGCCGCGCTACCCCCGTGCACGCTGGGCGCACGCACGCCGCTCGCGAGCAACGTCGGCGACGCGGCGACCGACCGCTTCGAGACGCCGTCGATCGAGTGGGGATCGCGCGGGGCGTTCGTCGCGTTCGTCGATCGCGCGAGCGCGAGGCTCCAAGTGGCGCGCTCGAGCGACGTGCTCTCGAGCGTGGCGCTCGGTCGCGAAACGGTCAGCGCGCTTCGCGCGATCGAGCTCTCGCCTGAGCGTTCGCTGGTCTTCTCGGTGTCCGCCGTCGACCGCGCGCGATGGCAACGCGCGTTCGTGACCGAAGGAGGCGCGCTCCGGCCGCTCGCGGCGCGCCGAGGCGCAGCAGACGACGCGCTCAACCTCGCCGCGTGCGCCGTGCGCGGAGGCGCGCTCATCGCGTGGGACGAAGCCGTCTCCGAGGGCCGCAGCGCGGTGCGCGTTCAGCGCTGGACCGGCGCCGAACGCGCCGAGCCGACGACAATCACCGTGAGCGCTCCCGAGCACGACGCCTCGGACCCTGTGCTCGCGGCGTTGCCAGACGGCGGCGCGGTCGTCGCATATCTCGCGCTCCAAGAGGTCGAAGTCGAGATCGCAAACCAGAGCGCGGCGGACATCGTCGTGCGCGCGCTCGGGCCCGATGGAGCGCCCCGCGGCGAGCCGATCGTGCTCACTCCGCGGCCCAAAACACGCTTCGGCGTGACGCTTCACATGACGTCGACCGGGCGCTGGGCAGCGTGGCGCCTCGCGTCCGACTCGGACCACGAGGGTCTCGGCGACGGGGGACGCGTCGCGGTCGTCGCGCTCGGAGACGACCTACGGCCGGTTCGAACGCCAGAGTACCTGACGGAGCTCGACGTCGTTCCGGCGGGGCGGATCGCGATCGTCTCGGAAGGGGGCGCTGATGGCCGCGCGGACGTCTACTGGACCGAACGCCGCGGCGAAGACCTCGTCACCGTGCGCCGCAGCGTCGGTCGCGATGGCGCGCTGCTCGGGCCGGCGCGGGACGAGCCTGCGCTCGCGGGGCAGCTCCCCATCGGCGGTCCCGCGAGCGAGCCGACCGTCGCGTCCTGGGGCCCCGCAGGAGAGCCCGGCGTCGCGCGCGCTCGTTGTCCGCGCTGAGCGACATTGGGCGTTGTGCGTTCTGTCTGGAGCCTGCTAGGAAACGCCCTCTGCCATGGCGAATCTTCCGTCGACTGTTCCGATGACGCCCGAGGGTCACAAGCGGCTCAAGGACGAGCTCGAGCAGCTCAAGTCCGTCGAGCGACCGAAGGTCATTCGGGAGATCGCCACCGCGCGCGAGCACGGCGACCTGCGCGAAAACGCTGAATATCACGCGGCGAAAGAGAAGCAGGGCTTCATCGAAGGTCGCATCGCGCTGATCGAAGACGCGCTCGCGCGGGCCGAGGTCATCCCCGCGTCCCGCGTCGCGGGCGACAAGATCGCGTTCGGCGCGCACGTGAAGCTCTCGAACACGAGCACCGGCGACGAGGTGAAGTATCAGCTCGTCGGACCGATGGAAGCGGACATCGATCACGGGCGAGTCTCGGTCTCGTCGCCCATCGGCAAAGCGATGATCGGCAAGGAAATCGGCGACGAAATCAAGGTCGTCACGCCGAACGGGACGCGCGTCTACGAAGTGCTCGACTTGTCCTTCGACGCCTGAGTCGGCGCGACGGTTTCGAACGCGCGAGGCACGCGCAGAGCGGACGCATGGACCTGCAGGACCTGCCCGTCACCGAGGTGAAGCACGTCGGCCTGCAAGCCGCCGCGATCCTGCGCGGGCGGTCGATTCACACAGCGGGTGATCTGCTCGCGCGTACGCCCAGGCGCTATCTCGACCTTCGCGCCGCCGACGACTGGAACCTCGTGAACGAGCGAGTCATCGGCGCGACCGTGGCGCTCGTCGGGACCGTCGTCGACAGCAAGCGCATCGGCCCCATGCGCGGCGGGGGCGTCTCGATTCTGCTTCGCGAACCGGCGGGACGCGGCGTGTTGCGCGTCGTGTTCTTTCACGCGCCGCCGGGGATGGCCGCGCGCACGCCGCTCGGCGCGAAGGTGCGCGTGATCGGAATGCTCCGCGAAGGACGCGGCGACCTCGAGCTCCACCAGCCGAGGGTCCTCGCGCCGGACGCGAAATTCGCTCCGATCGAGGCGGTCTACGGCGGCATCTCGACGCTCGCGCCAGCGACGATCGCGCGCGTCGTTCACTCGGCGCTCGAGCGCGCGAACGAGTGGTCCGATCCGGTCCCTGTCGAGCTCGCGCGAACCATGAAGCTCCGCTCGTCGCGCGAAGCGCTGCTCGCGATCCACAGTCCCGCGACGAACATCCCCGTCGACGCCCTGATCGCCCTGCAACGCGGGACGTCCTGGGCGCATCAGCGACTCGGCTTCGAAGAGCTCCTCGCGGCCGCGGTCGTGCTCGAACGCGCGCGCAAATCCGTGGGACATGCGCAGCCGATCGCGTTCGATCCGAGCGTAGGGCCGCACGTCGCGAAGCGCCTCGGCTTCGAGCTCACGGCCTCTCAGCACGAAGCGATCGACGCGATCTTGCGCGCGATGACGATCGATCAACCCATGCGTCGCCTGCTCGTCGGCGACGTGGGCTCGGGAAAGACCCTCGTCGCTGCGGCGGCTTCGCTCGCGACGCTCCGCGCCGGACGCGCGGTCGCGTGGCTCTGTCCCACGTCCATCGTGGCCGAGCAGCACGCGCACACGCTCACGCGAGGGCTCGGGGGCGAGGGCGCGCCGATCGCAGTGCTGCTCGGCTCGACCCCGAAGCGCGCGCGAACTGCTGCGCGAAAGGCCATCGCGCGCGGACAAATTCGCCTCGTCGTCGGAACGCACGCCCTGCTCGAAGACGACTCCATCCCGAAGGACCTCGGGCTCGCGGTCGTCGACGAACAACATCGCTTCGGCGTCGCGCAGCGCATGGCGCTCGTGAAAGACCGAGCGGCGCACATGTTGGTGGTCTCGGCGACGCCCATCCCTCGAACGCTCGCGCTCGCGCAGTACGGAGACCTCGATGTTGTCACGATGGCCAAGGGGCCGTCGTCGCGACAACCGATCACGTCGCGCGTCGTCGATCCCACGGATCAAGAGTACATCGCGACGACGATTCGGCGCGCGCTCGAGGCCAACGAAGGGCGAGGGCGCGTGTTCGTCGTGGTTCCTCGGATCGAAGCGGACGACGCGAGCGCGGTGACCATCGCGGAGGCCGACGCGATGTTGTCCAAGCATTTTCCAAGGGATCGCATCGTGATCCTGCACGGGCAGCTCTCGACCGACGCGCAACGCGAGGCGCTGCACGCGTTTCGAACGGGCTCGCACCCGATCCTGCTCGGGACCTCGGTGATCGAAGTCGGGCTCGACGTTCCCGAAGCGAACCTCATCGTGATCCTCGGCGCAGAGCACTTCGGCATCGCGCAGCTCCACCAGCTTCGAGGGCGCGTCGGCCGCGGCGGACAGCGCGCGGCGTGCCTCTTCGTCCCCGAGTCTCGAGAGCCTTCGGCGCGCGAGCGCCTCGACGAAGTCGCTGGGTGTTCGGACGGCTTCGTGCTCGCGGAGAGAGACCTCGAGCGCCGAGGCGCCGGCGAGTGGTTCGGAGAAGAGCAATCGGGGCGCGATCGCAGCTTTCGCTTCGCAGACCCGCTCCGAGATCGGGCGCTCGTGATTCGCGCGGTCGAAGCTGCGCGAGACATCCTCGAGCGCGACCCGACGCTCGCGTCGCACCCAGCCCTCGATCGCGCGGCCGCGAGGCTCGTCGCGCGCGGCCAACATCCGACCGCTGAGGACGCGGGGTGAACGACCGCACGCGCGTCTCGCTCGTGTTCGCTCGCGCCGCGCTCGCCGCAGCCTCGGTGCTCGGCGTGGCCGACGCGAGCTTCACGCTCGGAAGAAGCGCCGCGCCGCCCAGCGAATCCGCGCTGTTTCTCGTCGCGACCGTCGCGCTGCTCGTCGTCGCGCTCGTCCCGACGTTCGCGTTGGTCGCGCCGTTGGGCGCATCGTGGCTCGCGCTCGCAACGCGCGCGCGGACCGTGATCGGGTCGTTCGTCGGCGCGGCCTCGGGCGCAGCGCTCGGGCTCGCTGCGTTTTCGGGCTCCGCGATGAAGCGCTCGTCCCTCCGCCCCGCGCTCATCGGCGCGGCGGTCGTGATCGCGTCCGCGATCGTCGCGCTGCTCGCGCGCGTCGCGCCCGCGCTGATCGAGCGAACGTCGAAGCGACGCACGACCGTCGCGGCAGTGTTGGCGCTCGCGGCCGCGGGGATCGGGTACGCGCACGCGACGATGCTCGTTCGGTTGTACCCGGCGCTGCACGCGATCGCGGCCCTCGTCGCGGCGAGCGCGGCAGTCGCAGCGGCAGCGCTCGCGATGAAGTCGGACACGACGCGAAAGACCGCGGCGTTGGTCCTCGGAGCGCTGCTCGTGTCCGTGGGGATCTCCGGCGGGTTGCTTCGTTCGCAACGAGCGCGGGCGAGGGCGCGGCAGCACGCGCCGTTCGCGGCGTACGTGGTCCGCGCTGCGTCGCGATTGATGCCGCGAGACCCCGTGCGCGTCGTGGTGGACGACGATCGAATCGCGCGCGGACCGCGGCTCGACCTCGAAGGGCTCGACATCGTCCTGGTGACGGTCGACGCGCTTCGATGGGATCGATTGGGCGCGTACGGTCACCGCGGCGGTCTGACGCCAGCGATCGACGCGATCGCACAGCACGGCGTGATCGTCGAGCGCGCGTACTGCACGACGCCGCACACGTCGTATTCGCTCGCGTCGCTCATGACGGGAAAGTTCTTTCGCGGCGTGAGCGCGCTCGGCGCGCCGTCGACGCCGCACGTGACCATCGCGTCCGAGCTGCGCGCGGCGGGGTACGCGACCGCGGCGTTCTTTCCGACAGCGGTGTTCGCGGTCGACGCGGATCGCTTGGGCGATCTTCGCGCGCGAGGGTTCGGCTTCGAGCATCGGGTCGAGAGCTACGAGCCCGCGGATCGACGCGTCCGCGAGGCGCTCTCGTGGCTCGAGGCGCAGCCGCGCGAGAAGCGCGCGTTCGTGTGGGTGCACTTGTTCGAGCCCCACGAGTCGTACGAAGCGCACCCTGGCGCGAGAGTGCCTGGCGGACCGTCCGCGCTCAGTCGGTACGACGCCGAGGTCGCTGCGGTGGACGACGCGGTTCGTACGCTGGTCGAGGGCTACGCGAGGAGCGGGCGACGCGCGGCGTTCTTCGTGACCGCGGATCACGGCGAAGAGTTCGGAGAGCACGGCGGGCGGTTTCACGGAACGACCGTGTACGACGAGCAAATTCGCGTTCCATTTGTGTTCTCGGTGCCCGGGCTTTCGGCGCGAAGGGTGCGCGGACCGATCTCGCACGTCGACCTGTTGCCAACGCTCCTCGCGGGCGTCGGACGCCCGCGTCCGCCGAGGCTGCGAGGGCGCGACTTCGGCCCGCTCGCGCACGGCGGCCCGCCCGCGCGCTACGTCTTCGCGAGCGTGGGCGCCGAGCGGATGGTGTTCGACGGGCGAAACAAGCTGCTCTGCGACGTCGCCGAGCAGACGTGCGAGCTCTTCGACGTCGAGTCCGACGCGCTCGAACGCAACAACCTCGCGGACGCGCGGCCCGATGTCCTCTCGCGGTTGCGTCCGCTGATCGCGGGTTGGGACGCCTCGCACGCGCTGTTCGAGCGCGAGGGAACCGCGATCGACGCGCAGTCGACCGACGAACTGCCCCCCTCGGTCGAGCGCGCGATTCAGGGCGATCGCGCGGCGGCCCCCGACGCCGCGGCGGCCATCGAGCGGCTCGACGCCCCGAGGGCGCTTCGCGCAGTGCGAGCGCTCGCGTCGCTTGGCGTTCGCGATCGGAGCATTCGAGACGCGCTCGCGCGAGCGACGACGCGCAACGCGCGGGACCTCTCGCTCGAAGCGGGCGTGGCCCTCACGCGCCTCGGCGATCGCCGTGGAATCGGCGCGGCCCGCGACGCGCTCGTCGCGACCGACGTCGCGCTGCGTCGCTCAGCGGCCCTCGGGCTCGCGACCGTCGGCGAGCGGGACGGCGTCGAGGTGCTCGGCGCGTGGGTCAACGATCGCGCGGCCACGGACTCGGATCGAGACGCGGTCGTGCTCGCGCTCCGCGCCCTCCGCGATCCCCGGTCATTTTCCTCGTGGAACGCGCTTCTCGAGGACCCGCGCCTCGCGCCCGAAGCCGCCCGCGCGCTCGGCGAACTCGGCGACGCGCGCGCGATTGTGCCGCTCGAAGAGCTCGCGCGGAGCACGCCGTACGCGCTCACGCGCACCGCCTCGACGCTCGCGCTCGCGACGCTTCGAGCGCCGTCCGCGCGAGAGATCTTTCGCGAAGCGCTCGCGAAAGAGCCGCCGCTCACCGACCCGTTCGCGATCCTCCGAGCGCTCGTTCGAGCCGAAGCGCCACAGCCCACATCGACGCAGCCGTCCGCGCCCGCGCCGTACGCCTACTCGCTCGAGACCACGACGCTCGGCGCGCGACGCACGACGATCGCGCTCGATCGAGCGCCGCCACGCGGCCCCGTGCTTGTTTGGATCGAGGGGCGCGCGGACGCTCCGTGCACCGCGCGCGTCGCCGGGTCTGACCTCGAGCTCGGCCCCACCCTCCGCGCGATGCGCGTATCGCTCTCGGGCGCGAGTCGAACGCTGCGCATCGAACGCTGTCCTGGCGCCACGATCACGGGCGCGATCGTCGTCGCACAGCTCCCCAGCGCTCGGGGTGATCAGTAATCAAGCCTTCGCAGCCCATCGCGAGCAGCCGCTCGGACTGGGCGGGATCGTTGATCGTCCACACGTGCACGGCGATCGAGAGAGAGCGCGCGCGTTCGACGAATCGCTCGGTGACGACCTCGAACGAGTCGAACACGTCTGGAACCTGCAGCGCACACGCAGGCGGAGGCTCGTACGCCTCTTCGTGAAGTCCCGAGATGAACCCGAAGACCTCCGGCGCGCTGAAGCTCGTGGGAGCCCACGGAGCAATGCGACGAAGATCGTTCATCCGCTCGCCGCCCTCGGACGCGAGCAGCACGCGACCCCGTGCACCACAGCGCACGATCGTGTCGACGAGCACCTGCGCTGCGCCTTCGACTTCGCTCTTCAGCTCGATGTTGAAGCGAGCGTCCGGCAGCGCCGCGAGCGCTTCGTCGAGGGTCGGGATCCGCAAGCCCCGACGCGCGAACGGGCGCGCTTCGCCGTCGATGAATCGCGCGCCAGCGTCGAACGACTGGACCTCCGCGAGCGTCATCGAGGCCACTTCGCCGACGCCGTCCGTCGTGCGATCCACGGTCGGGTCGTGCAGGAGCACCACGCGCCCATCGCGGGTGACGTGCGCGTCGGTCTCGATCACGTCGACGCCGATCCGCGCGGCGAGCTCGAAGCCTTCGAGCGTATTTTCAGGAAAGATCCCCGCGGCGCCGCGGTGCCCGAAACACCCGCGAAAGCCCGGCGGAGGGGCAACAAACGAACGGACGCTCATCTCGGTCGACGCTACTCGATCCCGCACCGCGATTGAACGCCAGCGGCCGAAGGCGCCGAGCTTCACGGCACTTTCGACAGGGCCTCGCGGACTCTGGTAGAGGACATCGCGCAATGACCGACGGACCAAAGAGTGGAGCCAACGAGACCCAGGACGACAGCCAGGACGAGGCGCGCAGCGAAGAGATGCGCACCGACTTCGACCACGCGCGCGACGTCGAGCCGGTCGGGATCACCGGACGCGAGTCGCCCGAGGAGATCTTTCGCGATCGGTTTCCCGCGTTCGTCGGGCGACAAGAGCGAACGGCGTTCGACCTGATGGCGCGCGCCGTCGACCAGGACTACGCCACGTTCTTGACGTTTTCGGGCGCGATGACGCCGGCGGGCTTGCACCAGAGCTGCCTGATCCCGCTCATCGAGCGCGGGCTGATCGACTGCATCACGACCACGGGCGCCAACCTCTACCACGACGCACACAGAATCATCGGCCACCGCATCCGCGAGATCGATCCAAACGCGGGAGACCTCGCGCTCCGGCTCGCGCGCATCATTCGGATCTACGACCTCGGCTTCTGGGAAGAGACCCTGCTCGAGACCGACAAGCTCTTCAGCGCGATCTTGTTGCAGCCCGAGTTTCAGAAGCGAATGACGACGCCCGAGCTGCACTATTTGCTCGGGATGTACATCGCGCGCATCGAAGACGCGCTCGGCGTCAAGCGACCGTCGCTGCTCGCGACCGCGTACAAGCGCGGCGTTCCGATCTTCGTCGGCGCGGTGCAAGACGGCTCGATCTTCTTGAACATCGTGAAGCTCAAGCGACTGTTCCCCGAGACGTTCAAGCTCGAGATCGACGTCAACGACGACGTCTACGAGATGAGCGCCGTGCAGAACTACTGCCTCCACGGCCTCGGAAAGAAGATGGCGATCTTCATCCTCGGCGGCGGCGTTCCGAAGAACTACACGCTCCAGGGCGAGCCGCTCTTGTCGCAGATCCTCGAGGTCGAGACGGACGGCTTCGACATCGACGTGCAGTTCTGCGTCGACCCTGTGGACAACGGAGCGCTCTCGTCCTGCCCTGCGTCCGAGGGCCACACCTGGGGCAAGGTCTCTCCCGAAGGCGTCGCGCGCTCTGTGTATTGCCACGCGGATGTGACCGCGGTGTTCCCGTGGGTGACCTACGCGCTGCTCTCGAAGCAGGATCGATCGCGGCCCTTTCGTCGGCTCTACGATCATCGCGGCGACGCGGTCGCGCTGCTCGACAGCACCGTCGCGAAGAACCGCGAATCGCTGCTCACGACCATCACGTCCGACGCGCTCGACCGGGCGCTCCCGCCGAAGGGCTGAGCCGCTCGCGACGGATCAGTACCAGCTCGCGTTGTCCTCGACGACGTTGCGCAGGTCTGTGACCGCGTTCTTCGTCGCCTCGGCGTCGGACGCCACGTCATCGAGCGCGCTCGCGAGCGCGTCCCGCGCGTTTTCGGGAACCGCCGCGCCCCCCTCGGGAACCGCCGCCATCGCTCGCTCGTACGCGCGAAGCGAGACCTGCAAACGACTGTACGCGTCCCATGCGCGGCGCTTTCCGTTCTCCGCGTAGCCCGGCGGCGTTCCCAAGTCCGACGCGACCGCGACGGGCAGCGCGAGCATCTCGGTGAGCGACGCGCCTCGACAGTTCTTGATCGAGTTCGGCAGCGTTCCACGGCGAATTTCGGGGATGTTCGCGCGGATTTGCGCGGCGCTCGGTCCGCCGAAGCACGCGGTGAGCTTCGTCGCGATGCGCTGCTGGTGCCGCTCTTCGACGGACTTGAACCACACGCGCCCCGGATCGCGCGGCCGATGCCACGCGACGAACCCGATCGACGCCGACGCGATCGCCACGAACACCGACGCGATCACCGTGTTTCGCTTGCGAACGCGCGCCAACTCCTCCGGGGAGTCCGGCGCGAGCGGCCCGCTCGACGATTCGGACTCCTCGCGCTCGTCGTCATCGTCACGTCGCTCGGCCTGCTTCTTCTTCGCGCTCTTCGCCATGGATCTCTCGGATGCGCCAGTGGATTACCGCAGTTGCTGTGGTCGTGGCGAGCGTCTGCGCACGGGGCACGCGAGCAAACCCGTGAATCGACGCAGTTGTTCCCTGGGACAACGCTGCCTTGCTGTGTCGAACCCCCGCCGTGTACGGTTCGCCCGCCTGTCGTCCTCGGCGCGCACGCGCGTCGCTGGGCCATGGCCTCTGTAGCAAGCACGCTCTTCCGTCTGCGGCCTCGTCCGCTCGCCCCGCCGTCGCTGCCCTTCGCGTCCATTCTGTGCGCGCGAAGGGGCTTCGAAGGGGATCCGAAGCCCGAACGCCGCTGCGGTCGAGCACCCCCCGAAAGGACATCGACTGATCCATGACGTTTACCGAAGCCGCTGAAGTCGTGCTTCGCCAGGTCGGCAAGCCCCTGCACTTCAAGAAGATTACCCAGCTCGCGATCGAGCAAAACCTGCTCTCTCACGTGGGCAAGACGCCGGAGATCACCATGTCGACCCGGCTCACCACGATGATCAAGAAGGACAAGGGCGACGCCCCCATCGTCCGCGTGAAGCCTGGCGTCTTCGCGCTTCGCGTCTGGGGCGAAGCCGCGGTCGCCGCGGCCGCCGACGTCGAAGAGAGCGAAGAGCCCGTGCTTCCCGAAGGCGCCGAAGAAGAAGTCGAGCGCGAAGAGATGCCTCCGCCCAGCGCCGAAGAGCGCGAACGCGAAGACCTACTCAACATCGCACAGACGATCTTCGCGGCAGAAGACGACGATGATCTTCCGGTCCTCGCCGAGCCTCCGCCCAAGCCCGCACCCGCCGCGTCCGCCGATGCCGCCGCAGGCGAAGCAGGCCGAAGCGGTCGTCGTCGTCGCCGTCGTCGCCGCCGTGGCAGCGAGCGCGCAGAGGGAGGCGCAGAGGGAGCAGCTGGCGCAGAGGGCGACTTCGTCGACGGCGACGAAGAGTCCGACAGCGAGCCGGAGCTCCGCGCGGACGCGGGCGAGGGTGACGACGCAGAGCGCGCGCCCGGCGAAGCAGGCGAGGGCGACGAACGCGCGCCGCGCGGCGAAGGCGACGAAGCGCCCGAAGGCGCCGAGGCCGCCGAGGGAGCCGAGGCGCGCGAGCCACGCCGAGAGCGAAGCGAGCGCGCAGACCGCGGAGAGCGCCGGCCCGAGCGCGGTGATCGCGCAGACCGCGGAGAGCGTGACGCGCGCGGAGAACGCAGCGATCGCGGCGAGCGAACGGACCGCGACAATCGCAGCGCGGATCGCGCGGACCGCGGAGACCGTGACGCGCGCGGAGAGCGCAACGATCGCGGCGAGCGACGAAGCGACCGCGGAGAGCGCGGAGAGCGCGGAGAGCGCGGTGAGCGCGGTGACCGTGATCGTGATCGCGATCGCGATCGGGACCGCGATCGTGGCGAGCGACCGCCCACAGAAGACACCACGGTCGAAGCGGGTCGCGACGCAGCCGACCTCGTGATTTCGCTGCTCCAGCGGCGCGACGATCGAAACCCGGTTCCGTTTCGCGCGCTCGTCGACGACGCGATCCGCGCGGGACGACTCTCGGGCGACGCAAACGTGCTCGCCGCTTCGCTCGCCGCCTCCGCTCGCGCTGACACCGCGCGCCGCGAGGGCCGCGGTGAACGCGCGCGGCTGCGCGTCCAGGGATCGCGGGTCTCGCTCGTCGAGTGGTCCCTCGGCGGTGAGCTCGCGCGCGCCGAAGACGACGCGCTCGTGGCGCTCGAGCGCATGCGCGACGCGGCGCGAAGGCAGCTCGTCCGAAAGCTCAACGAGCTGCCGCAGTCGGCCTTCGTCGAGCTCCTCGCGCTCACGCTCGAGCGCGTGGGCGTCACCAACCTCCGCTCCCTCCGTCGCGCTGGCGCGAACCAGGGCGAGCTGTTCGTCACGGGAACGGCGCGCGTCGCCGGCGAAGAGATCCCCGCCGCAGTGCTCCTCAAGCGCGGCGGCGAGATCGGCCGCGAGCGCGTGATCGAGCTGCGCGGATCGATGCACCACTTCAACCACGCGCGCGCTGCGTGGATCGTCACGACGGGAACGGTCTTGTCCGGCGCCCGCGAAGAAGCGTCGGCCCCCGAGGCGCTCCCCGTCACGCTCGTCGACGGTCAGCTTCTCGCGCGATGGATGGACGAGCACAGCGTGGGCGTTCGCCACGCGCGCATCGCGATCCCCTACATCGACTTCGACCTGTTCGACGCGCTCCGCGGTTGATCACCACGGTGGTGCAGGGGGACGACGCAGCTCAGTAGCAGCCGCGCATGCACTCGCGAAACGTGTCGTCGCACTGCGCGACGCACGCGCGGTCTTGCCCCGCGTTGCACCCGTCGAAGCATCGCTGCCACGCCGCGCGACACGGCCGCGCACAGCTCTCGCCGGGCATCGCCAACGCGCGCGGCTGCGTGTCTTCACATACTGGAGCCTGTGGTCCATTGACACTCACGGGCTGCGGCGTGACCGGTGGCTGCCCACTGACGGTCGCGTTTGCGACCTGCCCGTTCTGCGACGGCTGCGTGTTCTGCCCGTTGGCCGACCAGGGCGCGGGGCCCTGTTGGACGTTGCCCTGCGCGCCCGTCGAGGCGTTGGCGTTGGGCTGTGGGTTTTGCGGCGGGGTCTGCGGCTGCGGGTTGTTCGCGGCCCACCGGGGCGAGTTCCACGAGCTGTTTCCGCTGCTGTTGGCCTGAGCGCCCGCCTGCCCGGTTCGTCCGTTGCTGTTCCAATCGCCGCCCATCAACGAGGGTTCGCAGCCTGCGAGCGCGGCGCACACCCCAAACGTACCCATCAGCGATCGGATCGAAACCATGGCGTTCCGAGATTGTACGCGACGAGAGGCCGACTCTCTCCCCACTCGTCGGCAACTCGTGGTCGATCGCGACGCAGCTCAGCGCGCGTCAGCCTCGCGCACAACGGCGAGCGCTTCTTCGAGCTTTCCGAGGCGCGCAGCGAGACTGGCCGCCTCGTCACGGGTCGATTGCACTGCTTCAACCGCCGCGCGCGCGATGAAGTTCTCGTTGGAGAGCTGCTTGTTCACCTTCTCGAGGTCCTTCTTGCCCTTGGCGATCTCTTTTTCGAGCCGCGCCTGCTCCGCCGCCGGATCGATCAGCCCCGCCAACGGAACGATCACTTCCGCGCCTTCCACCACGGCAAACCCGACGCCCCTCGGCCTCCGTCCCGGCGCCTCGATCGTCACGCCGCTCGCGATCGTCAGCGCGCGAATCTGCGCGTCGTACTGCGTCAGGAGCGCGCGTTGTTCGTCGCTCGCCGGTCGCACGCGCAGCGCGATCGCGTCCTTCTGCTTGATTCCGAGCTCGCCGCGGATGTTGCGCGCCGCGGTGATCACGCCCTGCACGAACGCGAGCGCTCGCTCCGCCGCTTCGTCTCGCGCGTAGTCGCCGATCGCACCGAACTTCGCCACGCACACGTGCGTCGCAACCGCGCCGTTCGCGCGCGGCGCCCGCACCGACGCAGGGAGCTTCTGCCAGAGCTCTTCGGTCACGAACGGCATGATCGGATGCAGCAAGCGAAACGACGCTTCGAGGCAGCGCGCGAGCACCCTGCGCGTCGTCGACTTCGCGCGCTCGTCTGCGCCGTTGAGCACGGGCTTGGAGAGCT
This sequence comes from Myxococcales bacterium, assembly GCA_016793325.1. GTDB lineage: Bacteria > Myxococcota_A > Polyangia > Polyangiales. Next base: position 580,306 of record JAEUKI010000052.1, on the reverse strand, counting down.
CGAGATACCAATCGCAGAGCTCGTCCCAGAAGAACCGTCGGATCGCGGTCGAGCACTCGTCCAAGCGAAACTCGTCGAGCCCGCGGTTCACTTCTTCGGTGGCCGCCGCGAGGCGCGCCACGATCCAGCGATCCGCCGGTGACATCTCCGCCGCGCTCGGCATCGATCCATCCGCGCCCTCATCGAACAGCGGCTCGAGGTAGGGGAGGGCGAAGCGCGTGGCGTTCCACAGCTTGTTCGCGAAATTACGGGCGCGCTCGACCTGGCGAAGCTGGAGGTTGATGCGCGTCGCCTGCGGAGGATTCGTCGCGAGATAGAACCGCACCGCGTCCGCCCCGAACGCCGCGAAGCCCTCGCCGCGCTCGGCGTAGCTCGGGTAGCACTGCTTGAACTTCTTCAGCGCGTCCTCTGCGGAAGTGCCCCGCTGGCTCGCCGCTTCGACGATGGTCGGCAACGTCGCACCATGAATCAAGTGCAGCGGGTCGATCACGTTGCCCTTCACCTTGGACATCTTCTCGCCGCGCTCGTCGCACACCATTCCGTGCAACAGCACGCGCTTGAAGGGCACCTCTCCCATGAAGTGGATCCCGAACATCATCATGCGGGCCACCCAGAAGAAGAGAATGTCGTAGCCGGTCTCCATCACGCTCGTCGGATAGAAGGTCTCGAGCGCCTTGGTCTTGTCAGGCCAGCCGAGCGTGCTGAACGGCCAGAGCGCGCTCGAGAACCACGTGTCGAGCACGTCCGACTCTTGCTTGAGCGACGTGTGCCCGCACTTGCTGCACTTCGACGGGGTGGTGCGCGCCACCGTGATCTCTTTGCACGCGTCGCAGTACCACGCGGGGATCTGATGGCCCCACCAGAGCTGCCTCGAGATGCACCACTCTTGAATATTGGTGAGCCAGTGCTCCCACGTCTTCACCCACTCCTCGGGCTCGATCGTGGTCTTGCCTTCGCGCACCGCCGCGAGCGCCTTGTCCGCGAGGGGCTTGGCGTGCACGTACCACTGCGGGAGCAGCATCGGCTCGAGGATGTCCGCGGTGCGCGCCTCGCGGGCGATCGACAGCCGGTGCTGCTTTCGCTCGCGCGCGAGGCCCATCTCGTCGAGCGCCTTCTTCACGGCCTTGCGCGCGTCGAAGCGATCGCGACCCGCGAACGCGGCGCCGTTTTCGTTGAGCGTCCCGTCGAGGTTGAGGATGTTGATGAACGGGAGCGAGTGGCGCCTGCCCGTCTCGTAGTCGTTGAAATCGTGTGCCGGCGTCACCTTCACGGCGCCGGTCCCGAACTTCATGTCCACGAGCACGCTGTCCGCGATCACCGGGATCGTTCGGTCGGCAAACGGACACTTGAGCTGCTTGCCAATCGCGTCTTTGTACCGAGGGTCGTCCGGGTGCACGGCCACCGCCGTGTCGCCGAGGATCGTCTCGGGCCGCGTCGTCGCGACGATGATCTCGCCCGATCCGTCCGCGAACAGGTACGCGAACGAGAACAGCTCGCCGTCTTCTTCGGCGCGCTCGACCTCGAGGTCCGAGATCACGGTCTGCGCCTTCACGCTCCAGTTCACCAGGCGTTCGCCGCGGTAGATGAGCCCCTCTTCGTAGAGCCGCACGAACGCTTCGCGCACCGCGCGTGAGCACTGCTCGTCCATCGTGAAGCGCTCGCGGCTCCAATCGGGCGACGCGCCCATCGTGCGGAGCTGCTCGGTGATGCGACCGCCGGACTGCTCCTTCCACTGCCACACGCGCTGCAAGAAGCGCTCGCGGCCGAGCTCTTTGCGCGACGTTCCTTCGCTCGCGAGGAGGCGCGACACCACGACTTCCGTCGCGATGCCGGCGTGATCGACGCCCGGTTGCCAGAGCGTGTTGAAGCCACGCATGCGCGCCGTTCGAATCAGCGCGTCCTGGATCGTCGAGAACAGCGCGTGCCCCATGTGGAGCGAGCCCGTGACGTTGGGCGGCGGAATCGCGATGCAGTACGCGTTGGCAGCGTCGCCCGTGTCCTCGGCGTTGAAGTGGCCGGCGCGGATCCACTCCGCGTACCAGCGCGGCTCCACGTCGGTCGGGTCGTATCCCTTCGAGAGCTCGATCGTCATGACGAAAGCGCCATAACCCCGCCGCGCGCGCGACACAACCGTCGAACGTCGAGAGCTTTCGCGATCCCCCGCGAGAACCGTGCGCGAATCAGCTCGCGGTGAGCCGGCGAAGCTCTTCGCGGATCATCGACTCGGCGAGCTGCGGGACGACCTCCCACACGACGCGCTCGACGACTTCGCGGGTGAGGGCAGCGACCGCCTCGACCTGAACGGGCGTCAATCCGAGCGCGGCGACCTTCGCTTCGAGGTCCGCGGGCAATCGAACCGCTGGCGCAGCAGGAGCCTCAGCAGCGACGCTCGGCGCGGGCGCAGCGGTCTTCGGAGGAACCACTGCCGAGGGCGGCGCGACCACGGCGGGCTTCGGCGCTGCGACGGGCGAGGGCGCAACGACCGCAGGCGGCGCAGGGGCCGCGGGCGGCGAAGGCGGCGCGACCACGGAAGGCGGCGAGGGCGGCGAGGGCGGCGAGGCCGCTGGGGGCACGACGTTCGGCGCGAACATCTGCGTCGCCTTGGGCCTCGCGGCGCCCGGCGTGGGATTCGCCGCAGGAACGCCGACACCCGCGGGCTTCGCCACGGACGACGGCGCGCTCGGCGGGACGACCCCTCCGGGCGCGACGACGGGCGCAGCGGGCGGCGAGGGCGCGATCACCGCGGTCCCGATCGTGGCCGTGGGCTTCGGCGCTGGCGCTTGCACCGCGGCGAGCTGCGATTGGCTCGTCGAGAGCAATTGCTTCACGCGATCGATGAGCGCCTGCGTCTCGAAGGGCTTCGAGAGCGAGCCCTCGGCGCCGCAGTCCTTGAGCTTGGCCTCGTCGACCGGGTTTTGCTCGCTGAAGAGCAAGAGCACCGGAATGCGTCCGACGACCGCGTCCGACTTGAGCGCACGACAAACGTCGTAGCCCGTGGTCGATCCGAGATTCACGTCGACGATCGCCGCCGAGGGACGAACGTCCCGCGCGCGCGCAAGAAGCGAGTCGCTTCCATCGTGGGTGACGAGGGTGACTTCCTCTCCGAGGAGCGTCAGTTCGAACACCTTGCGCATCGTGGCGCTGTCATCGACCACGAGCAGGGTCTTGGTCACGGGCTCAGCCTCCGTCCGCGCGAGCATCGAACCGTCGGGATCCGAACACCTTCCCCACAACGGTTTTGCCGCATGTTTTTCGCTTTGTACGAGCGTACGAGCGCGAGTGTCAAGAAAGCAGAAACATCGCGAGCACCATTCAACGCTCCGCGGACCTCGCCCGAGGTCGCCGGTTCACAGAAGCCGCCCGACGGACCGACACCTCCCGAGCGCCCCGCCCGCGGCGGAGCGTTGGGTCATTTCGTTCGGCCAAGGGCTCTTTCCCAGCGATTTGCGCAGCGCGCGCTCACACCGTTCGAATCTCGACGTGCTCGCCGTACACCCTGCGAAGGGCGTCGGAGATCTCGCCGACCGTGCAGCGCGCCTCGACGGCCGTGACGACCGCCGGCATGACCGACTCGCCTTGCCGTGCGCGACGCTCGACCTCGGCGATCGCCGACGAAGCGCGCTCGCTGTCGCGGCTGGCCCTACACGCCTGCACCCTGGCCACCTGCTCGCGCTCGAGCGCTGGGTCGATCTTCATGACCGGAACGGGTTGATCTTCGCCCTTGTGGACGTTGAGCCCCACGATCGGCCGACGCCCGTCTTCGATCTCGAGCTGATACCGGTAGCTCGAATCCTGAATCTCGCGCTGAACGAAACCGCGCTCGATCGCAGGGACCATTCCGCCCATCTCGCGCACTTGCTCGAGGTACTTGCGCGCCCCGTCGTAGATGCGCTGCGTGAGCGCTTCGATCGCGTAGCTCCCGCCGAACGGATCGACCGTGTCGGCAACGCCCGACTCGGCGCCGATGATTTGTTGTGTCCTCAGCGCGATCGTCGCGGACTGCTCCGTCGGCAGGCCGAGCGCCTCGTCGAAGCTGTTGGTGTGCAGGGACTGGCAGCCCCCGAGCACCGCGGCGAGCGCTTGAATCGTGACGCGCACGACGTTGTTGAGCGGCTGCTGCGCCGTGAGCGTCGCGCCCGCGGTCTGGCAGTGAAATTTCAGCGCGCGCGCGCGATCGCTCGTCACCCCGAAGCGGTCGTGCATGAGCTCGGACCACAAGCGACGCGCGGCGCGAAACTTCGCGACCTCTTCGAGGAGGTGGTTGTGCACGTTGAAGAAGAAGCTCAATTGCGACGCGAACGCCTCGGCTTTGAGCCCCGCGCGAAGCGCGGTCTCGACGTACTCGACGCCGTTGGCGAGCGTGAACGCCACTTCTTGGATCGCGTCGCAGCCCGCCTCGCGCATGTGGTAGCCCGAGACTGAAATCACGTTCCACTTCGGGACCGCTTCGTTGGCCCAGCGAAAGATGTCGCCCGTCAAATCCAGCGACGCCTTCGGGGGAAAGATGTACGTCCCGCGCGCGATGTACTCCTTCAACAGGTCGTTCTGGATCGTCCCGCGCAGCTTGTCCGCGCCGATCCCACGACGCTTCGCGACCGCCACGTAGAGCGCCAGGAGGATGCCCGCCGTTGAATTGATGGTCATCGACGTCGAGACCTGATCGAGCGGAATCCCGTCGAGCAGGATCTCCATATCGTCGATCGAGTCGATGGCGACGCCCACCTTCCCGACCTCGCCGAGCGACATGGGATGGTCGCTGTCTCGGCCCATTTGCGTGGGCAAATCGAAGGCGACCGACAGCCCCGTCTGCCCCTTCGCGAGCAGCATTCGGTAGCGCTCGTTCGAGGCCTTCGCCGTGCCGAACCCCGCGTACTGCCGCATCGTCCACAGGCGACCGCGAAACATGTTCGCCTGCACGCCGCGCACGAACGGCGCTTGCCCGGGAAATCCCACGTCCTTCACGCGGTCGATCGCCGCCACGTCCTTGGACGTGTACAGCGTCTGCGTGTCCGCTCCGCCCGCGAGGAGCCCCGCGCGCTTTCGCGGGGCGCTCTGCTTCTCGAGCGGCGCGAGCTGCTTGGTCTGCCACTGTTCGAGCGCCGCCTCGAACTCGCCGTCATCGCTCTTGCCGTGCTCTCGATCGCTCATCGCAACGTCTGCCTTCTGCGCAGCGTTGTACCGCCGCTCGCGCTCGAGCGTCAGCACCTTCGCGCAGCGATCAGCGGTCGCCGCGCGATGTGAGCAACAGGCGCTCGAACGCCGCGGCCGCGGCCGCGCAAAGTTCGCCGACCCGCGCTTGCGCTGCGTCGACGTCCTCGGGGTTGTCCACGTACAAGAACGCCACCACGCGCGCGCGCACTTCGATCGAGGCCACGACGACCTGCGTGGGACGACCGCCGATGGCCGCAGCGATGATCGAGTCTGCGCTCGAGTCCGTCATCGGCCCCACGTACCGGCCCCCGCCTTCGGTGCTCGCGCGAAAGACCGACCGCGACGTGATCGGAATCCAGAGATTTTGCAGCGCTTCTTTCGACAGCCCCGCGAGCGACGCGTTGACGCACGCGCCGTCCCACCCTTGCACGACGCCCTTCTTCACGACGAAGAACACCGCTCGCTCTCCGACGAGCGAGAGCGCCTTGACGCACACGCGCGCGATCGCGTCGCGGTCCTCTGCGTGCTTGAGCTCGGCGAGCGGGTGCAGCGCCTCCCGCGGCAGCTCGAGCGCAGCCTTCGATTTCGACGACTTTCGACGGATCGGAATCGCCTTGTCGACGCCTCGGCTCGGCGTCGTCGGCGTCATCGAGCGCGCCCGCGTCGCGCCGAGCGTGATCGCCGCGTCCTCGATCTTCACGACGTCGCTTCGACCGCGGCCCCACGAGCTCGTCCCCGGTTGAACGACGGGTTGACCGTACGGGGGCGTCACCGCGCGCTCGCGCGGCTTCACGATTCCGACGACCTCGCGCTCGAACACATCGACAGAGCCCGCGCTCCATTGCCCGTTGTCGTTTGGCGCTGGCGCGCCGCCAGGCGCAGGGCGCGTGTTGACCTTGCCTTCACCCGGCGGATCGATCTCGAACAGCACCGATCGCAGCGCGTCCATCTCGGCAACGCGCGGGTCGATCGGTCGTCGAAGCTGAAACCGAAGCTCCCGGAGCGCGTGCGCGTCGGTGGGATCCACCATCGCCACCACGACCCCCTCGGGACTCTCTCCAATGGGAACAACCCACAGCGTCCGGAGCATGCCCCGCGGGAGCGCCCGCGCGTGATTCGACGGGCGCAATCGCGCCGCGGGCATGTACCCGAGCCGCTCGAACAACGCGGTCAACGTCGATGGCGACGCCGCGCCGATCGCCGCGAGCGCCACGGGCGCGGGCTCTCCGTACATCGCGCGACGCGCGACCGCAGCCGAGGCTTGATCCTCGCTGAGCAGTCCCTCGTATACGAGCCTTCGCACTACGTCCGTCGCCATCGCACGCCGTCGCGACCTCCATCGTACGCCGAGCGCGCGGCGGCGCTACGACCAACTTGTCTTCACCGAACGAAACTCGTGCCTTTCGCGCGGCGTCACGTTCTGGCAACTTTCCAGGGTGCCCACCATCCTGCACGTCGAGGACGATCCGCAGAGCCTCTTGCTCGTTCGAAAGCTGCTCCAAGCCGCGGGTCACCGCGTCGTCGAGACATCGTCGGGCCTCGAAGGAGCGCGGCTCGCGGGTGAGGTGAAGCCCGACCTGATCCTGCTCGACATCAACATTCCCGACCTGGATGGCTACGAAGTCGCGACGCTGCTCCGAGGACGACTGCCCGGCGTTCCGATCGTGGCGATCACAGCGGAGGGCGATCGCGCGCAATCGCTCGCGGTCGGGTGCGACGGGTTCTTGCTGAAGCCGATCGACGTTCGTCAATTCGGTCGGCAAATCAACGAGTATCTCGCAGGCCATCGCGAGCGCACGGACCGCGAGGCGTCCGCGATCTTGCGCTCGCACGGGCAACGGATGGCCGAGCACCTCGAGACCAAGGTGCACGAGCTCTCCGAGGCGAACCAACGGTTGCTCGAAGCCGACCGACTGCGCAAGGAGTTCTACCGCAACGTCACGCACGAGCTCGCGACGCCGCTCACGCCGATCGTGGGCTACATGAACCTCCTCTCGAACGAAGAGCTCGGACCGGTGACCGCCGCGCAACGAAAGGCGCTCAGCGCCATGAGCGACGCGCTCGTTCGCCTCCGGGGAACGATCGACGCCCTGCTCGACGTCACCCAGCTCGAGGCCGGACGCATGCGGTTCGCGTTCGCGCCCTACGACATCGCCTCGGTCCTTCGTCGCGTGCTCGACAGCTATCGCTCGGTCTTCGAGCAGAAGGGCATCCGCTTGTACGCGATGATCCCGAGCGCGCCCGCGGCGGCCAACGGCGACCCCGAGCGCGTGCGGCGCGCGATCGCTCACGTGGTCGACAACGCGCTGAAGTTCACCCCCGCGGGCGGCGCGATCGCGATCGAGCTGCGCGTGAGCGCGTCGGCCTGCGAAGTGCTCATCAACGACAGCGGCCCCGGCGTTCGCGCGGACGTGCTCGGAAAGATCTTCGACCCATTTTTTCAAGTGGACGGCTCGATCACACGCCAACACGAGGGCGCTGGCGTCGGGCTCGCGATCGTCCGACGCGTCGTCGAAGCGCACGGAGGAACGGTCAGCGCCGAGCTCGGCGGCCGCGAGCTGATCGCAGGACAAGCGTTCGGCGGCCTGCTCGTTCGCGTGCAAATCGCGCGAGCCCCGAGGCCTCCCTCCGAGCCGCAGCGCCAGGACAACACCTGAGCCCAACCGCCTCCATGATCTACCTCGACCACCACGGAACGAGCCCGCTCTCCGCGCTCGCCAAGGACGCCATGCGCGCCGCGCTCGATCGCGAGCTCGCCAATCCTTCGAGCATCCACCGCGCAGGCCGCGCCACGCGAGGGCTCATCGAGACCGCGCGCAGTCAGCTCGCGGCGCAGTGCGGCGCGATGCCCCGCGAGCTCGTGTTTACGAGCGGCGGGACAGAGGCGCTCCACCTCGCCGTGCACTCCACCGCGACCACGATGCCCGCGCGCGCGATCTTCGTCGATCCGGGAGCGCACCCCGCGCTCGACGCGGCCTGCCGAAACACTGCCAAGTCGCTCGGCGCGAGCTTCGCGGTGCTGTCGCCGTCGCCCGCTGGCTCGATCGACCTCGCGGCCCTCGACCGCGCCCTCGCGAGCGCGGCGCAGCCCGCGGTCGTCGGCGCGAGCTGGGTGCAACACGAGCTCGGCGCCATCGCGAACCTGCGCGCGATCATCGACACCGCGCACAAGCGCGGCGCGGTCGTCGTGGTCGACGCAGTGCAGGCGCTCGGCAAAATCCCGGTCGATCTCGGCGCGACGGGCGCGGTCGCCGCAGCGATCTCGGCCCACAAAATCGGCGGCCCGACGGGCGTCGGCGCCGCGTGGATCCGTCACGATCGGCGCGCGGCGCCGCTCATCGAGGGCGGGGCACAAGAGCGCGGTCTCCGCGCGGGCACCGAAAATACGCTCGGAGTCGTCGGGTTCGGCGCGGCCGCGGGCGAGATTCCCGCGAGGCTCGCCGCGATGCCCGCGCTCGCCGTTCGCCGCGACGCCTTCGAGCGGCGCGTGCTCGCGATCGACGGCGTTCGCCAGACCGCATCGGGAATCACTCGAACCGCGACCGCCGCGCACTTTCTCGTGAGCGACGTCGCCGGCGAAGAGCTCGTAGCGGCGCTCGACCTCGATCGCGTGTGCGTCTCGTCGGGACCTGCGTGCTCCTCGGGCCGCGCGGGCGTGAGCAAGGCGCTCGTCGCGATGTTTCCTTCGCTCGAGCGTGCGCTCGAGGGCGCGCTGCGCGTGACGCTGGCGCCCTCGACCACCGAGGCGATGCTCGACGAAGCCGCGTCCATCCTCGAGCGCGTGATTCCGCGCGTCCGAGGGACGCCGCGCTAGCCGTCGCGCGCGCTGCGAAAGTGCTCCTCGAGCGCCTCGACGATCCCTCGATCGCTCGCGGCCTTCGCCTCGCACGTGACGACTCCGCCCCGCGCGCGGACCGCTTCGCTCGTGACCGGACCGATCGTCGCGATCGTGACCGGCGACAAGAGCTGCGCAGCGTCGTGCCCGAGCGTGTCGAACACCGCGTCGACCGCGGATCCCGACGCAAACGTGATCGCGTCTACTGAGCCCTCTTCGAGCGCCTCGCGCAGCGGCGCGAGCCCCTCGCGGTCGACGCGCGTGTCGTACGCGCGAACGAGCTCGACCGAAGCGCCCGCGTCGATGAGCGCTCTCACCACGATGTCCCGCCCGCGCGCCGCCCTCGGAACGAGCACCCGCGCCCCCTCGACCTTCGCGCCGAGCAGCTCGCGCACGGCCACGACGAGCCCTTCGCCCACAGCCTCTTTCGCCACGGCGTCTGCGCGCAGCCCGAACCTCCGCAACGCGTCGGCCGTCGCCGCGCCGATGCACGCGACCTTCGCGCGACCGAACGCGCGGGCATCGAGCCCTTCGTCCGCGAGCGCGCGAAAGAAATACTCCACGCCATTGGCGCTCGAAAACGCGACGACGTCGAACTCGCTCGCGCGCCTCGCGGCGTCGCGCAGCGCGGGCTCGTCGGCGCCGCAGGGCTCGATCGCGGCCCACTCGAGGGGCTCTGCCGCGCGCTCTGCCAGCATCGATGCGAGCTGCGCCCGCTGCGCGCGCGGCCGCGTCACGACGATCCTCGTGCGCGCGAGGGGCTGTCGATCCCACCACTGCAGCGCGTCCCTGAGCGTGACGACCTCGCCGACGACGACGAGCGCGGGCGGCCCGAGCCCTTCGGCTTCGCAGCGATCGGCGAGGTCCGCGATGGTTCCGACGACGACGCGCTGGCGCGCGAAGGTGCCCCACTCGATCGCCGCCGCTGGGGTGCTGGGCGATCGCCCGTGATCGACGAGCCGCTGCATCTCATTTCGAACGCGGCGCACGCCCATGAACAACACGAGCGTCTGCGTGGCGGTCGCGAGCTTCGACCAGTCGTGCGCGCTCTCGTGCTTGTTCGCGTGTTCGCTGCTCGTAATGAAAGACACTGACGACGAGTACTCGCGGTGCGTCAGGGGGATCCCCGCGTACGCCGTCGCCCCGAGCACCGAGCTCACCCCCGGAACGACCTCGTACGCGATCCCGTGCGCCCGCAGAAATTCTGCTTCTTCCGAGCCTCGCCCGAAGAGCAACGGATCGCCGCCCTTCAGTCGACACACGACGCGACCCTTGCGCGCGTACGAGAGCAACAGGGCGTTGATCTCGTCCTGACGGATGCCTTCGTGTCCGGCGCGCTTTCCGACGAACACGCGCTCGGCGTCCGCGCGCGCGTGCGAAAGCAGCGCAGGGTGCACGAGGGCGTCGAACAACACGACATCCGCTCGCGCTAGTGCGCGCACGCCGGCGAGGGTGATCAGCATCGGGTCACCCGGCCCAGCGCCAACCAACGAGACCAGCGCTTCCAAGCTACGGTCGCCGATCCTACCGCGGTCGAGCCCGAGCACGAACCACACGTGTTCGACCGGCGCGCTTCCGTGATTCCTCCGGTAATTGACAGCGCGTACCGCGTTCGCTAACCCGTCCAATCGCATCAAGTGCGAACAATTCTGGTGATCTCGCTCCTCGCGGTGCTCTCGTGTCGCGAGCGAGCCCTGCAGCCCCAGCTCACGCCGGCCACCGATCGGCCCGCGACCCCCGAGCTGAGCGGACCCCACGTCGTGCTGCGCCCAACCGGCCATCCCGCGGTGACCGTGCGCGTCGAGGTCGCGCGAACGCACGACAGCCGCATGCAGGGCCTGATGAATCGCACGCAGCTCGGCGCGAACGACGGGATGATCTTCGTCTTTCCCGAGAGCGAGCAGCAGACGTTCTGGATGCGCAACACGTTCTTGCCGCTCGACATGATCTTCATCAAGTCGGACCGTCGCGTGCTCGGCGTCGTGCACAACGCCACGCCGATGACGGACGACCCGCGCCAAGTCGAAGGCGTTTCGCAGTACGTGCTCGAGGTCAACGCGGGCTTCGCCGCGCGCCACCACATCGACGCGGGGACGGCCGTCGAGTTCGTGCACATCCCGCCGGCGAACAACTGAGCGCTGCGCGCAACTGACCGACCGCGCGCCGGATCAGCGCGCCCATGTCGACGTCGGGCCACCACAAAGCGATCGCGCTCGTCCTCGTCGCGCTGATCGCTGCGACGGCATTTCGCCTGCGAAAATACAGCTCGTTCGAGAGCGCTCCGTCCGACGGCCCGAGCCCGTCGAACGCTCACCCCGCTGCGACGAGCGCCCCGACGATCGACGTGAACCGCGCGACCGTGGCCGAGCTCGAGGCGCTCCCCGGAATCGGCCCAGCGCTCGCTCGTCGCATCGTGCACGCTCGCGAGAACCGCGGGCGATTTCGCTCACTGAACGAGCTCGATCAGGTCCGTGGCATCGGCCCAGCGCTCCTTCGGAGGCTCGCGCCGCGGCTGCGATTCGACTCAAAGATCCAGCGTCCAGCGGGGGCCGACGCTCACGCCGAACATGTGAGCGAGCCCGCCGTCGAGGAAGCACGCTGAGTACGTTCCCTGAAACGTCAGGCCGAAATAGCGCTGCGGGAGCCAGTCGACGCCCAGCCGAGCGCCGCCGCCAACGAGCCACGTGGGAGCGGCCGCGGTCGCGAACACCGCGTGCGCCCGAGCCTCGAGCGCGAGCCAGGGGACCACCGTCCCAACATCGAGCGAGTAGGCGATTCCCACGGAGATCCCTGGCCAGCTCGCGATCTGTCCGCTCGTGAGCCGCGCGCCGATCGGAACGTCGAGGCTCGCGCCGAAGCGAAACGCGTCGGTGATTCCGTAGTGAACCTGTCCCCCCACAGAACCGCCGAGGGCGATGTCGCTTCCGATGAGCCCGGCGAACCCAGCGACTGGACCGCCGTGAAGCTGTCGCGCGCTCGCTCGCGCGTCGCTCGTCGCGAGCCATCCCGCGCAACAAGCGGCCGCTAACGCAAGACCGCGCGGCGTGAACTCGAACGAGCGACGGGCATCACGGCTTTGCATCAGACAGAATGTTGGCGGGTATACCACCCGGAGCCGTCGTCGAAACGCGCTTCGGTTGACGGTAGGCGCGCGGCGTGTAGAGTCCCGCGGCTTTCGACGGGAAATCGGCAGGAGCACAGCAGCGGTGGCGACGGACGACGACAAGGACAAGCAGCGCGAGGATCGCACGGACGAAGAGGCCGAGCGCGATCGCGAAGAGCGCGACGAGGACCAGGACGACGCCGATGAGCGCGACGAGGATGCGCCCGCGCGCGAGCCGGCCGAAGGCGACGCCGAGGGCGACGAGTCCGCGACGAAAGAGCCGCGCAATCGCGCCGAGCGTCGTCAGCTCGCCAAGCAAGTGAAGCGCGGGCAAGCGACGCCGGACGGCGAAGTGAAGGAGCGCGACCGAAACAAAGCGGTGGTGCGTCCGAAGGTTCCGCCGCGCACGGTGACCGGCAAATCGACGGCGAACGTCGATGAAGTTCCGCCGTGGGTGAAGGGCGTCGGCGACTGGCTGTCCGAGCGACGCACGACCGTGTTGGCGGCGGCTGCTGTCCTCGTCATTGGTGGCGCGGGCCTCGCGTACGGTCTGCAGAAGCGCTCGGAGTCGCGCGGTGTCGACGCTGCGAAAGTGGTCGCGGCGGCAGAAGCGTCGCTCGCGCCCGTGCGCAACGCAGACGATCCGCCCGATCCGCCGAACATGCCGCCCCGCCGTATTCAGCCGTACGCGGACTATCGCGCTCGCGCGACCGCTGCGCTGGCCGCGGCCGACCGCGCGACGCAGGGTCCCGCGGACCTCGGAACGACAGCGATCGCGAAGCTCCAGCGCGGAATCGCGCTCTACGACCTCGGTCGCTACGCAGAAGCCAAGACGACGCTCGAAGGCGTCGTCGGGCGCGATCTCGCGGGCCTCGAAGGCCGCGCCATCGAAGTGCTCGCGTACTGCCTCGAGTCCCTCAATGATTTGCCGGGCGCGCTTCGCCGCTTCGAAGAGCTCGGCCGCATCGAAGGCGACGGATGGAGAGACCTCGCCTCGTACCACCAGGCGCGTGTGCTCCGCCGACAGAACAACAACGACCGCGCGAAGGACCTCCTTCGCCGGTTGATCGAGCGCATCGAACACGCGCGCCCCGAAGAGAACACGACCAACAGCGCGCGATCGATCGTCGAGCAGGCCAAGGCTCTTTTGCACGAGATCGACCCGGCGGATCCGTTGGGCCGTCGGCAGCCCGAAGGCGGCGGTGACACCGAAGAGCTCCTTCGCCGGTTGCAGCGTCAGTTCGGCGGCAACGTGCAAATTCGCAGACCAGGGCAGGGCGGCGCGCCGTGAACCTCCGCCCTCGGCGAGGCGCGGCGATCGCCGCGCTGGCGCTCTCGTTGTTTTCGTGTGCGAGAATTCAATTCGGCGATCGGACCCTTCGAGCGCCGCGGACGACGGAGCTTTCGCTGCGTTGGCAGCGGCGATTGGTCGAGCCAGCGGCGCTCGACTGGGCGCCGGTGGTCCGAGGCGGCGTCGCGTTCGACCACGCAAATGACCGAGTCTTCGTGGGCAGCGTCGATCGCGGGCTGCGCGCGATCCGCTCGGAAGACGGCGCGCTCTTGTGGCGCTTCGAAGCGTTGGGGCGCATCGATTCGACGCCGATCATCGCGGACGACGCGACGGTGTTCGGCGCCGGCGATGGCGCTGTCTATTCTGTCGACTCTGCGACCGGTCGCCTTCGCTGGCGCAGCGTCGTGGGAGCGGAGGTCGTTCACGCGCCGGTGCGAGCGGGGCGGCTGATCGTGGTCGTGACCGGCGCGGACGCGGTCGTCGCGATGAACGCGAGCGACGGGCGTCGCGCCTGGACGTACCGCCGTTCGCCGCCGGGCGGAATTTCGTCTACTGGCCACGCGGGTCTGCTCGTGGACGACAACCGATTGTTCACTGGCTTCGCCGACGGAACAGTCGTGTGCCTCGACCCAACCGACGGCTCGTTGATTTGGGAGCAGGACACCGCAGCAGAATTCGAGTCGGCCGATGGCCAAAACGAGGGGCACCAGGCGATCGACGTCGACACGACACCGGTGGTCGTTGGCGACACGGTTTATGTCGCCTCGCAGGCGGTGGGCTTGCTCGCGCTCGACAAGGTGGGCGGGGCGAGGCGCTGGACCAACGCAAGACTGACCGGGGTCAGTGCGCTGGGCACGGACGGACGCGCGCTCTTCGCGGCGTCGCTCGAGGCGGGCTTGGTTCGCATCGACCCATTCGACGGGCGTGTGGTGTGGGCGCGCTCGATCGATGCGGGTGCCGTCGTCAACATGCTGTCCGTGTCGCGGGGACGGATGCTGGTGAGTTCTGTCGACCGCGGGCTGTGGGTCGTTCGCGCTGAGGATGGGGTGGTTCTCGACGGGTTGCGGCCGGGCCGGGGAATCGCTGCGCCAGCGCTCCTGACGCCCGACTCCCGGATTTTCGTTCACTCCAACGCCGACATTCTCTACTCGCTCGATCTCGAGCGCTGAGCTGACGGCGGCGCTGGTCGACTGTTCGCGCGCCGGAGTTCGCGTTCGCGAGCCCGGCCGCGGTCCGGCGTCGATGGCGAACGAGCGCGTCGACAGAATTCTCGCTCGAGGCTCCAGTCGAGTGGCAGCCGCGGCCGAGGCGAGGGACGGCGCGCTGCGGGACTCGGTGCGGACGGCGTGCCGGGCGCCAACGCAGCAGACAGCAATCGGCCAGCGGTGCCTGCCGCGGCTGACTGGACGCTGACTCGCGGGTGCGTTCGTAAAGAACCCAATCGCGGCGCGAAGGCTGAGCTCGCGGTGAGGCCACTGGTCATCGGTCTGGGGGCCGATTACCAGAATCGCGACCGAGCGCCGTCCCGACCGGGATGCGGTCGTGTGTCCCGCGAGCTGACCGAAACGCGATCGGCGAGCCCGCGAGCTGACGACAGGGAGCGCGCCAACGCCGCGCCGTCGGTGGCTGACCACCGCGCGAGACTTGGGGGGGTTTTGGGGGGAGCAGTGGGCGCGAGCGCGATCCGGCGGTGCGCCCACAGCAATATCACTTCGCATAATATGTATTATGTGGACTCATGGGATGGTGGGGTTGGCTGGGGGTCGCGCTGTGGGGATCCGACGGTCCAGGAGACAGAACTCTGTTGGTGGAAGTTCGGCCGGGCGTGGCTGTGGGCTCGCGCCAGCGCCACCAAGCGCGGTCGCCAAGCGGCGTCTCGCTGGAGGCTTTCGCGGCGATCGATCGGCGCGTTGCGCGCAGCTCGGGATCCACCGCTGAATACGCCAACCAGCCCCACAGCATTCGCGGGGTGCCGGCCGACAACAGCCTCGAATGACGCATGGCGCTCGAGCGAGCCGGTCTCGCCTTCACGCCCTCGGCCGGTCGTTCGTCGGTGTCGCGTGAACCAACGCCGCCACGTCCTACCTGTGGCTTTCCCCCAGTTCGCCACGATCCGGCCCGTCGGGCCCCGCCCCGACTCGGACAACCATTGCTGCGTCGCAGCATCTACATACATGCTACATGACTTTTTTGTTATTTATGGTTTAGTTTACGGAATCATGTTCCACGTCAACTTGACGGCGGCCTTCGCGCCCCTCTTTTCGCTGCTGCGACGCGCAGTTGCCGTGAAACCTGTCGTTCGCGAGGCCCAGTGCTACAACCGCGTCCGCCATGGCAAACCGCATCGCCGAGTTGCGCGAAACCGTGAGGAACTACGGCTCCGTGCTGGTCTGCTTCTCCGGCGGCGTCGACAGCGCTCTCGTCCTCGCGGTCGCAGTCGAGCAGCTCGGCGACCGCGCGGCGGCGCTCACCGCGGTGTCACCCTCCCTCCTCGACGAAGAGCGAACGCTCGCAGAGTCCGTCGCTCGACGGCTCGGCGCACGACACTTCATCGAAGCGTCCGCGGAGGTCGATGATCCCCGCTACGCTGCGAATTCGGTTAACCGCTGCTACTTCTGCAAGTCCGAGCTCTACGCGATCGCGTCTCGCGTCGCGTCTGCCCACCACTTTGCGACGATCGCCAACGGGACGAATCAGGACGACCTCGGGGATCACCGCCCTGGCCTCGACGCCGCACGCGAAGCGAACGTGCGTTCACCCATGGTCGACCTTGCGATGTCCAAGCAGGACGTTCGCGACACGGCGCAGGCGATCGGCCTCGAGGTCTGGGACAAACCCGCGTCAGCGTGCCTGTCGTCGCGCATCCCCTACGGCACGGCGGTCACGCGCGAGCGGTTGACGAAAGTCGGCAACGCCGAACTCGCGCTGCGGCGACTCGGATTTCGACAACTGCGCGTTCGCTTTCACGACGCGGTCGCGAGGATCGAAGTCTCCGAAGCCGAGCTCGAACGAGCGTTCGCCATGCGGCGAGAGGTTTCGGCGGCAGTGCGCGACGCTGGGTTTCAGTACGTCACGCTCGACCTCGACGGCTACCGCACGGGAAGCCACAACGAAGTCGTTCGGCTGCGCGTGCTTCAAAGCTGACCAGGGTCAATTTTTGTCCCTGCCCCGTTCGCATGCGCGACTCAGCGATCGCCAGCGAGTCGACGGAATGCCGCGAGCAGCCGCGTCGTGATGGGTCCAGGAACCCCACTTCCAACCTCGTGCTCGTCCACCACCACGACCGGCGCGAGTTGACGAATCGTCGACGACAGAAAGAGCTCGTCGGCCGAGTGGACGCGCGATTCGGTCAACACGTCTTCGCGCACCACGATGGACAGCTCGCGCGCGAGATCGATCACTGCGCGCCGAGTGATCCCCGCGAGGACGGGTCCTGACAGCGGCGGCGTGAAGAGCTCGCCGTTGATCACCGCGAAGACGTTCGACGCTGTCGCTTCCCACACGAGCCCGTCACGATCGCGAAGCATGGCGTCGTCGAAACCAGCTTCACGGGCGCGCGCGAGCGCCACGACGCGCGGCATGTAGTTCGAGGTCTTCGCGCGACACAGCTCCGCGGCGAGGCCCTCGAAGCCGCACTCGATCGTGCACACCCGCAGGCCCGATTCGTAGACCGCAGGCGCGATCGGAGTGATGGGCCTCACCCACACGACGCGACTCGCGCCGCGAACTCCCTCGCGCGAGAGCCCGTCGCCGCCGACGCCTCGCGTGAGAAGCACGCGCACGTGCGCCTCGGTGAGCTGCGACGCGCGCAGCGCGCGATGGACCTCCTCGGCGAGCTTGCCGACGCTGCACGGAAATACACGCCCCACAATTCGAGATGACTGCTGCAGCCGCCCGAGGTGCTCTTCGAGCGCGAACACCCTGCCCCCGTAGACGCGCAGGACCTCGAAGACGCTGTCGCCGTGCAGCACCGAGCGGTCGCGCAACGAGATCGTCGCGCGCTCCGGCTCGATTTCAACGCCGTCGACGAGAACGGCTTCGCCCATGCGCGTGCGGCGACGTCAGGCGCGAGCGCCCGACGATCAGCCGCCCTTCAGCTTGGCGAGCAACTCCGTCGCGCGCGGGTGGCCCTTCTCGGCCTCGATCGCGCGCTCGAGCATGCCGATCGCCTTGGGGTTGTCGTTTTGCTGCCGGAGCGTGTCGCCGAGGTAGAAGTACACGTCGGCCTTCGTGATGCCCGAGTTGGCGTCGAGCTTCTGCAGCAGCAGCGCTCGGAACGTCTTCTGCGCGCGCTCGAGGTCGCCCGACTTGTAGCAGAGCAGCCCGAGGTCCCGCAGGATCGCCACGTTGGTCAGGTCGATCTTGAAGGCCGAGTCGTACTGCGCGAGCGCCGCGGCGTTGTCGCCGAGCGCTTCTTGCGCCTGACCCAAACGATGGTGCCACGTCGCGAGGTCCTTGCTGCGGCGCGTTCCGAACGAGGCGATGATCGCTTCGATTACGGGGATCGCGTCGCGCTGCCGACCTGCGGCGATGTACACGTCGACGAGCGGTAGCAAGAGCTCCTTGTCGTCGGGCGCGAGAGCGCGCGCTTGCTCGAAGTGCGCGGCCGCGCGTCCCGGATCGGACAGCTTGTCGCGGTACACCACGGCGAGCTCGCGGTGCAGCGCGACCTTCTTGGCGCTGTCCGTCGTGACCGTCACGTCGTGCTCGAGGATCTCCGCGAGCATCCGCGCGTCGTTGCGCTTTTGTGCGAGCGCCTTGAGCTTGTCGAGCGCGGTGCGATTGCTCCGGTCGAGCTCGAGCGCGCGGCGCAAAGCCGCCTCGCCCTTCGCTTCGTCCTTGAGCTTCTCGCTGCGAATCGCCGCGAGACGGAGCGCTGCGTCCGCGCCCTCGGCGCCCGGCTGCGCGAGCAACAAGACGCGGTCGAGCATCTCGGCGGCGCGCTCCCACTGCGAGTCCGCTTCGGCGAGGCGCGCCACTGCAGAGAGCGCCCCAGTGTGGTTGGCGTCGCGCTCGAGCACCCGCTCGTAGAGCTCGACGGCCTTCGGTCGCTGCTTGAGCTCGCGCTCGTAGAGCTCGCCGATGCGGACGAGCGCCGTCAGCTCGCCAGCAGAATCGCCGACGTCCGCGCAATCCTGCGCGCGACGCTCGAGGAGCTCGGACAAGTCGCTCCAGCGCTTGCCCGCGGTGTAGAGCCGCTCGAGCTCTTGTCCCGCGGCCGCGTGCGTCGGCGACTCTTCGATCACTTCGCGCAAGTACTCGATCGCGCGGTCGGACTGCTTGAAGTGCTGCTCGGCGAGCTTGGCGAGCCGAACGCGCGTGGCGTTTCGCTCTTCGGACGTCACCGCGTTGTCGACGCGCGACCGAAGCGCCTCCTCGAGGTCCTTGAGCTGGCCCGTGCGCTCGAGGAGGTTCTCGACCGCCTCGCGCGCAGCGGCGTCCGCGGGATCGAACTCGAGCATCTCGCGGTACGCCGCGATCGCTCGCTTCGGGTCGTTGATGGGCCCAGCGTAGAGCTCGGCCACTTGCCGTCGAAGCGACGTCGCGAGCGTCGGATCGTCGACGAGCCGCGCGCGTCGGCTGAGCAAGTCAGCGACCTCGTCGTGCTTGGACTGCAGCGCTCGAAGCCGCGCGAGCTGCTCGAGCGCGTCGATGTCCGAGTCGTCGACGTCGAGCAGAGACCGCATCACCTCGGCCGCTGCGTCGACGGACGAGAGCTTCGTCTCGGCCACGTTCGAGGCCTCGCGGAGCATTCGCTTCTTCTCGGAGACGTCGAGCTCGACGTCCGCGCGGCGACGGAGGGTCGCGACGAGGTCGCGCTCGCGGCCCGGCGCTCGATGGATTTGTTCGAGCAGCTCGAGCGCCTCGCTGCGCTCGGGGTCGCTCGCGAGGGCGTCGGACAACCGCGCTTCCGCCGAGGCGTCGTCTTGCAGTTGTTCGCGGTACCAACGCGCGGCACGCAGGTGCAGCGACGCCTTGGTCGACGCGTCGAGCGACGGGTGCGCTTGCACGGCGCGTTCGACGATTCCGCGTGTGTTTGCCCAGCCGTTCGTCGCCGGCGCGAGGCGCTCGATTTCGCCGAGCGTCGACTCGTCGGTCGGGTCGGCGCTGAACGCTTGAATGACAGCGTTGAGCGCGCCCGCGCCATCGTTGAGCCGCTCTTCACGAAGCCGGCTGAGGTCGATGAGCAGCCGGACCTTGTCCGACGGATCCGCGGTGTCCTCGACGCGCAGCTGCTTGAGCCACGCGAGCTTCGACGCGTCGTCGACCGTGGTGTACGCGTTTTCGAGCGCGTCGAGCGCGTCGTTGCGAACGGCGCGGTTGTCGAGGAGCTTCTCCATCGCGGCCAGCGCTTCGCCGTTGTTCGGCGAGCGCTCGGACACGTTGCGAAGCGCGCTCAAGGCAGCGTCGGGCTTGTTGAAGCGCTCGAGGCGCACCTTCGCGAGGCGGATCTCGAGCGGGTCGAGCTGCGTCGGATCACCCGCGAGCGCGACGCGGCGCTCGATGATGTCGGCGACGTCTTCCCAGCGCTCGTTGCGAGCGTAGATGTCTTCGAGCGACGCGAGCGTCGGGTCGTCGTCACCCTGCGAAAGCGCTTGTCTGAACGAAGCGATCGCGCGCGTGTCGTCGCGCAGTCGATCGCGCGCGATGTGCGCGGCGCGAACCGCGAGGTCCCGCGCGACGACCGAGTCGGACACGCTCGACGCTTCGTCTTCGTAGATCGACGCGACGTCCGACCAGCGATCGAGCGACGCAGCGATGCGCTCGAGGTCGCCGAGCGTCTCGGCGCTAGAGGCGTCTTCGTGCACCGCGCGCTTGTATGCGTCGAACGCGCTCGACGCGTCCGACCGGCCGCGCTCGTGCACCTGCGCGAGGGCGCGGAGCTCGTCGCGCCGCGCAAACGGATCGTCGAGCGTGGCGACCTTGAGCTCGAGGACCGACGCGAGCTCGTCCCAGCGCGATTGCTCGCGGAGCAGGGGTTCGAGCAGCGCTGCGGCGTCCGCGCGAAGCGACGGCTCGTCTGCGAGCGCGCGAACGGCCGCGATGGCAGCGGCGTTTCCACGGTCGGAGCCGAGGACGTCGCGGTACGTCTCGAGCGCCGCGGCCGCGTCGCTGAGCTCGGTGGACTGAAGCTTTCCGATGCGGAGTCGGATCGCGTTGCGCGTCGACTCGTCCGCAGCGAGGTTGCTCTGCGTCTGGAGGTTCTCGAGCAGGTCTTGGTGCGCGTTGGTGGCGGCATACAACCGCTCGAGCGCGAGGAGCGCTTCGGAGTCGGTCGGGCCGTCATCGAGCGCGCGTTTGTACGCCTCGATCGCGCGCGACTTGTCGTCGAGCGCGCCTTCGAAGAGTCGCCCGAGCCGGAGCGCGAGCGTTCGTCGACCGTCCGCCTCGGACTCGACATCGAGGCGCTGCGCGAGGATCTCGGAGAGCGCCTTGCCGTCGTTGGCGTTGGAGTAGAGATCGTCGAGCGCCTCGAGCGCGATGCCGTCCGCGGGGTTGGCGTCGAGCGCGCGGCGATACGCGTGAATCGCCGCAGCGGGGTTGCCGATCATGTGGAACTGGTACTCGCCGATCTCGTGCAAGAGACCGACGCGCACTTCGTCGTCCATCTCGCGCTCGACCTTTCGCTCGAGCACCGACACGAGGCCGTCCCAATCGGAGAGCAGCACGTGGAGGTTTTGCAGCTGATCGAGCGCGTCCGTCTGCGTGTCGTCGATCGCGAACAGCCGCTCCCACGCTGCGATCGCGTCGCGCGGGGCGTCGCGCTGCTGGTCGTGCGTCTCGGCGATCGCGCGGAGCAAGTCCACTTGCGTGGTCGTATCGCTCGTCGCTGCGATCGCGGCTTCGTACGTGCGGACCTGGTCGTCCCAGAGCTTGTGCGCCGCCGCGAGGCGATCGACGTTTTGTCGAGCGTCGAGGTCGTTCGCATCCGCGACGAACGCCGACGCGTACGCAGAGAACGCTCCAGGGACGTCGTTGGCGCGCGACTCTTTGAGCGCGCCGATTTCGCGGAGGATCTGACCGCGTTCGCTCGCTTCGGTCGCGTTCGCGAGTCGCGCGTTGAGCACGACGACGAGCTTCGACCAGCTGTCGAGGTTGCGGTAGAGCGGCTCGAGGATCTCGACGATGCGCTGGCGAAGGTCGGGATTCTTGTCGGCGAGCTGCTCGAGCGCGGCGATCGCTTGCTGTTGATCAGGGCGCTCGAGCACCACGGCTTCGAGCGCGTCCACCGCGCCAACCGCGTCGTCGAGGTGGTTCGCGCGGATGCCTGCGAGGCGGATGCGAAGCGCCGAGCGCTCGTTCGAGTCGACGGCGTCGTCGACGCGGCGCTCGGTCAATTCGCCGAGCTCGCGCCACTTCTGCGTGCTCGTGAGCAACGCGTCGAGCCGCGAGATCGCCGTCGAATCGCCGGGCTCGACGTCGAGCACCCGGCGGAACGTCGCGATCGCGGCCTCGGCGTCGGACAGCGAGCGCTCTTGCACGTCGGCCTTGCGCAGGAGGTACTCGCGCTGCGCCGCGGGATCGGGCGCTTGATCCGCTGCTTCGCCGTAGAGCGCGTCGAGCTCGCCGAACGCGCGCTGGCGCTTGAGCAGCGACTCGAGCGCGATGAACACCTGGTTGTTCTGCGCGTCGAACGCGAGCGCGCGGCGGTAGTACTTCTTCGCGCTCTCGAGGTCCGCGCCGTTCTCGTCGAAGAGCTTCGCTGTTGTGAACGCGAGCTCGGCGGTGGTCTCGTCGTCCGAGTCCACGGTCTCGAGGCCCGACGCGTAGATTTGCGCCTGACGATCGCTGCGATTGAGCAGTCGCGCGAGGCGCCCGACCACCTCCCAACCATCGCGATCGCGCACGTCCTCGCGGAACATCCGCGCGTACGTGTCGAGCCCCTTGTCGAGGTCTTCCATGCTCTCTTCGTAGAGAGCGCCGAGTCGACCGAGCAGCGCCCGCTTGTCCGCGGGGTCCTCGGCGGCGGCGATGCGCGTCTCGATCGCGCCGATGACCTTGGGCCAGTCCTCGCGCGCGAGGTACACCGGCTCGAGCATCTCGGCGACGCGAGCGCCGAAGCCCTCGCGCGTTCCCAACGTCTCGAGCGCGGTGACGGTCTCGCCGTGGTCGGACCTTCGCGAGAGGACCTCGCGGAAGTAATCGAGGGCGCGATCGGGCTCGTCGAGCCGCGTCGCCGCCACCACGCCGAGGCGATGGTAGAGCGACACTTCGTCGGCGCCCGACTGGTTGAGCTGCGATTCATAGAGCGACGACAGGTCCGTCCAGCGTCCCTCGGCTTCGTAGATGCGCTCGAGCGCCGTCGCCGCGTCGCGATCGAAGCCCATCTCGAGCACGGACTCGTACGAGCGCGAAGCGCCCGTGCGATCGTTGAGCTTCTCTTCGCTGACGCGCGCCTGCTTGTGCAAGAGCACGCGGCGAACAGAGTCGTCGCTCGCGAGGTCGGTCTTTGTTCGAAGCACTTGCAAGAGCGCTTCGTTGGCGCCCGTGCTCTCGTGGAGCGCTTCGAGGGCGTCGAGCGACGCGCCGTGATCAGGCCGCAGTTCGAGCGCCTTCTCGAAGTAAGTCCGCGCGCCCTCGGGGTCGTTGAGCGAGTCGCGAGAGAGCTCGGCGACGCGCATGTACGACGAGAGTTGCAGGTCGGGATCGACGAGGTCCGGCGCGATTTCTCGTAGTGTCTGCGCGTGTTCGGCCTGCAGGCTCGCTTCGCGCGCGAGGCGCTCGAGGGTCGCGAGCTTTCCGCCGACGTCTGCGTCGCCGAGCGAGAGACGAAGCTCGCGCGCGGTGTAGCGATACGCGCGTTGCGGCGCGCGGAGCTCGAGGTCGCACACCTCCGCGGCCCGCGCGAGCGAGCGACGGCGCTCTTCGTCGTCATCGGTGTCCGTCGCGATTCGATCGAGCACGCGGACGAGCTCGTTCCACTTCGCTTCGCCTTCGTAGACCGGCGAGAGAGCGCGCGCGGCCGCGAGCGGAGCGCCTTCGGAGCTGCTCTCGGTCAGCGCTTCGAGCGCGGCGCGAGAGGTCGTGTCCGAGCGGTCGATGTCGAGCGCGTCGCGGTAGCCGTCGATGGCTCGCAGTGGCTCGCCGGTGCGCAATCGTCGGAGCTCTGCGGCGCGAACGATCAACGCGAGTCGATCGCTGTCGCTCTCGGCGATCTCGAGGTCCTTCTCCAACACGTCCAGCAAATCGGTCCAGCGCTCGGCGCCTTCGAACAGCGCCGCGAGCGCGCGATGAACCGCGCGGTCCGGGCCAAACGCCGTGAGCACATCGTTGTAGAGGTTGATCGCCTCGTCGCGCGCCGAGAGCTTCTCGACGAGGACCTCCGCCGCGCGGAGACGGAGGCGCTTCTGCTCCGCGGCGTCGCTCGAGAGCTCTGCGGCGGACTTCAGCGATTCGACGAGCTCGCGCCACTGCTCTCCTCGCTCGTACAAGCGGATGAGCGCGTCGACGGCCTCACGATCCATCGGATCGATTTCGAGCCGCGATCGATGCGATCGAATCGCAGCGGACACATCGCGCAGCTCTGTCTCTTGCAGCTCGCCCGCGCGCGAGAAGATCTCGCGGCGCGCGTCGGCGTCGGACTCAAGGGACGCGCGAAGCAACAGCGCGTCGACGAGGCCTGCGGGGTTCTGCAGCGCTCCGTAGATGCGCTCGAGCGCTTCGGCGCTCGCACGACGGACCTCTGCGTCGTCCGTCGACAGGTCGAGCAATCGTCGGTGCACTCGTTCAGCGTTCGCGAGATCACCGAGGCGCTCGTCGTAGATCTCGGCCACCGTTCGCAACAGCGGAACTCGCGCGTCTCCCGCCCGCTCGTCGTCCGCCGCGCGGAGCATCGCTTCGGCGCACGCCGCGTTGGCGTTGGCGAGCTCTGCCAGGCGGGCGAGGTCGACGCGATTTGCTTCGCTCGACGGCTCCGCGGCGAGGGCCTCGGACATCGCGGTGAACGCGCCCTGCCCGTCGCCCAGCTGCGTCTCGACGAGCTCGGAGATGCGACGGTAGAGCGCAGCGCGCTCGGTGGCGTCCTGCGTTCCCTCGAGGCGGACGCGCAGCATGCGCACGAGGTCGCTGGCCGCGTTGTCGTTTTCGTAGAGTCGCTCGAGCACCGCGCCGGCGCGCAGCCGCACTGAGCGCTGCTCGGCCACGAGTCCCTCGAGCTCGGCGCGCGCTGCGGCGTCGCTCGGCTGCTCGTTGACCACGGCCTCGAGGTCCGCGAGCGCCTGATCGAACGCGCCCATCTTGTGCGCGCGAATCTTCGCGCGACGGAAGCGCAGGTCGAGCGCGCGATCGGGCGCCACGTCGATCCACTGCGAGTAGAGCGCGTCGAGCTCGCTCCAGCGCTCGTGCGCCGAGAGGAGGCGCTCGAGCGCGCTCAGCGCCGCGGCGTTGCTCGGGTCGAGCCCGCGAATCTTTTGGTACTGCTCGATCGCGGCCAGCGGCTGCGCGAGCACCTCTTCGGCGAGCTGCGCGTCCTGCGCGAGCAGCTCCACCTTGTCGCTCTCAGTCTGCGTGCGATCGATCCACGTCGCATAGAGCGCGCGAAGGTCGTTGTACCGCTCGCGTTGCTGATACAGCGCGCGAAGTCGCTCGAGCGCGACGTTGGGGACGCCTCCCGCGTCCACCACCGCACGGTGATATCGCTCGGCGTCTTCGGGCCTGCCGAGGCGCTCGTCGAGCACGTTCGCCGCGCGAGTCGCGACCGCGATGCGCGTGTCCGTCGCGAGCCCCTCGCGATCGAACAGCTGTCCGAGCGTCGCGACGAGCTTCTCGTCCGCGCCCGCCTGCTGCGCGAGCTGATCGACCGCGCCGGCGAGCTCTTCGTCCGAGGGTTGCTCGGCGTAGATCGCGCGAACGAGCTCGAATCCTGCGACAGGATCGGCGAGGCGCTGACCGAAGACCTCCGAGAGCCGCAGCGCGAGCTGCTTGCGCTCGCTGTCGTCCTTCGAAGCGTCGAGCAGGATCTGCAGCACCCAGGCGAGCTTTTGCTGCTGTCCGATCGCCTCGAACTCGGGCTCGAGGATGCGCGCAGCCGTCACGCGATGCGCTTCGGATCGAAGCAGCGTCTCGAGCGAAGCGAGCGACGGCGAATGATGCGGAGCGAGCGAGAGCGCTTCTTTGAAGGACGCGATCGCCTGCTCGGGTTGCGAGAGCTTGTCGAGCTGCAGCTGCCCGAGCTCGTACGCGAGCTCTGCGCGATCGACGCCTTCGGACAGATCGCGGCGGCGCGCGAGGAGCGCGCTGAGCTCGTCCCAACGAGAGGCGCCTTGCGCGAGGCGCGAGAGCGCTTCGAGGGCCGTCTGGTTCTTCGCGTCGAGCTCGAGGATCGCGCGATAGCGACCGGCGGCGGCGTCCGGTTCGCTGAGCGCCGTCTCTTCGATTTCGGCGACGTCAGCCAGGAGCTTCTGCCTCGCGGAATCGTCGCTCGCGCGACCGAGGCGATGGTCGAACAGCTTACGAAGGTCGTCCCAGCGCGCGGCGCGACGAAGGAGCGCATCGAGCTTCTCGATGACGACGTCCGCGTCCGGCGCCGAGTGCAGCGAGCCCTGGTAGCGGTCGATCGCGGCGCCGATGGCGTCGAGGTGGTCGGCCTCGACGTTCGCTGCCTTGTCACGAAGGCGTGCTTTTTCTGCGGCGTCGCTCACCGCCGCGGCGCGCTCGTCGAGCGCCGTGACGAACTCGCGCCACGCGCCCGCGTCGGACGCCGAGCGCTCGAGCGACGCTTCGAGGTCGCTGTCCTCGGGCCGAATCTTGAACGCGCGGAGCGCCCAACGAAACGCTCCCGCGCGATCGTGCAGTCGCGTCGCAGAGAGCTCGCGGAGCTTCTCGATGAGCTCGAGCGACGTCGTGTGATCGTCGGCCGCCGTGGTGTCGAGCAGCACTTCGTACATCTGCGCGAGGCGCGCCCACTTCTCGTCGCCGAGGTAGATCGGAACGAGCGCCGCAGCGGCCTTCGCGTTCTTCGGTTCGACCGAGAGCACGCGCTCGTACGAGCGAAATGCCCTCGCCGCTTGTCCGAGCTTCTCTTCGTAGATCCCTGCGCCGCGGAAGGACAGCGCGACCTTCGTCGCGGGGTCTTCAGCGCGGTCCGCGGCGGTTCCGAGGACCTCGACGAGGCCCTCGAAGTCACCGGACTCGGCGTACATCGCCTCGAGCGCGTCCCAGTCCGCCGCGGCGGTGTACGCCTCGCGAAGAACGCGCAACGCCTTGGGTTGACCCGGCTTCACTTCGAGCACGCGACGCCACGTCGCGATGCTCTTGGCGTTGTCTTCGAGCCGCTCGCCGTACACCGCGCCGAGCTTCATCAGCACGTTGGCGCGCGTGTCGTCGTCGGTCGATTCGCCGACGCGACGCTCGAGCACCTCGGCGAGTCCGGTCCAGTCCTTCTCGCGCTCGGTGAGCTTCTCGAGCGCGTCGAGCGCGCCCGGCGTCTGCGGATCGATCGCGAGCGCCTCGCGCCACACCGCGATGGCGTCCGGAGGCGAGTTGAGCTTCTCAGCGGCGAGCTTCGCGGCTTCGACGAGCGCGTCGCGCTGAGCGTTGCCCGAGAGCGTCGCGGCTTCTTTGCGAAGGACGTCGAACAGCGGTCGCCACGCGCGGCGCTTGGTGTAGAGGTCCTTGAGCTCCGCGATCGCCTCGGCGTTGGCCGGGTCGATGCTGAGGATCTGCTCGAGGGGCTTGGTCGCGTTGTTGACGTTGTTGAACCGGTCGACCCAAATCGCAGCGATTCGACGGAGCAACGCGATCTTCTCGCCCGCGTCCGTCGTGTGCTCGACCTGCTGCTCGAGGACCTTGATGAGGTCCGTGTGTCGGCCGAGCTTTTCGTACGAGCGCCCGAGCGCTTGCAGCGTCGGGAGGTCTCCCGGAGAGAGCGTGAGGATGGCTTGGTACGTCTGCACGACCATGGGCTCGAGGCCCATCTTGTCTTGGTAGACGTCCGCCATTTCGCGCAGGATTTCGAGGCGACGACCGAGCGTGCTCTCGTCGCCGACCGCCTTGGCTCCGCCGAGCGACTCGAGCTCTTGGCGAAGGAGCTCGATGAGGTTGTTCCATCGAGCGGCTTGCGTGTAGAGGCGGTGGAGCGACTCGCGCGCGGTCGCGTCGTTGGCGTCGAGGCGCAGCACGCCCTTCCACGCGTCGACGGCCTTGTCGACTTGGCCCGCGTTCTCGAACTGACGCGCGATGTCGATCGCCATCATGAGCTTCTGCGCGGGCGGGGCTCCGGCCTTCGGCGCCGCAGGCTTCGGCGGATCTGCGGGCTTCGGCGGCGCGATCGACGCGGGCTTCGCGGGCTTCGGCGGCTCGGCTGCTGCGACGGGAGGCGCGACGGGCGCAGGCGGCTCGGGCGCTGGCGGAGCCGGCTCGACCGCCGCGACGGGCGCGACAGGCGCCGCGGGGATCTCGACGACTTCGATGGTCGGCGCGGGCTTCGGCGGCGCGATCGACGCGGGCGACGGATCGTCCACTTCAACGACCATCTCTTCGCCGCCCTCTTCGACGACGACGTCCGAGTCGTCGCTGATGAGCTCGCTCGCTGGGTTTTCGTCGAAGAACGTCTTCGCGAGCGGGTGCCCGGGATTGACCGAGCTCAGCATTCGGAAGAACGGCAGCGCCGCGCGCGGATCGTTGCGCACCTTCCAGTGCGTCATTCCGACCTGAACGATGAGCCCCACGTCTCGCTCGTTGCCGGGCAGCTGCAGCTGACCCTCGTACAGTTTGACGAGGTCGTCCTGACGATCCTGCTCGGACAGCAAGTGAACGAGGAAGCGATTGGCGTCGCGATTGGCTCCGTCGACCTTGAGCACGGCGCGGTAGCAGCGCTCTGCACCAGCGAAATCGCGGCGCTTGCCCGCGTGAACGCGCGCTGCGCGGAGGAGCAGGTTGCACTTGGTCCCGCGGTCGGCGACCGACTCGGCGCTGCGCTCGAGGTGCCGCGCGAGGTCGTCCCAACGGTCGCCGCGGCGCCGCAGAACGCGCTCGTAGAGCTGGATTGCGCGGACGTTGCCGGGGTCGACGCTGAGCGCCTCGTTGAAGAGCGTGTCGGCGTCTTTGTCGCGACCCTTGCCCTTGTACTGGAGGATCACGCCCGCGGCGCTCGCGAGGTGCGCGGCGATCTGCGAGACGTCACCGGTCTCTTCGGCGAGCTTCTTGAACGCCGAGACGAGCTCCTTCCACTTGTCTTTTTTCAGCCCGATTCGCGTCGCGCTCTCGGCGGCTTCGGGGTCGGACTTGACCGTCTCGAGCGCCGACTGCGCGGCGCGATCGTCGAGCAGCTCTTCTTCGAGGAGCTTGGCCCTCGTTCGAACCAGCTCGACCTTGGTCGCTTCGTTTGGCGCGACCATCGACTCGACGTCGAGCAGCCTCGCGGTCGCCTCGGCCTCGCCTCGGTCGAGCAACGCGCGTCGCGCGACCTCGAGCGCCGAACGTCCGTCGTCACCGAGGTTGGCGAGATCGCCGCCGATCGCGCTCTCTTCGAGCTGCGACCAGGCACCCTCGTTCTCCGGATCGTCGAGCAGAACCCCCAGCAGCTTGCGCACCGACTCTGTGCTCATCGATCAATGTCCCCTTCAGCCTCCGAGGGTCGTCGCTTCGACCACACGGGGAGTGGAAGTTCGATTGCCTCTTCGACCGCGAGCGGTGCGCCCTGGGGCGATCTGCGACCGGGCTCGGACCGAAGCTCCCCGTGGAATGATCGATCGACGATCATCCCGAAGGGGGGCTCGGACCTCAGGCGCTCCTGGGTGTCGAACTCAGCGACCCCGATGGGCGTCCCAGACCGAAAGACGGGCTGAGCTTCGAGGAAGCGAGTCGACGAAACCGGGGGCGCGCGGCGGACGGCGGAACACCGCGTGACGAACCGTTCGTGGTTGACGAAAGCACGGCGACGCTAACGCACCGAACGCTGCGCTCACAAGCGAAAAGCTCTCGTACTAACGCTGACTTTGCCCGAGCACGAGCGCGCGATCTGTCTGCAAGTTGTGCTGTTTTGTTGACCGGTTGCGGGCGGGGCTGGTACCCGGCGGCGTTCCTTGAGTTTCGTCATCCCGAGATCGATGCCCTCGTGCGGACTGAACGTTCGTGTGGGAGCTGTCAGCGTCGGTGTCCCCACGGACACGCAGAGCGCGGCATCGGGGACCCTGCACACGCGTTCGTCGTCGAGCGCGACGGCCGTGTGCGCGGGGCGTTCGGAGAGAAATGTGCGGATCAACCGCGGTTCGGCGACGAATCCACGGCGGATCGAAGAAGGGATCGCGCTGCTCGGCACAGCGCGTGCGGATGGTCGGTGAGTCGAACCGGCGCTCGGCCCACAGCGAGCGCGCGATCGAGTGATTCGGAGGAACGAAGCCATGAAGCGTATCGGCGTACTACTGGGCGGACTCTCGTCGGAGCGTGACATCTCTCTTCGCACTGGAGAGGCGGTGGTCGAAGCGCTGCGCGGGCGCGGCCACGACGTCGTCCCGGTGTACGTCGATCGAGACCTCGATCGCGCGCTGCGCGCGGCGCCCATCGACGTCGCGTTTCTCGCGCTGCACGGGCGCTACGGCGAGGACGGCTGCGTCCAGGGGCTGCTCGAGTGCATGGGCATCCCGTACACGGGCTCGGGCGTTCTCTCGAGCGCGCTCGCAATGGACAAGCTCAAGGCGAAGGAGCTCTTCCGGCTGCACAACGTTCCGACCGCGCCCTACTACGCGATCGAGGGCTCGCTCACCAACGCCGAGCTCGAGACGCAGCACGGGAGCTTCGGGTTTCCTGTGGTCGTGAAGCCGCGCCGCGAGGGATCGTCCATCGGCATCTCGCGCGCGAACAGCTTCGAAGAGCTTCGCGTCGCCGTCGACGCTGCTCGCAAGCACGACGATGGCGTTCTCGTCGAGCGCTACATCAAGGGTCGCGAGGTGCACGTCGGGATCCTCAACGGTCGTGTGCTCGGCGCGATCGAGGTCGTTCCCAAGCGACCGATGTTCGACTTCCAAGCGAAGTACACCAAGGGAATGACCGAGTATTTCTACCCGGCCCGCCTCGCGCCGACGCGCTACCAGGGCGTGCTTCGCCTCGCCGAGCGCGCCGCGCAGAGCCTCGGGTGCACGGGCGCTGTCCGCGTCGACATGATCGTGACCGAGGGCGAGAACGAGTACGTGCTCGAGGTGAACACGACGCCCGGCCTCACGCCGACGTCGCTGCTCCCGAAGATCGCTGCCGGCGCTGGGATCGACTTCGCGTCGCTCTGCGAAGAGATCCTCTCGACCGCGCGACTGACCTACGGCGTCGCAAAGAGCAACGCCGCTCGCTCCGCGGTCGCCGAAGCGTGAGCCTCTCGGCGCGCTGAGCGCCGCGCCCTGTTGCGCCGAGCGCACGAACTCGATTTCGTGTGTGCGGTCGAGCGCGCCCTCCCCTGCGCGCTCGCCTCGCGTCCCCGTTGCCCCGGTCCGTCTGTCGCTACGCGGCTTCTTGCAGCTCCGCCGGGACCTCGCGGCCGAGCTTCGGCGCGAGCTTCTTCGCGAGCATGCGCCGCGCGCGGTGCAGTCGAGACATCACCGTGCCGATCGGACACCCGAGGGTGTCGGCGATCTCGCGGTAGCTCAGCTCCGCGATGTCGGCCATCACGACCACCGCGCGAAACTCGGGCGAGAGCTCATCGAGCGCGCCCTGCACCGTGCGGCCGAGCCCCTGAACGACCACGCCGCCGTCCTCTTCGCTCGAGCGCGTGTCGTACTCGCTCACGAAGAGCTCGGCCTTCGACGGATCCGCGTCGACGTCGAGCGCGCGACGCTCGCGCTTCTTGCGGCGGTAGCCGCTGACGAAGGCGTTGAACTGAATGCGATGGAGCCACGCGCGCACGTTGGTTCCCGCTTCGAAGCGGTCCCAACCCTGGTACGCCAGCAAGAGCGCGTCTTGAACGAGGTCCCCTGCGTCCGCCGCAGAACCCGTGAGTCGAAGCGCAGTGGCATAGAGTCCGTCGAGCGCGGGCTCGACCGTTTGCGAAAATTCAACGCGGCGGTTGGTCATCTTGGCCTCCGTGGCTACGAGGAGGACTCTTCAAGGGTCGGGCCAACGCACGTTTGTTGGAGAAATACCGGGAATCGCGGGGGGTCCGCGTCCCTCGAGACACAGCCCCCGTGTCAGCGTGTCCGCCAACCCACGACGGGCCCGCCGTTCAGTGACATTCCGTCACCAACGCTCGTCGAAGCGAATCGCGTCCGCGATTTCGTGCGCGAGCGCGCCGCGCGCGGTTCGGCGCTCGTCCCGAAGCGCTCGTCCCGCAGCCCCGTGCGCGTACGCGCCCTCGATCGCGGCTTCGTGCCAGTCGCCCCCGCTCGCGCGCTCCGCGAGCCTCGCTGCGATCACGCCCGCGAGGACGTCTCCGCTTCCCGCGACGGCGAGCGCGGGCTCGGCGAACGAGAGCACCCACGCGCGGCCATCGGGGTGCGCGATCACGGTTCCCGCGCCCTTCAGCACCGCGACGGCGTCGAAGCGACGCGCGATCTCGCGAGCAGCGCCGACGCGATCGGCGTTGATCTCACGCGCGGACGTGTGGCCGAGCATCCGCGCGGCCTCGAGCGGATGCGGCGTCACGACGGTGGGCGCCCCCGCAGAACCCCCTCGTTCGGCGAACAGCGCGAGCCCGTCGGCGTCGATCACGAGCGGCCGTCCGCTCGAGACCAACGCGTCGACGAGCACCCTCGCCCATCGATCGCGGCCGAGGCCAGGGCCCAGCACGACGCAGTCGACGCGCGCGACCGCGTCGCTCACCGCGGTCGCCGCGTCTCGCTCGTCGTTCGAGAGTCGAAGCGTCATCGTCTCGATCAACGGCGGCGTGCCGACCGGCGCGCGCGTCGCCAACGTGACGAGCCCTGCGCCTGCGCGGTGGGCGCCGAGGCACGCGAGCCAGCCGGCGCCGATCGTCCCCTCGCTGCCGCCGACGACGAGGACGCGACCCGCCGTTCCTTTGTGTGCGAAGCGCGAGCGGGGCTCGATCGAGCAACGTCGCACGAGCCAACTTCGCGGCGACTCGATCGGAGCCACCGCGCCGAGGTGCGCCACGAACACGTCGCCGGCGAGCGCGAGCCCTTCGCCGGTGTGGAGCCCGGGCTTGGACGTGGCGAACGTGATCGTCGCGAGCGCGTGCGGCGCGGGACCGAGCGTCGATCCCGTGTCGATGTCGAGCCCCGAAGGGCAATCGAGCGCGACGACGGCCCTGCCGTGCATCGCAGCAACCGCGGCGGCGGCGCGCCCATCGAGCGGACGCGACAGCCCCGTGCCGAAGAGCGCATCGACGACGAGCTCGCCATCGAGGGTCGCGTCCTCGGAGAACGCCACGAGTGCTGTGGGAGCGATCGCGATCAACGCGTCGCGCATGATCGCGGCGTCTCCGCGCCATCGCGTGGGGTCTTCGAGCGAGAGAGCGCGCGCGACGAAGCCGTGGGTCAACAAGTGGCGCGCGACGACGAGGCCGTCACCGCCGTTGTTTCCGGGACCGCAGAGGACGTCGATCGAACGCGCGCCGCGCTCTCGGGCGATGCACGCGACGTGCTCGGCCGCGCCGCGACCGGCGTTCTCCATGAGCAGCGCGGTGTGAACGCCGCGCGCGGCGAGCGTCTGATCGACCTGCCGCGATTGCGCGCGATCGAGCAGCGGCTCGAGCTCGAGCGTCACCGCGCGCCCCGAGCCCGGCGCATCGCTTCGAGCATCGCGCGCACGGCGCGATCGAAGCCCGAGATCACCGCGTCGCTCACGATCGCGTGACCGATGTTGAGCTCGACGCACTCGGGGATCGCCGCGATGGGACCCACGTTTTCGAGCGTGAGCCCGTGGCCCGCGGCGACGCGCAGCCCCTTGTGGGCCGCGTGCCTCGCGCCGTCCGCGAGGCTCTGGGCGAAGGCCGAGCGCTCGTGCGGACGGGCGTGCGCGTACTCTCCTGTGTGGAGCTCGACCTGCACGGCGCCCACCGCGAGGCTCGCGTCGATTTGCGCGGGCGACGGGGCGATGAATAGCGACACACGAATTCCGCGCTCGCTCAGCGCGCCGACGATCCGCGCGAGGTGGGCCTCGTGCGTCACGACGTCGAGCCCGCCCTCGGTCGTGCGCTCTTCGCGCCGCTCGGGGACGAGCGTGACGCGATCGGGCTTGGTCGCGAGCGCGATCGCGAGCATCTCTTCGGTCGCGGCCATCTCGAGGTTGAACGTCCCTCGCACGACCTCGCGCAGCACGCGGATGTCTCGGTCGTTGACGTGCCTTCGGTCCTCGCGAAGGTGCGCGGTGATCCCGTGGGCGCCCGCGCGCTCGGCGACGAGCGCGGCTTCGACGGGGTCCGGGTAGTTCGTCCCGCGCGCTTGCCGGAGCGTCGCGACGTGGTCGATGTTGACGTGCAGGGCGATGTCCATGGTCGATCTCGCTTCGAGCGACGGCTCAGCGGAGCACGTTGCGCGCGATGACGGTGCGCTGAATTTCGCTCGTGCCTTCGTAGATGCGCGACACGCGAACGTCTCGGACGTGCCGCTCGATCGCGTAGTCCTTCGTGTACCCGTAGCCGCCGTGCACTTGCAGCATGCGGTCGCAGATGATCCCGGCCTTCTCGGTCGCGAAGACCTTGGCCATCGCCGCTTCGCGCGAGAAGAGGGCGCCCGCTTGCTTGAGCGACGCCGCGCGCAGCACGAGCAGCCTCGCGGCGTCGAGCTCGGTCCTCGAGTCCGCGATCATCCACTGGATCGCCTGAAAATCTCCGATCGATTTGCCGAACTGCTTTCGATCGCGCGCGTACGCGACGCCCTCGTCGAGCGCGGCGCTCGCGATGCCCGTGGCCTGCGCGCCGATGCCGATGCGGCCGCCGTCGAGCGCCATCATCGCGATCTTGAAGCCGCCGTTGAGCTCTCCGAGCAGGGCGTCCTCGGGGACCTCGCACGCGTCGAAGGTGAGCGCGCACGTGCTCGACGCGCGGAGGCCCATCTTGTCCTCGTGCTTGCTCACGATCAGGCCAGGCGTCTGTGCGGGCACGAGAAACGCAGAGATCCCCGCGGTTCCTCCGCCGCCGGTGCGCGCCCACACGACGAACACGCCGGCGAAGTCCGCGCTCGTGATCCACTGTTTGGCGCCGGTGATCACCCAGCGGTCGCCCTTTCGTTCGGCGACGGTGCGCATCGAGCCGGGGTCGCTCCCTGCCTCGGGTTCGCTCAGCGCGAACGCGCCCGCGACGAGCTCGCCCGTCGCCAAGCCCTTGACGTAGCGCTCTCGCTGCGGCTCGGTTCCAAACTTCGCGATGACCTCGCCCACCATGTTGGTGACGGCCATCGTGACCGCCGTCGACGCGCACCCGCGCGCGATCTCGAACATCGCGAGCGCGTACGCGACAGCGCCGGCCTCGGCGCCTTCGTACTGCGCGGGGATGTTGACCGACATGAGCCCGAGGCTCGCGAGCTCAGCGAGCACTTCGCGCGGGATCTTCTCTTCGCGCTCGAAGCGCGCGGCGTTCGGAAAGAGCGTCTTCTCAGAGAACGCGCGCGCGGTGTCGCGCACCATGCGTTGTACGTCGTCGAGTTCGAGGTCCACGGTGGCTGCGATTGGTAGGGCCTATCGCGACCTCCGCGCAACTTCGACAACGTCACGGAAGTCGAAAGGTCGCTTTCGCCGGATACGAGCCGGGGTCCGGGAGCCCCGTCCAGCCCGACACTTCGCTGACGAGGCAATCGATCGCCGAGGACGCGTCGTTGGTCGAGACCGACGCGCCCGCGGTCACCACGCGTCCGCCCTGCCCCACGTAGAGCGTGACCTCGGCGTTGGCCCCGCTCGCGCTGCGCAAGCACTGCGCCAGCTGCGTCCGTCGACGATTCACTTGCGTCTGCACGCGCGCGGCGTCCCACGCGACCGCGGGCCGCGCGTCTTCGCCGCCCTCGAACGACGGCCCCCACGTCGTCTCGGTCTCACCGCCACACGGCTCGGGAAATCGCAGGCTCTGCAGCACGTCCGCCATGCAGCGCTCGGTCTGTCGATCGCCGATCGAGCTCTGCAGCGGGAGCACCCAACGCACCGATCCGTCGGTCCCGACGCGGATCTTGAACTGCACGCCGCCCGCGAGATACGGGTGCGCTTCGAGCCTGTTCGTGTAGCAGGTCTGCAGCCGCGAGAGCGCGGGGTTGAGCGTCGCGCTGACCTCGGATTGGCGGAGCGTCCCGAGCTGTCCCTCGATGGTGATCCCGTTGCTCGCGCCCATGCCCGCGCAGCGATTTTGCGCGGTGTTTTGCGAGCCCGACGACGCGCCGTTGCCCGCGCTCGACTGCGAGTTTTGTGTGTTGTCCGTGCTCTGCGTGCTCTGCGTGGTCGAGCCGCCGCAGCCCGCGATCACGAAGATCGTCGCGAACATCGTGGGAAGAAATTCCGTCGCGTTGTGTGTGCGCGTCCTCATGCGTCTCCCTTGTGCCGTCGCGGACCATACAACGATCGCGACGCGACCGCGGAGCCTCTCGCGCGTCGACGTGGGGACAACAGTCCCCATGTGGGGTGCGCTGTCTCCACATTTTCTCGCAGGAATTCAGGGTTAGAAGCGCGATGGGTCGCCGTATACTGGGGGCAGTCTCGGACGATTGGCCCTGGGATGAATGGATCGCGAAGACCCGTCGTCAGAAGCCACCGTTCGACATCGGTTCTCGTTTCGAGGAGCACATTCGATGAAGAAGAAGCTGATCGCAGTGATGTCTCTCGCGTCGGTCGCGGCTGTTCCGGTCGCAGCGAACGCGCAGGTCGCCGTGGGTGGTTCGGTGCAAGTGGGCGTCCAGGTGCAGACCCCCAACGTGGTGGTGCAGCAGCCGGTCGCGCCGCAGGTCGTCGTGGCGCAGCCGGCCGCGCAGCCTGCGGTCGTCGTCGCGCAACCTGCAGCGCAGCCTGCGGTCGTCGCCGTGGCCGCTCCCCGTCCAGCAGTGATCGCTACGCCCGTGGTCGTCACCGCAGCGCAATGGCGCGAGGCGGACGACGACCCCGAGAAAGAGCCGCCGATGGTGGCCACGATCGCGCCTCCGGCGGCGCAGGCCGAAGTGCAGGGCGCCGCGCCTCCGGGAGCCGTGTGGGTCGCTGGCAACTGGCGCTGGCGCGACGGACGCTGGGTGTGGCGTCGCGGGCGTTGGATGCGTCCCCGGATGGTGGGCGCGATGTGGGCTCCCGGCCGCTGGGAGAACCGCGGCGGGCAGTACGTCTGGGTGCGCGGCGGATGGCGTGCGGGCGCTGCGCCGGGCGTCGTTGTGGCCAACCCGCCCGGACCGGGCGTCGTGGTCGCGCAGCCCGGGCGACCCGTTGGGGCTGTCGTCGTCAACCCGCCGGGCCCTGGCGTGGCGGTGGTTCGCACGCGCCCGAACGGCGCGGTCGTCGTCAATCCTCCGGGGCCGGGCGCGGTCGTCGTGGGCCCCAACGGCGGCGTTCGTGTCCGCGGCGGCGTTCGCGTGCGCGTCGGCCGCTGAGCGCTCGATTGATTTTAGTCACCTGAAATCATGTGACTCGGGGTGGACCAAGCCCTCTCGGATCGAGAAGGGCTCGACGCGCGCGACGCGCACGCTCGCGACGCCGTCTTCGCGTTGCATCACCCCGTGCAGCACGAGCAGCGGCTCGCTCACCATCACGCCCCGCTGCGCCTCGAACACCGCCGGCGGAACGATCGCGTTGAGCAGCCCCGTCTCGTCCTCGATCGTGAGAAAGAAGAACCCCTTCGCCGTCGGCGGCTTCTGCCGGGTGATCACCGCGCCCGCGACGGACACCGCGCGGTTGTGCGCGAGCGCGAGGGCCTCGCTGGTCGAGAGGATCTTCTCTTCGTGGAGCTTGGCGCGCACGAGCGCGACGGGGTGCGCGCCCACGGTGATCTGCGAGTGCGCGAGGTCCGCCGCGACGCGATCGGCGAGGGTCATCTCTGCGAGCGGCGAGTCGCCGACCTCGACGTCGACGTTGTCGAAGAGCGGCGACGCCGGGTGCATCGACGATCCTCGGGCGCGCGCGACGGCGAGCGCTTGCCAGAGGGCGCTGCGCCGCGTCCACGGGCGGCCAGAGGGGTTGGGCAAGCCCGAGAGCGCTCCGAGCTCGGCGAGCGTCGCGAGCTCATTGGGGCGCAGGCGAACGCGGCGCGCGAGGTCGTCGATGGTGGCGAACGGGCGGATCTCCCGCGTGCGTTCGATGGCGAGCGCGACCTCTTGTCGAAAGCCGCGCACGTAGCGGAGCCCGAGCCGGACCGCGGGCCCCTCGCGCGAGCAGAGCCAGCGCGAGCGCGCGATGTCGATGGGCAGAACGCGCACGCCGTGGCGACGCGCGTCCTGCACGACCGTCGCGGGCGAGTAGAAGCCCATCGGCCAGCAGTCGAGCAGCGCGCACGTGAAGCTCGCGGTGAAGTGTCGCTTGAGGTACGCGCTCGCGTACGCGAGCAGCGCGAAGCTCGCCGAGTGACTCTCGGGAAAGCCGTAGAGCGCGAAGGACAAGATCCCGCGCACGACGTCTTCTTGCGCGTCCTGGGGGTAGCCGTTGCGGGTCATTCCGTCGCGGAGCTTCTTTTCGAGGGCGTTCATGCGGTCGACCGAGCGCTTCGAGCCCATCGCGCGGCGCAGCTCTTCGGCCTCGGCGCCGGTGAAGCCCGCGGCCACCATCGCGACGCGCATGAGCTGCTCTTGAAAAAGTGGGACGCCCAGCGTGCGCGAGAGCACCGGCTCGAGCGCTGGGTGCGCGTACGTCACGGGCTCGCGCCCCGCGCGGCGACGCAGGTAGGGGTGCACCATCTTTCCGACGATGGGGCCGGGGCGAATGAGGGCCACCTCGACGACGAGGTCGTAGAAGCGCTCGGGTCTCAGCCTGGGGAGCGTGTTCATCTGCGCGCGCGACTCGATCTGAAACACGCCAACGGTGTCCGCCTGCTGGATCATCGCGTACGTCTCGGGGTCGTCCGCGGGCAGGTGCGCGAGGTCGATCTCGACGCCGTCGTGCTCGCTCACGAGGGGAATGACCCGCTCGAAGAGGGCCATCATCCCCAGGCCCAACAAATCAACCTTCAAGATCCCGAGGTCTTCGCAGTCGTCCTTGTCCCACGGGACGATCACCCTGCCCGGCATCGCCGCGGGCTCGAGCGGGCAGAGCTCGTCGAGCCGTCCTCGGGCGATGACCATTCCGCCGGGGTGTTGGCCCAAATGTCTCGGGAGGTTCTGCAAGCGCACCGTCGCGTCGATCCACCGTGCGACGCGCGGGTCTACGGGGGCGACGCCGCCGCACGAGAAGCGCTCTTCGAGCTCCGCGCGGTCGAGCGTCCCGAACCACCCGAGCTGCTTGGCCACCGCCGAGAGCGCGTCCTCGCTGAACCCGAGGGCCTTTCCTGCCTCTCGCGCCGCGGCGCGCGCGCGGTACGTGATCACGTTGGCCGTCATCGCCGCGCCGCGCTCTCCGTACCGACGATAGACGTACTGGATCACCTCTTCGCGCCGCTCGCCGCTCGGCAGATCGAGGTCGATGTCCGGCCATTCGCCGCGCGATTCGCTGAGAAATCGCTCGAACAAGAGCTCCATCCCCACGGGGTCGACCGCGGTGATCCCGAGCGCGTAGCACACCGCGCTGTTCGCCGCAGAGCCTCGGCCTTGCACGAGGATCCCTCGCTCGCGGCAGAAGCGCACGATGTCCCACACAATCAAGAAGTACCCCGCGAGCTCGAGCCTCGCGATCGTGTCGAGCTCGTGCCGCAGCTGCGCGCGCACGCGCTCGTTCATGTGCGGGTATCTCTCTCGCGCGCCGGCGCGAACGAGGTCCGTGAGGCGCTCTTGCGCGCTCACGCCCGAGGGCAATTTCACCGCGGGAAACTCGTACCCGAGGTCCTCGAGCGAGTACTCGCAGCGCTCGGCGAGCGCCTCGGCCGCGCGTCGCGCGAGCGGCTCGTCGTAAAAGAGCGCGGCGAGCTCGCGGGGGCTCTTGAGCCTTCGTTCGCGATTGGGCTCGAGCGCCGTGCCCGCGCGCGCGAGGGTCGTGTGGAGCCTCGCGCAGTCGAACACGTCCGCGACCACGCAGTGATCGCTCACCGCGGCGCGCGGGGCCACGGTCGCGATCGCGCCGAGCCCGCAGTGTTCGGCGAGGTGCGCGAGGCGCGCGTCCGTCTGTTGCCCGCGTCGATCCAGGGTGCGTCGTCGCTCGATGAAGCACTCTCCCTCGGGCATCGCGCGCGCGACCGCCCTCGCCCACGCCTCGGCGCGCGCGTCGCGATCGTGCGCGCAGCGCGCGAAGGCCCCCTCCGCGAGGAGCGTCGCGCTGAGCCCCTGGGGAGCGATTTGCGCGAGGGACGCGAGCGAGAGCGAGAGCCCTTCGGCGCGAACGATGTCCCTCTGCGAAGCGAGCCTCGCGTCGGTGAGCGCGCGGCAGAGCGCTCGGTACGCGCCGCGCGTGCGCACATAGAGCGCGACGCGCGAGGTGATCACGCCGTCCGTCACGAGCACCGAGCAGCCGACGATCGCGCGAACGCCTACGCTCTTGGCCGCGCGATGAAAGCGTGGAATTCCCGCGACGCCATCGCGATCACAGAGCGCGACCGCGCGCAGCCCGAGCTCAGCCGCGCGCGCGGCGAGGTCCTCGGGCAACGAGGCTCCATAAAGAAAACTAAACGCGGACACCGCGTGCATCTCGACGTCCATCTCGAGCGCCTTCGCGCATCGTGCAGACAGATCCCCCGAGAGATGAACGACGATTCAGCGCAGGGGCGCAGGTGACGGAATTCAAGCGAGCGGCCGTCGACGGCCGCGCTCCCCCGTTGGACTCGGCCCCCCCCTTACCGCTTCAGCCGCCCGGAATGTTGTACGGGCAGCGCCAGCTGATCGACATGCTGCGCAGCACGGGCGACGCGATCGGCATCGTGCTCGGGTTGAACGTCACCACCACGCGCACGTGGCGGCGCGCGGTCACCATCGCCGTGCGCAGGCGCGCTCCAGCGTCGACCGGCGACGTGTCGCGAGGCGCTTGCGCGACGGGGACGGCCATCGAGCCGCCGAGGCCCGCTGCGGTCGCCGCTGTCTGAACGCTGAAGTTCAGCGACGTCCCTGCGGGCGTCGCCGCGTCCCAACGGAGCTCAGCCACCGTCGGGTTGTCGCACATCGTGTCGTAGTCCTGCGTGTACGTCCCCGTGCCGATCACCGTGCGGCGGACCGCGCCGGTGAAGTCCGTGTACGTGTACACGCGGTTGGGGCCCGTGAAGTTCGTGAACGTCCCGGCGCCCGCGGGGTTGTAGCGGACGAGCACGGTGCCCGGGTCCGAGTGGGTGAACCACATGTTGCCGCCGCGGTCCGCGCCGAGCGCCGTGACCTGGCCGAACGTGCGGCTCGTCGCGATGCGCGTGATCGACGCAGCGGGCACACGACCGCCAGCGACGAACGCGCTCGCCGGAAAGCGAATGAGCGTGTTGCCGCTCGGGTACACCGGCGTCCACACGTTGTTCATCGTGTCGACCGTGATTCCGAGGCCCGTGGTCGTGCCAATTTCAGCCTCGCTCCACGCGTTGAGCGCGGGGTCGTAGCCGAGCACTTGGTTGCAGTACGGGCTCGAGAGCCACAAGCGTCCGTTGGCGTCCGCGGTGATTCCGTAGGGGTTGCGGCAGCCGCTCGGCGCGAGCGTCGTCACGGGCGTGCCCCACGCGCCCGTCGCGCCGTTGATCGGCACGAGCGAGTTGGTGGGCGCTTGGTGCGCGTCGTTGAACCACACGCGTCCGTCCGCGGTTCCCACCGCGCCGTAGAAGCAGTTGAACGCGGGGTTGGGCGCCGCGAGGTCGAGCATCACGCGCCCTGTGTTGGGATCGAGCTTCCACGCGCGAGCGGTCGCGCTCTGGTTGCAGCTCCCGACCCAGACGTAGCCCTGCGGAGCCATCGCGTCACCGCGGTCGATCGCGACCGCGCGAAGCACGGCGTTGGCCGCGCCGACGTTGGAGGTCCACAGCACGCACTCGTCTTGACCGAAGGGGCGAACGTCGGTGCGTCCCGAGCTCGTGTCGATCATTCCGTTGCCGTTGCGGTCGACGCAGTCGCGACGATCCGCGGCGATCTTGGTGACCGTCCCCTGCATGCCGAACGCGCGGTTGGCGACGTACGCGTCGCCGAAGCCGTCGACCACGGTGCGCGAGGGCATGTTGCAGCCGCTCGTGTGGCAGCACTGCCCCGCGCACTCACCCGACGCGAGTCCCACGCGATACCGAGCGATTTCAGTGCCCGTCGTCGCGTCCCACTTCGAGAGCGTGCTCTCGTTGACGTTGGGGATCCAGAGATAGTCCGCGGTGCGAGCCTGCGCGCGAACGAGCAGCCCGCCCTCCATCGGGTCGAACTCGACGCCGCGCTGGCCGCCCATGTTGAACGGCGTGCCGCCCATTCCGCCGGTGGACACGCCGCGGCAGTTGGGGTCGCAGTTGCCACACGAATTCAACGCGCCGTCGTCCACCATGCCGTTGCAGTTGTCGTCGCGGCCGTTGCACACCTCGCGCTCGAGCGACGAGCGCGTGCGATCGTTGTCGTCGCAGTCGCGGCCGCCAGCGCTCATCGCGGGGTCGCCGTCGCCGTCGTTGTCGACGGGATCGTTGCGGCACATGTTCGCGCCGTCGTCGCAGCGATCCGTGGTGTTCGCGTTCATGTCGTCGCACGCCGGGGCCATGCCGCCGACGCAGCCGCGCCCGACCATGCACGTCTCGACGCCGTTGCAGAAACGACCGTCGTTGCAGCGGTCGTTCATCGCGGTGTGCGTGCACATCCCGTCGCCAGCGCACGTGTCCTCGGTGCACGCGATCCCGTCGTCGCACTCGCTCGACATCGTGCAGCGCGTCGGCGGCACGTCGGGAGGCGGCGTCGGCGTGTCCGTCGGCGTGGCGCGGTCGACAGCGACGTCTACGCCGCTGTCCTCAGCAGGCATCGAGGGGTCGCTACACCCAACAAACGCGGCTCCCAAAGTGAGCAGCGCGCCAAAACGAAGGGCGCGGATTCTCATCGCGTCATGGCTCCGTAAAAACGATGGTGGAAACTCTTGGATCAGGGAGAACACTGAGAGAGTATCTCGGTCGAACCAGGAAGACACGATATCGATCGGTCGCTTGTGCGAATTCAGGCTCGAACTTGTTCGACGCCGCGTCGCGCGCGTTTGCTGCGATCGTCAGGGCTGCGGAGAGAGGCATACATGAGAGCGTTGCGTTGTTTGGGGCGATCGAGTGCCGTTGTGTCACTGCTTTCACTGGCGGCGTGCGGTGATCCGCCGTGCACTCCTGCGACGTGCCCGACGGACGTGATCCCCGGGGAGATTTCGACCATCGACGTGCGCACGGACACGGGCGTCAGCGGCATGGACGCGAGCGATCCCGAAGCGGGTCGTCCGACCGATCGCGTCGGGCTCGAGATCGACCCGGCCAACGCGAGCGTGATGGTTCGCGACGGGATGCCCGCGACCGTGGCGTTTCGCGCGGTCATCGCGCTCCGCGACGGGCGACGAATCCCGTCGGACACCGGCGTGTGGTCCCTCGATTCGCTGCGCGCGGGCACGATTTCGGGCGCGGGGATCTTCTCGGCGAACGGGCTCGGCACGGGCGAGATCGAAGTGCGCTGCGAGGTTCCAGACCTCCGTGGCGGCACGCTGCGCGCGACGACGAAGCTCACCGTGCGCGCGTCTCGCGAGGTGCTGGGCGCGGGCGTTCCCATGGACATCGCGATGCGCTTCGCGGATGGAACGCGGGTCGCAGACCCCACCATGAGCTCGCGCGTGCTCTACCCGCTGCACCAAGCGCTCATGCCCGAGAACGTCGCGCCGCCGAGCATCCAGTGGGAGCGCGGCGCGGACGGCGACGTCTATCGCGTGCGTTTGTCCAAGCCGAACTTCACCATCACCTCGTACGTGCGTCACTCGGGCGCGATGTTCGACTACGCGTGGACCGTGGACATGGCCGCGTGGCGCGCGCTCGCCGAGGCGGACCCCGACGCGCCCGTCGTGATCACCGTCGATCGCTACGTCGACATGGGCAGCCGCGTGTTCACGAACTCGCCCATCGAAGTGCGCTTCGCGCGCGGGAGCATCTACGGCTCGGTCTACTACTGGGACCTCGACGCTGGCCGCATGATGCGCATCAACGCGCGCACCGCGACGGCCGAGAACTTCATGCCCAACCCGCCCGACCGCTCGAGCGGTCAGCGCTGCGTGGCCTGTCACACGGTCTCGCGCGACGGTCGCTGGATGGCCGCGGCAGCGACGAGCCGCATGTCCATGGACGGCTTTCGCAACTCGGTGTTCGACCTCACTGCGGACCTGTCGCCGACGCCCGCGCCCACCGTCGCGACGGCGAACAACGCGAACTGCTCGACGTTCAACCCAGACAGCACGCGCTTGATTTCGTGTGGCTCGTCGTGGTCCTCGGGTCTCTCGCTGCTCGACCCGCGCACGGGCATGTCCGTCACCGCGTCGGGTCTGCCCGCGATGCGCGCGACGATGCCCGAGTGGTCCCCGGACGGCCGCGGCCTCGCGTACATCGACAACGTCACGCTCAACGGCGACGGCAACCCCGTCGGCGGCGATCTTCGGACGCTCACGCTCGCGGACCCCGCCGCGGAGCCGCTCGCGTTCGGCTCGGCGCGCACGCTCCACAGCGGCTCCGACGCGACGCCGGGGCTGCCGATGGGCAACTCGGACGCGTGGCCGTCGTGGGCGCCCAACTCCGAGCTGCTCGTGTTTCAGCACGGACAGGCGGCGTTTTCGTTCAACGGTCAGGCGGCGCTCTACGCGGTCTCGCGCATGGGCGGCGCGGTGCAGCGACTCGATCGCGCCAACGACGGACCGAATGGAACGGGCTCGTACCGCCCGACGTTCTCGCCCTTCACGACGATGGAGCCGAGCGGACGACGGCTCTTCTGGGTGGCCTTCTACTCGACCCGCGACTACGGCAACGCCCAAGCGGGAACGCGCGGCACCAACCGCCGTCAGATCTGGGTCGCCGCGATCAACGCAGGGGCGATGGCGGGCACCGACCCGTCGTTCGTCGCCTACTGGCTGCCGGGACAAAACGTCCGCGATCACAACGTCGCCGGCTACTGGGCGCCCGAAGCGTGCCGCA
Organism: Myxococcales bacterium; assembly: GCA_016793325.1. Classification (GTDB taxonomy): domain Bacteria; phylum Myxococcota_A; class Polyangia; order Polyangiales. Next base: position 535,878 of record JAEUKI010000052.1, on the reverse strand, counting down.
TGAACGGAACCGAGTGCCGCACCAACAGCGAGTGCTGCTCGGGACGCTGCAACGCGATGGGCCGCTGCGAGCCGCCGCCCGCGATGGAGTGCCGCCGCCGCGGACAGAGCTGCAGCATGGACGGCGACTGCTGCATGGGGTTGCGTTGCTTCGGCAACGTCTGCGAAATGCCCCTCGGTTGAACGCGGCGGGAGGGCAGCTCCTGGCGGCTTACGTCCTCGCTCGCTCCCGCGCCGTACTTCAGTACGGCTTGGTCGCTCGCTGCGGGCGCGCTCGCCAGGAGCAGCCTCCGGCCGCGTTCAACACACCGTTACAGGGCAAAAATGGGTAGCGGGCGAAGCGGGCGAAGCGGGCGAAGCGGGCGAAGAGAGCAGGGCGAAGCGAGCGTAGAGGGCGCAGCGGGCGAAGCGAGCGTAGAGGGCGCAGAGGGCGGGGTGGCGGGCGATGCGGGCGCAGGGCGCGGCACGACCGATGGCACATGATTTCAAGTGACAAGGTGATTTGCTGGGGTTACTCGTAGCGGCCTTCGACGGTCCATGCGCCGGTGCGGCCGTCGTACGCGACGCGGAGCAGCGTTTGGTCTTCGAGCGCGACGTCCCACGAGTCTTGCGCGAAGGGCTCGCTCCACCAGTGGCCCGCGCGACGATAGGGGCCCGCGCAACGGACGACGCGACCTGCGTGACCGTCGGTCACGAGCGCGGTGATCGAGCCGTGTTCGTAGCGGACCTTCGCGCGCTTCGGCGGGCGAAATACGTGCAAAACAAGGGCGATCCGCGCGAGCTCGACGCTCGCGGGCGAGAGCGCAGCGCTCGGGTCGAAGGGCGCGAGCGAGAGCTCTCCGGGCCGGTGCGTGTTCGGCGCGCACGCGGCGCCCACGCGACCTTCGCCCACGGTGGCCTCGATCCTCGCGAGCGCGAGCGACCAGCGCTCGGGCGCAGGGCCCGGCGGGTCGAAGAGCCCGAGCTGCATCGCGCGCGGCGCGCACGGAGTCCACACGACGCGCGCCCCGACGACCGCGTCCGGCGGCGGCGCGGCCTCGAGCGACGCGCGCAAGAGCCTCAGCCACACAGCGCTCTCGCGCGTCGGCGCTCCCACGGTGATCGTGCGCTCGTGCGAGCCCCCTCCGCGCAGCGCGAAGCTCACCCTCGCCTCGCGCGACGAGAGCGAGCGGCACACGAGCCGCGCGAGGCCGCTGGCCATCAAGCGCTTGCAGAGAAAGAGCAGCGGCTCGGACTCGGCGATCTCCCACTCGAACGACGCGCGCTCTTCGAAGCGATCCTCGGGCTTCTTTCGCAGGATGGGCGAGCGATCTTCGCCCCGCGCGAGCCGCACCGCCTGCGCGGCTTCGTCTCCGAGCCGCTGCGAGAGCTCTGCCGGATCGAGCTTCGCGAGGTCCGCGACGCGACGAAGCCCCATCCATTCGAGCTGCTCGACGAGCGACGGCGCGAGGCCGAGCGCGGCGATGGACCTCGGGCCGAGCTTCGCGCGCGCGTCTTCATCATCTTCAGCGACAGAGACGAGCCCCTCGTCGTCGTGCGCGCGAGAGACGAGCGGACCGTTTGTCGTGAGGGCTCGGGCGGTGCGCTTTCCGCTGGCGATCGCGACGTCGACGAGGAGGCCCATTTTCGCGCAAGCGCGCGAGAGGGCCGCGGCGAACCCTCGCTCGCTCTCGTGCCTCGCCCGCACGCCGCGCGCGTCGAGAAACACCCTGTCTTCGTCGGGCTCGATCGCGGGCGCGAGCGACATCGCAGCGTCGTAGAGCGCCGCTCGCGCTGATGCGCGCGCGTGCGGATCCTCGACGCGCACGAGCAACGACGGCGCGATCGCCTTGGCCCGATGGACGCGCTGCCCGCGTCGAACCCCGGCTCGCGCGGCGCTCTCGCTCATCGCGAGCACGAACGCGCGCGCCCCGTCGTCGCTCGCGATCGCGAGGCACTGCTCTTTGGCCGCAGGCTCGCGGCGCGCGAGCGCGCACCACGCAGGGTCGATCACCGCTGCGCACGCGACGCGCGTGTCGTCGTCTCGGGCGCCGTTGGTCTCCACGGTGTGTTCAGCGCTCCTCTCGCTGCGCGATCACCAGACGTCGATCGCGAGCGAAGCGCGCGCGTAGCCGTCGTTGTGCGCGTTGGCTTGTCGATTGCGAGCGAGCCCGAGCTCGATGGTGGCCGCGTCGAGCACGTCCGAGCGGCCCCAGCGAGGAGCCCCGCGCGTCGCGACAAACGAGGCGCGCGCGAGCGGCCCTGGGGCGCGCGGGTCGTCGCGATCGACGACCGCGAGCGCGATCGCGCGGCCGCTCTCTGCGCGCTGAACGATCCTCGCCCAGTGACCAGGGCCGATCTGTCGCGCGGGGCGCCCGTGCTCCTCGCGCGCCGACCGTGACGCGAGCGCTCCCGACGCGCCCACGAGGTAGACGCACACCATCGCGAAGCCGCCCGCGTCGAGCACTTGCTCTGCGCACGCGGTGGCCTCGAGGCCGCTTCGCGCGCGGACCCAGAGCATCCTCGGTCGAAGCACCTCGGGGACGCTCTCGGGGTCGAGCGCGTCTGCGCCATCGACGAAGGCCACCGGCTCGCGCGACAAGAGCGTCGCCCGCAACAGCCACGAGAGCGCGAGGCTCGCGCGCCCCGAGCCGGCCTCGCCGCTGAGCGCGTAGAGCGCCCCGCGAGAGAGCCCGCCGCCGAGCGCGTCGTCGAGCAGCGAAACGCCCGTCGAAACCAGCGTGTCTCGCGGCGAGCGCTCGATCGGCTTGCGAGCGAGGCCCGCGGCGCGGTGCGCCTCGTCGAGCGCGAGCCGAGCGCGGGTGATGCGAGCGACGTGAGTCATGAGAAGCGACGTGCAGTGTCGCAACGGTGAACGCGCGACCGCGCGCACACCAGCGCTCCCCGCGAGGTGACAGAATGACAGCGAAGCCGCGGGGTGAGTGCTAAAACGAATCGAGGACCGAAGAGCAATGGCAGCGAGAGAAGGCGTGACGCGGCTGGTGATCGGCGCGGCGAAGCTCGGGCGAGACGCGGCGCGAGTGGCGATGACGGGCGTTCCTGCGGTGCGCGCGGCGCTGCACGGGGCGAGGCTCGGCGCGGGACCGGGCTTCACCGCAGAGGTCGTCGAGCGCCTCGGGATCGCGATCTTGCCTGCGCCCGCGCAGGTGATCGCGAAAGGGCTCTTGAAGGGCGGCAAGGCCGTCGGCGTCGCCCTCGCCCGCAAAGGCGCCGTCGTGCGCGCCGAGGCGCAGCGCGTGGTCGTTCACAGCCGAGACGGCGTTCAACTCACGGTGGCGCCGGGCGGGGCGGTCGCCGCGAGCGCGAGCGAAGAGACCGTGCGAGCCATCGCCCGCAGCACCGCGAAGACCGCGATGAAGGGCATCGGCCGCGCTGCGCTCCAGGGCGCCGTCGCGGGCGCCGTGCTCGACGGCGGTCTCGCGGCCATCGGCGCGTGGCGCGGCGTGCGCAGCGGCTCGCTCACCGGGCGAGACGCGGGCGTTCGCGTGCTGCTCGGCGCGTCCCGCGGCGCTGTCGCGGGCGCCGCGGGCGTCGCAGCGGCGGGCGTCGTGAGCGCGGCCGTCGCGTTCACGGGGATCACCATCGCGGGCGCGCCGATCGTGCTGCCGATCGTGACGATGGCCGGGACGAGCGCGCTCGTGGGACGCGCGTTCGACCGCACCGTTCGCGCGCGTGCGCTCGCGCTCTCCTCGGGCGCCGAGCGCGCGTAACCCGCCGCGCGCGGCCCGATCAAAAGCGCACACACAATCAACCGAGACGCGCAGAGCCTGCACGCTCCGCGGCGACGCGCGACGGGACCCACGATGCATCGCTCGTTCGAATGGCTGTTTCTGCACACGCGAAACGCGCTCAGCTCGAGCGATCGAGAAGAGTTCGTCGCGCAGCAGACCGACCCGAGCACCGGCGAAGTGCAGTATTCGCTCGAGCGGATCGCGCACTGGCCCGAAGCGGCCGTCGCGCTGCTCGTCGATCAACTGCGAGGGTGGTGCGCCGCGAAGACCGACGCGCGCGTGCTGCTCGGGTCGCTCGCGATGATCGACCCGCGCTTGGGCGTGTGGTGCGCGGCGACCGTCGTCGAGCGACGCATGAACCGACGCACAGCGAGCATCGACCCTGCGCGCGCCGCGCTCGACGTCGCCCGCGATTGGGCGATCGGCCGCGCGACACCCGAGCAGTGCCAGCGCGCAGCGGACGCGGCCCGAGCGTTTGCAAACGCGCGCGACGACGCCGCGGAAGCGTGGGCCGAGATCGCCGCAAACGAGGCCGAAGCGTACGGAGCACCCACCGCGAGCTACGCGCGAGAAGACTCGCGCCGCGGGTCGTTGGCCGCGGTCGAGCTGGCCAACGCGGCCGCGACGGTCGCGAGCGCCGCGGCGAACCCGAGGGTAACCGTCGCGCACATGGCGATGGTCGCGACGCGCGTGGCCGCGGCGGGCGCACACACAAACAACCTCGCGGCGACCGAAGACCTTCGCGCGCAGTGCGAGACGATCACCGAGGCGGTCTCGCGCGCCATCGAAGCCCTCGCCCGCGGCGCATGAACGCGCAGCTCAGTGCGCGGTGGACGCGATGCTCTCGCCCGAGCGCGAGTCGTATTCGCGGCGCTGGCGCTGCGTCCGCTGGATGTCTCGCCGCGCGAACGTGAGCCCGGGCGCCGCGCCTGCGACGCCCACCGTGAACAAGTGATCGTCGAACCACCCAGTGACGATCACGCGCAGCCCGGACGCTGCGAACACGAGGCCGCTCGCGCGATTCATCAGCGGAATCTCGATCGAACGCGCGCTCCAGTCGGTCGTGTCGATCACGGTGACGCCCGACGCGTTGTAGTCCGCCGTCGCGACGTAGCGACCGTCTGGAGAGACGTCGTTGGCCTTCGGGCCGGACTCGGTGCGGATGCGTCGAATGATGCGGTCGTTGCTCGTGTCCATCACCGCGAGCACCGCCGCGCCGAGGCACGAGATGTAGAGCTTGGAGTCGTCCGGCGCGAGCGTGATGTGCCGCGGGATGCGACAGACGCGCTGGAGCCTTCGCGCGAGGGTCATGTTCGCGCCCTCGTACACGTGGATGTCGTCGCTCGTGGAGTTGGCGATGTACAGACGACCGCTGCGGGTGATGGCCATGCCGCGAGGGTTGTCGCCGGCGGCGAGCGTGCGCGTGACCGTTCCCGTCGCGACGTCGATCTCCGAGACGTCACGCGAGGCCCAGTTCGCGGCGAAGAGCCGGCGACCGTCGTGACTCACGACGAGGATCTTCGGGTGCCGTCCGGTGTTGACCTCGCGCGTGATGCGTCCGGAGGCGAGGTCGAGGTACTGGACGCTGTTTCGGCGAAAATTCGAGACGTACAGCGTCCGTCCGTCCGGCGAAATCGCGCTCTCGACGATGATGCCAGGGACGTCGATCACCCGCGTGCGCGCGAGCGTAGTCGCGTCGTAGATGCCGAGGTTGCCTCGGTCGAGCTGCCCGTAGTTCGCGACGTACAGCGTTCGGCCGTCCGGTGAGCGAATGACGCCCTTCGGCATCGAGCCCGTCGGCACCATCTGCTGAATGCTCAGAGGCGGAACCGCTGCGTCGAGCGCCACGAACGGCGCCGCGACCACCGAAGACGCAAGGAAACACGAGGCAACGAAGGCGGTGCGGCGTTTCATTGGGAGCTCCAACGCCGGTGGCGATGCCATAACTTCCACGGATTGCGCAAGTAACCCCCACAGCGACAAACGCGCCTACGGAGTCTGTGGCCGGGGCTCGCCGGTGCGCTGCCCCACCACGATCACGTGGGGGTACGGCAGCGCATCGGGAACGCGGACCGCACGCACGCTGAACCCGAGGTCGTACAGGCGCCTCGCCCACTCGCTGTGGTGCCGATACGTGAGCTCTTCGTCGAAGCCCACCATCACGCGGTCGAGGACCTCGGTGAACTTCAGCTCGAGCCACGGCTCGGTCGTCACGTCTTTGATCACGAGCACGCCGTGCGGCGTGAGCAAGCTGGTCAAGTGCTCGAGCAGGCCCTGCTGCTTGGCCGACGGAACGTGATGGAGCACGTCGAGCAAGTAGATCCCGTCGAACGGCCCCTGAATCCGCGGGTCCTCGGCGTACCCTTCGATAAACTCGTGCTGCTCGAGCCCGAGCTCGCGGGCGACGTTGCGCGCGATCCCGACGCGACGACCGTTGGGGTCGACGCCGAGGATCGAGCGGCCCGGCGCCGAGAGCCCGAAGTACGAAGCAAAGAGCCCGAATCCGCAGCCGACATCGAGGATCCGCCCCTCGATCGGCAGGAGCAGGTCGATCAGCGTGAGGAGCTTCGACCGCATGATCGTGAAGCGAATCGTCGCGTACGCGCGCTCGATCGGCGGGAGCGATCGAACGATGCGGCGCATGGCCGAGATCCCGTAGGTCTTCTGCGCTTGGAGGTCGGGTCCGCGGCGCCGCGGAGGACGTTGCTGTTCTTGCATAAGCGGGCGCAAGCATACGCGCGAAGCAACGCAGAGGACACGGCGCGCGACGGTCGTGGCGGCGACCGGCTCGGCGCCGCGAAAACGATCACTCCACGCGCATATCGACGCCGCAGCGCGAGAGCGTTCGAAGCTGGCAGCGCGCTTCCTCAGCGGGCGCTCCGATCGCGTTGTCCGACAAATCAGCGCGGATGTAGTTGAGATAGTACCGACGGCCTGGCGCGAGCCGGCAGACCGTCTCGTCCGAGGGGCCTTCGCCGATCTGGTACGAGAGGTGCGCCATTGGCATGTTGGCGTTGGTGCCGAGTCGGCGGTGGCTGCGACAGCCGCGCGCGAAGGTCGGGTCGTTGGTCGGCGCGACGCTGTCGCTCGGCGGAATGCGAAAGTCCCCAGGGCACGCGCTGAGTCCGACGTAGACGAGCCTCGCCTCGCCCGCGACTTGCGACGGGTGCCACGAAACGGTCTTCCCCGGCGAGCGCATGTTCCACTCAGCGACGTCGGTGGGCGTCGTGAACTCGATCGAGATGTACTCGCCGTCGGAGGTCGCGATGATGCCGAGGCCGCCGCTGTTGGGAAACGGGTTCCAGAACGTCCCAGCGATCGCCGTCCAGGGCACCTCGGAGAACTGCGTCGGACCGCCGCGTCGCCATCCGGCCGGCAACGATGGAGGCAACGATCGGCACTCCACGAGCCCGCTCGGGCTGTCGATCGGAACTCTGACGTCGACGCGCACCTCCGCGCTGTCGACAACGGCGCTGTCGATCAAAGCGCTGTCCGGCGGCGCGCTCGCAGCGTCGATCGACGCGTCCGACGCCATCGCGTCCGCTGCGCTCGGACAATCGCAGCTCGAAAAGCTCGCGCCGCTTGCCGCGCACTGCTGGACCCCGCTGCGTCCGCCAGGGCACGCGCAGGCGCGCTGCTCGTTGGGAATGCACCGCGGGTCCGGTGCGCCGCAGCGGCTGGACAGCACAGCGATCGCGACGAGCGTCGCGTGCGAGAGAACGAACGAACGAGCGAACCGTGTCACCCGCCAATGGTATCGACACTTGCTGCTCGCGCGGTCGGTTGTCCGAAATTGTGCTTCGGGCCCCCCGTTGGGCCGATGCACGCTGCGGCCTCGCGAAGGGCTCGCTCGTACGTCACAGTGGGCGGGACAGGGATCGAACCTGCGACCAACGCCGTGTAAAGGCGCCGCTCTACCGCTGAGCTACCCGCCCGGTAGATGCCCGCGGATGTAACACACGATTCGTGTCGTCACACCCCCGTCGGCGCATTTGCGACGACGGTCGTCACGGCGTGCGTGACGGGCTCGGCTTCGACGAGCGTTCCCTCGCGGTACTCCGCGGGGCGCGGGCGCTTGTCGAGCCAGTCGCCTGCGTTGGGCAGCGCGCTCGAGAGCGCCTCGCGAAGCACGTCATCGACATGATCGACCATGACGATGCGCATCGCTTGGAGCACTCGGCGCGGGACCTCTCGCAGGTCTTTTCGATTCTCTTTGGGGATGAGCACCGTGTGAATTCCACCGCGGTGCGCGGCGAGCAGCTTCTCTTTGAGCCCGCCGATCGCGAGCACCCTGCCCCGCAGCGTGATCTCGCCCGTCATCGCGACGTCCCTCCGCACAGCGACGCGCGTGAGCGCGCTGACGAGCGAGGTCGCGACGGTGATCCCCGCGCTCGGTCCGTCCTTGGGGACGGCGCCTTCGGGGAAGTGCACGTGCACGTCGAGCTTCTCGTAGAAGCTCTCGTCCAGTCCGAGGAGCTTCGCGCGCGAACGCACGTAGCTCATCGCGGCCTGGACGCTCTCTTTCATCACGTCGCCGAGCTTGCCGGTGATTTGCAGGTTTCCCTTGCCGGGCAACACGGCGACCTCTGTCGGTAGAAGGTCGCCGCCGACGCTCGTGACCGCGAGCCCCATCGTGAGGCCCACCTCGTCGCGCTCTTCTTTTTTGCCGACCTCGTAGTGCGGAACGCCGAGAAACTTCGGGACGTCCTTCGCTTCGACGCGAAACGAACGACCCTTTCCGTTGGCGAGCACTTCGCGGGCGACCTTGCGGGCGATCGACCCGAGCTCGCGCTCGAGGTTTCGCACGCCGGCTTCGCGCGTGTAGTGATTGATCACCGCGCGCACAGCGCTCTCTTCGACGGCCACTTCGATGCCGTCGAGACCGGCCTCGTGCAGCTGTCTCGGCACGAGGTACTTCACCGCGATGTTCAGCTTCTCGAACTCGGTGTAGCCCGCGAGCTCGATGATCTCCATGCGGTCCTGCAGCGGGATCGGGATGCCCGACAGCGTGTTGGCCGTCGTCACGAACATCACGTCCGACAGGTCGTAATCGAGGTCGAGGTAGTGATCGCTGAACGTGTGGTTCTGCTCGGGGTCGAGGACCTCGAGCAGCGCGCTCGCGGGATCTCCGCGAAAATCCACGCTCATCTTGTCGATCTCGTCGAGCAAGAACACGGGGTTCGACGAGCCCGCTTTCTTGAGCGACTGAACGATCTTGCCCGGCATCGCGCCGATGTACGTGCGACGATGTCCTCGGATTTCGGCCTCGTCTCGCACGCCGCCGAGCGCCACGCGAACGAAGTTTCGACCCGTGCAGCGCGCGATCGACCGCGCGAGCGAGGTCTTGCCGACGCCCGGTGGACCCACGAGGCAGAGCACGGGGCCGCGAATCTTGTTGGACAGCGCCTGCACGGCGAGGTGCTCGAGGATGCGCTCCTTGACCTTCTTCAGACCGTAGTGGTCCTCGTCGAGGATCTGCGTGGCCTCGTTGATGTCCCGTCGATCCTCGGTCTTGTCGCCCCACGGGAGCGCCAGGATCCAATCGACGTAGTTGCGAACGACCGTCGCCTCGGCGCTCATCGGCGCCATCATCTTGAGCTTGCGCAGCTCTTTCTTGACGCGCTCTTGGGCTTCTTTCGACAAGCCCTTGATCGAGCGGAGGCGATCTTCGAGCTCTTGCATCTCAGACTTGAACTCGTCGCGTTCGCCGAGCTCCTTCTGAATCGCCTGCATTTGCTCGTTGAGGTAGTACTCCTTCTGCGTGCGCTCCATCTGGCGCTTCACGCGGGAGCGGATCTTCTTCTCGACTTGGAGAATCTCGATCTCGTTCTGCATCACCTCGTGCAGCCGTTCGAGTCGCGCGATGGGATCGGCGAGCTCGAGCAGCGCTTGTCGGTCCGCGAGCTTGATGCTCCCGAGGTGAACGACGACCGTGTCCGCGAGGGCGCCGGGCTGCTCGATGGTCTGCACCGTCATGAGCATCTCTGGCGGAACGCGCTTGTTGAGCTTGACGTACACCTCGAAGGTGGACTGAACCGAGCGCATCAGCGCCTCGACTTCGAGCGAGTCGCGCTGCGGTTCGACGATGGGCTCGACCTCCACGGAGAACACTTTGTCCGTGTCCTGGAAGCGCTTGATCTTCGCGCGCCGCAGGCCCTCGACGAGCACCTTCACGGTCCCGTCGGGCAGCTTGTGGTAGCGGTGGATCGTCCCGATGGTGCCGACGTCGAAGACTTCTTCAGGGCTCGGCTCGGTCTGACGCGCCTTCTTCTGGGCCGAGAGAAACAGCTCGCGGTCCTTCGCCAGCGCGGCGTCGATCGCGGCGATGCTCTTCTCGCGGCCCACGAACAGGGGGACCACCATGTGTGGAAACACGATGATGTCCCGCAGCGGCAGCAGCGGAAGGACCTTCGCGCGAACGGTGCTCTCGTCGTCTCTCGTAGCCATCAGTGCTCTGAACTCGTGCGTCGGTGTAGTGGGTTTGGGTGCGTTCGTCCATTCGGACCCGTTGCGATTTGCACCTCAGCACGAAGGCGGCGGCCTCGGCGCGACGCACGCTCTCGCGCGCTCTTCTCGCGGCAGCGATCGATCGGGCGCGCGCACGACGGGCCTTCGCTGCGCTCGACGCGCCCTCGCCTTCGCGCTCAGCGCCTTTGCGAGCGTGACGCGCGACGATGCGCTCGTGGCTCCGTCCACCGCTTGCGGCGCGGACGACGAAAGAACCAGGTACTGCGCGACGAGGGACGCGGCGTTCCAATCGAACGTCGGGTCGGGCGTCGCGGGTTGCTGATCGTCGTCGTCGGACCAGTCGAGGTTGTAGAGGGACACGGAGGCCTCCTTCCGTTCGGCCGTACAACGTCGATGGCGAGAGGCCTGAATTTCTGGCGACGAACCCGGGGACACGACAGAGCCAGCCCCGAGTAGACAGAAGAACCATTCCGTCTACCCAAGCGTCTGCGTCGCGGACCTCAGTCGACAAAAGAAAGATTCTGTCGCTCGCCGGCGCGGTCCCAGTCCCCCGCGGTTCCCACGCAATCGTCAGCGTCGTGTCGCGCGCAGCGGATCCCAGCTCTGCGCGTACACGAACAGCGCGTCTGCCAGCGCGCGATGGGCGCTCGCCCACAGATCGTCGAAGAACACCCACTGGTCGAAGTAGCGGCTGCTTCCGGACCGGCAAAACAGCGCGTGATGCGCGCCGACATCGAGCACGGTCACCTGGCCCCGCGCGGCGCGTTGCTCCGCGGTGAGCGACGATCGAAACGCGCGCAGCTCCTCGCCGTGCTCGATCCAGCCCGGCACGGCGTCGAGGTAGTCGCGCAGCGCGTCCTCTGGATTCGCGTCGCCGCCGCTCGGCGTGATCCGGCCCCCGAGCGCCGACACCGGAAACTCCGCACATCGTGCGAGCGCAGCACGAAGGTCGCCCTCGTCCGGCGCGATCATCGCGCGAAGCAAGCGCAGCTCGAACGGCCATCGGCGAGCGCCCTCGGTCACGGGAATCGTTCCGCGCATCACAGCGCCAATCGTGTCCATGCGCGCTCCGCGGATCACCACCGGCCGCGGAAGCCCGAAGCTCGAGCCGTCGTAGCTCGTGAGAAACACCGCCCACGTGCGAGGCCCGCCGCGACCGTCGTCGAGCTGCCCGTCGAGCGTCGCGAATTCGCACTCGAACGCCGGCTCGTACGCCCCGTCGCCGATCGCGTCGGGCAAACTTGAATCCGTGTGCATCCACCACGCCCATCGGTCCGGCTCGTCCCGAAGGACCGACGCGGGGACGAGCGCGTACGCGAGCTCGACTTCGTCGTCGTCGGTGCGCACGCGCAGCGCGCCGTTGTCCAAGCGAATATACTGTCGCCGCGCGTCGCCAGACGCCTCGACGTACAGGTCCTCGAGGAGCATCTCGTAGAGCTCGTCGTCCGTGCCAGGGACCTGCGTCCCCGCGGCTTGCTTCGCAAAGAAGCTCGAGAGGCCGTAGACGTACTGCCCCGCGAGCTCGTCGACGCGCGCGTACACTTCGTCTTCGCCGCCAGCCGCGTAGGCGCTGCGCGCGATCTCGAGGCCGCGTCGAAAGAAATCGAGCGTCGATCTGTCAGGCAATTTCCTTACAGCGTTCCCCATCGCGCCTGTGCGCCGATGGCGATAGAGGAGCCGCAGCCCGTCGTCGTCCCGACTGTCCGCCGTGGACATCAGCCTCCTCCGTCCGCGCTCGCGTCCGCGCTCGCGTCTGCGCCCGCGTCGCCCGCGCCGCCGTCGAGCACCGCGCCCATGCGCGCGAGGTCCATCATCGGCGCGAACAAGTGCTCCTGGCTGTCGGGGCCGATCGAGTTGGTTTCTTCGTAGTGATCGCCCGAGGCTTCTTGCGTGTACGGGTTGGTCGGGTGCAGGACGTAGTTCCAATCGGCGACGATGTAGCCGAGAAAATCCTGGGTGAGCCCGCTCACGAACGCGTAGCGAACGCCGCTGTTCGCGAGCATCAAGTCTCGCAGGTACGGCGGCGGCGGCGCGCGCATGAAGTCCGGCGGGTTGTCCCGTTCGGTCACGCGCGGGAGGTTGAACGACCACCGCATGTCCTGCGCGCCGACCCACAGCTCGGGGTGCAATTCGCCCGGCGCCGTGATCGTCGCGACGGGGCCCACCTGCAGATACGTCGCGCGCGACTCGACCCACGGAACGTTGGTCATCGACGGCGCGACGCTGCGGTTGAAGTTGGTCAACTGCCGCGAGAGCACGCGAAACTGAAACCCGAGCCAGTACAGCCGATTGAGCACGCGCGCGTGCATCTTCGCCGTGCGATACGTGATCGGCATCGGCCCCGTCACGAGCCCGTTGTTCGCGGTGCCCTGCACCCGTCGAAGCTCTTGCAACCCGAGGACGGCGACGTTGCGACCGCAGGACTCGGCTTTGAGCAGACCTGCGTTTCGTACGGGCATTCCCATGCGATCGAGCGGCGCGGCTTGGCCGGGGCCCACTTGTCCTCCCAGCGCTCCGTTGACGAACACCGTCGTTCCGCCAATGCCAGCGACCCCGGACATCATGTCGCCGTTCTCGATCACGTCGCGGAGGGTGTGGACGTAGTCCGCCGTGAGCTGGTTGTTGCGCGAGCCCGTGTACTCGGGGTGCGCCGCCCAGTTCACCCATGTTCCGATCGTTTGCATGGGGTCGCGCTCGCGGACGAACTGCACCATCGTGAGCGTCGGATCGAGGATCGTCGGATCGCGCGTGTCCGAGACGTACGGCCGCGGGTCCATCATCCCGTCCACCGTGAGCACCTGCGCGACGCGCATGAGCGCGCGCGCCTCGGGCCGCATCGCGTCTCGCACCGCGTCTCGCACGGCGTTCGCTGCGCGCTCGATCACGAGGCTCTGGTACGTCGCGTTGACGCCGGTCATGAACGGCGATTCACCCCACAAGCCCACGGTGTCGACGCCCTCGTGCAAGTGCGTCGACGAGATCAACACGTGGTCGACGTCGAGACCCGCCAGCGACGGGTGCTGGCGAATGCGCTCCATGTCGTCGCGAAACAGACCCACGATATCGAGCGAGACGATCGCCACCGTCACGTCGCCCGAGCGAAACGCCATCGCGCGAACCTCGAGATCGTCGTGGATCGAGGTCGCGGGTCTGCCCGACGAAAACCCCGCGATCCACGTCGCGTCGAAGCGGCCGTTGCCGTTGGTGTCGACGTAGGTCTCGCCGCTCTCCCAGAGGTTGTTCATGTTGGTGTCGGTCCACATCGACTCGACGATCGTCGGGTTGATGAGCGCGCGCGCGACGCCGACGTAGAGCATTCCGTCGCTGCCCATCGGGCAGTGCGCAGCGCCCGGGCAGCGGTCGTCCACGCCGGGATACACGACGAACGGCGCCGCATCGACGCCAGCATCCGCGCCCGTATCTTGCTCGCCCGCGTCCGGCGCGGAGTCGTCTTCGCGAGCGTCACGGCCCGCGTCCGCCGCAGAGTCGACCGGCATGGCGTCGACCGGCGGCGTGGGTGGCTGAGAGCATCGAACCGCGCCGAGGCTGGTTGCGAGCGCGAACGCGAGCACTTGTTTGCTGGACATGACGTTGGGCGGCCCCGAGTGTCTCGCGTTCTGCCCCGCCGTGCGAACCCCCACGAGCGCGCCCACCCAAGCTAGGATCTCGGCGCGGTGTTCGAACCGCTACGAGGAGCCAGCACCATGGTCGGAGCACCCCAAGCGAGCGGCGGATACCGAGACGAACGCGACGCCGCGCTCGCACAAATCGAATCGCTCAGGCAGCAAGTCGCCGCGCTCGAGCCCGAGGTCCAGCGGCTCCGCGCTGAAAACGACACGCTCCGCCGCGAGCTCACGCGCTACAGCGGCCAGCCGTACGCGCCGAGGCGATCGGCCTCGCCAGGGGTCATCCTCGCGGTGGCGGTCATGGCGATGATGTTCCTCGGCGGTGTCGTTTCGTTCTTGTTGGTGCGCACCGAATCGGCCCCTTCGTCGCAGCCCGTGCCCGTAAGTATGCCTGTCGAGGTGACTCCGCCGAGCATCCTGCCGTCGGGACCGTCGCAAGTGCCTCCCTCGGTCCCTGTGCCGGTGAGCTCGACGCCAGCGTTGCCGTCGAGCCACCAGGGCCTGACGGGCACCTGATCGATCGCGCGATGAGCGCCGCCACCGACGGGCGTCCCAATCCCCTCGCGGACCCGCGATTTGCGCGGTGGTTCGTCGTGTGGATTCCGATCGCGTCCCTCGCGACGGCACTCGTGGTCGTCGCGCGACCGAGCTGGTGGCGCGTCGTGATCGCCGCGGATCTGTGGGCGCTCAGCTACCCGCACGTCGCGTCGACGTTTTCGCGAACGCTCTTTCGTCGTGAAGACCGCGAGGAGCACGCGTGGATGTGGTGGGCGCTCGCGCCGCTCTCCATTGCGACGTGCGCGGGCGTCGTGCGCGTGTTCGGCGTCGAGACGTTGATGGCGGGGTACTTCTACTGGCAGACGCTCCACTACGCGCGACAGGGGCGCGGGATGTACCGCGCGCTGCGGCACGCGACCGGACAAAATCCACGCGATCCGCTGGTCGACGTCGTCCTGTACGCCGCCGCGCTTTGGGGCGTCGCGCATCGAATGGCGCAGCGCCCTACGCACTTTCTCGGGGTCGCGATTCGGCTCCCCACCGCGCCGCCTGCGCTCGAGTGGGTCCTTTGTGCCGTCGCGCTCGTGGCGTTCGGCGCGTGGGTGTGGCGCATCAGCCGCGAGGCGACGGACACGACGAGGCCGTTCGACCCGTGGACGCGCTTGTACGTGATCGGGCAGGTGATCCTCTTCGTGGTCGGGTACGTCGTGATCGACGTTCCTTCGATCGGGTGGATCGCCGTCAACGTGTGGCACAACGCGCAGTACCTCCTCTTCGTCTACGCGTGGAACGAGCGACGCTTCGCCAACGCAGACGCAGCGACGCTCGGCGCCCTCGGGCGCGTCGCGGGCGCGGCGAACAGCGCGCGGTTCTACATCGCGTTCGCCCTCATCGGCGCCGCGATGTACAGCGTCGCGTGGCTCGCGTCCGAGGCGATGCGCCCCTCGCTCGATCGCGCGATCGTGTACCTCGTGGTGTTGCAAGCGATCAACCTGCACCACTACGTCGCGGACATGGTTCTCTGGACGGCGCGACGCCCGGCTCGCGCGAGCGCCACGTAGCGCGCGCGCTCAGTGCACCGACGATCCGATGGCTTGCCCCAGACGCTCGTTGGCTACTCTGCCCGCGATCTCGCGCGAGTGAGTCGCCGAAACGCCTGCAGCGGTGGCGGCACCGCGATAGAAGCGAACGTATCCAGCGCCCGACAATCCAGCGCGCGTCGCAGCGGGCGAGCCCGCGAGCACATCGTCGAGGCCGTCGTTGTTCGAGTCTCCGATGCCTGCGACGACGTCGCCAAGGCGATCGTTGTTGGAGGTGCCCACGATCACGCTGCATTCCAAGCGGTCGACCACCGCCCGACCGAGACAGACACCGACCGCTCCGCGCGTGGTTCCAGCACCATCAACCAACGGGGCGCCAACGGCGAAGTCCGTGAACCCGTCACCGTTCAAGTCGCCGACGCCCGCGACCGACGTACCGAAACCGTCGCGGCTCGTCGGGATCGGCCCGAGGAACTCGAGGGTGTTGGGAAACAACATTCGCATCACTGCGCCAAACGCGATCCGCGTCGCGCCTTGCGTGCTGCCTCGCGGTGCTCCGACCAGCAGATCGGCCGCTCCGTCACCGTTGAAGTCGCCGATCATCGCGACGGCACGACCAAAGTTGTCGCCCGCGGCGGTGCCGAGCATTGGCACGTCGGGCATGACACGAATGCCCGTCGCGCGACCGAAGTGCACGTACGCCTCGCCGCCGTCCAATCGCCCCATCGGATCGGCCCGATCCGCACCGACAACGACCTCCGTAAATCCGTCCGCGTTGCAGTCGCCGCCGCCAGCCACAGCGATGCCGAACCGATCACCCGCCGAGCCGCCCAACAACACCGTGCTTCGAACGGGCGCGCTCGGCAGGTCGCGGCCGAGGAAGATCGTCGCCGTCCCTGCGTTGCCGACGCCTGCGACGCCAGCGGTTGGCGCACCAATAATCAAGTCGCCGTAGCCGTCGCGGTTGACGTCTCCCGCGCCAGCCACCGCCGCGCCGAAGCGATCGGCCGCGTCGACGCCCGCGAACGTGAATCTTGGCGTTGTCGCGACGCCCGCACCTCGACCGAGGTACACGAACGCCTGACCCGAGCCCGAGCCCGGTGCGCCGACAACGAGGTCTCCGAATCCGTCACCATCGATGTCTCCCGCAGCGTCGACGCTGTTGCCAAACTCCGCGCTGCCGCTCGGGGCGGCCAGCGTCACGTTGGGCATCGAAGGAAATCCCGTGGCGTTTCCGTAGTAGATCGCGACGGTCTCGGTGCCGAGCGACGCGATGACGAGGTCCGATCGTCCATCGCCGTTGAGGTCCATCACTTTGCCGATCGTGCTGTCGACGCCGGCGCCACGAGCGCCGACATAGAACTGCCACACAGGGCTCGCTGTCAGGGGAGTTCCCATGCGGCGAGGCGTCACTTGCCAAAACGTCCATCCCGCCGGTCGTGCAACGGGGACGCGCGCCGATCCCGTCGTGTTCACGAACGTCGAGCAGCCCATGCTCATCGCGCGATCTGCGCAGAGCTCGATCTGCGCGTCCGTCGCGTTGAAGGGCAGCTCGAACTCCAGCGTGGGACGCACGGCCGCCACACGGCTCGTGCTCATCGGCGCGACGAGGCGGACCGTCGTCGGGCCGACACCTGTGTCCACGCCGCTGTCCGAGCGCGCGTCGACGCCGCTGTCCACTCGCGCGTCGAGGCCCGAATCGATGCCTGAATCCCCGCGCGTGTCGCTCGCTGCGTCCGCTGCGTCCGTTCCGCTCTCTTCTTGCGCGTCGCGTCCGCTGTCCAGCACGTCCTCGACGTCCGGAGCGTCCGCGCCGTCCGCTTGCACGTCGCGCACAATGTCGACCGGCACATCCGCGCGCGTCACGACGTCGAACGTGGCGGTCGCGTCGAGCTGCTCGATCGGCTGCATGGGTAGCGTGACGGGAACGCACACGCCCTCGTCGCCGCACGTCTCGCCGTTCTCGAGGCACAGCGTCGAGACCGTGCATCGCTCGGGCGACACGAGGCGGCAGCCGCTCGCGGGCGCAGCGCATGCGACGTTGAAGAAGATTCGCGCCTGCTGCGGAACGCGCTCGATGAGCTGCAGCCGCTGCAGTCGCTCGACGCGCACGGCGGGTCGCCCCGCAGAGGCCGGAAGCTCGAGCACGGCCCACACCGTGAGCGGAACGTTTCGAGGACCGTTGACCTCGGGCAACAGCCCCACGCTGCCTGGAAAAATCGGGCGAACGTTGTTGTTGAGCCTCAACAGCTGCCCTTGAAACTCGTAGATTTCGCGGATCGTCGGGCTTCCGACCCGCGAGACGATCGAGAGGGTCATCGGGCGTTCGGGTGGCGCGTTGGAGTCGAGGTGCAACACGATTTGCGTCGCGCGTCCGCCGCAGCTCGCGACGAACAGTGCGAGCAACGCAGCCGCAAACGAGGAAGAGCGCCGACGCATCGACGCGCATCGTACCCAACGAACGAACTCGAGGGTGCGCTTCGGACTTCCCACTGGGCGATCGAGCGCCCACTGCCGGCCGATTTGCCGTTGTGCGAACCTCGGGTACATGCGCCTCACTGACCCTCACGCACACGCCCGCACCTGCTTGACGTTGCTCGCGCTCGTTGCCGCGGCATGCAGCGACGGCAGCGAGTTCGAGCCGCCCACGAACGCCGACGTGCGCCGAACGGACGCGACCGCGTTCGACTCGACGACTCCGCCGATCGGTGAAGACGGCGCGACGCCGACGCCCACGGACGCACCAACGCCAACGCCAACGGACGGCGCGGCCGCAGTCGAGAACTGTTCGACGCCGTTCGACGACAACGGCGACGGCGTCGCGAACGAGGGCTGCGCGTGCATGCCCGGCGCGACGCAAATGTGCTTCGAGCGCACCGAGCCGCAGTTTCGCGGGATGTGCCGGATGGGCACGCAGCGCTGCACGGGCTCGGGCGAGTTCGGAACGTGGGGCCCGTGCGAGAGCTCGTGGCTTCCGTTGCCGGACTTCATGAACGAGTGCGAGGCCACGCAGCGCTTCGACGACACGATGGCGACGAGGGTTCCGGTCGACATCATCTGGTTCATCGACACGTCGGGCTCGATGGTCGAAGAGACGCGCAACCTCAACGCGAACCTCAATCGCTTCGCGTCGACGTTGGCGATGTCGGGCCTCGACTACCGCGTGATCATGATCGGGACGCGCGGGACGGGCTCGCTGCAAGTGTGCGTTCCCCCGCCGCTCGCGGGCGCGAGCTGCGCGGACGGACCGCGCTTTCGACACGTCAACGCAAACGTGGCTTCGACCAACGGGCTCTCGATCGTCGTGAACACCTACCCGATGTGGCGCGACTTCTTGCGCCCCACGTCGCAGAAGTTCTTCGTCGCGGTGACCGACGACGAGAGCTCGATGCCCGCGAACACCTTTCACACCACGGCGAGCGCGTGGCCTGGATTTACTGGATACGTATTCAACAGCATCGTCGGCTACGAGTCGCGCACCGACTGCCCGACGCTCGCGCGACGCGGCAGCGTGTACCTCGACCTCACGATGCGAACGATGGGCGACAAGGCCCGCGTGTGCGCCACGGACTGGAGCACGATCTTCACGTCGTTCGCGATGGGCATCGCGCGTCGAACGACGGCGTGGGCGCTCGCGCAACCCGCCCGCGCCGACACGATCCAAGTCTGGATCGTCACCGCCGCGGGCGTTCGAACGCGCCTCACGATGGGCTGGACCTACGACATGGCCGCGAACCGCGTCACCGTGGATCCCGCGGTGATTCCCATGGGCGCGCGCGTCGAGATCATCTATCGCCCCGCGGCCGCGTCGCCGTAACGCGCGGTGATCAGTGCGTCGATCCGCCGAGCGCGACGGCGAGACGTTGATTGACGCGCGTCCCCACGATCTCTCGCGCGTGCGTGAGCGAGACTCCGGCGCTCGAGTTGTTGCCGCGATACAGCCGCAAATAGCCGCTCGCCTGCATGCCGGCCCGCGAGCCGTTGGACGCTCCGATGATCACGTCGTCGAAGCCATCGCCGTCGACGTCACCAACACCTGCGGCGCTCTCGCCGAGCTGATCGCCAGCGACGCCGTTGCGAAGCAACCCCTCGCACGGGGAGCGAACGCCGACGTCCGTTCCGAGACACACGCCCGCGACGCCGCTCCGGGTTCCGCTGAAGCTCGCGAACGGCGCGGTGAAGACGAAGTCCGAAAAGCCGTCGTTGTTCACGTCGCCCGCAGCGCCGACCACGCTCCCAGCGCGGTCTGGGTTCGGCGTCGACAGCTCGAAGCGCGCCTGGCTCGTTGTCGGAAAAATCCCGCCAGTCCGTCGTCCTCGACCGAGCACGGCGCACCCGTTCATCGTCGCATTTGGACCGCCCGCGATCGCTTCTGCGGCGCTGTCGCCGTTGAAGTCGCCGAGGACCGCGAGCGCGAATCCGACGTTGTCTCCCGCTCTCTGGCCGTTGATCGACGCCGTCGAGACCGTCTGCAACCCCGTGGCGCTGCCCAAGAACGCGCGCGCCTGCCCCGCGTCGACGAGCGGTCCAACGTCAGCGCGAGGAGCGCCAACAACAACATCCGCGAACCCGTCGGCATCGAAGTCGCCGCCGCCCGTCACTGAAGCGCCGAACCGTTCGCCGACCGCGGTCCCGAGCAACACCGGTCCTGTGATCGGCATCGTCGCGCGGCCGAGGAACACGGTCGCCGTTCCTGCTGCGCCGAGTCCCGGCACCATCGCGTTGGGCGCGCCGACGGCGAAGTCGCCGTAGCCATCGCGGTCGACATCGCCGACGCCGCTCACACCCGTCCCGAACTCGTCGCCTCCTGCGCCCATCAACGAGACGCTCGGCGTCGTCGCGACGCCCGTGGCGCTGCCGAAGTACACGAACGCTCGACCGCTCGTTGCCGAAGCCGCGCCCACCACGAGATCGCCGAAGCCGTCGCCGTTGATGTCCCCAGCGGCGTCGAGCGCGCTTCCGAAGGAGCTCGCGCCCATCGGCGCGGAGAGCACGACGTTTGGGCTCGCCGCGAAGCCCGCGGCGCTGCCGTAGTAGATCCCCACTTCGTCGGGCGCGCGCGAGGTCGCGACGAGATCTGCGCGGCCGTCGCCGTTGAGATCCATCACCTTGCCGAGCACTGTGTCCTCGGTCGAGGTCGCGCGGCGCGTACCGACGTAGAACTGCCAGACGGGGCTCGTTCCGAGCGGCGCTCCACCGCGTCGCGCGGTCGCCCGCCAAAACGTCCAACCGCGCGCTCTCGGCGCGGGAACCATCGCGACATCCGCCGCCGCGACGAACGACGTACACGCGACGGTCATCGCGCGGTCCGAACAAAGTTCGATCGATGCGTCCGTCGCGGTGGGAGGCAGCTCGAACCGCAGCGATGGTTGCGTGCGCGCGAGCGTGCTCGTGCTCATGGGCGCGATCAACCGCGGCGCAACCGGGGTCGAGCCCGAGTCGACAGCGGCCTCGACGTCCGACGTCGACGCATCTCCGCGAGAGACGACATCGAAGCGAAATCCCGCGTCGAGTCGATCGATGGGCTCCATCGGAAGGTCGAGCGGAACGCACCGCCCGTCGTCTCCGCAGGTCTCGCCGCGCTCGATGCACACGATCGACGGCGTGCAGCGATCGGGCGCGACGCTCGTGCATCCCGTCGCGGGCTGTGCGCACGCGACGTTGAAGTACATCCGTGCTTGTTGAGGAACACGCTCGATGAGCCGCACGCGTTGCAGACGCTCGACGCGCAACGCGGGCTGCGCGCCGACCGCGGGAAGCTCGAGCACAGCCCACACCGTCAGCGGCGCGTTGCGCGGGCCGCGCTCGGCGGGAACGAGCCCCACGCTCCCCGGAAACATCGCGCGCGCCGTCGCGTCGATCTGCGTGATCGGCCCGCGGTACGCGAGCAGCTCGTCGCGCGTGACGGCGCCGACGCGCGTGAAGACCGAGAGCTTCGCGGGCCTGTCTGCCGGCGCGTTGGAGTCCACTTGCAGGACGATCTGCGTGGGCCGACCGAGGCACGACGTCGACGAGATCATCACGAGACCCAGCGAAATCACTGGCGCAATGGAGCTCACTCCCGCGCGAACACCGCGCATCGACGAGCCCCCCCAACGAGGCTCGAGCCTCGAAGGGCCACGTCGAACGTCGCTGCGCTCCGAGCGCGGTCGGCTCATCGAGCGCTACTCTATCGCGAAGACCGCGGCGCTTGCGCGGCGATCGTCTCGTGACGATGCAGTCCGACCGATGGCGACCGACGAGGCACGCCTTCTCGAGTGGCTCGAACGCGTCGACCAACTCGAGAAGCGGGACGCGAGACGAGGCGAGCGCGCGAGGCGAATCACCGGCGAAACGCGCGTCGAAGCGTGGCGCGACTTCGTCGCAGAAGCGCTGATCGACAACTGCGACTTCGCGCCCTACCAGCGGCTTCGAGAGCTACTCGCGCCCCCGCTCGTCTCGCGAAGCACGCTCGTGGCCGCGTTTTCTCGCGGCGCGTTGAGCTGGGAGCAGCTTCTTCGGCTCGCCCCGTTCGAGGAGGACGCCTGGCTCGAATCGCTCCGAGACGTCCCGCGCGCGCGCATCGTTGAAATCATGTGCGCCCCCGACACACGCCCGGCCTACGCGCTGAGCTTCGGAGTCGTGCGCGACGACCTCAGCCCTCTGGACGTGGGCTGGTCCGTGATCGATCACGTGTTTCATCGGACTCCGACGATCGGCCTTCGTTCACTCCTGTGCGCCTGGGGTCACGAGCGGACTCGCGCTGCCGTGGGTGACCCTCGCTGGATGTCCGTCGAGACGATCGAGGGCGTGATCGACTTCGCGCCGCTCGTCGACGCGCTCTTTTCACGGGACGATCAAGCGGCCTTCGGTGCGTCACGGGCGCTCGCCGCGCTGCCCGTGCTCTCGCGAACGACGATGATCCACGACACTCGCGTCGACATCCGCGAAGGGCTCGCGCGCATGTGCGCGGCGTTCGACGCGGGGGAGCTCGCGCTGTTCTGGCTCGAAGAAATGCTGCGGGCTCCGATGACCGAGCGTCGGGACGGCGTGCCATTCACGGTCGTCCCCGGCGCGCTCGCCGTGCGAGACATTCTGTCGTGCATGACGCCCGAGCGACGGGTCGCGTTCGGCGTCGAGACCAGCGCGATCCTCGCGAGCCGCAACGCCCTCGCGCACGAGTGGCTCGAGCTGTCTCGCTGGACGGTTGGGACGACACACGAGCTCGCCGAGGCGCGCGCCGAAGAGCGGATCACTGAAGTCGACAGCCCGTTCGACGTCACGAGCGCGAGCGTCGAGCTCGCGCGACGGATCGCGCCGCGATTGCGCGAGCGGCTCGAAGCGTGGATCGACGCCGTCGCCGAACGAGACGGCGGCGAGTATGTTTCCCCTGAAATCGCAGACGGATTTCGCTTCGAATGGCTCGATGCTCGCGCCTCGGACGACGATCGAGCGCTCGTTGTCGTGTCGCGAGCGCTCGACACGGCGCAACGTTGGAGCAGCGCGGTGCTCAAATTTGGCGCGATCGGTTGGCTGCTCCGCGCCGTCGAACACGGAGTCCCGGGCGCAGAAGCGCTGCTGGCTGTGCGGGATCGCCCAGACATCGCGCGTGAGGCCACGCGCCACTCGTTCCGATGCCTGCTCCGAGCAAGCCCGATCGAAGACGCGAGGCGGTGGGCGGACGCGGCGGCGCAGGTGTTCGTCGACGATGCCCTCGAGCTCGCGCCGTTCGTGACAGACGCCGTGTGGGCGCAGCTCGAAGAGGCGTGCCTCCAGAGTCCGTCGCACGCGCACCGCACGCTGTTCGTCCTCGAATTTCGGCGGAGCCGCAGCGACGATGCATGGCGCGAACGAACGCTGTTCTCGCGAAGCATCGAGCTGTGGACCGCCCATCGCTGCCCGTCGCACCCGCTCGTCAAAGAGGACGAAGAGTCAGCGTGGATTCGGCTCGTTCGCGCGCGGTGTCGAGGGCCGCAGTTCGAGCCGTCACAGAGCCGCTGGACGCTCGGCGCCGAGGCGCTCGACCGCTGGCTCGCGTCGATCGATCCGGCCGACGACGCCTCGTGGCTCGTCGAGCCCGGCGCGCCATGGATCATCGATCGGCTCGCGGATCGGCCCGACGCGCGCGAGCGATTCACGCAGCTCGCGCGCGCGGCGCGTGTCCATCAAGAGCGCGCGAGCGGCGCGATGCGCGAGCTGTGCGACTCCGCTCTGTATTGGCTCGATCGGGCATTGATCGATCCGACCGAAGCTCCGCCATCGAGCGCCGAGGGCCACCCGGCTTGGCCGTGGAGTCCCGAAGACGACGACCTCGTCGCATCGCTCGATGCCGCGATCGCGAAGAACAATCCGCGCGCTGGCGTGCGTGCGCTCGCGTCGATCCGCTCCGACACCACGCTGCAGTGGATCCGCTCACCCGCGCTGTTGCGTCTGCTTGGCGGCAAAGACGCGCTCGATCGCGTCGCCGCGGCGCTCATCGACCAACTCGAGACGCGTCACTCTGCGTGAGACGGGTTGCACGCGCCCACCGTCAGCACGCCGCCCGCGCTGCGCTGGGCATAGACGGCGTAGCGCTGACCCACGCGAAAACTCGGGATCGGACACATCACGATCCTCGAGTTGCGACGGACGCTCACCGCGCGTTGCGACACCGCGACGCCGCGCCAGCGCAGCGTGACCGAGAACGTGACCTCTTCGGTCTCGCTGTCGATTTGTCGAACGCTCTGCGCCACCCCTCGAAAGGACACCGCGAACGTCCTGACGTCCCGCGCGTGGTTGGGACCCGCGCACGAGCAGGCCTCCGCGCGAGCGCTCTCTCCGAGGACTGCGCCGAAGGCGAGCGACGAGACGAGCGCACACGCAATCAACCGAGCTCGGATCTTGTGCATCGGGCCATGATACCCAACGCGCGCGCTCGACGTTGGGCGCTATCGACCGCGCACGAGCAGGACGAGCATCGCGAAATGCATCGAGCACGCGATGAGCGTCGCGGCGTGAAACACCTCGTGGTAGCCGAACACTCCGGGCCTGGGGTTCGGGCGCTTGAAGCCGTAGGCGAGCGAGCCGAGGCTGTACGCGATTCCCCCGCCGTAGAGCAGGATGAGCTGCGGCCAGCTGAGCGCTCGATGCACGTCCGACGCAAACGGAACGATCGCCCACCCGAGCGACAGATACAGCATCACGACGAGCGCGCGCGGAGCGGTCACCCAGAGCAGCGACTGCGCGATGCCCGCGAGGGCGCCGGCCCACACGAGGGTGAGCATCTTCGTTCCGATCGCGGGCGGAAGCGCGAGGAGCGCGACGGGCGTGTACGTCCCCGCGATGAGCAAGAAGATCGCCGAGTGATCCGCGCGCTTCATCCAGATGCGGCTCTTCGGGCGCCAGTCGAGCCGGTGGTACGTCGCGCTCACCGAGAGCAACGTCACCAAGCTCAACCCGTGCGCCGCCGCGGCCACCATGGCCCGCGCCGTCGGCGCCAACGCGAGCACCGCGCTCGTCGCGCCGAGCGCCACGAGAGCCGCCCAATGGTGAAGCACCCCGCGCATCTCGGGCTTGATCGACTCGCGATCGCCGGGCTCCCTCAGCTCGTTTGCCGGGCTCGAGACCATCGTCATACATCTAGCGCTACCACCCCCGAGTCACCGCACGGTCACAGCTCGGCCCCAAAGCGGCTTGCCGCCGCCGAGCCGAGCCCCCGTGGCACAGTCGCGCGATCCCTGTGAATCACGCGGCGAGATGAATTGTTGGGCGCCCTCCCCCCGCGTCGCCCGCGCCGCCCGAGTCGCCCGCGAGCGTCAGGCGCTCTTGGCGGGCTCCTTGTGGTAGACGATCAGCGGAGGCTCGTGCTTGAGGATGACCTCCTCGTTGACGACGACCTCTTTGATCCCGCTCTTGCTCGGGACGTCGTACATGATGTCGAGCATCGCGGCCTCGAGGATCGCGCGAAGACCGCGGGCTCCGCTCTGGCGCGCGAGCGCTTCGCGAGCGACCGCGGCGAGCGCGGGCTTGCTGAAGTTGAGCTTCACGCCGTCCATGTCGAAGAGCCGCTGGTACTGCTTGACGAGCGAGTTCTTCGGCTTGGTGAGCACGTCGATGAGCGCGTCGTCGTTGAGCTCGTGCAGCGTCGCGACGACCGGAAGACGACCGATGAACTCGGGGATCATCCCGAACTTCAGAAGGTCCTCGGGCTGCACTTGCGCGAACAGCTCGCCGAGCTTCTTGTCGCCCTTGCTGGGAATCTCCGCGCCGAAGCCCATCGAGCGCGTGCTCACGCGACGCTCGATGATCTGATCGAGCCCCACGAACGCGCCGCCGCAGATGAACAAGATGTTCGTCGTGTCGACCTGCAAGAAGTCCTGCTGCGGGTGCTTTCGTCCGCCCTTCGGCGGGACGTTGGCCACCGTGCCTTCGAGGATCTTGAGCAGCGCTTGCTGCACGCCCTCGCCGGACACGTCGCGCGTGATCGAGGGGTTGTCGCCCTTGCGCGCGATCTTGTCGATCTCGTCGATGTAGACGATCCCGCGCTGCGCGCGCTCGATGTCGTGATCGGCGTTCTGCAGGAGCTGGACGATGATGTTCTCGACGTCTTCGCCGACGTAACCGGCTTCGGTCAGCGTCGTCGCGTCCGCGATCGCGAACGGAACGTTGAGGATCTTCGCGAGCGTCTGCGCGAGGAGCGTCTTGCCCGTGCCCGTCGGCCCGAGGAGAAGGATGTTGCTCTTCTGCAGCTCGACGCCGTCGTTGTGTCCGTGCTGATTGACCTCGATGCGCTTGTAGTGGTTGTGCACCGCGACCGAGAGGATGCGCTTCGCGCGATCCTGACCCACGACGTAGTCGTCGAGGATCGACTTGATCTCAGCAGGCTTGGGGATCGGAGAGCTCGACGAGAGCTTGTCTCCGCGCTCGCCCTCTTCTGCGATGATGTCGTTGCAGAGCTGAATGCACTCGTCGCAGATGTAGACCGTCGGTCCCGCGATGAGCTTCTTCACCTCTCGTTGACTCTTGCTGCAGAACGAGCAGGAGAGATTGCCGTGATCGCCTTTGCTGGGCGGGTTTTGGGCCACCGAACGCTCCCCTTCTTTCTCTCGAGGAAGGATGTATTGGAGGTATTGCGTTGCGTGCGATGCGTGTCGCGGCGTGCTCGCCGCTCCTGCCTCGCGCCGTCGATCGAGCAACACTCACTCGATGCGACGCGAGCAGTCTAGTCGCCGCACCACGGGACGGCAAGCATCAGGCGACGGTTGCGCGAACTCGCGCCAACGCATTTCACGCCGGAATTCTCGCGTCAAATGACACGCATATCCGCGCCTTCGCGCCGACACGCTCCCCGACGTCCGAGCGAACGTCGGGTCCGTTGTCCCTCCCCGTAGGTCCCCCTCATCCGCTCGATCAGCCCGCGCTCACTTCGGCGAGGCCTTGATGTCCTTGCGGTAGTTGAGCACTTCGTCGATGAGCCCGTAGCTCTTGGCGTCCGCCGCGCTCATGTAGTTGTCGCGCTCGGTGTCGGCCTTGATCTTGTCGATCGGCTGACCCGTGTGCTTGTTGTAGATCTCGTTGAGCAGCGTGCGGAGGCGGCCGATTTCGCGGGCCTGAATCTCGATGTCCGTCGCCTGTCCGCGGGCGCCGCCGAGGGGCTGGTGGATCATCACGCGCGCGTTGGGCAGCGCGAAGCGGCGGCCCTGCGTGCCTGCGCACAGGAGCACCGACGCCATCGACGCGGCAAATCCCAGGCAGAGCGTGCTGATCGGGCAGCGCACGTACTGCATCGTGTCGTAGATCGCCAAGCCCGACGAGATCACCCCGCCCGGGCTGTTGACGTACAACATGATCTCTTTGTCGGGGTCTTCGCTCTCGAGATAGAGCAGCTGCGCGATCACGATGTTCGCCACATCGTCGTTGATCTCGGTGCCGAGGAAGACGATCCGGTCCTTGAGCAGTCGCGAGAAGATGTCCCACGCGCGCTCTCCGCGGTGCGTGGTCTCGATCACCTGCGGGTACGGGATGAAGTTGCTCGTGGGAAACTCGCTCATCGTCGACTCACTCCTTGGGTGGCGAATACAAACACAGTTGGCGCTGCGGGGCTGCGCGCGAATCAGCCGTCGAGCGGCTCTTCCGCAGCGACTTCTTCGACCTTGACCTTCGAGATCAAGAGCGAGAGGACCTTGTCCTCGAGGACGGCGTTGGCAAGCGCCGTGCGCTTGTCGTTGTCACGGTGCTCGGCGCGAACGCGGGCGACGGCCTTGTTGGTCTCTTTGGCGAGCTCTTCGAAGCGCGCTTCGAGGTCCGCGTCGGTCACCTGCAGGTTGGCCTTGCGGGCCATCTCGGCGAGCAAGAGCCCCGCGCGGACGCGAGACTCGGCCTGCTCGGTCGCGTCCTTCACGATCGCCTCGGCGTCGAAGGCCTCGTTGCGAACGCGGGCGTACTGCACCATCTCGCGCGCGACGATCCCGACCGCGTTCTTCACGAGCGTCGGGGGGACGGCGATCGGGTTCTTCTCGACGAGGGCGTTGATCGCGGCCTCGCGGAGCTCGTGCTCGCCGCGCTCTTTCGCCTGCGACTCGAGCGTCGCGCGGAGCTTGGTCTTCATGTTCTCGAGCGACTCGTAGCCCGCGTCCTTCGCGAGCTCGTCGTCGATCGCCGGGAGCACGGTCTCGCGAAGCTCCTTGAGCGAGAGCGAGAGCACCGCCTTCTTGTTGCGGAGATCCTCGCGCGGGTGCGTCTCGGGGAAGGTCACTTCGACGTCCTTGGTGTCGTTGACGTTCATCCCGACGAGCGCCTTGTCGAGCTCTTCGAGGAGGCGGCCCTTGCCGACCACCACCGTGCGGTTGCGCTGCTTCAGGTCTTCGCGATCGGCGCCTTCGACCTTCACGTCGTAGTCGATCGTCGCTTGATCCCCGGCTTGCGCGGGGCGCAGCGGCTCGGGCGTGCGGAGGCTCGAGTGCAGCTCGCGCGCCTCTTCGATGCGCTTGGCGACCATCTCATCGGTCACGCTCCACACCTTGCGCTTGAGCTCGATTCCGTCGAGGACGACGTCGGCGACTTCGGGGCGGATCTCGAGCTTCGCGGTGAACGACCAGGCTTCGACCTTCTCGTCGAGCACGTCGACCTTGGTCAGCGTGGGCGAGACGACCGGATCGAGCTTCTCGGCGTCGATCGCGCGCGGGAGCGACTCGTCGACGAGCTTGGAGGCCACGTCGGTCGCGACGCGGCCGCCGTAGTACTGCTTCAAAATGTGCAGGGGCACCTTGCCCTTACGGAAGCCCTTGATCTCGGCGACCTTGCCGAGATCGTTGAAGGCCTTGGACAAAGCAGCGGTGACTTGCTCCTTGGGCAACTTGACCTGGAGCTCGACTTCAACCGGGGACAGACGCGACACAGTCGTTTGCATGGAACCTCAGCAGCCTCCGAAACGTGCGGGGCGCGGGACTGTATCGAGGGCACCCCCTCTGTCAAGCACGCTCAGCGGGCCGTGAGCCAAAGCAGCGCACGTCTCGTCACCGGAACGAACTCCGGCGGCAGCTCGTGCCCCGCGTGGTCCATGATCCTGTGCTTCACCCGCCGACGGCCGAGCGCTCGAACCAGCCTCTGCTCGGCGAGAAGCGCTTCGCGATAGATCTCGTCGTGCCGTCCCGTGATCAAGTACACGCGCGCGGAGGACTGCGCGAGCCGCCGGACCCGCTCGGCCTCGCCGTCGATGTACCCGTCGTTCGGCGCGATGATCAGCCATCGGGGAAACGTCTGCGGCTCTTGGAGCCCGACGTTCATCCCGACGTACGCGCCTTCGCTGAACCCCATCACCACGTTGTCGTGCCGCTGCACGCGCCGCGGAAACAGCGCGCCCAATCGCTCGATCGCCGCGATGGACTCGCGTCGTGCGTACCCCGCATCGTTGCGCCATTGGCGCGTGGCCCCTCCGCGCTCGTGCGGGTGGTGGCCGATCGGACACACGAGCCACCCGAACCGCGGCGTGCTCTCGTGCCAGCGACGGCAGCCCTCTTTGGGGTTCGCTCCCCGCGCGTGGAGGTAGACCAGCACGCGCTGTCGACCGCCCGCGGAGGGGCGGTAGAAGTACGCGCCGGCCATTCCCGGGAGATCCAGTCGCTCGGGGTCTCCGGGGTTGGACGGCGGGTGAACCCCCGGCAGCGTCGCGCGTCGCGCGTCTCGGCCCGAGCGCGCGTTCGTCGTGTTGCGCGCTTGCGCAGTGGCGCGAAGACCCGAGCGCTGCGCTTCGACCGTCGCGCTATCGAGCGAGGCGATCGCCAGCGCGCACGCGGCGAGGACGGACTTGTGCGCGGCGTGGCGCGTGCGATCGGGCGTCGGGGTGGCGGCGTCTGTCACAGCGGGCCCAGCCGTTAGCAGATCCCAACCCCCGAGGTCCAATTCGGTGCCCGGTAGCCATCGCGCCCTCGCCCGTGCACGCTCGAATCATGGGAGCGAGCCCATGGAAAGCCCGAGCCTCCTGCGGAACACGCGCGCCCGTGGCCGACGGCGTTCGCGCCGCGTGGATCGACCCGCGCTCCAACGCGATCGTGTGCGTCGTGGGAGCGACCGCGACCACCACCGAGCGCATCGTGTGCGAGTCGCTCGGGATCGATCAGCCGCTGCGCGCGTGGGACGAGACGATTTCGTGGGTCGGGTTCGTGCCCGGACCGACCCTGCGCGTCGTCGCTGTGTGTTGCAATCGCGAGGAGAAATCCAGGGTGATGCTCACGCGCGGCGAGGCGCTCGACGCCCCGATCGAGCTCGGCCGATCGAGCGCGAAGACCCGCGTTCATGTTCGGTGTACGCGGGACGGCGAGCGGATCGTCGTCGCGGGGCTCGGCTCGAAGCTCTTCGATCGCGATGGAACAAAGACCCGCGAGAGCAGCCAGTACCTCGGCTCGGGCGCGAGGCACGCGTTGTTGTCCGCGGACGCGCAGGTGTGGGTTCACGCAGAGCAATTGCAGCTCGAAGACGCCTCCGGGGCGCGCGTCCGGAGCTGGCGCGTGAACGGCAGCAAGTCTCAACAAGCCGAGCTCGTCGCACTCTCTGCGCGCGCGTGGCTCACCCTCGAAACCCTCGGCGGACGACGCGCGCGACGCTGGTCCGTCGACGCGCACGAGCCCGCCGAGTTGACGCGGCTCCCCGCGCGCGTGAACAGCCTGGTCGACGGCGCGAACCAGTGGTTCGCCGCGCGGGCGTCGGGGGAGCTCGTGTTTTGCGCCAGCGACGATGGCGCGGAGATCGCCGCGTTTCCCGACGCGACGCTGCTCGCGATGAACGACGATTCAGCGGCGATCGTGCAGCGCGGCCGCGCGCGGGTCGTGCATCGCGAGAGCGCCGCGAGCGACGACTCGGTGGAAGACTTCACGACGATCGACGCGCTCTTCGTGAGCGACCGCGGCGCCGTCGTCGCGCAAGATCAACTCGGCACGCTGCGATTCTGGAGCGAGGACGCGGGTGAGCTCGTCGCCGAGCACCGGAGCGCGACCGACCGCGGGACGCTGCTCGGCCTCGGGCGCGGGGGCACCGTCGCGGTGTGTGACGTCCGCGACGACGGACGCCTTCGCGCGCTTCGCTGCGTCGTCGCGCGCGACGGGTTCGCACACGAAATCGAGTCGCCTTCGCTCGAGCGGGAGGGCGCCCTGCCCGCCACGCAGGTCGCTGGGTTTCGTGACGACCTCGATCAATGGCTCGTCGTTCGCGAAGCAGAGGGCGCGCGATCGATCGAGCTCATCGAGCGCGGGCGAGTTGTCGTCGACGAGCGACTCGAGCCGAATCGCTCGACGGTGAGCGCGACAGTCGACCCGTCCCGGCTCGTCGTTGTGGACGGCGCGACGATGCGGGTGTTCGAGCAGGCTGGTGGTTCTTGGCTGCGCCGCGCGCGCGCTTCGTTGTCGCCCGCGGGCTCGCGATGCGCGGCTCATTGGGGGGCGTTGTCGTACGGCGACACCGAAGACAAGATCAACGCCGTCGCGACGCGGCTCGACGCCCGAGCAGAAGCGCTCGCAGCGACCACGACGACGGTCGTCTTGAGCTCGCGCTCGCGACAGAGACCCGCGGTCGCCGAGCGCGCGGAGTTCGTCGCGTGGGTTCGATTCGACCGGCAGGCGATCGCGATCAAGCGCATCGGGGACGACAAGCCCACGTGGATCGAAGCGGTCGAGCGCGGCTCGATCGACGAGGTCGTCGCGATCGCGTTGTCACCCACCGCTGCGTGGTTCGCCGTCGCGCTGCAATCGGGAATCGTGCGGCGGTTTCAGCGCGCGTGACGGACGCACACGCGCGTTCACCGAGGAAAGTCGCGGCGATTCCACCGAGGGAGGCCGTAGCGATTGGGCGGGCGGTTGATTTGTGGTGTGGGTTCGATCGCCGGCGTCGTCGCGATGCCCGAGTCCGCGAGCGTCTCGGGCGGCGGCGGCGCGATTCCGTACGCGGGGACCGCGATCCGCATGTCGTCGCGGGGCGTGTCGATGTTCGCGGACCGGGGGGCGGGACACACGCCCGGAACGCGCACGGTCCGACACACGATGTCGCACCCGGAGACCACTGCGCCGATCGCCGCGGCGACGACAAACGTAGCGGGAACCTTCGCGCGGACCGCGGCGGCGCAAAACGGGCACTGCGACTCACGCGCGCGGATGTGCCTCGCGCACGACGGGCACTGGATCAGTTCGGACATCGGTGCGCCTCCAGCGCGAACGCGAGCGTACCGCGAATCGAGCCGCGATTGGCGCGCGGCGACCGAACTCGCTCCGTCAGCGCACGATCGTGACGACGTGAACGCCCGTCGCCAACGGCACCGCCGTGACCGAGCCGAGCTGCGTCGGGATCGCCGCGATCGCGGGAACGGGCATGGTCGAACCCGTGACCCAGCGCGATGCAAGCAGGCTCGGCGCGGTGTTCGATGGCTCCCACAAATAGATCATGACGTCCGTGGTGATGGGAACTCGGATCGCGACCCACGCGTTGCCAGCCGGATCCGCGTCGATCGATCGCTCGCGGTCTCCGACGACCGTTCGGGTCATCTCGCTGCGCGTCGCAACACCGGCGCCGTCCAGCGTCTCGCGATAGATGATCCCTACCGGTTCGTCGCCGTTGGTCCAGACCGCGAGCGAGCCCGAGTGCGCCGAGTCGGCGTGCCACGCGTTGGGGGTCGCAGCGCGGCGACCCACCCAAGACGTTCCGTCGAAGAACGAGCGGCGATAGACAGCGGGGACAGCGCACTCGGCGACGACCCCGTCGGCGCCGAGCGGCGCGACGTCGATGTTGAAGGCCGAGCCCCCAGCGGGACCCGCGGAGGTCAACTGCGTCCACGTGTCACCGTCGTCGTTCGAGCGAACGACCGTGGTCGGCGAGCTCGTGTACCCGAAGAAGAGCGTCGATCCTCGCGCGGACACGGAGGCCGACACGAACCCAGGCATCGACGGACGAAGCGCGGTTGCGGGAAGCGCTCCAGCCCGCCGCGTCCACGTCGCGCCGCCGTCCGTCGTCCGGTGCACGACAGGCAGCGATCCGGCCTCGGCGACGAACACGAATGCCTCGAGCGACGAGCGCGCGTGGATCGCCACGCCCGCGGTGGCCGACGCGTTGAGCGGGAGCGGCATCGCAGCGCCGAAGCTCGCAGCGCCGTCCACCGAGCGTCCGACGCGCAGCTCTGTTGCACATCGCGCGAGGACCCACACCGTGCCCTCGGGCGAGACCGTGATTTGTTGATTGAAGTTATCCGGCGCGAACGAACATCCCGCGGTGTTCGGGACGATCACAGGAGACGCGAGCGTCGACGCGAACCGTGGTCGGCACGTTCCAGCGACGCACGGGACCGAGCCGGGACAGCTGCGGCCGCACGCGCCGCAGTGCGAAGCGCTGCTCTGCGTGTTCACGCATGCGCCCGCGCACACGGATTCGCCCATCGCGCACACGATGTCTGCGGTGGGTGCGTCCGTCGCGCCGTCCGTGGTGTTCACTGCGTCCGCGACGAGTACATCGGAAGCTGCGTCGATCGAGCCCGCGTCACCACCCACGTCATCGCTCGCATCGACGACGACGGCGTCGTCGGGCACCGCAACGTCCGACGCGTCAACGGGCGGCCGATCGACGGGAGCGTCGGCAGCGTCGTTCCCGCTGTCCGCGGGTGGCGCTGGAGCGGGACAGCCCTGGACGACGGAGGACAACACCGCGATCGCGGCGAGCCAACGTCGTCGCAGATACGTTGCAGCGAACAGCAAGCGCATCAAACGATGGTCGCACGGGCACGCGTGGGGGGCGCAAGTTCGCGGCGAAGTGCGTGGCGAGTGGGTGGTGCGATGGAGCGCGGCCCGAGTGAGCGCAACGCCGCGAGGCGCGGCCCCCACCCGGCGCTGCCGCGCGGAGCGGCCCCCACCCGGCGCTGCCGCGCGCCCCGCCCCCGCCTGAACGGCAGGGGCGGAGCTTTGCATTGTGTGGGCGTGTTATCGAAATAGCGACGCGTATCGTAGATCCCACCATGGCGCGTTGATTCTGAAAATTCGCTGACACAGTGCGAAGCCGCCGCCCCTGCCGTTCAGGCGGGGGCGGGGCGCGCGGCAGCGCCGGGTGGGGGCCGCTCCGCGCGGCAGCGCGGGTGGGGGCCGCGCCTCGCGCCATCGCGCTCCATCGTGTTGCTCACTCGGCCCGCGGCCCACGACGGCCCCTCACTGCGCTTCGCGCACGATGAGCACGTGGAAGATCGTATCCGCGGGAAAATTCCCTGGGCCTTCGTTGAAGATCATCCAGCGCGAGTCGCCCGCTGAATAGAAGAACCCCACGGTGTTCGAGAACGTGTCACCGGACGCGCGCGAGACGTGCTGCGCAGAGAGCACGGCGTTGGGATTGCCGTTGGCCAGCGGGTGATCGATCAGAAACCGCGGCGTCGCCGTCATCGGCGTGCGCACGACGAGCGCGCCGATGCGATCTTGTTTGCCGTCGTTGAGCGCGTCGAAGTTCGCGTTGACCTCGGCGGCGCGAATGGGAGTTCCCGCTGTGAACCGATGCGGGAGCGTGACGCGCGCCCACGCGGCGATCGGCACGGCGATCACGGCCGCGACGAGGGCGACGCGCGCGATGGTGCGAGCTGTGGTGTTGGACTTTCGCGAACCGTTCGATGTCATCTCTCGTTGCTCCTTCATTGCCAAACCCCTCGATCCCACTCGGCCATGTCCCACAAGGCAGCGCTCGGCGCGTCGGGCACGTCCGGCGCGTCTTGCACGTCTGCGACGTCCGGCGTCGACACCACGTCTGGCGCCGCGTCGAACACGTCGTCGACCGCGGCGTCCGGCGTTGCGTCTTCGTTCGATGCGTCTTCGATCGATGCGTCGACAACGCCGTCGGGCGCGACATCTGCTGCGGGCGGTTGATCGAGCGTCACTGCGTCGTTGTTCGTTGCGTCCTGCTGGGCGTCAGGAGGACGCGGCGCAGGCGAGCACGCTCCGAACGCGACTGCGCAACACAATACGAGGCCGACCGCGCCTCGATAGGTCGAGACTCTCTTCACTGAACGCTCCCTGTAACGACCGCGCGCGCTCAGCCGCGCGTCACCACGCAGCCGAACAGCGACACCGCCGCAGCGGGTGTAGTGCGGGCGGAGGGATCGTTCCTTCTCGAAATCGGGAGCGCGTCGGAGTCCAGCGTACGATCGGCCCGTGTGGGCAGCGAAGATCGCAGAGAGCATGAGCATCCCCGACGACCTCCACGAAGAGGCGTTCGACAACGAGTGGACGACGGCCAAAGAGCACGCAGAGCCGACCCCCGCGACGAAGCGCGCGATGATCGACAAGACGGAGGCTGCGCTCTACGCGATCTACGCGGGCGTCCTCGTGTGGGTCTCGCGTCGGCTGCGCGCGAAGACCGACACGCGCCCGCTCGATGAGCTCGCGGAGATGCTGTTCTGCTACCAGCACGACAGCTCGTACGTGCGAATGCCCGAGAAGCGCCCGCGTATCTTGGACGCGTCTCGCGCGGACCGCTTCGAGGGAACGGTCATCTACCTCGGCTACCAGATCTTCTATGCGCTCTGGCGCAACGAGACGAAGTGGCCCCTCGCCCCGCACTGGAACGAGGTCGCACACGCGATCACCCTCGCCCGCTACCAGATGGGCGCGAAGCACCGCCGCGCGTTCGACGCATGGACGCGGGGGTTCGTCGCGCGAATGAACAAGCTCGCGCCGCTGCCCGAGCACAAGGACCTGACGCTCGACGTCGACTCTCCCGAGCAACAATCCGCGCAACGCTTGTTGGTCATGGGGTCGCCCATCGCGCCACCGCTGCTCGACCTGCGCGTCGACGTGAAGAGCTTCGATGCGACCGCAGCGTCTCGCGAGTTTCTGCGCACCGTGGACTGGAAGAACAATCGGTATCTGCAGCCGCCGGAGAGCGTCGCGCTCGCGTCGGATGGCGTTCCGTATCGGGAGGGGCGGAGGTAGCGGGCACGACAGTGCGGCGCTCGTACGACCCGCGAAGTCCGCTACGGTCCCGCGTCGGGCGCGGAGCAAAATGAGCCCGCGTCGAAGCGGCGGCTCGGGTCGACGTAGGGCGGAACCAAGTCTCTCGGCGGGCAGACGCCCGTGGGTGCGTCGAGCACGCGAGGCTCGAGGATCGCGCGCGCCAGCTTGAAGCGAACACCCACGCTCAAGCGCGCGCTGCCGAAGGAACAATCGGTGCTCGTCGCGCACCGTCCTTCACGCGTCGGAAGGTCGATCCACCCGGCAACGCCACGGAGCGGCTGGTAGTCGGGGCCCGGGCTCGTGAGCAGCGGCACGAGCGAATCCATCGTCGCGCCACCGCCGAAGTTTCCGTTGATTGCGTGTGTCTCTCGGAGATCGACGGCCAGCCGTGCGTCCTCGATCTCGAGGTCACGAACCGACGAGTCGACATCGACGAACGGAAAGCGAACGAGCCGCGAGAAGCGCGCTCGAAGCCGACCCGCGCGCACGCGACCCACGCCGTCGCGCACCGCGAGGAACGAAGGATCGCCAGCGATCACCGCGCGCGGGGCGATCGCGTAGCGCTGATCGACGACGGTGGGGTCGCAGTCTCCGCGAGTCGTTCGGGCATAGAGCCCCACGGCGGCGACGAGCCTCACGGCGACCTCGTCGTCGTTCTCGAGGCTGTCGACGCCCGAGATCTGCACGACCAACGCAGCCTCCCCAGAGCGATAGGCACCGTACAGCACGCGGCGAAGATCGAAGTTCCAGCCGTCGGAACCCCACCCTCCCAGGCCGCCCCAGACAAAGTTGAGGTAGTTGATCACCTCGGGAAGATTGTTGTCGACGCCTCCGACACACGCGCTCCCGAGACAGCCACGCCGCGAGCATCCGCCGTCTCGATCCACAGCGTCAGGAGCGCAGTTCGAGTCGCAATCGAGGTCCGAGAGCGCGTCGACCCCACCGCAAGGCCCGTCGCGCCAGTCTCGATAAAAGTTGCTATCGAGGTCGAACCCAGCGGCCGTCGCGCCTTCGCCCGAGTAGCGATCGATCTGCAGCGTGGACACGGCGTACGTGATCGTTCGTCCAGAGCCCCACGCGGGCGGTGTCGCGTCGCGATCGGGCCACACTGACGCAGCGGGATCACACGGAGTGGGCCGCGGAAGCACGACGTTCGCGGGCTCGACGCTGACGATCGAAGGAACCTCTGGGCGGCAACCCCCGAGGCAAGCGAACCACAGCA
The DNA here is from genome assembly GCA_016793325.1 of Myxococcales bacterium. Lineage (GTDB taxonomy): Bacteria > Myxococcota_A > Polyangia > Polyangiales. Next base: position 498,877 of record JAEUKI010000052.1, on the reverse strand, counting down.
CGCAAAGGGCCGAACGATTCACGAACGCGCTCATCGCGGAGGCATTGTGCACCATGCACGCCACCGCGAAGCATGCAGTGCGCGGAACACCGCGAGGGGGACCCGCGGAGAAACGAAAAAGGTCGACAGCAAGGTGGCGTGGGGGGGGGACCGCCTCAGCTCACTGTCGACCCACAGCGGACCTAGTACCCCGCGCTGCGACGTCAATGGCAAGCATCGTCGAAAACAACGACGCGACACGGCTCGCAGCTCGTCGCCCTCCTCGCCATCGTCCGGCTGCCGCGTTGACCGCGCGCTTCACGTGCGCGGTACACTGCCGGACTCACACCGCAAGGAGGACACGGATGGTGAAGGTGAACAAGCCGACGCGCGCAGCGAAGAAGGAGCGCGCGCCGATCGACGAGGTCGACGCGAGCGAGACGCCCGCGAAGTACACATGGGAGGAGCTCGTGAAGAAAGCAGGCAAGGCGACGGACGAAGAGGTCGAACTCTTCGCGACGACCACGCCCGCGACGGAGCTCGTTCGCCTCGGCGCGAGCGTGCGCTCGCAGCGATTGCTCACCGACGGTCGGCGTTGGCTCGGCCAAATCTGGATCTACTGGAGCAAGCTCAGCGCGAAAGAGAAGAGCGAGTGGATCGGCTTCTCGGACGCGCGGTTTCGCGCGGTGCTGGCCGACTTTCTGGCGCTCAAGCATGCATACGAGCGCAACGCAGCGGCGCCGAGCCGCGCCGCGGATGAAGCGCGAGACGTCGTGAACGCGAACGCGTTGTACGAGCGCGGGCAAGAGGTTCGAAACACGCTCGTCGAGTCGCTGAAGCAGGCGAGCGGCGGCGACCGGGCGTTGCGCGCGGCGATCGAGGCTGCGAACACCACGGCACAAGAGCCGAAGCGCCTCGCGAAGACGCTGAACAACCTCGTCGACGAGGCACGAAAAGCGGCCGCACGAGACGCGAAGCTCGCTCGACGATTCGAGGCGGATCAGATCACCGCAGCGAAGCTTGACGAGATCGAGAAGCTCGCAGTGGAGATCGATCGTAGCGGCGACAGCGGCGGCGCGCGCGCCGGGTCGCCGGTTCCCCAGAGCGAGATCGATCGGCTCGATGGTGTGTGCATCGAGCGGATGCGGGGCCTTCGCGCGGTCTTCAACGCGAAGAAGGCGAGCGATCGAAGGGTGCCTGCGCTGGTGCCGATCGCGACGCGAGCGGTGTTCGGGTTGGGCTCCGACAGCGCTGAGCCCGCGACGCCGAACCCCGGTGAGCCGACGCCAAAGGGCTGAGCTTCGCGAGCGCGGTCCTGGGGTGGAGCAACGGCGGGCCTGGGGTGGAGCAACGGCGGGCCTGGGGTGGCATTGGGTGGCCCTGGGGTGGCCGGCGGCGGCCCTGGGGTGGCATTGGGTGGCCCTGGGGTCGACTCGCGGGGGGTCTGGGGTCAGGCCACAAGGTTCGAGGTCGAGTTGGAGCACCGCAAGACCACATGCGCTGCTCCACGCCCGAGCGACATTGGCGGTGAGCGCCGGAGGCCGAACGCTCGGTCCCATCCCGCACGCCTCCAGCACCCCCATGAACCTTGTTTTGATCCCCGCGGTCAGTGGTGGTGAACTTCGCCCATGGGTCGATCGCAGAGCGCCGAACGGAGGGCCTTTGTGATCGCGTCGCTCGTGATGTTGGGCAGCGGCTGCGGGTCGAAGACGGGCCTTGCGGTTCCGTGCGTGACGCGGTTCGAGCCCGACGCACCCGAAATCATGTTCGTGGTGGATCGATCGGCGAGCATGGGCGAGAGCAACGCCGAGGGAGAGACCTATTGGACCGCGCTCGACCGCGCGCTGCGAACGGTGATCCCGCAGCTGCAGGGCGTCGCGCGGGTCGGGATGGCGTTCTTTCCGCGGGGGCAGTTCGGTCGCGATGCGTGCAGCGCCGATCCCGTGGCGGCGCAGCCGCCGACCGAGGATCTCGCGAGGTTGATGCGAGAGTTTCCTCCGGGGCCCGTGATGAACGGCGGAACGCCGACGTACGAGGGTCTGCTCGCCGCTGCGACGATGCATCGCGCGCGACAAGTCGCTGACCCGCTCCGCGCCCGATTCGTCGTCCTCGTCACGGACGGTGCCGCAGGTTGCAATTTCGAGCATTCGCTCGACCGTTGTGTTTGCCTATCTGGTACTGGTGACGACTCTTGCCGTCGCCCCCCTACCTATCCAGGCAGTTGTCTCGACGACGAGCGAATTACAAACCTCATTCGCTTGTTGCGTTCAGAGAACGTATCGACGACTGTGCTGGGACTCACGGGGGCATCACCAGAGCCGCGACTGGTGCCGATCTACGAGCGGTTTCTGGCAGATATGGCGCTCGCGGGCGGACTTCCGTCTCGGGGCCCGGTGCCGTATCTCCGCGCTGAACGTCGAGTGGAGATCGAGCAATCGCTCGCGCGTCCGTTGTTGGAAGCAGCGCTGTGCCGAGTCGTTCAGCGAGATGATCGGCAGATGCAAGGCGAGACTCTGATCGGCGGCGGAAGCTCGGTCGCTCGCGATACATCCCGTCGCGACGGGTGGGACTGGGCAGACGAATCGCGCAGGACGATCCAGCTCTACGGCGCCGCGTGCGATCTCGCGATCGAGCGTCGCGTGCTCGTCTGGACAGCGACTGCTACCGGACTGTGTCAGCTACCGCCGTAGGAGCGGCGTTGCACGATCGGTTCCACCTGCAGCGCGATCCCGAAGGTGGTCACGCTCAGCGATGTGAACCTGTAGGCCCCCACCCGCTCGCTATCGCCCGGCGTCCCCGCTCGGCGCTGGCGCGCCGCCGTCGCCGCTCTCGGCGCTCGCTCCGTTGTTGCTCTCTTCGGGCGGCGGCGGTGGAACCACCGGCGCCGGTCTCGCGCGCAGCCCGCGCACGTAGTCGATCACCATCTCGAGGTCGCGCCCTTGCAGCTCTTCGGCGTACGAGGGCATCTCGTTGCTCGTTCCGTAGCGCGTGGGGTGGCCCGGATCGACGATCTGCCCGCGGATCCACGCGCGCGAGGCCCAGCCCGTGAGGTCCGGCGCGCCGCGGTCTTCGGCGGTGATGCCCTCGGGCGCGGCGCCGCCCTGGTGACAACCGGTGCACGTGCCGTGATAGAGCTCGTCGCCGAGCCGCACTTTCGCCGCGTCCGCCGCGGGATCTCCGCGCTCGACCGACTGCGAATAGAGGTACTCGCTGAGGTTCTCGAGGTCTCGCGCGTCGAGGTCTCGCTGGGGCGGCATCCCATGAATACCTGTGCGTCCGAACAACTGCGGCGCGTTGGGGTTCACCATGACCGCCCTCGCCCAGCCGCGTGAGCCGAAGCCCTCGAGCGTCGGGCCGCGCGCGTTGGTGCGCTGGCCTCTCGCGTCGCGAGGGGCGACGTCGGCGCGCGCGTGGCAGCCGCCGCAGTGCTGATCGTAGAGGAGCTTCGGCCTCACGCTCGGGTGCATGCGAAGGATGTCCTGCGGGCCTTCGGGCGCGATGCCATCGGCGGCGAATCGGCGGGCGGTCTGCGCGCGTACCTGCGCTCCCGCCTTGCCCTCGCGAAACTTGGGATCGTTCTCGTCGGCCCACACGCAGAAGCCCGTGTAGCCCGCGAGCGTGAGCAACGTGAGCGCGCCCACGACCTGCCCGACGCCCACCATCCGCCGCGCGCGATCGAAGAAGGGAACCGCGAACAGAAGCCCCGTCGCGATCCCGGGGATCACCGCGGTCGCGATGAGCTCGCTCTTTCCGTGAAAGAGCTTTCGCAGGCGAAACAGCCAGAGCAGATACCACTCGGGGCGCGCGGGATAGTCGGCCATGTCCGGGTCCGCTGGGCCTTCGAGCGGAGCGCCGAGCCGTCGCGCGAGGAGCACGGACACCACGACGAGCGCCACCGCGGCGATCCCATCGAGGGCCGTCTGCGAGGGCCACGACAAGCTGTTGGCGACGGACGTCGAGTCGTCTTCGCGCGCGGTGCTCTGACCGACGCCGAGCCGCTTGTGCACGGCTCCGCGCCACATGAACACCCCCGCGAACAACGCAGGAACGAGCACCGTGTGCAGCGTGTACATGCGCGTGAGCGTCGGCGTCCCGAGGTCGGGACCGTTGCGAAGCGCCCTCGCAGCAGCGTCACCAATGACGGGAAACGTCTGGATGATCCCGTCTTCGACCTTCGCGATCCAGAAGGCCTTCTCGTCCCACGGGAGCATCGCGCCCGTGTGCGCCGCGGCGAGGGACATCCCGAACACCGCGAGCGAGAGCCACCACAAGCCCTCCCGAGGCTTTCGGTGCTGCGCGATCGCCAAGAGCGACAGGCAGTGCACCAGCGCCACAACGATCATCACTTGCGCGATCCAGTAGTGGAGCCCGCGCACGAACGCGCCGAGCGGGAGCGTTCGCTCGAGATACACAATGGAGCCCCACGCGTCGCGCACCGTGGGCGCGTAGAGATTTCCGAGCGCGAAGCCCGTGAGACCTTCGAGCACGAAGAGCCACACGAGCGCGTGCCCGAGCGCAGACGACCAGCGCGCCGGGCCGAACAACGGGCGCACGAACGCGCCGCGCACGATCTCGACGACCGCGAGCCGCTCGTCGAGCCACTCCTTCACTTTGCCGAACATCGCTGTCAGCCCTCCACTCGCTCGCTCGTTCCGAGCTTGAAGCGGCGGTACTTCACCTCGACCCAGCCGTCGGCGACGCGGGCTTCGAGCGGGTCCATCCCGCGCGGAGACGGTCCGTCCACCACGCCACCCTGATCCGTGAAGTGACTGTCGTGGCACTTGCACACGAACCGCTCGTTCTCGCGGTCGATCGAGCAGCCGAGGTGCGGGCACACCGCGGAGTAGACCTTCACCGTGCGATCGTCCTCGCGGATCAGCCACACGCTGCCGATCCGACGGTCGGGCGTTCGAACCCACGCGTCTTCGACCGCGCCGATGACCGCGGCTTTCGTGGGCTTTCCTCGCTCGAGCGCGTCGAGCCGCGCGACCTTGCGCCACGAGGCGCCGCCCGACCCTTCGGGGCGACGCTCGCTCTGCGCGACGAACGCTCCCGTCGCGGCGACTCCCACGCCCGCGACCGCTGCACCCGCGCAGCCCGAGAGCACCTTCAAAACCGTTCGACGTTCAGCCACAGTCCCTCCATCCTCCCCGTCTCGAGAATGTCTCCTGGCGTCGCGCCGTCGATCACGCCCATGACCTGGCTCACAGCACCCGATCGCCCCACGTCGCAGCGCGCCCATCGTGCGCGCATCGCGCTCGTCGGCGCGTTGGTGGGCGCGGGGCTCGGTTCCGTAGGCTGTGCGACGCCGCGCAATTCGTCGCTGATCGTAAACCAGATCCGGCTCCACGGGGTTCGTTCGATCGACGCGGACGCGCTGCGAACGCGAATCGCGACGCAACAGTCCACGCTCCCGACGCGCCCAGCCGTCCCGCTCGTTTCCAGGTTCGAGTACTACGACTCGACGACGTTTCACCGAGACATCGAGCGCATCGAGCGCGCGTACGCGGCCGAGGGGTACTACGGCGCAGCCGTCGAAGACGTTCACGTCGAGACCGATACGCAGCGGCGCTTGGTCAATGTGGACATCACGGTCCGCGAAGGCGAACGCACGACCGTGGGCACTTTGTGGCTCTCTGGCTGCGAAGAAGGCTCGGAGCTCGTGCTCGACCACGACGCGTGCGACGAGATGCGAAGGCGGCTCACGCTGCAGCTCGGAGGCGCGTTCACCGAGGGCGCGTTCGCGAGCGACCGCGAGCTGCTCCGCGCCATGATGGAAGACCAAGGTCGCGCCGCGGCGCGCGTTCAGAGCCGCGCGACGGTCGACCCAGAATTTCATCGCGCGCACGTCGTGTTCGTGCTCGACCCGGGGCCCGAGTCTTTCTTCGGCGAGACGCAGATCGTCGAGGGCGACGGATCTCGCGCGATTCGCAACGGAAACCTCCCGAGCGGCTACCCCGTCGCGCCCGTCGAGAGCGCGCTGTCCATCGAATCCGGGACGGCCTACTCGCGCAGCGTGATCGCCAACGCGCAGCGCCGCGTGTTCGAGCTCGGCGCCTTCGGAATCGTGCGAATCATTCCGGTCCCCCGCGTGTGTCGCGTCGGCGTCACCGGGTGCGGCGCGCAGCCGACGAGCGCGGTCACCCGCAGGCCGCTCGAGCGCTGGGTGCGCGTGGACCTCCGCGTGCAACTGTCGCCGAAGGCCGTGTTCTTCCATCGATTCGGCATCGGCGCAGAGACCGATCAATTGCGATCGAGCGCGCGAGCGTCGTGGCGGTTCGAGTGGCGCAACGCGTTCGGCGGGATGCGCCGCTTGTCCGGCGAGATCCGCCCGCAGCTGTACTTCCCTTCGCTGCTCGGAAACTTCGCAGGCTCGTTCGCGCCCGGCGTCGCGGCGTCGATCGAGCTCCGCCACCCCGAGCTCTTTCGTCGCTGGTCGTTCGCAGGCGGAATGCAGTTCGACATCGGGCCGGATCCCTTCAACCCGAACCGCACCTCGCGCATCTACGGCCGTCCGTACGCGGGCCTGCAGTTCGCGTTCAACCAGAACGGCTTCGGCGCGATCTACCTCCGCGGCGCGGGCGTCTCGTACTACGGCCAAGAAGCGTTCTTTCACACCGACCCGATCTACTCGGCACAATATTTCAACCAGACGTACTACTACCTCGAGGCCACGCTCGGCGGCGACTGGCGCGACAATCCCCTCGCGACGCACCGAGGCGCGTACCTTCGCGGGACCGTTCACGCGTCGGGACCTGTGATTCCGCAGGTCAATCCATACGCGTTCGTGCGCGGGTTGCTCGAAGGCCGCGCGTTCATCCCGATCACGCCGAAGTTCACGATCGCCACGAGGATCTCGCTCGGGCTCGGGCTCGGCATCGGCGACGCGGGCGCGGGCGGTTGGCCCGTTCCCCAAGAGCTGCGCTTCTACTCGGGCGGAGCCAACAGCAACCGCGGCTACCCGTTCAACCGCGTGGGGCCTCTCGCGACCGTGCCTCGACAGACGTGCGTCGTCACGATGGCCGACGGAACGATGCGCCGCACGGAAGACTGCAATCGCCCGATGGTGGGCGGCCCGCTGCGCGTCGGGACGAGCGACAACCCCGATGATCTTCAGCCCACAGCGAAGCCCGACATCAATCGCCTGCTCGCGGTCGGCGGGCTCGGGCTCTGGGAGTTCTCCCTCGAAGCGCGCTACTTCTTCGGAAATTTCGGCATCGTCGGCTTCGTCGACCTGAGCAACGTGTCAGGCTGGAACGTGCCCACGACCGAAGAGATCCCCCGACGCACCCTCGAGATCAACAGCGACATCACGCCGCCCGCGGTTCCTCCCGCGGGCTTCTCGAGCTTCGGAAACCTCGTCTCGCGCTTGTTCGACGACGCGCACCCGAGCGTGGGCCTCGGGCTTCGCTACGTCTCGCCCATCGGCGTCATTCGCTTGGACGCGGGCGTCCGCGTGGACGACATCGGCTGCAGTCGGTTCAACACCGAGATCGAGCAGCAGCGCGCGAGCGCCGCGTCGTCCGGGCAATATCCCTGGTACTTCGTCTCGACGCGCCCGCCGTGCAACCTGCTCGGCGCGGCCATCCCCGCAGAAATCGCGATCGCGATCGGCGAGGCATACTGACGTCATGCTGCGCCGCGCCCTCTCGATCTCGGGATACGCCGTCGCGCTCGTCGCGCTGACGGTCGTCTCGGCCGTCGTGCACCTGCCGACGAGCGACGCGCGCCGCGCCGCGAGGGACATCACCAACAACATTTTGGGCGGGCTCTTCCGCGGCAAACTCACGGTCGGATCGATCGACCGACTGAGCCTCTTCACAGGGCTTCGCGCGACGAACCTCACGCTCGACGACGCCCGCGGACGACGGATCATCGACGGAGGGACGCTCGAAGCGGGCTCGCTCGTCGCCGTGCTTCGATCGGTCCTCGGTCGGCCCAACAGCGCGATGCCTGCGCTCGAGCTCAACGTCCGGTCGCTCGACCTCGTGTTCGACGAGGACGGGATCCCTTCGATCGCTGGCGCGTTCGAGAGCCGCGACGCGCCGACGCCTTCGCGAACGCAGCCGAGAGCGCGCCCGGCAGCGACGAACGCGCCTCCGACGCTGCGGTTTCCGTCGATGCGCGTGACCGTCGCGCGCGTCAACGTGGGTCACCCGACGGTGCCCGTGCGCGTCGACAACGCCGGGATGCGCGGGTCGATGGTGACCGAGCCCTTCTCGCTGCGGAGCGCGCTCGACGAGGCTCGCGTCGACGCGCGAAACTACGGTCAGGCCCGCGCGCGAGGAGACTTCTCGCTCACGATGCCCGCGTGGACGCCAGCTCGCGCGCAGTCACAGTCCGACGTCTTCGAAGGAAATCTCCACGCCGGAGCGCAGCTCCGCGGCGACGAGCTCGACTGCGACGTCACGCTCGACATCGATCGCGCGGGCCTGCGCATCGACGCGAGGCAGTGCACCGCGCGTGCGTCGATGATCTCGCGGCTCGCGGGCGTTCCCATCAACGTGGATGCGCGCATCGCGCACGTGAGGCTCGCGCGGACTCCGCAGGGCCCGATGGCGATCGAGGCCGACGCACGCGTCGGCGACAGCCCCGTGTTCGCGCGCGTGTCGCTCGGTGAGCAGACCATCGACGCGACGGTCAACGTCGACCAGCTCGACCTCTCGCGCATCCGCGCGAACCTCCCGAGCACCGAGCTCACCGGTCGCGTTCGGTTCACGCGCGATCGCGACACGCTCACCATCGACACGCGCGAGCTCACCGCGCGCGTCGCAGGGCAATCGATCCCGGGCGCCACCGCGCGAGGCCGGCTCGGCCGCGAAGAGATCGCGCTCGAAGCGGTCGAAATTCCGCTGCTCGGGATGCGCGCGACCGGGCGCGTCGCGCTCGGCGCAAACGCCGGCGATCTCGAGGTGGACGCAGAAGGCGCCGTGCCCGACGCCGCGCGCGTCGAGCTCCTCCGCGAGCTCGAGCTCGCGGGCAACGTTCGGTATCGAGCGCACGTCACGCGACGCGCTGGCGAGCTCTCGATCGACTTCGACGTCAACGGAAGGGACCTCCGCGTTCCCGGCGGCGTTCGCATCGCGAGCGGCGGCGGTCGAGGCAACGTGCGCATCGCAGCGGACGGCGCGGTCGCGATTCGAGCCGACGCGCGAGGCAACGGCGTTCGCGTTCGTGGCTTCGGCCCCGCGGACGGCAACGTTCACATCGAGGGCGATCCGCGCCGCGCCATGCGCGGTCGATTTCGTGTGTCGGGCGACAACATCGCGGCGCTCCCGGGCGATCCATCGCGGGGCCCGACCAACGCCGAGGGCTCGTTCTCGATCGACCGCGACGCTCGCGAGACGCGCGTCGCCCTGGGACGAACGCGGGTCACGCTCCGCGGCGCGCGCGGCGAGGTCACCGCGTCCGTTCGCGCGCCCACGCGCGGACGGCCAACCGTGGCGGTCCAAGTCGAGACCGACGACGGCGGTCGCGTGGGGCTGCGCATCGGCGCAAACGGAATCGAGACCGAGCTCGGGCAGCTCCCGACCGATTGGATCGCGCGCGCGCTGGGACTCGAGCGCGGCGTCGGAGGCAACGTCGCGGGCGACCTGCGACTCGTCGGAGGAAGGCCGCGCGGGTCCCTCCGTTGGAATGGCGGATCGCTCCCGGTCGTAGGCCCTGTCGAGCTCGAGCTCGAGGCGCGGGCCGACGGCGGACGCGACGCCGTGCAAGGTCGCCTCGCGTACGGATCGGGCGCGAATCGTCCCGCGGTCACGTTCAACGCGCGGTTCGACGCGCGCGCGGCGGCCCGCGGAGGGATCGACGGCGTGATTCGGTCGATCGACTCGGTCGACGTCCGCGCAGAGTCCACGCCCGCGTCGATCTTGCAGCAGTTCGCGCCGCCGGGCGTCGCGTTCAACGGCCGCGCGGACCTCGCGGTGCACGCGAGTCGCGCGAGCCGCAGCGCGCCGCTCGACACGGTGTTCGGCTTCGATGTTCGACAGTTTGTTCCCACGGCGAACTTGAGCGCCGCAGTGACGACCGTCCTCTTCGGACGGCGCGGACAGCCCAACCCCAACGCGCGCGGCGCGCGACCGTTGACCGTTCCGCTGCGGCTGCGCGGGGCTGTGTGCGCGACGGTCGCGACGGCGCGCTCGGTGCCCGAACGCGCGGATCTCGCGGTCGCGTGGGGCGCCGATGGATCGCAGCCCATCCAAGCGCTTCCCACGCAGTGCGCGCTCAGCAACGTCGATTTTCGCGAGGCGCTGGTGCGCGCCGAAGCAGAGACGGGAGGGCCCTGGCACGCGGCGCTCACGGGCGCGATCGGCACGATCCTCTCGTCGCGCGGCTCGGGAAAACGCTGGGCCGAAGTCACGTTCCCGCCCGAGGTTCTCGCGTCGATGCGCGACGCGACGGTGGGCCTCGACCTGCACCTCGGACCCGCGTCCCCCGAGCAGTGGCCGTTCACCGCGGCCGCGTCGAGGCTCATGCCCGCGCTCGTTCGCCCGCCGATCGACGGGACGCTCGACGCGTCGATCCACGTGTCGGGACCGCTCCGCGCCCCATCGATCCGCGCGGACATTCACGGAACGAGCGACGCGCCCGCGTGGCTCAACGTCAACGATCGAGCCCGCTTCGACGCCGACATCACGATCGCCACCGGACGCGACGGCGAGACCGTGCTCGACCGAGCGCTCGTGGACGTCGATGCGCGAACGACCCTCCAACGACGAGACGGAACGAGCAACGAAGGCGACGCGCGCGCGGTCCTCGAGCTGCGCACCGTGGTCAATCCACGATCGCTCTTCGACGGACGCGAGGGGCTGCGCTCGGTCTCGATCGAGCGCGCGAGCTTGCGCAGCACGTCCCTGGATCTATCGCGCCTCGCGTGGGCGCGCAGCAACCGCGTCGACGGTCGCATGAGCTTGTCGCTGACGGACACGGGCGACGCGACGCGGCCGTTCGTGCTCAACGCGTCAGTCAACGCGCTGACGGTGCGCAATCAGCAGCCGTCGAGCGTCGCGATTCGCGCAGGCTTGTACGACGGTTGCGTGATCGTTCGAAACAGCCCCGAGCAGTGCCGGCTGCGCGACTGGACCCTGCGCTCGTGCGTGTCGTGGGCGCCTGGAAGCCAGGGGACCGCGGGGTGCGATCCGGCAGCGCGCACGGAGTACGCCCCGCAAGACGGGCTTCGCATGCAAGCGTGGTTGCCGCTCGAAGGCGACTGGCACGAGGCGCGACCGAAGTTCAACGAAGCGCAGGTGACGCTCACCGCCCTCGGGTTTCCGCTCGAGCGCATCGCGCCGATCGTCGAGCGGCCGCCCATCGTTCACATCGGCGGATCGCTTACGTCGTCGCTGCAGTGGCAGGCGCGCGACCCGCGCTTGATCAACGGATACTTCACCATCGCGCGCGGCGAGCTGACGATCGAGCGCATGGGCGTGCCCATTCGCGACATCGAGATGACCGCGATCGCCGCGGCGAAGCTCATTCGTTTCGCGCCCGCGATGACGATGCACATCGGCTCGGGCTCGACGCAGGGCTCGCTGTCAGCCATGGGAACGATCGACCTCAACGGCCGCCAAGGCGAGCTCGCGCGCATCCGAGTGTTCCCTCGCGTCGAGAACTTCCCCGCGGTCCAAGAGGGAAACCTCTACGCGATCATCACCGGCGCCCTGACCTTCGACGCGCGGCTCTTCAGCGATCGCATGGACGGGTCGCTCACGATCCAAAACGCGAACGTGCAGGTGCCCGAAGAGAGCTCGCGCTCGCTGCAGTCGCTCGACGAAGCGAGCGGCGTGTTCGTGCTCGGACGCTCGCGCGTCTCGGCCCCAAGCCAGAACCGCGGGTTCGTCACGGACCTCGCGTTTCGCACCGTGGACCCGATCTTCTTGCGGCGCCGTGACTTTCTCATCGGCGTCACGGCCGAGGGCGGCCTCCGCTACGACAACGCCATCTACGTGCGCGGCGCGGTCTCGCAGTTCGGCCGACAGAACTTCTTCGAGCTCTTCGGAAAGCGCTTCTACTTCGACCGCGTGTCCGTGCTCTTCGACGGCTCGTCGTCGCTCGATCCGCTGCTCGACGTCGCGCTCCACTACGATTCGCCCACGGACGGACGCATCGGGATCACGGTGACGGGCCACAAGAACTCGCCCGAGATTCGCTTCAGCGCCGAGCGCTATCCGGGCGCGAGCGACGCCGAGATCCTCGCGATGCTCGTGCTCGGTCGCCGCGAATCACGCGGCGCATCGGACCAAGCCACGCTCGAGCAGCAGGGCCGACAGGCGGCCGCGTCGCTGCTCACCGCAGTGCTCTACGGCTTCGGCGCCGGTCAAGTGCAGCGCGCCCTCGAGAGCACGGGCGTGGGCTTCGTTCCCACGGTGATCGCCGAGCCCGGCGCGGACGGAACAGCGCTCTCGCGCCTCGGCATCGGCGTGCTCCCGAGCTTCCTCGGCAATCGCGTCTACATCGAAGGCACCTACAATCAATCGCAGGCCACGGGCCAAGGCGCGCAGCTCTTGATCGACGCGACGATCAACGACCACTTCTCGCTCGGCGGCATGCTCGGCACGAGCAGCAACAACGGTCAGCGATTCGGCGTGGATTTCTTCTATACGCCGTAGCGATCGCTCAAGGCAGCACGCGCACGAGCCGCCGCACGCCGTCGCGCTCGACCTCGATCACGCACTCTTCACCGCTCGTCGCTCGGCGCTCGACCGCGCTCGCGTCGCGCGCCGGGACGCCGTCGAGGGACAACACTCTGTCGCCGACACGGAGCCCCGCGCGCGCGCCCGGCGAGCCCTCGTCGACGCGGTCGATGAGCAGACCCGAGGCGCGGGCGCTGATCGCGATCCACCGTGACGACGCGGCGCTCGTGGCGCCTTCGAGCGTGCGCGAAAAGCGCAGTCGCAGTCCGCGCGCGACCGTTCCACGTAGGACGCGCACCATGCTGGGTTCGCTGCGGCCGAGAACCGGGTGCACCGCGACCACGCGCTGGTCGCCCTCGGGCAGCGCGTCCGCGCGAAATCGCCCTTGCCGATCGGTGCGACCGAGCGCTGTCGCGCCCTCGCCCGCGCCGGCGAGCACGATGCCCGCGCCCGCGACGACCTCACCGCGCGCGTCGACGACCTCGCCCTCGGCCGCGCCTCCCGCGAGGAGCTCGGCCCGCGCGAGCTCGGTCGTCGCGCCGCTCCGCGCGATCGCCGAGGGAGCCTGGCCGCGAATGCACCCCTCCGCCGTCGCGGTGAGCTCGATGCGACCGGGGCACACTTGCTCGAAGCGAGCCTCGCCCTCGCTGCGAATCGCGCGATGGAGCGTCCCGCACGTGGTCGAGAGCGCGACGTCGATCTCGCCTCGCGCGCAGCTCCGCGCGTCGACGCGGCCGATCACGGTGGCGCCGGGCTCGAGGGCGATCCGCAGCTCTTCGCGCGCGTCGGCGTTGCTCACGATGCGCGGCGCGAACCGCGGGTGTCGCGCCTCGATCGAGAACGATCCCCGGCCCGCGAGGATGGCGTCGAACGTTCCATCCGTCGCAGAAATCGCGCGCGCAGAGTGCCCTCCGCCCGCGAGCAAGAGCTCTGCGCCGGCGACGGGATAGCCGTCGCGATCGAGCACGCGGCCTCGCGCGCGACGACTGTCGGACTCGAGCGCCAGCGTCACGCGCAGCTCTTGATCGTCTGCGACTTCGACCTCTGCGCGCGCGCCCACGCGGCCTCCGACGAGCGCCACGACGCTCGCGCGGCCGAGCACCGCGGGCACACGAAAGGTCCCGTCCCGCGCGGTGAAGACCCGTCGCGGCGCGAAATCCCGCTCGATTCGCACCTCGATCATCTGTTGCCCGACCGGATAGCCTCGATCGTCGACGAGCCGCCCGTCGATGACTCCCCCCGTGTGGAGCACGATGTCCACGTCGATCGTGTCCCCCGCGCGCACGGCGCGAAGCTCGCTGTCCGCGCGCACGTACGCGGGATGCGACGCGCTCACGCGCACCGCGCCCGGCGGAACTTCTCCCACGCGAAAGCGTCCCATCGCGTCGGTCACGAAGCCCGCCTCGGCGCTCGATTCACTTGGCAAGGCGAGCGGCGGCGCGCTGGTCTGCACCGGGTCCGTCGGGATGTGCGGGACGCGGCCGATCGTCACGCCGAGCTCGCCGCCAGGGCGCAACGGGGACGGTCCGCGCTGCTGCCGCTCGAACAGTTGCTCGCGAAACGCGCGGGCGGTCGCGGTCAAAAACGACGTGCGTCCGTCGAGGTCGATCGACGCGAGCTCCACCTGCGCGTTGGGAACGGGCGCTCCACGACCGTCGATCACGCGACCGCGCACGAGGACCTCGCGATCGAGCGCGACGGTTACCGCGGGTCCTCCTGGCTGCACAGCGTCGCCGACCCTCGCGACGTACCCCGGCGCGCGCGCGCTGATCACGTGCGGTCGGCGCAAGAGACCGCCGATGCGAAACGCTCCATCGTGCTCGCTGACGAGCGCGCGGGGCGCGGCCGAGAGCGCGTCCTCCGCCACGATCACGCGCGCGTCGACGATGGGGGCGCTCGACCGCGCGTCGACCACGCGCCCTTCGAGCATCGCGCCGTCGGTGAGGACCATGCGCACGTCGCGGGTCTCGCCGGGATCGAGCAAGAGCGGCGCGATCGGCTCGGCCACGAGCGACCCGAGCTGCGCGCGAAGCTCGTATACGCCCGAGGGAACGCGCGCGAGTCGCGCGGTTCCGTCTGTCGAAGCGTCCTCGCTGCGCGCGGGCCAGAGTCCGCTTCCGGCGATGGAGACGCGCGCGTTCGGCACGGGGCGGCCCTGTCCGTCGCGGACCTCGCAGCGCACGACGGCAAACGCTCGGAGCGTCACGTCCACAGCGCGCGACGGTGCGGGCACGGCGCGACGCGAGACCGGCTCGAAGCGCTCGTCGTCGATCTCGACGCGCCATGTTCCCGCGCGCAATCCTCGGAGCGTGTACGAGCCGTCGGCCGCGGTTCGAACGGCAAACGCTGGTTCGTCCCCGCCGCCGTCGGGCACCGCGCGAACGACCACGCCTTCGAGCGCCGATGGTTCGGCGCGGCGACCGTTGTCCCTTCGAACCAATCCCGCGATGGTCGCTTCGGCGCCGGTCACGAGCGCGACCTCGCGCGTCGCGCCTGCGTCGAGCTGCTCGACCGCAGACACGCGCGAGAGCCCCGGCGCGGACGCGACGATCACGTAGCGTCCAGCGCGAAGGTCGTCGATGTGAACGCTCCCGCGCTCCGCAGAGATCCCGCGCGCGACGATCACCGCTCGGCCTTCGACGAGCCAGAACACGTCCACCACAGCGCTCGACACGGGCGTCGAAGCAGCGTCCCTCACGCGAATGTCGAACGCTCCGCCCGCGACGTTTTCGCGAGCGCCAACGGCGGTCACCGCGACGCGCCGAACGAGCTCGACCGCCGAGCGCGCCGAGACCTCGAGCCTCGAGACCGTAGAGTCCCGAACGAAGAGCGCCGCCAGCGCGCCGATCCATGGTGCCCACGAGCGCCGCACGATCGACAGAACGACCGCGGGTCGTCCGTCGCTTCCGCTGCGGTCATTTTGCGTGGTCTCCGGCACGTTGACTGTGACCTTCGATGTACCACTCCGCGGCGGCGGACGCGCGATACTCTACGAGCCGCGGTGGACGAAGCGACGCATCCGTTTACATGGCCCGAAGAGATCCCGCGCGACGCCGTCGCGACGGTGCTGTTCGTGCTCAAGGACCGCGCGGGCGTTCGGCTCGACAAGTTCATCGTGGGCGAGATGCCGCGCTTGTCGCGCTCGCGCGCGGCGAAGATCGCCAAGGACTTCGCCTTCGACGACACCGGTCGAAAGCTCTCTCCCGCGAAGATCGTGCGACCGGGAGAGCACATCGTGCTCTTTCGACTGAAGTGGGACGAGCCCGAGGCGCCGCGCGATGTAGCAGTCCTCTACGAAGACGACGCGATCATCGCGGTCGACAAGCCCGCGGGGCTGCCCGTGCATCCCACCGCACGATATCTGCGAAATACCCTTACAGCGGTGCTCGCCGAGAAGTACCCCGCGCAGCTGGTTCACCTCTGTCATCGACTCGACAAAGAGACGTCGGGCGTGATCGTCGCGGCGCGCTCGGTCGAGCTCGAGGTGAAACTGAAGGCGGCGTTCGCGGGCCGCGACGTGAAGAAGCGCTACGTCGCGATCGTTCACGGATCGCCGGCGGAAGACGCGTTCGTCATCGACGCTCCGATGGCGCTCGCGGGGCACGAGGTCGGCGTGATGATGGCGATTACGCCGGTCGAGCGCGGCGGATTGCCATCGAAGACGCGCGTGCGCGTGCTCGAGAGGCTCGATCGGTTCACCGTGGTCGAGTGCTTTCCCGAGACCGGACGACAACATCAGATCCGACTGCACCTCGCGCACGTTCGAACGCCGATCGTCGGCGACAAGCTCTACGCGCACTCGCCGTCGGTGTTCGTCGCGAGCCTCGAGGACAAGCTGACCGACGAAATGCGTGCTGAATTGCTGCTCTCGCGCCACGCTCTGCACGCCGCGTCGATTCACTTCGAGCACCCCAAAACGGGCGCGCCGTTGTCGATCGAAGCTCCGTTGCCCGAAGACCTTCGCGCGTTCATCGCCGAGCACGGCGGTCGGTGACGACGAAGCGCGACCGAACGAAACAGCGGCCGCGCGTCGTCGCTCGTGGTAGATAGCCACACCGATGCACGCATTCTCTGGCCCATTGCTCGCGTTGTGCGTCGCGCTCGCCTCTGGCTGCGCGACACGACCGGCGGTCCGACCGACCTCGCCGTTCACCCAAGAGATGGCGAGGTACTTCGACGACTCGGTCGACTACATCAGCGACCTCGACAGCCTCGGCGGGACGATGGCCGAAGACCTTCGGAGGCAGCTCTCGTTTCTCGGACGCAACAGCGACTTCATCGGCGTCGTGCAGATCGAGACCGTCGCGGTGAGCCAGGATCCCGACGGAACACAGGCGTATCGGCTGGTCGCTGCGGTGAGCGAGACGCTCCACGGGACCGCGCCCGAAACCAACCGCGTGCAGCTGCGCACCGCCCAGGGGCAGACCGGCTACAACACCGTCTCGGGCCGACAAGATCGACTGCAGACTGGCCGCTGGCTCGTGTTCGTGAAGTGGTACACGGACCCCACGGACGAAGTGCGTCCGCACTGGCACTTGTACCCGCACAGCGACGCGCTCGTGAACCGCATGCGCGAGGCGAGCGGGACGGCCACGGACGGATTCACGCGCGTGGTTCCGTCGAGCGGAAACTAGTCCCCCACGCCCCGCGACGGGCGCGAGGCTACTCGGCCGCGTCGGCCATCGGCATCGCGTCGAGCGCGTCTTCTTCGCGCATACGGATCACCGACTCGTTCTCGGGGTGCTTGCCGCGAACGCCCTGATAGAAGTCGCGGATCACGTCCATGTCGCGCTTGATGTCGCCGGTCGGCTTGAATACAGGCCCAAGCCCGCCCTTCTTCTTCGCGTAGTCCATGAACGCGAGCAGCAGCGGCACGTCTGCTTCGCGCGCGATGTGATAGAAGCCCGACTTCCAGTGGTCGCGGCGCTTGCGCGTGCCCGAGGGAGCGATCGTGAGAAACACGCTCTCTTCGTTGCGGATCGCGTCGGCGATGGCCTTCACTTGATTGTTGCGCGCGCGACGATCCACGGGGACGCCGCCGAGCGCGCGAAAGAAGTACTTGAGGGGGCCCTTGAAGAGCGTGTGCTTGCCGACCCACGACACGTTCATCCGCAGCGACCACGCCACGGCCAACGTGAACGGCAGATCCCACCCCGTCGTGTGCGGATGCGCGACGAACACCGCGCGTGGAATGTTCGGCACTTCGCCGACGGTCTCCCAGCCGAACACCTTCAGCCAAAGCTTGCCGATGAAGTGTCGAACCGGACCGACGCGAGGACCAACGTGAGCTTCCGTCATTGCAGCGCGAGACAATGCCACCGGCTCGCGCGACGCCGAGCCCCAGTGACCGAATCGTGACAATCCAATGATCGCGCCCGCATCAAGAAACGCCGCGAGAACGCACGAGAATTCACGCCGCACAGCGTCAACGCCTCGCCCGTCGAGCGTCAGCGACGCGCGTCGGCGAGGGCCAACTTGGCCGCTTCGAGCAACGATTCTCGCGTGTTGACCGCGGGATCGTCGAGCGCGGCTTCCATCAACGCGCGGAGCACGAGGCCGAGCTCCTTGGAAGGCGCGAGGCCAAGCTCGCGCTGCAGGTCTTCGCCGTTGACCGCGAGCTCACCGGGCTCGAGGGGATCGCGCCGCGCGCGGATGGCCTCGATGCGCGCGAGCGTCGCTTCGAGCGGCTCGGAGCGCACGATTCCGTCGCGAGCGGCGAGCACGGTGGCCCTCGCCCGCGCCACGGTCGCGATGTCCGCGACGCCCTCGCGCGTCGCGCGCTTGAGCCAACGGCGCAGCGTCGCGTCGCTCGTGTCGCCGCCGATCGGCAACGTTCGAACGCACTCGGTCAGGTGCGCGAGTCGCGCGCCGTCGCGGGTCGAGAACTTGTTCTCCTTCGCGTATCGCAGGACGAACTTCTCGGGCATCGCGAGAAACAGCGCCGAGAGCCTGAGGATCGCGTCGCCCGGCGCGATCGCGTCCATCACCGCGAGCGCGAGGTCGAGCTGCGTCCCGTTGAAATCAGGGGCCTGCAATCGACTCGCGCGCGCGAGCTCGGCGTCGATCTCGTCGAGGATCCCGGTCTCGTTCATGATCACGAAGGCGCGCGAGGGGCGGCGGGCCTTCATGGTCTTCAGCCACTCGTCGTGGATGCGCTCGCGCGAGACCCTGCGAAACGTCGGCAAATTCGGCCGAATCGCGTCGCGGGTCGCAGCGTCGAGCTCGAACTCGAGCGTCGCCGCGAAGCGCGCAGCGCGGAGGACGCGAAGCCCGTCTTCTCGGAAGCGCTCGTTGCCGTCGCCCACCGCCCGCACCACGCGCCGAGACAAATCGAGCCGCCCCTCGAAGGGGTCCATGAACTCGTCTCGCGCGACGTCGTAGGCGATCGCGTTGACCGTGAAATCTCGGCGCGCGAGGTCTTCACGTACGTCGTCGACGAAGTACACCTCGTCGGGCCGACGGCCGTCGGAGTACGCGCCCTCGCCCCGCAGCGTCGTGACCTCGTAGTGGACGCGGTCGAGGACGACGGTCACGGTGCCATGCTTGATTCCCGTGGGAATCACATGACGAAATAGCTTCTGCACCTGCTCGGGTCGCGCGCTCGTGCACACGTCCCAGTCCGCGACGGGCCGGCCGAGCAGGAGATCTCGCACGCAGCCGCCGACGATCCACGCGCCGTGCCCCGCGCGATGAATCGTCTGGCAGACGTCGCGAACGGCCTCAGGGACCGCGCCGTGCGCGATGCGAAATCGCTCTTCGGTCACGACTTGTTCCTCGGCCCCTTGTTTGGGTCGACGACGGGGTGCTCGTCGGTCGTCGTCGCGAAGTCCGACGCGTCGAAGGGCTCTGCGTCGACGATCGCGCTTCGCGCCGTCACCGTGGGCGCCGACGAGCCCGACGTGTTGCTGCTCACCTTCACAACAGGAACTTCGCCGCCGCCTTCGGGCGCCCCGCCGTCGAACACCGGGTCGTAGCTCCCCTGCGACGCCGGCTCGCTGTGCGCGGTGATCACTTCGTGTTGCGCGCTGAAAATCGGCCCTGGATCGACGCCCGCGACGGACATGTTCAGCTTCGCGCGGATCGCGTCCGCCGTGTGCACGAGCCGAGCGGCCTCCGCGCGATCCTCGTCGGACGCGCCGATCGAGTCGCGCAAGAACGCCGCGAACGCGCGCGCGGTCCGAGCCCACTCGACCTCGTTGTGGACCGACTCGAACACCGAGAGCGACTCTCGAAACATGTCCTCCGCCGTCGCGCCGTCGGGCGTCCTTCGACCGCTCGTCGACAGGCACTCGGCGAGCGAGCGACGGGCGATCGCCGCGTTGACCTTCGAGCGCACTTGCTCGAAGAGCGCGACCGAGCGCTCGAGATACGAGCGAGCGACCGACGTCTCCGCGGTCAACACGTGCGCGATCCCGAGCCCGCGCCACACCTCGGCGAGCAGCAGCCGGTCCTCGGCCTCGTCGCAGATGCGCTCGGCTTCGCGCAGGATGCGGATCGCTTCGGCGGGCTTTCGAAGGCGGTACTGCGCCTCGCCGATGTTCACGAGCAAGAGCGCCTCGCGACGACGATCGCCCACCTCGCGCGCGAGGTTGAGCGCCTCGAGCCACACCGTGAGCGCCGAGTCGATCTCGCCGCGATCCTGGTGGATCGTCCCGAGGTTGTTCAACGTGACGACGAGGCCGGGAAGGTCTTCGTTCGCGCGGCGAAGCTCGAGCGCGCGCGTGAGCGCCTCGAGGCCCTCGCGGTACTGACCGCTGTCTTGCAGGGCGCTCCCGATGTTGTGCAGAGAGAGCGCGATCGAGCGAACGTCGCCGAGCTTCTCGCGTCGCTCGAGCGCGTCGCGCATGAAGCGCAGCGCGGACTCGTAGTTGCCCTTGAGCCAGTGCACCTTTCCGATGTCGTCGAGCGACGAGGCGATCCCGCGCGCGTCCTTGGCAGACTCGAAGAGCGCGAGGCCCGTTCCGAGGTGCTTCATCGCCGCGTCGAGCTGGCCGACCTCGCGGTACGCGCGCCCGATGCGGTTGTGCGCAGCGCCGCCCTTCGAGCGAAGATCCAAGCGATACGCGATGGCCTGCATCGCGCGAAACGCCTCGAGCGCCGCGTCCACTTGACCGAGCCGCTGCAGGACATCGCCGAGGTGCAGCTCGGCGTCGAACCGAAGCCTCACGTCGAAGTCGCCGAGCAGCGCGAGTCCCTTGCGATAGTGCTCGACCGCTTTGGTGTTCGCGAAGCGCGCCCGCGCGCGGTCAGCGCTCTCGAGGTAGCAGCGCGCAGCGCGGAGCGGTCGATCGCCAAACTCGTAGTGCTCGGCCAACAAATCGAGGTGCTCTTCGGTGCGCTCGGTGAGCCGAAACTCGAGCCACTCGGCCAACAAGAGGTGAAACTCCTTGGCCGCGTCGTGCGCGACGAGCTTGCGCAGCGTCTCGCGCTCGAGGTTGTGCTTGAAGATGTACTCCTCGTCGCCCGTGATCGAGCTCTCGGGCATCCGGAGCACGAAGTCCTTCGCCTCGAGGCCCGCGAGCAGGTCGCGAAACTGCAACGCCAGGTCTTCGCCGCCACCCCAGAGCGTCGGCGCTCCGGTGTGCGCGCGGCCGAGCACGACGAGCCCGCCCAACCAGAACACAGGGCCCATCACGGCGCCCTTCTCGAGCAGCTCGCGCTCGTGCGGCGAGAGCGCGGCGAGCCGCGTTCGAACGGCGTCTTCGACGGACATCGGGAGCTCGAGCTCGTCGAGCTTGTCGAGGTCGACCCACGCGCTGCCGTCCTCGCGAAACCCGACGACCTCTTCGTCGAAATAGATCCGCGCGATCTGCTCGAGCAACATCGGCAGGCCGCCAGCCATCTCGACCGCGGCGTCGATGAGCTCGACAGGAACCTCCCCGAGATCGTCGCGCACCTGCGTGAGCAGGGCCCTCGCGAGCACCCTGGCCTCTTCGTCGTCGAGCGGTCCGAGGTCGACGCGCTCGTGTCGCTCGCCCAGCGTCGTCGCCCACGCGCGGTCGTTTGCGTTGAGCTCGGGCCCGGCGGTCACGAGGAGCGTGACGGGCGCCGCGCCCATCGACTCGATGAGCGCCCTGAGAAAACGCGCTCCGTCCGAGCCCGCGAGGTGCAGGTCCTCGACGACGAGCACGAGCGGCGCCCGGTGCGCGTCCACCTCGATGAACTTTCGAAGCACCGCGCGCGCGATGGTCTCTCGCGTCGCGGGGTCCTCGTCGAAGGCCTCGGACAGCGCCGTCGACGGCAGCTCGATGCCCATCGCCGCGCCGAGAAAGTGCACCATTTCGCCGACGCGACGCTCGCCGAAGAGCTCGGACACACGCGCGCGGAGCTCTGCGAACTGCGCGGCGCTGTCGGCGCTCTCGGGGATCGCGAACCGCGTGCGCAAGATACGCGCGATCGCCGGCTGCAATCCGTGCTCGCTGCGACACGCGCCGCGCAAGTGCCTCGCGCTCGGCCACAGCTCGTGCGCGTCGCGCAGCGCCTCGGTGACGAGCCGCGTCTTGCCGACGCCCGCGGTTCCGGTGACGGTGACGAGGCGCGGCTCGGAGCGCTCGATGCTTTGTCGAATCGCGCGAACGATCTTGTCTCGTTCGTTGACGCGTCCGACGAGCGGGACCTTGGTCCCTGCGACAGGACCACTTCGGCCCTCGGTTGCCATGGACTCCTCCAGAGTGTTGTCCCGTCGAAGATACCGCGCTCTTCAGCGACGGCTCACGGATCGAGCAGCAGCGTGCGCGTTCCGCATCCGACCACGTTCAGCGATCGACGCCGCGTGTGCCGCTGAAACCCGAAGCCATGTTGGACCCGCGCATCGCGAACGCGCGACCGCGAAAATCCTCCTCGAGGGACACGAGCCGGGCGGGTACCCCATCGTTCACCGCCGCGCAAGTGCCGCGCTACCACCGTTGCATCCGCGCCCGAACCGCTCTAGTCACACCCCTCGGTGTCCGAGGCAACCTACCCACCCCGAACCGTCGCGATCGTGGCGCTCGGCTCGCTCATCGGCGGCTTCGTCCTCGTATTCGGCGGCGGAATGCTCTTGCTCCGCCCGCGCTCGTCCGACACGACCGCGCCCACGCAAGCGCTCCCTCCGTCCTCGCCCGACGCCGGACCGCCCCTCGCCGATCCCCTCGCCGTACCGAGCGATGGTGGCGCATCCACCACGAACGCGTCGGACCCGACGCGAGAGCCTTCGACGCCGTCGACACCGTCCCAACCGACTTCCGGTGACCCCCCGACGCCCGCTGCCGCCGGCAGCGTCACCGTGGGCGCCCCGTCGATCTCGCGATGCTTCGACGCGGGCCCACCCACGCCCATCCCCGGCGCAAATTGTGGGCAGCTCGCCGCGCTCCAGCAGCACGTCGCGTCGCGCTCGGCCGCGGTCGCAGAGTGCGCGCGCGGCGCGCACGGTCGCTTGGCCTTGGTCCTCGACTTTCGTTTTTCGACATCGTTCGTGCGCGGCTGGGGCTCGCCTGCGAGCACGATCGCGCGCGCTGGCGACGTGACGAGCTGCGTAAAAAACGCTGTGCTTCCGCTGCCGTTCGCGCAGATCCCCCACGATCACGACCGCTACATCGTGATCCTCCCGATCGATTTCTGAGCGCGCCTCGAGATCTCGCGGCCAGCGCTCTCGCCTTGACGGATCGCCGCGCTAGGTCTGCCATCACGCCCATGCAGTTCGAGCGAGGGCTCCTCGATCTTTCGCACGTCACCGTCGAAGGATCGAACATCGACGACGCGCTCGCCCGCGTCGCGCGGCTCGCGGCGCGGTCGTTGTCCGTCAACCGCGTGAGCATCTGGGTGCTCGGCGACGACGGCGCGCTGTGGCGCTGCCTGTGCGCGATCGACGCGGGCTCGAGCGACGTCTCTTCGGGCTGGGAGCTCGAAGCGAGCAAGTACCCGTCGTACGCGCGCGCGCTTCGCGAGCGACGCACCGTCGCACTCGCGTCGACCCGCGCAGACCCCGCGTCGCGCGAGCTCGTTCACGACTATTTCGAGCCGCTCGACATCGGAGCGTCCCTCGATGCGCCCATCTACCGCGCAGGAAAGATCTTCGGGATCGTCTGCTGCGAGCTCGTCTCGGGCGAGCGCCAGTGGACCGAAGGCGAGCGGGCGTTCGCGACGTCGGTCGCTGACGTGATCGGCGCGCTCTTCGAGCAGGCCGCGCGCATCGAGGCCGAGCGCAAGCTCGCGCTCAGCGAACGCTCCCGACGAGAGAGCGACAAGATGGAGGCCCTCGGCCGAATGGCCGCGGCGGTCGCACACGATTTCAACAACATCCTCGGCGTCCAGCAGCTCCTGCTCGACTCGCTCGCGCGCCCCGGCCAAGACGAAGCCGCGCGACGAGAGAGCATTCACCTCCTGCGCGAAGCGTCCGAGTCGGGCCGACGACTCACGCGACGACTGCTGTCTCTCGCTCGCGCGGACGGGTTCACCGCGATCGCCGTGAGCCTCTCGGCGGTCGTCCAGCGCGCGCAGGCGACGCTCGAAGGCCTCGTCGCGCCCTCGAAGCTCGAGGTCGTCGCGGCGTCCTCGGAAGACACCGTGCTCGCGGACCCGATCGCCCTCGAACAAGTGCTGCTCAACTTGGCCTCCAACGCGCGCGACGCGATCGCGTCCGCGGCGCGCCCCGGCCTCGTCGAGATCACCATCAGCCGCCGCGGAGAAGCCGTCGTCCTCAGCTTTCAGGACAACGGCGAGGGCATGGACGAATCGGTGCGAGAGCGCTTGTTCGAGCCCTACTTCTCGACGCGATCGAGCGAGACCAACGCGGGCCTCGGGATGGCCACCATCTTCCGGATCGTCGAGGCGCACCGAGCGACGATCGACGTGCGATCGAAGCCCGGCGCGGGCACCACCATCGAGCTGCGATTTCCCGCGTATTCGCGCGGCGCGGGCTCGACCGAGCGGTGACAGAACGCCGAACGACGATCGAGTGCTCGCGTCGAGCGCAAGGTGCGGTACTGTCCGCCACCGTCCGGTGGCTCGAGAGACGACTGACATCGACGGCCTGCTCCGCATCACGACCGCGCCCCTCGCGTTGCCCGCGGGACTGCGCGATCAGCTGCCCCCCCGCGCGCAAGAGCGCCGCGCCCGCGCGCGCGCCGTGCTCGAACGGTTCGCCGAGTGGGGCTACGAGCTCGTCGTTCCGCCCGCGTACGAGCGAGAGGACTCGATCGCGCGAGGGCTCTCCGAGCGCGCCAAGCGCGACGTCGTCCGCTTCGTCGAGCCCGCGTCGGGTCACGTCGTCGCGCTCCGACCCGACATGACCCCGCAGATCGCGCGCATCGCCGCGACGCGCTACCCGTCGCGCTCGATCCCGCTGCGGCTCATGTACGAGGGCTCCGTGCTCCGCACCCCGCGCGGACGCAGCCGAAAACTCCGGCAGATCGCGCAGGCAGGCGTCGAGCTGCTCGGGTGGAGCTCCGTCGACGCAGACGTCGAGGTCATCCGCGTCGCGCTCGCCGCGCTCGCCGCGCTCGGGCTCGGGGACGTGCGCGTCGAGCTGTCTCACGCCGCGATCGCCAACGAGCTCGTCGCGCTCGTTCCCCCTTCGCGACGCGAGATGCTCGTCGACGCGCTGTCGGCGCGCGACCTCGCCACGATCCGCCGCATCGCCGATGAGCCCCGAGCGCTCGCCGCCATCGAGGCCGCGCTTCGCTTCGCGGGTCCTGCGTCGTTGCTCGAGAGCGCTGTTCCGTCTGCGCTCGACGAGCGCCCGAGCGTGCGCGCCGCGATCGACGAGCTTCGCCTCGTGGCGCGGTCGCTCGACGAAGCGGGGCTCTCCGCGCGAACGCTCGTCGACCTCGGCGAAGTCCGAGGGCTCGGGTACTACACGGGCGTCTCGTTCGTGCTGCTCGACGACGGCGTCGGAGAGCCCGTCGGCGCGGGCGGTCGATACGACGAGCTCCTCGCGCAGTACGGCGCCGCGCGACCCGCGACCGGTTGCGCGATCGACCTCGAGCTCGTCGACGAGGCGCTCGCCAAGAACAACGCGCGCGAAATCGATCCGCGTCGAGTGCTCCTCGTCGGTCCTTCGGCGCACCGACGTTCGGCCGCCGCGCGGCTGCGCGAGCGCGGCTGGATCGTCGCCGAATGCGACAGCGCTCAACTCGACGGAGCGTCCCCCGAAGAGCTCTCGTCCTTCGCGCGCGTGTTGCTCTGCGGCGACGGCGTCGCGTTCGACCGCGCCGACCCACAAAAACAAAACTGGCTCGAATAGCCCAGCGATTCACCTTCCCCGGGGCGCACAACCCCTCGAACCCGAAGCGAACAGAAGAGAGAACACCCAAATGACCGCGATCGTTGTGGTCGGCG
Organism: Myxococcales bacterium; assembly: GCA_016793325.1. Taxonomy (GTDB): domain Bacteria; phylum Myxococcota_A; class Polyangia; order Polyangiales. The sequence continues at coordinate 472,949 of JAEUKI010000052.1, read as the reverse complement.
CCCAGTGGGGCGACGAAGGCAAAGGAAAGATCGTCGACCTCGTCGCCGAGCGAGCGGACGTCGTCGTTCGCTACGGCGGCGGCGCGAACGCCGGACACACCCTCAAGGTCAACGGTCAGAAGGTCGTCACGCACCTGCTGCCGTCGGGCGTGCTCCACCCCTCGACGCGCTGCGTTCTCGGCGCTGGAATGGTCATCGACCCGAAGGTGCTGCTCGACGAGATCCTCGAGCTCGAGGGCCGCGGGCTCTCGGTGCGCGGTCGACTCACGATCTCGTCTCGCGCCCACGCCACCATGCCGTTTCAAGCGGCGATCGACCGCGCCGCCAACGCCGGCCCGCGCGCGATCGGAACCACGGGCCGCGGCATCGGCCCCACGTACTCGGACAAGAGCGCCCGCGTGGGCGTTCGCCTCGGCGACCTCGTCTCCGCCGCGCGCGCAAAGCCCGCGATCGAGGCGCTCGTCGAAGCGTATCGCGCCCGCGCTCGCGCCGTCGGCGCGCCCGAGCCCACCGTCGACGAAGCGCTCGCGTACGTCGAGCCGCTCATGCGCGAGATCCAACCGATGCTCGGAGACGCTTCGCTCGCCGTCGACCGCGCGCTCCGCGCAAACGAGCGCGTCGTCTTCGAAGGCGCACAAGGGACGCTCCTCGACCTCGACCACGGGACCTACCCCTTCGTCACGAGCTCGAACACCGTCGCTGGCGGCGCGTGCACCGGCACGGGCATCGGCCCGACGCGCATCGACGCCGTGTTCGGAATCACCAAGGCGTACTGCACGCGCGTGGGTCACGGACCGTTTCCAACGGAGCTTCACGGCCCCGCGGGCGACTCGCTGCGCGAAGCGGGCGAAGAGTACGGCGCGACCACCGGTCGGCCTCGTCGCTGCGGTTGGCTCGATCTGCCAGCGCTTCGCTACGCAGCGCGGGTCAACGGCCTCACGGCGCTCGCGGTCACCAAGCTCGACATCTTGTCGGGCTACGACGAAATCCCCGTGTGCACGAAGTACCGCATCGACGACGCCCACACGTCCGAGCTGCCCGTCGACGACCTCGAGCGCGCCGAGCCCGTCTTCGAGCGCTTCCCCGGATGGAAAGAGAACATCTCCAAAGCGCGCACGCTCGATGACCTCCCCGCGACAGCGCGCGCGTACATCGCGATGATCGAAGCGCGCGTCGAAGTGAACATCGCGATGGTCTCTGTCGGCGCCGACCGCGCCGAGACCATCGTCCTCGGCGACCCCTTCGCGCGCGGCCGATGATCGACCGGGGCGCGCTCGTTCTCGCGGTCGAACCCGCGCACACCTACCGCGGCGTTCACCGACCCGCGCTCGACGCGGTCGCCACGGCCAAGCGCTTTTCGGCGCTCCGCGCCCGCTATCGCGAAGCGCTGCTGAATGGCGATTCAGTGATCGACGACCTCGACGTCGCCCACAGCCTCGCGAACGAAGCGCGCGCTGCGGGACTCGCGGTCGAGGTCGTCGTGTTCGAGGTCCCGCAAGAGCCCGCCCCCCAAAAGGGCGTGCTCCCGATCGCGCCATCGCCACCCGCGGACGAGCTCGCGCTCGCGGGCTACGACGTGATCGAGCTCCTCGAGCCGTGGTGCTCCGCGCTCGTCCTTCGCGGGACCACCCTCGAGCGAAACGCGCGGGGACTGCTCTCGCGACGCGCCGACGCAGAGGTCCTCGCCGCCGAGCACAACGCGCGCGAAGACACCGAAGATCCCGTGCGCGCCGTCCGCGTGTGGCTCGCGCGAGAAGCGATGTAAACTCCCGCTCGCGAATGACCGACAAGCGAGACCTCCGCGTCAACACCTTCGATCGGTACGTGAAGCGCTCCGATCGGCTGGTGTTGCAGACGTATTCGAGCTGCGAAGTTCCGCTCGGATGCGGCGGCGCGATTCATCGATGGGTCGACCCGGCGCAGTCGCTCCCGCTCGTGCTCGTCCGAGACTTCGGCGACCGGCCGTGCACGATCACCATCGACGGCGTCGCGATCGGCAACGCGCGCGTCGACGTCACGGTCGGAAAGCACGTGCTCGCGGTGGAGTTCGAGTCGTCCTCCGCGCCGTTGGCGCTGCGCGTCGCGCTCTTCTACGACGAGTCATTTCGCGGCGAAGCAAACCCGAAGAAGTCGCCGATGCTCACGTCGCAAGACGACGGACTCTGGTTCGGGACGACCACCGAGCCTTCGTCCGACTGGCAAACCAACACCGAGCCCGTGAGCGGCTGGCTCGCGTTGCGCCCCGTCGCGAAGCCCGCGCGCGCGAAGCAAGCGTACTTGGATCGACGCATCGACAGAGCCGCGTCGATCGGCCTCTCGACGAAGCCCGGCAGGGCGTGGGTGCGCCGCGTGTTCACGCTCGAGACGACGGACGACGAGTGGGTCTTGTCGTGAGGGGCGCGCAGCCCGGTCGGCGCTGGACGCTCGTGCCGCAGTGGTTCGGGTCGATCGCGTTCGAACATCGAACGGCGAGGTATTTCCCCTTCGATCGCGAGATTACGCGGATGCTCGAGGGCGCGATCTCGACGCCGATCGACCTCGAGGCGATCGAGCCCCATCGGCGCGAGGCGGTCGTCGCGTTTCTCGACGAGTTCTATCCGCGAGGGATGTTCACGGTCGACCTGCGCTTCGACGGCGTACGCGCGCCCGTCGAGCCTCTACAGCAGACGCTCTCGGCGCCGCTCGTCACGCACCTCGAGGTCAACTCGGTCTGCAACATCGAGTGCGTCCACTGTTTCGCAGGAAAACTCCCGCGCAAAGAGCGCACGCTCGACCTCCGCGAGCTCGACGCGCTCTTCTGCGACATGGCCTCGATGGGCGCGATGCGCCTCGCGCTCTCGGGCGGCGAGCCCCTCATGCGCAAGGACCTGTTCGAGCTCATCGACTGCGCGATCGGCCACGATTTGCGAACGTCGCTCGTGACCAACGGCCTCTTGCTCGACGACGCGATCGTCCGCTCGCTCGCCGCGCGCGATCTGCTCTGGCTCAGCGTGAGCCTCGACGGCGCGACGGCGACGACCAACGACGCGATCCGCGGCGCGGGGACGTTCGATCGCGTGCTCGAGCGCGTCGCGCTCTTGCGAGGGCGCGTCCCGTTTTCGCTCGCGATGACCGTGACGAGCACCAACCACCACGAAGCGGCGGCGTTCAGCGCGCTCGCGCGCGACGTGGGAGCGTCTGGCGCCGTCCTGCGGCCGATGTACCCCGCGGGCCTCGGTCGCGATCGCCTCGACCTCGTCCCGTCGTTTCGCCAGTACCGCGAGGCGCTCGCCGCGCTCGCAGAGGACGCCGTCGAAGAGGGCCACTGCGACACGCCCGCGCGATACGGGCCCGATGAGCGCGCGATCGACAGCGCGGACGTCGTCGGTCACCTCGGCTGCGGCGCCGCCACGACGCTCGCCGCGATCTCCGCGAGCGGAACGGTCAGCCCCTGCTCGTTTCTCGGCGCGGAGTACGACGGCCCGTCCGTGCGCGAGAGGCCGTTCTCGTCGATCTGGCGCGAGGCACACGTATTCGAGACGCTTCGCGCGCCCGAGGCGCTCGCGTCCTTCGACGGCGGCTGTCGCGCGCGCTCGAAGGCGATCACTGGCTCAGCGTTCGCGCCGGATCCGTGGCTCTCGTCGAGCGAAGAACGCGCGCTCGATCCCCTGGTGACGCTTCGCGTTCGGAGGGACCGATGACCATCGACCTCGCGTCGATCCACGACTGGATCTGGAACGAACGCTCCGTTCTCCCCCACCCCGCGACGATCCTCGACGTCGCCGAGGCGCTGCTCCAGCGCTCCGAGCTCGACACCGCCGCGTCGCTCCTCGATCGCGCGTGGGGCAGTCAGCCCGCGCACGAAGGGCTCCGCGAAGCGCGACAGAAGCTCCTCGATCACCTCTCGATCACCGAGCACGCGATTCATTTTCGCTACGTTCCTGCGGGAGTTTTGCGACAAGGAAGCGAGGACGGCGACGCTGACGAACGACCGCGGCGCCGCGTCGAGCTCGACGCCTTCTGGATCGCCGAGACGCCCCTCACGTGGCTCCAAGTCGCGAAGCTCGGGAAGCTCGAACCACCGCCGTCGCTTCGTCGAAAGGACGACCCCGACGACGACGGGCCCGGTGAGCCCTTCATCGACTTCATGCTCCAGCGGATCATCTCGATCTACTCGGTCGCCAAGGACCTTCCGCCCGAGTTTCCGCAAGGGGTCGACCCCTCGACGCTCGACCGCAATCAACGCGCGATGTTCGCTCGTCCGCCGCTCGCCGCGTACGACAAGCTCCCCGCCGTCGGAATGAGCTTCGAGGTCGCGCTCGCGATCGCCAACGCGCGATCGAGCTCGCTCATCGAGTACACGCTCCCCTCCGAAGCGCAGTGGGAGCGCGCGGCCCGCGGCGGACTGCCCGACGCGCGCTACCCGTGGGGCGACAGCGAACCCACCCCGCGCCTCGCCGACTTCGATCGCTTCGAAGACTTCTCCATCCGTCCCGTGCGCGAATTCGCCCCCAACGGATACGGTCTCTTCGGCGTCGTCGGCACGTGCTTCGAGTGGTGCACGGACCTCTACGACGCCCTCGCCTACCAACACCCAGCCCCGCGAAACCCCGTCGAACGCCCGGCCAAAGGCACGCAGCGCGTCGCGCGCGGCGGCTCGTGGGCCGACTGTCCAGCGGCGCTCACCGTGAGCTTTCGCGGCGCGTTCGCGTCGGGTCAGTACTTCTTGTGCCCCACCGTCGGGATGCGCCCGATCCGCACCGTCCATCGCTGAGCGCGCTCAGCGAACGAGCGCGACCGCGTCGATCTCGACCCGCGCGCCCTTCGGAAGATCACGCACCGCGACGGTCGCGCGCGCCGGCGGAGCGCTGGTGAAATACCGCCCGTACACTGCGTTCACCGCGGCGAAGTCCGCCATGTCCACCAAGAAGATCGTCGTTCGAACGACGTCCTCGAGCGACGATCCCGCGGCTTCGAGCACCGCCTTCAGGTTCTGCATCACCCGCTCGGATTGGGCCTCGACGGGCGCCGTCGCGTCGAGCACGCCCGTGCTCGGGTCGATCGCGATCTGCCCCGAGCAGAACACGAATCCGTTGGCCACGATCGCCTGCGAATACGGGCCGATCGCCGCCGGTGCCGCCGAGGTCTGAACCACTTTTCGTCCGCCGTTGGTCATGCGCGGACGATCGCACCGTTGCGCGATCGGCGACAAGCCACCGCGCGATCAGCGCGACAGAGCTGGTATAGCCATCGTCGGTCGCTCTCCGTGTCCCTGTCCCTCCGCGTGCGCGCGCTGTTCTTGTGCTCCGGCGCCGTCGCGCTCGGCCTCGAAGCCGCGTGGTTTCGGCGCATGGTCCCCGTGTTCGGCGCGTCCCACGCGGTCGGAGCGCTCTTGCTCGCTGTGTACATGGCCGGGCTCGCGCTAGGCGCCGCCCTGGCCGCCGTCGCGAGCACACGAATTCGAGCGCCCCTCCGCGCGTACGCCCTGTGCGAGGCGGTCGTCGCGCTGAGCGCGCTTGCGTCGATCCCCGCTTTTTCTCGGATCGAACACAGCTCCGTCGCGGCCTCGCTCCCGCTCGCGGCGCTCGTGTCCGCGCTCGTCCTCGCGCTGCCCACGACCGCGATGGGCGCCACCACGCCGCTGCTCGTCCGCGCCCTCGAGGGACGAAGCACGACGCGCGCGAACCTCGCCTCGCTCTACGCGACGAACCTCGTCGGAGCCTCCATCGGCGCGCTCGCGTCGGGCTTCGTGCTGCTCCCGCGGTTCGGCATTCGCGCGGTGATCACCTCGTGGGCGTCGCTCGCGACGCTCGTGGCGCTCGGCGCGCTGGCGCTCTCGCGCTCCGCGAATGCTCCGGCACACACAATCGAGCCAGCAGACAATTTTCAGCACGAAATATCACGATGGTCCTGGCGCGGCCCGGCCGTGGCCGTGCTCTCCGGAGCGCTCTCGTTCGCGCTGCAGGTCTCGCTCGTGCGCGTGGCGTCGCTGCTGCTCGGCTCGACGGCGTACACGTTCGAGCTGCTCGTCTCGGTGGTCCTCGTCTCGCTCGCCGCGGGCGCGACGCGCTCGAAGGACGACGAGTCCGATCGCGAGGCGTGGAGCACGGTCTCGCGAAGGTCGCTGCGCTTGGCCGTGGCCGTGTTTCTCGCGATGCTCGTGGTTCGCGTCGCGCCGGTCTACGTCCAGCTCATCGTGCGAAGCCACGGGAGCCCGGGCCCCGTTCGCTTGCTGCTCGTCGCGGCGCTCGCGTGTTGGCCGTACTTCGAGATCGGCGCGCTCTTTCCAACGATCGCGTCGAGGATTCCGACCCGCGTGGGCGCGACGGGCGTCGGCGTCGCGAGCGCCTCGGTCACCGTCGGAAACGTCCTCGGCGCGCTCCTCGCGGGCTTCTACGCGATCCCGGCGCTCGGCGTTCAGAGCACCCTCCGCGCGGTCTCGTTGGGCGCGCTCGCGCTCGCGACGGTGACCGCCATCGCGTCCGATCGCGCCCGCGCGCGAAGCGCGATCATCACCGCGTGCGTGGCCATCATCGTGGGCTCGCTCATCGATCGCCCCTGGGACACCGTTGCCCTCAACGCGGGAACCTTTCGAACCGCTGCAAATCGCCGGCTCGTCGAGCACCGCGACGCCCCGTGCGGCCCCGGTCGATCGCTGCCCGACACGCGCGCGCTCTTCACGCGCGACGGATCGCTCGGGACCGTCACGGTCCTCGGCCACAGCGACGGTCGCTGCTCGCTCGTCAGCCTCCGCGTCAACGGAAAGACCGAGGGCTCTGTCTTCTACGAAGGCCCCCTCGCCCGCGACGGAGCCGCGAGCGTCCCTCGGACCGCGTGGCGCATGGTCGGCGATCTGCCCTCCGAGCGCTTCGTCGGGAGCGCCCTCGGCGCCCTCACTTCGCAGCGAGAAACGCAGGGCATCGGCCGCGCGTTCATGGTCGGGTGGGGAACGGGCATCTCCGCGCGCGCGCTGCTCGAGCTGTCGCCAACGTCCCTCGTCGCGACCGAGATCGAGCCCGTCGTGATCGACGCGTCGCGCTTGTTCGACCGCGAGATTCACAGCCATCCAGCGCTCGTGCTCGTGCGCGACGACGCGCGACGGGCGCTGCGCGCGACCCCCGAAGCGTCGCTCGACGCGGTGGTCTCGCACCCGTCCAACCCCTGGGTGACCGGCGCGACTGGGCTCTTTTCGAGGGAGTTCTTCGCGCTCGTTCGATCTCGCCTCGCGCCGCGCGGCGCGGTGCTCGCGTGGGTGCAGCTCTACGAGATCGACGTCACGGGCGTGCGGTCGATGGTGCGCACGTTCGTCGAGCGCTTTCCAAACGCGGTCGCGGTGCGAACGTCGCCAGCGTCGCGCGACCTCTTCTTGCTCGGCACGACGGAGCGTCGACCGATCGATCGCACACACATTCAACGGCAGCTCGACGGCGCCTACGGCGCGACGGGGCTGCGAGTCGCGTCGGGCGAGGAGCTCGCGCGCTGGAGTCAGTCCGCGCCGATCGTGACCGACGACAACGCGCTGCTCGAGTTTCGCGTCGCCGACATGATGCTCGCGGGCCGCGAAGACCCCTCGGTGCTCGCGCTCCCTGGCCTCGCGTGGGAGCCCATCGAGCACGTCCCAGCTCAGTCCGCGAATCGGTGATCCTTCGTCGTCACGCTCGCGTCGAAGAACGCGCGTCGCTCGGGGTCGAACACCCGCGCGTGAACGCGCCCCACCGTGCCGGCCTCGACCTCGTACACGTTGTAGCCCGCAGCGCGATCGGGGTGCTCGTGGAGCAGCGAAGCGCTCGTGGCGCCGATGTGGTGCACGGTCCCGCCGCTCGTCGTGGCGAACGTTCGATGCCCGCGGTCGTGCAAATGGCCGTGCAAGAACAGCACGTCGCCCTCGCGCGAGGCGAGCACCTCGCGCATCGCGTCGGCCTCCGAGAGCCCGCGAGAGAAGCTCCTCCACGCGCCGCGCGGGTTGATCACCGGGTGATGCATCAGCACGACGGGGAGCGCGTCTCGCAGCGACCGCTCGCCGAGCAACGCCCGCAGCGCGCTCATTTGTGCGCCTCCAACGTGCCCTGCGCTCAGCACGGGCGCACGCGGAACGGCGCTCGACACGCCGATGAACACCACGCCGTCCCTCGGCCGCGCGAACGGAAAGAGCCCCGACCCGTGGTGCTCGACCTTCGCGACGTCGCGCTCGTCCGTCATGAACTCACGAAACGCGTTGAAGAACCGCTGCGTCCGCATCGATCCGCGCGTGTACACATCGTGGTTTCCCGGCACGACGCTGACCCGATCCGGGCCCATCGCGAGCGCTTCGATCATCGTTCGAACCTTGGCGAACTCCGTCTCGAGCGCGAGGTTCGACAGGTCGCCAGTGATCACCACGTGGTCGACGCCCTGCGCGCGGACGTCTTCGACGATGGCCTCGACCGCGAAGGGCTTGTGCTTGAACCCGCGGTGGAGCTTGAGGTTGAGCATCCCCGTCGCGCGCTTGTTGGTCCACAGGCGCGTCGCGTCGACGCCCGCCAGGTCCAGCACGTGAAGGTCCGAGAAGTGCGCGATCCGCATGAATTGCGGGAAAGGTAGCACCGCTCGCGCCGCGCGAAGACCGCTCGCGCAGAGCTCGTTGACACGCTCGTGCGGGGCGCGATTCCATCGCCGCCGTCTTCGGCGCAGCTCGCGTCGAACGAACAGGAAGCAGAGCCTGATGGACAAGGTCTACTCCAACGCAGAAGCGGCGTGCGCGGACATCCCCGCGGGCGCAAAGATCCTCGCCGGAGGCTTCGGCCTCTGCGGCATTCCCGAAAACTGCATCGCGGCGATCCGCAAGGCTGGGATCCGGGACCTCTGGTTCGTCAGCAACAACTGCGGCGTCGACGATTGGGGCTTGGGGATCCTGCTCGGCAACAAGCAGATCCGAAAGATGACCAGCTCGTACGTCGGCGAGAACAAAGAGTTCGAGCGACAGTTCTTGTCCGGTGAGCTCGAGGTCGAGCTCGTCCCGCAAGGGACGCTCGCCGAGCGACTGCGCGCGGGCGGCGCGGGAATTCCCGCGTTTTTCACTCCCGCAGGCGTCGGCACACAGATCGCCGACGGCGGTCTGCCGATGGTCTACAACCCCGACGGGACCATCAAGAAGGCCAGCGAGCGCAAAGAGACCCGCGTCTTCAACGACCGCGAGTACGTGCTCGAAGAGGCCATCACCGGCGACTTCGCGATCGTCAAAGCGTGGAAGGCCGACCGCCACGGAAACCTCGTGTTTCGCGCGTCGTCCCGCAATTTCAACCCGCTCTGCGCCAGCGCGGGGCGCATCACCATCGCCGAGGTCGAAGAGATCGTCGAGCCCGGCCAGCTCGAGCCCAACGACGTGCACACGCCCGGCGTGTTCGTGCAGCGTGTCTTCAAAGGCACCAATTATCAAAAGCGCATCGAGCGCCGCACCGTTCGCAAGGGAGCCTGACCACCATGCTGACCCGTGAACAGATCGCCATGCGCGTCGCGCGCGAGCTCCGCGACGGCTTCTACGTCAACCTCGGAATCGGCATGCCCACGCTCGTTCCCAACTACGTCGCCGCGGGCGTCGAAGTGGTGCTCCAGAGCGAAAACGGCGTGCTCGGCGTGGGCCCGTACCCGATCGAGGGGAGCGAAGACCCCGACCTCATCAACGCAGGCAAAGAGACCATCACGACAAACCCTGGCGCGAGCTTCTTCTCGAGCGCCGACTCGTTCGCGATGATCCGCGGCGGCCACATCGACCTCGCGATCCTCGGCGCGATGCAGGTGAGCGCCGTCGGCGACCTCGCCAACTGGATGATCCCCGGCAAAATGGTCAAGGGAATGGGCGGCGCGATGGACCTCGTCCACGGCGCGCGCAAGGTCATCGTCATGATGGAGCACTTCGCGAAGGATGGCTCCGCGAAGATCGTCAACGAGTGCGCGCTTCCGCTCACCGGCAAGCGCGTCGTTCACAAGATCATCACGGACATGGCCGTGATCGACGTGACCGCCGAGGGCCTGCTGCTCCGCGAAGTCGCGCCGGGACACTCGGCCAAGGACGTTCAGGACAAGACCGAGCCCACGCTCAAGGTCGCGAGCGACCTCGCGATCATGTCCTTCGGCTGAGCGGCCGCACAACCATCGATTCGCCGGACGATTTACAGGGCAAACCAGCGATCGCCGTCGAGCCGCACGGCGCCCTCTGCCGCGAGCTTCCCGAGGTGCGCGCGCGCGCTCCTGAGCGCGATGGGCCAGATCGCGCGCGGCGTGTCCTCGTACGCGCGCTCGACGACTTGGTCCTCCGACGCCCCGCGCGCCTCGAAGCCCGCGACCGCCGCGAGCACCTTCGCTTCGCGCGCCAAGCGATGCGCCACATAGAACCGCAGCCTCGCCTCGCCCTCTTCGATCGGCGCTCCGTGCGCGGGAAGCACGATCCCCGCGCCCTCGTCCGCGAGCCGCGTGAGCTGCGCCACGTACGCGCGCATGTCGCCGCCATCGTCGGGGTCGATCACGATCGTCCCGACGCTCGCGACCATGTCGCCAGCGATGAGCCACCTCCGCGCGCGATCGCGGAGACACAAGTGCCCCCTCGCGTGCCCCGGCGTGTGAACGAGCTCGACCTCGCCGTCGAACAGCGTGTCCCCTTCGTCGAGCACGCGATCGACCGCCACGTGATCGCGCAGTCGTGCGCGCGTCTCGTGGTGGGCCATCGTGGGAGCGCCGAACGCCGCGCGCATCGCGTCCGCTGCGCCGATGTGATCGCCGTGGTGGTGCGTCAGGATCACGCCCCGCAATCGCCAGCCCCCACGGATTTTTCGATCGGTCGCTTCGAGGAGCATCGCGCGCTCTTCGTCGAACGACGGCGCAGGTTCGACCACGTAGAATTCAAGGTCGCGCTCGACAAAGTACGTATTGGTCTCTGTTGCGGGCGGAAGCGTCGGGGTCCGCAGCGAGAGTCGCTCGACGTTCGGGGCGACCGTTTCGATCGTGCTCACGACGCGAGCCTAGCGCGATCCGTCGACCACGGACCGAGCGATCCGTGTGTTAGCGTGTTCGCCCATGAAGCGCTTTGTCCTTGGAGCTCCGGTCATCGCCCTCGCCTTCGCCGCGTGCGACGACAACCTTCGTCGCCCGGACACGGGCGTAGACGTCCAGACCGCGGACACGGGAATCGCTGAGGACAGCGCCACCGACGCGATCGAGCCCGCAGACTCGGGACTCCCCGACGCGACCACCGTCGACACGGGCGTCGACTCGACAGCGCCCGCGGACTCCGGCGTCGCAACGGACTCGGGCGCAGACGTGCCGACCGACGCACCGACGATGATCGGCGACGGAGGGTGCGCGATCGTTCCACCGCCGCCGATGCAGCCCGTGACGGCGACGCTGATGCCCGAGCGACGCGTGACGTGCGGCTGTCGCACGCGCGCGCCGTCGGTGATGGCGGGGTCCGACGCGACGCGCTTCTTGCTCCGCGGACGCATCGTGACGCCTGCCGAAATCCACGCGAACGGCGAGGTGCTCGTCGTCGGCAACTTGATTAACTGTGTCGGACCCTCCGGCGCGTGCTCCTCCCGCGCAGAGGCTCGCAACGCGACGATCATCGACACTGGCGGGCTGATCTATCCCGGCCTCATCGACGGTCACAATCACGTCTCGTACAACTGGCTCCCCGAGTGGGTCGCGGGGCGGCTGTACATGAACCGCTACCAGTGGCAGCGCGCCGCCGCGTACGACACGTTCATTACGCCGTACCGCACGAACGTCGGGACGCACGAGTGCGCGATGGCCAAGTACGGCGAGGCGCGCGCCATCTTCGCGGGCACCACGACCATCCAGGGCGGCCCCAACCGAACGTGCACGCGCGTGCTCGCCCGCAACCCCGAGTTCGGCGCGGACTTCGGCGGAGTCGATCGTCACGCGACGAACATCCTCGGGATCTCGACGGTCGACGCCGCGGCGGCAGCGAACCTGCGCACGCAGATGGATGACGGTCGACTGACGACGTACATCGTTCACCTGTCCGAGGGCATCGACGACTCGTCGCGCGCCGAGTTCACCGACCTCGTCACGAAGAACCTCCTGACGCAGGCGACCGTGATGGTCCACGGAACCGCGCTGATGGACAGCCAGCACATGCAGGCAGGCGCCGCGCGCGCGCGCCTCGTGTGGTCTCCGCGCTCGAACGTCGCGCTCTACGGCGACACGACCGACATTCGCTCGGCGCTCATGCGCGGCGTCCTCGTGTCCCTCGCGCCCGACTGGACCCCCTCGGGAGCGCCGGACATCCTCCAAGAGCTGCGCTATGCGCGCAACGTCGGACGCAATCGGTGGCCTGGATTGCTCACCGATCGCAAGCTCGTCGAGATGGTCACCAGCGACGCCGCGCGCGTCCTCGACAGGCACAACGAGATCGGGACGCTCGCCGCGGGACGCTACGCGGACCTCATGGTGATCCCCGACACAGGGTGCGATCCGTACAGCTCGCTCGTCGACGCGGTCGCCGCGGACGTCGAGCTCGTGATGGTCGGAGGAAAGCCCCTCTACGGCCTCTCGTCGATCATGCGCGCCCTGCCCGCGTCCACCCTCGCGGGCTGCGAAGACGCCACCGTGTGCGGAACAACCCGCGTCGCCTGCGTCGCTCGCCCCGGCGCGAGCGACATGATGGACCAGACGCTCGCGCAGATCACGACGCAGCTTCGGAGCTTCTACCCCGGCGTGCTCCCGCTCGTTCCGCGCTGCCCTTGAGCGACGAGAGCGCGGCTTGACCTCGTGAGGGTCGACGGCGTAACGCTCCCTTGCATGAACCGAGACAAAGCGCGCGCCATCATCCGCGCCGTCTGCGAAGGCGAGCAGTCGGGCGACACATTCACCGTGGCTGCAGGCTGCGACGTCACAGTGCACGCCGGCCGCGCCGGCGCGCCGTGGTCGATTCAGCAAGTGAACAAGATCACGATCGACGAGACGCTCGTGTCTGGCGAGACACGCAAGGGACAGCGCTTCGCGTTTCCAATCGAAGAGCTCCGCGGCGCGGCCTCGGAGACGACCAACGCTGACAAAGCGGGTCGCAAGACCGGCTTCATGTGATCAATCCCCGCGCGATTCGCTCACTGCACAGGCGTCGCGACCGCCGTCCCCGTCGACTGCATCCCCGGTTGAACGACGACCGTTGATCCTCCGTACGCCGGCTGCGTCTGATAGACGGGCTGCGTCTGGTACACCGGCTGCGGTTGATACACCGGTTGCGCGACGGGCTGCGCGTACGCTTGCGGCTGCCCGTACACGGTCACGAACGGCGCGCGCTGCCGGTAGTACCCCGGTCGGTAGTACACGCCGCCGTAGTACCCGCCCGAGTAGTACACCGTGCCGGGCGCCGCCGTGGTCGTGTAGCCGTACGTCCCGTCGTGCTGCTGGTACGTGTAGTCGTAGGCGCCCGAGCGCGCTGTCGTCGCGAAGATGCAGCCACCCATCGCGTTGGCGGCGACGAAGAGGGTCATCGCTCTCAGCAGGTTGGTGACCGAAGCCATGGACATCTTCTAGCACCTCGCGCGAAGGTTTGCGCACTCGACGACCCGCGCATCGCGGTCTGCGACGACGCGAATCGCATCGTGCACACGACTCCATACGCTCGCCAGGGGTGCCTTTCTTCCTCCGTCACTTCGATTCGTGGGGCGTTTCGCTGGCCACTCGAGTTGCCACCGAACAACGGTCTCGCTTGCTGATCGAAGGTCGCGAGAGCTATCAACGCAGTCCCTCTGCATCGGTCATGACTGACGAAGCTCCGACGCCCGAGGCGCACATGCGCCGCCAACTCGAGCAGGCCGTTCGCGCAGGTCGCTCGAAGGCGTTCTTGTTGCCGCAGCTCGAGCGCCTCGCGTCCGTCGCGAAAGAAGGCTCCGACGAGTGGTGCTTCGCAAACCGCCAGCTCGCCGAACTCTTGCTCGAACAAGCTCCGTGGCGCGCGGCGTTGCACGCGCGACGCGTCGCTGTTCAGTCGTCGTCCGATGACGCCGCGCACGCGCTGCTCGGCCTCGCCCTCGCCCTGCAAAACAACTATCGCGCTGCCATCGCTTCGTACCGCCGCGCGCTCGCTGCAAACCCCTCCAACCCCTGGTACGCCCACAACGTCGGGCACCTCTACGACGTCGCGCTCGACCTCCCTCGCGACGGACTGCCCTTCTTGCGCGCAGCGCACCGCGAAGAGCCCTCGCAAGACGACGTCACCGCGTCGCTCGCGCACTGCCTCGCGCGCGCCGGAGCGATCGACGAAGCCCGCGAGCTCGCGGTCGAGCTCGCCGCGCGCCACCCGAACCGAAGCGATTTCGCAGAGCTCGCGCAGTGGATCGCCGAGGGAGCGCCCGCGCGCGAAGCCCAAGGCGCTCCCGCGCTCCTCGCGCACATCGAGCACGGATCGAGCACGCCCGCGCCCGACAGCCCCGCGCCGCCCGCGGACGACTCGATCGACGAGCTGCTCGAGCGAGCGCCGCTCACCGAAGAGCAGCGCGCACGCGCGCGACGCCTGTGGGTCGACTACGAGTCCCGCGAGAGCACCGACGCCACCCGCGACGGACGCGCCCTCGCCGCGGCGATCGAGTACGCGATCCACCGCGTCGACGGCGCCAACGTGACGCAGCGATCGCTCGCCGAGCGCTACAACGTGTCCGTAAGCGCGATCCGCAGCCGCTACGGATCGATCCGCTCGGCGCTCGCACCCGAAATCGAGATCGGCCGCTATCGCCGGTAGCGCTCGTCGCGCCTCACGGGCATCGCGCCGCGAGCGACGCGAGGTCCTGGTGGCAGCCCGCGCAGCCGCGAGACGACGCGCGCAAGAGCGCTCCGCACTGCGCGCCAAACCCGGGAGGATGCGGGTTTGCCCCGGCGCCCCCGAGGCCGCGCACCGCGTGGCAGCTCGTGCAATCGCGCTCGGCGTGGCACGAGACGCACGTCTGGAGCGAGCGGCGCGCCTCCATCGCGTGGTGCTCGAACGTGACGTTGGCGCCCGAAAACACTGCAAACGGCGGGTGAAATCGCGCTCCGCCCCGCGCGGCCGGCGCCGACGAGAGCGCGACGCCCGCGCGTCGGTGACACCCCTCGCAAAACGTCTGCTCGCGGTGGCAGCTCGAGCAGCGATCGGCCGCCATGCGCGCCTCGACTCCGTGAAACGTCAGGTAGTCGTTGGGGTGCGTGCGTCGATCGCGCATCCGACCGTCGTGACAGTCGACGCACTCGCGCTCGCGGTGACAGTCATTGCAGGACGCAGGATTGGCCTGCGCGATCGAGCGGTGATTGACCCAGAAATCCGCGTCGTGGCGCAGGCCGTTCATCCACGACGGCGGGTTGAGCCAGCCCTCTTCGAAGCGCGTTCGAAGCACGCCGTCGGCCTCCGTGAGGTGACAGCTCGCGCACCGAGTCGAGGCCCCTCGCTGCGCGTGACAGCTCGTGCACTCGCGCATCGTCGGCAGGTCGAGCCGCGTCGCGAGCGCCCCTTCGCGCACACGACGATGGCAGTCCTCGCAACGCACCCCAGCGCCCGCGTGTCGTCGATGCGAAAACCGCAAATTCGCCGGCGGAATCTCCACGCGAGCCACGCTCACGGGCCGCGCCGGGTCGAACCCCACGTGGCACGCGTCGCACCGCGCGGCGGGCGTCGCGGCGCGCGTCGGCTCGGCGCGGCTGATGGAGTGACAGCTCGCGCACACGTTTTCATCGGGCAAGAGCCGGTCGCTGACCCGATCGCTGCTCGCCGCATCGCGATGGCATCGCTCGCACGTCACGCCGCCGATCGCGAGGTGCTGCCGATGGTCGAACCGCAGCGGAATTCGCTGGGTCGGATAGATCGCGCGCGACGGGCCTCCGTCGTCCGAGCCGCGCTCCCACACGCGCGGGCCACGTCGAAGGACGCTCGCGCCCGCGCGAATTCCGCACGCCGCGCCGACGAACATCGCCACGACGAGCCAGAGCCACGCACGCATCGCGCGACGATCGATCACGGCTGCGCTCCGATCACGAGCGTCGCTTGCAGGCGCGCGCGATGCCCGACGATCGCGTTCGCGTCCCACTCGCCGTCGACGTGGAGCCACGCGATCGGACCGAGCTTCGTCGCAGCGCCCGCGACGAGCGCGAGCGTGGGCCCCGTTCGCTCGGGCCGCGAGGCGTCGTAGTTGCCCCAGAGCGACGCGCGCCCGTCGAACCGCAGCCGCCCCGCCCACGGCTCGAACGACGCGTCGAGATCGAGACCGCCCCGCGCGCCGATCGCGCCAGCTTCGCCGCTCGCCCGCGCGCCGACGTCCCACGCGACGCCGTCGTACACGAACGCGATCGTCCCGCCGCCGTGCCAGCGATCGCCGCTCGACGCAGCGTTGGTCGACGGTCCGGACTCGGACTGCGCGTACCGACGCCCGTGCGCGATGGCCGAGAACGTCCAGGGACCTCGCCCTCGGTGCGCGACGCGGACGCGCGCTTCGTCGACGCCGTCCGCCCAAATCGCAGCCCAAATCGAGCTCGGATCGAAGGTCGGTCGAATACGCTCGAACCCTCCGTCGACCGAGAGACCCGCGGCTCGATCGTCGTAGCGCACCGAGCCGCCGAGCACCGAAAACGCCCGATGCGGAAGCGAGTACGCCGCCCGTCCTTCGAGTCGAACGCGCGGGTGCAGCTGCGCGTCGACCGCGGCGCCGATGCGCTCTTCGCTCGTTCCGTCGGAGGTCCACACGCGGCGATAGGTCGCGCGGGCAAACGCAGGGAGCCACGGCGCGGTCTCGATCGCGACCGCCACCACCGGCGCGTGCTTGGACTCCGAGACGTACGGAGCGAGCGACGGCTCCCACGCGGATCGATCGAGGCGCAGCACGCCGTCGCGCTCGAATCGCGCGTTCGAGAGCGCGAATCCGCCGCGGACCTCCAGGCCCCCGTACGCTTCGATCGTCGCGTACCGACCGAGGTACGCCCGCGCCCGCGCCCCGTCGAACGCAAAGAACCCGAGGACGTCCGACGACAACACCCTGCCGATGCGAAGGTCGAGCGCGCCGCGAAGGAGGTTGTTCGCTTCGAAGTACGCGTACGGTAGATCGACCGATCGCCGCTCGAATCCCGGGACAAAATCAGTGCGTCGCTCGCGCGTCGTCTCCTCGAGGCAGCGCCCCGCGAGCCCGCCGCACGCGTCACCAAACTCACCGTCGAAGCGAAGTCGCACACGAAACGCGAGCGCCGGCGCGCGCTCGCCAAACGAGTGCGTCGCGGCCAGCGTGAGCGTCTGCGTAAACCGCCGCGTCGAGAGCACCGGCGTCCCGAAGGGCCCGCGCACTTGGTACGCCTGCGCGAGGCTCTCGGCGTGAATGTCGTACTCGATCGCGCGAGCCTCCGGCGCGACGAGCGACGACGCCGCAGCCACGAGCGCAACGCACGCGACGTGGTCCCTGCGCGAGAGCATTCGCCACGTCATCGCCGAAGCTCGCGCAATCGCAAGGTGTCTCCCGTGGTGCTTCGAACACTCGATCGGCGGCGATCGCGCTCAGCGGCGGTCGCTGACCTTCGTTCCCCCGAACAGCCGCGTGAGCTCGTCGTCGTAGTGATCCGCCACGGCGCCGACCACTTGAAGAATGTAGCGAACCTCGCTCGGATCGAGGTCTCGCGTGGGCCGCTCGGACACGGCCACGACGCGATCGTCGTGCACGCCGAACGCCACCGACCCCAGGCCGCTCGCGTTGAGCTCGAGCAAGCGCCGAAACAGCGCCGCCTCGTTGCCCTTGTCGATCACCACGATGGGCGAGACCACGCGGAGAAACGGCGCGTCTTCACCGGGCCGCGGAGAGCGCAGAAAGATCGCGACCGCCGCGCTTCCGCGCATGAGCGACCACGCCTTTCCGCCTCCAGGCGCGGGCATGCGGACGCTCGCCGCGTCGATGCCGAGCGCGGTGATGGTCTCCTCGACGAGCCGTGCGGCTCGCGTGATCTCCTGCTGAACTTCGTCGTCGAACACGGTCACGGCTGTCGTGCCTCCAACCGAGGATTCGTCAACGGACAGCGCATCCGTGTCAAGCATCGCCGGAGGCTCGATGTCGATCGTGATCGGCCGACGCCGCGCGCGAGCTCCGTATGCGACACGCAACCGATGCGCTATCTCTGCGTACGGCAATGGCGACCATCCGACTCATCGTGCGCTACGACGGCGCAGCGCTCTCGGGATGGCAACGGCAGCGCAACGCGCGGACGGTGCAAGAGGAGCTCGAGCGTTCGGCCAGTGAAATGGCTGGCGAAACCATTCGCGTACACGGCGCCGGGCGGACGGACGCCGGCGTTCACGCGCTCGCGCAGGTCGCGTCCTTCGAGACGCGCGCGCAGATCCCGATGAAGGGCTGGAGGCTCGGGCTCAACAGCAAATTGCCTCCCGAAATCTCGGTGATCGAGGCGCGCGAGGCGCAGGACGGCTTCGACCCGCGCCGCGCCAGCGCGGGCAAGCGCTATCGATACCTCGTCCTCAACGCGGCGTCGCGAGACCCGCTCTTACGCGACCGCTCGTGGCACGTGTACGACAAGCTCGACCTCGAGGCGCTCGAGCGCGGGGCCGCGAAGCTCGTAGGGGTCCACGATTTTCGTGGGTTTCGCGCGGCCGATTGCGAACGAGAGAGCACCGTGCGCCACGTGTTCTGCGTGCGCGTTCGCAGGGACTACGCGGGCGTTCCGTCGCTCGTCGCGCTCGAGGTCGAAGGCACTGCCTTCCTCAAGAACATGGTGCGAATCATCACGGGAACGCTCGTCGACACCGCCCGCGGCCGCCTCGCCGAGAGCGTCATCGACGAAGTGCTCGCCACCGGCGACCGCACCCGCGCGGGAATCACAGCGCCGCCCTACGGTTTGTACCTCGACGAAGTCTGGATCCGCCCCGAGTACCGATTGCCCGACGACTCGCTCGCGCTACGCCCGTCGTACGCCGACGCGATCCTCGAGGCCACCCCGCGCGTCACGCAGCCCGATCAAGACGACGACGACGAATAGCTCCCGTACACTGACCACCGGCACGAACCTCCCATGCGCTCCTCGCTCGCGATCTGTCTCGCTGTCTTCTTTGCTCCGACGATCGCCGCTGCGCAGGTCGCGCCGAAGCTCTGCGTCGCCGTCGCGCGCGATCCCGACACCACCACGCGATCGATCGCCGAGCGCATCCACGACCTCGCCGCGCGCACGACGACCGTTCGCACTGTGGGCGACGATCAAGCGCGAGGCGCCCTCCGTGGTGAGCTCCCAGCGACCGCGCAAGATCCAACGCTCGTCGCGCTGGCCCGACAGCGACGCGCGCTCTCGTTCAACGACGCCGACGCGCAGCCGTTGACGGCCATCGCCGACGCGCTCGGGTGCGCGCAGATCGCCGTAGTCTCTGCCACTCCGCGAGGCATTTCGCTGCGTCGATTCGATGTCCTCGCGAGCCGCTACGACGCCGCGACCGAGGCCACGACGTATTCGGACAGCGTGCTCTCGTCGCGCTTCGGTCTGCCCGATGCCGCCACCACAACGACCGCGGCCAGTACGACGGCGACCGCTTCGACAACGACAACCACCACGAACACAGCGAACACAACCACGACGACGAACGGCGCGAGCACCGCGCAATCCTCGTCCACGAATTCCGCGGCGACAACGCCCTCCACGAGCACGACGCCCGCGCGCAACACCGCCAACTCGGCGCCGACGCGGACGACCACGAGCCGAGCGACAACGACGCCCGACCCGCGCGTGACGGTTGGTCCGACGACGCCTCCCGCGCGCTCGACGCCAGTGTGGGCGTGGGTCGTCGCGGGCGTCGCGGGCGCGGGCTTGGTGGGCGCGTTCATCGCAGCCCAGACGATTGGCCCTTCCGTTCCGCTCGTACGAGTCTCAGGTCCTGGAACAGCGCCGTGAAAACCCGTGCGTTGCACCGATTCTTCGCCTTTTTGTTCGCGCTCTTGCTCGCGTTCGCGCGACCCAGCGTCGCGCGCGCGCAGTCTGCTGCGACGATCGCTGAGCTCTCGCGCACCGCGCGCGACCTCGTGACCGAAGCGCCCGATGGACGCGCGCTCACGATCCCCGCGCGTCCTGCGAACTACACCGTCGAGCGCCACGGAAACGTGTCCGTCGCGTACCCGCCGAACCTCGTCGGCTCGCTTCGCGCTGCGCTCACCAACATCGACCGCGACCTCGCGTCGCTGCAGACGCAGTTCGGTCTTCGTTCGCTCCCGCCCATCGAAGTTCGGCTCGTCCCCGACCCCGACACGATGCGAGCGCTCGCCCCGCCCGAGGCGCCGCCGCCCGCATACGCAGTGGGTGTCGCGTATCCGTCGCTCCGACTCACGCTCGTGTCCGCGAGCGCGCCGCGCACGTGGGAAGCGTCGGACGTCCGTCGCGTGCTCCGCCACGAGCTCTCGCACTTGTTGCTCGCCGTCGCGACGAACAACGCGCCAGTTCCGCGATGGTTCTCCGAAGGCGTCGCGGTCGAGCAAGCGGGCGAGCACTCGTGGGAGCGCTTCGAAGAGCTCGCGCGGGCGAGCGCGTTCGATCGATTGATCCCTCTGCACGAGCTCGACAGCGCGTTCGGCGAGCGCTCGTCGCGCGTCGATCTGGCGTACGCGCAGAGCGCCGATTTCGTGGGATTCTTGCTGCGAAAAGACGGTCACGCGCGGCTCGGCGTCTTCAGCGAACACCTGCGCGACGGCGTCGTGTTCGACGACGGAATGCGGCGCACGTGGGGCATGTCCCTTCGCTACGCAGAGAGCTCGTGGCGCGACGAGGTGAAGAACCGGCACTTGCTCCTGCCGTTCGTCCTCGGGAGCTCCGCGCTGTGGGTGGGCTCCGCGGGGCTCCTCTTCGTCGCCTACGTCCGCTCGAAGCGCCGCGGAAAGCGCATCCTCGCGCGGTGGGCCGAGGACGAGGCGCGCGCCGATCGAGTGGCCGCCGCGGGCGTCGTTGTTCCCTTCGAGCACAAGGCGCCTTCGAAGGTCGATGGAGCGCCCGTGTCGAGCCCGAAGACGGACGACGTCGCGACGGGCGGGATCGTCGTGTTCCTGCCGTACGCGCGAAAGAAACCCGAGCAGCTTCCGAATTGAAGCTCCCTCGCGTCGCCCTCCCGTGTGTCCCCCCAACTCAATCGAGCGGTGCTCGATCAGTCGCTGATGCGCGGCGCGGTCGGCAAGAAGATGTTGAACGCGAAGTTCACCATCTGGTTCCAGCGGAACGTGCGGTCGTTCGCGTCGAGGAGGAACCGCCCGCCGGGCTGGCCCATCGCGACGGCGTTGTTCATCGGCGAGACGAGGTAGTCGGGCGAACCCGCGCAGCTCTGCATGCCGTTGCCGCCGCACGTGCGCGCAGTCGTGTTCTCGTCGGTGCCCGACGTGTTCCACGAGAAGGGAAACGCGCGGTACTCGATCGAGAGCGAGAGGAAGCGGTTGAAGTAGAAGTTCAATCCCGCGCCGAACATGCCCGTGAACGCCGGACGCGTCGCCCGCGCGGTCTGGCTCGCGAGGACACGCTCGGAGTTCGGGGCCGACGTCGAGCCCGCCTGCGCGTCGAACTGGTCGAAGTTCGCGCGCTCTTCGACGAGGATCATCGCGGGCGCCGCGAAGATCGAGACGTCAGCGTCGATGAACACGTTCTGGAACAGCGCGAACTTGCCTCGCAGCGGCGTCAGCGAGAGCTGCGGAAGCGCGAGGATGAGACCCATCCGTCCGAGCTGGCGCAGGAAGTTCTCGCGCGAGGGAACGTTGGGCGACGGACGAAAGAGGTTCATCGCCCCGCCCATCATGTTGTCGAGCCCCGCGTACTGCGACGCGTTGTTCGCGAGCGAAGTCGGCACCTGGCCCACTGCGTAGCCCGCGTACAAGCCGATCCCGAAGATATCGTTGAAGTGATACTGCAGGTTGGCTCCGACGATGAGCGCGCGGTTGAGGTCGTCCTGCAACGTGATGCCGAACGCCGGAGACGCCGCGAATCGACCTGCGCGGTACTGAACGCACCGACGACAGGACGGAGCGCCCGCGAGCGGTCCCGTGATCTGAATGTCTTGAGCCATCGCGGAGGACGCAACCGCCGTCGCTCCGAGGAACGCTACCGCTCCGATCCAACGCTTCATGACCTTTGTGCCCTCTCGCGAGTCGTGGTCCTTCACAGCCATGGGGTCCGCGATCACTTCTGCAGACGGAACGACGGGTTGAATGGGAACAGCATCGTGAGACCCACCTGGATCATCACGTTGTCCGTGAGCGCCGTCTGCCCGAACCACGTGGCCGGGTCGTAGCGCGAGCCGCACGTCGGACCGGAGCCCATGCCCATCTGGCACGGCGCGTTTGGATCCGCAGGCGGCAAGTCAGCCACGCCCGGCGTGCCGATCGTGAGCCTCTCGAGGCGCTCGGGATAGATGTAGTTGCGGATCTCCGCGACGAAGCCGATCCAGCGGTTGAAGAACACGCGAAGACCGATGCCCGCGTTGAAGAGGATCGCGGTCTGCCAGTCGAAGCGCCGCACCTCGGGGTCTACGACCGGGATGGGCCGCGTGCGCGTAATGCCGACGCCGGCCATCAGGTAGAAGTCGTAGTGAAAGATGAAGCGGTTGAACATCAGGAACTTGCCGTACACCGGCACGTACGTGAAGTTCGCCTGCGCGAGCAGCTGGTACTCGTTGATCGGCACCACGAGACCAATCGAGCGCGACGCACGAAGGTCCACGTCCGACCGGCCGTTGAACGGCTGGTTGAACATGAAGTTCGCGCCCGCCGCGAGCACGTTGGTGATCCAGTAGTTCGCCGCGAGTCCGATGCCCGTGTGCGAGACGTACGGGTCGTTGAGCGAGATGCCCACCGTCGGCTGCAGCTCGAAGCGCCTGTTGCGGAGCGCGTAGATCTGCTGCACCGCGAAGATGCGCTCCGTCATCGGACGCGTCTGCGCGCGGACCTCGGGGCCACCGACGCCGTCGAGGCCGCCGATGCCACCGCCGCCGCTGCTGTCACCGCCCGCGCCCCCGGTGGTGTCACCGGTGCCGCCTGTGGTGCCGCCCGTTGCGCCCGTCTGGCCGCTCTGGTCGCCGGAGCCGTTGGCTTCGTCGGTGGTGAAGGTCATGCCTCCGCCGTCACCGCCTTGGTCTCCCGTTGGCTGTTGTTGTTGCTGTTGGTTGTTGCGCCGTTGGGCAAATGCCGCGGTCGGCGCAGTCGCAAACGCGACAGTCAACAGTGCTTTGGCGATCGTTCGGCGACGCATCGTCGTATCCGTCACTCCGGTTCCGGTAGAGCTGTCATCGCCACTCTGGCGACGATCGGGGTGAACGACTGTAACCCTACGAAAATACTAAGGTTTTTCGAAAGTAGCGGGACTATATCATGCAGCGGATTCTTGCGGCAACACCAAAACTTACCGCTGATACGCAGTAGTTTTCTGCGGTGATTCCGCGGTGGAAGGCGTCACGCGGCGCCTTCTGCTCCCTCGCCCTCGCCCGCCGCCGAGAACAACGCTTCGGAGAACTCGTCCGCGTCGAACTCGCGAAGGTCGTCGACCTTCTCGCCCACGCCGATGAAGCGCACGGGAATCTTGTGCTCCTCGCACACGGACAGGATCACGCCGCCCTTCGCAGTTCCATCGAGCTTGGTCAGCACGATGCCGCTGACCGCGAGCGCGCTCTTGAACTCGTTGACCTGAATCACCGCGTTCTGCCCGGTGGTCGCGTCGAGCACGAGAAGGATCTCGTGCGGAGCTCCCGGGAGCGCCTTGTTCGCAGCGTCGCCGAGCTTGCGCAGCTCGTCCATGAGCGGCGTCTTGGTGTGGAGGCGCCCCGCCGTGTCCGCGATCACGACGTCTGCGCCCTCTTTCGCCGCTTGCTGAACAGCGTCGTACACGACCGCGCTCGGCTTTGTGAGGTCCTTGCCCTTGATCGTCTGAACGCCGACGCGCTTGCCCCACGCCTCGAGCTGCGCCACCGCGGCCGCGCGAAACGTGTCGCCCGCCGCGAGATAGACCTTCTTGCCCTGCTCCTTGTAGCGGGCCGCGAGCTTGCCGATCGTCGTCGTCTTTCCGACGCCGTTGACGCCGACGACGAGGATCACGAGCGGACCGTCGCCCTTCTTCGCGCCGAACGCCGCAGAGGGAACGTCGATCACTTCGCGCGAGACTTCGCGCAGCGTCTGCCACACGAGCGCCTCGTTGCCGAGGTCCTTCTTGTCGAGCCGCTCCTTCAGCACCGCGAGGAGCTTCTCGGTCGTCGACACACCGACGTCGCCTGTGAGCAGCACTTCTTCGATCTGCGTCACGAGCTCGGGCGAGAGCTCTTTCTTGCCAGAGAAGATCCCGACGAGGCGCTGAACCCACGACGTACGCGCGCTCTTCAGGCCCGTCTTGAGCGCAGCGACGTCCTTCTTCGGCGCGCGCGCTTCGGCCTTCGCAGGCGCGCGAGGCGCAGGCGTCTCGACGGGCGCAGCCTTCGGCGCGGGCGCCTCGACGGCGGGCTCGCTCGCCTTCGCGGGCTCGGACGCAGGCGTCTCGACAGGCGCCGCCTTCGCAGCCTCGGGTTCGCTCGCCTTCGCGGGCGCCTCGGGCGTCTTCGCAGGTTCGGCCGGCTTGGCCTTCTCGGGCTCTGCAGCCTTCGCGGGTTCGGCCTTCGGCTCCGCGGGCTTCGCCTTCGCGGGCTCGGACGGCTTGGCCTTCTCGGGCTCACCGACCTTCACCTTCTCGGGTTGAGACGCGGGCTCCTTCGAGAGCTGCGCGCCAGCTTTGGGCGGCGGAAGGCCTGCCTTCTCGCCCTCGCCGCTCTCGAGCGTCTCGTCCGCGGGCTTTCTCCCGCGGAGCACAAAGAATACGATCGCTCCGATGACGACCAGGGCGATGACAGCGAGCAGAGCTGGGGGCATCGAGGGTTCTCTCGTGTGAGCGCGCGCGAGCGGAAATCGCCCGATCAGCGCCTCACATCCGCACGATAGGTGAACTGAATTCCGCGCGTCAATGCTCCCCGTCACCGACGCGATCGGCCAGTGAGCGGACGTGCGCGACCGTCTCGTGATCCGGCTCGACCGGGCCGTACGCGCCTCGCTCGGCGGCGTCGAACAAAGGCCGCAGCTCTTTCGCGCCCCCCGCTTTGGCCTCGACCGTTTCGCGGAGCGTCGGACTCACCTTTCCTCCGTTCGGCGCAGGCAGGTGCTCGCGCGCGACCTCGAACACCGCCTCGCGCCACGGAGCCAACGTCACCCGAAGACGCACAGCGCGCTCGTGATCGACGCGAACCGTGACGTCCCTCGGCGCATAGCCCTCGCGCCGCACGGTGACCTTCAGCTTCACGCCCGCCTCGACCGCGCGGCTCTCACCGGCAGGCAACGGAGTTCCGTCGATCGTGACGATCGCGTCCGAGATCTCGTGGCCCGTCGCGCGGTCTTCGACGCGGACCGAGAGCGTTCGCTCGCTCCCGCCCTCGACATGCTCGAGCACCGCGCCGTCTTCGACCTTCGACGGCGCTGGCGCTTCGTCGCGACGGCGACGGGCCACGCGCGCGAGCGCAAACGCCAACAGTCCGAGCCCGATCGGCGCGAGCACGAACCGCCACGACACCGACGCGAGCGCCGGCGGAGCGAGATAAAACTCGCCGCTCTCTGCGCCAGAAAACCACGGCGTCGTCGGCACGAACACGACGCGCGCCCGCGCCCCCGCCACGAGCACCCGCGCAGGGAGCGTGAGCTCGTACGCCCCGTTGCGATCGGTGAGCGCCGCGGCGAGCAACGTGCGGTTCGTCTCGACGCGCACCGTCGCGCCCGCGACGCCTCCACCGCGCCACGCGACAGCGCCGCGCAAATGAAGCTGCCCGGTGCGCTCGTCGCGCACGGGCGTCGCGACCACCGACGTGAGCGCGCGCGCGATCAAGCGACGCTCTGGAGAGAACAGCTCGCTCCCGCGCAGAACGACCGCCGCGCGAAGCGCCCGCACGCCCGGCGAGACGAAGCGACTGTTGTCCAAGCGAACCGCAGCGCGCCCCGTCGCGTCCGCCTCGCTCGACGCCACACGATCGCCGTCGACGTAGAACTGCACAGCCCATCCGCGGGGATTGACCGCGGCGACCGCGCCCGTGTCCACGGACGCGACGAGGTCGATCGCGGTGCGGCCATCGATGTCCACAGACGCGGGGGCGAGAAGCGACACGGACACGAACGGCGCCTCGAGGTCGATACGGAGCTGCGCGATCGCGGCCGAGTGCGTCGAGTCTCCCGCGAACTGCGCGCGCACATCCACCACGCGCGCGTCGCGCGGGACCGCGATCTCGATGTGGCTGTGTCCCTGTGCGTCGGTCCGCGCTTGAACAGGCGCGCGCGTCCCGCTCTCGACGCGCACCACGCCGCGAACGCCAGCGCCCTTGTCGTCGCGCAGCGAGAGCGCGAGCCGGACGCCGCTTCGGTCCGGTCGAACCGTGGGCGCGACCCTTAGTTCAGTGGGCGCAAGAACGCGGAGCGTGAACGCCTCTCCTGTAGACGCACACAGCACGACCGCGCACCACGCCGAAACCGCTCTGAACACCGGACGCGAGAGCGTGACAAAGCGACGTACGGACTGCAACCACCGCGGACACGCGCGCCGCGATCGAACGACTGGTGACAATCGAGTGCATGAACCGCGCGGACCGTCGTCTATACTCCGCCCCGATGGTTCGACGCACCACTGCCAGACGCGCCTCGCGCCTGGTCGTCGCCTTCCTCGCGCTCGCAGCGCTCTCTGCGCGCGGGTCCATTGCCGTTGCGCAGAGCGCTCGCGCGAGCTTCTTGCTCCAGATGTTGCGAAGCAACCCGGACGCGCGCGTTCGCACGAACGCAGCGCTCCGGCTCGGCGAGCTTCGCGAAGCGGACACGGTCGCGCCCATCGTCGAGATCCTCAACGCCGAGCGCGACCTGACGGTGCAAGCCACGATCATCGCCGCGCTCGCCACGATCGGCGACGCGCGTGCGCTCCCCGCCGTGCAACAAGCGACGCGCTCGCCGTCGCGCGACGTGCAGACGCAGGCGCGACGCGCGCTCACGATGCTTCAAGCCGCCGCCGCGCGAAACACCGGGACGACCAACAACGGCGGAACGCAGACGCCGACCAGCTCCGCGACGCCCGTCGTGCTGATCTCCGCCGGGCGCGTGAATCTTCAGAGCGGCGTCCCCTCGGCGCTGCAGTCCACCGCGCAGCGCGCGCTCGAGAGCGCGCTCGACGCGAGAGGCGAAGTCGTGCGTCACAGCGGCTCGTCTTCGCAGGCGACGAGCACGATGCGCGCGCGAAGGCTCCGCGGAGCGCATCAATTCGACGCGAACATTCAGTCCGTCACCCAGCAGGCGAACGGCGTTCGCGTGGCGGTCTCGATCGTCGTCTCGACGTACCCGGGACGCGCGTACGAGTTCGACTCGTCGTCGGCGGTCACGGTGAGCGGCGGCGGCGGCGACCCGCAGCAGGGCGCGATTTCCACAGCGATGAACGCCGCGGTCAACCGCGCGCTCACCCAAGTCCTGTCGACGACCCGATGATCGCGCCCGAGCCCATCGCGACGAACACGGGCGCATCGCGCGCTTCAACGGGTGACAGAACGCGTGGCGCCGCGCGATTCTCGGCGTTTTCGAGCGCGCGACCGCGCCGCACGCTACACTCCCTCGCGTCGAGGTCTTCATGATGACAACGTCGTCCGCGGACAACACCGCAGCGCACGCCGCGCACGGCGCACCGCCGAAGCGACTGCTGCGCAACTACCTGCTCAACCCGCGGTTTCAGCTCAAGTACACGGGCATGATCTGCGGCGTCGCGCTGGTGCTCAGCACGACGCTCGGCGCGATCGTGTTTCGCAACGCGAACGCCGCGCGAATGCAGGCCGAAAACGCGGTCTCGCAGGCCGAGCGCGCGTTTCGCGAATCCAAGACGAGCGCCGAGGTGTTGCACACCAACACCATGATGAACGCGGCGGACAACCCCGAGCTCATCGCGCAGATCAACCGCGACCTGCGCCGCGCCGAGTCCGAGCTGACCGCGAAGCTCGCCGAGGCCCGCCACTCGCGCGAAGAGATCGAGCGTGGCTACGCCCGCACCCGCGTGACGCTCATCGTCGGCGTCGGGTTGATGACGTTCCTGCTCGGCCTGCTCGGGATCGTGATCACCCACAAGCTCGTGGGGCCTGTATTCAAGTTGAAGCGGCTCTTGCGGACCGTGGGCAAGGGCAACCTCGACATCCGCGAGCGCTTGCGAAAAGGCGACGAGCTCGAGGACCTCTTCGACGTGTTTCTCGAGATGGTTCAGTCGCTGCGCAAATCGCAGTCCGACGAGATCGCGCAGCTCGACGCGGCCATCGCGGACGCGCGCGCGGGCAACGCGCCGGCTTCGTCCATCGAGAAGCTCGAGGCGCTCCGCGCCCGCATGCAGAGCGCGCTCGATCAGCCGACGCGCTGACCGCGATTCAGGGGCGACGAACGCGGCCTTCGCCGTCGAGCAACCAGGGACCGGTGGGGACCGAACGGAGCACGCTCGCGACGCGATCGCGTTGGTCGGCGGTGATCACCCAGCGCGTCTCGGCGAAACCGTCGACCACGGTCGTCCGAATGCGCGCCGAGTCGTCCTCGATGAGCAGCTTGGCGAGCGGCGCGGACGCCACGTCGGCGTCGCCCTGCTGAAACAGCGTGCGGACGGCTTGAAAGCGAACGTCCTCGGTGAAGTCCGCGAGAAACGGGAGCACCGCGGCGGCCACGCGCGGGTCCTTCTCTTCTTCGAGCTCGGCGATGATCTGCGCCTTGCGGTCCGCGTTCTTCGCGTAGCCCGTGTCGAACTCGGACAAGAGCGAGAGCAGCTCGCTCACGAGGCGCTCGCGGTCGACGATCTTGCGGAGCATCTTCACGGGCCAGTTGAGCGCCTCGGCGTTGCGGAGGTACTCGCACACGGGCTCGACGGCGTTCTCGGGGGCCGCGACGATCGAGTCGAGGATGTACTGTTTCTCTTCGCGGTCGGTGATCGACGGATCGACGGTGAAGTTGAAGCGAGGCAGCACCGAGCGCCACGCGTCCGCCGTCGCCGACTTGCACAGAAACTCGATCGACGCGAAGCGATCGGGGCTCATCGCGCGCTTGTCCATCACGCGCTCGGCGTGCTTGCTGAGCGTCTTGTCGTCCGCGGCCTGCGCCTTCGCGCCGCTCTTGCCTTTGAAGAAATCAAACAAGCCCATGAGTGTCATCCTCGAATGCTCCCAGTGAACGACCGCGGAGCATGCGGCGCTATTCCGCGGTTACGTCGCGCCGTCAAGATCCCAAGTGCCCCCGCGCGGACCTCCCGCCCGCCGCGCGCCCCGAATCTGCGCGGCAAACGATCGCTCAGACGCCTTCGCCCGGCGCGCGACCCGAGGGCGGACGGGAGACCCGACCGGACTCGTCGCTCTCTTCTTCGCCCGTGAGCGTCTGAACGAGCTGGTTGATGCGGTAGACGATCCCGCCGAGCTCTGCGTGCTGCAGCTCGATTCGGTGCGCCTGGTCGCCGTTGATGATCTTGAGCAAGCCCTCTTCGATGACCTCGATCGGCTGGAGCATCGAGTTGGACACGAGGATGTTGAGCAGGATCATGACCACGAGCGCAATCACGCCGAGGTACAGGATCGGGAGCGCGATTCCCGTGGCGGGCGCCTGCGCTGCGGTGACGTCCGCGAGCACGACGTAGCCCGGTCGAACCGCGCCCGCGCGCGTCGGACGATGCAGCCCAGGAACCGCGCGCGACGCGATCTTGAATCGATGTCCGCCGATCTCGACGTCGCGCACGGGGACCGTCCCATCGTTGTTGAGCGTCGTCGCGAGGTTGCTCGCGTTGGCCCACTCGATGATGGCGGTCTTCTCGGTCTGCGTTCCGAACGAGAGGCTCTGGAGCGCGAAGCGGTCGCCTTCGCGGACGATGTAGCCGACCTCGGCGCCGAGGCGTGCCTTGTCCTCCGCCGCGATGCTGTCGGCCAGCTCGTAGCCGACGACCGCGAGGCCCGTCACGCGACCCTCGCGCGAAATCGGCGCGATCACGACGTCGAACCACTTGGTGTTGTCGTAGCGAACGTAGTCGTGCACCGCGTTGCCCGTCTGGAGCGCAGCCGCGACGGCCTCGAACTCGTTCTTCAGGTCGCGGCCCACTTCTTGGCGCGCGTCGACGTTGCGCGCGAGGACGCGACCCTGGTCGTCCGTGAGCGCGACGACGTCCGCGGGCCGCGGACGTCCCTGCGGGTACGTCTCACCCAACGTCCGCGCGACGCGCTGGGCAAACTCGAACGCGGCTTGGCTTCGCGCCGTGGTGTTCGTCGCGGCGAAGACCTCGCGCGCGGCCTCGGAGTTTGCCTGCGCCACCACGAGGCTCTGGTAGCGATCCCCTTGGGCGGTGCGCAGGGCGTCGAAGAGCACGACGCTCCGCTCGACCATCGGCGAGATGTCGCGCGAGAGCGCGTCGGTCACCGAAGCCCGCACCCACACGAGGGCGACGATGCACGCGAAGAGCAGTGCAACAACGTTTCCTGCGATCAGTTTCCAACGCATTGGTTCGCTCCGTGGCGCGGCCGAGAGCTTCAGGGGCTTCGGGTGATGAGTGAGACAGAAGTCCGAAGTTCGGCGCGCGAGTCCTCCACCGCTGCGATTTGCGCCGGAGTGCCTCCTCAGCCCCTTGGCGCGACCTCGCGACGGCGCTAGTCAAAGCGAGGTAACACCCGGCGAAAGACGCGGTCAAGACGCTCCTGCTCGTGCACAATCCTGGCGAGACGCCCTTGCAATCTGACGCTGCACCCTCCGAACCCATCGCGATCGCCTTCGATCCGCGCGGCGATTCGCACGTCGCGCCGGGCTTTCACCCCGAGCGGCCCGAGCGACTTTCGGCCGCGCGACGCGGCGTTCAATCGGCCGCGCCCGACGCTGCCGCCCTCACCCTACGTGAACCGACCCTCGACGAGCTCGCCCGCGCGCACTCGGCGCAGTACATCGAGCGGCTCGACCAATCGCTGCGCCGCGGGCAAGGATTCCTCGACGGTGACACGTTTTTCTCGGCGGGATCGCGCGCGGCTGCGTGGGGCGCAGCCGGCGCTGCGCTGAGCGTCGTCGACGCGATGATCGACGGTGACGTCCGGCGCGCGGTCGTGCTCGCGCGGCCTCCGGGGCACCACGCGACCCGCGACCGCGCGATGGGGTTTTGCCTGCTCAACAACGGCGCGATCGCCGCTGCGCACGCGCGTTCGCGCGGGCTCGACCGCGTCGCGATCGTCGACTGGGACGTGCACCACGGCAACGGAACGCAGGACATCTTCGACCGCGATCCGAGCGTTCTGTTCACGTCGATTCACCAGTGGCCGCTGTACCCAGGCACCGGTCGCGCTGACGAGGTCGGTCACGGCGAGGGCATCGGGTCGATCGTCAACGTTCCTCTGCCCGCGGATTCGAATGGAGCCGCGTACGCAGCGGCGTTCGAGCGCGTGGTGCTCCCGACGCTCGAGGCGTTCGCGCCGAAGCTCGTGATTATTTCAGCGGGCTTCGACGCGCACGAACGAGACCCGCTCTCTTCGATGCGCCTTCGCTCGTCAGACTATCGATGGATGGCGGCGCAACTCGCGGCGCTCGCGGATCGATTGGGTCACGGTCGCGTGCTGCTCGCTCTCGAAGGCGGCTACGACCTCCGCGCGATCGAGCAGAGCATCGCCGAGAGCGTCACGGGCCTCCGCGAAGGTGCCCGCTCTGCCGTCGCGCGCCCCGAAGGAGAGCTACAGCGAGACGCGTCCGACGCGCTGCGCGCGGCGGTCAAAGTGCAGCGCGAGCTCTGGCCCGTTCTTCGAACGTGAGCTCAGCGGGCGGCGCGCGCGCGCTCCGTTGCGCGGACGCGCTCTGTGCGACCGGAGCCCGCTTCGACGAACCACGCGATGACCGCGCCGGTCATCAACGCGACGCCCGCAGAGATCGCGATCGACGAGCCGAGGAGCAGCCCGTTGCGGTTGCACGTGAGCGGGTCGCTCGGTTCGCACTGATAGCTCGTCACGTGCGTGATCGGCATCGCTGGCGTCGGGCCGCAGTTGGTCGCTTGAGGGTTCGTGCACGGCATGTACATCCCGTCCGGGACGTTTCCCACCGGCCGCTGCGAAGCCACGATCCCGAGCACCGCGCCTGCGACGATCGCCGCGGCGCCCGTCCCGCCGAGCGCGAAGCTCGCGATGTGCGGAGCGGGCTGCGTTCGGTATCGCGTCGCTTCACCGAGCGCGACGTCCGCGCGCCCGGTCTCTCCAGCGCGCGCGCGCACGACGCCCTGCCAGAGCTGGTAGCCGTCGCGCTCGACCGTGAGCCGATGGCTCCCGGGCTGCACTTGAACGCCGCTCGCGACGGGGCTCGTCCCGACCTCGCGACCGTCGATTCGAACGCGCGCTCCGGGTTGATCGACGTTGACCGTGAGCAGCGCGCGACCGTCTTGTTGCCGCGCGGCCTCGCGACGTCTGCGAGCGAGGTCGCGGAGCTGGCGAATGCGCGCCTCGACTTCGGCGCGGTCCGACGCGTTGACCTTGTCGCGCAGATAGCGCTCGTACGCTCCCGCGGCTTCTTCGTACTCGTTGAGCAGCTCGTGCGAGCGGGCGATGTTGTAGTGAAGGTCCGCCGACGGCGCAGCGCGATTGGCGAGGTCGAAGTAGCGGATCGCTTGTCGATACTCGTGTCGCGTAAATTGATTGAGGGCGCACCGCAGGTACGCCTGTGAAATCTGCGCGGCGCTGAGCGCTGGCGTGGACGTGGGCTGCGCGGGGGTCGCGCCCGTGGTCGCGGGCGTGGTGGACTCACCAGGGAGCGAAGGCAAGCTCGCGCACGGGTCGGGCGCCGTCTGCGCAAACACGTCGGCGCCTGCACACACGACGGCGACGCCCACTGCAACGCGAAGAGATCGAAGCATCACTGCGCGTCGAGAGTAGCCGTTTCTGCGCTTCGTGCGCGAGTCGACGACGACGAATCGGGGCTGCCGCGTCGACGCGCCTCGCGCGAGATGCCTCGTGCGCTGATCGCGCGACGACGGCGTATCACGCGCGAATCAGCAGGAAATCTCCTGAAGACTCGACGTCGTGAGCGGCGCGGCCTCGCATCGCGCTCGAGCGCCCGTCCCGAGATTCGGCTGTCGCCTACCATTGGGCGCAGCGGTTGAAGTCCTGCGCGTCGTCCGTCGAACCGCGTCGATGTTCGACAGAACCGCGCCTCAGTTCGTAGCGACGCCGCGTTGTTGTGCTGGCGTCGATCGCTCCCCTGGAAGCACGACGAAGTTCACAACCAATCCAATGAGTACCAGCGCTCCAGCGGCAATCAGGAGCTTCTTCGCTGTTGGGGTCATTCGAACCGCTTCTCCTTTTCGTGTCGTTCGACTCGCGATGACCGAACGATCGTAACAATCGTAGAGAAACGGAGTTCGGGTCGTCAACGAGGAAGTCAGGTCCGCGCCGCAGTCCCCGACGCACCTGGACTCACCCCTGCGTCGGGCGATGTCGTCGTGCGCTCGGCCGCGTCGCGATCGAGTCTGCGTGCGAGAGAACGCGCCCAAACGACGCTCAGCCCGAACGCGAACCCCGCGCGCAACGCCGGCTCGCGGTCGAGCGTCGACCGCAGCGGAAACCCCACACGAGAGACTTCGTCTCGAACCGTCGCACACACGGCGATGCGTCCGGGCGCGAGCGCCGCGGCGTCCCAGCGCTGCTCGTGTCCGCGCTCGTCGCCGCTCACGCCGGTCCATCGCGCCGTCGCCACGCCGTTGTCGCGCTGCATCGTGAGCAATCGAGAGCCCGACGAGCGCGCGACGCTGGCGTCGATCTCGGACCAGAAGCGAACGCCCTCGGCGGAGCGAGACTCGACGCGGAGGTTTCGCAGCGAGCGCCACACCTGCGAGTAGCGCGATGGGTCGCTGATCCAACGCTCGAAATCCGCGGTCGTTCCCGCGGCGCCGATGCACGAGCTCGCTTGGACCACGGCGCCGTTCGGAGCGAGCGTGACCGCGCCGATCGCGCCGCGTGATGATCCGACGAGCGCCCGCGCGTGCTCGGGCAACGGCGCGAGCGGAACGTTGTTCGGCGGGACGATCGCCGCGCCCGACCGACGCAATCGCCGAACGAGCGAGAGCGACAACAAGAGGCTCACCGCAGCGGTCATCATGGCCACCGCGGCGCCGCCGCGGCTCGCGATCTGCCGAAAGAGCCAGTGGCCGCGGCTCGGGTCGCCCCACGACGAGCACGAGACGAGCGTTCCGCCTTGGGGATCTTCGAAGAGCTCCCAGCGCGCCGCGCCGGGCCCGAGGTCCGATCGAACGATGGACACGTCGATCCGCCTCGCGTTGACCACGCGAAGCGAAGCGTTGGTCTCGATGTCGAAGATCGACGCGACGGCGTGAAAGCGAAAGCCCACCATCGAGCCCCGCCGACTGTCGACCGAGACGTCGCGGAGAACGGTCATGAAATCACCGTAGCGTTCGGGCGCGGCGATCACCGCGCGAACCTCCGCGAGCGGCGCGGACACCTTGCAGAGGACAGTCACCTTCGCTTGCGCTCCAGCGTCCATGTCGTCGACGAGAACCACCGCTCCCGCTTCGGCGAGCGCTCGAAGCGCGGCGCGCGTCGCGACGTCTGGAGCTCCGAGCACGGGGGCCGGAGCGACCTGCGAGAGCGCGTCGAGCGCGACAGCGCTCGCGGCTCCCGCAGCACCAGCGGTCAGAAACGAGCGACGAGCGAGCTTGACGGACAACGGTGAGTCCACGGAGAACCTCGAAGGAGCGAAGGCTGCGAGTCAACGGACCACGGAGCAGTGGAATGAATCTGACCGAGAGAGTGAAGAACGTCACCGACAAGGCGGCGATGTTCGCGCGTGTCGCCGTCAATACCGGCCTGTATCGAGGGATCACCCCGAAGGGTCTCGCGGGAGCGGTGCGCTCGCTAGCGCTCGGGGGATCGGGACCATCGGCTATTTTTCGCATCCACGGTCGAAATGCTCCCCACCGAATCGCCTTCGAGTACCGCGGCCGCGCGTGGACGTACGCGGGCGTCGATCGCCGCATCGACCGCGTCGCCGCGGGGCTCCGCGCCGCGGGGATCTCGAAGGGCGATCGCGCGCTCGCGATCCTGAAGAACAGCCCCGAAGTGTTCGTGATCAACTCGGCGATGTCGCGCATCGGCGCGGGCGCCGTGAGCGGATCGTGGCGTTCGACGCCGAAAGAGCTCGAGTACCTGCTCGTTCACTCGGGCGCGAAGGTGGTCTTCTTCGAGGACGAGGTCGTCGCGTCGATCGACGCGCTCGTCGCGGCTGGAGCGATCGACAAGAGCCGCGCGTTCAGCGTCAACGGCGCGGTCGACGGCTATGCCTCGATCGACTCGCTCATGCGCGATCCGCCCGCTACGAGCGCAGAAGTCCAAGAGGGCACCGTCATCATCTACACCTCGGGCACGACCGGAAAACCCAAGGGCGCGGTGCGAAAATTCGCCACGGGTCAGATCGAGGGGTTCTTCGCGTTCATCCACGAGACGCCCATGCGCGTCGACGATCGCCACCTCGTCGTGTGCCCCATGTACCACTCGACGGGGCTCGGGTTCGCGGGGATGGCGCTGATGCTCGGCGGGACGTGCGTGATCGAGCGAGAGTTCGAGCCCGAGCGATTTCTCGCGACGATCGAGCGCGAGCGAATCACGACGGCGGCGATCGTTCCGACGATGTTGCACAGGCTGATGGCGCTGCCGGACGACGCGTTTCGACGGCACGACCTCACGTCCCTCCGCGCGCTGTTCTGCGGCGGCGCGCAGCTCCCTGGGCCGCTCGCGACGAGGACGCTCGAGCGCCTCGGCGACGTGCTCTACAACTTCTACGGCGCGACGGAGACGGGCCTCGTGACGGTGGCCAACCCCAAGGAGCTCCGTCGCGCGCCGGGGACCATCGGACACAGCGTTCCCGGCACCGAAATCGCGCTGTTCGGCGACGATGGAAGGCCCGTTCCCCGAGGGACGGTCGGCGAGCTCTACGCGCGAAACGCGATGCTCGTGTCCGGCTATCACGCGGACGACGACGCGACGCAGTCATCCATGCGCGATGGATTCTTCTCGGTCGGCGACCTCGCGATGCAAGATGAATACGGGTGCTTCCACATCGTCGGGCGCAAGCGCGACATGGTGATCTCGGGCGGCGTCAACGTGTACCCCGTCGAGGTCGAAGAGGTCATCGCGTCGCACGCAGCGGTCGCGCAAGCCGCGGTCGTGGGCGTCGAAGACGGCGAATGGGGCGAGCGGCTGCGCGCGTTCGTCGTGCTGCGACCCGACGCGCACGCGACGGCGCCCGAGCTCAAGGCGTTCGTGCGCGAGCGACTCTCGGGGCCGAAGGTCCCGCGCGAGTGGGCGTTTCTCGAGCACCTCCCGTCCAACCCCACGGGCAAGGTGCTCAAGCGCGAGCTGCGCGAGTACACAGGCCCCATCGAGAAGTGCTGAACCGCGCGAGCCCCGACAACGAGCGGGGCGCGCTCAGCCTTCGATCTTGTCGACCCGTCGCTGGTGGCGGCCGCCTTCGTACGCGGTCGCGTCGAACGCCTTCACCATCGCCTCGGCCATCGCTGCGCCGACGATCCGCGCGCCCATGCAGAGCACGTTCGCGTCGTTGTGCTGCCGCGAGAGCGCGGCGCTGAGCGGCTCGGAGCAGAGCGCGGCGCGCACGCCCTTGTGGCGGTTGGCCGCGATGCTCACGCCGATGCCCGAGCCACAAATCAAGACGCCCCGCGAGACTTCGCCCGAGGCGACCTTCGACGCGAGCGCGTGGGCAAAATCAGGGTAGTCGACGCTGTCGGCGCTGTTGGTCCCGAGGTCGACGAGCTCGTGGCCGAGCGCGCGGATCGCGTCGGCGACCGTGGACTTGAGCGGGAGCCCCGCGTGATCGTTGGCGATCGCCCAGCGAGCCATCACACGCTCCTGACGATGAGCGACGTGTTGACGCCGCCAAACCCGAACGCGTTGCTCATCGCGACGCTGATCTTCTTCTCGCGCCCGACGTTGGGCACGAAATCGAGGTCGCACCCGTCGTCGGGGTTCTCGAGGTTGATCGTCGGCGGGATCTGTCCTCGAAGCACCGCGAGGCACACGATCGCGGCTTCAACCGAGCCCGCCGCGCCGAGCAAGTGCCCCATCATGGACTTGGTCGAGCTCACCATGAGCTTGTCCGCGTCCGCGCCGAACACGCGGCGGATGCCCTTCGCTTCTTGAACGTCGCCCGCGGGCGTGCTCGTCGCGTGCGCGTTGAGATAGCCGATGGTCGACGGGTCGACCTTGGCGTCCTCGAACGCCGCGCGCATCGCGCGTTGGGCCCCTTCGCTCTCCGCAGGGGGATTGGTGATGTGAAACGCGTCGTCGCTCGCGCCGTAGCCGATGAGCTCGCAGTAGATCTTCGCGCCGCGGGCCTTGGCGCGCTCGTACTCTTCGAGCACGAGGACGCCCGAGCCCTCGCCCATCACGAATCCGTCGCGGTCTTTGTCCCACGGACGGCTCGCGCGCTGCGGCTCTTCGTTGCGCGTCGAGAGGGCCTTGAGCGCGTTGAAGCCCGAGATGCCCAGCATGGTGACGGCGGCTTCCGCGCCGCCCGCCAAGATCACGTCCGCGGCGCCGCGACGGATCGCGTGCATCGCTTCGCCGATCGCGTGCGCGCCAGAGGAGCACGCGCTGGTCGTGCAGTAGTTCGGGCCGCGGAGGCCCAAGCGAATCGCGAGCTGACCTGCGGCCATGTTCGCGATGGTGCCGGGGATGAAGTACGGCGAGACCCGGTGCGGTCCCTTTTCGTAGAGGGTCTTGGTGTTGATCTCGATGAAGTCGATTCCGCCGAGACCCACGCCGATGATGCAGCCGATGCGGTCGCGCGCGGCCTCGTCGAGCGTGCCGAGCCCCGCGTCTTGCCACGCGAGGACGCCTGCGCCGACGGCGAGCTGGGCGAAGCGGCCCATCTCTTTGACCTTCTTGGCCTCCATATAGGCCTTCGGGTCGAAGCCCTTCACTTCACCGGCGAATTTCGTCTCGAACTTCTCGGTGTCGAAGAGCGTGATCGGGCCGATGCCCGAGCGCCCTTCCATCAAGTTCTTCCAGCACTCTTCGACGCCCGCGCCCACGGGCGTGAGCAGGCCGAGCCCAGTGACGACGACGCGACGCATGGCGGTAGAGAACGCTCCGTGTGAGTGCTGCGCTCAGCGACGCGCGCTGCGCGCTTGGATGTAGTCGATCGCGTCCTGAACGGCGCGGATCTTCTCGGTGTCTTCGTCGGGAATGTCGATCTCGAACGCCTCTTCGAAGGCGAGGACGAGCTCGACGATCGCGAGCGAGTCGGCGCCGAGGTCGTTGATGAACGACGATTCAGGCTTCACGTCCTCGATCGCCACCGACAAGCTCTTGGCGATGACTTCCCTCACCCTCTGCGCGATGTCCATCCAGCTATCTCCTGTGCGGGAATCGTTCCCGTTGTTTCGTCGCTCTAACTCGAGATGTACGAGCGTGGCGGCGCGTGGGTACACGCGTGGCCGTCACACGTAAAGGCCCCCGTTGACTCGAAGCACCGTGCCGGTCACGAACGCAGCCTCTTCGGAGGCCAGATACGAGACGGCTGCGGCGACTTCTTCCGCCCTTCCGAGGCGCGCGATCGGCGTCGCCTCGATGAATTTCTTCTTCACTTCGTCGGGCAACACAGCGGTCATGTCGGTCTCGATGAAGCCCGGGCTCACGACGTTGGCCGTCACGTTGCGGCTGCCGTACTCGCGCGCGATCGCCTTGGAGAGCGCGATCAAGCCGCCCTTGGCCGCGGCGTACGCGGCCTGACCGGCGTTGCCCATCTCGCCGACGATCGAGCTCATGAACACGAGCCTGCCCCACTTCTGCCGCATCATCACGCGGACCGCGGCGCGCGCGAGGTACGTGGGACCCTGCAAATCGACCGACAGAACGTGCTGAAGGTCCTCGTCCTTCATGCGAAGGAGCAGCCCGTCGCGCGTGACGCCCGCGTTGGCAACGGCGATGTGCAGCCCTTTTTTGCGCGAGGCGAGCTCGTCGACGGCCTTGGTCACGGCCTCGGAGCTCGCCGCGTCGAACTGCGCGATCTCGCCGTCCGAGCCCGCCGCGCGAACGAGCGCGAGCGTCTCGTTGGCCGCGGCTTCGTTGCTCTGAAAGTTGATCGCGACGTACGCGCCCTGCTTCGCGAGCGAGACGCACGTCGCGCGGCCGATTCCACGGGAACCGCCGGTGACGAGGGCGACCTTGCCGCTGAGATCGAAGAGGTTCGAGGCCATGCGCGCCGCGGTGATACCCCGTTCAACCCCCGTTGAAAAGCGCCGCGCTCGTGACGCACGTGCGAAGCGGACTTCGCCAGTTACAACGGCGACGCCTTCCGTTGGCGACACGCGGGCTGGGTGTCCCAGAATATTTCCCAGGAGCGTGCTCTTTGCGTGTCTTCTTCCAACGGGGCGTCGCGATCGTGACGCACCACGGCAGCGCTACGAATTCGCGGAGAGCGCGGAGACCGTGGCGTCGAGCGTCGCGGGGTCGAACACGTTGTGAACGACGGCCGGGCGATGGATGCGCTTGATCAATCCGGCGAGCACTTTTCCAGGTCCGATCTCGACGAAGGTGCTGACGCCACGCTCGACCATCTGTCGAATCGTCTGCTCCCAACGCACCGCGCCTGCCACCTGGTCGACGAGCAACTGTCGCGCGCGCGCCGCGTCGCTGTTGGCTGCGGCGTCGAAATTCGCGACGACCGGCACCGCGAGGTCGCGCATCGTGATGCGCTCGAGCGCCTCGCGAACGCGATCGGCGGCGGGCTTCATCAGCGCACAATGAAACGGCGCGCTCACCTTCAGCGGAATCGCGCGACCGCCAGACTCGCCGACGAGCTGCGAGAGCTTCGCGACCGCGTCCGCGTGGCCCGCGACGACGATCTGCCCGGGCGCGTTGTAGTTGGCGGGAGAGACCACGCGCGACGGAAGCGCTTCGATCGTTCGCGCGCACAGGGCCGAGAGCGCGTCGGGCTCGACGCCCATGATCGCCGCCATCGCGCCCTCGCCCACAGGAACAGCTTCTTGCATCGCTCGGCCACGCAAGCGCACGAGCCTCGCTGTGTCCTCGAACGAGATCGCGCCGGCGCACACGAGCGCGCTGTACTCGCCGAGCGAGTGCCCCGCGACCAGCGCTGGAGTGAGCGCAGGGAGCCTCTCGCGAAGCGCCTCGAGCGCCGCGATGCTCGTCGTGAGGATCGCGGGCTGGGTGTTCTCGGTGAGGGTGAGCTTCTCGGCGGGGCCGTCGAAGCACAGCGTCGAGAGGGGGGTTGTGTCGGGGGAGGTTCCGTCGAGCGCGCGATCGGCGCGGTCGAATACGGCACGCGCGGCGCTCGAGCGCTCGCAGAGCGCGCGCCCCATGCCGACCTCTTGCGACCCCTGCCCCGGAAAGACAAACGCAACGGTCATCGCACCGCTCGCTGATGAAGTGTGTTTTCGACGGCGACGCGCGGCGACGATCACCGCGCTTCGGTTGGCGACCGGCGCGCGAATCAGCCCTGCGCGGGCGCTTCGGGCGTGTTCTTCTCGACGACCGAGATGCCGTCGTAGAAGCCACACGCGGGGCAAACGCGGTGCGGACGCATCGTCTCACCGCAGTTGGTGCAACGGCTCAACGTCGGGGCAGAGACCTTGTCATGATTGGCACGGCGCGAATCGCGCTTCGAGCGCGGGGTCCTTCTCTTCGGAACAGCCACGGTTACAACTCCTTCTTCGTTTTGAACTTCTCGAGCGCCGCCCATCGCGGGTCGGGCCCAGGTTTGTTGCCGCCCGCTACTGCCGGGGGCGCGCAATCTTCGTGCGCGGGGTGCGCAGGAACCTCGACGAGGATCTGCTCGCGCACCCACTGCGACAGCTCGATCTTCTCGTCGTGATACACGTCGAGG
This sequence comes from Myxococcales bacterium, assembly GCA_016793325.1. Lineage (GTDB taxonomy): Bacteria > Myxococcota_A > Polyangia > Polyangiales. The sequence continues at coordinate 432,081 of JAEUKI010000052.1, read as the reverse complement.
TCGAGCTCCTCTGCGGTGAGTTCGTACTCTTGGCCGGCCTTGGTGGCCTTCGCGCGAGCGCTCGTCGCGGGCTCGAGGAGCAGCGACGTCGTGCACGAGATCGGGATCTCGATCGGCTCCAAGCAACGAACGCACGTCCCACGAACGAGCACCGAGCCGCGGACGTTGAGCACCACCGCTCCGTCGCCGTCGCCCGCTTTGTCGAGCCGAACGCGCAGGGTCCCAGCGGGATCTGCGGCGGGCGCGAGCTCCGTTCCCGCGAGGACCTCACCGAGCCACGCGGCATCGACGACGGGCTCGAGGTCGAGCCCGCTGTCGGACAGATCGCGGAGGTGTACGGTGGGAAGGGCCATGGGGGCTTTTTCGGGGCGCGCGAAACTAGAGGGAGCGTGTGGGGGTGTCAAGCGGTACACTCCCCTCGGTAGATGGCATTCGAATCGAGCACCCGACTCGCGGTGATCGCGGGCGCCGCGGTCTTCGTCTCGATCGCAATGCGGGTCGTTTCCGCGTGGCTCGAGCGCAAATGGCGCGACAGAGCGCTCGCTGCAGTACGCGAGAGCCGCGCCCGTGACGAGTCGAAATCGCCGGTGAATCGCTGATGGACAAGCTGATCGCATACTTCGCAAACCACACCGAGGGGCTGAGGGCGGCGCTCGCGATCGACGGCGAGCAGCTGCGCGCTCCGGGCGAGCCGAAGATCCTCGGGTGGAGCCTCGTGTCGTCGTTTCGCGGCGAACCGCTGGTCAAATCGCGGCCCACCGAGCCCCGCGAAGAGATCGACACGCGCGACGTGTTCGACGGAATGCGCACGGACAGCGCCCTCGTCGCCCTAAGGTACAGCTCGCTCGGCGGCGACAGCCTCGACGCGGGAGGGCCGTTTCGCTTCGGCTGGTGGAGCGGCGTCGTCGTTGGAGCGCACGGCCGCTCGCCGCAGCTGCGCTCGGCGATCTTGGCGCGCTCGTCGGATTTTCTCGCGCGCCTCGCGGGTCCGCGGAGCAGCGGGCACGGCGTGTTCGCGCTGTTTCTCTCGCGCGTTCACGCGACGGTCGGACTCGATGAGGCGCAGCCCGACCGCGCGGCGATCGAGCGAGCCCTCCAAGAGACGCTCGCGGTGTGGGTCGAGGAGTGCGAGCGCGTCAACGAGCCCGCAGGCTCGCTCGTGCTCGGCGTGAGCCACCGTGAATTGCTCGCGGTCGCCGCGCGCGAACAAGGGCTCCGCACCGTGCGCCGCAACGGGATGCGCGACCGCGCCCTCCTCGAGCGCCTCCGCGGAAAGGAGCTCGGGAAGCTCGACCCCGAGCGCCTGCGCTATCTCTGGATCACCACCGACGCGCCCGGCGCCGCGGGCGCCCAGCGCGACACGGACGCCCCCAAGAGCGCGTGGGTCGAGCATCGCGGACCGACGGGCGTCGTTCTCTCGGTCGACAGACAGTGCGATCTTCGAGCGACGGAGCTGTGACGTGGACCGAGAGACGTTGACGACGCGAACTTCGTGCGCGCGGGCGGCGCGCTGGTTGATTGTGTGTGCTGCGAGCGTGCTCGCCGCGGGGTGCGCGACGACCACGACGACTCCCGCGGCGACCAACACGCTGCTCACGGGCGAGCTCGATCCCGCGACGCCGAACAGCAGCACCGAGGCGCGCGCGAGCACCGAGACGAGCAGCGCCGTCGCGCTGAGCGGGCGCCGCGATCGCGTTCGAGACGCGATCGACACGTACCTTCGCGCGATCGTCGAGCAGGACGTCGACGGCGCGATGGCGATCTTCACCGCGAGCCCGACGCTGGTGGACAACAACGCGCCGTACCGCGCGGTGGCGGATTTGACCGAGCACCATCGACGGGCGCTCAGCGGGACGTTCGACATGGCGTTCTTGCGCATCGAGCTCGATCGCGACGGGGGTGGCGTGCAGATTCGATCGCAGGCGGAGTTTCGCCGGATGTACCCAGGCGGATATCTCGCGGTGCAGCCGGGTGACTGGATCGTCGACCTGCCGTTTACGACGCGCGCTCCGTACAACGCAGTCGCGCGCTACCTCCCCTCGCGCATGGTGTTTCGCTTCGTCGGAACCACGCCGAAGGTCGTCGCCCTCGCGACGCTCATGCCGCTGCGGGCGTAGCGCAGGGAGCGGGGCAGCGAGCGGGCGCGGCAGCGCCGGGTGGGGGCCGCCCCTCGCGGCACTGAGTACGCTCGCTGCTATTTTCCTCGCCAAACTTGGGTACCGAGGAGGGGCAAGCCCTCTGGCCTTTGCGGTAAACGCGCCGTTCGCCCGCGTCGCTCAACGCACGCGTACGAACATGTGCGGCTCTGCGCCCTGGAGCACGAACGAGCCGTCGCTCTGCCGAATCGTGAACGGAAACGTCGACGGCAGCAGCGTGCAGCCGCCACCACCGGTGCTCGGAATCGTCGCGTTCGTGAGCGTGGCGCCGAAGGCTCCCGTTCCGTACACGACCGCGTACCAGCCCGGCGCGAGCATCGCGGTCGCAGCGGCGGTGCGCACTTCGCCGGGCGTCGGCGCGGCGCCCACGGTGATCGAGACGCGCGTGACGACGTCGGGCCCCGTGAGTCCAGGCGCGTCGGGCGTATCCGAGGGACCCGTCAATCGAACGACCGTCGCGTGAATCGTTCCACCGGGCGCGGACGCGGCGAACTGGCCGCCGATTTCGACGAGCTCGACCGCCGTCCCCGTGATCTCGAAGCGGAACCCGGGCCAGAAATTGCTGCTCAACGAGAGCCCGCCGCTCGTTCCTGGCGGCGCGACGGGCGCGCACGCGACAGTCCTCGGCGCGAGCGTGCTCGAGCCGTCACTGGCGTCTGGACCTGCGCCGTCCGTTCCGCTGTCCGCGAGCGCGTCCGCGCTGTCGACCATCGACGTGTCGCTCGCGTCGACGACGTCAGCGCTCGTCGCGTCGCTCGCGTCGACGACCGGCGAGCGCCCGTCGAACGCGTCGTCGCTCGCGTCGATCACGGACGCGTCCGCCACATCGGTAGCAGCCCCCGCGTCGCGCGCATCGATCGCGACGCCTTCGTCGCGCGCGTCCGCGACGTCGCTCGCGTCGTTCGCGCTCGTCGCGTCCGGCGTCGACGCTTGGTCGGTCGCGACGTCGTTGGGCCGGCTCGCGTCGGGCTCGGAGATGCGCGTCGGTGAGCACGCGGAGAGCGCGAGCGCGGCACACGAAATCAAGGTCCAGCGTCGGTACATCGACGGTGATGCTAGCGCTTCCTGCGCGAGGGCTCACTTGCCGCGCGCGAGGAGCGTCCGGAGCTCCTCGACGACGAGCGCCGCGCTCGCAGGTCGCTCGGCCGGATCGCGTCGCAGCATGGCCAACACGAGGTCCGTGAGCGTGTCGGGCCAGCGCGCTCCGCTCGCGGGGCGCTTCATCGCGATCGGACCGGCGGAGTCGAGCTTGTCGACGGCGATTTTCATCCCCGCGCCCTCGAACGGGAGCGTGCCGCTGAGCAGCTCGTACAGCACGATGCCCGCTGCGTAGACGTCGGTGCGCGCGTCGACGGGCTCGATCGCGAGCTGCTCGGGGGACATATACGCGAGCGATCCGAGCATCGCGCCGTCCTCGGTCACCCGCGCGAAGTCGTCGTCCGTCGCCCGCGCGATGCCGAAATCAACGAGCTTCGGAACGTCGCCGTTCGGCTCGATCAAGATGTTCTGCGGCTTCACGTCGCGATGGAGAACGCCCGCGTCGTGCGCGGCGTCGAGCCCCTCGAGCGTCGCGAGGACGATCTTCGCGGCGTCCGGCCACGGGAGCGTCCCTCCGCGCGCGGCGAGCAACTGCGAGAGCGTGACGCCGTCGACGAGCTCCATCACGAGCACCGCGTAGAGCTCGTCTGCGTCGCGCGACGAGCCCGGCGCGTCCGAGGTGGCGCCCCCGAAGTCGAGGAGTCGAACGACGTTGGGATGAACGATCCTCGAGAGCAGCTGCGCTTCGCGCTCGAAACGAAGCCGCGCAGAGCCCTCGGCGACCAGCGAGAATTTGATCGCCACGGGTCGATCCGTCGCGAGTGAGCGTCCCCGATACACCGCGCCGAACGCTCCAGTCGCCAGCGCGGAGAGCACTTCGTATCGCCCCAGCACAACGCCCTTCGCGCGGTGTCGCCGGAGAGCTCGGAAGCGCGCAGAATCGCCCATCTACGAACAAGCATTCGAGCAACGAACGCCACGTCGCGCAACACTGGACTGCTCGGTGAAGTGACCAAGTTCGATGGGTGTCGCGAGACGTACAGGTGATGCAACCAACGCACGCCGGGAGCGCGAAGGTGTGCGTGGCGAGCGATTCGATGAGGGCGCCCCCCGCGTGCGTTCAGGGCGTCGGCGTCGAAAACCGTTCGCCGCTCGGCTCGGGCAAAGGACCTTCGCCGCGTTCGACCAACGATCGTGGTTCGTCCGATTGACCGACGCGCGTTCGACGCACGAGCTGGACCGCCATCGCGGCGAACGCGTAGGCAAACAACAGCTGGAATTGCCCCACGGTCACGCCGCGGCCCAGCGTGTTCATGTCTTCGAACAGGCCGCCGACATGGCGAACCCACACGCGGCGGTCGGTGGGCTCGTTGGTCTCTCGTCGAACGGGCGCGGACGCGTACCCGCGAGGCCAGATCTCCTCTTCGAACGTTCTGCCGCCGATCGAATCGCGGATCGCCGAACGCTCGCCGATCGAGACTGGTTCGGAGACGCGACGCACGGCGTCCTCAGCCACGCGACGCTCTTCGCGGCGCCGCGAGAGCACGAACCTCCACGACCACGCGTGCAGCGCAACGAGGAGCACCAGCGCCATCACCGTGGCTTCGGGTCCGAGGTGAGAACGCGCATACACGTTGAGCGTCTCGTTCATTCGTCGCGACAACCGTGGCGCGCGCGTGGGAGCCGCGCGACAACGCATGCGCGAAGCGACGCGACGGTTTCTCCGAGCCAGGCTTCACGACGGACCGAGAGCCAAGGGGCGAGGCAACAGCGCGGCTTCGTCGCGGAGGGCTCGGCTGCGCGCGACGACGCCGCTCATTCGATCGACGTACTCTTCTCGATCCATTCGTGGCGGTTCGACACGAGTTCAACGGTCTCGTCCATGGCCCACGGTCGTCTCATGGCTACGACGTTCGATCGAGGCGTGGTGTAGCGCGTCGAGCGCATGACGCGTCACCGCGTGATGTTCGGGTTGTTCGAGCCCCAGTTGGCGACGAACAAGAACTCGGAGCGTTCGTCGTTTCCATAGCCCTCGAACGTGATCGTTCCGCTGACGCGACACGAGTCGTACGCGTACGAGTAGATCCCTGCGGTGATCTTTCCGATGACGACGGGAAGATTCTTCGATGCTGTGTACCGCATGCGAACTTCCCCGGAGGTCGGGCCCGTCGACCGCCAGAGCGTCTCGACTTTGCGCGCGGTCACCGAATCGAACATCGACATCCTCGAGAACAGCGCGTCGGGCTTCGTCCCGAACAGCCGCAAGATTCCCTCGGTCGCGGCCCTGGTGATCCCCACGAGCTCGGCGCTCACCGCGCCGCGCCCGAGCTCGAACAGCTCGTCGTCACGGAGCACCGCGCCGATCGCCTCGTCGAGCTCGACGACGTTGAGGCCGTCGACCCACGCGCTCGCGGGCGGGAGCGATCTCACGAGCGCGAGCGTGTCGCCCGATAGCTTCGCCTCGACGGCGCTCGAGCGCCCCTGCTGCTTCAACACCGAGACGAGCCCGCGAAAAATCGAGGCCTTCACGGAAAAATCGATGACGGCGCCGTCGCTCCGAACTGTCTGCATCGCGCGGAGTGTCTCACCGGCGCGACCGCGACGACAACGAGGCGATCGCGTCGCGTGCGGAGAACGAAGGGCGAGCACCTCTGCAGAGTGCGAGGTCCCGAGAGACGTGTCGAACGCGATGGGGCCTGCGTCGAGCGTGGTTGCGCAGGTGCGTCGAACTCGTCGCGTTGCTCGGTGCGCCAGCTCTCGAACGCGAAGTTGCCGCCACTCCCGTGATCGTGACCGGCACCCACGATTCCCGCCCACTCGTCGGAGCGGCCGAGCGCGCTCACAGCATCGGGCGCCTTCGCTTGAAACCTCGCGTCGAACTTGCCGAGGTCGTGTAGCGCGCACAACGCCGCCACCGTCGCCACGACGTGCCCCTCGTCGAGCCCCATGAGCCGTGCGAACGTTCGTCGCAGCACCGCGCGCTCGCGCAGGATCCCTTCGGCGACCGACTCCACGTCGATCGAGTGAACCACCGCGAGGTGCAACGGCTTACCGAGGACCACGTCCGTTCGTCCCGCGAGCGACGGGTCAGCCTTGCCCCAGTACCGAAGGTACTCCCGCGTTGCGTTTGTCGGTGCGTTGCTGTTGTTGTCGCCGTTCATCGAGCTGCGATTTTGGCTGCGGTTCACGCGCGTGCCACGCGGCGGCCTCCCGCGCGTGCGCGACGACTTCGTTTCGAACCGAGGGGGTCTCGATCGTCACGTGGGTCCCGTACGCGAGCAAGAACCTTACGATCACCGGCCGTCCGGTCGTCTCGACCACGATCCGCCAGCCTCCGTCGGTCTTCTCGAGAGTTGTGGGCGTAAAGGGCAAGTTGTCCTTCGCGCGTCCCCACACGGAGTCGTGAATCACGAACGAGATCGTCTCGAGGGGCGCCCCATCGTAGCCGTGCACCGAGCGCTTCACCTTGCTCTCCACGAGCTTCGCGTCCGCTTCGCGATACGAGACGCTCTGTTCGCGAAGCACGCGCTTCATGCGATTGAATCGAAAGTGCTTCAGCTCGCCCGAGCGGTGGTCGAGCACGACGGCGTAGGGTTTCTCCGCGTTGACGACGGTCTGCGGAGAGACGGTCCGCCACTCTGGTTCGTCATCGCCTGCCTTCTGGTAGCGCACCGAAATCGCCTGCCGATCCATGATCGCGCGCTGCACGTTCGTGCGGTGTTCTTCAGCGTCGTCGACGTCGCCCGGCGTGCCATCGATCGCGCGAGCCGACTCGGTGATGCGCGGGATCTGCTTCGCGCCGATGGTCGCCGACACGATCCGCTCGAGAAACGCGTCGCGATCGGTCGAGCGACGAAGGCGCAACAAGAGCACGAGCAGCTTCGAGGCCTCGTCGCGATCGAACACAACCCCCGAAGGAAACCAGTGCTTCGCGACGGTCCAGACGTTTCCTCGGCCTTCGCGACGGTGGGACAAGGGGACGCCCGCCTCGCGGAGCTCTTCGAGCCGCGCCTTGATGACCTCGCTGTCGACGCCGGCGTCCCGAGCGAGCTCCGCCTGCGACACGCTTCGCCGCTCGACGAGCCGAGTCAAAACAAAGGCGAGTGTACTCCCTGCGCTCTTCTGCCCCATTGGCGGCTGCGACGGTACACCACCCGGAGCGAGCAAAACACAACGACGCAGCAGCGGGCAACTCGCGCTCAGCACTTCGTCGCGTCGTTCACACGACTCCAGCGCTCTCGACTTGCGCGCCGAGCATTCGCCACGAGATCCACGAGCGATTCCGTACACCTGTCGTGATTCCACCGCGCGCGGGCCGCGAGCACCGTCGGCGCGACGCGATCGTGTAGACTCTCGTGCGATCCGTTGAACGTCAGCAAGACCGAACGAGGCCGACAATGGACGGCGCCGCGAGGCTCGATGACGACGATCGAGCTTCCGCCGATCGTGCGTCTGACGTTCGTGGGGTTGGGACACGAGGCGTTCGCCAAGGCCATTCACGAGCTGATGGACGAGTGGATCGCGCTCGGGATGGTGCCGTTGCAGATCTTCGTCGACGCGAGCGAGCTCGTGGCGATCGAGCCGGGGTTTCGCGCGAGGAGCGTCGATTGGGTGCTCCGCAATCGCGCGCACATCGTGTCGGTGCGAGCGTTCACCCGTTCGCGATTGATCTCGATGGCGATCAACCTCTCGCGACTGTTCGTGGGCGACGTGCTGATGGCCTTCAACGACAAAGAGTCCCTCGAGCGCGAGTGGCTCGACGCGACCCGCTTGGTGCGCGATCGGACGTAGGACGAGCGCTGAGCCGCGCGCTCCACGCGTCAGCGGTCGAGCGCGCCGCGACGATCCAACCGCAGAACGTCTTCCAACAGCTCGATGCACGCGAGCGCGCTGTCGGGACGCTCGGCTGGGTCGTTGCGCAGCAGCGACAACACGACGCGCTCGAGGCGCGCGGGCCAATCACGCTGCATCGGGTTTTCGATCGACACCGGTCCTGCCGAGTGGCGCTTGCGATCGATCACCTCGGCCACAGAGCCTTCGAATGGCAGCTGGGTCGCGAGGAGCTCGTAGAGCACCGCTCCGGCTGCGTACAGGTCCGCCCGCGCGTCGACGTGCCTCCCGAGGAGCTGCTCGGGAGCCATGTACGCGACCGATCCCATGAGGCGCCCGGTCGCCGAATCACCGGTCGCCGCCGAGCGCGCGACGCCGAAATCAACGATCTTCACTGGCCCGACTCCGCGCAACGGAACCATGACGTTGTCGGGCTTGATGTCGCGGTGGACGATCCCCGCTTCGTGCACCGCGTGCAGCCCCTCGAGCACGCCGAGCGTGATCCCGACAGCAGTGCGCCAATCGAGGGCGGACTGATGGCGGAGCACGTAGCGCGTGAGCGTGATCCCCTCGACGAACTCCATCACGACGCCGATCGAGCCGTCGTCGAGCGTTCCGAAGTCGATCAGTCGGACGACGTGCGGGTCGTGGACGCGAGCGAGCAGCCGCGCCTCGCGCTCGAACTCGTCGCGTCGCTTCGCGTCGCTGACGTGTTGCAGCTTGACCGCGACCACGCTGTTCGTGGCGAGCGAGCGCGCGACGTGCACCGTTCCGAACGCGCCGCGAGCCAACTTCGGTCCGAGCACGTAGCGCCCGAAAATCTCGCGAGTGTGTTGATCGATCGACGTTGGTGTGCGGGTGGTCACGACAACTGAACGACCAGCTAACCAGCTTCGACGGCGACGCGCAACGTGCGTGTCGTGCGCGTCGTTCGAGAGCAGCGTCCATGTGCCGCCGCGACTCATCCGTACGCACACTGTGAACGCGTTGCTCGCGGCTCGCGACGAGCGCACCGAGACGCCGGATCCGCTCGAAGCCGACCTCACAGAGCCGGTGCGTACAGCGCGCTGACGACGTGCGCGAGTCGCGCGGACGCGAGGCCCACCGTGACTTGCTTCGAGTCGAACAAAGCGCACACGACGAGGTTGTCCGATGTGGGCAGCGGCCGGAGGAGCTTGAAGCACGACGAGAACCGAATCACGACGTCCTCGACCCAGTCGCTGCGCTCCATCTCGCGAACCATGTCGAAGACGGACTCGGCGACGTTCGCGACGAGCGCGGGCGACACCGTGCGATCGCCCTCTCTCGCGCGCTGGCACACGATCGTGCGGCGCTGAACGTCGATGAGCTCGGCGACGAGCGTTCCGCTGATGAGCATGACCTCGTCGACGAGGCGCGCGCAGTGCTCCGAGCCGACCGCCGTGCCCGCATCGCCGCTGCCGCGCGCCGTCGCTTCCATCGGCGGAACCGAGTCGCGTCGCGCCGCGGGCTCCGCTCGAACGCCGTGCTCGTCGCGCCGCCGCGCCGACTCGAGGAGCATGTAGTCGAGCGGCCAATCGATCGTCTGTTCGATCGACACTGGCGCGGGCTCGAACGAGACGTCCGTGTCGCCCCACGCGAAGATTTGCAGCGCCGCATCGATGGGCGACATCCCCGCGTACTCGGCGTGAACGACCGCGCCGTTGCGCACGACCATCGAGCCCGTACGCCGCCCAGCGCGCACTCGAAGCGCACACGTACGCCGTTCGATCGAGAGCACCTGCACCACGCTCGACAGCGCGACGCCGTGCAGCGAGCCTCGCGCGGCGCCGAGCACATCGTCGCGAAAGAACCGCTCGACCGACGAATGGTCCTCGCTGCCGAGCGCGAGCGTCGGACCCGAGCGACGTCCTGTGGCCTTCGGCGCGTGCTCTCCGAAGACGAGCAGCGCGAGCGCTGGATACCGCCGAGCGATCTCCGAGACGACGCCCGCAGTCTGCTCATCGAACACCGCGATGACGACCGCCGCGGGGCGGTGACTCTCCAGCGCACGAAGCAACGCTCGACCATCGCGCGTGGCGACGAACTCGATCTCTGGAACCCTCGACGCCCACTCCGACACGAACGCGGTCGTCTCATCGAAAGTCGCGCACAGCACATCGACTAGCGCTCGCGCCATCGATCGAATCCTCCACGACGCACGACGGTGTGCGTCGAATACAAATCCAACAGTCGCTGACATAGGGCGCCGCATCGCGCGCCGCTGTCAATCCTTCGACGCAGCGGTCGTCTGGCGAACGCCGCTCCACGCGCGGGCTCGCGAATCGATCCGAGCGTCGAGGGTCGAGGGACATCAGCGAGCCGCCTGGCTCGCCGCGATGGTTCCGGCGAAGTGCGCGAGCCGCGAGCACGCGATCGAGATGGTCACGAGCTTCGGGTCGAACGACGCCCAGAGCACGACGGGCCGCACCTGCGAGAGAAAATGCAGGACCTCGAAGCTGCTCGCCCGTCGGATCACGATCTCGTTCACCGCGTCGCAGCCTTGGCGGACGCTCGCGGCCGCGGCCGACGCGAGCGCAGCGATCACCGCCGCGGAGAGCGCGCGCTCTCCGTCGCGGCTTCGGTGTGCGAGAATCAAGACGCGCTCGACGTCGACGATCGCGGCGGCGGTCGTTCCGTTGTTGAGAAAGACCGCGTCGACGAGGTCCGTCACGGATCTCGGGTCGAGCAGCGCGAGGCGATACTCGCCGGACAGCGCCTTTGCGTACGGCGGCGCCTCGGCTCGCGGCGCGATCAAGCGCGGGCGCTCGCTCGAGCTTCCGTCGTCGACGAGGAAATCGACAGGCAAATCGATGGTGCGAGGGCTCGTCGCGGGCAGCGCGTCGATCGACGTTTCGCACTCGCGGAGCGTCATCAACGTGTGCGCCGCGGCGCTCGGCGGCGCTCCTTCGCACTCGGCGTGAACGACGGTGCCCAACCGAAAGAACAGCCGACCCGAGAGCTCTCCCGACCGCACCGACACGACGCACGACCGTCCCTCGAGGGCGAGCTGCTGCGCGAGCGTCGCGATCGAGACCCGCTGCATCGACGACGTCGACGGCCGGAGCGCTCTGCAAACGCCCCGAAGCGCTCCCTCGCGATCGTCGCGGTCGACGACGCACAGCAAGCTCGTCGCGCGCCACGCCGCGACGCGGTCGGTGAGCACGACCAGCGGGAGCGTCGGGCGAATGCGCTGCAATTCACCGATGATTTCGCGCTGGTTGTCGCCGGTCACGCAGACAACGACGGCGAGCGGACGACGCGCCTCGACCGCGAACAACAGTGACTTACCGTCGCGCGCCGGCACAAAGTGAACGCGCGGCTCCGCCCGCGCCCACTCTGCGACCAGCGAGAGCGACGCGGCGAACGAGTCACACAGCACGTCGACGAGTTGGAGAGGCACGGCGATCCTTCACCGAACAAACGCGCTGCCGCGGTGTTGCACGCCCGTCGCGCGCTCCGCGTCGACGCGCGTGTCGTCGACGCTGGTCCGGGCTCGCGGCGCGAGCCAATCGGGGCGATGGACATCCCGAGTCGCGTTCGAAGAATCGTCGATCATCCCCGGTCTCCCACGAGCACGAAGCGTCCGCACCGCTGCGCGAAGTCACAGCAAATGTCCGCTCATTCAGAACTGTGTGGGGCGATCGGTCAATCGATTCGAAACAACTTAGTTGATTACCAAACACACCGACGACGTCTGCCCTGTGTCGAGCGCGCACGCACACTCGGCAAACGCAGTCGCGTCGATCGCGCGCAGGACACCGCGCGCGACGCGTCTCAGCGCGTCGTCGTGCGCATCGGACGCAAGACCGACTGCAGCTCCATGGACACGTCGTACGCGGTCGAGTGGCGCTCTTCGGGTTTGCGCCGCAGCGTCTTCGCGACGATCGCGCTCAGCGCGTCTGGCCAGTCGTGCGCGGGGCTCGAGCGAGGAACGTCCGAAGGACCTTCGTTTTGAAGCTTCGCGGCGACCAACTTCATTCCGCTGCCGGCGAACGCGGGTCGACCCGAGAGCAGCTCGTACAAGACGCTCCCCGCGGCGTACACGTCGCTTCGCGCGTCGACCTCGACGCCGAGCAGCTGCTCGGGCGCCATGTAGCCCAGCGACCCGAGGACTTGTCCCTTCATCGTGATGGGGCGCGAGTTGCCGTCGGTCGCGCGCGCGATCCCGAAGTCGATGATCTTCGCCACCGCGGGCGTGCTCGCCGTCACGAGGATGTTCTGCGGCTTGACGTCGCGGTGGATCACGCTCGCTTCGTGCGCCGCGTCGAGCCCGTCGAACACGCCGATCATGAGCCGAACGGCTTCGCGCCAAGGCATCACGCCGCCGAGCTTCTCGACGAGCAGATCGAGCGAGCGGCCCTCGACGAACTCCATCACGAGCACGGCCGAGCCGTCGTCGAGGTGCCCGAAGTCGAGCACGCGAACGACGTGCGGGTGAATGATCCTCGCGAGCGACTGCGCCTCGCGTTCGAATCGCGGCAGGTGCGCGGACCCGTCGAGGTGCTGCAGCTTGATCGCCACGGGCTTGTCGCCGACGAGCGATCGGCCGCGATGAACCGAGCCGAACGCGCCCGAACCGAGCAGCGGCCCGAGCGCGTAGCGCCCGAGGATGATCGTGCTGCGATCGGCGTTGGAGGGAGGCGAGCCGTTCGACATGCTGCTCGAGCATCGAAGCATCGCTGAAAATCTTGGGCAAGTTCGAAGAGATCGCTGGCGCTGCGGACGGAGCGCTCGTCGCGTCCAGCGTCGCGCCCACCGGCAGACTCGCGCCTCGGGCGGCTCGCTCGCGGGATGACTCGCCATGACTGCGATCGCAGCGGGCGTCCTCGATGCGCCTCGACCGTCGTAACACAGTGAGCAAGAACGAAGTGTTCGCCGAGAACAAGACCGCCGAGGGACGCAAGATCGCCGCGCCGCGAGGGACGCTCGAGACCATCGAGCGCTCGCCCGTCCTGCTCTTGAAGATGAGCGTGCACGCGCACAAAGAGTTCGCTGCGCCGGTGCATCGCGTGCTCGACGCGTGGATCGCGAGCGGCGCGAAGGACATCGAGCTCTTCTTCGACGCCGCAGAGCTCGCTTCGTACGACAGCGAGCTGCGCAGCCTGTGGACCGATTGGGTTCTTCGAAATCGAGCCAACATCAAGGCGATCCACTTGTTTACGCGATCGTCGATCGTCGCGATGGGGATCAACCTCGCGCGCGCTCTCGTCGGCAAGATCATGATCTCGTACGCCGAGCGGCGAGAGTTCGATCGCGCGTTCGCCGACGCCAAGCGCGCGGCGTCGGGCGGCGCGTAGTTTTCTTGGTTCGATCGCGATCGGACGCGGCAAATGGCCGAAAATGCGCCGTTGTGCGCTCGGTCGCCGCGGCGCACAACGCGAGCATGCTCGACTCGATTCGTTCGCTCGTGCCTCTGCGAAACACGCTTTGGATCGCGCTGACCGCCTCCATCGCAGCGGCGTGCGAGCCCGTGACGAGCGCGCCGGACAGCGCGACGTCGATGCCGGACGCGAGCGACGTACAAGCGATCGACAGCAGTGATTCTGCGGTGGACAGCGGTTCGGTCACCGAGCCGCCCGACGCCAACGAGCCCGCCGACGCGACGACCAACGCCGACGCGACGGCGTCGGCACCGCAGCGCGCGACGCTGCTTCGCGTGGGGTTCTACAACCAACACATGACGGTGGGCCGCGACCAGCGGCTGCACCTGACGTTTCTCGACGGGGCCGCAGAGCGCATGCACTACGCGACGTGCGAGCGCGATTGTGGAACCGAGCGCGGCTGGACCGTCACGCAGCTGCTCGACGTCGCGCGCTTGGGAACGACCACCGTGGGTCCCTACGGAATCGCGTCGGACGCGAGCGGTAGACTTCACCTCGTCGCGAGCGCCGTTCCGCGCGTGGGACAGTCTGCGTATTCGTTGATGTACGGCTCGTGCGCGACCGCGTGCACGACCGCGTCGAACTGGACCTTCGTCGACCTGTCCGCGCTCGCGCCGGGACGCTCGCTGATCGGGACCAACGACACGCTCATGGTTCACCCGAGCGGGAGCGTCTCGTTTCTCACGGCGGGGACCTTCGACGCGACGCGGCCCGCGTACCTGCGCTGCGACGCAAACTGCACCGTCGCGTCGCAGTGGCGCGCGGTCGCGCCGCCGTCCATCAACGGCAACCCGCTGCGCGCTGCGCTCGACTCCGCGGGCGTGAGCCACGTCCTCTACTCGAGCGGGAGGACCGCGGCGGGCGACAGGCTCCTTCAGTACGCGCGCTGCGCGAGCAACTGCGGCGAGGCTTCGAGCTGGCAGGCCTCGATGTTGGGCTTTCTCTACAGCACCAACGACTGGGAAGCGGGCTTCGCGATCGACGCAGCCGATCGCCTGTTCATCACATACAATCAAGGGACGACGAGCCAAGGCGTCGAGGTCAACCGTCGATACCTCGTGAACTCCTGTGCGGGTGCCGGCTGCCTCGCGCTCGACACGTGGTCGAGCGTCGCCGTGGGCACGCCGGACGAGGGCGTCGGCGGGGCGTGGGTCGCGCGACGCGGCGCGGGTCTCGCGATGACGACCGTCTCGGACTTCGAGGTCCGCGTGCGGACGTGCGACCGCGACTGCGCGACGGCCGCGTCGTGGAGCGCTTCGTCCGTGCTCGACGACAACGCCGCGATCTCGGCCACGATCAACGCGGACACTGGAACGTCCTGCCCCGGCCGCTCGGAGAGCGCAGCGTGGTGGCCGCGCATGCCCGTGCTCGCGATCAACGACCGCGGTTGGGCCGTCGTTCACAACCCGAGCGGACTCGTTCGATGCCCAGGGACGTCGAGCCCGACGCGCGTCCCCAACATCGCGCGCGTGCTCGCGAGCTTCTGATTCCCCAGAGAATTTCGCAGCGAATCGTGGTCGCTCAGTGCAAAGACGACGCGGGCTTGTCGTCGCGCGGCGCGAACACGCCGCGGCTTCGCGCGGCCATGAGCTCGGTCATCGCTTGGCGGTAACCGCGCAACAAGAGCTGCCGCGACGCGAAGCGATTGAGAAACCCGATGTGGCCGATGTCTGGCGACACGTCGATGAACGTGACGTGCGGGTGCAGTCGGTTGAAGAGCTCGATTCCGCGCCGTTCTTTCTCGGACAAAATGATCGAGAGCGCTTGCTCGAGGACCTTCACGCCGCCGCGCCGCGCGATGGAGGGTCGCTCGGGCCGCGTGAGCAACGGTCGATAGATGTTGGACACGACGACGATGTCCGCGCCCGCGTCCACCGCGAGGTCGAGCGAGAGCGTCCGAACGACTTCGCCGTCGACGAAGTATCGATCGCCGATGCGATACGGCCGAAAGAGCCCAGGAACACAGCAGATCGCCGCGACCGCTTGCGAAATCGGGACGTCCTCTCGGTAGCCCCGGCCGAACACCTCGCGCCCTCGCCCGTCGATGTCGCACGCGGTCACGAGGATCGTCGACGGGACGCTCTTGAAGTCGTTGCTCGGGAGGCGCTTTCGCAAGTGCGACTCGAGCTTGTCGATCGAGAACAGCCCCGAGAGCAGATAGCCAGGATTCGTGAGGTCGCCGAGCGACGGGAGCCCGAAGAACGCGTCTTCGTGCAAGTGCGGTCCGCGGGTCTTGCGCTGCCACGGGGCGCGATACGCGTCGATCAGCGTGTCGAGCGGGACGCCTTGCCCGTAGAGCGAGCTGACGATCGCGCCCGCGCTGGCGCCGACGAAGATCGAGGGCTTGATCCCGAGCTCTTCGAAGGCGCGGAGGATCCCGAGGTGGGCGATTCCTCGGGCGGCTCCGCCCGAACCGACGAACGCGATGCGCGGTGGTCGCTGCATGAGCCCACGATTTGTGACAGCGCATACGCGACGGTCAAGCAAACGACACAGGAGCTCCGCGATCGTGTGCGCCACTGTCAGCGCCGCGCCGCGTCAGCGCGCGCTCACCGAAAGCGTCGAACGCCGTCGGGCAGAGACAGGTTGACGAGGGTCTGCCTCGCCTCCTGCGCCATCGATCCGTAGGGAAATCTCCGCACCAACGTGCGCAGCGTCGTGCGCGCCTCGGGGTACTGATTGAGGTCCGCTTGGCAACGCGCGACGAGAAACAGCGCGTCGTCCGCGGCGTCGCTGTCGGGCCCGTCCGCGACCGCTTGGAGCACGACGATGGCCTCGCGATGACGACCGAGGTGCCGCAGGGCGTCGCCTTGCGCGAGCTTCACGCGCGGGATGTGCGCCGCGTCTTCGCGCAAGCGAATCGCCTCTTCGAAGGACTCGTTGGCCTGGACGTACCGTGCGAGCCGCGCGTGCTCGAGCCCGCGCTCGTACGCGGTGATCGAGAGGTCCGTGCGAAAACGATCGACCGAGTCTTGAAAGAACGCGGCTTCGGCCGAGGGAAGCCGCTCGCGTCGGAGCGTGGTCCAGGCTTCGACGGCCTCTTGGCGCTTTCCCTCGCGGATGAGGTCGTAGAACGTGAGCGCCCGCGATTCGAGCTGGGTTCGCTCGTCGCGCTCGCGCTGGAGCGTCGAGTTCTCTTGGCGAAGGCGGTCGATCTGCTGCTGAAGCCCGTGGTTTTCGCTCGAGCGCTCGCGCACCGAGGCGTCGAGCCAGAGCTTGAGCCCGCCGAACGTCAGCGCGGTGAAGAGCACGTACGCGACGGCGCTGTTGACCGTGAGCCGGCGCTCGTAGGCGGCCTGCCGGCGCGCGACGGCTTTGACGTCCGCGGCGAGCGCGTTCGTCGCGTTGTGCGTCTTGATGACGAGTCCACGCGATTCGATGATCTCTCGCTTGATTTCGCGAAACTCGTCGTCGGCGTCTCGGGGCGGCATGAGCGCCGTGCGATTACTTCCTGAGCCTACGAGAAGCAAGCGGACGCTCGGGATTTGTCGCCCTTGCGGCGCGCGAGCCGGGCAGGTAGCGCTTTACCTCGCGTCCGGGGGGTGCTATCCGCCTCGGCCGACAGAAAGCAGGCTCGGAGCACGTTCATGGCTGGAATCATCGACATCAACTCGCTGCGCAAGGGCAACAAGATCGAAGTAGACGGCGAGCCGTACCTCGTCGTGGGCGTGGACTTTCGCAAGCCCGGCAAAGGCACGCCGAGCACCGAAGTGCGCATGAAGCACATGCTCACGGGCTCGGTGGTCAACCGCACCTGGAAGTCGGGCGAGAAGCTCCAGGCCGCGGACGTCGAAGACCGCGAGATGCAGTACCTCTACCCCGAGGGCGAGTCGCTCGTGTTCATGGACAACGTCTCGTACGAGCAGGTGTCCATCCCCGCGGAAGCCCTCGGCGATCAGCGCGGATTTCTCCTCGACAACACCAACGTGAGCGTCCTCTTCTACAAGAGCCGCGCGGTGGGCGTCGAGCTCCCGACCTTCGTCGAGATGGCGATCGTCGAGACCGAGCCGGGCTTCAAGGGCGACACGGCCAACAACGTGCTCAAGCCGGCGAAGCTCACGACGGGCGTGATCGTTCACGTTCCGCTCTTCGTGAACGAGGGCGACATCGTCCGCGTCGACACGCGCACCGGCGAGTACTCCGAGCGCGTCGCGAAGAAGTAGTCGCGTGCAGGACACGCACTCCGCGCGCGTCACGATCGAGGGGCGGATCTTCGCGCGGAGCAACGACGAGCTGCTCGTGGGCGACGCGTTCGCGCGCAGCGCCGTCGCGCTCGCGGGGCCCGCCGTTGGCGCACACGTATTCGAGGGCGACCTCGTCCGCGCGTCCTGCGAGCGACGCGAGGACGGCTCGCTCGTCGCACACGAAATCGAGCGGGTCTTCGACGGCCGCGCGCGGGCGTTCGACGCGCGCTCCGAAGCGCGCCGGTTCGTGCACGAGGGGCACGCCGCGAGGCTGGTCGCGAGGCAAGCCGTGCTCGCGCGGGTGCGAGCGTTCTTCAGCGGGCGCGGGTTCGTCGAGGTCGAGACGCCGTCCATCGCGCGGTGCCCGGGGCTCGACCTGCACCTCACGGCGTTTTCAGCGGTGGACACCGCGACCGACTCGCTGCTCGGATTTCTCGTGACGTCGCCCGAGTACCACTTGAAGCGCGTGCTCGTCGGCGGAATTCCCCGGTGCTTTCAGCTCGCGAAGTGCTTTCGCTCGGGAGAGTCGGGCACGAGGCACGAGCCCGAGTTCACCATGCTCGAGTGGTACCGCGCGTGGGGCTCGCTCGAGGACTTGCTCGTCGACACCGAGTCGCTCGTCCGCGCCGCGTGCGACGCGGATCACGTCGCGCGTCGCGACGGAGGACAGGTCGCGCTCTCGGGTCCCTTCGAGCGGTGGACGGTGCGCGAGGCGTTCGCGCGGTGGGCTCCCGAAGTGAGCGACCCCATCGCGCTCGCGGAGCGAGACGAGCACGAGTACTTTCGATGGCTCGGCGAGCGGATCGAGCCCGAGCTCGGCCGGGACCGACCCGCGTTTCTCACGCACTTCGCGGCGCGCCACGCCTCGCTCTCGAAGCTCGACCCGAGCGACCCGACCGTGTGCCTCCGCGCGGAGCTCTACATCGACGGGATGGAGCTCTCGAACGGCTTCGTCGAGCTCACCGACCCGCACGAACAACGGAGGCGCTTCGAGCGCGACGTGCTCGACCGACGCGAGCGCGGCCTGCCCGCATACCCGATCGACGAGGATTTTCTCGGGGCGCTCGAAGAGGGAATGCCTCCCTCCGTGGGCAACGCCATGGGGCTCGACCGTCTCGTCGCGGTCGCGCTCGGGACCCGAGACCTCCGAGACGTGGTCGCCTTCTCGCACCGGCCGCGACACGCATGAGAACGATCCGCGCGAACGGTTGTCTGCTCGCGCTCGATGAGAGCCGTCGTGACCTCGGGCGCGAAGCGTAGATCCGCTGTTGTGTTGGCGCTGTCCCTCGTCGCGTGCAGCGCGACGCGCGTCGAGACGCGATCGCCCCTCGCGGCGCGAGCCGTCGCGAACACGCCAGACGCAGACGTCACCGACGCCATCGCGATCGACGCGACCTCGAACACTCGAACACTCGCGACGACCGCCGCACTCGTGGACAGCGGCGCCGCTGCGAGTTGGAGCGGTCCACCTGGGTCGTTCGCGGAAGTGCTCGACGGTCGGCGCCCGGTGTACTGGCGGCTCGAGGCTCGGGGCACAGCGAGCTGTCGCGCCTGGACGCCTACGGTGGTCGACGAGGCGACGCACACGGTCGTGCTCGAGACCTCGATGCGCCAACGGTGCGTGGGCTACTACCTACAAGTTCCGGTTCGCTTGCTCGCGCCCGACCACCTCGAGCTCTCGGGGATCGGGGCGGGAACCCGTTCGCGCACGGGAGGCAGCGGATGGCGTCGCGCCGGATCGCAGCACGCGCGCACCATCGCGTGGGTGAGCGCCACCGACGACCGCATCACGACCACCGAAGGCGATTGGTATCTGTCCCGCGACGCGTGCGAACGCGGAACGAGCGCGCTGCCGACGACGCCCGTCTTGCTGAGCGTGATCACCTCGGACGACGTTCCGCGACGGCTCGCGTCGGTCTCGTCGCTCGAGCAGCTCCGCTGGATGGCTGCGTACGTCGACGACGGCCCCGCGCCCGAGCGAATCGTTCGCGGCGTCGCCGCGGTGCTCCGCGATCGCGCGACGGTGTGGGAGGCCACAGAAGACGGCGGCGCGTGCCGGAGCTGGACCGTCGCCTATCGCGACACACGGATTCAACTCAGCCGCACGACAGGGACCGGCGCTGCGCGACGAACCCACGTCGCGGGGGTTCGCTTCGACCTGCAGTGCGGCGAGCTTCAGTACACAGGTTGCGCGGTCGAAGACGGCCGAGGGAGCTCGGTCGACAGCGCTCCCTCGAGGCCAGGAACGTGGTGGGTCGACACCGTCGGCGAAGGCTGGCTACGCGTCGGTCAAATGATGCTCTTCACCACGCGCGCGGCGTGCATGCAAAACCCCGAGCGACGCCTCGGTCCGCTCGTCACCGAGTGTTGAGCGCTCGCTCGGCAAACGCGCGAACGAGCGACTCGGCTTCGGTGTACGGGTCCGTCGATCGATCGAACACGCGCGCGGACGCCGCGGTGAGCGACGGGCCGAGCTCTGCGACCGCGCGCTCGACGAGCGTGCTTCGAAACACGTTGAGCAGCTCGGCTTCGACCCGCGCGCGACGCCGCGCTTCTCCGAGCGGCGTGTCGAAGAGAAACGTCCTGTGCTTCGTGATCGCCTCCGTGAGCGACTCGATGCCCTGCGCCTTGCTCGCGACGGTCTTCACGATCGGCGGGAGCCACTCTTCGCCGGCGACCGCGGCGAGCGCCTCCATGTCGACCGTCTGAGGCCCGTGGTGGGGGCCCTTTCGAATCTTCGAGTGGTGCACTTCGTGGCCCATCGCGATCATGGCCTCGAGGTCGCGGACGGTGCTGTCGGCGCCGTCGCGGTCCGCTTTGTTCACCGCGAAGACGTCGGCAATCTCCAGGATTCCCGCTTTGATCGCCTGCACTTCGTCGCCGAGGCCCGGCGCCATCACGACCACGGTGGTGTGCGCGAGGCGCGCGATTTCGAGCTCGTCTTGGCCGACGCCGACGGTCTCGACGAGGACGACGTCCGCGCCCCACGCGTCGATCGCGCGCACGGTGTCGGCGGTCGAGCGCGAGATTCCCCCGAGGTTTCCTCGCGTCGCGAGCGAGCGAATGAAGACGCCCTCGTCGAGCGCGTGGCGCTGCATGCGAATGCGATCGCCGAGGATCGCGCCGCCGGTGAACGGCGACGTGGGATCGACCGCGACGACGCCGACCTTCTTGCCCGCGCGGCGGTAGTGGGCGACGAGCTGGTCCGTGAGGGTGCTCTTTCCCGCGCCGGGATTTCCAGTGATTCCGATGATCGAAGCGCGGCCGGTGTGGGGATAGAGCTCCGTCAGGGCTTGGAGGTAGCTGCCGGCGCGGTCGTCGATGCTCCTCAGCAATCGAGCCAACGATCGGGTGTCGCCTTGCAGGATCTTCTCGACGAGCGCGTGCATCGGTTCGACCGATACCGCGAGGAGGCCAACTTGTGCCACTTCGCAGAAGTCACGCGCCGTCATCGTCGCTTCGATTGCAAGGCCGTCGCGAGCGAAGTAGGGTGCCGCACTTCACCAGAAGCGAAAATGGCGCGCACGATCATTGTTGGGGATGTACACGGCTGCGGTGACGAGCTCGGCGATCTCCTCGACGCGACCCGCTATGCACAAGGCACGGACACGCTGGTCCTCGTCGGCGACCTCGTCGCCAGGGGCCCCGATTCGGGTCGCGCTGTGCGACGCGCTCGCGACGCAGGGGCCCGCGCTGTCCGAGGAAATCACGACGAAAAAGTGCTCGTGTGGTGGCGCGCGGCGAGCTCGCACGGCCGCGGCGTCGCGGATCGAAAGATCAAGCTCAGCGACCGACACAAGCTCGCGGTGACGCAGCTCGCGGACGAGGATTTTCGCTGGCTCGCGGCCCTTCCGTTGCACATGCGCTTGCCCGAGCACGAGACGCTGGTCGTGCACGCGGGCGTCGATCCGCGGACGCCGCTCGAACAGCAAGACCCCACGATGCTGATGAACATCCGCAGCATCGACGAGCACTCCCGCCCGACGCGCACGCTCGACGGGACCGCGTGGGCGAAGGTGTGGCCAGGGCCCGAGCACGTCGTGTTCGGACACGACGCGCGACGCGGATTGCAGCTCGAGCCCAAGGCGACGGGACTCGACACGGGTTGCTGCTACGGACGCGAGCTCACGGCAATCGTGCTCGACGCCGGAGAGCGCATTCCCACAGACGTGGCCGCGCGAGCGAAGCGGCTCGTGTCGGTCCCCGCGCGCGCGGTTCACTGCCCGATGGGCGACGGAAACGGCCCCGAATGAGCGAGCACCCGACGACGACCATCCTGCTCGTCCGGCACGCCGAGAGCGAGGCGAACGCCGCGCAGATGTTCGGCTCGCAGCTCGACTCGAAGCTCACCGAGCGCGGACGTCTCCAGAGCGCGGCGCTCGCGCGAGCGCTCGCGAGCGTTCGAATCGACCATGTGTACAGCTCGGACCTGTCGCGCGCGCGGGACACGGTTCGTCCCGTCGCCGAATCGCGAGGACTTTCGCTGCTCGAGCTCGCGGCGTTTCGCGAGCGCTCGGTGGGCGAGCTCATGGGGCTGTCCTTTCGCGAGGCGCGCGAGCGCTATCCCGAAGCGTGGCAAGCGCTCGTGAAGCGGGACCCCGACGCACGTCCTCCGGGCGGCGAGAGCCTGCGAGACCTGCAAGAGCGCGTCGGCGCGGCGCTCGAATCCGTCCTCGAGGCGCAGCGCGGATCGGTCATCGCGATCGGCTCGCACGGGGTCGCGATCTACGCGATGGTTCGCTACCTGCTCGGGCTTCGCGATCCACGGACGCCGCTCGTGCTCGCCGTCAACAACGCGAGCGTGAGCCGCGTGGACCTCATCGAGCACGAGGGCGTCGTCGCGCCGAGGTTGGTCTACGCAAACCGCGTCGCGCCGCTCGAGGGCGAAGGGCCGTTCGACTGAACCTCCCCTCGAAATCAACGAGCCGCAGTTTTCGGGAACATTCAGAAGTGATAGGGGTTTGCGCGATCGATGGACTTCGAACTCGAAGAGCTCGCCGGCGCCAGTTGCATCCACAGCGGCAAGAAGATCCTCGTCGCGGCCGACGCGACCCACTGCGACAAGTGCGGGCGCGCTGTGCTGAAGAAGCACAAGAGCGAGCACGAGGAGAAGTGCACTGGCGCGGGCGCGATCAAGCGCGTCGCGCACGACTACGATGAAGAGCCGCCCGTCACGTGGACCTCGACGCTCATCGGCTTCGTGGCCGCGGGCGTGTTCGTCGCCGCGCTCGGGGGCGGGTTGATGATGGCCTCGCCCGAGCAGCCGCCGGGAGAGCTCGCCAAGCCGCTGCCCACGAAGAAGCTCGGGGCGGGCTTCGGGCTCATGGCGCTCGGCGCCATCGTCGGCGTCGGCGGATACAACAACGAGCGCAAGAAGCAGCTCGCGAAGAAGTGATCGCGCCGTGACCAACGCCAAACGAGTCGCGACGATCTTCGATTTCAACGGGGTCCTCGTGGACGACGAGGAGCTGCACCGCGAGGGCTTCAACTACGCGCTCTCGACACACGATATCGAGATCGACCGCCAGGCGTACGAAGAGCGCTACCTCGGCTTCGACGACCGCGGCGCGTTCGAGGCGATCCTCGCGGACTTCGGTCAGTCGAGCTCGCGGCTCATCGTCGACGGGCTCATCGCGGTCAAGGCTCGCTACTACGAGTCCCGCGCGCGCTCGGGGGCGCTGAAGATCTTCGACGAGGCGCCCGAGGTGCTCGCGCTCGCGGCGGCCCAGGGCCCCGTGGGCATTGTCTCGGGCGCGCTTCGAGCCGAGATCTACCTCGCGCTCGAGCTCATGGGCGCGAGCAAGAGCGTTGAATTCGTGTGCGCTGCCGAGGACGTCGAGCAGTGCAAGCCCGACCCCGCGGGCTACCTCCAGGCGATCGACTGGCTCTTCTACCAGCACCGAGACGTCGCGCTCTCGGACGTGGTCGTCATCGAGGACTCGCTCGCGGGGATCGCCGCGGCGAAGGCGGCGAAGCTGCCCGTGTGGGCCGTCGCGCACTCGTACGAGCGCGCGGTGCTCGAGCGAACCAACCCCGATCGATTGTTCGCGACGCTCGCGGATTTGCACGTCGCGCTGAGAGAGCGCTGAGCAGCGCGCGAGCGCTACGTGGCGCTGAGCAGCGGATCGCCGAGCACTTCGCTGCCGACGAGGGGGCGCTTTCGCTTGGTGAGCACTTCGCAGCCGTCGCGCGTCACGAGGACGGTGTGCTCGAACTGGGCGCTGAGCTTTCGGTCCCGCGTGTAGACGGTCCACTTGTCGACCTTGTCGACGTCGCACTCCCAGGTCCCGAGGTTGATCATGGGCTCGATGGTGAAGATCATCCCGGCCTTCATGCGCGCGCCCTTGCCGCGCTCGCCGTAGTGGGGGACCTGCGGATCGGTGTGGAATTTACGGCCGATTCCGTGACCGACGTAGTCGCGCACGACCGAGCAGCCCTGCCCTTCGGCGTACTCTTGGATCGCCGCGCCGATGTCGCCGATGCGCGCTCCGTCGCGGACCTGCGCGATCCCGAGCTCGAGCGACTTGCGAGCGACCTCGACGACGTGGCGCGCCTCGGGTGAGGGCTCGCCGATGAAGAACGTCGCGCTCGTGTCGCCGTGGTAGCCGTCGCGCGCAGGAAACTGCGTCGTGACGTCGACGTTGATGATGTCGCCGGGCTTGAGCCGTCGCGCGGGCGTGGGGATCCCGTGGCAGACCACCTCGTTGACGCTCGTGCAGACGCTCTTCGGAAACCCGTGATAGTTCAGCGGCGACGGGTACGCGCCGCGGCGAATCGTGTCCTCGTGGACGATCTGGTTGATCTCTTCGGTGGTCATCCCGACGCGGAGCTTGTCTCCGACGAGCAGGAGGGTGTCGGCCGCCATCTGGCAGGCGATCCGCATCGCTTCGATCTGTTTGGGTGAGTGAATCTCGACGCCGCTCACGAACTTTTCTCCGTGCGATCGGCGCTTGTGCGCCGCGCTTCGAGGGGGAAGGTAGCTTGTTTCTTGTCGCTCGGTGGAAGGCGAGTGAGTCGATGGTGTAGGGTGCCGCCGCGATGAAGGCGGTAGTCGTTCAGTTTCCTGGAAGCAACGCGGACTGGGACGCCATGCGCGCCCTTCGCGACGTGGTCAACGTCCCCACGGAGTTCGTGT
Organism: Myxococcales bacterium; assembly: GCA_016793325.1. Classification (GTDB taxonomy): domain Bacteria; phylum Myxococcota_A; class Polyangia; order Polyangiales. The sequence continues at coordinate 407,336 of JAEUKI010000052.1, read as the reverse complement.
TTCACAAGAGCGCGACCTTGCCGAAGGGCACGGACCTCGTCGTGTTGCCGGGAGGGTTTGCGCACGGCGACTACCTGCGGTGCGGCGCGATCGCGCGCTTCTCGCCCATCATGGCGGACGTGCGCAGGCACGCGGAGCAAGGCGGATTTCTCCTGGGAATCTGCAATGGATTTCAAGTCCTCACCGAAGCCGGACTCTTGCCGGGCGCCCTCACCCGCAACGCGCACCTGCGCTTCGAGTGCCGAGACGTTCGCGTCCGCGTCGAGAGCGAGGGCGCGTTCACCGCGGGGCTGTTGGGAGACGAGCTGCGCATTCCGATCGCCCACGCCGAGGGTCGCTACCAAGCCGACGAAGCGACGGTCGCGATGCTCGAAAAAGAGCGCCGCGTCGCGTTTCGGTACGTAGGCGACAACCCCAACGGGTCGCGCAACGACATCGCGGGCGTGTACGGCGGCCCCAAGCGCAACGTCCTCGGACTGATGCCGCACCCCGAGCGCGCGTGCGAGCCAGCGCTCGGCTCCGCGGACGGAAAGAAAATCCTCGCTGCAATCACCCGCGCGACGCTCGCGCGCTGAAGGAGTCTGTGAGCGTGATGAGTGAACCAGTCGTCGACGCAGCGCTCGCGCGCGAGCACGGCCTTTCCAACGAAGAGTACGAACGCGCGTGCAGCGCGCTCGGGCGCGTTCCGTCTTTCACCGAGCTCGGGGTGTTCTCGGTCATGTGGTCCGAGCACTGCTCGTACAAGAGCTCGCGCGTGCACCTGTCGCGACTGCCCACCAAGGGCCGTCGTGTGATCCAGGGACCCGGCGAAAACGCTGGCGTCGTGGACATCGGCGACGGATGGACGGCGGTCTTCAAAATGGAGTCGCACAACCACCCGAGCTACATCGAGCCCTACCAGGGCGCCGCCACGGGCGTCGGCGGGATCCTTCGCGACGTGTTCACCATGGGCGCGCGTCCCGTGGCGCTGATGAACTCGCTGCGCTTCGGCGCGCCGGACCACCCGAAGACTCGCGGATTGATGACGGGCGTCGTCGCCGGGATCGCGGGCTACGGCAACGCGATCGGCGTTCCGACGGTCGCGGGCGACGTTCAATTCGACAGCGCGTACAACGGAAACATCCTCGTCAACGCGTTCGCGCTCGGCGTCGCGAAGAAGGACAAGCTCTTCTACGGACGCGCCGCCGGCGTTGGAAATCCCATCTTGTACGTGGGCGCGCGCACCGGTCGCGACGGCATCCACGGCGCAACCATGGCGAGCGCCGAGTTCGACGAAGAGAGCGAGGCGAAGCGCCCCACGGTGCAAGTGGGCGATCCCTTCATGGAGAAGCTCCTGCTCGAGGCGTGCCTCGAGATCTTCAACGCGAACATCCTCGAGGGCGTTCAAGACATGGGCGCCGCGGGCCTGACCTCGAGCACCGTCGAGATGGCAGGGCGCGCGGGGACGGGCGTCGAGCTCGACCTCGACCTCGTTCCTCGGCGCGCGAAGAAGCTGCTTCCGTACGAGATTTTGCTGAGCGAATCGCAAGAGCGCATGGTGATGGTCGCCCGCAAGGGCATGGAGGATCGCGTCCTCGAGATCTGCAAGAAGTGGGACCTCGACGCGTGCGTGATCGGCCGCGTGACCGACACAGGACGTTGGGTCATCAAGGCGACGCCGGGCTACGACCCGCTCTCGGGAGAGCCGCTTCCGAGCGAAGATCAGAAGAAGGTCTTCGTCGACATCCCCGTCCCTGTGTTGACCGACGACGCGCCCAAGTACGAGCGGCCGTGCGTCGAGGACCCACGAAAACAAGAGCGCTTCGCGTTCGACGCGAGCGCCCTGCCCTTCGACGGTAAGACCGACCTCCTCTCGTTGTTGTCGTCGCCGAACGTGGGCTCGCGCGCGTGGGTCTACCGCCAGTACGACCACATCGTCCGCGTGGGAACCGCCGTGCGCCCCGGCGCCGCAGACGCCGCCGTGATCCGCGTGTTCTGCGACGACTCGATGACGGGAACCACGCCCATGCCGCGCGAGAAGTGGCTCGCCGTGAAGAGCGACTGCAACGGTCGCTTCTGCGAGCTCGACCCGAAGACCGGCGCGCAGATGGCCGTCGCCGAAGTGTGTCGCAACCTCGCGTGCGTCGGCGCCGAGGCGATCGGGCTGACCGATTGCTTGAATTTCGGCAGCGCGCAGCGCCCAGAGATCATGGCGCAGTTTCGCGACGCGATCGACGGGATGCGCGACGCGTGCTTGGCGCTCGACGTCCCCATCGTGTCGGGCAACGTCTCGCTCTACAACGAAACCGAGGGCGCAGACGGGCCGCAAGCGATCCTGCCGACGCCGATGCTCGGGGCCGTGGGGCTCTTCGACAAGCCCAACGACGTCGTGACCATGGGCTTCAAGCGCTCGGGTGACGTCGTCGCGCTGCTCGGACCCGTCGGCGAAGGCGCCCTCGGTGGCAGCGAGTTCGTCTGGACAAAGACTGGAAAAATCCAGGGCAAACCTCCGACCATCGACCTCGCCATGGAGGCGCGGCTGCAGAAGCTCCTGGTGAGCCTCGCGCGTCGAGGGCTGCTCTCGAGCGCGCACGACTGCGCCGAGGGCGGGATCGCCGTGGCCCTCGCCGAGTGCACGATCGCCACCAACACGGGCGCGACCGTGAGCGTCCCGAACGGAACGAGCACGGCGAGCGCCCTGTTCGGCGAAGACCCGACGCGCGTGATCGTGAGCTTTCTGCCGCAGCAAGAAGAGCTCGTGCGACGCGCGGCCAGCGAAGCCGCCGTTCCGCTCTTGGTGCTCGGAAAGACCGGCGGTGACTCGCTCTCGCTCGAAGGCGGCCCCTCGTGGACCGTCTACGAGCTCGCGGTCGCGCACGCCAAGGCGCTCGAACCCGTGGTCGGCTGAGCGCTCTGGCACTATGAAGACGCCGCAGATTTCTCGATGAACGCTCAAGACAAAAAGGTCTCTCCGACGCTCGCCGTCTGGCTCGTTCTGTTGTCCGGCGCGCTCGCGATCCCCGTAGGACTCGTCGGTTGGCGCTGGCTCGACCGCGCAAACACGAGCCGCGTCGGGTTCAGCGAGCTCGTCACGGTGCAGGGCATCACGATCGAGCGCGGATGCACCGAGCGAGCGCTCTCCGAGCATTTCGGCCAGCGGCAGGTGCGCACGTACGACGACGCGCTCGTCGTTCAAATCCCAGCGCTCCAGTACGGGATCACCCCCGAGCGGATCTACCTCGCGATCCACGGGGCGCAGGGCGCGACGCAACAGCGCATGAGCGTGTTCAAGGTCGACACCGCGTTCTACAAAGAGCGCGCGGTGGCGGCGCGGTACGACGAGGTGATCGCGAGCGCCATGTCCGAGGCGATCGACGTGATCACCCGCGGCTGCGCGCGCACCGACGAAGAGCGCGCCCTCGCCGCGCGATGGACCGCGCAGTGCACCGTCGGGCCTGGCTTTACCCGCGCGTGTCCGACGCTTCGTCCGGGCGCCACGATCAGCGCGGATCTGCGACTCCCTGTGCGCCGAAACTAACCCGCGATGAAGGACCCGACGCACTGGCTCTATCGGTTCACCGCGCGCGAATGGATCAAGATCGCGCTGCAAGAGATCGATCGCGCCGACGCGGCTTACGCGTCCCGCGACCGAAAGGGCGGGATGGCCACGTGTCGTCGCGCCGCGGGCATGGGGATCAACGCCGCGATGGTCGCGGGCGCGGTCACCGAAGAGCGCTACGGACGGTCGTACATGGACCACGTCGTCGCGTTGGCGCACGACGAGAGCGCCCCCCAAGCGGTGCGCGACGCTGCAAAATTGCTCGCCGAAACGCCGTTGCCCGGCGCCGAGCTCATCTTGCTGCGCACGAGCAACACCGATCAGAAGTTCGTCGAAGCGACCAAGGACATCGTGGCGCACAGCTATGCGCTCGTGTTGAAGAGCGAGCCCGCGTAGCGACAGCGTTCGATCGCGACCGGGCGTACACTGGGGTGATGGACGACGCGTTCGACCGAGCGCGCGACGGCGAGGCGATCGCGCGACGCGTGCTCCGCCCGAGTCGAGGCCGACTCGACGCGGTGCGCGCGGCGATCGCGGAGCTCACCGACCCGCGCGAAGCGTGGGAGACGCTCGCGGTTCGCGGGCTGATCGCCAACGCGTGGTTCGAGAGCGACGCGCGGAGCTTTCGATCGGGACCGCCAGTGCTCGAAGAGCCGATGGGCTACGTGCGCGGCGATCACGACGAGGGCAGCCAGGTGTTGGTGTGGAAGCTCGAGGACACGATTCGCTATCGGCCTTCGCGGACGGTCAAGCTGTCGCGTGCGTTTCGAGCGGCAGAACCGCTGCGCAGCGGCGACTTCGTCGTGCAGTGCGGGCGCTTCGACATTCGCGCGGCCGAGCGGCCGCCGTGGAGCTCGTTTCCGCCGACGATGGACGCGCTCGTGGCGATCGCCGCGGACATCGACAACGCCACGAGCGCCGAGGCGCTCGCGAGAGAGCACTTCGGCGACGCCAGCCACGGGGTGCACTGGCGCGCGCTCGGCGACGAAGAGCTCGAAGCGATGCGCGAGGCAGCGATCGAGCACGCGCTCAGCGCGGCGACGCCGAAGGAGCTCCGCGCGGTGCTGGCGCTCGGGTACTTCGTTCCGGGCCTGGACATCGACGGAGCGATTGAAATTGTGTGCCCCGAACGAGTCGAGCTCGACTCGCTCGAGTGAGCTCCCCCCTCGTGTGTTCGCGACGCGCTCCCCCCGAAGCGCGTGCGCAGCGTTAGCGACGGCGACGAACGCCAGTGTCGACGCCGGTGTCCACGCCGGTGTCGACCGGCGCGACGCCGGTGTCCTCCGGGGGAACGCCCGAGTCCACAGGCTCCGTCGCCTGCACGGCCTGCACGTCTTCTTCCGTGGTCACGCCCGAGTCCGCGACGCTGACCTGCTCGTTGCCCGACGAGCCGGTGTTGTCCGTGTTGTTGCTCGAGTTGTTGCAGTGCACGAGCCCGCCGAGAACGCCGGCCAGGAGCACCACGGCCAGAACCTTGATTCGCTTGTTCATCGTCTGATTCCTCTAGGACGGCGCTTTTACGGGCAATTGCCCCGTGCGTGAAGTCCCTCGCGTCGAAGAAACAGGCATTCCCGTATTGATCGGCGGACAGGCGAGTCGCCTCAGCCGCAACACGCCAGCGAATTTTCAGGTCGACGCAGGTCTTGGGCGACCGGGCGCTCGTGTCCTGTCACGCGGAACTCAGTCAAATCGGTCGCGCGACGGTCTTGCGGATCGCCAAGACGACGCCGAGCAGCGCGATCGCGCCGATCACCGAGACGACGAACGAGTAGATCGAGATCCCTTCGTTGATGTTGGCGCCGGAGAAGCCGAAGAAGCGAAACAGGACGCCGCCGAGCGCGCCGCCGACGATGCCGACGACGATGTTGAGGATCGTTCCCTGCGATCCGTCGGTCTTCATGAGCAGGCTCGCGACCCAGCCGACCAACGCGCCCATCACGAGCCAAACGATGACAGAGATCATGGTGCTACTCCTCGAGAACGTCGCTTTGTTGCATCGCGAACGAGCTCGAACACGAGCCGCTCACGAACGTTCGTCGAAGGACATTGCAGTCGCAGTGCCAGACCGACGCAGCCGCGCAGGCGGGCGCGCGGATCACGATCGATGTGCGAATTCGCAGCACGCGAGTTGAAGCTGGAATTTCGCTAGCGAAGCGGCGCCGCGCATTCTCGCCACACTCGCACAAAAGCGCCCGTGCGCTCGGCCTTCGCCGACGACGATCGAAAGATCCGCCGATCGCACCGCAACGGGCGCCCTGTCGCGCATCGGTCCACCCGCGCAGAGTGCGCGGCGTGCGTGACGCACTTCGTCGCGCGAGGAGCAGTCATGAATCGGGACCACGCTGCAGACGACCAGCACCGCCACGCGCACGCCTTCGGCGAAGACCGCGCACGACACTACGACGCCAACGCCGCCATCGCGCTAGCAGGGAGCGCTGTGGCGTACGAGCTCGGCGCGAGCGCGATCGCGTCGGCGCTCGACGGCGAGGGGGACGCGTCCTTGCTCTTCGTCGGCGTCGGAACGGGCGCGGAGCTCGCTCCGTACGCGCGCTTCGCGGTCGACCGCTGGCAGTTCACCGGCGTCGATCCTTCGGGCGCCATGATCGACGTGGCGCGCGCCCGGCTCGACGCCGCGGGGCTCACCTCGCGAACGCGGCTTCACGTGGGCGAGCTCAGCGAGCTGCCCGACGGACCGCCCTTCGACGGCGCACAAATGATGGGCGTCCTGCACCACGTCGACGGCGACGGCGCGCGAGAAGCGCTGCTGCGCGAGGTCGCGAGGCGGATCCGGCCCGGAGCGCCTCTCGTGATCGGCTGCAGGGTCGGGATGGACCCTGTGCTCGTCGACATCGAGCTGCGCCGCTTGCGCGCCCTCGGCGTCGCGATGGACGACCTCGCGCGGCGCCGCGCGATGTTCTCGCTCATGAAGCCCGTCGCGTCCGACGGGGCGCTGCACGAGATGCTCGCGCGCGCCGGCTTCGAGGCAGCGAAGGCGATCTTCTTGTCGCTGCAGTACAAGGTGTTCGTCGCGCGCCGCGCGGAGGACCGTTGATTGTGTGTGCGCTCGAGCGCTGTGGTTCTGCGCCGCTCAGCGCGCGTCGGGCGCGCCTGCGTCCGCGCCGGCGGCGGGCGTCGCGCGAGGCGATCCCGACACACGAAAATCGCGAGCGCTCTGCGCCTCGCCCTGATCGCGCACACGCACGATCACGCGACCGGTGAGCGCGCCCTCGGGGACCTGAGCGATGATCTGGCGCGGCGTGACGACGCTCACGGTGGCTTGCGTCGTTCCGATGTGGACGGTGACGGCGGCGGCGTCGACGCCGAAGTTGTTGCCGTTGATGGTGAGTCGCGCGCCGACCGCGCCTTGCGCGGGGGCCACTCCGTTGACGACCGGCGGAACGGTCACGCGAAACGGCGAGACCGCGCGCTGACGACCTTCGGTCTCGATCGCGACCTCACCGCTCGTCCCGTTGCGTGGAACGGTGAACTCGATCGCCGTGGTGCTCACGGACGTGGGTCGAATCGCTTGACCGTTGAGCGTGAGATTGACCCGACGCGCGTCGGTCTCGAAGCCCTCGCCGCGGATGGTCACGCGAGATCCGACGGGACCCGCCGCGGGCTCGAGCGCGGTGATGCGCGACGGAACGAGCACGACCCAGTCCATCGGCGCGCGACCGGTTCCCTGCAATCGCGCGACGATCGAGAAGCGCGCGGGCCCCGGCTGGAGGCCTTGGGTGGGCACGGTCACGACGATCGCTTCGCGGGTGACGCTCTCGACCGGCAGATCGACGTCGTTGAGCCGCACTTGGACGAGCGCGCGGTCCGCGGGAAAATTCTGTCCGCGCAGCGTGACGCGCGTTCCCAGGATTCCCGCAGGCGGATCGAGCGCCGTGATGCGCGGTCGCAGCGTGACCATGAAGGGCTGTCGCGCGCGCGCCTCGCCGTTGCCCGCGACCGCCACGGTGAACTGCCCCGATCGCGCGCCCTCCGGCACTTCGACGACGAGCTCGCGGCCGCCGACGCTCACGACGCGCGCGGGGACTTGCCCGATGCGAACGGTGTTCTCCGCGAGGGTCGGCGAGAAGCCCGTTCCCTGAATCGAGATCCGATCGCCGACGTCACCCGCGCCGGGCGTGAAGCCGGCGATCGCGACCGCCTCGAGCACACGAAAATCCGTGGGCGAATCCACTGGTCCGATGCCGCCCACCGAGAGGTGCCAACGCCCCGAGCCTGCGCCGCGAGGCACTTCGACGACGGCGGTGTCGGGCGTGACCGAGACGACGCGCGCGACGGTCTCGCCGAGCAACACGCGGAGCGCGCCAGGGTCGCTTCCGAAGCGCTCGCCGCGAAAGGTGATCCGCGCGCCGGGGGCGCCTTGCGCGGGCTCGACCGAGGCGACGACGGGAGCAGGCGCGACACGGAGCGACGCGCCCGTCTCGAAGCGGCCCGCGCCGGGGACGATCACCGAGATCGTTCCGCCTTGCGTTTGATCGCGCGGAACTTCGAACTCGATCTCCGTCGTGCTCGCGCGAAGGATGCGCACGGGCCGCGTTCCGATCGTGACGCGATTGGCCTGCGCGTCGGCGCCGAAGCCCGTCCCTCGAAGGATCACGCGCTGGCCAGGGGCTGCTGCGGTCGGAGAGAACTCGCGAATGCCGACGCGGTCCGCGACGGTGAGCGCGGGCGTCGTCGCCTCGCCGCCCGAGGTTCGAACGGTGATCGTCCCTGTGCGCGCGCCGTCGGGCACGATCACGCGGAGCGTCGTCGGCTCGGCGTTTCGAACGATCATCGGCAGCGCGCCGATACGAACGTTGTTGTCCGTCGGACGCGCGCCGAAGTTCTCGCCGCGGATCACGACCTCGCTGCCGGGCGCGGCGCTTCCGGGCTCGATCCCTGTCACGCGCGGCGCGGGCGCGGCCTCGGTGATGCGAAACACTTCGCTCTCGACCTCGTCTGTTCCGTGCCGCACGACGAATCGTCCCGGCTGCGCGTTCGCGGGAACAACCACCACGATCCGCTCGGGTCGCCGCTCGGCGGGCTCGACGGCGCGATCGTTGAAGAGCACCTGCGCGGTGGAGCGAAAGTTTCGTCCCGTGATCGTGACGCGCGTTCCGGGCGGGCCCGACGTAGGTGAAATGTGCTCGATCATCGCGCGCGCCTGCGCGACCGCGACCGAAGGGGCCACGGTCACAGCCGCGCTCGACGAGACCGCGAGGGTCGCGAGCAGCACAGAGATCCCAGAAATCCTCGGAGTAGCGCGCAGGGTCATCGCGCCGTGGGTGGTAGTCCCATCGCCGGGTTTCTTGCAAGAAAGGGCCTGCGTGGCCGGTTCTGTCGCCGGGTGGCTGTAAGTGCTGCCAGGGGACGGGCGTTCATGGGGCATGCGAACGGTTTGCATCAGCGCCTTGGACGAAAGGACGAGCGAGTTCTTCGCGAACTTCGCCGAACTTCCGTATCTTGCCGCGCCGAGGGGCGAGGTCGCGCTCGCTCTGCCGTGGACCATCGCGATGACCGAGCGACCCGAGAGTGCCGAGGAGCGTGCGCTCGTCGAAGCTGCCCAGCGCGGCGACGGCGCGTCCGTTCGCGCGCTGCTCGAGCGCTTCGCGCGGCCGCTGTACAGCGCGGTGATCCTCCCGCGCGTCGGCAACGCGGCGGACGCGGACGAAGTGCTCCGCGACACGCTCTCGCGCGCGGTCGAGCGGCTCGAGAGCTTTCGCTGGACGGGCGCAGGCTTCTATCCCTGGCTTCGGCAGATCGCGATCAACCTCGTGATCGACCGCGCGCGGGCCCGACAGCGCCGCACGAAATTCGAACAAAACCTCGAGACCCACGCGAACACCGTCGCGCCGATGCACCACGCAGGCGCCGACGAGGCGCTGATCGAGCGGCAAGAGCGCGACGTCGCCCGAGGCCAGCTCGAGCGAGCGCTCTCGACGCTCAACGAACGATACCGACGCGCGGTCGAGCTTCGAGTGCTCGAAGAGCGCTCCCGCGAAGAGTGCGCGGAGGCGATGGGCGTGACGGTTGGCAACTTCGACGTCATCTTGCATAGAGCGCTCGCAGCGCTTCGAAAGGCGTACGGTGTCACATGAGCGGCCCGAACGACTGGAACCCCGACGACGGCCCACCCCCCACCGAAGACGAGCTCCGCGAAGCGGGCGCGCTCGCCGACGCCATCTCGATCGCGGTCGACAAGCGCCCCGCAACCAGCGCAGCATCGTCCGCGCCGTCGCTGTCCTCGGACAACATCGCCCTCGTCGAGACGGCGATGCGCGCGCACGCGACGACCCACGCGCCAGCCGCTTCGCAGGTCGATCGCGCTGTGAAATCAGCGACGGATCACGCTGTGTCCGCGCGCGCCCCTGGCGCGAGCTCGCGGCGATGGTACGTGCGGCTCACGGCCGTCGCCGCGGCGCTCATCGTCGGGATCACCGGCGCGCGAGCGCTCTCGCCGAAGGCGACGGCGCGAAGCACGAGCGTCGTGTCCATCAGTCGAACGACGGACGACGTGTTCTCTCGCGCGATCGAAAGCGACCCTGGGTCCGACCCCATCAGCCGCATCGACGAGTCGCGGATGCGCTCGTTTCGGGCGAATCTCTTCGCGCGTGGAGGGAGGACGCGATGAGCGCGAGGCGTACCATCCTTCGCCTTGCGTCGATCGTGGCGCTCGGCGCCGCGCTCGGGTTCTCGACGGTCCAAGCTGGGTGCGGAACGCCTTCCACCGAAGCAGGACCGTCGCTCGACGAGGCAACGATGGCGCTCATCTCCGCAGCGCGAGGGCTTCACCACGAAGCAGACGTTCTCGAGTCGAGCGGTGACATCGCGGGCGCCCAGCGCGCGGTGCAGCGCGTGCTCGGATTGCGCGCGCCGAGCGCGGTGCGCGAGATCGACGACGTTCGCTCGGACGCCTTCGGCCGCGTCGCAGAGCTCGCGCTGCGCGCGAACGACCCGCAGACCGCGCTCGATCGCGTGGACGAGGGGCTTCGAGAGGCGCGCCGCGACAGCGTTCTCAAAGCGCGCTTGTTGCTCGTGCGGGGTCGTGCGCTGCGCGCGCTCGGCGAACAAGCGCAGACGCGAGGCGACGCGACCACGGCGGCCGCGCGAAGAAGAGACGCGATCGAAGCGCTCGAACAATCGATTCACATGAACGAGCGCGTGCTCGAAGCCGCGCTCGACGGAGGCGTTCGATGACGCACTCGATGGGGCGCGCGACGTTCGGGTTCGCGGCGATCGTGAGTTTCTTGGGGGGATGCGCGGTGTGCTCGGGCTGCGGAGGAGGCTCTCCGCATTCGGACACAGTGACGTCGCGACGCTCGGAGTCGAGCGGCAGCGCTGCGTCGAGCGGCGGTGTGGCCAGCGAAGCGACGGCGACGACCGATTCGACCGGTGGCCTCGAGCAGGAGCCTCGCTCGATGACGACGGGCGCCGCGGGAACCTCCGCTCCGAGCCGCGTTTCTGGCGTGGACAGTCCCTCGGCGAACGGCGGAACCGCGCCGCAGCCGATGATCTCGCGCGACGAAGAAATCGCTCGATGGTCTTCGCAGCTCGCGGCCGCGGAGCAACAGCTCCAAGCCGCGCCGGGCGTGTGTCGCGACGTGTGTCGCGCGACGAGCTCGATCTGCGTCGCGTCTCGCGAGCTCTGCGCGCTCACGGGCGACCGCGTTGGAGCGCCTCCGACGGACCCGCGTTGCGCACGCGCGCGGGCTTCGTGTGATCGTGCTACGCGGCAACGCGACGAGTCGTGCCAGACGTGCCCCTCGGAGTGAGCGGCGCGACGGCGCGCGCCCGAGGCCCGTGCTAGCGTTCGCAGCGTGAAGCGACTGTTTGCTCTGTGGATCGGCGTGCTCGTGTCGTGGTGGTCGGCGATCGCGGCCGCGCAGACGAGCGGCGGAGTTCCATCGCCGTGGCTCGCGCCGAGGCGGCCCGACGGGACGACCTACGCGCCGACGAGCGACGGTGGCGCAGACGCAGCGGCGGACGCGAGCGCAGCGCCAACCGCGGACGCTTCTGCAGCGCAGACACCGCCGCAAACACCGCCGACGCAGCCGACACCGTCGGCGACCAGCGGCGCGGATCCGCAGAGCGCCCAAGGAGCGCAGTCGACGCCAACGCCGAGCACGACCCCGACGCAAGCGGGCGCGAGCACCCAAGTCACAACGGGCGCGCCTCCGACGCAGCCCGCGGGCACGACGACCACAGACACAACCCAGCGCGCGCCCGCGAGCGGCGTCACCGCGATCGGAGCGGTCGGTCCCGCGCAAGCTCCGAGACCAGTCTCGCTCACCCGAGCGCGCATGCGGCTGCTCGACGCGAGCTACGCAGGGCTCGCGGCGAGAAGCGGCGGACAGCGCATTCTGGATGGGATCGTTTCGATCGGCGCAGGCGGCGTGATCTTCGGAACTTCGTTTTTGATTCCGCGCACGATGAGCACGAGCGTGACGACGGACCTGCACCCCTGGTTGTGGGCTACTTCGGGGTACCTCGCTCTGCAAGGAATCGTGAACCTCGCGTGGGCTCCAGCGCGCGAACGCCTGTCGCGCCAGTACAACGAGATGCCGACGTCTACCGCGGCACAACGGCGCGAGCGTCTTCGCTTCGGCGAGCGAGCGCTCGACGAGATGGCCGCCGACGGGCACCGCCGACGCATCCTCGGCGGCGTCGCAAACATCGCAGCAACCACCGGGCTCGTGCTGATCCCGTACGCGCCCGCGATCTTCAACGGAACGCCGCAGCAGATCGGCCTCGCCGACGCCGTCGTGATGGCCTACGGCGGCGTGTCCGTGCTCTTCAGCGTGATCCAGATGTTCTCGCTGAGCGAAGAAGAGCGCCTTCGCAACTCGTACCACCAGCAGGTCGAGCTCATCCGCGCCGACCGCGCGCGCAACCGCTGAGCTCCCCTCCCCTGCGCACCGCGTGTCTGTCCGCCCCCGCGCGCAGATCGCACGAGAGACGGCTTACTCGGTCATCGGGATGTAGCCGACGTCCACCGCGCCGCCGAGGATCGAGCGCGCGCTCGCGTCGCCCGAGACGACCACGCGCGTCCCGGACATGCTGGGGACGAGCGACATGGGGTCGGTGGCGTCGAAGAGTTGAATTTGTGTGACGCCATCGGGGAGCTCGACGTTCGCCGTGAACGCTCCGCTCGCGTCCGCGGTCACGACGCGCGTGAAGCTCGTGACGTCGAGCCTCGATCCCTGGATGCGCACGCGCAGACCGGGCTTCGCCGTTCCGCGAATCGTGTACGTGGGCGAGCGAACGATCGCAGGCAGCATCGAGAAGTCGAAGCGCGGCCCGTCGAACGCCATCGCGCCCATCACCGTGACGCTCGGCGCCGCGGCTTCGATGCGAATGCGCCCTCCCCCGCCGTTGCCTCCGGTCGCGCCGCCAGCGCTTCCACCAGCGCCGCCGCGCGCGTCGATCTCGAACCGCCCCTCGACCGCCGGAGCGCCGAGCACGAACGAGCCCGCCGCGCCGCCGCCGCCTGCGCCCTGCCCCGGCGAGCCGCCGAAGAGAAACCGCGCGCCCTCGAGGTTCACCGCGCCGAAGCCCGCGAGCACCATCGCGCCGCCGCCGTTGCCGCCCGCGCCCGCGCCGCCCGCGCCGCCGCCGCTCCCGCCGCTGAAGACGGTGCGCGTGTTGACGCCGCCACCAGCGCCGCCCATCGCGCCGCCCGCGCCCATGCCCGCGGTGCCTGCGGTGCCGTTGCCGCCGCCGCCGCCTGCGGCCATTGATCCAACGCCGGGCGTGGGCCCTTGGCCGTCGCCCATCGGCGGAGTTCCGCCCGCGGAGCCGCCAGCGCCGGGGCGCGTCGCCGAGCCGCTGAAATCGAAGGTGCCCTGCACGCGAACGTCGCCGAGCACCGCGAATCGCACGGGCTGATCGAGGTTGTTCGCGCGGAGCGTCACGCCCGCGGGAACCGTCATCGACGAGTACACCGCTTGATTTGTGAGCACCATCGAGCTCATCGTCGCGCCGTCCGCCGTATCCGCAGGCAGCACGTTGAGCTGCGCGGTGTAGTCGAACTCCGTGCCCGAGATGCGAATCGTGACGGGCATCGCAGACGACGGCTCGGAGATGCCCGCGCCGCGGTTGGCGATCGTGTCGTCGATGTGCGCGACGAAGATGCAGCGAATTCGCGTGCATTCTGTGCGCTCGATCACGACGCCGCTCGCGGGGTCCGTCGTGGGGCGGCCCGTCGTGAGGTCGTCGTTTCCGAGCGCGGGTCCGAGCGTGGCGACGAAGCGCCGCGTCCCCTCGAAGGTGATCGCAGGCGACATCGAGATGGGATTCACCCGACCCGTGAGCCGCGGAATGTCCAGCCCAGCGTCGGACTGATTGTTGGTCGGCGAGCACGCGGCGAGCGCGAGCAGCGAGAGAGCGAAGGTCGAGCGCGCCATGGGATAGAGTGAATCCTCGCGAGCGATCACGATCGACGTCAGCGACGCGCCGGACGGGCAGGACGCGCGGGACGACCACGGCCGCCGCCGCGTCGGGGCAGCGCGGAGTCGGGGATGAACGAGATCGAGAGCCCCTCGTTGTTCGTCACGCCCTGCACGGCCGTGTAGCCGTCGATGCGAAGGCAGCCGTTGACCGTGGGAGGCGCCTGCGCGGCGGCGTTGAAGTTGGCAGGGACAGCGCCTTCGGGGATCGTGATCTCCGCGCCGCCGAGCCCGCCGCAGTTGCCGACGATGTACGAGAACTGCGTCCCGAGCGGGTGCGTGGGAACGCCCTCCAGCGCGGCTCCCGGAGCCGGCGCGCCGCCAGCAGCCGGCGTCGTGGCGGGCGTCGTGCGCGCGGGCGTCGTTCCGGCGGCGGGGGTCGTTCCAGCGGCGGGGGCCGTGTCGTCGACGACGTCGCCGCCGATGGCTGCAGAGCTGTCGTCCGCGACGTCGCCGCCGATTTCGGGGTCTTCACCGCGAAGCGCTTCGGGCGTCTCGCGCGCGTTCGGAAAGGCCATCGCGATGATGCCCTTGAGGTTGTCGAGCACCCAGCGGTTGGCCGTGTCGCGCGTCGCAGCTTGGTCCGGCAACACCGCGGTCATGGTCTCGCGCTCGTACCAAACCGTGAGCCCTTGGTTCGGCTGCCCCTGATTGGGAAACGTAAACGAAAACCCGTTGAGCCTTCGCTCTTGAAACGTGAGCGCGTACGAGAACACCAACCGCCGCGGGAGCGCCGCGCGATTGGGAACCGGCACGTAGAAGTCGAGCTGATAGTTCTTCGCGCAGCGTCCGCCGCGGCACACGGGCGACGGCGACGTGGTCTGAAAGTTCGTCGCGAACTCGCGGTTGGCCGCGGCCACTTCGGGCAGCGTGTTTCCCCATCCCGTGATGGAGGCGGTCGAGCGCAGCCAGTACAAGATGGTCTCGCGCGCGAACACGCGTTGACGCTCGTTTTGCAGACGCAGCTCCTCGGCGCGCTGCGCAGCGGCCGCGCGCTCTGCAGCGAGTCGCGCTTCGTTGCGCGCGCGACGCTCTTGCTCGTACACCTGCAGACGCGCGCGCGCTTCGCCGACGTGCGAGCCCTGCGGGTACGCGTCGATGTACGCCGTGAGTCCGTCGAGGGTGCTGCGACGCTCTTCCCAGAACTGCTCTTCGGCCGCGGAGACTTCCGAGCCGATCGCTGCGATGAAGCGCCCTTGCGGGTAGCGCGTGACGTACTCGCTGCCGAGCCGCGTGCGGCGCGCAGGGTCGGTCTCGTAGCGGATCGACCGAAAGAGATTCAGCTCGTCGACGCTGGCAAACGATGCGCAGCCCGAGAGCGTCAGCAGGGACAACATCAACGCGGAGCGTGTGCGGATCATGGTGGGCATTCCTCGCGTGGCAGCTGGCACTGAGAGAGGGACTCGTTGCAATCCGTCGATCAACGGCGGCAGACGTTGTTGTTAGCGCACTCGCTCGGGGCGGCACGAAGCGCGGTCAGGATTCCACCCGGATCGTTCGGGTTGATCGAGCACGAGCGCTGGAGCACCGCGTCGTTGCACACCTGAACGTCCCACTCGTAGACGAACGCCCGCGTCCCGTCGCCGTTGTACGCGAAGCTCCCGCCGTAGTTGACGCAGGATTTCGGGCAAAACGCCGTGCCGAAGTACTCGGTGCTCAGGTTGTTCGTCCCGTGCACGCAGAGGTAGTACGCGCGCGCCGTCGCGACTTCGTTGGTCCCGCAGTCGGCGACCGCGGGGTTCATCGCGGCGCACAAGTGGCCGCACTCGAGCAGGCGCTGGCAGAAGCCCGCGCACAACCCGCGCTCGAAGTAGACCGACTCGAGCGTCCCCGTCGTGTTGCCCGGGTGACGCGAGATCTCGGTGGCCGCGAGCGAGCCGCCGCAGCCGCCGATGTTGCCGGGCGTCGGCGCCGAGAGAAACGGCGTCAGCAGCGCGATGGACGCGACGCCGCGCAGGACGCGACGACGAGAGCGAGAGCGATTTGCACTGTGATTCACGGTCGATTCTCCAAGCACGCGATCAGGGAAGAAGCTCGTAGTCGAACAACGCGCCGAGGCCCAAGCCGATCAGCGGCGCGCTCGTGCCCGAGTCACCGAAGTACACGCCCGTGTTGAGCTCCGCGGTCAGCGCGACGCCGCCCGTCAGGAAGAACGCGAACGTCCCGCCTGCTTCGAAGCCCATCGCGACCGCTGTCGTCGTTCCGTACGCGAGGCGCGCGGGCATCATGTTGTCCGCGGCGCACGGAACGATGGGGTTCACCGGCCGGTTGTACACGCACAGGTCGTTCGCGAAGACGCTGGTCCTCACGAACGCCATCGAGAAGTCCACGCGACCGAGGATCGCCCAGCGCGGCGACGGTCGAAACATCAGCGACCAGCCCGGTTGAATCGTGCCCTGCAGGCCCGAGTGCCCCAGGTCGAGCCCGAGCTGGCCGCCGAGCGACGGACCCATGCGGAGCTTTCCGACGTTGAGGAAGAGAAAGCCGCCCTGAGCGTGGATCCAGCCGGGCCCGATCGCGCCCGCGGAGAACGGGTCGTACAAGCGAAACGCAGGCCCGCCCTGCAAGCGCGCGATGACGTGTCGCTCGTTGCGGTACGTGCGCCACTCGCCCGCGGCAGGCGCCGCGTTCGCAGACCCCCCGCCGCCTTCGCCTTCGCCGCCAGCCGCCTGCGCAAATGCGCTCGACGAGGCCAGCAGCGCCGTCAGAAACCCAATCCACTTTCGGTGCCCGGTCACAGTGGGCGCATGCTACACAGCCCGCGTGCAGGGTCAACGAACGCGTTCGACCGCTCGCGAAGCCCGCGTTTTGTGCGGCCAACTCGCGCTCACCCTCGCGCTTTCGCTCCCGTTCGACCTCGGATGCACGAGCAAGCCTCGCTCGGCGGACGCGGGCGCGACGATCGCCCAGGCTCCCGCGGACGCTGGAATGACACGCGGACGCCGACGACGACGGCGGACGCGCGTGCGAACGGCGTCGACCCAGAGCCCGCAGATCGCGCAGAACACCGCGGATCCAACCGGTCGAACGCGAACGCCCACACCGCAGCCGACGCCGACGCAAGCGACGAGCGCGGGGCTCCTCGAAGACGACGAGCCCGACCCGCCGCGGCCGCGGATCACCGAGACGGGCCCGATGCTCACCGAGAACCTCGGCCCGCCGCCCTCGCAGACGATGGACCTCACGACGACCGGCGGCGACGGACCCATGGGCCTCGACGAGAGCGCCGTGAGCCGCGCGCTCAATCCGCTGCTCGGACGACTGGGAAACTGCGCGGCTGCGACCACGGACGACGACGGGCGCGGCCCGCACGGGCGCGTGTCCATTCGCGTGCGCGTCGCGAACAGCGGTCGACCGATCGCCGCGCGCGTTTCGGGCGGCGGAGGGCCGGCGGAGTTCACGACGTGCGTGCGTCGCGTCATCGCGAGCGCGCGCTTCTCGAGCTTTCGCGGACCAGAGCAGATCATCGGGTGGGGCTTCGACGTGGACTGATCGGGCGTCGAAGCTGTGGTAAGGGCTCTTTCGGTACCAGCGATGAAGTCACGATACGCGGCGCTCTTGCTGCTCTCTGTCGGTCCCGCGATCGCGTTTCGCACGAGCGGCGCGACGCTGTGGCTGATCTACGGGGCCGTCGTCGCGATCGCCGCAGGGCTCGCGCTGTGGGAGCTGCATCAGGACGGGATCCTCCGCGACGTGTTCAAGCGCGAGGGCTTCGACCTCATGATCGGCCTCGCCGTGGCCGCGGGCTTGTACGCGTCGGTGTTTCTCGCGTGGAAGTACTGGATCGCGCCCGCGTCCGTAGCCAACGGCATCCTCAGTCGGTGCCGCGTCGACGGGCCGTTGCTACCGAGGCTCGAGGCGCACGGGATCGATCGGGTCGCCGAGTGGTTTCGCGGACAAGTGTGCAGGGGCTACGGCGCGACGCTCGGGATCGACCTGCGCGTGCGAAGCGCGGTGGTCTTCACGGTGGCTGCGCTCGAAGAGATCGCGTGGCGCGGCGGCGTCCAGCAGCTCTTCTCGGAGAAGTTCGGCTCGACCCGCGGTTGGATCGCCGCGAGCGTCGTCTTCGCGCTCGTTCACGCGCTGACGCCGACGCCCGCGCTCGCGCTGCTCGCGCTGCCGTGCGGGCTCGCGTGGGGGGCGCTCTTTCGCTTCCGAGGTCGGCTGCTGACGGGCGTGTTCTCGCACGCGGTGTTCAGCATGTACCTGTTTTCGTCGATGCCGCTCGTCAGCTTCTCGCGCTGACCCATCGACGCACACACAATCGAGTTACTGGGCGAGCGCCACGTTGAACGCGAGCCGCTGACGGACGCACACCGACGCGCACACCGAGAAGCGAAGCCGCCCTCGCACGCCCGCGCCCGCGGCGGCGACCTGCACGGGGACGACGAACTTGATCTTGTCCTGCGTCGACTCGGTCGCGTCCGTGCGCGCGAGCTCTGCGCGGACCGTCGCGTTGCTCCCCTCGAGCTGAAGCTGCACTTCGTCGAGCTCGTTGATGTGAAAGCCGTCCTTCGCGTCGAGCTGCACTTCGACCGTCGTCGGGCCCGGAACCGCCGCTGGCGACGTCAGCGCCGCCGTGAGCGCGCAATGCTCGCCGGGGACCTCCGCGCGCGGCCCGGCGGGCGCTTGGGCGACCCCCGTGTCCGCCGCGGCCACGGTGACGCCCGAATCCGACGCGGCTTGCGGCGCCGGCCCGTTGCCGTTGGAGTGATTGGCCTCGGGGGGGTTCTTCTTGCAGGCGGCGAGCGACACGAGCGCCACGAACGCGAGCGAACGGCCAATGAATGTGCGTACGAGCATCGAGCGGGGACCTCCAGGCGCGGCGTTTGAAAAACAGCGTCGCAGCGGTAGCACGGGGCCCTATGGGGCTTCCACTCTCGACGCGCGGCGCTTGACCGCTCGCCACGCGATTTGGCACACCCGAGCGAGCCTCGTGCGCCCGCTCGTCTCGACGATGGTCCTCGCTTCGCTCGCGCTCGCGTCCGCCGCCAGCGCGTCCTGCGGTCGTCCGTGCCCGGCGGGGAGGTTTTGCGGCGCAGCGACGTGGGTGACCTCGGGCGACGAGCCCATCATCGAGGGGACGTCCGTCGTGCTCGTCGCGAACGGCGCCAGCGACCCGCGGCAAGGCGCGTTCGTCGAGCCCGAGCAGCTCGACCTCGAGCCGCGGTCGGTGTTCGTTCGCTTCGACCTCGCGCCCGCTCGCGCCCGAGGGACATCGGTCGAGCGCGCGACGCTGCTCTTGTCGCCGCACCCGCGGTGGAGCACCGCGGAGCGATCGGTTCGCGTCGCGGTTCACGCGCTCGCGAGCAACGGCGCGCAGGGCAACGAAGAGCCCGCGCTCGCGTCGGACATCGTGAGCACGGCGACGGTCCCGCTTCACATGCGGGCGCCGATTCGAATGGACGTCACCCGCGCGGTTCGCGCGTGGTGGGACGGGTCGCTTCCGTCGGGCGGCCTGGCGATCAGCGCCGATGGCACGGGGCTGGTCGTGCAAGGCGCGGCGGCCGCAGCGCGGTCCGATCGACCGCGACTCGAGGTCATCGTCCGATGAGCATCACCCCGCGCAAGAGTCGACGGCTCGGAAAATACCAAGTGCTCGACCGCGTGGCCGCCGGCGGAATGGCCGAGGTCTTTCGCGCGCGTTCGATCGAAGCCGACGGCAGCGAGAAGGTCGTCGCGCTGAAAAAAGTGCTCGAGCAATACGCGCGCGATCCGGGCTTCATCCGGATGCTCAAGTACGAGTACCGGCTCGCGTCGCTCTTGCGTCACCCGAACATCGCGGTGATCCACGAGCTGATTCGCACGCCGGACGGCTACTACATCGTGATGGAGTACGTCGACGGACGAGACCTCCGCGCGACGCAGCACAAGCTCTGGGAGCAGAAGAAAAAGTGGGACATCGCCGACGCGGTCTACCTCGTCGCGCGCGCGCTCGACGGGCTCTTTCACGCGCACACCGCGACGACCGAAGACGGCAGGCCCCTCAACCTCGTCCATCGTGACTTCTCGCCGTCGAACATCCTGATCGGCTTCGACGGCGGGGTGAAGCTCATTGATTTCGGCATCGCGAAGGCCGCGATGCCCCGCGATCAGACCGCGGCGGGGATCATCAAGGGCAAGGTTCGATACATGTCGCCCGAGCAAGCCAACGGCGACGATCGACTCACCGCGCAGAGCGACGTGTTCAGCGCGGGGACCGTGCTCTACGAGCTCCTCGCCGGCGAGCCCGCGTTCGTCGCGCCGAACGAGCTCGAGATGATCTACACCGTGCGCCGCGCGCAGCCGCGGCCGCTGCGCGAAGTGGCCCCGCAGGTGCCCGACGGGCTCGCCGAGATCGTTCGTCGCGCGATGGCGCGCGGACGCAAGGCGCGCTTCGGCAACGCGGCGGAGTTTCGCGATCAGCTCGTGACGTTCTTGCGCGCGTACGCGCCGGGCTACCGGCGCACCCGCCTCGCGACCGTGATGAAGAGCGTGTGGCAATCGGAGATCGAGCAGGAGATTCGCACGCTGCTCGAGTACGCCACCGGCGAGGACGAGGTCGAAGAAGCCGAGTACCTGCTCGAGACCGCGAGCATCGACGAGAGCCTCGACGCCGTCAGCGCGTTCACCGACGCGCGGCAGCTCGTCAACGACGCGCAAGAGGGCACCGACGACTTCGACGAGCAGCCCGCGACGGTCCCCGGGCGAAAGCCCTCGGGATCGCACCCGAGCACCGAAGGCCCGCCTCGAAGCGCGAGCACGTCGTCGCCCGCGCAAAAAGCCCCGCCGCGAGCAGCTCCGATGGCCCCGAGCACGCCGCCCGCACCCAAAGCGCCCGACGCGTTCGGCGCGCAGCCCATCAAGCCGATCGCGCCGCAGCCCGCAGCGCGTCCGCCGGCGACGCCCGTGATCCCGAAGGCTCCGCTCGTCCCGTCGACGCCGAGCGCAGCGCCGTCGAGCGGCCCCACGGTCCCGCGCCCGAAGCCGAAGCCCGCGAGCGCGGGAGCGCCTTCGTTTTCGACGATTCCGCCGCCCGCGGGCGTCGGACCCAAAGGTCCCAGCGACCCCGATCGCGATCCGAGCTGAGGTCCATTGATTCGCGAATGCCTCGCCGCGCTCGTCCTCGCGTCGCTCAGCACACCGAGCTGCGTCCGCGCCACGCACGCGCCCCGTGATCCTTCGGTCGAAGGCCCCACGGGCGGCGCCACCGCGTCGAGCGCCGATGCGTCTTCGGTCGTCGACGCCGTCACGGATGCAAACGACTGCCCTCCGTCGCGCGTGTGCTTCAGCGCGGGACTGTCGCAGCTCGGCTCGATCGGAAGCGACGTGCGCTTCGAAGAGCGCCCCGCGCGGCTCGCGCGCCTTCGCGCGTTTGCCATCGATCGCGACGAGGTGTCCGCGAGCGACTACGCGCGCTGCGTCGCCGCGGGTCGATGCACCGAGCTCGCGTGCCCGCCCCCGAGGACGAGCGCCAACCCAGATGCGGGCGCGAACACCGGCGCGGGCGCGGGCGAAGACGCGAGCGACGCCGCGGCAGGCGACGCGGCGGACGATGTGAACACGATTTCAAGTGACGCGGGCAGAAGCCTCCAGCCAGCGCGGTGCGCGCGGTGGAGCGACGCGCGCGCATACTGTGAATTTGCTGGCGGAAGGCTGCCCACCGAAGCCGAGTGGGAGCGCGCGGCCGCGGGCGCGTTTCCGACGCACCGGCGATTTCCGTGGGGCGAAGACCCGAGCGCGATCGACGACGCGACGCCCGAGGGCGTTCGATCGATGGGCGGCTCGGTCGCCGAGTGGGTCGAGGATGTCGGCGCGTTCTACATGGCTCCGGCGCCGCGCGACGCGGGCTCCGACGGAGCGACCGCGCTCGACAGCGGCGTCGACGACGCGGCGGTCGACACCACCGAGCGCGAAATCGGCGACGCCGCGCTCGCCGAGTCCATCGATGCGTCGATGAGCCTCGTCGACGATCCCCACGGGCCTCGCTCGGGACCGTGGCGCGTCGTGCGCGGCGGTCACGAGCGGCTCCCGCGCGCGCGATGGACGTCGAGCGGACGCATCTTTCGCCAGCCCGAAGACAGACTCCCGTGGCTCGGAATCCGCTGCGCGTACTCCCCCTGAAGCGACACGATCATGCGACGAACTGCTGCCCTCGTTCCACTCGCGCTCGCCCTCGCCTCGGTCGCCGCGCTCTTCGCCGACGACGGCGCGGCGCAGCGACGAGGCCAGCGCGACGACGCTCGACGCGACAGCGATCGACTCCGCCGTCGCTCGCGCTACGAGCGCACGCGCGAGCCCACCACGCGTCGCGGTCGCCCCATCACGATTCGACTCGAGACGCCGCCCGTGGCGTTCGACGCGCCCCCATCACCAACGCCGAACGATCGCCCGTACGACCACGTCGTGCTCGTCTCGCTCGACGGACTGCGCCCGGACGCGATCATGATGACCGACGCCCCGAACCTCCGGCGACTGCGTCAGATCGGCGCGTGGTCCACGGAAGCGCGCACGATCACGCACTCGTACACGCTCCCGTCGCACACCTCGATGTTGAGCGGCGTGGACACCGATCGCCACGGGCTCTTGCACAATGACTTCACCCCGAGACACGGGTTCACGCGCGCTCCGACCGCGCTGTACGTCGCGCACGACGCGGGGTTCACGACGGCGATGTTCGTCTCGAAGCCCAAGTTTCGGCACATCGCGATTCCCGGGAGCGTCGACGTCTTTCGGCTCCCTTCGTCGCGCTGCTCCGTGGTCGTCGGCGCAGCGAGCGCGCACATCGCGAGCACGCGCGAGGGCATCACGTTCGTTCACTTGAGCGAGCCGGACGCCGCAGGCCACGGCCGCGGGTGGATGACCCTCTCGTACATGCGCGCGATCGCCGAGGCAGACCGCTGCGTCGGAACGCTCTTGCAGACGATCGCCGCCCGCGCAGACCGAGACCGCGTCCTGCTCGTGATCAGCGCCGACCACGGAGGACACGGCCGAACCCACGGCAGCACGCGCGAAGAAGACATGCGAATCCCGTGGATCGCCTGGGGCTCCCGCGTCGTCACGGGCGATTTCGCGACGCCCGTCTCGACGATGGACACGGCCGCGACGGCGCTCGCGGCGCTCGGCGTGGAGGTCCCCTCGGATTGGGTCGGCCGTCCCGTGCAGCGCGTCTTCGCGCGAACGGCGATCGAGCCGCAAGGAAGTGGCGCGCAGCGCGCGGTCGGACGAAACTCCCCCATCGCGCAAAATGGAAGGTGATCGTCGCACTCGCGTCCGCGCCCTCGCTGCTGAAGAGCAGTGGACCGAAGCGAAGGAGCTCCTCGAGACGAGCCCCGACGCCGAACGGGACATCGAGTGGGTCGCGCTCGCGGCCGAAATCGAAGCGGGGCTCGGTCAACACGAGCGCGCGCTCGAGCTGTACCAACGCGTGCTCGACGAGCGACCGCGCCACCCCGCGGCGCTCTACAACCGAGCGCTCGTGCTCGTCGACATCGGCCAGTTCGAAGAAGCCGTGTCCGACCTCGAGGAGCTCGTCGAGGTCGAGGGAGAGCTCGAAGACACGCTCGCCGTGCTCGCAGAAGCGTATCTCGGGGCGGAGTTCTACGTTCCCGCGTGGCTGTGCGCGCGACGGTGGGAGGCGCTCGCCGAAGAGAACGGCGCGCGATGGAGCGCTCGAACGATCGCGGCGCGGGCCCTCGACGCGATGGGCCGACGCGACGACGCTCGCGCGCTGCTCGACGAGGCGATCCTCCTCTCCCGCGAAGCGTGCGAAGAGCGCGACGCGGCCATCGCGTACCGCGAAGAGCTCTCCTGAGAGCGCTACGGCGCGGGCCTGCCGCGGAGCGCGCGATCGTGAAAGAGCAGCATCTCGATCGCGCCCGGCCCACGGTTGAACACGTAGTCGTGCGGACCCGTGAGCAACTTGAATTCGTGGGTGATCCGCGCCGCGCCCATCGCGCGGTCGAGCTGCGTGACGTCGTCGCGGAGGGCGTCGTTGGTGCTCGTCACGATGCGAATCCGCTGCGACGGCCTTCGCGCGCTCGACACGAACCGCGAGAGCACGACCGCCTGTCGCGTGCGCACCGCCGGCTGCAGCGCGCCGACGGAGCCGAACGCCTCTGGGTGCCCGAGCCCCGTCCAGAGCGCGTGCAATCCGCCTAGCGAAACGCCGTCGATCCCCGTCGCTTCGCGCGTCGGGATCACCGGGAGCTCTCGCCTCGCGCGCGCGACGAGATCGTGGCTCAACCAGCGATCGAACGCGCGGTGCTCCGGTCCGCCGAGCCGCGCGCGGACGTCCGGCGTAAACGGCAAGAGCACCACGAGCCCGCCGTACCGCTCGTTGCGGAGCGATTGATTGAGCGCCGCGAGCCGCGGTGGATCGACGAGGTTCTCGAGGTCGCTCGCGTCGAGCGGCGCGTCACGAAGGGCGCGATCCGCGCGCGGGAGCCAATAGTCTCGCACCCAACCCCACGCGCCTCGCTCGGGTCCGCGCCACGTCTCGCCGAGCCCGTGCATCGCGATCAGCAACGGAAACCGATCGCTCGGCGCCCGCCCCTTGGGAACGAGCACCACCACGCCAGCGCGCTGCCCGGACGCGAGCCTCGGTCCGGCCCACACGGTCGCGTCCATCGCGAAGAGCTCCGGCGGAGGCTCGATCGCCTCGGGCCGCGCCTGCGCAAACGCGAGCGCCCCCGCGACGGCGAGCATCAGCCCAGCCGCGACGAGCGCGACGCCCCCCCGATTCATCACGGTCACAGACCGCGGCACGTTCCGAACTGGCAGAACTGGCCTGCCGGGCAGCGACGGCCGCAGCCACCGCAGTTGTTCGGATCGAAGCTCGTGTTCGTGCAGCGACCCGAGCAGAGCTCGTTGGGCCGCGGGCACTGGCACGTTCCACCGATGCACGACTGCGTCGCGGGGCACACGGTGCCGCACGTCCCGCAGTTGCTCGGATCGGTGTTGGTGTTGATGCAACGGCCGCCGCAGTTGGTGTTGCCACCGGTGCAGCTGCACGCGCCGTTGATGCACGCGAACGTCGACGGGCACATGCGCCCGCAGCCGCCGCAGTTGTTCGGGTCGAAGTTGGTGTTGATGCAACGGCCGCCGCAGTTGCTCGTCGGCGGCGCGCACCCGCAGCTACCCGCGACGCACGACTGCGTTGCGGGGCACGCGTTGTCGCAGCGCCCGCAGTGAACGGGGCTCGTCGCTGTGTTGATGCAGAAGCCGCCGCACGCCGTCAGCGGCGCAGGGCACTGGCAGCGTCCCGCGAGGCACGGGGTGCCCGAGGGGCAGCGATTGCCGCACGCGCCGCAGTTGTTCGCGTCGGACTGCGTGTCGACGCAGTCGGCGCCGCACAGCGTTCGAGGCGCCATGCACATCGGAGGCGCGGTGCACACGCCCGCGACGCAGCTCGAGCCGGCCATGCAGCGATTGCCGCACATCCCGCAGTTGGCCGTGTCCGACTGGGTGTCGACGCACGAGCCGCTGCAGAGCTGACGCGGAGCTGCGCAAATCGGCGTGCACGCGCCCGCCGTGCACGACTGGCCCATCGGGCAGCGATTGCCGCACGTCCCGCAGTTGGTCGGATCGCTCTGCGTGTCGACGCAAGCCGCTCCGCACATCTGTCGAGGCGCTGGGCAGGGAACCTGGCAGACGCCCATCGTGCATGCGGCGCCCGGCGCGCACGCCGTTCCGCAGCTGCCGCAGTTGGCAGGATCGGAGTTGGTGTCGACGCACGAGGCGCCGCACGTGGTGCGAGGCGGCGGGCACGGCGTCCCGCAGCGAGAGCCGACGCACGCGGCGCCGACGGGGCAGATCGCTCCGCACGCGCCGCAGTTTTGCGGATCCGTGCTCGTGTCGGTGCAGCCCATTCCGCAGTCGCGCTGACCCATCGGGCAGATCGTGCGGCACGTTCCCGCGACGCACGACTGGCCCATGGTGCAGGCGTTTCCGCAGCGACCGCAGTTGGCGGGGTCCGACGCCGGATCGACGCACGTCGTGCCGCACGTGATGCGAGGCGCAGTGCACGTGGTGCTCGTGCACACGCCCATCGCGCAACGCTCGCCCGGTCCGCACGCGCGGCCGCAGGCGCCGCAGTTGCGAACGTCGGTGTTGATGTCCGCGCATCCCATCCCGCACAGAACGCGGCCGCCGTTGCACGGGTTCGTGCACGAGCCGAGGATGCAGAGCTCTCCGGCGCCGCAGCGGTTGCTGCAGCGACCGCAGTTGGCCGGATCGAGGCGAACGTCCGTGCAGCCGCCGTTGCAGTTACGCAGCGGCGCGCGGCACATGCCCGCGGTGCACGCGCCGAGCTGGCAGAGCTGGCCCATTTCGCAGGCGTTTCCGCAGGCGCCGCAGTTGTTCGGGTCCGTGATCGTGTTCACGCAGGCGCCGCCGCAGCGCGCGAGCGGAAACTCGCACGTCGTCGAGCACACGCCGATGCGGCACACCGCGCCGGGCGGGCACGATCGTCCGCAGCCGCCGCAGTTGCTCGGGTCCGTCTGCGTGTCGACGCAAGCGGCTCCGCACATCGTGTTCGGACGCGCGCACATCGTCGTGCACGCGCCGTTGCTGCACACCGAGCCCATGCCGCACACGTTTCCGCAGCGGCCGCAGTTGTTGGGATCCGAGCGAACGTCGATGCACGAGGTCCCGCAGACTTGCAGCGGCATCTCGCAGCGCGTCGCGCAGCGGCCGCCCGAGCAGAACGACCCTGCAGCGCACACGTTGCCGCACGCGCCGCAGTTGCTCCCGTCCGTGCGAATGTCCACGCAGGTTCGGCCGCAGAGGACCTGACCCAAGCGGCACACGGGCAAGCACGCGCCGCCCGAGCACGTCCCGCCCGCTTCGCACACGTTGCCGCACGCCCCGCAGTTGCGCGGGTCGTTCAGCGTATCGATGCACGCGCCGCCGCAGTTCGTCGTGCCCATCGGGCAGGTCGTCATGCAGACGCCAGCGCTGCACATCGACGTCGGACCCGAGCACATCCGCCCGCAAGCACCGCAGTTGGCGGGGTTCGACGCGAGGTCCACGCACATCTCGCCGCATCGCGTCTGGCCCATCGGGCACGGCGGACGCTCGCAAGCGCCCATCGTGCACATCTCGCCCATCGCGCACGCGTTGCCGCAGCGCCCGCAGTTGAGCGGGTCACCGAGCACGTCGACGCAGCGACCGTCGCAACGCAGCTGCCCGCGCGGGCAGTCCATCGTCGTGACGCAGGCGCCCGCCGAGCACGTCGAGCCCATGGGGCAGACGTTTCCGCAGCGGCCGCAGTTGTTGGCGTCCGTGAGGGGGTTGATGCACGCGCCGTTGCACGCGAGCTCGCCCATGCGGCACGAGATGCCCACGCACGTGCCCATCGCGCACGTCTGGTCCGCAGCGCAGCGATTGCCGCAGCGTCCGCAATTGTTCGGATCGCTGAACTGATCGACGCACGCGCCGCCGCAGTTGAGCTGCCCCATCGGGCACATGTCCACGCAGCGGCCCGCGGAGCACACCGCGGTCGCGGCGCAGCGACTGCCACAGACGCCGCAGTTCGCTGGGTCGTTTTGGGTGTTGGTACAGGTCCCGTTACAGGAGACCTCGCCGGGTCGACAGGTCGGGTTCGGGACGTCCATCACAGGAACGTCCGGTCGAACACCGCCTCCGTCGGTTTGCCGATAGCCATCGAGGTCGGTGCGCCCGCAGGCGACCAACATGGCGACCAGCACAGAAGCAAGTGCGTAGAGCCGATTCACGGTTGAAAACCTCCTCACAGGGATCGCTGGGATGGTGGCCTACGAATCGAGCCGGTACAAGCGACGTCCAACGCAGAATGTGGACCAAAACTGTTGCGGGCGAGTTGTGCCACCCGTTCCCCGCGCGCCAGGCTGTGGCAGGCGGCAACGGTGAGTGCTTTGCGCGATGAGAATCCTTCGACCCTCGACCCTGCTCGCCGCATCCGCGGCGTTTTCGCTGTTCTTCCCGAGTGAAACCGCGTTCGCCGAGTGCGTCGTGGCGCCAGGCCCCGAAGGCGAACTGTCAACCTGGTTTGCACTCGCGCCGGTCAACACGCCAAACACACGCCCCTCTCGCACGGTCGACGCACAGCTGTCGCAACGGCTCGCGGGCCTCGATCCCGCGGCGCTCGAGCCGCGCGCCGCGGGTCGTTGGCAGCCGATCGCGAGCCCCTCGTCGCTGTTCGACCCAGGGAGCGTCCTTCGTGGCCGTGGCCCGCGGACGATGTTCTTCGGAGCCACCCTTCACGCCACGACGCCGACGGTGATCCAGCTGTTCACCGGCGCAGACGACGGCCTCGCGATCTTCGTCGATGGCAACGAAGTCGCCCGTCGCGGGGCGGTCCGCGAAGCGCGCGACGACGACGATCACGTGCGCGTCGAGCTGCCCGCAGGTCGGCATCGAATCGTCTTTCGAAGCTACGTTCACGGCGGAGATCAACGCGCGTTCGTTCGAATGGTCGGCGAGGATTTTCGACCAGTGTCCACGGTTCGCGTCGTGCTCGACGGGCTCGACGACGCGCGCTGCGACGAGCTCGCCCGGAAGGCCGCTCGCGTTCGCGTCGAGCGATCGCCTCAAGCGCCGACGACCGCGGACGCCCCTGCGACCACGCGCGTCGACGTCACGCTCTCGTACCCCGGCGGAACCGCGCGGCGCGACGGCGAGCGCACAAGGGAGCTCCGGATCGAAGGCGTCGCGCAGCCGAGCGCCTCGGCCACGCTCGCGCTCGACGGGCAGTTCGCAGGGTCGATCTCGGCCTCGGCCACGCTCGAGGCGAGCGCCACTCGAATTCGTGTGTCTCCGTCCGACGCGCGGGCGCGCCGCCTCGACTACGACGTTCGAATCGAGCCCGCGACGCGACGCGCGCTCCACGGCGCGCGCGAGGCGCTCTCTGCGCTCGATGAGCAGTCGCCGCCCGCGTGGCTCCCGCGCGGGTCGCTGCAGAGCGTGCTCTACCATCGACAGCGGCTCGCGGCGCTCGTGTCCGACGGCGACGAGGACCGCGAGCACATCGCCGCGGAGACCGCCGCGCTCGAAGAGCTCGTCCGAGACCTCCGCGCGCAGCGCGACCCGTACGCGCGAAGGAGCGGTCCCCTGCGCCGCGGCTACCGGACCGACGTCGATGGAACACTCCAGGGCTACTCGCTCTACGTCCCGCCGAGCTATCGCCCCGACCGCGCGACGCCCGTCGTGATGGCTCTGCACGGCCTGCACGGGAGCGCCCACCGAATGCTCCCGATCCTCTTCGGGATCTACGACAAAGAAGAGGACCGCACGCACGCGGATCGACACTTTGCAGCGCTCCCGGACACGCGCGCGCTGCTCGTCGCGCCCTACGCGCACGGCGACGCCTTCTACCGCGGCGTCGGCGAGTACGACGTCCTCCGCGTGCTCGACGAAGTGCGACGAGCGTACCGAACGGACGCGGACCGCACGTACATGACCGGCCTCTCGATGGGCGGCACTGGCGCGAGCGCGATTCCTCTTCACTACCCAGACCTATTCGCCGCGGCCGCGCCGCTCTGCGGCTACCACGACTACTTCGTGCGCACGAGCGCGCAGGGCCACCGAAGGCCGTGGGAGACCGCGATGATGGAGTTTCGTTCGAGCCGAAACTGGGCCGAAAACGGGCTCCATCTGCCGATGTACGTCGTGCAAGGGACGCTCGATCGACCGGTGACCAACTCCACAACCTTCGTCGATCGCTATCGGCAGCTCGGGTACACGATCGAGTCCGAGTACCCCGAGCTCGGGCACGACGTGTGGTCGACGACGTACGCGGGCGGGCGAATCGTTCCGTACTTCTTGCGCTACTCGCGCGATCCGCGGCCGAGCCGCGTGCGCTTTCGAACGCCGTCGACGCGTTGGTCGAAGAGCTATTGGGTCGAGCTCGACGCGGTCGCCCAGAGCGGGCAGTGGGCGGAGATAGACGCCGTCACGACGCAGAATCGCCTGCGAATCACCACACAAAACGTGCGTGCCATGACCGTGCGACCGCCGCTCAGGCCTCCGTTCGACATCGTCGTCGACGGCCAAGCTCCGCTGCGCATCACCGCCGAGGGCGGCGCCTCGCTCGCGCGACAGAGCGCAGCCAACGGGCAACCCGGACCGTGGTCGCTCGTCTCCGAGCGCGTCGTTCAACGGAAGCTCGGGCCCATTCGTGAAGCGTTCGACGGTCCCATCCTCGTTGTGTACGGAGCGCGACTCGCGAGCGAGAGCGCGATGAACCGCCGCGTCGCAGAGAGCTGGGCCAACGTTCCGACGGGCGCGCGGATGAACGTTCGAATCGTCGCCGACGACGCGTACCAACCGTCCGACGCGCGCGGACGCACGGTCGTCCTCGTCGGAACCCCGGCGAGCCACCGCGTGATCGAGCGCATGCAGAGCAGCCTCCCGATCCGCGTGCAAGCGAACGAGATCCGCACGCACGATCGCGTGATCGCCGGCGGATCCAGCGCCGTGTTCGTCGCGCAATCGCCGGACGCAGAAGACGGACGCGTCGTCGTCGTGACAGGGACGTCAGCCCTCGCCGTGTGGCGGTCGCGCTCGCTCCCCGAGCTCGTCCCGGACTACGTCGTGTTCGACGACCGCATCCGTGCAGCGCGCGGTCGAGTGCTCCTAGGACGGTACGCTTCGATTGTGTGTGCCGGGTTCTACACGCCCGAGGGACGCGTCGGACCTTCGTGCGCTGATGTCCCTCCGCCTGCGAGCGCGCGACCCGAAGACGACGCACGCGACGAGTAGCCACGCGCCACGCGCGGACTGCGCGTGGGCTCCGACGGCGCTGCACGAACAGACGCCCCTGCCTCCACCGCCCGCTCCGCTGTCGGCGCTCGCGTCGATCGGGACGGCCGCATCCATCCCCACGCCCGAGTCCATCGCGTCGACGCTCGCGTCGCGACCTGCGTCGATCGGGCGCGTCGTCACGAGCGTGCGCTGCTGGGCCCACCGAGGAGCGCACTCGCGTTGCGCGCTCGACGACGCGGCGCACGCGAACGCGCCGCGCGCGTCTTGGAAGCGAAGCAGCGGTTCGATCTCGGTCGTTCCGTCCCGAAGGCGCCCGAGCGCGTACGGCTCGCGCACCCAATCGACGCAGAGGTAGAGCGCGCCTGCGTGATGGCGAAGGCACGTCGGCGCTGGGGTCGCGAGGGTCGTCCACGCGTCGCCTCCGTTGTCCGAGCGCTGGAGCCCGTCGCTCGCTCCGCCGGCCCACACGCGGCCGTCGTCAGCGAGCGCAAAGCCGCGCAGTTCTCCCCTCGCCCTGAGGACGATCGAAAACGTCCGGCACCCGTCGCGCGAGCGAACGAGGTGCGTCCCGCCGTCGCGATCGACGCGCACGAACAGCGTGTCGGGATCGGTCTGCGAGACGCCCGAGACGAAGGCGCCCGTCGCGCCCATCAGCGACTCTGCGGGGAGCGCGCAGCGCTCGAGCGTCATGGCTCCGTCGTTCGAGCGAAACACCACCGGCTCGCGCGTGGCGCCATCGACGCCGCTCACGTACACGCGTCGCGCGTCGGACGGCGCGAGCTCGACCGTGTCGAACGCGACCGCCACGGGACCCCGCGCGCGTGCAGCGAAGGTTCGCCCGCCATCCGTCGACACGAACACGCGATTCTCGGCGACCGGAACGCTCTCGACCCCGTACACCGTCGTGCCGTCGCGCGAGGCCGCGAAATCGATCAACGGCGTGTCGGGAAGCGTCGCGACGCGCGAAAAATCACAGCCGTCCACGGTCGTCGACGCGCCGTTGGGGAGCCCCACGACGAGCGAGCCTCCTGCCATCACGACGGGCGGATCCCAGTTTCCCTCGAACCCCAACGACTGCTCGCAGGCCCAGTCGAACGTACGCCCGCCGTCGCGGCTCCAGAGCAGCCCGAAGGTCGCCCGCAACACGATCTGCTCGCTCGTCGCGCCCGGCCCCACGATCACGTGCTGCGCGAAGGGAAACCGCCCGTTCGCGCGCGCCTCAGGCGCACCGTAATTCAACGCAACGAGACCAGCAAAAATACCAACCACTTGTTTGTATGTGCGACTCATCGCGACCCTCTCGGCGCCCCGCCGTCGGCGCCCGCGCGCAGCCGTCGGTCGAGCACGCGCAAGATGGTCACGAGGCGCAGCTCGTTCTCTTCGCCGCCAGGACCGCGCTCGAACACGACGATGTTGAACCGCAGCCGCCCGAGCCCTCGCTCGAGCCCCCACGTCGCCCACGGAAAGAGCTGATCCACGCGATAGCCCTCGGGCCTCGGGGCGAGCTCCATCTCGACGTAGCTCGCGCCCGGGAGCGTCCCCGATGGAAACAGCACCACCGCGTCGCGTTGGCACCGTTGCGGGTGCTCGCCCTGCTGGTATCGCTCGCAGCGCGGATCGCGAAACGCGCCAGGAACGAAGCTCTCGTCGCGCACCGTGAACCGCACGCGCAGCCCCTCGCCCGTCGCGCGCAGCGTCACGAGCGAGTCGATGTACGCCTGTCCGTCCCGAGGGCACGGCGGCGCAAAGCTCGTCTCTTCGCGGTCGACCTCGACCACGATGACCTCGCGCGAGGCCGTGTTGAGCTCGCGGCACTGCGTGTTGCGCGGCTTCGGGACGCCGCACGAGAGCGCTGCGCCAGCACACACAATCATCGCGAAGGCGCGGGCTCTCTTCATCGACGCCTCCGCGTGCGCGCCGGGGTCTCGACCGGGGTGACGATCGTTCGCTCCGGTGATTCCCAGTAGAAATCGAGGTCGTCGTGCGGCGCGGCGTCGAGCTTCGGGACCGCGCGCGCGAGCCACCACCCGTGCGGACCGCCGTCGATGCACCCGCGTTGGCGCTCGTCGGTCGTGCACGCGACGCGCACATGAAAATGATCGTCGTGCGGCGCCGCGTCGCCCGGCTGGTGCAGCACGCGCTCGGCGCGCTCGATCCAACGCGGGTCTCGTCCGTGCGCGCGGGCCCAAGCGAGCAGCGATTGCTTCAGCCACTCGGCGCAGAAGATCCAGAGCACGCCGTAGCGCTCTTCGTGCACGAGCGACTCGACGAGGAGCCAGTTGCGCTCGAGGTCCATGCGCACGGCGGCCTCGCGATCGCGCGGGTTTCCTTCGCGGTCGTAGCGGATGAAGCCCGGCGCGGGAACCGAGCGCCCCGTCTCGCGGTCGAGCGCGAAGAACAGGAGGTCCACGTCGCGCCCGTTGCGGTGCGAGCGATGACGCTCGATGCGACCGCCGAACGGCGCTGAAAAATCACCGGCGACGAGCTCTGCTCCGCCCGGCGCGACCCGCGCGACGCGCTGCGCGCTCTCGAGCACCGCGTCCCTCAGCGCGCGCGTCGCGTACAGCTGTCCCCCTTCGCTCTCGCGGCGAAAGACACGCATGTGCGCGGCGCGCTCGGGCACGCGGACCGCCGCGAGGAGCGCCCCGTGCGAGGGCGCTCCCACGGACTGTCGCGCGCTCTCGGTCGCCGGCCAGAGCACGGCGCATCCGCTGCTCGCGCACAGCGCGAGAGCGCCACCGACGACGGCGCACTTTCGGATCGATCGCAGCATTGGTCGAAAGGAGAACCCGAGGCCCGATGGCGTGAAGAGCGCTACCGCGATCGCGCGCGAACTTCCAGTGCCACCGTCGCTTCGAGCGAAAGACGGCCTTGCGCCGGAGGGGCGCGGACAGTATGCGATTGTCGTTCGATCGTTTGTAAGGAGAGTCAAAGGCCGTGGGAATGGATCAACTCGAGGCGCACCTCGACCGAGGTTGGGAGTGCGTCTCCAAAGGCGACTTCAAGGGCGCACGCGCCGCAGCGCGCCGCGCGCTCCAGGCGAACAAGTCGTCGCCCGAAGCGCACCATCTGCTCGGCTACGTCGCGCAACACGAGGGCGACTCGGACGAGGCGCTCGACCACTTTCGCGAGGCGATCTCGCTCGACGACGGATACATCGACGCGTACCTCGACGCCGCCGAGGTGCTCATCCACCCGCTCGCCGAGTTCGACGAGGCGATCGCGATGTGCGACGAGGTCCTCGAGTTCGCCGAGACCGACGACGTGATCGTCGACGCGCTCTTGCTCAAGTTCGACGCGCTGCTCGCGAAGGACGCGCGCGAGGACGCCGCGAAGCTCCTCGACGCGCTCCCCAAGCCGCCGTTCGCCAACCCGCAGCAGACGTTCCTCGTCGGGCGGGCGTACTTCGAGGCCAAGCGCGCGCGCGACGCGCTCCCGCTCCTCGAGAAGGCGCTCCAGGACGATCCCGACAACGCCGACGCCCACTATTACGTGGCGCTCTCTGCGGACGAGCTCGGCGATCGACGACGCGCCACCGTGGCGTTTCTCGAAGCGCGCGAGCTCGACCTCCGCGCCCCGCGCGCGCCGTGGTCCGTCGAGCGCGAGACCTTTCAACGCACCGTCGAGAAGGCCATCGCGAAGCTCTCCGCGGACAAGCTCGAGCAGCTCAAGGACGTCCTCGTGCTCGTCGCCGAAGCGCCGGGCATGGAGGTCGTCGCGGACGGCGTCGATCCGCGCGCGGGAATCCTGCTCGACGCGATGAGCGCGCCCGGCGCGCCGCCGCCGATCGCGCAGCGCGTGTTCATCTACCAGCGCAACATCGAGCGCGTGGTCGGCGGGATCGAGCAGGTCGAAGACGAGATCACCGCGCAGCTCGAAGAAGAGATCGCCCACGCGCTCGGCGCGCCCGCGACGCGCGACGATCAGCCCGCGGACGACCCGTTGATCTCTGCGACGAAGACCAAGGCCCCTTCGCGGGTCAAGTAGCGCGCGCGCACGCAGCCCACGTATTCAAGAAGTCCGCGGGCCACGGGCACTCGACGACGACGTCGCCCCCGAGCGAGACGCGCTCCAAGTGCAGCATCACGCGCGGGACCGAGAAGACCTCGCCGTCGGCGAGCGCGAGCCGCGGCGCGCCGCGGTACGTCTTGTCTCCGAGCACGGGGTGCCCTGCTTTTGCGCAGTGAACGCGGAGCTGGTGCGTCCGCCCCGTGTACGGAACGAGCTCGATCGAACCCACCGCGCCTCGCCGCGCTCGAACGGTCATCGCGCTGTGGGCCTCTTCGCGCTCGCGGCCTCCCGCAGCGACGCGGCGGCTCGGGTTGCGCGGGTCGACGCCGATCGGCCATCGGTACTCAGCGTGATCGACGGAGGGCGCGGGGCTCACGAGCGCGTGATAGAGTCGCGCGTAGGTCCCGCGGTGCTTGTGCTCGGCTGCGACGCGCGTGGCGTCGTAGTCGAGCGCGAAGAGAACGACGCCCGAGACGTCGTAGTCGAGCCGCGAGAGCGGATGCAGCGCCTCGGTCTCGCCGACGATCTCGCGCGCACGATCGAGGAGCGACGGGGTCGCGTCGTTCGGGGTCGTTGTGATTCCCGGGGGTTTTCGCAGGGCGATCCAGCGCCCGTCGCGGTAGAGGACCTCGAGTTCGTCGCTCACGGCGCGGCGCGTCCTTCTTCGATCGCGTCGCGCTCGAGTCGATCGACCGTCCCTTGGTGACCGTCGATCTCGACGAGCTCACCGTCGCGAAGCGCGCGCGACGCTCCATCGACGTTGACCACCGTGGGCACGCCGTACTCCCGCGCCACGAGCGAGGCGTGCGAGAGCGCGCCCCCGAGGTCGGTGATCACGCCCGCGGCCGTGAGAAACAGCGGCGTCCAACCCACGTCCGCGACGGGAACAACCAGGATTTCTCCTGGTCGAAGCGTCGCGCCGTCCCGCGGCTCGCGGAGCACGCGCACCGGTCCTCGCACGCGCCCCGCGGACGCGCCGATGCCCGTCATCCGTCGTCGCGACCCAGCGTCTCGCGCACCGCTGACAATCGGCGGAGCGCCCACGAACGAGTTGGGCGGGTCGGGCTTCGCGAGGTTGCGCAGGTGCTCGGCGCGACGCCCACGAACGAGCGTCGCGACGTCGGCGACGCCGCCCCGCAGAAACTCGCGAACCTCGTCGATGTCGAGGAAGAACGCTCCGTCGTCGCCGCACTCGGGCTCGAAGCGCGCGAGCCTCCGCGAGACTTCGAGCGCGATCGATCGAAAGTACCCGAGCACCTCCGTCACGTGCGCGCGCATCCGTTCGCGGCGCTTCAAGAACTTGCGCGCGCGGGCGAGCACCCGTCGCGCGAGCGGCCTCAGCGGAGACGCGAGCGACGCGAGCCACTCGGTCTCGGCGCGCTCGCGCCCATGGATCTGCGCCTCCACGCGCGCGAGCGGGAGCGCTCCTCCCTGCGCGTGCGCACGCAGCGCAGCGAACACCGTCGAGGGATCTTCGCGCCACCGCGGCGTCGAGAGCTCGGCCTCGCGCGGCGCGCGAAACCCGTACGCGCCGAGAAACGCTTCGAGCGACCTCCGCGTCGGTCCGTCGGGAAGCCCTTCGACCGCGAGCGCGTCGGGCGTCGTGCTCTCGATCATCGCGCGCGCTTCGGGGTCGCGCGCGAGCCCCGCGGCGATGTGCGCGAGCGCGATGCCCGGCAGGGCGCTCTCGAGCTCTGCGTTTCCCGAGAGGAGCGCGCGCTCGAGGTGCTCTGCGTCGTGTCGCGCGGTGGCCCGCAACATCGTTCGCGCGAGGACCACCGACGAGAGCGCGCCCGAGGCGCACGTGAGCATGAGGGCGCCCGTTCGATCGAGCATCGCTTCGACGCGCTCGAGCTCGATCGCGAGCTCTGCGCGCGTGAGCGCTCCGAACGACACGTCGCCGAAGCGCGCTCGAAACGAGGTCGCGTCCCGCTCGAACGACTCGACGCGCTCGTCGAGCGCCGCGTTTTCAGCGACGAACCTCGCGGTGATCGCGGGCACGCGAAGGAGAAAGCTCGCCCACGATCCCTTCTGAATCTGCGAGACCACCTCGTCGACGCCGCCCCCGCCGCCGAACTCGAGGAGCTGCCGCGGGTCGAGCGCCGGGACTTGCGCTGCGATCGAGAGAAAGTGCGTGAGGTTGAGGTAGATCCGACCGTCGAAGCGACCGACGAGCTCGACGTTCTCGGGCACCGTGCAGCCGAGCGCGCCGAACGCCTTGCGAAATCCATGGTCGCTGAAGGCCGCGGCGATCGACCACGTGAGCGGCGTCGCGACGCCGGGCAGCGCTTCTCCGACGTTGACGTTGCTCCACACCCAGCGCGATCGGGCGTCATCGAGGTCGTGCGCTTCGACGATGGGCCGCGCTTGGACGATCCAGAGCGTGCGCCCTTCGAACGCGAACTCGACGTCGCGCTTGCCGCCGAGCGCACGCTCGACCGCGCGCGCTGCGCCCGCGAGCTCGTGGAGCTGCTCGTGATCGAGCGAAGGAACGCGCGTCGACGAGGCGAGCTCTTCGAGCTTGGTTCCCCCAGCGGGTTGGAGGCGCGCGACGACGCGCTTGTCCGCGAGCGACTCGCTGACGATCGAGCCGTCTTCGCGCGAGAGCACCCATTGATCGGGCGCCACGACGCCGTCGACGATCGTCGATCCGAGCCCCAAGGTGGCCTCGACGCGCATCGTCCCTGCGGCGCGACGCACGGGATCTTCCGTGAACAAAACGCCCGCGCTCGTCGCGTCGACGACGCGTTGTACGAGCAGCGCCATCGCCGGCGGCTCCCTCGCCGAAAGCCGCGCGAGATACGACAGCGCCCGCTCGTCGAAGAGCCGCTCGAACACCGCGCGCACCGCCCGTTCGAGCGCTTGTCGATCGCGCACGCCGAGCACCGTCGAGAACACGCCAGCGCCCGCCGCGCGCCGCGTGTCTTCGCTGAGCGAGCTCGAGCGCACCGCCACCATCGGCGCGTCGAGGCGCTCGAACGCCGCGACGATCTCCTTCCACCCGGCCTCGGGCAGCGGCGCCCGCGCGAGCGTCGATCGCACGATCAAGAGCTTGTCTTCGCGTCGCTCGGCCTCCGGTCCCGCGACGAGCCGCTCGGGCCACTGCGCTTGCGGCAGCGACGCTTCGATAAACGTCCGAAAATAGTCCGCCGAAATCGCGAAACCCGGCGGCACGCGCACGCCAGGGACGGTCGAGAGCGCGGCGAGCGCAGCGGTCTTCTCGCCGAAACGAGCGGCGTCTCGCGCCGCCGCGAGCGAAGCGACATAGGTCATGAGCGAGTTGACTCCAGTGTACGTCGATCCCGCGGACGAACCCCAAGCCCACAATCGCTCGACGGCCGCCCGGCCCACGCGAACGGCGCGGCACGGCCCGCGAACGACCGACGAAGATCGGCGACGGCGTGATCTTTCGCCGCGATCACGCAGCGGGCGCGACACGCTCTACGGCGACAACCACCGGAAACTCATTGCCATTTGTCCACGCGCACCGTTCGCGATCGTTTGTCGCGCGCGCCGTACGAAATCGTGACGGGTGTGCTCACCGCGTGCTACCCGCTCGTTCACCGATGGCGCTGATGATTCACGATCGCGCGGATCGACCGCAGAGCACGACGAACGAAGGCCTCTCGCCCTCGTCGAAGCACGCGATTGCATCCGATGGCGCGGAGTTCGATCCCTTCGACGACGACCACTTTCACGACGAGTGCGGCGTCTTCGGCGTCTTCGGCCACACCGAAGCGGCCAACCTGACGTACCTGGGCCTCCACGCGCTGCAGCACCGCGGCCAAGAGTCCGCGGGCATCGTAACGGTCGATCGAACGACGACGCACGCGCACCG
Source organism: Myxococcales bacterium (assembly GCA_016793325.1). Lineage (GTDB taxonomy): Bacteria > Myxococcota_A > Polyangia > Polyangiales. The sequence goes on along the minus strand of JAEUKI010000052.1, from coordinate 368,788 downwards.
AGGGATGGGCTTGGTGCAAGACGTGTTCGATCCGGGCTCGATCGCGAAGCTCCCTGGCGACGTCTCCATCGGGCACGTGCGCTATTCGACCGCCGGCGGATCGTTCTTGAAGAACGCCCAACCGTTCGCGGTTGAAGTGCGCGGGACGTCGCTCGCCGTCGCGCACAACGGAAACCTCACGAACACCGACGAGCTCCACGCGGCGCTCGAGGCGCGGGGAGCGATCTTTCAAACGACGACCGACACCGAGCTGCTCTTGCACCTCGTCGCGCACTCGTCGAAGCAGACCTCTGTCGATCGCGTGATCGACGCGCTCTCGCAGGTGCGCGGCGCGTACAGCCTCCTCGTCCTCGCGGGCGACACGCTCATCGCCGCGCGCGATCCGCACGGCCTTCGACCGCTGTGCCTCGGAATCTTCGCGAGAGCGCACGTGCTCGCGAGCGAGCCGACGGCGTTCGAGCTGATCGCCGCGGAGTTCGTTCGCGAGATCGAGCCCGGAGAAGTGCTCGTGATCGATCGATCGGGCGTGCGCTCGCTCCGTCCGTTCGACGCGGCGCCGACGAAGTTCTGCGTGTTCGAGTACGTGTACTTCGCGCGGCCCGACTCGCGGCTCAACGGCCGCAGCGTGTACGAAGCGCGCCGCGCGATGGGAAAGCGCCTCGCGATCGAGAGCCCTGTCGAAGCCGACGTCGTGATCGCCGTTCCCGACTCGGGCGTGCCCGCGGCTGTGGGCTTCGCGGAGCAGTCGGGCACACCATTTCAAATGGGGCTGATCCGATCGCACTACGTGGGTCGTACGTTCATCGAGCCGCAGCAGTCGATCCGGCACTTCGGCGTGAGGCTCAAGCTCTCGCCAGTCCGCGACGTGCTGCAGGGCAAGCGCGTCGTCGTCGTCGACGACTCCATCGTCCGCGGAACGACCTCGCGCAAGATCGTCAAGATGCTCCGCGACGCCGGAGCACGCGAGATTCACCTGAGGATTTCGTCACCGCCGACGCGATGGCCGTGCTTCTACGGCATCGACACGCCCAACCGCCGCGAGCTCATCGCCGCGAGCCACTCGATCGAAGAGATCAGCCGCTACATCACCAGCGACACGCTCTCGTACTTGTCGACCGAGGGGCTGCGGCAGGCCGTCGGCTACGACGCGGCCACGGGCGCGGGGTACTGCGAGGCGTGCTTCAGCGGCGACTATCCGATCCCGCTCGTTCCGCAAGAGCGCCTCGTTCGCGGTTGACCCGCGCGGTGATTGGCGCACAGTCCGCCGCGCCATGCTCCTCGCGCTCGACGTCGTCGTACTCGTCTCCGTGCTCGCATACAGCGGCGGGCTGCTCGCGCTCGGAGCGATCGTCGCGCCAGCGGTGTTTCGCTCGGGCCTCGCGGGCGCCGCGGACCTGATGACGACGATCTTTACGCGCTTCGATCGCGTGGCGATCGCGCTCTGCGTGCTCGCGCTGCTCAGTGAAGCCGCGTCCGTGACGCTTCGCGGCGGGCCGATGACGCGCCCGCGAATCGCGCGTGGAGCGCTGGTCGTCTTGTTCGCGCTCGGCGTCGCGACGCAGTCGGGATACCTCTCGCCGAAGATCGCTCGGATGCACTCCGAAGGCGTCCAACGCAACGTCGGCGAGGCGGGCGCCGAGTTCGACCGGACGCACAACTGGTCGAGCCGGGTGGGAAAACTGACGGTCTCCCTCGCGATCGCCGCGGTGGTCGCCGTTTTGGTCGACCGCAGGGCGAACTCGTCACGTCCTCGTGACCGCAGTGTTGACGCTGCGGATACAAGCCAGTAGGGTCCGCGGCCGTCGCCGTGGTCGCACTCCGAACATTCACGTACATCGACATCCTGCAGCCGCAGCTCGTGGGCTTTCTGCAGACGGTGTGCGCGGGATTTCAGCCGCTCGATGGGATGGCGGCGCTCTTCGTCGAAATCGCTCCGGGCATCGCGATCAATTCGCTGACCGACGCGGCGCTCAAGCACGCGTCGGTGTTGCCCGGAATGCAAATCGTCGAGCGCGCGTACGGGCTGCTCGAACTGCACGCGTTCGACCAGGGCGCGGTTCGCGCGGCGGGCGACGCGGTGCTCGAGCGCGCGGGCCTTCGCGAAGAAGACCGCATGGCGCCGAAGATCATCTCGCGCGAGATCATCTACGGAGTCGACGGTCACCAGTCGATGCTGCTCAACAAGATGCGGCACGGCGACATGATCCGGCAGGGCGAGACCCTGTACGTGCTCGAAGTGCTGCCCGCTGGCTACGCGGCGCTCGCGGCGAACGAGGCCGAAAAAGCTGCGGACGTCCGGCTCCTCGAAGTGATCACGTTCGGGGCCTTCGGGCGGCTGTATCTCTCGGGCACGGAAGAGAACATCAAGCAAGCGGCAGAGGCCGCTGAGCGCGCGCTCGCGGCGATCCGCGGTCGCACTGACGACAAGCGCTGAGCGATTCATTTGGTCCTCGTCGGTCGACGGCGCGGACATCGGCGGTAAAGTGATTCGTCCCGTCGGACACTCACTGAGCAGCCGAAACGGGACTGTCTCCCTCGACTTCGACTAGCAACCACAACACTCGATTGACCTTCGACACGCTTCTAGGAGGAATTTGAATGCGTACGCCAATCCGTGCCGCCTCGATCGCTGCGGCCTTTGCGCTGATCCACTGCGCTCCGCCCCCGCCCCCGCCTCCCGATGTTCCGGCTGTGGACGCGTCGATGATGACGGACACTCGCCCGGACACGGCGAGCGGACCGTCGCCTGCGGGCAACGCGTGCACCGACGACTCGATGTGCGGAACGCTGTCGTGCGACACGAGCATCGGCGGCGGCCTCTGCACCTCGACGACCTGCACGCAGAACGCGAGCCAGGCCAACGAGGCCATGCAGTGTGGCGGAACCGGCGCCACGTGCCTCACCATCGGTGACGGCGCGGACGCGAACGCCTTCTGCGTGAAGTCGTGCCGCCCGACGATGAACCCCAACTGCCGCCCTGGCCACGTGTGCACCGGCTGGTGGTCGTCGCACATGGGCGGGACGCCGGACTCGCCCGGCTGCTTCCCCTTCTGCTCGCAGGACTCGCACTGCAACACGGGCGAGCGCTGCAACGCCCGCACGGGAACCTGCCAGATGGCAGCCCCGAACCCGGCGCTGCTCAACGACGGCCAGCCGTGCCGCATCCCGACCGGCATGCAGCCGTCGCCGTGCAAGGGCGTGTGCTTCCGCGTCGTGACGGGCAACCCGAACGGCGTGTGCGGCTCGTTCGTCAACCTCGCGACCGCGTCGATGTGCCCGGACGATCCCGACGCAGTGCAGCCGCTCGGCCGCATGGGCATGGACAACCTCGGAATCTGCATCTTCCGCTCGTGCTCGGCGACGCAGTGCTGCCCGAACGGCCTCGTCTGCGAAGGCATGGACGGCATGGGCTTCTGCTCGGTCGACGACCCGATGGAGGCGAACATCGCCTGCACCGGTGGCGGCGATGGTGGCACGGACTCGGGCGTTCCCCCGACCGACTCGGGCGTTGCTCCGACGGACTCGGGCGTTGCCCCGACCGACTCGGGCGTCGCTCCGGTCGACGCGGCTGCGGACGGCGGCTGATCGCTGACGCACGACGCGGGTCACTCCGCGCCGAATGAGCCCCGGCAGCGCTGACGCGTTGCTGGGGCTTTCGTCATTTCAGGGGCCCTGATGCACGGTGAGCGCGGGCGGCAAGTCTGCCCACTGCGTCCCAAACTTGGGACACAAAGGGCAGATCTGCCCTCGTGACGCTCGGTCGCGTCGCGCAATGGCCCGGCGCCCGAATCCGCGTGGCCGCGCCGGTTGTTCGACAGACTCGCGGTCGAGTCGACCAGCGCCCGCCCGGTTGCGCGACACGCGGTTGGACGAAGCGGTCGAGGCTCGTCGGGTTACCCGACACGATTCAGGGCCGCGATGGGGACCTGCGTTCTATCGCGCAATAGAACCGCAGCCTCGCGAGCAGCATCCGGGCATCGCACGACACCCCCCCGTTCGCACCGAAATCTGCCTCGCGGGTATCCCGCAACCGAACGCCAACCCTTGCCGAGCGCTCGAGGGCTGTCCCGCAATTGAAGCGTCGCGATCGCAGCAGTGTTGGGGGCATCGCGTAACGGATCCGCGGCCGGATTTCGATGGAGGGCGACGCGTCACGCGTCGGGACGCAACCGGCACGACAGTGCGATGATGAGCCGCCGCGAGCGCCCTTGCGCGCTCTGGAGGTTCGACGACGATGAAGGCTTGGCAGTGGATGACAGCGCTCGCGCTGTGCGTGGCGGGATGCCGACAGGCGACGACGATGTGCCCGGCGGGACAGATCTACAGCGAAGAGTTTCGGGTGTGCGCGGGGGACTGCACCGATCGAAACAACGAGAATTGCTGGTCGCGCGACGGGGGGTTCGTTCCGGGGCGCGACGGGGCTGCGGATGTGGTGGGGGACGACGGCGTCGCGGACGTCGCGAGTGACGTTGTGATCGCGGACGTTCGGGACGACAGGCCGGACGTGATCGCGGATGTGCCCGACGACGTTCCGAGCGAGGACCCGAGCATCGAGGCGCCGAGGCCGACGTTTCCATGCTCGCTCTGCGACACGACGACACGAAGGCCGACGTTTCGGTGGGAACTCCCCGCGATGGTGTCCGGCGCGGTCCTCGAGCTGTGTCGCGATCGCGCGTGCACGATGCCGATCGAGACCGTGCGCGTGACGGCCGCCTCCGCGCAGCCGACGATGGACCTGCCCGCGAGCAGCGTCGTCTTCTGGCGCCTCCGTGGAACGCGCGGCGTCACCGCGGGAACGCGCACAAGCGCGACGTGGCTCTTGCACACGCCCGCGGTGTCGGCTCCGCACGCGACCGCCGGGCTGCCGCACGTCGACGTCAACGGCGATGGGTTCGACGACATCGTTCTCGGGGCCGCCAACGCGACGGTCGGGGGACAGGCACAGACGGGCGAAGTGCGCGTGTTTCACGGCGGCCCCGGCGGGCCGACGGTGACGCCGAACACCGTGTTGCAAGGGCGCGTGAGCGGGGGGAGGTTTGGGATCTTCGTTGCGAACGTCGGTGACGTGAACGGAGACGGGTTCGGGGAAGTCGTCGTGCTCTCGACGACGACGAGCAACGTGTTCGTGTTCGGCGGAAGCTCGAGCGGGTTGGGGATGGACCCGTTGTTCACGCTCGATCCGATGTTGCGCGCGGGCAGTTCGCCAAACGCTGCCGCAGGCGGAGACTTCAACGGTGATGGATACAGCGACATTGTGATTTCATGGTCGAGAGCACCGCTAACGATGGGATCGGTCGTCTTTGTTGGAGCCGGCCGCTCGACACCCACGATCTCACCTGTGGGGGGTGTGATGGTCGTTTCGAGTCAACTATTCAGCCTCGGCGATGTTGACGGAGATGAACTCGCGGACGTTGGATCTTGGTCGCGCCACGTTGCGTTCGGGCATCGATCCACCGTTCTTGTCTCGACGGAAATCGCAGGCCTTGGGTCGATGGTGAGCGCAAGCGGCGGAGATGCAAACGGGGACGGATACTTCGACGCCTTCGTCAGTGATGGCTTTTTCAATCCTCGCATCGCTCTCGGTGGTTCAGCGTTTGCGCGCAGCCGAACAGAGGTGACTGTGCGCATGCCCGCGAGCTGGCTCGGTGTGATCGCAGTGCTCGGCGCGCGCGATGTTGACGACGATGGCCGATCGGAACTCGTGATGCTGGGTGACGTTGGAAGCGGCATGCGCGAACTCAGCGTCCTGCTCGGAAGCTCCGGCGCATTCGCCGACGTTGCATCCGATCGGATCCGCGACACCGGATCTGGCCGCAGCTCGGGCGGACTGCTCGTCAATCTAGCGGGCAGACAACGTGGAGCCGTGCTTTGCGACCCGACCCGTACCGCCGGCATGCTTGATTTCGCGGGAGGCTGTCGAGCGTTCACGGTTGTGAATGCTGGAGTTCGCTCCCCTGCAATCTGGGCGGTAGATGGAACCCGCGCCGGCGAAGAGCTAGGCAATTCCACGGCTCAGTGAGTCGGCCCAACTCGCTGGCCTGCTTCGGTACCTTTCGGGGGCACGTTGCGGATACACTCAGCTTGAGGAGCTACTTGATCATGCGTTTTCCTCTCATCATTTTGGCTGCCGTCGCCGTCGCGAGCTGTGCGCCCCCTGAGATCATTGCGACGGACACACGCCGCAACGATGCAACCGGCGACCGCGCTGACAGCGGGGTCATGCCGCCATCGGACGTCCCCAACCCACCCAACGACTCGCCGGATCCGCGCGATGTGCAGGTCGTCGACACGGGTGTCGACAGCGGCGTTTCCACCGACTCGGGCGTGCCGATGGACGCGCCGGGCCCGAGCGACAGCGGTGTCGACAGTGGCGTCGACAGCGGGATCGACAGCGGCGTCGATACCGGTGTCGATACCGGCGTCGATACGGGAGTCGATACTGGCGTCGACACCGGGGTCACGATTCCACCCGGCACATCGCCCGCAGGTGGACCGTGCGCGGCGACCGTCGACTGTCGCATGGGACTCACGTGCGACACCTCCGTGCGCAACGGGTTGTGCTTCAGCTCGTGCGTGAACAACGCAAGTCAGGCAGTCGAGCAAGCAGATTGTCGCGGCGCTGGCTCGACGTGCATGTCGGTCGGCGACGGAGTCATGGCTGACTCGAATTGTCTTCAGGCGTGTCGGCCTGGCCTCGGCAACATCTGCCGTCCCGGTTTTGTGTGTACTGGCTTCTGGTATACGCATGCGGGCGGCATCCCCGATACGCCGGCGTGCTTTCCGCTGTGCTTTGCGAACACTGACTGCCCAACGGGACAGTTCTGCAATTCACGGACGGGCAGCTGCAGCACGACGCCGCCGAGCACAGGTCTGCTCGAGGATGGCCTGCGCTGCACCGTTCCCGCGGCGGGTGCGCCGTCGCCCTGCCGGGGCATTTGCTTCCGCGTATTTGGAACGAGTCCGTTCGGCGTTTGCGGCTCGTTCATCGACCTCGCAGAGACCATGACGTGCCCGGTTGGACCTGCGATTCCGCCGCTTCGTCGGGTAGCCGGTGGCGACGATCTCGCCCTCTGCATCTTCCGCTCGTGCAACTCGACCACGTGTTGCCCGTCCGGCCTCGTTTGCGAAGGCGTGATGCCAGGCACGGACGGCTTCTGCACCGTCGACGACCCCGCCGAACCCAACACGCCCTGCATGTGACCCGCGGCGCGCTTCGGGGGGAGCGCGCTCACCCGCGACACGCGTGACCCACCATCGCGCGGCGCTCGCTGTGCAAATCCTATCGGCGCGCGAGATTTCGCACGCTGCACGCGCGATCTTGTTGGCGCTTGCCGCGCGGAACAACGTTTGCTCAAACCCAGGATCCAATGAATCGCATCGCTCGCTTCGCCTCCCTTTTTGCGCTCGCTTCTGTCGCGTGCTCGCCGCCCGTCAACAACATGCCCGATGCGTCCGATGCGACCGCGAGCGATGGGCTCAATTTTCCCGATGTTCCGGGCGACGCAGCGCCGACGGGGAGCTCGTATCGCGCGTGCAACGAGACCGCCGAGTGCGACCTCACGCCGAACGTCCTCGGCCTTCCCGAGATCTGTGACCTCACGTACCCGGGGGGAATGTGCCGCCGAATTCGCTGCACCAACGACAATCAGTGCGGCCCGCTCGGCGTGTGTTCCGATCGCGACGGGTGCATTCCGCGCTGCACGAGGCAGAGCGACACGTGCACGCAGTACGGCGCGATGTGCCTCGCGTTTCAACTGCCGTTTCTCGGCAACGGAGGGTGCTTTCCTGCGTGCAACGCGAGCGCGCCGCGCACGGACGGAGGCGCCGCAGACGGCGGACCGCGCGCGTGCCTCCGCGACCTCACGTGCGACCCGTACGTCGGTGACTGCGTCTCGCGCGTCACGTCAGCGGGCCGCGAAAACGGCGAGCCTTGCACGAGCGACGGCGACTGCCGATCGAGCATTTGTATCCCCGAGTTCGACACGCGCATCGAGACGCGAGCGACGGGATTTCTCAACGGCTACTGTGTCTCGCACGCGCCGCTGCCCGCGGACCGAGTGTTCGCCGCGCAGCGCGGGATGAACCTCCCCACGAGCACGTGCCCACCTGGGACCGTCGTGTTGCCGTCGGCCGAAGCCGCGCCGGGCTCTGCCGCGCGCTGCTTCAAAGCGTGCACGAGCGACAGCATGTGCCGCGCGGGATATCGCTGCGATCGCATCGGCGGAGGCACCGCGATGTTCGCGAACGGAGGGTGTGTTCCGATCGACTGCGCGGCCGCAGGCGCGAGCTGCCCGTCGGGCACCGAGTGCCGCGCCGCCATGGGCGACCCCGACGCGGGCGTCGATCCGCTGTTCACGGGCTCGCGATGCCTCCGCGCAGCAGACGCAGGCGCGCCGAGCGACGCGAGCGCTGGCGACGCTGGCGACGCGGGCGACGCGAGCACCGATGCGTCGGCGCCGATGGACGCGTCCGCGGGCTGAGCTTCCTCCGAGCGCGCGCTACAACACGAAGCGCGAGAGGTCTTCGTCTTGGAGGATGGGCGCGAGCTTCTCGCGGACCTTGTCGCCGGTGAGCTTCACGTTTTGCCGCTCGGAATCCAGGTCCGGCGCGATAAACGACAGCTCTTCGAGCAGCGCCTCGAGCACCGTGTGCAAGCGCCTCGCGCCGATGTCCTCGGTGCGGCGGTTGGCCTCCGCGGCGATGTCTGCGATCGCTTCGATCGCGTCGTCCGTGAACTCGAGCTTCACGCCTTCGGTCTCGAGCAGCGCTCGATACTGCCGCGTGAGCGCGTTCTTCGGCTCGCGCAAGATGCGCACGAAGTCGTCGCGCGTGAGCGACTCGAGCTCGACGCGGATCGGAAATCGCCCCTGGAGCTCGGGCAACAAATCACTGGGTTTGCTCACGTGAAACGCGCCGGCGGCGATGAACAACACGTGGTCGGTCTTCACGGGGCCGTACTTGGTTTGCACCGTCGTTCCCTCGACGAGCGGCAGGAGGTCGCGCTGAACGCCCTCGCGCGAGACGTCCGGTCCGCCCGCGCGCCCGCCGCCTCGTGAAGCCACCTTGTCGATCTCGTCGATGAACACGATCCCGTGCTGCTCGGCGCGCGCGATCGCCTCGCGCACAGCGCTCTCTTGATCGATGAGCTTCGCGGCTTCTTCTTGCACGAACTGCGTAAACGCCTCGGGCACGCTGACCTTCTTCTTGCGCCCTCCCCCTCCGCGCGCCATCCCCGGAAACATCGGCAGCCCCTTGAACATCTCGCTCAACTGCTGCCCGAGCTGCTCTCCGCCCCCGGGGCCGCCGATCGCGCTCAGCATGGGCCCCGTCGGCGCGTCGTTGGCGTCGATCTCGACGGTCTTGTCGTCGAGCTGCCCGCGTCGAAACGCGTCGCGCAACGCGCTCTTGTCGCCCGCGAGCTCTTTGTGTTGCTGCGCGAGGATCGCGAGGAGCTTGTCCTCGGCAGCCACCTCGGCCTTCGCGTTGACCGAGCGCATCTGCTCTTGCTTCACCATGTGAAGCGCGAGGTCCATGAGCTCCTTGATCATCGACTCGACGTCGCGCCCCACGTAGCCCACCTCGGTGAACTTCGTCGCTTCGACCTTCACGAACGGCGCGTGCGCGAGCTTCGCGAGCCTCCGCGCGATCTCGGTCTTTCCCACGCCCGTGGGGCCGATCATCAGGATGTTCTTCGGGAGGATTTCGTCCCGGAGCTCCGGGCCTACTTGCTGGCGGCGCCAGCGGTTTCGAAGCGCGATCGCGACCGCGCGCTTCGCCTTTCCCTGCCCGACGATGTTCTCGTCGAGCTTCGCGACGATCTCTCTCGGCGTCAGCTCGCTCACCCGATCGCCTCCACGGTGATGTGTTGATTCGTGTAGATGCAAATGTCCCCCGCGATCATGAGCGCCTCGCGCGCCACGTCGGTGGGCGACATCTCTGTGTGCGCCACGAGCGCGCGCGCCGCGGCGAGCGCGTAGGGACCGCCCGATCCGATCGCGACAACGCCCTCGTCGGGCTCGATGAGGTCGCCCGTTCCTCCGACGAGGAGCGTCTGCTGCGCGTCGACCGCGATGAGCATCGCTTCGAGCTGCCTCAGCGCCCGATCGAGCCGCCACTCTTTGGCGAGCTCTACGCACGCGCGGGCCAAGTGACCGCGGTGGGCTTCGAGCTTCGCCTCGAGCCGATCGAAGAGCGCGAACGCGTCCGCCGCGCCCCCCGCGAAGCCCACGAGCACCTGCCCGTGGTGCAGCCGTCGAACCTTCTTGGCCTGCCGCTTGACGACGGTGTTGCCGAGCGTGACCTGCCCGTCTGCCGCGATCGCCGCGCGATCGCCGCGTCGAACGGCGATCACCGTCGTCGCGTGAATGCTGTCCTTCATGGCTCTTCTTTCGTTCGGCCCGAGAGCGGGTGCGCCGCGTCGTAGACCTTCATCACTTGCTCGACCGAGACGTGCGTGTAGCGCTCGGTGGTGCGCAAGCTCGCGTGGCCGAGCATCTCTTGAATCATGCGCAAATCCGCGCCGCCGTCGAGCAGGTGCGTCGCGCACGTGTGCCGCAGCGTGTGCGGGTGGAGGTCCGCGCGGCCCTCGCTCATCTCGCCGTACGCGCGCACGAGGTGCTGAATCTGCCGCGTGGTCAGGCGCGTCCCGTAGCGCCCGAGAAAGAGCGCGCGCGCGTGCTGCTCGCCCGTGCTCGGGTTGCGAAGCGCGTGGCGGACCGTGAGGTACTCGACGATCGCGTCGCACGCGGGCTTTCCGAGGGGAACGACGCGCTCCTTGTTGCCCTTGCCTCGGACGCGGGCCGTTCGATTTCGTGTGTCGACGTCCTCGAGGTCGAGCCCGACGAGCTCGCTCACGCGAACGCCGCCGCCGTAGAGCACCTCGAGCATCGCGCGATCACGGATCGATTGCCGCTCTTTCTCCGCGGGGTCCACGGATCGGGCGCCCGCGCGCTCGGTGAAGCGCGCCTCCTCGGGCGCGTCCATCAGCCTTCCGGCCGACGGAACCGACATCACCTTCGGCAGCTCGCGCGAGAGCTTCGGCGCCTTGAGCAGCGCGGTCGGATCGTCCTTCACGCGACCCACCTTGCGCGCCCACTTGAAGAACGACCGCGCCGACGACACGTTGCGCGCGATCGTGGCGTGCGACCGCGCCTTCGCGCGCGCGCCGAGCCAGCCGCGCAGCACCGCGAGGCTCACGCCGTCGATCGTCGCGGGGCCATCCGAGTATTTGCGTGCAAATTCAGCGAGCGTCCGAAGGTCACGCAGGTAGTGCTCCACCGTGCGCGACGACGACCGCCGCTCGTGGAGCAGGTACGCCGCGAACGCAGCGAGGTCCTTCGCGAGCGGGTCTTCGGGCTCGCCTTCGAACAGCTTCGTGATGTCGATCGCCACCGTCATGACTGCTGCTCACGGGTGTACCGCGTTCGAGCGCGCGCACTGAATTTTAGTCAGGGCGCGTTGCGCGCAAACCATCGCGCGAAATCGTCGAGCGCGCGCGTCGCGTAGTGTTGCTCGTACTTCTCAGACTTCGAGAGCTTCTTGGACAGCCCCTCGATGGGCGAGAGCATCGACCACGTGACGTTCGAGGGCTGAAAGTCCTTTCGCACGGTCCACAGGTGCCGCAAGAGACCGCCGAGCGCGGTGCTCTCGGGGGGCGGGTCGAAGGGCGCGTGCTTGCGCCGCGCCGCCAGCAGCACCGCGCACACGAAGCCGCACGCAGCGCTCTCGAGGTAGCCCTCGACGCCGGCGATCTGCCCCGCGAGAAAGACACCCGGGCGCGCCTTGAGCTCGAGCGCTTGCGTGAGCAACCGAGGGCTGTTCACGAAGGTGTTTCGGTGGACGCTCCCGAAGCGCAAGAACTCGGCGCGCTCGAGCCCTGGCAGCGTCTTGAACACCCTCGCCTGCTCGCCGAACGTCATCCGCGTCTGAAATCCCACGATGTTGTACGCGGTCGCCGCGGCGTCCTCTTGCCGCAACTGCACGCACGCGAACGGCCATCGACCGGTCTTCGGGTCGGTCAATCCAACACCCTTCATCGGCCCGTATCGAAGCGTGTCCGCCCCGCGCTCGGCCATCACTTCGATCGGAAGGCAGCCCTCGAAGTACCGCGTGTCCTCGAACGACCGCGGCTCGACCTTCTTCGCAGCGAGCACCTCGCGCACGAACGCCTCGTAGCCCTCGCGGTCGAGCGGGCAATTGACGTACGCGTCGTCCTCGCCCTTGTCGTAGCGCGACGCGCGAAACACGCGGTCCCAGTCGATCGAATCCGCGGCGATCACGGGCGAGATCGCGTCGTAGTACGCGAGGTGCTCGGCGCCGACGGCGCGCGCGAGGTCCGCCGCGAGACGGTCGCCCGTGAGCGGGCCGGTCGCGACGATCGCCGGCCCCTCGGGGAGCGCGTCGATGATCGCGCTCTCTCGGGTGATGTTTTTGTGTGCGTCGATTCGAGCGGTGATCGCCGCGCTGAACTTCTCGCGATCCACGGCGAGCGCGCCGCCCGCGGGGACCTTCGTCTCGTCGGCGCACGCGATGACGAGCGAGCCTCCGCGGCGGAGCTCTTCTTTCAGGAGGCCCACCGCGTTGGAGAGCGCCGCGCCGCGGAACGAGTTCGAGCACACGAGCTCGCAGAGGTCGTCGGTGACCTGCGCGGGCGTTCGCGCGAGGGGCTTTTGCTCGACGAGGGTCACCGCCACGCCGCGCTCGGCGAGCTGCCACGCGGCCTCGCAGCCCGCGAGCCCTCCGCCAACGACCAGTACGCGCTCGGATTGCACGCGTGTTGTATGTGTCAGCGCGGGTCCGATGAAAAGAGCTTCGCGAGCTGCTCTTTGTGCGCGCGGGCGTCGGCGATCCCGAGCTCGACGAGCGGCGCGCAGTAGCTCTGGTCGAACAAGAGATAGCTCACGGCGTCCGCGTCGGACTCGTCCGAGGCCTTCGCGTACCGCTGGAGCGCGCGCGCGACCAAGCCCTTGGCGCGCCGCGCGAACTCGCTGCTGCGCGCGACCTCGCCCGCGAGCACGCCGAGGTCTTGCGACGGCTCGATGCGGAGCTCTTCGATCGTTCGAAGCGGCGCGGCGCCTTGCGACGAGAGCTGCTCGTTGAGCCGATCGCTGAACGCGTCACCGAACGCGCGAGCCCCCGCGTCGAGCACGGAGTTGGTGCGCCGAAGCCGATCGAGGTCGTAGTCGATGTGGTCGAGCCAGAGCGCGTTGATGACCTTTCCCGCGAGGAAGAACGCGGACGGCGGGCCGTGTCCGGGCGTCGGCGGGTGCATCGAGAGCCGCGGTCGATCGGCCTCCGGCGGGCGATGGCGCAGCGACACGACGAGCACGCGCTCGGCGCCGAGCCGCACGGCGGGCGCGATCGGCGTGTTCAGCCGGAGTCCTCCGTCGCAGTAGTACTGGCCGTCGATCGACACCGCGGGAAACACGATCGGGATCGCCGCGCTCGCAAGCGCGTGCTGAGGGCGAATCCGCGTGGCAAATCCGTGCACGAACGGGTCGCTGCCCCACGGAGGCAACCCCGGCTCGCGCCGCTCGACGAAGATCACCGTGTGGCCGCTCGAGACGTGCGTCGCGCTCACGGCGAGCGCCTCGAGGTGCCCCTCGCTGATGTTGCGAGGGATCATGGTCCACGGGATCCCTTCGAGCACCACCTTCTCGAGCGCGGTCGGATCGAGCACGCCGCCGTGTCGGTGCGACGATCCAGCGGGCGCGGCGCCGAACATCGACCTGGTAAATCGCAGGACATCCGTAGTTCCGAGCGGGAGCACGTCGTCGATGTTGAGCGTGCTCCAGCGGGACGCCATGACCGAGCCCTGCATGTCGGGCTCGTTGGCGGTGGCGGCGAGGACGCAGGCGTTGATCGCGCCCACCGAGCTCCCGCACACAATATCAAAGTGCGCGCGCACGCCCGTGTCGCGCACGAGCCCGTCGCGCAGATACGCGAGGACTCCCGCTTCGTAGGCGCCTCGCGCGGCTCCCCCCGAGAGCACGATGGCGGTCTTGGGTCGTGGTCGACCGTGTGTGCTTCGTTCGCTCAACGTTCGCGTAACGATACGCCGAGAGCGCGGACGCGTCGATCAGCCAGGATCCGACGAGCGCGCGGGCACGAGGATGAAGACCTCGCGGGTGTCGAGGCGCGCGAAGCCATCACCCACGACGTGGATGTACGCGTGAAACAGCGTGCTGCGGTCTTCGTAGCCCGGAAACACGTCGTTGTTGGCGAACACGATCGTGAAGCGCACGCGCGTCCCGGGGAGCACACGGAAGAACGTGCTCGAGTCCGTGCGACCGACGGCTTCGGTCACCGACACGCCCGTCGCGGGCGTGAAGCAGTTGCGGTTGCGCGGCTCGACTTCGCACGACGGGACGCGCCGAACGATGAAGTCCGTGGCGTTGATCATCGCGGGGTTGGTCGGGTCGTTCTCGAGCTGCGTGCTGATGTCGATCGGCGTGCGGCTCGCGATCTGGCGCACGCCCTCGACGGTGCCTTCGATGAACGGCTGCGTATTGGTCGTGCTGATGTCGAAGATGAACGGGTTTCCGTCGATGTTGACCGAGCCCGAGCCTTCGGCCCACATGCGGAAGTCGTAGCAGGGCTGCGTTCCCTCGTGCATCGTGACGACGCGTCCCTCGCAGCGCGTCCCAGACTGCGCGTTGAGCGAGATCATCTTCGCGCCCACGCGACGCATCGCCGTCAGCAGGTCGTCCGTCGTGTGCCCGCGCGGCATCACATCCGTCGGCTCGCGGTTGAAGTTCGTCGCGCTGGGGTTGCGCGAGCCGTAGTGCGACTGCGTGTCCGAGTAGTGCACGATGATCGGCAGCGCGCCCGCTCGGAAGCACGCGCCGCCGAAGCGCCCCTCGGGGCACGTCGTGGGAGGAACCCAGCAACGATTCGCGCCCGTGCCGTTTTCACAAGGCACCGCGGCGCTGCGATCGAAGTACCCGTCGCCGACGATGAGCTGGTACATCGCCTCGACGCTCGTCGAGAGTCCGTCTCCGCCCGAGCCGCCGGGAATCGCGATGGCCGCGTTTTGCACAGCCATCTCGTCGCGGTTGATCTGAATGCCGCCGTACGTGCTCATCTGGCAGTGACGAACCGCCGACGACCCCGGCAGTCCAGGGCAGAGCGGGTGAAACACGCGATCGCTCGTCGCCGCGTGCGCGCTGAGGGGGTAGTCCTCGTAGTGACCGACGCCGAACCACGTCTCGGGGATCTGCGTACGAATGCGAGCCGCGATACCCGACACCGGCGTGGCGATCGACTGGCGCACCGCGCCGAGCACCGACGTCATCGATCCCGTCGTGTCGGCGATGAAGAAGACGTCGGCGACGCGGATGTTCGTTCCGAACTCGAGCTCGCGCGCGACGGTGGCGCCGAGCGGAAGGATCACGAAGTAGTCCGTCGCCGGGATGCGACGCATCGGATCGGTGCCGCAGCCCGTCATCATGCGACGGGTGCAGTAGGCGTTTTCGACGACGTCCGTCTGTCCGTCCGCGTCGCTGTCCGCGTTGCAAATGTTCGTGCCCGCGGCGCGCTCTTCGCGATCGGCTGCACCGTCGTTATCCGAGTCGAAATCCAGGTAGTCCGGGAGGCCATCGGGACGCGTCATCGACGGGTCGCGCACGTCGAGCTCGCGCACGCACTCGGTCGGCGGCGTCGTGAGGTCGGCGTCACCAGCTTCGTCGCTGTCGTTCGCGCCGTCTCCATCGGAGTCGGTGTCGCGGAAGTTTGCGATCATGTCGCGGTCGCGATCGGTCGTGCCCTCGTCGCGGTCGCCGATCGTGTCGTTGTCCGAGTCGGTGTCGCGCCAATCGGGACGCATATCGCCGTCGGTGTCGGGCGCCTCGGGCATCCCGTTGACCGTGATTTCGGCGGAGTTCTCGATGCCGTCGCCGTCCGCGTCGCGGTCCGCATAGTCGGGCGTTCGGTCGCCGTCGAGGTCGAACGGGTTTCGCTCCCAGCCGCCGTCCGGAGGCGTCTGCATGATCGGCGGCGTGTAGCTCACGATGTCTTCGAGCCCGTCGCCGTTCGAATCTCGATCGAGAAAATCCGGGGTGTTGTCACCGTCCGAGTCCATCGGACGCGTCACGCACGACGGACGCTCGGAGCCGTAGTGAGCCTCGATCTGATCCGGGATCCTGTCGTTGTCCGAGTCCTCGTCGGCCTTGTTCGGCGTTCCGTCTCGGTCGGCGTCGCCTTCACCCTCGATCATGTCGGGGATCGAATCGCGATCGGTGTCGAGCATGCAGATCGCAGGCAGCGCGTCCCCGCCACCACCGCCGTCGCGCGCGTCCCCTCCTCCGCCGTCACCCGGAGGCGTCGGGGGCACAGGACTACATCCCGCGAGCAAGAGGAGCGCACCTACGGAAACCAAGCTTGTCGTTCGCCGATTCATCGCGTCGGCGCAACGATGGCAGACGCGCGAACACGTGGCAAACGCCCCCGTCGCGCGCGACGTGTTCTCGTGTGCTCGTACCTACGCCGTCGCTTCCGCGCGCGACGCTGCCTTGGTCGGCTTGGTTTTGTCCGACTTCGCTGCCTTGTCAGCGGCCTTGGTCGCGCTCGCCTTCGTCGACTTCGCGGCAGCGGTCTTCTTGGCCGCCTTCTTCGCAGGGGCTGCTTTGCTCTTCGCTGCGGTTTTTTCGTCGGATCCCGCCTCGCTCTCGGCCTTCGCAGCCTTCGCAGCAGCGCCCTTCTTGGCGCCGCCTTCGGCCTTCGGCTTCGCTTCTTTGGCGGGCTTGTCGTCCTTCGCGCCCTTGGCGGCCTTCTTGCCGCCCCAGCCCTTCTTCGGAGGCAACGGGAGCTTCAGGATCTCGGGGTTGATGTACGGCTCTCGAACGACGCCGATGATCGGCTTGGCTTCGACCACAGGAGTCTCGCTCTCGCCGTCGATCTCAGCGCGGTCGATCTCTTCGTAGCCGCAGCCCTCGCTCACGCACTTGAGCACCGGTCGCGTCTTGCCGCCGGACTTGATGAGAAACGCCGCGCTGCACTGCGGGCAGTTCTTCTTCACGGGCGGCTGATAGAGACGGAAGTCGCACTTGGTCGTCGCGTAGTTCGAGCAGCCCCAGAAGGGCTTTCGCTTCGCGCCGCCCACTTGAATGACGTCGCCCTCTTTGCACTTCGGGCACTTGATTCCGAGCGGAACCGGGCTCGTGAAATCGCAGCGCGGGTACGCCGCGCAGCCGAGAAAATCACTGCGCGAGCCGCGGCGAGCGGTGCGCACGAGCAGGTCGCTCCCGCACTTGGGGCACGGGCGGCCTTCGTACACGCGCGGCGGCGGCGCGGGGTTCTCGTCGACGACGTTCTTGCACTCGGGGTAGCCGGTGCACGCGTAGAAGTCCGACGTGGGACCCCAGCGCTTGACCATGGGTCGGCCGCACTTGTCGCAGATCTTGTCGCTCGGCTGCGGGCGCGGCCAACCTGCGGCGGGCTCGCTGCCCTTCTTCTCGCTGTCGCAGCGGCTGTGAAACGGCTGGTAGATCTTGTCGACGACGCCGACCCACTTGAGCTCGCCCTCTTCGACGCGATCGAGGTCCTTCTCGATCGCCGCGGTGAACTCGTAGTTGATGAAGTCGCCGAAGCGCGCGCGCAGGCCCGAGGTCTTCGCGAGCCCGAGCTTGGTCGGAACGAGCGCGCGGTCCTGCTTCTCGACGTAGTCGCGCGACTGCACCTTGCTCACGATCTCGGCGTACGTGCTCGGCCGTCCGATCCCGAGCTCTTCGAGCGCCTTCACGAGCGTGCCTTCGTTGTAGCGAGGCGCGGGCTGCGAGAATTTTTGCTCGGATTTCACGCCGGGCGGGTCGACGATCGTGAGCTTCTCGCCTTCGCGGAGCTCGGGCAGCTGCGTTCCGTCTTCGGCGTCGGCGGAGGCGTCCTTCGCGGACTCTTCTCCGGCGACCTCTTCGCCTGTGGGAACGGCTCCGTACGCGTCGAGCCAGCCCGCGAAGCGCAGCGTCTGACCGCTCGTGCGGAGCAGCATCGCCTTCGCAGCGCCCTCTTTCGAAGCCACCGCGTCGACGAGCACCGTGGTCTGGTCGTAGAGGGCCTCGATCATCTGGCATGCGATGAAGCGGTCGTAGATGAGCTTGTAGACCTTGTACTCGTCGGGCTTTAGCGACTTCTTGATCGCGTCGGGGTTCAAGTCGAGGTTGGTCGGGCGGATCGCCTCGTGCGCGTCCTGGGCGCTCGATCGCGTCTTGAAGAAGTTGGCCTTTTCGGGGAGGAACTTCGCGCCGTACTTTGATTTGATGTGCGCGCGCACGGCCTCGATCGCGTCGTTGGAGATGCGGGTCGAGTCCGTACGCATGTACGTGATGAGACCGACGGGGCCTTCGGCGCCGACGTCGATACCTTCGTACAAGCGCTGCGCGACTTGCATCGTGCGAGACGCCGCGAACCCGAGGCGCGACGAGGCGTCACGCTGGAGCGACGACGTGATGTACGGCGGCGGCGCGCGGCGGCGACGCTCGCGCTTCTCGACGCTGCGGACCGAGAACTTCGCGCTCGAGAGCGCGGAGGTCATCGCCTTGGAGTCGGCCTCGTTCGAGATCACGCGCTCGCCGGCCTTCACTGCGCGGTCGCGCGAGGGCGTGACGACCTTCACGCCGTCGACCTCGATCAAGTGCGTGACGAAGTGCGGGCGCTTCTCGCCGACGAGCGCCACGTCGACCGGCCAATACTCCTGCGGAACGAACGCGCGGATCTCTTCTTCGCGCTCGACGATGAGCCGCAGCGCGACCGACTGCACGCGGCCCGCGGACAAGAAGTGGCCGTTGACCTGGCGGCAGAGGCGCTTCCACAACACCGACGAGAGCTCGTAGCCGATGAGCCGATCGAGGATGCGTCGCGCTTGCTGCGCGTGAAAGCGCTGCTCGTCGACGGTGCGGGGCTTGGACAACCCGTCCTGCACGCCCTTCTTCGTGATCTCGTGAAACTCCACGCGGCGCATGGGCTTCTTCATCGGCGCGAGCTCTTGCGCGATGTGCCACGCGATCGCTTCGCCTTCGCGATCGGGGTCGGGCGCGAGAAAGATCTCGTCCGAGTCCTTCGCGGCCTTCTTCAGGTCCGAGAGGACGTCTTTGTGGTCCTCGAGGACCTCGTAGTTGGGCTTGTAGTCGTGCTCGACGTCGATGTTGAGCCCCGATTTCGGCAGATCACGGACGTGGCCTTTCGAAGCAAGAACAACGAAGTCTTTGCCCAGGTACTTCTGGATGGTCTTGGCCTTAGCGGGCGACTCGACGATGACGAGCGACTTGGACATCTCGGTCGCGCATTTATATGGAGGCGGCCCGAAGTCACAAGTAGCGCCGTGCAGTCTCGCGCGCGACAGCGAATGTCCCTGAGAAAGAAGAGGTATTTCTGCGGTGCGCGGGCCCGAGCGGCCGCGCTCGCACGCGCGCCCCTACGCGCGCGAGCGCGCGAAGGTGCCGTCCGAGCGTTCGACGAGCACCCCGAGGAGCACGAGCGTGACGAGCGCGCCGCGGGTCGTCGCGGAGTCCAACGACGCGCGGGTGGCGATCGAGTCCGGGTGCAGCGGACCGTCTGCGACCGCGTCGACGCAGCGTCGTTGCGCGGGATCGAGCGGGACGTCTTCGATCGCGATGGTGCTCGCGCGCTCGGTCGCAGCCTCGTCCTGCCCCGCGCTCGCTGCGCGTGTGCTCGCGCGAGCACGCGTGCGCGCAGGTGAGCGCGCGACGCTCGCGCGCGCGAGCAGCGGGCCATCTCGTGCTTCGAGCGCCTCGAACACGTCCTCCGCCGAGCTGCACACGGCTGCTCCGCCGCGGAGCATCGCGAGGCACCCAGCGCCGCGTCGATCGCCCGGCGACGCCGGAACTACGAGCACGCGTCGACCTATTTTCTGGGCGAACGCCGCGGCCAACAGCGCGCCCGACGACGAAGGCGCTTGCACGAGCACGAGCACATCGCACAGCGAAGACAGAAGCTCGTTGCGCCGCGGAAACGTCCACTTCGTCGGCGGCGTGTCGTCGCGAAACATCGAGACCAGCGCTCCGCCGAAGGAGACGATCCTCGAGTACATCGCGCGATGCCGAAGCGGGTACGGCTTGTCGAGCCCGCTCGGCAGAACGACGACGGTGCGACCGCGATGCTCGAGGGTCGCGGCGTGCACGGCCGCGTCGATCCCGAGCGCTCCGCCCGAGAGCGTGGTGACTCCTCGGCGCGCGCAGGCTTCAGCGAGCGAGCGCGCCATCGCGAGCCCTTCGCCGTCGGGGTGGCGCGTTCCGACGATGGCGACGAGCGGAGGTTCGAGGGCGACGAGGCTTCCGCGGACGTTGAGCTCTGTCACGCGTGCCGGGGAGAGGCGCGTCTCGAACCCGAGGTCTGCGGGCTCGACGCGCTCGTACGAGAGGGACTCTGCGCGAGGGCTGTCTTGGGTCATAGCGGCGCGTCATCGGCGCGAAATTCACGAAGTTGCGCGCGCTCAAAATTTTGTGCGTGGATGCAATTCACGTCGGCCCCGCGCGCCCCGAGGCTGCGGCAATTTTGCGGGCTCCATCGCTCGCGACTACCCTTTTCGCCTGCGAGAGGTCTCATGCGGTTCAGAGGTTGGTTGGGTGGCACGTTGATCGTGCTGACAGGTTGTGCGGGAAGCGGTCGAGCCACGACCGATCTCGAAGCGCAGGTGCAGACGCTGCGGAGCCAAAACGAGCAGCAAACGCGCAGGATTCGCGAGCTCGAAGGCCGCGCTGCGCGCTGCGGAGACGGCTCGGACGCGAGCACCGGAACGCTCGTCGGTCGACGACGAACGGTGCGGATCATCGACGACGACGAGCACGCCAACGCGATGCCTGGCGTCGAAGAGATCCCGAGCGCGCTCCACGAGGACTGGCCCGATGGAGAGCAACCGGCAGCGGACGATCCCGCGCGCCCGACTGTGCGCGCGCAGGGTCGCCCTCTGGTCGCTCCGCCCGTCGCAGGGACGCCCATCACCGTGCGCGAAGACGAGCGCTTGCCGGTCGCGCCCGTCGCGCCGCTCGCGCCGAACACTCCGCCGCAGTCGCCCCAGTCACGACCGCCGGGAGCGCAGCCCGCGACAGCGCCGCGCGAACCGGGTCGCGGTCCTCAAGCGCTCGCGCCCGAACAGCCCGCGCCCCTCGCGTCCGCCGGCGCCCACGCTCCGATCGGCGAGGGAACATCCTCGGTCCGCGACCCGCGCTCGACCGCCGCGTACGACGCCGCGCTCGCCGACGCGCGTGGAGGACAGTGCGCTCGCGCGGTCGACGCGTTCGCGTCGTTTCTCGTGCGGTGGCCCGATCACCCGCACGCGGCGAGCGCGCTGTACTGGCGCGGCGAGTGTCTGCTCGCGGGGGGCGATGCGCGACGCGCGGCCGAGCAATTCGAAGGAGCGCTCGCGCGATCGTCGAGCGCGCACTTGTCGTCGGGCGCGTTGTTCAAGCTGGCGCAGTCGTATCGACGCATGGGCGACGCGACGCGCGCGAGGGCGTTCGGCGATCGATTGCAGCGAGAATTTCCAACGAGTGACGCCGCGCAGCGCGCACGACAAGAGGAGCCGCGATGAAGTTCTATCGACACCCGTCGGCGTTGGTGTTGTCCGTGGTTGCGTGCGCATCGGTCGTCGCGACGAGCGACGCGCGCGCGCAGTCGACGGTCGACGACGGCCGGCCGTCGCTCTACTCGATCGCGGGCGATCGTCGATCGATCTCGATCTCTGGCGAAACCGGCCGCGGAAGCGTCCCGGAGTTTCACGACGTCAGCCGCGGCGACACGCTGTGGGACATCACGGACTACTATTTCGGCAACCCGTGGCGGTGGCCTGCGGTGTGGGGGCTCAATCCGCAGATCACGAATCCGCACTGGATTTTTCCTAACGATCGCGTGCGGCTGCTGCGCGACGGCGTGAGGCCGCGCGTGACGCAGACCACTGCGCCAGGCGGGTCCGTGCGCACCGTCGCTCGAACGGTCACGCCAGAGACCGTGTTCCACATGAGCAGCGGATTCCTCGATCCGCGCGAGGCCGAGAGCTCGGGGACCATCGTGGGCTCGGTGCAGGACCACATGCTGCTCACCGAGAACGACCTCGCGTACATCGAGTTTCCTCGCAGAACCCCGCGCGTCGGCGAGCGCTTCGCCGTGTACCAAGACGCGCAGACCGGCGAAGGCGATCGCAACACGGGCCACGTCGTTCGCGTGATCGGAACCGCCGAAGTCACCCGCTGGGACAACGACCGACGCGTGGCCACCGCGCGCATCACCGAGGCGCTCGACGCGATCGAGCGAGGCGAGCGCGTCGCGGTCATTCCGCGGACGTTGCGCACGGTTCCGCCGGTGCGAAACGCGGTCGATCTCGAGAGCCGCATCGCTGCGACGCTTCGTCCGCAGACGTTCGTGGGCCAGCATCAAGTCGTGTTTCTCGACCGTGGCGCGGACGATCGCGTCGTGCTCGGAAATCGGTTTCTCGTGTTGCGTCGCGGAGACCAATGGCGCGCGACGCTCTCGACCGTCTCCGAGTCGACGGCGTCCGGCGTTGGAATGGACCGCGACGGTGACGGCCGCCCCGACCCGCCCCCGGACCGCGAGCGCGACCCGCGCGACCGAATGCCCGAAGAGACCGTCGGCGAGCTGCTCGTCGTCGAAGTCCGTCAACGCACCTGCACTGCGATCGTCACGAGCTCGACCGTCGAGCTCGTCGTCGGTGATCGCGCAGTGATGCGTCGCGGATACTGAGCGACCGCTCGTCCAACGGGCCGAGTCCGTTGCACACTCCCGGCGATGGATCACCGATGGTGGCTCACGCGCGCGGCTGTCTTGTGCGGCGTCTACGGTCTCGTTTGCGGCATCGCGTGCGTGCGGCACCGATCGCTGCTCTACCCCGCTCCGCCGCGCGAAACGCCGTCCCGCGACGCCGTGCTCGAGTGGGTTCAAGGCAATGACGGCGAAGGCGAGACCTTCGCGCTCTGCGCGTTTGCGCAACGGCCCGACGCGCGGACGATCGTTCATTTTCACGGCAACGGAGAGCAGGTCGCCTCGCTCGAGCAGTTCGCGCGCTCGGCGCACGAGCGAGGACTCGGCTACTGCGCGATCGAGTATCCGGGGTACGGAATGCTCTCGCAGCGTGCTCCGAGCGAGACGTCGATCTATCGCGCCGCAGAGTCCACGCTGCGACAGCTCGAGCAACGCGGCGTGCGTCGATCGCAAATGGTCCTGACGGGACAATCGCTCGGAACCGGCGTCGCGACGGAGATGGCCACGCGCGGTTGGGGATCGCGGCTCGTGCTGCTGTCGCCGTACACGTCGATCGTCGACGTCGCGCAGCGGCTCGTCGTCGTGCTCCCAGCGGCGCTGATCATTCGTGATCGATTCGACACGCGGTCGAAGGCGCCGTCCGTGCGCGTGCCCGTGTTGATCGTTCACGGCGCAGAGGACACGCTCATCCCCGTGGAGATGGGGCGCGGTCTGTCGCGGTTGTTTCCGCGAGCGCGATTCGTCGAGCTCGCGGGGCGCGGGCACAACGACCTGTTCGCGGATCGAGCGCGGCCCGTGTGGCCGATGATCATCGAGTTCGCGCAGGATCGATCGTCGTAGCCGCCGTCGCGCTACGGTCCGATCGTGCCGAGGGGTTCGAGTACGACGCCTGCTTCGAGCTCCGCGTGCGAGAGGACTTTCAAATCGGGCACTGCGCCGTCGAGCAAGACCCACACGAAGCGACGGATATCGGGGTCGCACACGATCACCGACGCGGGGTCCAATCGGTGCCGCGCGTTGTCGGCGATCTCGCGGGCGAGCTCGGGCGGGAGCCGAAGAAACGCGCCTGCGGACGTTCGCGTGATCGACTCACGGATCGCCTCGGAGACGTCGGGCGAGAGAAACCAGACCTCCGCGCGTCGCTTGGGCGCGACGGCGTACGAGAGGTGCCGACGCAGCGATTGCCGCGCGAGATCCGCGAGAACGATCGGGTCTTTCTCTTGCGCGGCGAACGGCGCGAGGCCCTCGAGGATCTCGCGCAGCGGTCGAATGGACACTTGCTCCTCGACGAGCCGACGCAGGACCTCGGCGAGCAAAGGAACGCTCATGGGCTTCGGCACGAGGTTGCGAACGAGCGCGGGGTGCGACTGCTCGAGCCCGTCGAGGAGCGCTTGGGTTTCTTGGATCCCGACGAATTGTGGTGCGTTTTTTCGAAGCGCGGTGCGGAGCGCGGCGCCGACCACTTCGGCGGCGCCGAACGACTCGATGCCCTCGCGCTCGAGCGCCTCGGCGACGTCGGGCGCGATCCATGCGCCGGCCGTTCCGCGAGAGGGGTGGACGCCTTCTTCGTGGGCGAGCCCGCGCTCGGAGAGCGCGCGAGGGTGCGCGGACACGAAGCGCGAGTTCGGGGGAAATTCCAGCTCGATCGCGGGCAGCTCGAAGATGCGCACGACGACCGCGCGCTCGGCGATCTCCGCGGACACACGAACGCGCACGCCCGGGACCGACACGCCGAGCTCTCGAAACATCGCGTCGCGCACCGTGGGAACGATCGCTCGCAGCGGCGCCTCGTCGCTCCCTTGTGACTCGACGAGCGCGGCGTGCGCGGCGCCCACTTCGATCTCGACCGGCGTGAGCACTGGACGCGGCAACTCACGCTCTCGATCGCCCGTTCCGCTGGCGCGTTGAGCGCCGGCTTGCGCGGGCGCAGCGCCGATGATCTCCGTGGCCCTCGCGCGCTTTCGCTCGGCTTGGAGCACCGCGCGCGCCGCGATCGCGAGGCACGCCGAGATCGTAAGAAAGGGCAGCGCGGGCATTCCGGGCGTGAGCCCGAAGACCGCGAGCAGCCCCGCCGCGATCATGAGCGCCCGCGGCTGACCAACGATTTGCCTGGCGATCTCGCCGCCGAGCGACTGGTCGGGCTCTTCGCTCGCGACCCGCGTGACGAGGATACCCGCGGCGGTCGACACGACGAGCGCGGGGATTTGCGCCACGAGCCCCTCGCCGATGGTCATCAAGCCGTACGACTTGAGCGCGTCGCCCGCGGCCATTCCCCGCTGTCCGACGCCGATCGCGAGGCCGCCCAAGATGTTGACGAGCGTGATCACGATGCCCGCGATGGCGTCGCCTTTGACGAACTTCATCGCGCCGTCCATCGCCCCGTAGAACGAGCTCTCGCGCGCGAGCGCTCGGCGACGACGGCGCGCTTCGGCTTGGTCGATCGCGCCGGATCGGAGCTCGGCGTCGATGGTCATCTGCTTGCCGGGCATCGCGTCGAGCGTGAAGCGCGCGCTGACCTCGGCGACGCGCTCGCTCCCCTTCGCGATCACGAGAAACTGGACGAGCGTCAGGATCGCGAACACGACCGCGCCGACGACGTAGTTTCCCCCGACGACGAAGCGCCCGAACGCGCGGATCAGCTCTCCTCCGTCCCCTCGCCCGAGGATGTTTCGCGTGGCCGCGATGTCGAGCGACAGTCGATACAGCGTCGTGACGAGCAAGATCGTCGGAAACGACGCGATCGCCAGCGCGTCCGCGACGAACAACGCGACGAGCAACAAGACGATCGAGAGCGAGATGTTGAGCGCCAGCAGCGTGTCGAGCAGCGGAAGCGGGATCGGAACGATCATCGTTCCCACGATCGCGACGACGAGCGCCGCCAACGCCGCGTCGGCGCCGCCCTTCATCTTTGCTGGCGCGGTCTGCGCGTCCTTGCTCACGACTCCGCCCCCGTTCTGGATGCCTTCATCAGTTGACCCGACTGGCAGAATCTACTCCCACCCACGCGCTTCGAGCGACGGAACTCGCGCGGTAAACTCCAGCGAGAACTAGCGGTTTGCGCGAGACATCGTGATACCCTCGCGCCTCGGAGCGCTGCCTGGCTCTGTTCGGCACGACGTTGGCTCGTGTCGTCCGGACGCTCGAATCCCAGGCGGCATATGACGCGATGCTCGACCCTGCCGTTCAACCGTACTACCAGCGGCTCACGCAAAACCCCGACGACGCCGAGGCCCTCGCGGTGTTGTGGCAGTGGTTTGGCGAACGCGGGCAACTGCAACAGCTTGCGCAGATCGTCGAGCAGGTCGCTGAGCGACGACTCGATCCGAGCTCCGCGGCAGACTTGTTCTTTCGCGCGGGGCAGCTCTGGGAGCTGAACCTCCGCCGCCCCGACCGAGCCGCGCCGAACTACCGCAAGGCCTACGAGCGCGACCCACAAAATTTGCAGGCGATTCACGCGGCCCGCGAGCTCTACGTCAGCGCTGGCAACTTCAAGAACGCCGCGTCGCTCTTCGAGAAGGAGCTCGCCGTCACCGCGGATCCATCGCGACGCGTCGAGCTCGCGCGCGGTCTCGCCGACGCGCGCGCCCGCCTCAACGACCCGACCGGACAAGCCGCGGCGCTCGAAGAGGTGATCCGCCTCCAGCCCGAAGACTACCAGTCGATGCACCAGCTCGCCGAGGCGTACAAGACGCGCGCGCAGGGTCCGGGCGGCGGCATCGAGGACCTGATGCGCGCGAGCACGTTGCTCACGACGATCGCGCACGCGCTCGGCGGCGAGCACCTCGTCCCGTACTGCGAAGCGGCGCTCGACGCGTGGCCGGGCGACGAAGCGGCGTTCACGACGCTGCGCGAGCAGTACGTCAACAGCACGGCGTTCGCGGACTTCGCGCCGCGCGAGATCGCGTTTCTCGACGCCAATCCCGAGAGCCCGTACGCCGCGCAGGTTCGTCGCGACCTCTCGAGCCTCTACGCAAACGCCGGCCAGTACGACGACGCGATCGCGGCGCTCGCCCCGCTCGCCGAGACCGACGCCGGAGCCCTCCGCGAGCTCGCGGACCTCTACGGTTCCGCCGGACGCATCGCGGAGCGCGTCGCGATTGTGGCGCAGCTTCCACCCGCGCAAGACCCGACGCAGCGCCTCCACGATCTTCGCGAGATGGCAGCGGTCTACGGCCAGCAAGGCGACCGCCAGACCATGATGAGCGCGCTGCAAGAAATCCTCGCGCTCGAGCCCGCGGACGCAGAGGCGCTCTCGATCGTCGACGACGAGCTGCGAAACAGCCAACAGTGGGCGGAGCTCCGGACGATTCTCTACAACGCGAGCCGCGCCCCCGGCGTGAGCAGCGAGGCGAAGCTCGGCTGGCTGCGGGACATCGCGACGTTCAGCGAGAGCAAGCTCGGCGACCCCGCGGGGGCGATCGACGCGTGGCGCGCGGTGCTCGCGACGACGCCCGATGACGACACCGCCAACGACGCGCTCGAGCGGCTGCTCGAGGCGCAAGAGCGCTGGGACGAGCTCGCACGATGGATCGAGAAGCGCGCGGCGCGAGAGACCGATCCCGACCGACGACGCGAAGCGTACCTGCGACTCGCGGACCTCCATCGCGATCAGCGGGGCGACGCAGCGGGCGAAGCAGAAGCGCTGCGTCCTGTGTGGTCCGACGAGCCCACGGACGAGCCGCTCGCGATGCGCCTCGTCGACGCGCGAAAGCGCGCCGGGGACATGGCCGGCGCCGCCGAGGTCCTCCGTGTCCGCGCGGAGAATGCCGAGCCCGAGTCGCTCGTCTCGCGCTACACCGAGCTCGCCGAGCACTACACGGCGATGGACGCGCTCGACGACGCGCTCGCGGCCTGGCAGCAAGTGTGCGTCAACGACAGCGAGCACGCGGGCGCGTGGGAGGCGATCGAGGTTCTTCTCGAACGCACAGGGCGCCATGATTTGTTGCTCGAGACGCTCATCGCTCACGCCGAAGGGCCCGCAGCGGGGAGCAAGCCCGCGAGGTTGTTCGCGAGGGCCGCGGACATCGCGCGCCTGCTCGGCGACGTTCGGACGACGATCGCGCAGGCCGAACGAGCGCTCGAGCTCGAGCCGAGCAACGAGGCCACGGCGGCGCTCCTCGGCGACGCGCTCGAAGCCGCGGGCGAAGAAGATCGACTGCTCGAGCTCCTTCGATCGCGCGTCGGACGCGCGCCGGACGGAGAGCCCAAGATCGAGACGCTTCGGCGCCTCGGGCGCGCGCTGAGCCGCTCGGACCGAGACGCGGCGAAGGAGTCGTGGGACGAGCTTCGCGCCGTCTCTCAGCGCGTGAAGGGGCGCGACGACGTCGAGGCCCTCGAGGCGCTCGCGGGGTTCGCAGAGCTCGAAGGCGACGAGGATCGCCTCGCGTCGCTGCTCGATGAAGCGCAACGGGCCGCGGTCGACGAGCCCGAGAAGCGTCGATCGCTCTTGACCCGTCGCGCGGAGATGCTCGAGCACTCGCTCGGCCGCGCAGAGGAAGCGATCGCGGTCCTTCGCCTCGCGGCCGAAGAGGTCGAGCCGAACAGCGCGATCGCGTGGAGCACCCTCGCGGCGGCGGCCGAACGACACGGGCATCACGAGCTCGCCGCAAACGCGCTCGAGAGACAAGTTCCGCTCACCGAGGACGACGAGCAACGCGCTGCGCTCGCGGCGCGCCTCGCGAAGATCTGCGACGAACAGCTGCAGGATCGCGTGAGGACGATCCGCGCGCTCGAGCTCCAGTACGACGCCGATCCCACGGAGTACTCCGTCGTCGAGCGCCTCGTGCGACTCAACGAAGCCGAAGAGCGCTGGGCCGACGTGCTCAAGTACCTCACGGTTCTCTCGGAGGTCGAAGGCGACGACGACGAGCTCGCCGCGATGAACCTCCGCCTCGCCGACATCGCCGAGAACAAGCTCGACGACAAGAAGAAGGCGTTCGAGATCCTCGCCGCGGCCGCGCGCAACGGCGACGACGGAGCGCTCGACGCCGCGAGGCTGGTCTCGCAGCGAGGCCCGTTTCACAGGGATTTCGCTGGGCTCATCGAAGAGCGCGCGCAAAAGACGCACGGCGATCGTCGGTGCGAGCTCTTGCTCGAGCTGTCGAACCTCCTCGACGCGCAGCTCCGCGACAAGAAGCGCGCGCTCGACGTCGCTGCCAAGGCCGTCGTCGCGCAGCCCAACAGCGACGCGGCGCTCGATCGGTTCGACGCGCTCGCGCGACCGGCGCGCGTCGTCGACCTCGTCGTTCAATCCTACGGAGCTGCGCTCGCGGGCCGTGACGGAGCGGAGGTCCTTCGCGACACTGCCCTCCGCGGCGCCAAGCTCCTCGAGGCGATCGGGGCTCCGTCGCAGGCGCTCGACCTCGTGCTCGGCGCGCAAGGCCGCGCGGCGTCCGACGACGTCTTGCTCGATGAAGTCGAGCGGCTCGCCCCCCTCGCCGGCCGCGGCGAAGAGCTCTTCATCGCCTTCGATCGACGACGCAACAACACGCAGGACGAGCGCGAGCGATTCGAGCTCATTCTGCGGGCGGCGAAGGCAGCGCTCGTCGGGCTCGATGACGTCGAGACCGCCAACAACTACTTGCGCCAGGCGCTCTCGCAGGCGGCGAGCTCGCGCGGCGTGGACAACGCGAGGCTCGCGCGCATCGTGCAGGCGGCCCGGCAAGCGGACAGCGCGAAGCCCGACGCGAACATGCGATCGACGCTCGTCGAGCTGTTCGCGACGATCGCGAAGGACAACGACGAGGACGAGCCCAAGCTCGCCGCAGCGCTTCAGCGCGCAGCGGGCGACATCTGCGCCGAGGACCTCGGCCTCCCCGATCACGCGTGGATGCTCTACGGACGCGCGCTCGAGCTGTGGCCAGCCGACAGCGAGACGAGCGCGAAGATCGAGACGCTCGCCGAAGCGCAGGGACGGTTGCCAGAGCTCGTCGATCGCTACGAGAAGGTCATCGACGACGCGTACGAAGCGGAGACCGCGCGCTTCTATCAACTGCGACGCGCGACGCTGCTCGGCGACAAGCTCGGTCGCGTGGACGACGGGATCGAGGCCCTGCGAAATCTCGTCGAGATCGCTCCGAAGGACCGCAGCGCGCTGCGGCTGCTGCAAGACACGCTGCGCAAGCACAACCGCCACCAAGACTTGCTCGTCGCGCTCGAGCGAGAGCTCGAGATGGGCACGACCGACAAGGCCGAGGTCTACCGCGCGATCGCCAAAGTCTGGGATGTTTCGCTGAAGAACGCGTTCGAAGCGAAGGACGCATGGAAGCGCGTCCTCAAGCTCTCGCCCGACGACGCCGAGGCGCGCGCGGCGCTCGATCGGCTCGAAAAGAAGAAGCGCGTCGCGGATGACGACGACGACTTCGGCGACGACTCGGGCGGCGCTGTTGAAGCCGCGCGGCCCGCGACGGCGTCGTCGATGCCGCCCCCGCCCCCGCGCGTTGCAGGCGTGCGGCTCGGCGCCAACGCAAAGCCCGCAGACGAGCCCGAAGAGATCGACGCGTCGGACGTTCTCGATGGAACGTCTTCGCGCATCATCGCCCCTCCGCCGAGCACTGACCTCGAGCTCGCAGAAGAAGTTCCGATTCACACGGGTGAGCTCGTCGCGCCAGAGCCCGACGAGCTCGAAGACGAGACCGGCTCGATCGCAGCGCCAGCGCCGACGCCCATCGGTGACAACGATGGAAGCACCGGTGATTTCGCAGTCGAGGCCGAGCCAGCAGGCGACGACTTCGCCGACTCGGTCTCGTCCATCGAGACGCCCTCGAGCGGAATCGAAGCGCCCGAGCCCGACGCGATCGAGCCCACGACCGGCGACTTCGCCGTCGCAGACGAAGCGCAGAGCGGCGAGCTCGAAGCGCACGCCGATGGCGAGCCGATCGAGAGCGAGCCGGTCGAAGAGCCCGCGAGCGTCGACGCGATCGAGCCCGAACCGCCGAGCGCCCTCGACGCGCTGAGCGCGCTCGAAGCGGCGGACGACGAATCGACGGACAACCGCGCAGCCGTGCAAGAGCCAGTCGCCGAGACGCCCGACGAAGTCGAGGACTACAGCGGCGGCGAAGCGACGATGGCGCTCGATCGCGATCAGATCGACGACGCGCTCGGCAACTCGATCGAAGCGCCGCTCGACGACGACTCGCTCGACTCGCTCGCGCAGATGGTCTCGCCCGCGCGACCACCAGCGCCGCCGTCGCCGCCGGCGTCCTTCAAACCGCCCCCTTTTCCACCACGCAAGCCATGAATCACGCTTCGAAGCTCGTCGCGATCGCCGTGCTCGCAACGCTCGGCGCGCGCGCGCCGGACGCGCTCGCGCAGACCGCGCCGGCCGCTGCCAACGACGACCCGGACGCCGCGCCGGACGACTCTCCCTCGGGCGGCGCGGACGCTGATCAGCTCGTGCAAGTCATTCAAGCCGCGGCGCTCACGGGAAACGCCGACGGAGCGCGGGCGATCTCGCGGCTGTTGGTCAACGGGATTCCCCCCCGCGCGGCGGCGGCAGGGCTCGACGCGCTCGGCGTGCTCGGTCGAGCCGAAGGGGCGCAGGCGGTGCTGCGATTTCTCGAGCACCGACGCGCCTCGCTCCGGCGACACGCGGTGGCTGCGGCGCAGGCGATTCACACGCCCGAGCTCGTCGCCGCGCTCGCCGCGAAGCTCGGCGACAGCGACCAGCGCGTGCGCGTCGAGGCGGCGACCGCGCTGTCCGAAGTGGGCGGGGCGCGCGAAGTGGCCGTCGCGTTCACCGCGTTCGAGCGCGACGTGGATGCGATGCAAGGAGCCACCGGCTCGCCGTACGCCCACGAGCTCGCCAAGCTGATCGCCCGCGCGGGAACCGCCGATCACGTCACGCGACTGCTCACGTTCTTGCGACGCGCGCCGTTCGCGACGATGAGCGACGCCCTCACGCTCGCCGTTCGCCGTCGGGACATCAACGATCAGCTCAAGGTTCGAATCGTCAACGACGTAGGCAACCTCGCGACGTCGGGCGTTCGCGGATTTCTCACGGCGATCGCCGACGCGCCGCGCGATTTCGGTCAGGCCGCCAGCCGCGCCGCGCGCACTGCGGCCGATCGCATCTCTGCAAGCGAGTAGCTCGATGTCATCCTCTTCGACTGCACGCATCGCGTCGGCTCGTCCCGCGATGCTCCTGTCCGTCGCGCTCGGCGCGGGCTGCGGAAGCTCCGTGAACACCCGCGGGTTCGACGTTGATTTTCCCGCCAATCGCGCAGAGGAAGCGCGCGCCGTGGCCAACGTCGTCGCAGAGCGCTCGTCCACAGCGCCGACCGCGACGCTCGTCGCCACGTTGATGCGACCCGAGCGAGGCTTCGCGGTGTTCGACGTCCCCTCGGGTCGCCAACGATTTCGAGTGTCGCAAGACGTCGACGCGCGCCCGATGGTCGTCGGCGATCTCGTGATTTCGCACAGCGGGCGCGAGGCGATCGCGTGGGACGCCACGACGGGCGCCGTGCGATGGCGCAAGCACGATCACGGCTTCTCGCTCACCGGCGCGGGCGGCGATGGAACGTCCGTCGCCCTCGCGTTCGGCCCCGGCGGGCTCAACCGTCGTGTGGGCTACCTCGTCGTCGTCGACGCGCGCGACGGTCGAACGCTCCTCGAGCGCGAAGTGCAGCAAGCCCTCGGCACGCCCACGGTGGCGGGCGGATATGCGTTCGTCCCGTGGGGCGGCCAGTACCTCTCGGTCTTCGACGTGCAACGAAACGTCGAGCACACGCGGCTGCACAGCACCGACGACGTGTACGCGCGAGCGCGGGTCGAGCGCGGCGTCGTCTACTTCGGAGGGCGCGCGTACTACCGCTTCTCGGCAGAGGCCGCCGCGGGCCAGCGAAACAACGATCGAACGCTGCGCGTCGTTCGCGACGACGTTCCCGGCAATCCTCCGCTCACGCTCGACGGCTACGAGGGCATGGGCGTGCAACGCAACGCGCGCGAACGCGTCGCCATCGTCGCGCGTCCCGACCCCGATGCGCCCGAGGCGACGCCAACCGACAACCTCGTGTACGCGCTCTTTCATCGCGTGGTGTTCGCGATGGACGCGCGCACCGGCGCCGTGAAGTGGGGACACTTGCTCGAGCGCGACCTCACCGGCGCCGAGGCCGTCCGCGGAGGTATTGTCGTCGTCGACGAGGCAGGTCAGCTCGTGATGATCGACGCGCAGCTCGGTCACCGGCGCTTTCGTCAGCAAATTTCCGTGCGCCCATTGCAAGGCGTGCTCGCGTTGCCGATCGATTTCGCGCCGGGCAGCGAGGGCGCCGAGCCGCCCACCACGCCCGCGGACACGCTCCTCGCGACCGCCGGTGGAACCGATACGCGCATGGTCCCCGCGCGCATCTTCGCGACGCGCGCGCTCGCTGCGATGTCCGGCGCCGACGCGACCCGCGCGCTGCTCGACATCTCGTCGCGCGCTGCGTTTCCGGCGGAGCTTCGCTCGGCCGCGGGAGAGGCTCTCGCGTCCCGCTCCGAGGGGATCGACGCGCTCGTGGCCGCGCTCGACACGCACTACGACTGGGTTCGTGGAACGGTCGCTCCGCCCGTCGGCTACATCGCGCAAGCGATCGCGAGAGCGCGCGCGACCAGCGGCGTCGCTCCGCTCGTTCGACACTTGAACGACCCCGAGACGCCCGCGAGCGATCTGCCGCGCATCACGAGCGCGCTGCGCGAGCTCGGCGACTCGACAGCGCTCCCGGCGATGCTCGATTTCTTGCGCGTCTACCACGCAGACGACGGCTCCGTTCCGCAGGTGGACGGCAGCGAAGCGATCAATGATCGCTCGATCAGCGATCAAGAAGCGGTCGTGAGCGCGATGGAGCAGTGCGCGCTCGCCCTCGCCCGCAGCGGCAACCCCAACTACCGACGCTGGCTCCAAGCGCTCGCCATCGACGCGAACACCGTCGAGCCGCTCAAGCCCATTTTGCAGCGCGTGTTGCGCGACCCCAACGCTTCTGCGTCGAGCGCGAGCAACGGGGCGAGCAGCGGCTCCTCCGGC
The DNA here is from genome assembly GCA_016793325.1 of Myxococcales bacterium. Taxonomy (GTDB): domain Bacteria; phylum Myxococcota_A; class Polyangia; order Polyangiales. The sequence goes on along the minus strand of JAEUKI010000052.1, from coordinate 335,064 downwards.
ACGAGCGCGGGAAGCTCCGGCTCCGCTGCCACCAGCGTGCCCGTCGACGACCCGAGCATTCCTCCACCGCGGCTCACGATGCAGCACATCGCGCAGGCGATGGAGCCCGTCCGCGAAGAGCTCCGCGCGTGCCTCCGCGGGTTGAGCTCGGTCCCGGCCCAAGTGCGCATCACGTTTCGATACGACAACGAGGGCGTGATCAGCTCGCCGTCGGTCACCCCGCCCGAGCTCGGCGCGTGCGTGCTTCCGATCGTCGCGCTCGTGCACCTGCCGCGTTCGCAATCGCCCCGCGAGATCGGTACCTACTACCTCGTCGGAGGCCCTCGGTGAGCGATCGCTTCGCGCCATCCAAGATCGTGTGCGTCGGTCGCAACTACCGCGCGCACGCGAAAGAGCTCGGCAACGAAGTCCCGTCCGAGCCGCTGTTGTTTCTCAAGCCGCCGAGCGCGTTGATCGCGCACGGCGACGCGATCGTTCTTCCTCGCGAGAGCGCGCGCGTCGAGCACGAAGGCGAGCTCGCCGTGGTCATCGGAAAGCGGGCGCGCCGCGTTCGCCCCGAAGACGTCGCCGAGTTCATCGCGGGCTACACCGTCGCGAACGACGTGACGGCGCGCGATCTACAGCGAAAAGACGTGCAATTTACCAGGGGAAAGGGCTTCGACACGTTTTGTCCCGTCGGCCCCTCGATCGTCCGAGCGCGCCCCTCGCCCGACGCGTCGATCACGGTGAAGGTCAACGGAGCCGTGAGGCAGCACGGGTTTCTTCGCGACATGGTGTTCTCGATCGACGTGCTCGTCGCGTTCATCTCCGACGTCATGACGCTCGAGCCCGGCGACCTGATCCTCACAGGAACACCCGAAGGCGTCGGCCCCCTCGTCCACGGCGACACCGTCGAAGTCTCGATCGACTCTGTCGGAACCCTGACGAACACCGTGCGAACCGAAGCGTGACCCGCCGCCGCGCGAACGCCCCTCGCGCGTGCGCCAAACCTGTGGCAACACACCGGACATGAGCGGACAGGACAACGGCGGTTCTCAGGGCTCGGGCAACGCGAACAACCCGTTCGAGCAGGGTCAGCCACCACGCGAAGAGCCTTCGGCCACCGAAGAGCTCAAGGCAGGCTTCGGTCACTTCGTGAGCGCGGCGAAGAAGGCCGTGCGCGCGGCGGAGCCTCTCGCCAATCGCGCGGCCGAAAACGTGGGGAGCACCCTCGAGACCCTCGAAAAAGCCGGCGAGCAGGTCGCTGCAGACGTCGGTCGCGAGGTCGCTTCCATCGCAGGAAAGCTCGCAGAAAAGCTCCGCGCCGTCGCCGAACGAGCGGACCCGCCACCCCAGGGCGGCGCGCCGCACGATCCCTCCCGCGGCGAGCAGTGATCCCCGTGAGCCCCTCCGCGGAGCGGGTTCACGCGTCTTTGAGTAGGTCCTGACGGACGATGAGCACGGGCGCCGGGCAACGGCGCATCACTTCGTCGGCGACCGAGCCGAGCAGCACCGCGGTCACGCCCGTCGGCGCGCTCGTCCCGACGACCACGAGGCGCGCGCTCACGTCGCCTGCGTACGCTGCGATCTCGTCCGCGATCGTGCCGGACAACACGCGGCGCGTCGTCGTGTCGACGTCGATCCCGTTGCGAATGCAAAAGGCTTCGACCGCGCCGCGCAGCTCTCCCTCTTGCCGCGCCTTGGCGCTCTCTCGCGCCACCATCGCTGCGTCGCCGCTCAGGCCGGAGGACGGCTCGATCGCGTACACCACGTGCAGCGGAGCTCCGGTCTCAGCTGCGAGCGTCCGCGCGACCTTCGCCGCGGATTCGGACACCTTCGAAAGACACGTCGCGAGGACAATCGGACCCATGTCGACAATCGTAAACCTCGGCCCGGCTGCGCGTCGAAGCTTTCTCGCAACGAGATCGTTCGGCGCGATTTGTGCGGCGTAGCGCGCGGGTTTGCGCCCCGCGCGACGCGCGGTTGGTGCTACAACGCGCACAGAAGACCGAAGGAGACACTGCAGTGTTCAAGAAGCTCATCTGCGCCATGGATTTCAGCCCGCTGAGCCTCAAGGCGGCCAACGCGTCCGCCGAGCTCGCGCGCTCGTTGTCCGCCAAGCTCATTTTGGTGCACGTGATCACGCCCGGCGCGGAGTACGGCAACCTCGGACTGCCGAAGGACAACCTTCGACCCGCGCTCGAGAACAAGCTCCGCGAGGTGTGCGCGTCGCTCGGCGAAGGCGTCGATTGGGGCATCGTCGACGGCGATCCCGCGGTCGAGCTCGTGACCTTCGCGCAGCGCTGGAGCGGTGATCTCATCGCGATCGGAAGCCACGGTCGCACGGGCCTCGGCCGCGTGCTGCTCGGCTCGGTGACCTCGCACCTCGTGCGCAGCGCGAAGGTGCCCGTGCTCGTCATCGGCCCCGAAACCACCTGACGCGCGCTGCGGTCGTCGACGCGATCACCGCGTCGTTCGATCACTCTTCTTCGGCCGTGGTCGACGCTCCAGCGATCGGCGGTCGGCCGTACTCGTGGAGCTTGTACTGGATCTTTCGCGGGGAGATTCCCAGGATCTTTGCGGCCTTCGAGGTCGAGCCACCGACGCTCTTCAGCGTCTCCAAGATGGCGACGCGCTCGAGGTCCGCGATGGTCATCCCAGGGATCTGAACCTTCACGCCGAGGCCCGAGGCGTGCTCGCTCAGCGCGCGTCCGCCCTGGATATTCGCTGGTAGATGCTCGACCTCGACGTTGCCGCCTCGCGCGAGCACGACCGCGCGCTCGATCGCGTGCTCGAGCTCGCGGACGTTGCCGGGCCACGGGTACGCGAGCAGTCGCTCCATCGCGTCGTCGCTGAAGCCCTCGAGTCGCTTCCCGTTCTCCGCGGCGTAGCGGCGCAAGAAGAACGTCGCGAGCGGCCCGATGTCCGAGCGACGCTCGCGCAGCGGAGGAACCTCGAGCGTGATCACGTTGAGCCGGTAGTACAGGTCCTCGCGAAAGAGCCCCTTACGCACGCGCTCGCGCAGGTCGACGTTGCTCGCCGCGATGATGCGAACGTCGACCTTCAAGGTCTCGTTTCCGCCGACGCGCTCGAACTCTTTCTCTTGCAAGACGCGCAGCAGTTTGACCTGCGTCGCGAGCGGGATTTCGCTCACCTCATCGAGCAAGAGCGTCCCGCCATCCGCCTGCCGAAAGCGCCCTTCGCGACGCCCCACCGCGCCCGTAAACGCGCCGCGCTCGTGGCCGAAGAGCTCGCTCTCGAGCAGGCCCTCGGCGAGCGCCGCGCAGTGCAGTCGAATGAAGGGTCCGCTCGCGCGCGTCGAGTGCCGGTGCAGCGCGGCAGCGATGAGCTCTTTGCCCGTGCCCGACTCGCCCACGATGAGGACGCTCGATCGCGACGGCGCGACTTGCTCGACCGTTCGCAGCAGCTCGCGCATCGACGGGTGCTCGCCCACGATGTGCCCGAACGCGTTGCGCTCGCGGAGCCGCTCGCGAAGGAGCGCCGCCTCGGCCTTGAGCCTCGCCTTCTCCATCGCGCGCTCGACCACGGCGAGCAACGAGACCGGGTCGAGCGGCTTGGTCAGGTAATTTTCAGCGCCTTTTTTGATGGCTTCGACCGCGCTGTCGATCGTTCCGAACGCGGTCATCACGACGACGACGCTCGTCGGAGACGCGGTGCGCACCTCGTCGAGCAGCCCGATGCCGTCGAGCCCCGGCATCTTCAAGTCCGTCAGGATCAAGTCCGGAGAGAAGTTCGCGAGCTTGCCGAGCGCCTTGAACCCATCGGCCGCAGTCTCGGTCTCGTACCCTTCTTCGCGCAAAATCTCGCTCAACGCGCCGCGCGCGTTGGCCTCGTCGTCGACGATCAGGATCTTGCCCTTCGATTCAGCCATCTCGAACCTCGCGCCGGCGTAGCTACCACACTCCGCGCCGCCGCACTCGCCGCCCGGACCTCGGGTGTGGCAAAGTCTTCGCGCATGGCCGACGAGCAATCATCCGAGCCCCAGCCGACCGGCAAAGTCGACGAGTCCGAGCTCGAGCCCGTCACCCGCGACTCGCGCTTCATCGTGCGACTCGCGCTCGCGCTCGCGGTCGGCGCGATGCTCGCGATCACCGTCGGCGCGTGGATGCGCGGCGCCGCAGCCAACTGCGGAGCGAGCATCGTTCGCCCCGGCTCCACCGTGATCCCGCCGCACTAGCCCTCGGATCAGTCGATCGAGAGCTCGAAATCCGCAGCGCGCGCGCGAGGAGCCACGAAGCGCGCGGGCGGCGCGACCACAGCGCTCGCCGCGGGCCTCGCGTAGATTGGGCGCTCGGGCCAACGGCGAAACTCTTGCGCCCTCGGGCTCGGCCGCGCTTCATCGAAGCGCTGGAGCAACGACGGCGTCGACGACGGTCCGCTCTCTTCGCGAACGCGCGCGCACTCGTCGGCGGTCAAGCGCTTGGGACCGTTGACCGCCGCGAGCGACGCGTCTGCGTCCATCAAGAGCCACGGCCGATCGGGGCCCAAATTGTCTGGGTGCCACGGTTGATCGAGCACGATGTGGCCGACTTCGTGCGACTGCGTCCACGCTTCGCGCTGCGCGCTCAGGCCGGTGCGGTCGACGAAGAGCGCGTTGATGATCGCGCCGCCGTCGCCTTCGACGAAGGCCTCGCCGATGCGCGTTCCGCGGGTGAATCGATTGATGATCACGAGGTCGATCGTCGTCGGGTCGTCGTCGACCAGGGCCTTGAGGAGCGTTCGTTCTTCGAGCGTTCCGCTCGCGGAGTTCATGTTCTGAAACTCGTCGATCCCGTCGCGAAGGTCGACGACGCCGAGCTGGATGCGCTGTCGCCGATCGGTCGAGAGCGGGACGTTGCCGCTCTGCTCGAACGCGAGCCATCGCCCCTGCCCGTCGCTCACCATGACGTCTGCGCTGCCGAGCGCGGCGTAGTCCGTTCGACGATTTGCAGTGACCCGCGCGTTGAGACCCGCGCGCGTGATCGCGCGACCGATCGCCTCGGCGGTCTCGAGCGGCGTCCACCCGCGTCGAAGCGAGATCGGACCGATCGATCGTCCGCCCACGCGAAACACAACGTCACCGCCCCCCGCGCGAAGCCCGTCGTCGTCCGCGACGGACAACAGCGTGTTTCTCGGCGGATCCGCGACCAGCACTGGATAGCTCGAAGGCACGCCGAACGTGATCGCGCACTGCAGGTAGATCTCGTTCGAGATCTGCACCTGTTCGCGCAAGAGCGACGCTGCGCCGTCGTCGTCGTTGCCGATCACCGGCCGGCCGCCCGGGCTCGCGCGCAGCGTCACGAGCCGCCATCGCGCGCGCCTCGCAGCGAGCGGTCCGTCCTCGTTTCCCGGTCGACCGACGCGCAGCTCGAAGCTCGCCTCGCCCGCGACGCCCGGCCGTCGATAGCTCGCGCGCAATCGGTCGCGCAAGCCCACGAGCAACGTCTGCCCTTGCACGCCCGGCGCGTTGAGGTCCATCGCGTCCCCGACGAGCCGAACGAACCTCGATCGCAACGGCCCTCGATCACCGTCGCGAACGAGCGGGAGCGTCGCGAGAACGCTTCGCCGCGAGCCCGCTGCGGTCATTCCCGCGCCGTGAACCACGACGGACTCGAGCCTCGCGCTCGGCGCGATCGGCGCTCCGACATCGAACAGCTCGACGCGCACGTCGTTCTGCTCCGTCGATCGTGCGCCCCACGAGAGCGTCCGCGGCAGCGACTCGTCGTTGGTCACTGCGTGCGCGAGCGCCGCGGCTTCGCGATGCGGCCAGAGGATCTCGTTGCGTCCATCGAGGACGGTGACCGCTGCGACCGTGAGCGTGACGGCCGTCGCGACCGTGCCCGACGAGAACACCACCCGCGTGTCGTCCGCGCGCTCGGAGACCGCCGTCCCCACGAGTCGGATGGTGTGCCGCGTCGCGGGGCCGAACTCTGCGCGATCGACGAGCGAGCCCGACGAGTCGACGACGCGCGCACCTCCGCGCACCTCGACGCGCAGCGGTCCTCGCGTGTCGAGCTCGACGCTCACCGCGGCCTGATCGTCGTCCCGGCTGACCGAGGCCATCGTCGTCGCGAGCGCGTCGGGAACGCCGTCGTCGTCGTCGTCGTCGAGGTCGAGCCCGATCAACGCGCGTGGCGGGTTCGACTCTCCCGTGGGCCAACGCACTGAAATCGCAGTGACTTGCGCCCATCCGTCGCCCGCGCAGAGCGCCGTGCCCGATCCAATCGCGAGCATCGCTGCAATGACCCCGCCACGGTTCGCGGACACTCGAGGCATTTCGTTGGCCGAACGCTACCGCACCCCCACCGCGCGTCCCCGCGATTTTTCGAACCCCCGGCTAGAACGAACGAGGGCGTGGAGCGTCTAGACTGCCCCAATGGCGTATCGCGACGACCGACTGGCGCTCGAGGACCGAAAATCCGAGCTCGAAGCTCGCTTGCGAGACGTCCGCGCGAAGCTCGCTGAGCACCCGTCGCTCGAGCGCGAGCTGCTCGCGACGATCAAGGACCTCGAAGAGACCTACGCCGAGCTCAACGTGATCGCAGCCCCGGCGCGACGATCGCTGCCGCTCTTGCAGCGGATTCACGTCGCGTCGCCGTGCAACGTTCCCTGGGACTCGATGCAGGGTGATGGTCGCGTGCGGCACTGCGCGAGCTGCGACAAAGACGTGTTCGACCTCTCGTCGCTGACGCGCGAGCAAGCCGAAGCGCTCTTGATCGAGAAGAACGGAAAGCTCTGCGCCACGTACTACCGACGGGCCGACGGGACGATCCTCACGGCGGACTGCGACGTTGGCGTCGCGAAGAAGAAGAAGGCGCGTCGACAAGCGCTCGTCGCGGCCGCGGCGCTCACGACGACCGCGGCGATCGCCGTCGCAGCGACGAGCCTCCGCGACGAGTCGCGCGGCGACGACAATCACCTCGTGCTCGCATCGGGCGCGACCGTCACGCCGACGCTGCCCGTCACCGAGACGCCCACGTCCGTGATGCGCCCGCACAACCCGCCGACGCAATCCGGCGCCACGGGCTCGGACGTCCCCAATCGATACGTTCCGCGCGCGGACGGAGCGAAGCGCCGCGAGCGCCTGCCGAGACGACCACACCACAACTACTCCGAACGCACCGTCGGACTGTTGGCCCTGAAGTAACCCGAGGGAGAGCTCGATGACCTACCGAAGCACCGACGATGCGCTCGCTGCGCGCAAAGCTGAACTCGAAGCACGCCTCGCCGAGCTGCGCGCGAAGCAGCAAGAGCACGCGAAGCTCGCCAAGGACGCCACGGAGATCGTCAAAGAGCTCGAGGAGACCTACGCGCGACTGAACACCGTCAGCACGCCGAAGAGCGCGCGACGGTCGTTGCCGCTCTTGCAGCGGATTCACATCGCGTCGCCGTGCAACGTCCCCTGGGAGTCGATGCGCGGCGACGATCACGTGCGGCACTGCGCGAGCTGCGACAAAGAAGTGTTCGACCTCTCGTCGTTGACGCGCGAGCAGGCCGAAGCGCTCTTGATCGAAAAGAACGGGAAGCTCTGCGCGCAGTACTACCGACGGGCCGACGGGACGATCCTCACGGCGGACTGCGACGTCGGCGTCGCGAAGAAGAAGAAAGCGCGCCGCAAGGCCGCGGTCATCGCTGTCGGGCTCGCGGCGAGCGCAGCCGGTGCGATCGCGAGCGCGTTCGCGATGCGCGACCAGCAGCACGAAGGGACGTGCGAGAACACGGTCCCGACGCAGGCGATCGACACGACGACGGGAACGCAGCAGCTCGGCGTCACGGTCACGCCCACGACTCCGACGCAACCGCCCTCGATGGAGCGCATTCGTGGCGACGTCGGCGTTCCGACGGACGACGATGCGCTACCGCATCGCGCAGTCCGCGGCCGCGTTCGCATGCGCTGACGCGCGCGCCGCCGCGACGAACGAACGTCGATGCAATAGTTCACTTCCCTTCGCGGTGGGTCGTGCGTAGAGTCCCGCCTCGCGACGTCGGGGGAGACGGATGCTCGCCGGGTGCACAATCACCGGGAGGAAAGTCCGAGCTCCACAAGTGACCGAAGGGTGCTGGCTAACGGCCAGTGGGCGAAAGCCCGAGGAAAGTGCAACAGAGAATCAGACCAGCCCGACGCTCGAAAGGGCCTCGGACGGTGCAGTGAAACGGTGCGGTAAGAGCGCACCGCGCTGGCGGTGACGTCAGCGGTCCGGCAAACCCCACCCGGAGCAAGATCGAACAGGGAGTCATCCTCGTGAGAGGTCGGAGCGTCGGTCCGCTTCGTGTGCTCCCGGGTAATAGATCGCTCGAGCCCGTCGGCAACGATCGGGCCTAGAGGAATGAGCGTCCCCTGCGAGCGGGTGACCCATCGCGGGGACAGAACTCGGCTTACAAGCTCCCTCGGCGTCGCTTTGATTTCACCCCGCGTTCGACGCGGGATTCGCTCCGTCCTTCGACGACACAGCGCTCGATGAGCGTCGTCACGAGCCGCGTCGCAGCCGCCGTCGGATGCGTGGCGGTGAGCACGCTGTAGGCCACCGTTCCGAGCTCGGGGATCGGGCGCGCGACGGCGCCGCGCGGGAGCTCGCACACGCCGTTGGCGATCGCGACCCCGACGCCCATCGCTGCAAACGCCAGCATGAGCGGCCAGCCGTCCGCTTCGATCACAGGCTCGCTCGACGGCGCGACGCGCGCGCTCGAGACCGCGCGGGTCACGATCGCGCGATGACCCTGCCCTTCGGGCGCGAGCACGAGCCGCTCGCCGCTCAGGTCCGCGAGCGACACGTGCTTGTTCTTCGCGAGCCGGTGCGAGCCCGCCATCACCGCGCACACCGGCGCGCGCGCGATTTCGACCGCGCGAATCCCTCGTGGAACGACGTCGACCACCGCCACGCCCACGTGCGCGCGCCCCTCGAGCACCGCGCTCACGCACGACGGTCCGCCGAGCGTCACGAGCTCGAGCTCCGCGGCGTCACGCGCGGCAAACGCCTCGATCCCTCGCGCGAGCACGTACAGGTACGCGCCCTCGCCCGCGGCGAGCGTCACGCGCTCGCGGCTCGCTGCGCCGCGGAGCGACGCGACGAACGAGGCGCTCCGCTCGAGCGACCCGCGGGCAAACGCCGCGACGCGCGCGCCCTCTTCGGTCAGCACGAGCTCGCGGCCTTCGCGCCGGTACAGCGTGAGCCCGAGCTGCTCTCCCAGCTTCTGCACGCGCTCGTGCAACGCGGGCTGCGACAGCGCGCACGCTCGCGCGGCGCGGGTGAAGTTTCGCTCCGTGGCGAACGCTGCAAACGCGCGCAGGAGCTCTCCGTCGAGTATCGGCGTCGGCGATAGCATATCCAATCATACGAGTTCTCGCCGATACCTGCGCGGCCTACGGTTTCGGTCGAAGGAGACACCCACGATGACGCACGCGAGAGATTCGAAGACCTGGTGGCGAGAGATCCGCGACGACGCTCCGCGCTTTGCGCGCTGGCTGCTCGATCAACTGCGGGGCGAACGGACGGCGAGCGAGCGCATCCTCGCGCTGCGCGACGAGCACGCGACGAGCAACCCGCGGGCGTTTCGGCTGCTGACCGTCATCGCCGCGCAAGAGCGCGACCACGCTTCGTGGGTCGAGGGGCTGCTGCGCGCGCGCGGGATCGACCCGGCCACGCCGGACACCCAGGAGCGCTACTGGCCACACACAATCAAGATGATCGACGACCTAGAGACCGGCTGCGCCGTCGGCGCCCACGCGGAGGCAATGCGACTCGAGCGCATCGAAGCGATCGTCGAGGACGACTCGGCGCCCGAGGACGTCCGCGCGGTGTTCGCCAAGATCCTCCCCCAAGAGCGCTTTCACGAGCGCGCGTTTCGATCGCTCGCGACGGAGGACGCCCTCGAGAAGACCCGCGACGCGCACGAGCTCGGTCGGCTCGCGCTCGGTCTCCACCCGTGAGCGCGCTCGCGCGTGTCGCTCAGCGCGAGAACGTCTGCAGCGCGCGCGCCCAGTTGAGGCCGAGGCCGACCTCGACGTCGTTCGCGAAGCCGAACGCGCTCGTTTGCCCTTCGGCGTTGCGCTCGAACGCGATGTACCGAACGAACAAGTCGTACCCCACCGTGAGCGAGAGCGGCCCCACGAGGGGAATGCTCAGCCCCAAGTGTCCGCGAAGCTGTACGCCCGGCAGCCGAAACACGTCGCGGATCGCGAGGTCGAGCGTCGAGTCCCACTGGATGTCACGGCCGGCGACGGAGACGAGCGTCCCTGGCTGCAACACCCAGCCGAGTTGAAATGTGCTCACGACGGGGAGCTGCCCCGGCGGCAAGTCCTCGCGGCGCGCGAGGACCTCTGCGGACGCTCCGTAGCCGAAGAACAAGCTGAACCGATCGTTGAGCTGAAACCGCCCTCCGCCGGTCGGACGAAGCTCCAAGTGATGAAATGGCCGCGCCATGGGCCGCGTGAACTCGCTCTCGACGTAGAGCTCGGCGTACGGCGAAGGGACGAACCACCGAGGCACCCGCGAGCGCAGCCCGCGCCAAGCGAACACGCTTCGCAGCGCGAGCAAGTCCGCCGTCTCGTTGATCGGATCCATCGGCATCGCGGGCATCATCGACGGCATCGCGTCGAGCGTCCGCACGAAGCCGTACTTCGCCGTGAGCGTATTCTCCCAGGTAAAATCCGGGTGATCCGCGTTGATACGACCGTCGAGCGAGACGTTCGCCGAGATCGCTTGCGACCGCGTCAGCTGCGCGTCGGTGATGACCGAGGTGCTCGGGTTCGTGAGCTGCACGGCGGTGAGCGAGCCGTTGACGCCCAGTCGAAACGTCCATCGCGTGTGGCGCGCGGGGTCGTCCGCGTCGAGCCGCGGGTCGCGCGACCGCGCGAGGTCGAGGTAGCGCAAGAGCGAGTCGCGGGCGGTGTGCGTTCCGAACGGGGTCCAGGTGATTCCCTCGCCGAGCACGTTGGAGTCCGCGACGAAGTCCGTCGCGCTCACGACGTACTCGGTCTCGTCGTCGAGCGCGCGGCCGTTGACGCGGATCGCGTCGCCCTCGAGCTCGAGCCCGCGAAACACGAACCGCTGCCGCGCCGCCGCCGAAAACGCCGCCTTGAGCACGCTTCCCTTCACGCGCGTCAGGCGAATCCCGTTGTCGAACGGGATCGCGAGGAGCACGTCGACGCGACGCAGCTGCCCGCGAAGCGGCTGAAAATGTCGTCGATCTACGACGCCGATGTTCACGACCGAGACGTCCGCGCGTGCGTAGTGACGCAGCACGTCCGCGAGCATCCCCACGAGCCCGACCACGTCGAGCGGGCTCGTCAACCGCGCTCCATGGAGCGGCCGCGCCTCTTCGCGGCAGATCGTCGCGGCCACCGTCGACTCGTACGCGCGAGCGCTCGAGGCATCCCCCGCGTCCGTCACGTTCGAAGCACGCACGACGTCGCCGTTCACCTCGACGCTGACGACGCCCGTCGCGCGCGTCGCGACGATGTGCATCCGCCCGTGGTCGCCCGCGACCGCGCGATTGACCGACGAAGAGATTCCGTTGACGAGCAGCACGTCCGGCGCGTCCGACGGCGGAATGCTCCGCGCGACATCGAGCGCGTCCTGCAGCGGGTCTTCGCGGCGCGGGTCGTACACGGCGATCACGCGCTGCGCTCCCCCGTTGCGCGCGGCGCGGACGGCGCGCGTCAGCGCGGGACCCGGGTCTTGCAGCGTGATGGCCGCGGCTCGATCGTGCGCGACGTGCGTGAGCGCGCTCGGGTGAATCGCCGAAACGATCGCCACGCGTTGCCCACCAACGACTGTCGTGTGCGCCGGATCCGACGCGTCGACGATCGCAGCACACACGCTGCTCGCGGCGGGATCGCACGCGAGGTTCGAGAGGACGTACGGGACCCCCGCTTGTTGCAGCGCGCGCGCGGCGGTGACGAGCGTCTCGCGCGGCGCAGCGAGGTCGCGACGACCGAGCGAGAGCGCCGAGAGCCCCGATGCGCGAACGGCCGTCGCGAGCCCCGTGGCGTCGTGCGACACCGCCATCTGTCCGATCGCCGCGACACCGAGAAATGAGCCCGTGTCCACGGCGAGCGCGCCTCGGTCCACGGCGGCTCGAATGGTGGCCGCGCGACGCGCGAGCTCCGAGGGAGGCGGAGCGACCACGCAGCGCGGCGACGCGAACGCGCCGTCGACGCCGTGGCTCGCAGCGACGCGGAGCGGTGGTTCGACGACGGGCGCCGATTGCGCAGAGGCTCGAGAGGAAGCGAAGGACAAGAGCGCGGCGAGCGCGAGGGACCGACGCGCGCGAGACGAAGGGATGCTGTTGCTCATGGGTGCCAGAGGGCTGTGAGACCCATGCGATACAATAAAGCTCCCCGAAATGCGCGACCCCTCCGCGCCCCCGAGCGACGGAACTAGTTGATGCTCTCGGTGCGCGTTCCGCCGGCGTAGCCGTAGCCGACGAACGAGTCGAAGCCGCTGACGATCACGAGGACGCCCTGGTCGCGATCGTCGCTCTCGACCACGTGAACGCCGTCGCCCTGACGTCCCGGCCGGATGTTCATCGGCGGCCGCTGCGTCGGATCCACTGTGGGGAACGAGAGCTGGCAGCGGTACGTCACGTAGCGCGGCGGCGGGCACATCATGTCGCGGGTGTCGACGCACGCGTCCGCGCGGGACACCGTGCAGTCGGCGTACGGCAGCGGCGTCGTGTCGAGCGTCACGCGCGTCCCGGCGCGCGCGACAATGGTCACGAAATCAAACGCGTACTTGTCCGGCGTGAGAAACACGTACCGCTGCCGCCACTGACGCACCGGCGGAACGAGGATGAACGACGGGTCGCCGCCCGGCTGATCGAACGGGATGCCCGTCGTCTGCTGCGAGCCCGTCACCGTCGACGCGAGCAGCGGGAGCGTCGAGGTCACTTCGAAGTCCGAGAGAGCGCGGATCGTGCGGTGCTGCCCGGGCTCGAGCGTAAACGCGATGGGCTCGCTCATCGGGTTGCTCTCGTCCGACGGGAGCGTCGTGGTCACCTCCGTAGGATCGGCGCTCACATTGAGGAACCGGTACCACTGAGGCTCGTTGACCTCGGCCACCATGCCGCCCGCAGCGCGAACGGCGCGCGAGCGGCCTGGCATACGCGGCATCACGAAGCTCTGCCCTGCCGTGCGGCGCGGCACGAGCTGTTCTTCGAGGTGATCGGCGCAGCACGCGCGATCGCTCAACGTCGTCCAGATCGGCGAGTCGCTCGCCTCGGTGCCGGTGAACACCGCGACGGCGCCGCTCATGGGCGTGACGGTGGTCCCTGTGAAATCCGCGCCGAACGCGCCGGTCTCGAGGTTGAGCACGTCGAACGGCCCGAGCGTGATCTCGAAATCACGCCCCGGCATGAGCCCCATCGGCAAGGGTCCCGTCGGCCCGGACGGCACCACCTGCGTCGTCGAACGGATGCGAACGCGGGTGTCCGCTTGCGTTCCCACGATGGTCAAGAACGCGCGGAGGTGCTCGTCGAAGTTCGTCGCCGCGTTGGTCGTCGCCGCGATCGTCTGCGGCCACGACGTCACCATGTAGTCGCCGCTCACGCTGTTGGTGGGGATCAACAGCGACGCGTCATTCGAAAACACGCCCACGTTATCGAGCGGGTTGAACTGGTACGCGATCACAGGGATCGTGCTGGTGATTCGATACGCGTTGGACGACAGGCACGTGTGCGTCCCGCGGTTGAACATGCCCGGCGGCGAGCAGTCGAGCTCGCGCGCAGGCAGCCGAAACGTCTCGAGGTCTCCGGGCGCGATGACGCCGGACTCGACCCGCGTCGTGCGCGGCGGCTGCCCCGGCGCAGCGGTGTTCATCTCGATCACGACGCGCGCGGTGAGCACTGGATCGGGGTTGGAGACGACGACGGCGTAGGGCTGCGACGCGGCCGAGCGCCCCTCGCCCGTGACCGCGTTGTCGAGATCCACCGCGAAATACTCGCAGCCGATGTTGGTGTTCGCGATCGAGTTGTCGCGGCAGAGGTTCACGCACTGGGCGTTGCGGCACGCCTCACCTGCTTCGAGGTTGCACTCTTGCGCGAGGTCCCAGCCGCTGCCGTTGGCCGCGCACACTTCGACCGCCGACGAGTCCTCGGAGCAGCGACGCCCGCCCGGACGACACGCGAGGCACTGCGCGACGGTGATCCCGCTCGTCGTCGTCTCGAAGCAATCGAGGCCGCGCGGCTCGCAGTTGTTCTCCGTGAACGTGCTGAATTCGCCCTGCGCGACGCAGCTCTGCGCGATGCGTCCGAAGCATCGTTGCTGCCCTGGCGGACAGTTGAGCCACTCGCGTCGCGGTCCTCCGTCGGGCTGTCCCGGGACGTCGAACACGACGTCTGGATTGGCGCGCGTCGGTCCGCAGCTCGCGATCACACAAAACACGCTGAGCGCGCCGAGCGCGCGCGCAACACGTGAAGAAGCCGTCGCAGGGTTTCGCATGGAAGCCCTACGAGGCTACGGGACCGTCCCCCCCGTGGCAATCACCGCGCGATGCGCACTGCGTTGGCCGAGTAGGCCGTCCAGTAGAAGCGGTTCAACCAGCGGTAGTTGAAGTTGTTGAAATCGAAGCCCTGAACGCGGATTCCGCACACGCTGAGCTGGTAGATGCCGCGCGGCATGTCCGAGAGCGTCGGGACCATCGAGAGGTCGGGGAGGCCGAACTCGCGGGACGTTCCCGGGAAGTGGTGCTGCCACCACACGACGTCACCCAGGTAGAAGCCCTCGTTGCACGAGCTTCCAGACTGCGAAATCACGCTCCAGAAGAAGTCCGGATTGGCTCCCCCCTGCTCGATGCGGATGCGGCGCGTGGTGTCGAGCATGCCGCCGTCACCCGGCTCGATGATGCGCGGGATGCCCACCCAATTGCGAACCGTCACGGTCTCGTCGGGCGAAGTGATTCCACCGACGAGGACCGTCGAGGACGGGGCGTCGAACGACGAGCCCGTGCCGTACTCCGCGCGAACGATCATGCGCGCGTCCGAGAGCGTTCCGCTGAACGCGGGCTGCGCGACGAGGCGGAACGGATCGGCGGCGCTCGAGCGCTCGAGCTCGACGTCGGGGCGCGGGATCACGCCTTCGCCGCCGAGGTCGATCCAGTTGGTGACCGCGAAGCGGTTGGGCCGACCCATGTCCTGCGTCGGAAGATCCCGAAGCTCGATCGACATCTCGTGATCGAGCGGGATGTTCATGTCGATGTTGATGTTCGACACCGTGGCCCGCGGAGAGGCGAGAACGCTGCGCGCGACGCCCATCACGTACGGCGTAAACCGCGGCGGCATGGTGTCGGTGCGCTCGAGGCCCGCGATCGCGTACACGGCGAGCGCCGTCGGACGCGCGACGATTCGATACGGAAATCCACGGGCGCCCGCGGTCATCAGGTTCTCGAGCACCACGCCGCCCATGCCGGGGTCCGGGTTGCCCGAGAAGATGTTGCCCGTCGTCGTCATCACGTACGCGATGCGCCGCTCGTTCGCGCGCGGAAACGGAATGTTGTCCCAGCGGTTGGGACCGAACTCGCGCGCGCCCGCCCACACGAGCTCGCCTTCGATCGTCGCGGCGTACACCGGCGGACGCGGCGGTCCGTCCGGCGGCATGCCCATTCCGCAGTCGACGCCGGGCACCATTCCGAGCCACGGAATCAAGAAGATCGTCGCGTCGCGCCCGTCGATCGAGACGAACTGGCTCGTCGCGAAGCACTTGGCCGTCGCCGTGATCGTGACCGGGCCGCGAAGGTCGGGGTAGCTCAGCGTGAGCTGGCCGCGCATGTTCGTGATGCCCGACTGCGGCGGCGTCACGCGGGGGCTGTCACCGACGTACACGAACGCGTTCGGAACCGCGTCGCCCGTGAGGTAGTTGAGCACCGCGACGTTGATGCTCCCGCGAATCGATCCGCCGCCGAATCCGCCGGAGTTCGGGTCGCTCGCCTCGTAGTACGTAAACGCGTCGGACACCGTCACCGAGTCCGCGCCGGTGGTCACGGTCACGGGCACCGAGCCCTGCGCGTGCGCGGGCACCGTGCACGAGACCTCGTTCGGCGAGACGAAAGACACGCTGTTGCACGGCACGCCGTCGATCTGCACCGTCGTGCCCATCGTCCAGTTCGTGCCCTGTCCGCGCAGCGTGATCCGCGTGCCTCCCGCGATCGAACCCGACGTCGGATCGACGTAGAACGAGTCGTACGTGTACGCCATCGGCAAGCGCGATCGAAAGCCCTCGCCCTCGATCACGACGTCGACAACGCCGGGCATTCCGCCAGGAACGCCGACCTCGACGCGGTTGACGTCGACGAAGCGCGTGTTGCGCGGCTGCACCATCGCTTCGCCGAAGCGAACCGTCATGCCTTCGCGAAAATTCGAGCCGCGCAGAAGCACGGTGTTTCCGCCGTTGAACGGCCCGTGATCGGGACGCACCGCGAGCAGCACTGGGTTCGTCGAGCGGCTCGTCTCGCGACGATTGACGTCCTCGAGCGGCGAGCCGTCCTCCACAGTGGCAGCGTCGTTGTCTCCCCCGTCTTGCGGGGCTAGCGCGGTCGGCGCACAGGCCGCCGATGCCGCGACAGCGACAGCGGCGAACAGGCGAAGCAACTCCGAACGAATCATCGAGCGTCCTCCAATGGGGGAGACGTTGTTCGAACACAATCCGATGCGACGCAGCGCGAACGCTGGCCTCGCGCTGAATTATCGAGGAGGACCGCGATCGCCGCAACCCTCGCCCCGCCTTTGGTCACCGGCGAACCACGGACGAACCGCCCACCCTCGCCGCGTTTGGGATTGGACGATTCGGCCGATGGACTTACAACCGCCGCCGTCGGAGGCAGTTACCGAATGTTGTCCCAATCGCCGGTCACCAAGGTCACCGAAGCCACGTTCGAGCAGGAAGTGCTCCAGAGCGAAGTTCCGGTGCTGATCGATTTGTATGCCGACTGGTGCGCGCCGTGCCGCACCCTCGCGCCCCGCGTCGAGGCCGTCGCCCGCGAATACGCAGGTCGATTGAAGGTGGTCAAGATCAACACCGACGAGTCGCCGAGGATCGCCAAGGCGTTTCGCGTCCAGAGCATCCCGATGCTCGTGATGATCGCCGAAGGTCGCCCCGTCGGAATGCTCCAAGGCGCCGTCTCCAAAGAAGAGATCGTCAAGCTCGTCGACGAGCACGTGGGCGGATCGGTCGGTCCGGGAGGCATCCAGAACCTCAAGGCTCCCGAGCTCGCGCAGCTCGTCAAAGAGCGCCGCGTCCTCGTCGTCGACATCCGCGAAAAAGCCCCCTACGCGAGAGCGCACGTCCCGACGGCGCTCA
The DNA here is from genome assembly GCA_016793325.1 of Myxococcales bacterium. GTDB lineage: Bacteria > Myxococcota_A > Polyangia > Polyangiales. The sequence goes on along the minus strand of JAEUKI010000052.1, from coordinate 317,795 downwards.
ACGTCCCGCTCGTCGAGCTCGAAGGCAAGGTCGCCGAGCTCGCGATCTACCGTCGGCCCATCATCGTGTACGACCGTAGCTACGGCGACGACGCCAAGCGCGCGCTCGAGATCCTCACCGCTCAGCGCCTCCCCGCCGCCGCGCTCGAAGGCGGGATCCTCGCGTGGGAGTCCGAAGGCTTCGACATCGAACGCTCGAACTGAGCCCCCCGAGCCCGCCCGCGATCAGCGCTTCGCGTTGATTTTGTGTGCAGACATCTCCTCGCGCAGGACGCGCCCCGTGGCGGTGTCGCGCGTCGCGATCTGCGCGGGCGTGGCCGCGGCGACGAGGCGCCCGCCGTGTTTTCCGCCGCCGGGCCCGAGCTCGATGAGCCAGTCGGCCGCGGCGAGCACGTTCGGGTGGTGCTCGACCACGATGACCGAGTCGCCGCGGTCCACCAGCCGTTGCAGCACCGACACGAGCCGCTCGACGTCCCCGACGTGCAGCCCCGTCGTCGGCTCGTCGAGCACGTAGAGCGTCCCGCCTCCGCGTCCCTGGAGCTCCGTCGCGAGCTTCACGCGCTGCGCTTCGCCGCCCGAGAGCGTGTGCGAGCCCTGCCCGAGCGCCATGTACCCCAAGCCGAGTGAGCTCAAGAGCTCGAGCGCCCGCGACAGCGACGCGACCTGCGCGAAGACCGCCTTCGCTTCGTCCACCGTGAGCGCGAGCAGCTCTCCTGCGTCGTAGCCGTGGAGCTTGATCTCCCGTGTTTCGCGGGAGAAACGCATTCCCTCGCACACTTCGCAGGGGACGACGACGTCGGGCAAGAAGCTCATCTCGACGTGCTTCACCCCGGCGCCGTCGCACGCCTCGCAGCGACCGCCGCCCTGCGTCGTCGCCGTGTTGAAGCTGAAGCGCGTCGGCCCCCATCCCTTCGCCCGCGCTGCCTGCGTGGCCGCGAGCATCTTTCGAATCTCGTCCCACAGGCCCACGTACGTCGCAGGGACGCTCCGAGGCGTGCGGCCGATGGGCGACTGATCGATGCGCTTGGCGCCGCGGAGCGCGCTCGCGCCCAGCAATTTCTCGTACGAAAGAGCATCTTCGCACTCGAGCCCGAGCTCCTTGCACGCCGCGGGAAAGAGCACTTTGTCGACGAGCGTGCTCTTGCCCGAGCCCGAGACGCCCGCGACCGCGACGAGCCTTCCGAGCGGAAACTGCACGCGGACGCTCTGGAGGTTGTGCGCCTCGACGCCCCGCAATTCGAGCCACGAAACGCTCTTGTCGTCCATCGCGCGCCGACGCGCGCTCGCGCCCGGAGCGACCTCGAGCGCCTTGGCCGTCGGCGAGTCCGCGGACGCGAGCACGCGCGCCGTCGGTCCTTCTGCGACGACCTGACCTCCGCCGCGGCCGCCGCTCGGCCCCATGTCGACGATCCAATCGGCCGCACGAATCACAGCGGCGTCGTGCTCGACGACGAGGACGCTCGCGCCCCGATCGACGAGCCTGCGCATCGCGCGCACGAGTCGATGGGTGTCGCTCGCGTGCAGCCCGATCGTCGGCTCGTCGAGCACGTAGAGGACGCCCGTGAGCCCCGCGCCGATCTGCGCCGCGAGCCGCAAGCGCTGCATTTCGCCGCCCGAAAGCGTGTTGGCGCGACGGTCGAGCGCGAGGTAATCGAGGCCGAGCTCGTCGAGCGTCCGCAGCCTCGCCTCGAGCTCGGTCATCGGCGCGCGCGCGATGGACTTCTGACGCTCGTCCATCGGGACGTCTTTGACCGCGGCGCGGAGCTCGCTCGGGCTCATGCCCACGACCTCGTGGTAGCGCCACGCGCCGAGGCGAACCGCGCGAGGAATCGGTGCGAGCCGCGTCCCTTCGCAGCTCTTGCAGCGCCGTCCGTTGTCGTCGACGCCCGCGCCCTCGCACTTGGCGCACCGCCCCTGCGCCGTGTTGAACGAGAAGTGCCTCGGGTCGAGCTCGGGCACCCCGCGGCCGCACTTGGGGCACGCGCGTCGAGTCGACAGCACCGCAGCCGGCTCTTTCGGCTGTTTACTTGATTGTGTGGGCTCGACGATCGCGTGCCCTTGCGCGAGCGCCGTGGCCCGCTGCAAGAGCGCGACGAGCTTCGATTGCTCGCCGAGCTTCACCGCGCCGAGGTCGTAGTGGACGTCGTGCACCTTGCTCTTGGCGAGCGGCGGAACGGTCGCGGGCGAATGCTCTTTTCCGTCGACGCGAACGCGCTCGATGCCCGCGGTCACGGCGCGCTCCATGGCCTCTTTGTGGAGGCCCTTTCGCGCGCGAACGACCGGCGCGAGCACGCGAACGGACTGCGACGCGCCGTGCGCGCGGAGCAGGTCGTCGGCGATCACCTCGGGCGCACGTGCGCCGATCGCGAGGTCGCACGTCGGGCAGTGAGGCACGCCCACCTTCGCGAACAAGAGCCGGAGGTAGTGCGCGACCTCGGTGACGGTCGCGACGGTGCTCATCGCGCCAGCGCGCGCCGTGCGCTGCTCCAGCGAAATCGCCGGTGGAATGCCCGAGATTTGATCGACGTCCGCGCGCCCGAGCGACGGCAAGTACTGCCTCGCGTACGGCGAGAGCGTCTCGAGGAAGCGTCGCTGCCCCTCGGCGTACACGACGTCGAAGGCCATCGAGCTCTTGCCCGAGCCCGAGGGGCCCGTGAAGGCGACGAGTTTTTCTCTGGGAATTTCCAGTCTTCCGACGCGAAGGTTGTGCTCGCGAGCGCCGACGACGACGACCGAGGTGCGCGTCGCGGGATCCTCCGCGCGCGTCGCAGCGCGGTCGACGGGAACCGAGCTCACCGTCGAGCCAGCCAGCGCGTCCCGGAGAAACGGCGCGAATCGCGAGCGTTCCGACCGAGCGACGAGCTCCGGTGGACCTTCGGCGACGATCGTTCCTCCCGCGTCAGCGGCTTCGGGGCCGAGGTCGATCACCCAGTCCGCGCGCGCCGCCACGTGAGGGTCGTGCTCGACCGCGATGACCGTCGCGTCCCGCGCGATGAGCGCGTCGATCGCGTCGAGGACGCGGTCGACGTCCGCGCGATGGAGCCCCGCCGTAGGCTCGTCGAGCACCACGAGCGTCCCCGGTCCCGCTTCGGAGAGCGCGCGCGCGAGCTTCAAGCGCTGCGCCTCGCCGCCCGAGAGCATCGAGAGCGGCTGACCGAGCGGCAGGTACCCGAGCCCCACATCGACCAGCGGCGCGAGCGCCTTCACCAGTGATTTAACTGATGGAAACGCATCCATCGCGCGCTGCGCGCTCATCGCGAGCACGTCCGCGACGGTGTGCCCGTGCCACCGCAGCTCGAGCACTTCGTCGCGAAAGCGCTTGCCCTTGCAGTCGGGACACGTAAACGAGACGTCCGCGAGAAACTGCATCTCGACCGTCTCGAACCCTTCGCCCTGACACGACGCGCAGCGGCCGCCCTCGACGTTGAAGCTGAAGGTCCCCGGCGTGTACCCCCGCTCTTTCGCCTCGGGCAGCGCCGCGAAGCCCGCGCGCACCGCGTCCCACGCGCCCGTGTACGTCGCTGCGTTGCCGCGCGACGTTCGACCGAGCGGTGACTGATCGACGAACGTGACCCACTTGAGCTGCGAGATTCCCTCGAGGCCCGTGAATGGAAGCGGCGCTCCGTCCCATGGCGCGCCGAGCATGCGCGACGCCGCCGCGACCAGCGTCTCGCTCACGAGGCTCGATTTGCCCGAGCCCGACACGCCCGTCACGCACGTGAACACGCCGAGCGGAAACCGAGCGTCCTGCCCCTTGAGGTTGTGCCCCGTCGCGCCCTTCAACGTGAGCCACGCGCCCGGCGTGCGTCGCGTTCGACCAGCGGATTTGCTGGGCCTGAGCGCGCGCCCCGTCGGCGTATCCTTCGTCGCGAGCGCCGTCGGCGCGCCGTCGAACACGATTTTTCCGCCGAGCTCTCCGGCGCCGGGCCCGAGCTCGATCACGCGATCCGCGCTCGAAATCACGGTCAGATCGTGCTCGACCACCACCACCACGTTGCCGAGCCGCGCGAGCCCGCGCGCGACGTGAACGAGCTTCTCCGCGTCGCGCGGGTGCAAGCCCACCGTCGGCTCGTCGAGCACCATGAGCGTCCCCGTGAGCGACGTCCCGAGCGCCGCCGTGAGCGCCACGCGCTGCACTTCGCCGCCCGACAGCGTGCGCGACGGACGCTCGAGCGTCAGGTACCCGAGCCCCACTTGCTCGAGATATCCCAGCCGAAACAGGATCTCGCTCACGACGCGCTCGCCCGCTTCGTCCGCGGGCTCGATGGACGCGAAGCGCTCGCGCAGCGCGCTCACCGGCGTTCGACCGGCCTCGACGAGCGAGAGCCCCGCGACGCGATAGCGCTCGACCTCGGGCTTGAGCCGCGAGCCGTTGCACGCGCGGCACGTCTCGTACTTGCGAAAGCGCGAGAGAAACACTCGCACGTGCATCTTGTACGTCTTGGTCTCGAGCCAATCGAACCAGCCCTTGACCCCGATGTAGTCGCCGTCGCCCTCGAGGATCCGACGCTTCTCTTTCGTCGTGAGGCTCTTCCACGGCGCGCTCGGATCGATGTCGTTGGCCGCGCAGTACGCGCGGACCTGCTTGCGCTCCCAGGCGGATTTCGGCCCGTTCCACGGCTTGATCGCGCCGTCGTCGATCGAGAGACGATCGTCGGGGACGACCTTGTCCCAGTCGAGCTCGATCGTTCGACCGAAGCCCTTGCACGCCGAGCACGCCCCGAGCGGCGACTGAAAATTGAACAGCGCTGGCGCCGGGTCCGCGAAGCTCTTCTGGCACTGCGCGCACTCGAGACCGTGCGCGAATCGCGCGACCGCTCCGCCGTCCTCGAGGTGCACGCGCGCGCGCTTTCCCTTGATCATCGCGGTGCCGATCGCCTCGGCCACGCGCGCTCGCGCGTCGCGCTCGATCACGAGTCGATCGACGACGACCTCGACCTCGCCGCGCGCGACCGCCACGCTCGGCGCGAGCTCGTCGATGTCCACCGTCTTCGAGTCGACGAGCACGCGACGGTAGCCCTGCTCGACGAGCGACTCGCGAACGCCGAGCCAGCGCTCGGGGTCGACCGCAGTGACAGGATACGTCACGACGCTTCGAACGCGGTTTTCTCCGACGCGATCGAGGATGGCTCGCGTCGCGCCGGTGACCGTTCCCCGCGAGACGTCGCGGCCGCACGTGTCGCACACGATCGTCGAAGCCCGCGCCCACAAGAGCCGAAGGTAGTCTTGCAGCTCGGTCATCGTCCCGACGGTCGAGCGCGACGTTCGAACGGGCGCGCCTCGGTCCACAGCGATCGCCGCGGGAACAGGGTCGAGCTTCGCGACCGGCGGGCGATCGCGGCGCTCGAGAAATTGCCGCGCGTACGCGCTGAACGACTCGACGAACCGCCGCTGTCCCTCCGCATACAACGTGTCGAGCGCGAGCGAGCTCTTGCCTGCGCCCGAGACGCCCGCGACGACAACCAGCTCGCCCGGCCGTAGCTCGAGGTCGACCGATCGAAGGTTGTGCGTGCGTGCGTCGACTAGAACCGTGGACTCCATCGTCTCGACCTGCTGCTCGATCGATGCTCGTCGCGCCGGTTCGGTGTGCGCGAGGTCGCCACCGGCCAGCACCTACGGAACATTCGTTTAGTATCGTCGGGAGCGCCCTCGTATAGCAGCTCCCGCGCTGCTCCGCGCGCGTTCTTCGTCGCCGCTGCATCGCAACGCTCACCAACGCCGTACAACGACGACAGAGAGACCCAATGTCCCGCACCGTCAGCCTCATGGGCCTCGCGCTCGCTGCGCTCGTGACGTTCGTCGCGCGCGATGGCGCCGCGCAAGGTCGCCCCTCTGCGACGCAGCGAGCGATCGACGCAGCGACGCGCCAGTGCGACACCGACGCGCCGCGCGTGTGCATTCGCGCGATCGGTCGGCTGTCGGCCTCCGTGCGCGCGCGACCCGAGGTGAAGCTCCGCTTGCTTCGCGCGCAGTTCGAGCAGATTTCACCGCTGCTCGAGCCCGACGGCGCTCGCGCCCTCGCCGCGCCCGCGCGCGCAGAGCTCGATCGCGTCTACCGCTCGCTCGTCGCGCTCACCGAACAGCAACCGACGCTCGGCGAAGCGTGGCTCGTCCGCGGCCGCATCGAGCTATCGACGAACGCGCTCGACACGTCGGCGACCTCCCTCGACAGCGCCGCGAGGCTCTTGCCGCGGGACCCCGCGCCGGCCAACGACCTCGCGATGGTGCTCGTCGCGCTGCGGCGACTTCCCGACGCAGAGCGCGCGCTCGTTCGCGCGACGGGGCTCGCGCCGAACGACGCCGAACCGTGGTCGAACCTCGGGGCCGTGCGCCTCGGGCGCGGCAACGCGCAAGCGGCGGCAGACGCGTTTCGTGAGGCGATTCGCTGCGCGCCGACGGTCGCGCGTCACCCGTCGGACCTCGGCGCAGCGCTCCTGGCCGCGGGACAACCAGAGCCCGCGGCGCGGGCGTTCGGCGACGCCGTGCGGCTCGCGCCGGGCGACCCGCTGTTTCGCGCGAACCTCGGCTACGCCCTCTCGCTCGCGAATCGATTGGACGACGCGCTCGCAGAGCTCCGACGCGCGACCGAGCTCGGCCCGCGCTCTTCGACCGCGTGGAACAACCTCGCCACGGTGCTCTCTCGCCGCGGCGATCGCGCTGGCGCGGAGGCCGCCCTCCGTCGCGCGCTCGAGGTCGACCCCACGGACGCGCGCGCGCGCGCCAACCTCGAAGCGCTGTTGTCGTCGTCGCGAGCGACCACCCCCGCGACGCGAGACGCCGGCCGCTGAGCGACACTCACAAGAGCGCTGAAATTCAGCGCTCGATGCGCACTTCGGGGTCGACCGACCGCGCGACGCGCTCGACGAGCGTGGACCAGCCGCGATCACCGTCCGCCGCGCTCGAGCCGATCGAGAGGCCCGAGCGATTGCCGGAGCTCCACACCACGCGCGCTTGAATTGGTGTGCGTGTGACGTCGTGCATGTCGATCATGATCTCCGACGCGCCGACGAGCGGCGACGGGGTCACGAGCAGCGCGCCGCGCTCGCTCACGTCTTCGAGCGTGCCGTGCACCAATCGCTGCGTGCTTCGTCGGTGGGTCCCCGCGAACGACACGAGCACGCGCTCGGCGCAGGGAAAGCGCGGGTGCCCCCGCTGCGCGCTCGCCACGTCACCCTTCGCCCAGCGCAGAAGAAAATTCAGCCGCTCCATGTGGGGCGAAAGCACACGTACGCCGGTGCCCTTCGCGAAGCCGCCCGCGCTCTGGACGCGCCGCCACGCGACGACCCCCTCGATGAAGAGCCCGCTGACGAGGCCCTGCGCCTCGACGTACACGAGCAGCGTCGATCCAACGGACCCGTCCGCGTAGTCGGGAACGAACAGAATTCCCTCGGCGATCCCCTGCTGCGATCGCTGCAGACCGTCTCGATCCTTGAAGTTCGCCGCCACTCGAATCATCGCTTGCTCCCACGTTCACAGCGCGCCCGTCGTCGTCGCTCTGTGCCTCCGTGCTTCCGTTGTTCTGCCGAATCGATCGCTCGGAACGTGCTGGCCTCCATTGCCGATGCACTGCGGCTAGTGGCACGATCGTAGCGTGCGACGATCGTTGCCCTTAGGTGTTGCCCTTTTCACACTTCAAGCATGCCGTGTCTATGACCCGGCGTTGCTCTCGCAAGACGCGACTCGAAGCGACGCGGATGCATCGGACATCGGACCATCGGATGCGCCATCGGATGTTCCACAGTCCGATGTCGATGCGCGCGTCGACGCGATGCAACCCGATGGAAATCCCGATGGCTCCGACGTCCCCGACGTGATGCTCATGGGGTGTCCCGGCGTTCTCGCGCGCGGCGAGCCGTGCATCGAGAGCGTCTCGGGCGAGGGCTACACCGCGGCGACGCCCGAGCTCGTCGCGCCGGATGCCCTGGTGATTCACAGCGAATCGCCGCTCATCGCGTACGTCGGCGACTCGGCGACGGGCCGCATCTTCGAGGTGCGCGAGGCGCCCGGCGGGCTGCGCACCTCGCTCGTCGCGGGGCTCGCGGTCTCTGGAACGCTCGGCTCTGCAGGCGTGGCGACGACGCGTCCGCTCGGCGCAATTTCTGGGCTCGCGCTGCAGTCGGGCGGAGGCGCGACGCTGCTCGGCGCCGACGCGAGGAGCCACGTCGCGTTTCGAATCGACGCGCGACAAGACACGCCCGCGATGTCGACGATCGAGCGAATTCCGCTCACGACGACGCTCCCGCTCGCGGGCCCCTTCGACATCGAACAGGCGTACGGCTCGTTCGTGTTCGGCACGAACAACGCGCTCTACCTCGCGGGCGTCGCGTCGCCGACGCTCCTCGCGGGCACGCCGTGCGCGCAGCCTGCGGGTTGCGACGCGTTCAACGCAGCGCCCGCGCTTCCATCCGCGACGCTGTTCGCGACGCCCACGGCGCTCGAGGTCAATCGAAGCGCGTCGCCCGCGGTCACGTACATCGCGGACTCGAACAACTGCCGCATTCGCCGCTACACGAACGCCACCACCAACGTCGACACCGTCGCGGGCAACGGGTGCTCGTCCGTTGGCACAGTGCACGACGGCGTGAGCACGCCAGTGACGGCGTCGACCGTGCGCCTCGGCCCGATCGGATCGATGGCGCTCGCCCGCAATCGGTTCTTGTACTTCGCCGACGCGAGCGCGCGCTGTTCGGTGTTCTCGGTCGACCTCGGAATCGCGACGCCCACGGTGCGACTCATCGCAGGACACGGCGCGCTCTGCGGACAAAACGCCCGCACCGGCGGCGACTATCGCCTCGGCCGACTCGGCGGCGTCGCGGTGGGCCCGGTGTCCCAATCGGCGTACTTCATCGACGCGCAGAACCGCTTGCTCTATCGCGCCGACGTGTCGCCCACCGGCGTTCCGGGCTCGGTCATCGCGGTCGGCGTGCTCGGACCACGACGCGGCACCGAGTCCCTCGCAAACCTTCGGACGGGCGGCGTTCGCGGTCTCGCCGTCGTCGGCCCCATGGGCGCGATGTCCACGCTCCCGGACCTCGTGTTCAGCGCGCCGTTCGAGTCGCGCGTGTTCGGTCTGCGCGATCGTACGCCGCGCGTCCTCGCGGGCGCAGGATCGGACCCGCCCACCGCTGCGATCGCGGCGGCGCAGATGGAGCCCGCCGTCGTGGACGCCGTCGCCGCGATCCCCTCGCCCGCGTCGCGAACAGACGCGCTCTTCGCCGTGCGCGATCGACACGTCGTGCTCCGCGCGAGCACCGCGGACTCGATCAGCCTCGCCGCCGGTCAGTACAACGTCCGCGGAAACACGGGCGCGGCGGGCATGATCGACACGATGCGCCTCGACGATCCGTCAGCGCTCGCGCTCGCAAACGCCAACACGGCCTACGTCGCCTCGCGCCGAGCCAACGGCCGATACTTGATTTATCTCCTGAATTTCTCCGCGCGAACGTACTCGACGCTCGTCGGTCCGTCGCCGACCGACGCGACCGACGGCGACGCTCCGACCGTGGGCTCGGCGGTGGCAGCGACGCGCTTGCGGCTCATCGAGGTCTCGTCGATCGCCTACAACACGACGCGCGACGAGATCTACATCGCCGATCCGCAGCAGCACGTCGTGTATCGCGTCGCGCGCGGGAGCAGCGCGCTCGAAGCGACAGTCCTCGCGGGAAACTTCACGGAGAACGCGAGCGCCGTCGAAGACGACGCGCGGGTCGACGGGCAGCCGGCCACCAACGTTCCGCTCTTGCGACCGATGGCGCTCACGCTCGACGCGACGGGCAACACGCTCTTCGTCGCCGACGCCGCGACGCACCGCGTGTACTCGGTCGACCTCAGCGCGATGACGCCGACGATCCGTCGCGTCGCTGGCTCGGGGCCGGCGCAGCCTTCGATCCCCGAGACCCAAGGCGACAACGGCGCAGCGCGCGTCGCGCGGCTCTCGGAGCCCTCGGCGCTCGCGTACGTTCCGGGCAACGCGAGCGCGGGACCGTCGCTCATCATCGGCGAAAACGGCTCGGGTCGCCTGCGCGTCGTGCGCTTCCCCCGTTAGTACACGCCACGCGAGAGCACCACGGAGGGGTCCGTGCTCGCCGCTCGCCGCGCGGGAAACACCGCGCTCAGCGCGCACGCGAGCACGCCGAACGCACACGAAATCAAGATATCCCGCGGCGTCCAGAGAAACCAGTCATCGGGCTTGAACGGAAACGCGGGCAGCTTCGCGCCGAGCAGCTTGTTCCACCCGACGCCGAGCAGTCGCGCGACGAGCGCGCCGAGCGCCGACGCGATCAGCCCCACGACGATCGCCTCGGCCACCACCAACGCGAACACATCGACGCGACGCGCGCCGCACACGCGGAGCAGCGCGATCTCGCCTTCGCGCTCGCGCACCCGCGCGCCGAGCGCGTGCGCGATCGACAGCGCCGCGAGCAGCACGATCACGGCGCTCGTCAGCGACAGCACCGCGGTGATCACCGTCACGAGCAGGCCCATTTGCTCCGCGCCGGAGGTGCGCACCTCGAGCCCGAGCTCGCGCACTTTCTGAGTGATCGTCGAGGTGTGCTCCGGCTGCGACACGACGACAATCAGGCTCGTGTACTGCTCGGCCGCGGCTCGTCCCGCGTACTCCGCGTTCAACCGCCGCGCGACCTCGAGCGGAACGGTGATCCCGAGGTCGATCGCCCGCGGCGTGACCCCGACGATGCGCGCGTACACGCGACGCTGCGTTCCCCGCTGCGCAAACCCGAGCCCCGCGCGCCCGAGGTCCCACTCGAGCTCGACGCCGCGCGCGTGCTCCGCGAGCGACCTCGCGACCGGCGGCAACCCGTGCGCAGGCGCGATGGCGCCGTCGAACACCTCGAGCAGATAGGGGCTCACCAGCGCGGGGATCGGCCGCTCGCAGCGACCCGGCAAGATGCTCGCGCCGTTCGGAGCGATCTCGGTCGCGCACTTCTCTTCGCTCGGACACTCCTCGTGCCGACGGCACTCGCGCCCCGAGCTTTGATTCTGTGTGTCTTCGAACCGGACGCCCGCCGGGAGCTCTCCGCGCACGAGCGCAGGGTCCATTCCGTCTGCCACGAGCTCGCCCGCGCCGATGGTGCGACCGAAGATCTCTTGGCCTCCGCGCCCCGAGTGCGGAAACAATAGCCGCAGCTTCGGGTACACCGCGCGAACGCCAGCGGTGCGCGCGAGCGTATCGACCGCAGACTGTGGGATCCCTTGCGGCCGCGCGCCGAGCAGCGCCGCGAGCGCGCCGACGCTCTGGTCGCGCGGGACGACCTCGATGCGATCGATAGGAAAAATCCTGCCCAACACGACCGATCGCATGCCCGCGCCGAGCGCGAGAAAGAACACCAGCGCCGCGATTCCGACGGCGATCCCGATCGCGGCGAGCACGAACGAGCCGCTCGCGCGACGCAGGTCTCGCCCGAGCAGCGTGACGAACGCGCCCGCTCTCACGCGCGCACCTCTCGTCGCTCGTCGCGCGCGACCCGGCCGTCCCCGAGAGTCACCACGCGACCCGCCATGCTCGCCACCCGCTCGTCGTGCGTGACGACCACGAACGCCGCGCGCGTCTCTTCGTGAATGCTCCGAAAGAGCGAGAGCACCGACGCGCCGGTCTCGTTGTCGAGCGCCCCCGTCGGCTCGTCGCAGAGCAGCAACGGCGGCGACGAGAACAACGCCCGCGCCACGGCCACGCGCTGCCGCTGACCGCCGGACAGCTCCGTGGGCTTTCGCTTCTCGAACCCCGCGAGCCCCACTTTCGCGAGCACCTCGTGCGCCCGCTGCGACGCGCGCTCGGACGGCGGGCCGAAGAGCGACGGAAGCGCCACGTTGGCCTCGACCGTCCAATCGGGAACCAAGTGAAACATCTGAAACACCATCCCCACCGTCTGCCGTCGAAGCTCCGTACGCGCTGCGTCGCTGAGCGCCCGAAGGTCCTTGTCCCTGAGCTTCGCGCTGCCGCTGTAGCGCGTGTCGAGCCCCGCCGCGATATTGAGCAGCGTGCTCTTTCCCGAGCCCGATGGGCCGAAAATCGCGACGAACTCGCCGTCCTCGATCGTGAGGTCGATCCCGCGAAGGACCGGGACCTCGTCACGCGGACCGAAGCGCTTCTCGATCCCCTTGAATTCGAGCAACGGCATCAGGGCTCACTCGAAGGCTCAGCGCGCGACCGCGCCGAGCGCGCCGCCGGCGAAGAGCAAAATCGTGCGCAGGTCCTCGTCGCGGAAGCGCAGCTGCGCGCCGAGAAACACGTCGGTGCGCTGCGGGTTGAGCACGTCGTCGACGCCCGCGAGGATGTACACCCGCTGCAAGAGCGCGTAGGCGCCCATGAGGCGAACGCGCGGCAGCTGGCTCGTCGAGAAGTCGAACACGTCCGAGCGAAACTCGACGCGGTCGCGCATCGCGTTGAGGTCCATGCCCACGCCGCCCGTGGACTCCAAGATCCCGAAGCGAAACGTCGCGGGCCCGAGGCGCCGCGCGAACTGCAGCGTGAAGCGAAGCCCGCGCCCCGTCGTCTCCGTGGTCTCGCGCCACATCGCTGGGTCCGCCGGGTTGGTGCTCGTGCGGATCACCGATCGACGGTCGATCAACCCGCGCGGGTCGTCGACGATCTGAAAGAGAATGTGCCGGTCTTCCCGCGGCTGCAGCCGAAACTCGAGGTAGCTCTTCAGGCCGTTGGCGACGAAGTTGTACTCCGTGCGGAGGCCCACGATCGTCTGGAGCCTGCCGATCGGCGCGACGAGGTCGTTGACGCCTTCGGCGACGCCTTCGACCTCGTTGATCAAGTGATCGTCGCGCAGGAGGCGCCCCACGGTGCCCTCGCCCCGATCGACGCCCGCGGTGATGCTGTTGACGTGGCCGAGCGCCTCGCGGAGGTCTCGCGAGGCCGCGTTGGCGTTGCGCACCGTCTCCTGCACGTTGCGGACGGTGTCGTTGATGTTCGGCTGGTTCTCCGCGAGGATGTCGTCGACGCGACGCGAGGCGCGCTCGAGGTTGGCGAGCAGCCGCTGCACGCGCGGGTCCGCCTCGGTCGTGATGTGATCGACGTTGCGGATCGTGTGCGTGATCGCCTCGCTGTTGGCGTGCACCAGGCGGTTGATTTCTTGGGTCGTCTCCGTGAGGTTTCGAAGCGCCTCCGCGAGCTGCCTTCGACCCTCGTCGTTGCCGAAGACGTCTCCGACGCGATCGGTCACGTCTCGCACGCGCCGCGTAATCGCTGCGACGTTTTGCATGATGTCGTCGGTCGTCGCGCCCTCTTGGAGCACGCGCACGCGATCACCGTCGACGACCCGGCGCGAGCCCGTGCTTCCCGGCGCGAGCACCAACAAAAACTCGCCGAGCAGCGAGCTCGCCTTTCGCGAGACCGTCGCGTCGTCCCACAGCTCGACCTCGCGGTTGATCACCATGTCGACGCGAGCCATCCCGTTTTGCAGACGGATGCTGTCGATCCGGCCCACGGGGATGCCCGCCATCGTCACGCGCGACCGTGGAACGAGCCCCGAGGCGTCCCGAAACAGCGCGTACACGCGATAGCCACCCGCGCCCGAGCCGCGCTGCACGATGGCTCGATACAAAATCGTGCTCCCGATGATCGCCACGATCATCAGCAGCCCGACCTTGAAAGCGCTCGAAAGATTACGCATCCAGCCCGATCACTCTACCGCGTCGCGGCGTTTCGAAGGAGCGTGATCCGCACTTCTCCCACGGGGGCGCGCGGTTGGGCGGGGCGACCTGCAGCGGGTTGCGCTGCGGCGGGCGCGACCATCGCGCGAGCCTCGACGTTTGCGCGGGCCACGCCATTTGCGACAAGGACGTCCGCGACGAGCTGCGCGAGCCGTTGCGCCTCGCGGCCTTCGCGGTCGCGCGCGTCTGCGCCGACGGTCACGGTCGCGCGCGCGAGCTCCGCTCCGAGGCCGCGCAGCCGTTGAGCCGCCTGCACGAAGAGGGCGGTCTCTGCGGGGCGCAGCGCGCGGGCGCGCGGCTGGAGTCGAATGACGTTCGCGAAGAGCAACGTGCCGCGGCCGAGCGTGACCGCTTCTTCACCGGCGTCGGGGCATCCGTCGGCGTCGTCGACGCCGTTGATCGTCTCGGGCTGCGCGACGCACGTGTCCGTCTCGTTCGGAACGCCGTCGTGATCGACGTCGGGATCGGGGCACCCGCGACGAAATCGGTCTGCGTTTTCGCCGGCAGGATCGCTCGGGCACTGGTCGACAGCGTCGGCCACTCCGTCGCGGTCGCGATCGGGTAGCGGGCACCCGCGCCGCGCGGGGTCCGCGCGAACGCCGACGGCTTCATCGGGGCACTGATCGTCACCGTCGAGCACTTCGTCGCCGTCGCGATCACGGATGGGGCACCCGCGATTGTCGGGATCGGGCCTGGGCCCCGCGGCTTCGTCGGCGCAGCGATCGTCGGCGTCGATGACGTTGTCGCCGTCGTTGTCGGGCTCGGGGCAGCCGTCGGTGTCGCGGAAGTTGTCAGCGTCCTCGGGTTGATTGGGGCACTGATCGCGATCGTCGGGGATGCGATCTTGATCGTTGTCGTTGTCGGGGCAGCCGTCGTTGTCCTCGAATCCGTCGCGGTCTTCGCGGAGGTTCGGGCATCGATCGTCCATCTCGCGAACGCCGTCTTGATCGTCGTCGAGCGCGCGGGGCGTGAACGCGATTCCGAGCAGGCCGCGCACCAAAGGAACACCCGCGGCCGTCGTGAGCGGCGCGCCGACACCGGCGGTCACTTCGACGTCGCGCCCTCGATCGACGGCGTAGCGCGCGCCCACGAAGAGCTCTCCCGCGGTGATCGCCGTCGCAGCCGTGCAGGACGCAGGCGCGCAGTTGCTGCTCGGCTGCTGCGTCGCGACGAGCGGGATGAGAAACTGCGAATCGACGGCGATCGACAGTCGCTGCACGGCCGACGGCCGATACGACACGCCGAGCGCGCCGAGAAACGCCGGGGGAAAGAACGCTCCCGCCCACGAGCGCGACTCGAACCCGAGCCTCGCTCCAGCGTTCGCCGTGATCGTGAGTCCCGCGAAGCGAACGTCCGCGACGATCACGGGCTGCAGGACCACCGTCGCGTTGCTGTGAAATCGATCGTCGCCGGTCGGGAGCGTGATCCCGAAATCTCCGCGGAGCGCCACGCCGTTCGCGTTGGTGCGACGCGCGCGCTTGAGGATCTGCACGGCGACGTCGATGCGAGGATCGCGAAGAGCCACGAGCGAGAGCTCGTCACCGATGCCACCGCCGGTGATGGGACGAATGCCCGCGCCCGTCTGCGCGGCGACCATGGGCAGCGCGGCCATGATCTGCACGCGGTCGAAGAGGCCAAACGCCCAGAGAAAATCCACGGTGTACGCGTGATCGATCGCGGCGATCACGTCCATCGGCGCGGCGACGGGCCGGTACACGAGCGGCCGATAGCTGTAGTTGCTCTGGAGCGTGAAGCCGAAGTTCAAGTGCGGCTGCACCTCGGCGCTGCGGAGCGCGAGCCCCTGCTGCGGGCCGCCCGTGGGCCAAAACGTCTGAACGTCGACCGTGGGCTCTTGCGTCTGCGCGGAGGCGTCTACGGTCACGAGCGCGAGCGCGGCCACGAGCGCGGAGCAAGCTGTCTTTCGAGCGAACATCGCGTGAATCCTCGGTTGCTTCAGCGGCCGTTGTACAGGGCATCGGAGCGGACGATCGCTTCGAACGCAGGCGAGCCCGAGCGTTCGACGGCGAGCGTGACGTCGGACATCATCACGCGATCGAGCGCCTGACGGACCTCGAGCTCGGACATGCGAGAGACGTCCGTTCCGTTGATGCGGACGACGCGATCGCCGGCGCGGAGGCCCGCTGTGTTGGCGGGGCTCGCTTCGACGACCTCGACGATCACCGCGGAGTCGATGCGGTATTCGAAGGTCACGCCCATCCCGAGCCGCGCGCGCGGCGGTCGCGACGACAAGAACACCGTCGCGCCACCCTCGAGCCGAAGCTGCCACCGGCCCGCGTCGCGCGCCTCGCTCGGAACGCCGCCCCGAAGCTCGACCATCCCGACGAACTCCGAGGGAACGAGCGCTCCATCGTCGTCTCGCAGCTCGACGCGAAAGACGTCCTCGGGACGCACGAACAGGTCGATCGCGTCCGTCGCGCTGTCCCACGAGGGCGCGAAGTTGTTCTCGATGGTGCGCGATCGAAAGACCTCTTGTCCGTTGCGAAAGATCACGACGAACAGATCGGGCCGACCGTCGCCGTCCCACGGACGCCCGTCCCGCGTGAGCTGCGGACACTCTGCGCCAGCGACGCCGAGGTGGTGCAGCGAATCGGGCGGCGGCGTCAGCCCGCCCGCCTCGAGCATCGCGGGCGGGATCTCTCGCGACGCCGTCGTATGTCGCGGAAACACCGCGGCGCATCCCACGAGCGACGCGAGCGACGCGAGCGCGACCACCGACACAAAACCGCTACCCGTGAAGCCAATCGAACCAAGCCTATGCGAGCGCACGCAGACGCTATACAGCACTCGCCGGGCGCTGTGCAGCCGCCCCCGTTCGCGACCGACCTCGCTGGCGGTCAGGCTCGCTCGGGCGCGCCGACGCCCGCCGTTCGTGGCGAGAGCGCCTCGGCCACGTGGTCCCACGTCTCGCGCTCGAACAGCACCGCGAGGTGCCCCACGCCGTGCACGTGGACGTTTCGCGCGCCCTCGAGGTGCGCGCTGTCCGACGGAGGAACGAGCGTGTCGTGCGTCGGGATCACGCACGTGACGTCGGTCTGCGCGAGGCGGGCCTTCGTCGCTTCGAGCAGCGCGAGCGTCGAGGAGCCCGGCGCAATCTCGTCGACCAGCGGCAACGCGCGAAACGCGCTCGCGCGAGGGACTCCGCGGTGCGGCGTGGCGATGCACACGAGCCGCTCGACCGGACGCCCGAGCACCTGACGGTAGTATCGCGCGACGAGGCCGCCCAACGAGTGCCCGACGAGGTGCACGGGACCATCGCTGCGATGCGCGCTACGGACGATCGCGTCGAGCTTTCGCGCGTGCTCGGCGAGCGAGCCCGTGGGCGCGAACGTGAAGTGCACCTGCCGTCGCGCGATGCCCTGCGAACCGAGGAATTCTCCGAGGGGCCGCAGCACCCCGCCCGTCGCGAGATACCCGTGAACGAACACCGTGATCCCGTCGCCCTCTCGCGCGCGACCGTACTCGATCACGTCCGTCGACACCGCGGGCATCAGCGGAACGTGGCGCGCCAGCGCGAACAGCTCGCGGAGCTTGCTCGCCGCAGGGGCCTTTCGTGCGCCGGACCGTTCGTGGGTGCTCATTCGTTTGTCCTGATATTTTAGCGCTGACCCGCGGTCAACCCGAGCGCGAACAGCCGGACTGCGGCGGCTCGTTGCGCGCGCGCTGCACGTCGGACTCGAGCTGCGCCATGTCGAGCGCGACCTGTCGCATCGCGCGGAGGGTCCGCGAGAGGTTCTCGGCGTTTTGTTGTTCGAGCGCGTCTGCGAGCGCCGTGGTGGTCTCTGCGCGGCGCGCGGTGAGCTGGCAGAGCGTCGTGCGAAGCGCGCGGGCGCGCGGGTGTTCGACCCGAGTATTTCCAGCGCGTTCGGCGTTGGAGCGCGCGCGGGGGATCACTTGATCACGGAGGTTTCTCGCCGCCGCTTGGTGGTTTCGCTCGCCGAGGTCCATCGCTTCGTTGAGCAGCGTCACCAAGCTCGCGTCCTCTTCGAGCACGCTCTCGAACGGCTGCACGTCGGGCCGCCCTTGGCTCCGACATCCGCTCGTGACGTTGGACGCTCCGAGCGCGGCGATCACGGCGAGCACCATCGCGCTACGCCGCGCGAAGCGAGTCGGCGAACCGCGCGAGGGTGGCGCGATCGAGGGGGTCGACGCCAACGAACTTGAGCGCGGTTCGAGCGTCGTCCGACCAGACGGGCCGGGCCCAGAGCCACATGCGAGCTCCGCCGAAGTGCGCGGGGAGCGAGAGTTCGAGCGGGTAGAGGTCACGCTGCACCTCGGGTTCGAGCACGCGCTCGAGCAGACAACCGAGCGGGCTGATCTCGATGAGCCGCGCGACGTGCGGGAGCCCATCGATGAACTTGTTGACGAACAGGTCGGCTCGGCGTCGTACCGCACGGCGGCGTTCACGTTCCATGCTTTCTTTAGCTCCGATCGCGGGCGAGCACTCGCGCTCGTCCTACGTTTCCCCTTCGCAAACGCGCGCGCTCGGCGGCAACTTCGCGGCACAGTCTGGTGTTCTGTCGTCTCGTGGGGCGAGCCACGCCGACATGTCGAGTCGTCGGTGTGCGTCTGTCAGCCAACGACGGATTGCGACGCGATAGCAGCGTCACGGTCGTGTTCGCTTGACGCTGAAATGCGCGCGACGATAACGTCCGAGCCCTCAACCGGAGCGGAGAAATGGCCGAGGAGAAGAAGCCGAACCTCAAAGATCGTCTCAAGAAAACCCAGGTCGGCATGCAGAATCCCGCTGCACCCGCAGCGGCTCCCGCGCCGGGCGCGCCTGTGGCGCCACCGGGCGCGGACCTCGTTGCTCCGCCCATGGCGGCGCCGGTCGGCGGCATTCAAGGGCCGTCGATTCCTGCGCCGTCGATGCCCGCGATTCCTGGGATTCCGGGGCTGGGAGGCGATGTCGCGCCACCGCCCTTCGTCGCAGAACAACAAGCCGCGCAAGCCGCAGCCGCCAAGGCCGCAGCGCGCGCGAAGGCCGCGGCCGATGACCCCTTCGGGGCGTCGACCGCAGTTCCCGCCGGACCGCAAGAGGTCCGCATCGTCGTCGACGAGCGTCCCGTGGACGACAAAGAGGTCGGTCGCAGCCGCACCGGCCTCTTCGTCGGAATCGCCGCGTCGCTCGCGCTCGGCATCGGCATCGGCGCAGCGATCGGCATCCAGACCGAAGTGAGCTCGCAGGGACGACAAACGCTCTCCGCGCTCAACGGCGTCCGCGAAAAGGCGCAGGCCGCGGGCAACGTGCTCGCGACCGTCAAGACCAAGATCGAGCACGCGTGCGAGCGAGCAAACATCGCCGCGAGCGACGAGCCGCAGGGCGGACCCGCGCAGCCGGCAGGGCACCCGCCCGAGTTCGACGCGGACCTCGTCACGTGGTTTCGGCAAGAGGGCGGCGAAAACCCGCCGTTCGGACCGGACGTCTTCGCGGCGCGTATGGGTCGACTCGATCCCAACGTCTCGCAAAAGATCGCCGCGGTGCACGTCCTCTTCACGCAGTTGTGGGGCGACCTGCGACGGCACTCGGAGACGACCGGAACGGGCGACGCCGTGCGCGAGTCGCTTCGCGCCGCCGCAGACAACAACGCGATGACCTTGAAGCTCGGAATGATCTTCAAGCAAGCGCAGGCCAACGCGTGGGTCGGCGTGCTCACGCTCGCGCAAAACGTCGATCTGCGAACGGGCGCGGTGACCCTCGCGCCGCTCGCCGGCATCCCTGAGCCCACGCGTCCTCGCGCGATCTTCACGGGATTGCAGCCGCTCGCGACCGCGCAGCTCCCGAACACGTTCGTCAGCGTCAACGTCGCGGACGGACTCGGACCTTCGCTCCAGCGCTCCTCTGCGATGGCGTGGTTGCAGTACCGCGAGCGCCTCCAGGCGCTGCGCCGAACGGTGCAGTCGCTCGATCAGGCGCACCAGGGCCTGATGACCAAGCTCAGCGGTCGTCGCTGAGCCACCGAGCGCTCGGCGCTCGACGCACGCTTCGGGGGAAGCGCTGAGCACGACGCGACGCGAGCCACGCGCTCGCGCGCAGCGCTACGCGAGCAGCACGCGCATCAACCCCTCGATGCGCTGCAGCGCGAATTTCTCTGCGGGCCCGAGCAGCGCGGCGTTGTCCTTCATCTTCGCGACGTACGTCTTGAACGCGGGCGTCACGGGATAACGAATCTTGCGCGCGAGGAGGTAGAGCTCGTCCACCGTCGACGCAGGCGGGACCTTCGACAGCGCGCCGTGGGCGTTGAACACCCAATCAACCCACTGGGTCTTTCCCGTCTCGGACGCGAGTCGAAGCGCGAAGCGCGTGGCGTCGGGCAGCGCGCCGTTGTCGCGCTTGCCGCCCTCGAAGCCCGCGAGCATGTCCGTGAGCAAATTCGACAGGATCCGCTCGGCATCGTCGATGCGTCCCATCGCGAACGCTTTTTCGACGACGCCTCCGAGCAGCGCGAGCGGCGTCCCTGCCTCGCCGAGCTCGCTCGTCATCGTCACCGCGACCCGACGCACGTCGCGGTTGTTTTCGACCTCGCCGACGACGACCGTAAACGTCTGGCTCCCGATCGTGACGACGTCGTCGAGCGTGAGCTCTTTGGGCCCAGCGATCTTGTTGTCGTTGACCTTCACGCCGTTGCGCGAGCCGAGGTCTTCGACGACGAGCTTCGCGCCGTTCCACCGGAAGGCGGCGTGTCGCCGGGACACGAGCGGATCTTCGAGCGCGAGCTGACAGTCGCGGCTGCGACCGATGACGAACTCACCGTTCGCCGGCACATCCAGCAACTGACTCAGGTATCGCAGTCGAAGCTCGGTCACCGGCGGCTCTCCATTCCTCAACTCGACGGAGCGAGGCTCTGCAGTGAAGAGACGACGGACGCTTCCAACGGCGAGAGGGTCTGTCCGCTGAGCGTTCGCGCGAGGCCCACGATGAGCGCGCGACTTTCGTCGTTTGCCGCAGCCGCCGCCGCAAACGCAGGCACGAGCGCCAACGCGGGAACGCTGTGCAGCCCCGCGTGCGTCTCGGTCACCCAGCGAACCCACTGCGTGTCGCGCTCGGTCGCAGCGAGCCTCAGCGCGTGCTCGCTGATTTGCGCGAGCGCACGGACGTCGAACGTCGTGTCGTGCCGCGCGCGCTCGGAGAACTCGTCCGCGGCTCGGCTCAAGATCCTCGCGGCTTCTTGCGTCTTTCCCGCGGCGATCGCGCGCTCGAGCACCTCGCCGACGAGCTCGAGCACCCACGCGCGTCGCGGCTCGACCACGACGCCAGACATCGTGTCTTCCTCTTTCGTCGCGGGCGCCGCGCAGTGCGGGCACACCTCGGCGCCTTCGGCGTACGGGCTGCCGCAGTGCGAGCACAAGCGCATCGCGCCGGTCGCGCGGGTCGATCGCTTCTCCGTGCTCATCTCGAAGAACACGAGCTCTTGCGCGCCGATGCGAATGCGGTCCGCGTCCTTGAGATCCACCGGGTCGCGCACGGGTCGACCGTTGAGCCTCGAGCCGTTTCGGCTGTGCAAATCAACGAGCGTGCACCGGCCCTCGTACACGACGATCTTCGCGTGCTGCCGCGAGATCAACGGGTCCTCGATCGTGATGTGGCAATCCGGACTGCGACCGATCAGGACCTCCCCGACCGGGAGATCGAACTCTTGCAAGAGAAACCGCAGTCGAAATCGAGACACGCCGAAGGGGATGCTAGGCCGCGCAGCACGAGCGAGTCAACGAACGATCGCGCTCGACGCGAGTGTGGTACGTTGCGCGTGAATCATGGACGAGCAGTCGAGCACGCCGGTCGATCCACGCGCGGTGGTCGCGAACGTGCTCGCTCCGTTGATCGAGCGCGACGGAGGCACCATCGAGCTCGTCCGCGTCGAGGGCGCGGCGGCGATCGTTCGACTCGGCGGCGCGTGCAACGGCTGCCCGGGTCGAGCGATGACCATCGAGCACGTGATCCTCCCAGCGCTCCGACGCGCGAACACAGCGATCGAGCGCGTCGACGTCGCGGTGTAGCTCGACCTCGCGGCCGCGCTCGCGCCTCGCGCGATGGCGGCGAGGTCAGAGCCCGCGCAAGCCGCCGAGGCCGTCGCCTGGCGTAGAGCTTCCGCTGCTCGAGCCAGAGTTGAGGCTCGAGCCCGTCCCCGTGCTGCCGGACGAGCCCGAGGTCGCGCGCACGGACGCCGACGCCGCTGCGCCCGCGTCCGCGGCCTGAACGCGGCGGATCTTGCCCGTCACCCGATCGACGATGTCCGTGTTGTGATCCGCGTCGACGTTGCCGACGACGGTCTCTTGGGGAAGCGAACCCGGCGTGTTGTTCTCGACCTTCGCGGGCATGTTGCGACGCAGCTCCGACAGGCGCGCGAGGACGCTCTTGTCTTCGTACACGAGGCAAAACGCGCCGTAGAACGTCGAGTGGTCGATCACGCGAAGGCGCGTGGTCGGGTTCTGCCAGAACGCTGCCTCGATCCGATCGGCTTGATCCGTGCGCATGCGACGCAATCCCGGCGCGCCGAACAGCCCGTCGAGGCTCGCGACGAACGTGCTGAAATCCACCTGCGTCCCGCGCGGAACGTTGCGCGCTTGGAAGCGCTTCCACAGCCGGTCGTTGAAGAAGAAGAAGAACTCGCGCACCCCCGTTCGCGTGTCTTCGTACACGAGCATGCTCTCGTTGTTGTTGTGCGTGTACTCCGAGCCGACGAAGCTCGTGTCCCATCGCCGCTGCGGGACCGCGCCGTTGAGCAGCAAGTAGCTGCGTCGCAGGTTGGCGATCACCGCGTCGCGCTCTTGCATCAGACGGTCTTGCTCGACCTGCCCCTTGTTCTTGAGCAGCGGGAGATAGTCCGCCGCGAGGCGACGCCGGTAGGTCTCGATGACCTGATCGTGGGTCCATCCCCACTGGATCACGCCGAGCTCGGCGGCGATCTGCTCGCTGTTTGGCGGCTCCGTTGGCTGCGCCGCAGCCTGGGTGGTGCGGCCGCGGCCACGACCACGGCGCTGAGCTTCGGCCGACAGGGCGAACACCCCAGCCGTGAACAGCACGAACGAAACCTGGATGAACCTGCGCATCGTCCTAGACCTCTCTTGGGCTCTCACCGCCGCGGCCGGTGGACCCTGTCACCACAGCGTGCGACGGTTTATACCGCATCGTCGTCGGTGGACGGAGCACCCCCTGCCCGCATTCAGCAGTCTCGGGCGCCCGCCACCAAAACTTTCGCGCCCCCACTCGACGTAAGATCCCCTCACCCATGGCAACGAAATTACTCGCTCGTCGCCCAGTCCTATCGGCGCTCGCGGTCTTCGCCCTGACCACGCTCTTGCCGGCCCTCGCATTCGCGGGGACCAACGACGGGTCGCAGGATTTGTTTTCGCGGATGCTCGCGCGGTATGGGCTCGGCGCGGCCCTCGCTGGAGCGTTCGTCGGCGGCCTCTTCACCGCGGGAACGGGCTGCGTCTACCCGATGATCGGGATCACGGTCTCGGTGTTCGGCGCGAACAACCAGAGCTCCCGAGCGCGAGCGATGCTCCTGTCGACCTCGTTCGTCCACGGGATCGCAGCGTTCTACGTTCCGCTCGGCCTCGTAGCGGGGTTGAGCGGCGGGCTCTTCGGCGCCGTGGCGGGTCACCCCGTCGTGATCGTCTTCGAAGCGCTGCTGATGTTCGCGATGGCCCTGTCCATGTTCGGGCTCTACGACATTCAGCTCCCCGCTTCGATCCAGACCCGACTGTCGTCGATGGGCGGCATCGGCGTTCGCGGAGCGTTCGTCGTGGGCCTGGTGCTCGGACCGATCGCCGCGCCGTGCGCGACCGCGCCGCTCGCGGGCATCTTGTCGTTCATCTTTCAGACCAAGAACGCGGGCTACGGAGCGCTCTCGCTCTACGCGTATTCGCTGGGATTGGGGCTGCCGTTCTTCTTGGTCGGCGCGATGGCGATGGGCCTGCCGAAGCCCGGCCGCTGGATGAACCTCGTGAAGTCCGTGCTCGGGTTCGTCTTGCTCGTGGTGGGCTTGTGGTACCTGCGTCAGCTCGTTCCGTTCTTCAAACACCCGCCCGCGTGGATCGGGACCGCAGTGCAAGTCGTGCTCGCAGTACTGGGCCTCGGCGGCGCGATCTTCGCGGCGATGAAGGCGTCGGCCGGACGCGAGAAGGTCGCGAAGATCTCTGGCTTCACGGTCGCGTCCATCGCAACGGTGTGGCTCCTCGGCGCCGAGCCTACGGTCTCTGCCGGGACGTGCGGCGCCGTCGCATGGCAGCGTGACCTCACGGCGGCGCGCGCCCTCGCCCAGCGCGAACGGCGGCCGATGCTCATCGATTTCGGCGCCACGTGGTGCCGCGCGTGCGAAGAGCTCGCGCACCAAACGCTCCCTGCGCAGCCCGTCGCGTGCGCCCTCAGCGAGCTTCGCTTCGTGAGCGTGAAGCTCTACGAGCACGAACAAGGCGATGATCGCTTCGAGGCGCTCCAGCGCGAGTGGAACGTGCGGTCCCTCCCCGCCGTCATCGTGCTCGACGCCAACGGTCGCGAGGTCGCGCGCGTCAACGAATTCATCCCGCCCGATCGCATGGCCGCGATTGTCCGACGCGTCGAGCAGCGCACGTCTCAGCGCTGATCCCGTCGTCGGGGGGAGTGACGCGAGTGGCACAGTGCGGCTCTCGGGTCACGCAGGTCGCTCGAGACGAAGCGCGCAAAAGCGCTGGCGAAATTACGCCTCCGACCGCCGAGACGGTCGCGACGCGATCGTGGCACGATGCGAGCAGAGGAGCCGAGCATGTCCCTGCGCAGTGTGATTTTCTGGGCCTCGCAACGGTCGCTTGTCGCGAGGGGAGCGCTGAGCGTCGCGTGCGGGCTCGCGTCGTTGATCGCGAGCTGCGCGCCGGCGGTCGAGCCGTACGTCGCGCCAGTGCTCGCGCCGCCGCCCGAAGGACGGGGAATCCAGCTGCGGATCTCCTTCGAGGTCCCGCCCGGCACCGAGCAGCAACGGTGTTGGACCTTCAGGCTCCCGACGACGCGAGACCTCGAAGTCGTGCGGTACGAGGTCGCGTACAACCGCGGCTCGCACCACATGAACCTGTTTCGTGCGATCCCGTCGGTCGAACAGCAGGCACGGCAATCCGGCGTTCGGCTGCCCGAAGAGACAGGGATGGCTGGGCCGGGCGTCGAGTGCTTCAACGCGATCGACTTCGATCGGTTCGACCTCGTCGTCGGCTCTCAGGACACCAAGCTCGACTGGTCGCTCCCCCAGGGCGTCGCGTACCGATTGCACGCAAATTCGCTGATGATTCTTCAGTCGCACTACGTGAACGGAAGGACGCAAGCGACGCCGGGCGACCGCGCCGAAGTGCTCGTGAACCTCTGGACCGCCGAGGATCCGTCGACGATTCGAAACCACCTCGGGACGATGTTCGCGAACAACCGACAGCTGAACATTCCGCCGCGCAGCACCAACGTGCCGTACTCACGTGGCTGCGATCTGCCCGCGGGCGGGACGTTCATCGCGATGACGGGGCACTTCCACTCGCGAGGCCG
This sequence comes from Myxococcales bacterium, assembly GCA_016793325.1. Taxonomy (GTDB): domain Bacteria; phylum Myxococcota_A; class Polyangia; order Polyangiales. The sequence goes on along the minus strand of JAEUKI010000052.1, from coordinate 292,592 downwards.
GACGTTCACCGTGTGGGACTCGACCGACGCCGTGACGCCGCAGAATCAGTGCTACCGATCGGCGAACTGGGCGGAGCCTCCGTTCATGGTGCTCGACGGACGCGAGGGACGGCCGAGCCCCGTGACCGTTCCGCGCAACGGCGGGCTCTTCTACACGTGCACCTTCGACAATCCCGGAAACACGCCGATTACGTTCGGGCCCCACGTCGAGTACGAGGAGCACTGCAACCTGTTCGCGTACTACTACCCCGTGGATCCCGACGCGCGCGCTCGCTACTGCTTCTGAGCCGCTCGTTCGATCGTCGCTCGCATCTCGATGACCTCGTGACGGTTCGACTTGATTTCAAGCACACCGACGCTGCGCAGACTTCGACGACGTTCCACGAGCGCGTGGCTCGACCGCGGCGCGGCCGGCGTCGTGATGGCGACCGCGCTCTTCGCGCTGTGCGCGTGCACGACCCCGCCGCCCGTCGAGCCGCCGGACGACGGCGGGTGCGGCTCTCGCGTTCGCGCGTTCGCGGATGGAGGTCTCGAGCGCAACGAGTGCCCCGTGCTCGCGTGCGACGGAGACAACGGGATGTCCTTCGTCATCGGCACCGGTCGCGATGGAACAACGCAAGGCTACGCGCCGCTCCGCGACGGCGACCCGCTCTACGTGATTCCCGGTGAACAGGGCCTGCAGCACTTGCTCGTCGGCTTTCGCGGCCGCGGGTTCGACGGTCGCCTGCCGCTCGTTCAAGTGCGCGCGCGTCGCGCGAGCGACTGCGTCGAGGTCGGCTACACGCGATTTCGCCTCACGTTCGAGCCGGATCCCGAAGACTCGACGCAGCTCGCGATTCCCGGCATTCGCGTGGTGCTCGACGACGAGGTCGATCGCCGCGAGTACTGCACGATCCTCGGCCGCGACGTGATCCTCGTGGTGGACGCGTCGACGCCCGAAGGAAAGTGGGCGCACCGCGAAGTGCGCGTCCGCGTTCCCGACATCGATCCGAGCACGCGCGCCGAGCTGCGCGAGGCGTGGCTCAACGCCTGCGGGCGCGGTGACAGCGGCGTCCGCGACGCGGGAGACGCGAGCGCAAACGCGGACGCAGGCGACGCGAGCGCGAACACCGACGGCGGTTCGGCGAGCGACGCGAGCGACAGCGGGGACGCACGATGACGAATCGAATCACACACATGTTTTCAATTCGAACGAAAATCGTCTGCGCGCTCGGCGCGATGGTCGTCGCCACGAGCGCGGGCTGCGCGCCCGACTGCAGCAAGTACACGGGCGACCTCGCGATGACGCTCGGCGCGGGAAGGTCCTCGAGCTCGACGCTCTTCGCGGCGTTGGCAGACGGAGCCTCGGTCGACCTCGAGCGAGGCAACCAGGGAGGACAACACTTCTGGCTCGTCGCGCGGACGAGCAACGCGTGCCCTGCCCCGCCGCGGGTCCGCGCGGTCCTTCGAGCCGACGACGGAGCGAACCTCGGATTCGCGTTGAGCGAGGGGATTCCCTGGGTTCCCGCGCCGGACAACCAGCTCGCGACCGAGCCCCTCGCGGTGCCGATCCAGCGAGAGAACATCTGTCGGGTGGTCTACCAAGGCGCGACGCTCGAGGTGACGATCACCGATGGATCGGGCCGAATCGTCCAACGCTCGGTGCGAATCGCGGGCGCGACGCTCTCGGGCTTCGACCCAGCGCGGGACTGCGCCGCACAGTTTCCCGACGGCGGAACAACGGACGCGTCGCGGGGCTGACCGCGCGGCGCCGATGTTGGCTACGATCGCGCGCGATGCGTAGCACGATCGGTCGTACTTCGTTGTGGCTGTGCGCAATGACGCTCGCGGGCGTCGTCGGCTGCAGCCAACCGCCGCGGCTCGGAACGGACGCCGGCGGCGACGGCGGTGATTTCGACGCAGCAGACGGCACGTCGTCTTGCAGCGGCGGCGGTGAATGGACGTGCCTCCCAAACAACCGCGCGCTTCTGTGCAGCGGAGCGAGCGAAGCGCCGATCGACTGCGCTGCGCGAGGCCTCGTGTGCAGTCAGGGCCGAGGCTGCGTGACGTGCAGCCCTGGAACAGCGCGCTGCAAACCCGAGGCGCCGGACACGACGCAGCTCTGCGCGTCCGACGGCAGCGGGTGGATCGACGGCGCGAGCTGCAACACGGACACCTCGCTTCGCTGCATCGACGGCCGTTGCCTCGACCCGTGCGCCAACCTCGGCGACTCGTACCTCGGCTGTGAATACTGGCCGACGATCACGGCGAACGGCGGGCTGCACGGCGATTTCGAGTTTGCGATCGTGCTCGCGAGCACCCAGCGATTTCCGGTGCAGGTGCGCATCGACGGCGGCGCGCTGACGTCCGTTCGCACCGTCACTGTGATGCCCAACACGACCGAGGTCGTGCGGCTGCCTTGGGTCGGGGCGCTCAGTCACAATCAAGCGCGCTGCTGCACGGGCGTGTTCGACACGGGGCCCAACTGCACCGCGCGCTCGGGCCGCGCTCCCAACGGCGCGTACCACGTCGTCGCGGACGCTCCCGTCGCGGTCTATCAGTTCAACCCGCTCGAGTACCGTCGAGGCAGTCGCTTCTCGTTCAGCAACGACGCCTCGCTGCTCCTGCCGCAGAACGCGCTCGGACGGCAGTACCTCGCGCTCTCGTGGACGACCGAAGGCCCTCCGATCAGCCCTCCGACCGATCGCTGCTACGCGACCGGTCTGCGCGGCGGGTACCTCACCATCGTCGGCGCGCAACGAAGCGGAACGAACATGGTCACGGTCCAGACCACGGCGACGATTTGGGACCCCGCGGGCGGCGATCGCATGCTCCCCGCGGGTCGGCACACGTTTTCAATCGCCCGCGGCGAAGCGCTGCAGCTCGTCGGCCAGGGGCTCAACGCTGATCTCACGGGAACCTACGTCGAAGCCGAGCAGCCCGTGGCGCTCTTCTCGGGCCACGAGTGCGCGAGCGTCCCGACGACGCGCGCGGCGTGCGATCACATCGAAGAGCAGATGTTTCCCATGGCGACGTGGGGGCGCGCGGTGGCCGTCTCACCCGTGCGGTACCGATCGATGCCCGAGCCCGCCACGGTGCGCGTGATGGCGCAGCGCGACGGCGTGACGCTGACGTTCGACGGGATCTCTGCCCCGGCGTCGTGCGCGCGGACGCTCATGCGCGGACAGTTCTGCGAGTTCGAGACGGACCGAGGCTTCCGCGTGACGGGGTCCGCGCCGATCCTCGTGGGGCAGTATCTTCGCGGCCTCGGCGAGCCCGAAGAGTGCCGATGCGGCGGTGGAACGTGCCCGGATCTCCCGCAGTGCGTGGGCGACCCGGCGCTCGTGCTCGAGCCGCCGATCGATCAGTACCGGGCGTCGTATCGCTTCCTCGTTCCGAGCACGTACACGGCGAACTTCTTGAACGTCGTCGCGCCAGAGGGAGCGGACATCGACATCGACGGAAACGTCCTCGTCGGGACAACGGACACGCCCACGGGCGCAGGGCTCGTGACGCGAACGCTCTCGATCGGCGCCGGCGCACACGAAATTCGCTCGGTCGACGGACGTACGCGCTTCGGCATCAAAGTCTGGGGCGTCGCGCCGTACACGTCCTACGCGTACCCGGGCGGGCTCGACCTCGCGCCGATCGCGCCTCCGTGAGCTGTGCGCTTACGGTTGACCGTCGCGCTTGATCCGCAAGCGACGCTCGACCACGGCTCCGACGGCCTCGCCGTAGAGCGTGTGCAAGTGAAACCACCGCGGAAATTTCGCGACCATCGCCTCGTATCGCTGCACGACGAGCTCGTGCGACGGCGGCTCTCGGTCGAAGGCGATCCACGCCACGGGCTGCTGCCAACTACCGCCGCGCAGTCGATAGCCCTGGAGCAAATCTGGGTGCCTCCCGAGCGCGTCGTCCCAGCCTTCGTAGATCTCTCCTGCGATCGGCCTCCGCGCCATCGCAGCGCGAATCAACGCGTCGCTCACGACGTGCTCGTGGGTCCACTCGCGCGACCGCGCGACGTCGCGGGTAAACAAACCCGCGGTGTCGTACACGCGAACGCCGGTGTAGTAGCCCACCATCCCGATGTCGCGACCGACGAACCAGCTGTCCTCGACGGGCGCTGCGCTCGCCTCGAGCACGCCCCACGAGGCCGAGATTTGGCCCATTTCGTAGTCGTGCATCTGCGTCACGTGCGGCGGTTCGGCGCGGTAGAACGCCCACACGGTGTCGCGCCATTTGCTCATGGATTTGGGCAAGACCCATCCGCCGCGCGCGGCCTCTTCGGGGCTGTAGCGATTGTCGATCCGCGCCACCGTCCACTGCGCGTGCGCCACGAGCACGACCGGAACGATCGCGAGCCACGGCAGCCACCGCTTGCGCGCTCGCAGTGACACGAGCGTGTCTACGGCGAGCGCCCAACCGACGGGCGCGAGCATCGTGATGGGCAGGTGGTGCCGGAGGCTCGGCATCCAATCGAGGATCACCGAGATCACGAAGTACGCACAGGCGACCACCGTGAGCCCCGCCGCGGGCTGCCGTCGATAGAACGAGAGCGCCACGAGGAGGATCGCGCCGCCCACGTATTCAATCGCCTCGGTGATTCCCGCGCCCTGTGCGACGAGCGGCCCGAGGCGAACGAGGTCCTTCGCGATCTTCGCGCCCTTCACGAAGTACGTGTTGGGCACCCACTCGCCGTAGTACCAGCGCCGGAGCAAGAGCATCGCGAACAAGAACGCCACCGCGGGCCACAGCCCTCGGACGAGCGAGACCGCGACCGAGCGCGCTTTCTCGCGCGAGCCCGCGGAAACGACGGGCGCGATCGCGTTGACCGCGAGGTAGAGAACGGACTCGGGGCGAGCCATTCCACAGGCGACGATCGCGAGGCACGCGAGCGCGCGGTGACGGGCGTTCGGCTCGCGGAGAAAGCCGTGAACCGCCACTGGGAGGAGCACGATCGTCGCGAGGTTGAGCGGCGTCTCGAGGCCGAGCGTGGACCAGTTGATCGCGTAGCTGTTGAGCGCAAACGCTGCGCACGGAAGCAGCGCGATCCACGGCCGAACCCCGAGCACGTGACGAGTGAGGCGATAGAGTCCGAGCTGTGTCGCAAGGAGGCACACGAGCCCGAGGAGCTTGGTCCACAGGACGCCCTCGATTCGCAGGACGAATCCCAGGGCCTGCAAGAACATCCAGAGCGCGCCCGAGTAGCCTTCGACGCGCTCGCCGACGTTGTAAACGGGCCCGTTTCCCCGCGCGAAGTTCTCTGCGAACCGCAGCGAGATGAACAGGTCGTCGACCGTTCGCGGAAAGTAGTACGCGAGGTGTCCGATCGTGCCCGCGACGATCGCGAGCGACGCCAACACGAAGAGCGCACGAAGCCACCACCCTGGTCGGCGCGAAGGCGCCTCGGTCTCGAGCGTCACGCGGTCCCCTGCTCGTCGTTCGCGCTCAGCTTCGTCCGAGCGCTTGATTGATCCGCGCGGGATCGAATCCCACCATCAAGCGCCCGCGGATCGAGATGATCGGGATCGACCCCGTCGGCACGCCCTGCTCTCGCGCACGCGCGCCGAGCTCCTGCGCCGCGGTCGGCTCTCGTTCGATGTCGTGCTCGACGAAGGGAATCCCCTGGGAACGCATCCACGCCTTGGCCTGATTGCACGCTCCGCACCAAGCCGCGCCGTACACCACGATCTCGGGCGTCGCGTTGGCCGGCCGGCCCTGCGCGCCGGTCGCGCTCGCTTGCTGCGTGCGCGCCGCGAGCGCGGGGTCGAGCTCTGCTGCAAACGCCTCGCTCTGGACTGCACGAACCGCGTATCGCCCGTCGCCCCCTGCGCGGCGCAGGTCCGCGACGTACACCCAACCGGCCGCGCGGAGCTCGGGCCGCACTGGATCGACGCGCACGCGCTCGCGGTTGGCCTCGGGGACCTCGGACGGCCTCGAGACCGCGTGGGCGTTGCCGACGTTGTCGAACCAGAACAGCGTCACGTCACTGCTGTCCGCGGTGAGCACGAACGGGATCGCCGGCGCTGCAGCGTCTTGCGCGGCGCTCTCGCTCGCGGGCGCGCCGCTGACGTTGGGCGTGCCGCGACGACACGCGGGCGCGAGCGACAAGAGGGCGATCAACGGGACGAGTCCGAAACGCGCGCGGCGCACGGTTGCTCGATCAACAACGACATCGAAAAGGGTCACGACGGGCTCTCCTCGGACAGCTTCATCCACTCTTCCGTAAAACCGTCGACGCGGCGGACAAGTTCCTGCTCTTTTTCGGCGAGCTCTGCAATCTTCTCCCAGTCGCTACCGGGGGAGTCCTTGAGCTGGGCGCGCAGGTCGGCGAGCTTTGCTTCTCCGTCCGCGATGAGTTTTTCGAGGTCGGCGATGCGGCGCGCGCGCTTCTCGGCTTCGCGGGTCTTTCGCTTGGCGTCTTCGTAGCTCTCGCGGCCCTTGCTCGGGGCTTTGGGGGCTTCGACCGCGGGGCGCTTGGCGTTTCGCTCCTCGACGACGGGCTTGCTCGCGGCGTCGAGCTTCTCGCGGTGCGAGACGTAGTCGCTCCACGAGCCCGAGTAGAGCGTGACGTTGCCTCGATCGAGGTGAACCAACCGCGTCGCGACGCGCTCGAGAAAATAGCGGTCGTGCGAGACGAGCAGCACGGTCCCGTCGAAGTGCGAGAGGGCCTCCTCGAGGATCTCGCACGCAGGGATATCCAAGTGGTTCGTCGGCTCGTCGAGCAAGAGCACGTTGCGCGGAACGAGCAGCAATTTCGCGAGCGCCAACCGCGTTCGCTCGCCGCCCGAGAGCGAACGCACCGCGCGAAACGGGTCGTCGCCATAGAAGCGAAACCGCGCGAGGTACTGCCGAACCGCGTCGACCACCATGTCGGGGCGCGCGCCGCGGATGATCTCGACGCAGGACTTCTCGGGGTCGAGCGACTCGAGGTGCTGGTCGAAGTACCCGACGTCGAGGTTGGTCCCTTGGCGAACGTCACCCTTGTCACTGGGGTCGCCCTTGCCCGCGAGGAGCTTCAAGAGCGTGGATTTTCCCGCGCCGTTGGGGCCGACGATGGCCACGCGATCGAGCCGCTTGATGAGCAGATCGACGCCGTCGAAGAGCACCCTCCCGCCGCGCTCGGCGCGAAGTCCCTTGGCCTCGATCACGATGTCCCCCGAGCGTCGCGCGGGCGCGAAGCGCATCCCGAGCTTGCGCGCGCTCGACCAGATGTCCTCGGGGTTGTCCAGCCGCTCGAGCTTCTCGAGCATCTTGCGCCGCCCCTGCGCGATCTTCGTGTTCTGCCCGGCGATATTGCGGCGAATGTACTCTTCGGTCTTCGCGATGTACTCGCGCTGCTCCATCACAGCTTTGCGCTCGCGCTCGAGGTCGACCTCGCGCGCGTCGACGTACTTGCTGTAGCTCAGCGGGTAGTCGCGAAACGAGAACATCCCGAGCTCACACGTCCTCGGGCACGTCGCGTCGAGAAACGCGCGGTCGTGCGAGACGATGATCACCGCGCCGCGAAACGTCCGAATGAAGCCCTCGAGCCAGTACACGGTCTCGAGGTCGAGGTGGTTGGTGGGCTCGTCGAGCAAGAGCAAATCAGGCTTCGACGCGAGCACCACCGCGAGCTGCAATCGCCCGCGCTCGCCGCCCGAGAGCGACCCCACGCGGCGATGGAGATCCGCGTCCGTGAAGCGAACCTGGTGCGCGATCGCGCTCACCTCGCGCTCGATCGCGTCTGCGCCGGTGCGCGCGAAATAGTCCTGCGCAGAGGCGAGGCGCTCGAGGGCCGCTTCGGTCCCCGACGCGGCCGCTTCTTCGGCAGCGGTCAGGCGATGGCGAGCCTCGCGCGCTTCGACGAAGGTCGCGAGGAGCGCGTCGAGCACGGTCCCATCGGGGTCGGGCTCGTGCGACTGATGGAGGTACGAGACCCGCGTCCCCTTGGGCACGAGCACGCGGCCCTCGTCCGGCGTGAGCTCTCCCGCGATGAGCTTGAGGAGCGTGCTCTTTCCCTGGCCGTTCGGCGCGACGAGGGCGACCTTCTCGCCGAGGGCCAGCGCGAAGGAGACATCTTCGAACACCGTGTCCGCGCCGTACGAAAACGAGACGTGATCGACCTGAAGGATTGTCATGACAGCGGCGCCGACGCGGCGACGAAATAGATACCCATGAATTCAATTGCCGCGAGGCCGCTCGGCGGCGAGGCCGAAGCGTCGCACGGCGATCGCGTAGAGATCTTGGCAACGATTGCGCGTCGCCGTCACCCGCTCGCGCTGCTCGTCAGCCTCTCGCAAGAGCGTCGATGCGCGCGCGGCCTCCGGGGCGCTGATCTCGCTCTGCGGACGCATTCCGCCGTCGGATTGCACGAGGATGGCGCGCACCGCTTCGAGCTTCTCCGCCGCGAGCAAGAGCCCGCGATACGTGCTCACGCAGGCGTCCTTCAGGTCTCGCGCGCCGGCGCTCTGCACCGCGAGCGACTCGAGGACCTCGACGGCGTTGGTGTGCGCGCGGCCCTCGGGCGCGGCGATCACGCGCGAGACCGCCTCGGTCACGCGACGAAGCTCCGCGGTGTCCGTCGTCGTCGGGTCGAACGGTCCGCCCGAGTCCGCCGGCCGCTCGTCTTGCTTCTTCACGACGTACGCGATCACGAAGAGCATGAGCAGCACGAAGACGCCCGCGACCAGCCTCGACCACTGACCGCCGTCGCGCGGTTTGCGCGGCGGCTCGGGCGGCTCGACCGGCGCGATCGGCTCGCGGGACGCTCGACGCGGTTTGTCCGACTCTTCGCTCACGAATGTTCCAATTGTACGTGATTGGCTCGCGCGCGCCGCTCACACCGGCGGGACGATGTGCTTCTTCGCCGGCCGCGCCTCGCGCTTGCGGCGCGTGCGCTTGAAGCGCGTGACGATCTCACCGCGAAGCGCGGGCCACTGAACGATCGAGTCGACGACGAGCTCCGCAGCGAGCTTGAGCAGGTCGATGTCCGCTCGGTACTCGTCGCGGAGCTTCTGCACGAACGCGTCGCGCTCGGGCCCCGCGGGGACCTCTTGGATCTTGTTGAAGTACACCGCGTTGACGGCGGCGTTGGGGCCCATCACCGCGATCGACGCGGTCGGGAGCGCGATGCACGCGTCCGGCTCGAACGCCGGTCCGCACATCGCGTACAGGCCCGCGCCGTACGCCTTGCGAACGATCACGCTGAGCTTGGGCACCGTGGCCTCGCTCACGGCGGCGATCATCTTGGCGCCCGCGCGGATGATCCCCTGTTGCTCGACCTTCGAGCCGATCATGAAGCCCGGGACGTCCGCGAGGTACAGCAGCGGAATGTTGAACGCGTCGCACAGCCAGATGAACCGCGCGGCCTTGTCCGCGCTGTCCACGAACAGCACGCCGCCCTTGTAGAAGGGGTTGTTCGCGACGATGCCGACGGCCATCCCGTCGATGCGCGCGAAGCCCGTGAGAATCTCCTGCGCAAAGAGCTTCTTCACCTCGAGCCAGCTGCCCTCGTCGACGAGCTCTTCGATGAGCGAGAGCATCTTGAAGGGCTTGTTCTCGTCCACCGGGACGAGCTGCTCGAACGTCTTTCCGCTCTGCTTCGGCGCGACCGCGGCGACGTCGGGCACCGGGTCTTCGAAGCTCGTGGGCATGTACGCGAGGTAGCGCTTGCACCACGCGATTGCTTCGTCTTCGCTCTTCGCGAGCACGTCGCCGCAGCCCGAGACCGAGCAGTGCATCTTCGCGCCGCCCATCTCTTCGAGCGTGACCTTCTCGTTGATGACCATCTCGGCCATCCGCGGCGAGCCGAGGTACATGCTCGCGTTGCCCTCGACCATCACGACGACGTCGCAAAACGCAGGGATGTACGCGCCGCCCGCGGCGCTCGGCCCGAACAGCAGGCACACCTGCGGGAGCTGGCCGCTCATCGCCACTTGGTTATAGAAGATCCGCCCTGCCCCGCGCCGGCCGGGAAACATCTCGATCTGATCGGTGATGCGCGCGCCCGCCGAGTCGACGAGGTAGAGCATCGGGCAGCGAAGCTCCCGGGCGATCTCTTGGATGCGCAGGATCTTCTCGACCGTCCGAGCGCCCCACGAGCCGGCCTTCACCGTCGAGTCGTTGGCCATGATCGCGACGGGCCGCCCGTCGATCGTGGCGGTCCCCGTGACGACGCCGTCCGCGGGCAGCTCGGGATCGGCGTTGTTGGCGAGCGCCGCTTCTTCGGCGAACGAGCCCGCGTCGACGAGACGCGCGATTCGCTCGCGGCAGAAGAGCTTGCCGGTCTCGGCGTTTTTGGCGTGGTACTTGGGGTGCCCGCCCTTTTCGACGCGGGCGAGCGTCTCTTCGACGCGTTTGGCGGTGCTCATAGGCGCCCGTTCGCTACCACGAACGCGAAGGTCCGTGAATGGTCGCCGCGGTTTCTGTCACTTCGTGACCCGCGAGGCTCGCGCGTTGACCGTGTTCGCGATGCGGTACGAAGCTCCCAGCTCGCGATGAGACCGATCCTCGACGCAGGCGCCACCAGCGAGTCGTTCGCCAAGTTCGAAACGCGCCTCGGCCCCTGCGCCCTCGCGTGGAACGAGCGCGGTATCTCCGCGGTGTTCCTCCCGGACAAGTCGCCCGCGGCGCTCGTCCGGCGCGTGCGCGAGCGGCGCGAGGGCGTGGTCGAACGCGAGCCCGACGCACGAGCGCGCGCGGCGATCGACGCGATGCGGGCGCTCGTCGACGACGGCTCCGCGGACCTGTCCGCGATCGCGCTCGACCTGCGGGGCATTCCACCGTTTCACCAGCGCGTGTACGAGGCCGCGCGAAAGATCGCCCCAGGCGAGACGCGCACGTACGGAGCGCTCGCGGAGTCGCTCTCGAGCCCCGGCGCATCGCGCGCAGTCGGACAAGCGATGCAGAAGAATCGCTTTCCCATCGTCGTTCCGTGCCATCGCGTGCTCGCGTCGGACATGAAGCTCGGCGGGTTCTCGGCCGAGGGCGGCGTCGAGACCAAGCTCCGGATGCTCTCGCGCGAGCGAGACGCGATGCTCTCGAAGAAATCCCCCGGCACGTTCGCGTTCGACCCGACCGCGGCGGTCGAGCACCTGAAATCAAGTGACAAGAAGCTTCGCGCGCTCATCGAGCGCGTGGGCCCCTTCGCGATGCGCCTCGATCCCACGCCGAGCGTCTTCTTCGCCGTCGCCCGCGCGATCGCGTTTCAGCAGCTCACGGGGAGCGCCGCCGAGACGATCTGGACCCGCGTGTGCGCGCTGTTTCCGTTCGACGTCGCGGGGCCCTCGCCCGCGCTCGTCGCGCGAGCGAGCGACGAGAAGCTGCGCGGAGCGGGGCTCTCGACTGCGAAAACAGCGGCCATCAAGGACCTCGCGAAGAAGTGCGCCGACGGGAGCGTCCCTTCGCTCGCGGCGCTGTCGAAGCTCTCGGACGAAGAGGTCATCGAGCGTCTCACCAACGTGCGGGGCGTGGGTCGCTGGACCGTCGAGATGATGCTCATGTTTCGCTTGGGCCGCGGCGACGTGTGGCCCGTCGACGACTACGGCGTGAAGAAGGGCTTCGCGCGAACGTTCGGCGGAGAGCTCCCGTCGAAGGCCGAGATGACCGAACGCGCAGCCAAATGGGCCCCGTATCGCAGCGTCGCGAGCTGGTACCTCTGGCGCGCCAACGACCTCGACGCGTAGGCCCCATTCGACCGCAGCCGCTCAGCTCCAGCGACGCGCGATCTCGTCGGGGACGGCGTACGGCCGCTCGCTCGGGAGGAGCGCCCTCGCCCGATCGATGCGCCCCGAGCGAACGCACTCGCGCAGCTTCGCGACGCGCTCGGTCATGTCCGAGATCGATACGATCCAATCGTCGACGAACTCGCGGATCACGTGGCGGCTGAGCCCGACCTGAATGCTGTAGTGCCCGAACGCCGACCCCGTGATCGATCGCTCGGTGTCCCACTGAACGTGCACCAACGCCGCGTCGAACGCTGCGCGCCAAAGGTCGTACGAAGCGAACATCCGCGCCGTCGGATCGGTGCTCACGCCGAGCGCGAGCGCTCGATCGAAGCCCGCGCGCGTGATGCGCACAGCGAGCACGCGCGTCTGCCCCTTCGCGGTCCCGAAGCGACTGCGGTGCATCAGCCAGAGGAAGCTCGGCTTGATCCACGTCATGCGCGAGAACGAGAAGTGCGGCCCCACGAAGCGCCCCTTCGCGAGCGCGCTGTCCGCGATGCGATCGTCGTACGCTTGGTACACGACGATCGTGTCGTGGTGGTAGTCCGCGCGGATTTCGTGCGACGCAGTCACGGGGCGCGAGGGGTGCGCACCCGCGTCGACCCGGTCAACGGCTACTCGCCCTTGTAGCTGGGCTTTCGCTTCTCGGCGAACGCCGCGAGGGCCTCGCGACGGTCGGCGCTGACGAGCGTGCGCTCGTAGCAGAGCTGCTCGAGGTCGAGGCCGGCTTCGAAATCTCGCTCGAATCCCAGGTCGATCGCCTCCATCGCGGCGGCGAGCGCGATCGGCGCTCCGTTCGCGAGCGGCGCGGCGAACTCTTTGGCGGCGTCGACGACAGGCTGACCCTCGCGCGCGACGGCCGTGACGAGCCCGAGCGAGAGCGCCTCTTGCGCGGTGCACTTTCGCGCCATGAGGATGAGCTCCTTCGCGCGGCCAGGGCCGACGAGGCGCGAGAGGCGCTGCGTTCCACCGGCGCCGGGGATGATCGCGAGGGAGGTCTCGGGCAGGCCCACGATCGCGCCCGGAGCGCACACGCGGAGATCACACGAGAGCGCGACCTCGAAGCCGCCGCCGAGCGCGACGCCGTTGATCGCTGCCACCACGGGCTTCGGGCAACGATCGATCGCGCCGAACGAATCTCGGTAGAGACGCAGCAGCAAGCGAACGTCGTTCTCGGTCATGCCCTGGCGCTCCTTGAGGTCGGCGCCCGCGCAAAACGCCTTGTCTCCTGCGCCCGTCAGGATCACGACGCGCGCGGACTTGTCCTCCGAGAGCACGCGAAACACCGCGCCGATCTCTTGCAAGAGAACCCGCGAGAGGGCGTTCATGCGGTCGGGGCGGTTGAGCGTGACGACTCGAAACGGGCCGTCCTCTTGGACGGTGAGCGCTGTGAATGCGGTGTACTGGGTCATCGGTCCGTAGTGGGCGCGAACGATACCGCGAACGCGCCGCGCAACCCATCGTTCACGCGCTCGACGTCGCGCTCGAGCCCGTCGCTCGAACGCCGTCGAGGATGATCACGATGAGCTCCATCGCGACCGAGGGATCCCGCAGCGATTCGTCGCCCGCGAGCGCCATCGACGCGAGGTGCTCGGCGGCGCCCACGACGACCGCGGCGCTCACCCGCGAGTCGCCCGGCCGCGTGAGCCCGCGCTGACACGCGAAGCTCGCGAGCTCGAGCGCGCTCGCGTCCACGAAGCGCGCGAGGTCCGCGATCGGCGCGCGTGGCCCTTCGCCGGGCGCCCGACGCTCTTGGAGATAGAGCCTGACGACCGCGCCGTGCGCGAAGATCACCCCCGCGAGCTCGGCCGCGAACAGCCCGTACGCCGCCGCGAGCGACTCTGCCGCGCGCGCGTCGCTGAGCGCCGCTTTGCAGCGCTCGAACGACTCTCGCAACGGCCGCTCGAGCGGCGCGACGATCGCGCGCACGAGGTCCTCTTTGTCCCTGAAGTACCGGTAGAACGACCCCTTCGCGACGCCCGCCTTCGAGACGATCTCGTCGATGGTCACCGCCTCGACGCCGCGCTGGAGCATGAGCGAGAGCGATGCGCTGGCGAGGGCCGCCGCGCGCGCCTTGCGATTGGCGTCGCGCTTTCCGCCCTCCTGCCCCGGACGCTCCGTCGGAAGCACGCTCGGCGCGGCTTCGACCTGGACACGAGGCCGCCTTGACTTTCGGGTCTGCATCGGTAGATATTCTGACTGTTCAGTCACGATTTCGGCGGCGCGCTGCGGAGCGCGGCTGCCGGTACGACACGGCGAGCGTACTCGCACAACCCATCCACGGCCGATCGAGAAGCGATCGGCGCTCATCATTGGAGCGAGCGATGATCGGTTTTCCTCTAGCGCTTCTCTACTCGAACGCGGGCGAGTGGTTCATTCACAAGTACGTCTTGCACGGTGAAGGCAAGAAGCGTCGCTCGTTTTGGAACTTTCACTGGCACGAGCATCACGCGGTCGTGCGCAAGACCAAGGGCCTCGACGAGGCGTACCTCAAGCCCATCTCGCCGACGCTCAACGCCAAGACCAAAGAGCTCCTCGGCGTGATCGGCACCGCCCTCGCCCACGCGCCGCTCTTGCCCGTCGCGCCGTTCTTCACGCTCGGCGTCTGGTACTCGGCGGCCAACTACTACTACGTGCACCGCAAGTCGCACCTCGATCCCGAGTGGGCGCGAAGGGTCGTTCCGTGGCACGTCGATCACCACCTCGGGCCCGACCAGGACAAGAACTGGTGCGTGACCAAGCCCTGGTTCGACTGGGTCATGGGGACGCGCGTCCCGTACGTCGGGACCGCCAAAGAAGCCGCGGACATGGCGAAGACCAACGCCACCCCCGCCGTTCCGCCCGCGAGCAACTCCACCGAAGTCCCCGTGAGCGAAGGCGACCCCGCCGCCGTCCCCGCGTGAACGTGCGCGACCGAGCGCGAGCGCCTCGACAGAGAGAGAGAGTTCTCTATTCTCGGCGCTCGTGAGCCCGCAAAATCACTTCGCCGCGGAGTCCGTCCCCTCGCTCGTCGGCAAACGATTCATCGTCACCGGCGCCAACAGCGGAATCGGCCTCGACGCCGCGCACATCTTCGCGAGCAAAGGCGCTCGCGTCACGCTCGCCGTTCGCAGCGCGGACAAAGGCAAGCGCGCCAAGGAGCAGCTGCTCGCGCAACACCCCGGCGCCGACGTCCACGTGCGCTCGCTCGACCTCGCGAGCCTCGCGTCGGTCCAGCGCTTCGCCGACGAGTACCTCGCGAGCGAGAAGACCCTCGACGTCCTCGTCAACAACGCGGGCGTCATGGCGCTCCCTCGAACGCTCACCGCGGACGGCTTCGAGATGCAGATCGGGACCAATCACCTCGGGCACTTCGCGCTCACCGCGAGGCTCCTTCCTGCGCTGCTCGCGACGGACAAGCCCCGCGTCGTCAACGTCAGCTCGCTCGTTCACAAGAACGGCCGCGTCGACGTCGAGGACCTCCACGGAGAGAAGCGCTACAGCAAGTGGGGCGCCTACGCGCAGAGCAAGCTCGCGAACTTGTTCTTCACGTTCGAGCTCGACCGCCGCGCGCGCGCCGCGTCCGCGCCGCTCGTGTCGGTGGCGTGTCACCCTGGATATTCAGCGACGAACCTGCAGCTCGTCGGGCCGCAGATGGAGCAAAACTCCCTCGTCGAAGGCGTGATGCGCTTCGCGAACAAGTTCATGGCGCAGCCCGCCGCGATGGGCTGCCTGCCCACGGTGTACGCCGCGGTCGCGAGCGACGTCGAAGGCGGCGACTTCATCGGCCCCGACGGGATCGGCGAAATCCGCGGCTACCCTCGAAAGGTGAAGGCCGCCGCGCGCGCGTACGATCAGCTCGGCGCGCGACGGCTGTGGGAGGCGAGCGAAGCGCTCTGCAAAGTCGCCTTCGACCTGCGCGCGGTGCGCGCGTGAAGGCGCCGTTCGCGCCGAGCGGCGCGGTGCTCTACACGATCCCGTTCAGTCACTATTGCGAGAAGGCGCGCTGGGCACTCGAGTACGCCGGCGTGCCCTTCGAAGAGCGCGGCCACGCTCCGGCGATCAACCGCTTCGCCACCGCGCGCTTCGGCGGGACCACGGTCCCCCTCTTCGTGCGTGGAGCCACCGTGCTCGCAGACTCGACCGACATCGTCGCGCTCGCAGACCGCGAGGCGAGCTCGAGCGACCGGCGGCTGCTCCCCGACGAGCCCGACGCCCTCGAAGACGCGCTCGCCCTCGAAGACCGCTTCGATCGCAGGATGGGCGTCGCGTCGCGCGCCTGGGCGTACACGTACTTTCTGCCCGAGATCGACAAGCTGATCCCGTACG
Source organism: Myxococcales bacterium (assembly GCA_016793325.1). GTDB lineage: Bacteria > Myxococcota_A > Polyangia > Polyangiales. The sequence continues at coordinate 276,600 of JAEUKI010000052.1, read as the reverse complement.
CGACCCAGGGCGTCCCATGGATTCAAGCGGCGCTCCTGCGGCCCATGCGCGGAGCGCTCGCGGGGGTCATCCGTCGAGGCCTCCGCATCGGCCCGTCGACGCGCGAGTGGGCTCGCACAAGAATTCAAGAGGACCTTGATTTCGTGGGTGAGCGCCTCGCGGACGGACGCCCGTTCCTCGTGGGTGACAAGCTCTCGACGGCGGACGTCACGTTCGCGGCGCTCGCGGCGCCTGCGCTGTTTCCCGAAGCGTACGGAGGGCCGTTGCCGCCGATCAGCGAGCTGTCCGTGGCGATGGCCGACGAGGTGAAACGGTTTCGAGACACGAGCGCGGGCGCGTTCGCGTTACGGATCTACCGGCAGCACCGTCGGAGCGCGGAGCGGCGCTGAACGCCTCGGTGATTTTCTGCTGAAATCACGGACCCATCACGGCACAGCGCGACGTGGTTGTGACTTTGCAGGGTGCGGTCGAATGGTCGGACGTACGGGACGAGAGCGAAAGGCCCCTCTGGGGTCGATCGCGCTTGCTGGAGCAGTGTTCGCGCTCGCCCTCGGCGGATGCGGCGCCAAGACCGGGTTACGTGTGCCGGACCCCATGCGTGACGCGGCTCTCTTCGACGCCGCGGACGTTCGGGAAGCAGGCGCAGACATCGTCGACGCAGGTCCTCCCCCGGACGTCCGGCCTACTTATCTCGGAACGGAGTTCTGGGCGGTCTCGACGACCAACTCGAATCTCCCGGATCCCAACCCCTTCAATTTCGCGATCGCCGTGGGAAATCCCAGCACCGCCGCGGTGGACATCACCGTCACCGGCGGCGCGCTCCCCGCGCCGAGGCGCTTCTCTGTGGCGCCCGGCGGCGCGCACACCGAGCGACTTCCGTGGGTGCAGTCGCTCTCGAATCACTCGTTTCGAACGACGAGCTGTCAGCCAGGCTGTTGCGACGCCGAGTGCTGCGAAGGCGGCGGCGGGAGCCCCGCGTCTGCGTTCGTGCGCGCGGGCGCGTATCGCGTGCAGGCCTCGAGCCCCGTGACCGTGTACCAGTTCAACCCGCTCGAGTTCGAGACGCGCAACGCCGAGGGGTGCGTCTCGCGGTCGTACACCAACGACGCGTCGTTGCTCCTGCCGACGCCAGCGCTCGGGACCGAGTACCTCGTGCTCGCGCACGGCACGTTCGCGGCGTTCTCGTTTGTGTCCGTCGTCGGCACCGTCGAAGAGCCGACGCAGGTCACGATCGTTCCATCTGCGGCGGTCACCGCGAGCATTCGCGGGACGACCCCGATCCGCCCGATCCCCGCGGGCGCGACGTTCACCTTCACGATCACGCGCGGCGACGTGCTGCAGCTCGTGTCCGACGGCGCCGCGACGGACTTCACGGGGACGACCGTCACAGCCACGCGCCCCGTCGCCGTCTTCGCAGGCGTCGACTGCACCAACATCTCGCGCGACGGATCGCTCGGCGCGTGCGACCACCTCGAAGAGCAGCTCTTCCCCACCAACACGTGGGGCACACAAGTGGCTGTGAGCGCCCTGCGCGATCGCGGCGCCAACGAGGCGTACCTCTTGCGCGTTCTCGCGTCCCAAGACGGAACGGTCGTGCGCTTCACCCCCTCGTGGGCGCGGCCGCCAGCGACGCTTCGGCGCGGGCAGTACGTCGAGTTCGATCACAACGAGGATCTGCTCGTCGAAGCGACGGCGCCGGTGCTCGTCGGTCAATACATGATGGGCCAAGCCGCGACGCCCGGCGCGACGACGGGTGACCCCGCGATGGTGCTCGAAGTGCCCACGCGGCAGTATCGATCGGACTACGTGTTCGTCGTTCCCGCGACGTACACGACGAGCTTCTTGCAGGCCGTGGGCCCCACGAACACGACCCTCTTGCTCGACGGAAATCCCTGGATGGCCTCGCGCGAGTTCATCGAGAGCACCCCGTGGACCGTGCACCGCGCGCGGATCACGCCAGGGACACACAGAATCAACTCGAGCGACGGTCGCCCGTTCGGAATCAAGGTCATCGGCATCGCCCCCTACACGAGCTACATGTACCCCGGCGGCCTCGACCTCGCGCGATAGCGCGCCCTCCCGCGCGCGGAGCGCTCACACCAAGAAGTCTTTGTCGCGGAGCTTCTTGGGCACGTACTCGTTCGAGATGAAGCTCGTGTCCTTCGTGAGAAGACCGTCGAGCTCCATCTTGAAGCCGTTGGACACGAGCGCGTCGATCTCGCGCTGCCACTGCTTCTCGGCGAACCACGGGTACGCGCGGATCTGCTTAGCGCGCTCGAGGTCCTCTTTGGTCAGCTTGATCTGCACCGCGCTCGAGAGCGTGAACTTCTTGAAGTCCATCGCGCTCATCCCGAGATAGCGCACGCCCGGAACGGCCATGCGCATCGACTCGTACGCGAGGTTGATCGAGCCCTGCTTGAGCACCGAGTAGATGTAGAGCCCCCACGGATCGCTATCGACGAGCACGTAGATGGGCAGCTTGAGCTCCGTCGACATCCGTTGCAAAAGCCGCCGCGAGCCGCGCGCCGCTTGGCCTTCGGTGGTCATCAAGATGCACTTCGAGCGCTCCCAGAAGCGGTCTTCGTTGAGCCGGTGCCAGATGGCTTGCTTCTCGACGACGAGGACGAACTCGGCGTCGCACCGGACGAACTTCAGCGCGTCTTCTTCGCAGATCGAGGGAATCCCCCATCCGCCGCGGCCCATGCGCCGGAGGTCGATCTGATCGCCAGCGTCGTCGACGGTGAGCTGCCCCACGACGAGCCCGCGCTTGTTCGCGAACAAGTGCAGCTCTTCGCGGAGGGCGTCGATCGACACCTCGACGTCCTCGATGATCGGGTCGCTCTCGGCCTGCTCGTCGAAGGTGTTCTCGCTGGTGCCCTTCAGCGTGTGCTTCGTCTTGTAATACATCTGACGAATGCTGATCGTCTTTTGCTCGGCGATGAGCTTTCGGCACTCGTTGGCGACCAAGAAGGTCTGCATGAACTTCTTGGCCATCGACGTGTTGAAGAACTCGCGCGACGCCTTGCGATCGCCGAGCTCGATGATCCGGCGGTCCTCGTTGAACTGAACGTTGGACAGCGCGCGGACCGGGATCTCGACGGTCGGGTTCTTCCCCGTGCGCGCGGCCACGACGGCGTTGAGCGCGAGTTTTTGGATCTTGTCGATCGTCTCGTGGTCGCGGTTCGTGGGCGTTCCCGGCTTGCGTTCGCCGCTCTTTTCCTTGGCCATGTGGGATCTCTCCGAAGCTTTTCCGCCGTCGATCGTTGCGCGCGGCGCGTGAAGGTCAACTTGAAATCGTGTGTATGGTCGCGCCGTCGCTACCGTCGCCCGCGACGGGGCGCTGATCCCTTGCTGGATCCGCTCTTCTTTTTGCTCGGCGTGGCCGCGGGTCGCGCGCTCTTCGCGACCGCGCGCTTCGGCTCGGGTGCCTTCTTCTTGTCGGCCCCGCGCTTGGCGCTCGCCACGGGGGCCTTCACCGAGGCCGTGGACTTCGTCGCGCCCGACGCACGCACAGCGCTCGCCAGCGTCGCGGGAACGACAGTCTTGCCCGCGCGCATCGTCGCCGGCCTCGCTGGCTCCGCGGGCTTCTTCGCGCTCGCGACCGGCGCGCTCTTGGCGACCGCGACTGGCGCTGCGCTCTTCGCCGAGGGAGCGCTCTTGGCGACCGCGACAGGTGTGGGCGCGCTCTTCGCGGCAACGGGCGCGCTCTTCGCGACCGCCACGGGAGCGCTCTTCGCCACCGACACAGGAGCGTTCTTCGCGACCGTCACTGGCGCGGGAGCGCTCTTGGCGACCGCGACGGGCGCGGCGCTCTTGGCGACCGGCGTTGGCGCGACCTTCGGCGTCGATAATGGAGCGCTCTTCGCGGGCGGCGTCGGCTTGCTCTCGGGCGCCTTCGGCTCGGGGCTCTCTTTGCTCACCGCGCCGATCTTCTTCGCGGCGATGCGCGCTTCGAGCTCTGCTTCGAGCCACGATTTGCTGCTCGGTCGCGGCTCGCTCGCGCTCGGAGCGGCCGGCGTCGCGCTGGTGGCGCTCGCCGTCGCGCGCGCGGGCCACTCGCCGCCGGAGTTGGCCGGCGACTCGGCTGGCACCGTCGGCGGGAGCTTTGATTTTGTGGTCGCAGTTTCAACTGCCGCGGCCGCTGGCCTCGCTTCTGCGGCGGGCTTGCTCTCGGGCTTCGCGGCCTCGGCGGGCTTGGCCTCGGAGACCGACTTGATCTTCGATTCGACCTTCGGCTCTGGCGCTGCGACGACCGCGGCGGGCGCGCCTTCGCCTTCACCCGAGTCGCCTGCGGGCGGCGGGAGGCTCTCGCTCTTCGGCGCAGGTTCGTCCAAGTGAACGAAGCCCGCCATCGCGTTGAGAAAGTCACCGCGAACGCGCTCGGGCCCCATGCTCGTGATCTCGCCGATCGCGATGGCGATCTCCTCGATGTACTTCTCGAAGAGGCTCTTTCGCTCGCGCTGCAGTTTGTCGGCGACCTGCGAGTTGAGGTACGTCGCGAGCTTGCGGCCGCACTCCATGAGCGCGACGCGGATCTCGTCGATGATCTCGTCGTAGCTCGCGATCGCTTCCTTCGCTTCGTTGGTGAAGGGGACCCACACGCTCGCGAGGTGCACGAACACCGCGAGCGGCCCCACGGGCAGCTCGGCGCCGCGCTGGTTGATCCCGCCGTCCTTGGCGTACGCCTTCCAGTTGATGCGCACGACGGCCTCGGTCGTCGCGCACGCGCGCGGCTGATACAAGAGCGGAACCCGATTGGCGAAGCGAAGCACCTCGGCGCCTTCGTCCTTCGCGAGCTCGCCCCCGTACGCGATCCCCACTTCGACCACGAACGGATTGCCGCGATACACCGCGGGCGGCCTCGTGTGCGACGCGAAGAACTCTCCCTTGAACCGTCGCTTCAATCCCTCGACGATCAGCGACTCGCCAATGGGGGCCACGCACGTCGCGGGCGGCGGGAGGATCCTCACTTGCTTGCTCTCGAGCGCGGTCGTGAAGCGCTCGAGGTTGGTCATCTCGACCTTCTTGGCCAACGTCTGCGGCTCGAACCCCGCCCGGCGGCACAGGTCGTCGACGAGCGCAGGCGTCAGGTTCTTGCCCAGCTCTTGAATTGCTGTGACGAACTTGTCCTCGCGCTTCGAGAGCAATTTGAGCAGCTTGTTCGCAGGTGGAACGGACGCTTGCGACACCTGGATCACCCGGTGGATCGCCTCGATCGCCGGACCGTCGAGCCGCGAGGCGCGCGCGTCCACGTCGACCTCGGCCTTCTTCAACAGCTCGGCCGCCACGGGCTCGGTGACCCGCGAGTAGTCGTCCATCAACACTTGCCGCGCCGTGCGATCGCCCGCTTCTTGGAAGCTCTTGATGAGCATCCCGAGCTCGACCCCGTACGGGTGCGGCTTGATCTCGACGGTCTCCGTCGGCAGCTGCTCGCTCGCCCGCGGAAAGTGCGTCGGCTCGCCCTTCGGCGGGACATACGTGAGCTCGAGGTGCGGGTTGGCGACGACGGTCTGCTCAAGGTAGCTCGCCACCGAAGCGCGTCCGCCGCGGTAGTTTCCTGACATTTCGATCGAGACGATCGTCCCGTGCTCTTGCTCCCACGGCACGACCTGCTCGTCGAGCACCTCGGGCGCGTTGGTCCTCGCGTCGATCCGCACGGCCATGCGGTACGCCGGACGACCCTTGCCGATCTTCGACGTGATGATGATCGGCCGGCCCGTCGTGAGCTGCCCGTACATCCCCGCGGCAGAGATCCCGATGCCCTGTTGACCGCGCGACTGCTTGAGCCGGTGAAACTTCGATCCGTACAAGAGCTTCGCGAAGATCTTCGGGATCTGCGCCTTCACGATGCCCGGACCGTTGTCCTCGACCGTGACGCGAAAGCGGCCCTCGCTCACTTCTTCGATCGTGACCTTCAGCGTCGGGAGGATCCCCGCCTCTTCACAGGCGTCGAGCGAGTTGTCGACCGCCTCCTTCACCGAGGTGAGCAGGGCCTTTTGGGGGTTGTCGAAGCCGAGCAGGTGGCGGTTCTTCGTGAAGAACTCGCTCACAGAGATGTCGCGCTGTTTGGCGGCCATCGCCTCGGCGGTCGCGCGGCGCTTCGAGCCGCCCTCCGAGGTCGCGTTCAGGTCGGTGCCGTCCGTCGTCATGGTCCGTTCCGAGTAGCCCGCACCTGAATGCCCGTCAAGCATTCGTCGGCGGGCATTTCCGCAGAAATGACCCCAAATTTTCAGACGAAATGACGCTGAACACGCGTCGCGCTCGGCGCTGAACAAAGGCTCCGTAGTGACATTCAATGTCACTCGCGCGATTGTCCGTATTCACCCGCGCGGGGGCCAGGACCAGCTCGGCGCCGCGATCACGAGCGCTGGCGCGTCGCGATCCTGAACGTCGGTCTTCACGAGTCCGTACCCGAGACGGCGGATCGCGCGCAATGGTCGAGTGAGGTCCGGGAGCTTGTCCACCGTGGTCTCGACCTTCGGCGCGGCGGCGCGCGCAGGCAGCGTCCACGACCAGCGCTGCTTGGCGGCGAGCTGGTACCACACGGCCGCGCCGCTCTCTTCTGCGACGGCGTTGTTGATCGACTCGCGGCCGAGGTTGTTCGTCGCTGCGTTGGCAGACTCTTCGATGGCGATGATGTGCCGCCAGAACTCTGCTTGTTCGGCGCGATATCCGTCGCCGAACGCGGTGATCGAAAACGGCGGGACGAGCGCGGTTCCATACGCGTCCGTCTCGTCGATCTCGACCCAGGTGGGCGCGCGCTCGGGCGCGGCGCCGAGCTGCACGCGCATCACGAGCGCCTCGTTCGCGAGCGACTCGGCGGCCAACACGTTGGTCCAATCGGCCGCGAGCAACGCGAGGTTTCCCGCGGTGCGAACGAAGGGCCGCCAGGACGCGGGCATCGTCGCGCCGTCGGGAACCACGTCGTGAACGACCAATCGCTCCCACGCGTCGTCGAGCGATTCGACGATCACGTCGAGCGCGAGGCCCTCGATGACGAGCTTCGTTCCGCTCTCGAGGAGCCACGGAGCGATGTTGTCCGCGTCGACGCCAGACACCGCCGAGAGCGCGGCCACGAGCTTCGGTCGCGCGGGCTTGAAGAACGTCTCGCGGTAGGCCTCGACGTCGCTCCGCGGGTCCGGGTCCGACACACGAAATCGAGCCGCGGCGTCTTCGATGCGGTGCGCGTCGCTCATCGGGTCAGCCGATGATCGGGCCGCCCGGCGACTTCACTTGCACCACCACGAGCGGACGGCGCGAGCCCAAGCGGTACACGCGCCGGAGCGCCCTCGCCGCGGCGTCGCGCGCCTCTTCGGGCATGAGCATCTCGCGCGGCCCTTTGGCCTGACGGAGCTGCTCGGCGACCGCGTCTCGCGCGAGCGCTTCGATGCTGTGCGCGGGCTCGTCGAGGAGCACCCCGCGCGTCGAGACCGCGAACGGCGTCGAGAGCAGCCCGTTCTTGTCGAGCGTGATCTGCGCGTAGACGGTCCCGCTGTCGCCCATCTGCCGGCGCTCTTCGAGGATCGACGGCGCGATCGAGACGCCGTCATCGATGAACACGCGGCCGTGAGGGACGCCGCCGTCCATCGCGAGCTTTCCGTACGGGTACCACTTCGCGACGTCGCCGTTTTCGAGCAGGACCGTGTTCTCGATGCCCATCGAGCGCGCGAGGTCCGCGTGGCGCTTCAAATGGTGATACGTCCCGTGAATGGGGATGAAGCTGCGCGGCTTGATCAGGTCGATCATGCGCTTCTGCTCGGCGCGCGAGGCGTGACCGCTCACGTGGACGTCGCTGTCCGTGCTGCGAAAATGCACGTCGATCCCCGCTCGCTCGAGGTCGCAGATGAGCGCGGACACCTGCCGCTCGCTGCCTGGAATCGTGCGCGACGAGAAGATCACCGCGTCGCCGCGCTGGAGCTTGAAGTACGGGTGATCGTTGCGCGCGAGGCGAGAGAGCGCGCTCACGGGCTCGGCCTGCGTTCCCGTCGCGATCGCGAGGACGCGCTCGGGGTCGAGGCGCATGGCCTCTTCGGGCGCGATGAGCGCGTCCGACGGAATGCGGAGCTTGTTGAGCGTCTGCGCCGCGCGGACGTGCGTCTGGACCGAGCGGCCTAGGAGGCAGATCTGTCGATCGCAGAAGAGCGCCGCGTCGACGATGGACTGCAATCGGTGGACGTTGGACGCGAAGAGGCCGATGACGACGCGGCCTTCGAGCTTGCGAACGAGCTCGCGCAGCGCGCTCCCGACGGAGCGCTCGCTGTTGGTGCGCACTTCGACGTCGACGTTGGTGCTGTCCGAGAGGAGCACGTCGACGCCGTCTTCACCGAGCTCGGCGAAGCGCTCTTCGTCCGAGGGTTGACCGTCGGGCGGGTCCTCTTCGAGCTTGAAATCTCCCGTGTGAAAGATCCGCGCCCCCGGCGTGTCGATGCAGAACGCGTTGGCGTCGGGGATCGAGTGCGTCACGCGCAGCGGCTCGATGCGAATGTCGCCGATCGAAAACGCGCGGCGGGGAACGATCGTTCGAAGGTCCGGGTCGACGATGTCCTCGTGCTCGCTCAAGCGATGCTCGATGAGCATCCTCGCGTACGCGGGCGCAAACACGGGCACGGGCATCATGCGCAGCAGAAACGGGATCGCGCCGATGTGATCTTCGTGTCCGTGCGTCACCAAGATCGCCTTCACTTGCTCGCGGCGCTCCCAGAGGTACGTGAAGTCTGGGTGGACCAGATCGACGCCGTAATTGTCGTGGGGAAACGTCACGCCGCAGTCGACCACGACGATGCCGTCGTCGGTCTCGATCGCCAGGCAATTCATCCCAACCTCGCCGAGGCCGCCCAGCGGAACGATTCGAGTACGCGTCACAACCGTAGGGACATACAAGACTCCCGCGCGCAAGTCACCGGCCGCAGCCGCGCCGCGGTCGTCGAAAGCGCGCCGCCCGAGAATCTCCGCGCCGATCGATCACCGTTCTCGTCCGCGACGCGCGCTTTTGGGACCTCGGCGCGCGGAGGGAATATCTTCGCGCCTCGCGCGTATCGAACTGCGCGCCGCGAGCGCGCGTTGACGCGCGTTTCGCGCGAATGCTACACGGCCCGCGCGAACGTCTATCCCTCGCGCCGCGCCCGTGCCTCCGCTCGTCGAGCGAGCGCGGGTCGTCGGCTCTCCGAGAGTGCGGCGATCGATCGAATTCGGAGTCTCATGCGCCGCGTCGTTTCAGTCATCGCCCTCGTGGCATCCGCGATCCCTTCACTCGCTTACGCGCAGACCGCGCCTACGCCGGACGCCGCTCCCGACGCGGGTGCTGGCGCCGCGCAAGGAGCGGGGAGCGCCCCTGCGACCGATCCGAGCAGCACGGGAGCCGCCCCCAACGCCAACGGCGCGGGATCGGACACGACGCCAGCCAACCCCGCGAATCCGCCGGCCCAGCAGGCGGAGGTCACGCCGACCGCGAGCGAGCGCCGCGACGCGCAGCCCGCAGCGACGACGCCCGCGCCCGCCGCGATCACGCCGACGCCGGCGCCCTCGGACCTCGAGCGCCGCGCGCTTCCGGTGGTCGAAGTGCACGGCTACCTGCGCACGCGGCTCGAGATGTTTCACGACTTCGCGCTCGGGTGGGACCGCCTGCAAAACGCGGCGGGCGTCCGGATGACGGACGAGACGACGTACATGGGCTCGGGGCTGCCGTGGATCCGCAACCCGGACAACTACACGCAGTGGTGCAACGCGACGCCGGACGCGATGGGCGTGTTCAGCATCATGTCGAACACGCCGCCGTGCGCGAACACGACGCAGCTCATGGCGAACATGCGCTTTCGCTTCGAGCCCGAGATCCACCCGGTGGACTGGGTCACGATTCGATCGCAGCTCGACGTGCTCGACAACCTCATCATGGGCTCGACGCCCGAGGGCGGATTCACCGGGGGATTTCGCTCGCCGTTCGCCGCGAACAACTTCTTCTCGACGACGCAGATCGCGCCCGTCTACGGCCTGAACACGCTCTCGGACAGCATCTTGGTCAAGCGCGCGTGGGCCGAGGCCACGAATTCAACGCTCGGCACGCTGCGCTTCGGCCGCATGCCCTGGCACTGGGGCCTCGGCATGCTCCAGAACGCAGGCAACGGCGTCGACTCGGACTACCAGACGACCGTCGATCGCATCGGGTACCAGGGCCGCTATCGCCCGCTCAACCTCTCGTTCGGCGCGGCGTGGGACTTTCAGAGCAGCGGAGTCTCGAGCCAGCGACGCGCGATCGATCCTGGGCAGGGCCAGCCCTACGACCTGTCGATGTACGACAACGTCCATCGCGTGATGGCGCACGTCGGTCGGCAGGTGGACATCGACGATCAGCGCGCGGCGCTCGCGCGCAACGAGGTCGTCGTCAACGGCGGCGGCTACGTCTCGTACCAGTGGCAGTTTCTCTCGGGCGAAGGCGTGATGAACGACCGCGCCATGCGCGGGACGCTCATCGACGGGATCGAAGCGGGCTACATCAACAACAGCTCGATGACGTACGGCGTCGGCCTCGCGCGACGGGACGCGTGGGCGCTGACGGCGGACGGCTGGTTTCAGATCCTCGGCCGAATCTTCAGGATCGAAGGCGAGATCGCGTACACGCGCGGGTTCATGTACTCGGCGGACAACAGCGCAGCGAGCCGCCGCGACGGCTTCATGATCTCGCAGTTCGGAGCGCTGCTCGAGGCCGAGCTTCGGCCGATTCCGCGGCTGCGAATCGAGCTCAAGATGGGCTACGCGAGCGGCGACGCCGAGACCGAGGGGCTCAACTATTCGAACGGCCTCGCGCAGTTCAACGGCGATCAGCTCCTCACGACGTTTCGCTATCACCCCGACTACCGCATCGACCTGATCTTCTGGCGCAACGTGATGCGACAGTTCTCGGGCGCGTACTTCTTTCGCCCGAGCGCGCAGTACGACTTCATCGCCGACCCCGACGGAAATCTCTTCAGCGGCCGCGTCGACGTGATCTGGTCGCGCGCGTCCGAGTGGATTTCGACCCGCGGAAATCACGCGGACCTCGGCATCGAGATCGACGCCACGCTCCGCTACGAGAGCAACCACCGCCGCGATCCCAACGACCGTCGACCGGCGCCGGGATTCTTCGCGATGGCGCAGTACGGCGTGTTCTTTCCGCTGCCGGGCATGGGACCGCGCGACGACGAGCGCTTGAACAACAGCTCGATGCTGCGCCTGCTCGAGATGGCGCCCGCGCAGACCGTCCGCGCTGTCCTCGGCGTGCACTACTGATGAGCTCACGCGCTCGACGCGCGCAGGCACCGCTGCGAAGGGGCGCGCGAGTGTCATACTCTGTCCACGCGCAAGATCGCGCTGATTGCGCGTGGTTCGCATGGCGCGTAGACCCTTCGTCATCGTGAAGGGCACCGTTTGGTTCTGCAACGAGTGTGGGGGTGAAGCGGCGAAGTGGTCCGGGCAGTGCCCGCACTGCAAAGCGTGGAACACCCTCGTCGAAGAGAAGGTCGCGCACCGCGGAAGCGGCGGAGGTCGCACGAAATCCAGGGGAACATCGCTTCGCGTCGGCGAGGGCGGCGGCGCGGTCGCGCTCACCGAGGCGATGAAGGACGAGTCCGTGCGGCTCACGACGGGCATGGGCGAGATCGATCGCGTCCTCGGCGGCGGGCTCGTCGAGGGCTCGGTCGTGCTGATCGGCGGCGAGCCCGGCGCGGGCAAGAGCACCCTCGTCACGCAGCTCAGCACGCAGCTCGCGTCGCACGGGACCGTGCTCTACGTGAGCGGCGAAGAGAGCACCGCGCAGATCGCCTCGCGCGCGCGGCGGCTCGGCGTGAGCGACGATGCGCCCGTGCGTCTGCTCGCGAGCGGCGAAGTGTCCGCGGTCGAGCAAGCGGTGCGCATGCACTCGCCGCGCGTGGTCGTGATCGACTCGGTGCAGACGCTGAGGGTCGACGAGCTCGAGAGCGCCGCGGGGAGCGTCACGCAGCTCCGCGAAGTCACCGCGCGGCTCGTGACGATGGCCAAACAAGAAAAACGCGCGGTGCTGCTCATCGGCCACGTGACCAAGGACGGGATGATCGCAGGCCCAAAGGTCCTCGAGCACCTCGTCGACGTCGTGTTGTCGTTCGACGGTGATCGCTCGGGGGGGCCGCGCGTCGTTCGCGCGCTGAAGAATCGCTTCGGCGCGACGGGCGAGCTCGCGGTGCTCGAGATGACCCGCGATGGCCTGAGAGAAGTCCCCGATCCGAGCGCGCTGTTTCTCGCAGAGCGACCGAAGGACGTGCCGGGCTCGGTTGTGCTCGCCAGCGCGGATGGAGCGCGGCCGCTCCTCCTCGAAGTGCAGGCGCTGGTCACGCCCACGGCGATGCCCTCGCCTCGTCGCGTCGCCACGGGCATCGACCCGACGCGCCTCTCGATTTTGTGTGCGGTCCTCGCGCAGCGAGCCCCGCTGCCGTTGCGCGAGCACGACGTGTTCGTCGCCATGGCGGGGGGAGCCTCCGTCGACGAGCCCGCGGCAGACCTGGGAATCGCCTGCTCGATCGCGTCGTCCGTCGTCGAAGTGGCCCTGCCCGCGGACCTCGTCGTGTTCGGCGAGGTAGGCCTCGCGGGAGAGATCCGCGCGGTCCCGAGGGCGACGATCCGGCTCGAAGAAGCGGTGAAGCTCGGGTTCAAGCGAGCGCTCGTTCCGCGGGCCAACGTCGAGCGCGGGGAGGTTCCGCCGGGCGTGAAGGCGGTCGGCGTCGGTCACGTGCGCGAGATCGCCGCGTGGATCGAGCGCAAGGCCGAAGGGCGGTGAGGTTCGCGATCGCCAGCCGACGCGTCGCGTGCGCTCGATGCAACGGCGCGATCGAGCCGGGCGACCTCGTGATCGACGCGAGCGACATCCCGCAGAAGGATCCAAGGTGGCGCCAGAGCACGCACCCCATGTGCCTCGCCGAGCTCGATCCCGGCGGGGTGCAATCGCTGCTCACGGACGTCGCGTTCGGCGACTACGACGCTTCAAACGTGAGGCCGCTGCTCTCCGAGTCGGTGAGCTCGGCGCTCGACGCGCGAATCCTCGAGCTGCGACGACAACGCATCCCCGGCTGTCCGCCCGAGCGCGATCGCTGCGGCCGTCCTTGCGTCACGATCCTCGTCACGGGGTCGGGGACCGAGCTGTTCTCCGATTGGCGCGGGCCCCTGCGCTATCGGTGCTTCGCGTCAGCGCACCGCGAGTACTACTTCGAGAGCGAGTCGTCCGGCGCGCCGAAGCTGCCGACATGGCGGCCGCTGATTGGTTCGGTGTTCGCTATTCAAGGCAACCAGCCGCCCGCGCGAACGATCCTCCGCCGGCTCGCGGCGTGGAAGCTTCGATCGTTTGCGACGCCAGCGATCGCGCTGATCGGCGACCAGAGGGCGTCCGGCGCGATCGAAGAGCGCGCTCGCGCGTTGCTGACCGAAGCGGGATTCGTCGGGGACGGAGCGGTGTGCGTGCACGGCGAGGCGTTCGACGAGGCGTTCGTCGCGCAGCTCGGCGTGGCGCTGGATGAAGCGATCGAGCATGCGCCGGTGTCCTTCGATCCAGCGAGCGCGCCGAGGCCGCGTCAGTGGATCGATCGACTGCGATCGCTGCTCGACGAGGCACGCGAGGAGCAGCTCGCGTCGATCCTCGAGCGCATCAACGAGCGGTACGCCAGCCTTTCACGAGCCGAGCGCGAAGAAGCCGCGACGCTCGCGGCGCGATGCGTGCGATTCGACGCCGCGCGGGTGATCGCGCTCACGTTCGTTCGGAGGTTCGACGGCGATCGCGAGCGATGCAGCGCGATCGGTGACGCGCTTCGCGAGCAGCTCGCGAATCAGCCGCGGGTCGCGCGCGTCGAACCATTGCTCGCGCTGTTGCGTCAGTGGCATTCGAGCGAAGGGCACGAGGCGCTCGCCGAAGCGCTGCGGACCATTTCGAACGACTCCGCGCTCGGCGCGGCGATCGTCGATCACCTCTCGCGGCTGCGCGACGAGGGCGCGGGCCGAGCCATCGCCGTGCTCGCCGAGCGCTCGAGCGGCGAGCACCGCGCCACGCTCGACGACATCGCCCGCACGATCGCGAAACGCGCTGCAAAAACGCGGTCCAAACGCTCGCGCGAGGCGTGACGCGCGCTCACCACTCGCCGATGTTCTTCATCGAGGCCCACGGCTCGGCGGGCGCGAGCGCCGCGCCCTTTTGCAAGAGCTCGATCGAGTGCCCGTCGGGAGACCGAACGAACGCCATCCGCCCGTCGCGCGGCGGGCGATTGATCACCACGCCCTTGTCCGCGAGCCTCGCGCACGCCGCGTAGATGTCGTCGACCTCGTACGCGAGGTGCCCGAAGAATCGACCCGTTGGATACGGCTCTTTCTGATCCCAGTTGTACGTGAGCTCGATCTCGCCCTTGTCGTCCGCGGCGCCGGTCGACAAGAACACCAGCGTGAAGCGTCCGGCCTCGTTCGCGTGTCGCCGCGTCTCGACGAGCCCGAGCTTGTTGCAGAAAAAATCCACCGCCGCGTCGAGGTCTCTCACGCGGAGCATCGTGTGCAGGTAACGCATGCGCGCGAGCATCGTCGGGCGGAGGCGCAAACGAAACCCCCTGCGTCCGCGCCGTCGTTGCGATGCAGTTGTTCTACGGGTGCGCGGCGCTGGCCACGCGAGACGCGCACCGCGAAATGTCGGTGGATCGCACCGAAATGTCGGTCCCACCGAGATATCGGTGATCGGTTCCGACGGCCGGTGTGCATCGACTTGGAAATCACTGCATCGATCGCCGCGCGTGCGAGTGGCACAACGCGTGCGTCGCACGCGCATCGAGGAAGCCATGAAGTCGACGAGAACCAAGCACATCGGACGGTGGACCACGGCGATCGCAGCGCTGTCGATCGTCGCTGCGTGCAAGCAACGGCCTGCAGCGAACACGCAGCCGACGCCGCAACCCGCGAACAACACGCCCCCGCCGCCGCGACGGCTCACGCCGCGCACGGGCGAGCCGGTCGCAGCGCTGCCAGAAGTGCAGACCAACGAGCAGAAAGTGCTGCTCGGGCGACGGCTCTTTCACGACACGAGGCTGTCGGGGGACAACACGCTATCCTGTGCGTCGTGCCACTCGCTCGACACGGGCGGGGCCGAGCACCGTCGCGTTTCGACGGGAATCCGCGGGCAGCAAGGGCCGATCAACGCGCCGACGGTGCTCAACGCCGCGCTCAACTTCGTGCAGTTCTGGGACGGCCGCGCGGCGGACCTCGCGGCGCAAGCGGCGGGCCCTGTGGCCAACCCGATCGAGATGGGCGCGCAGTGGCCCGAGGTCGTGCAGCGCGTTCGCGCGGACGCTGCGTATCTCGCGGCGTTCGCGAGCGCAGGGTTCTCCGACGGGGTGACGCAGGCCAACATCACCGCGGCGATCGCCGAGTACGAGCGCTCGCTGCGAACGCCCTCGCGCTTCGACCGCTACCTCCTCGGCGACGACGACGCGATCACGAGCAGCGAGCGCGCGGGCTACGAGACGTTCAAGTCCGTCGGCTGCGTGACGTGCCACACCGGCGCGGGCATCGGCGGAACGAGCTATCAGCGCCTCGGCGCCGTTCGAAACTACTTCGCCGACCGCGGAAACCTCACGGAGGCGGACAACGGTCGCTTCAACGTCACGCGCCAAGAGAACGATCGGCACATGTTCAAAGTGCCGCTCTTGCGCAACGTCGAGCTGACCGCGCCGTACCTGCACGACGGATCGCAGGCCACGTTGCCCGACGTCGTTCGAACGATGGGCCGATACCAGCTCGGGATCGACCTGACGGCGGACCAGGTCGACAACCTCGTCGCGTGGCTGAAGAGCCTCACCGGTGAACTGCCCGCGCACGCGCGGGAGCCGGCGCAGCCAGCGCAGGCAGCGCAGCCAGCGCAAGCCGCGTCCTCCGACGCCGGCGCCACGCGGTAGTCTGCCGCGCAACTTGATTGTGTGTGCCGGGCTCCCCGCGCGGCGCACGCGGGGGGAGAAACGCGAAGGGCCGAGTGTTTGCTCGGCCCTCTGCGTTTTTGGGTTGTGGATGGTGGGTGATAAAGGACTTGAACCTTTAGCCAACGGATTAAGAGTCCGCTGCTCTACCGATTGAGCTAATCACCCAGAATTTCAACCGAGACTTCCGCCGTCTACTTCGTACGCGACGCTCTTGCGAGCTGCGCGCCCGGCCCGATTCGAACGGGCGACCTGCGGATTCGAAGTCCGATGCTCTATCCAGCTGAGCTACGGGCGCTTCGACGGCGCGGTCTCTATCACCGCCATCTTTGGCTCGTCAACATTGCTGTCTCGAACTTTGGATGACGATGATTGGGGTGACCAACGGGATTTGAACCCGCGACATTCGGAACCACAATCCGACGCTCTACCGACTGAGCTATGGCCACCATCGCTGCTTCGTCTTCGTCGCTCTGCGACCCGACGATGCTGTCTCGCTCTCGGACTTGCGTCCGCGTCACGAGCACGGGGCGCGGTGTATAAATGCTCCCTCGGACCTCGTCAACATCCCGCGTGCACAAGAGCGCTCGTCGAGCGCGCGACCACCATCGAAGGCTCGCACACGTCCCTAGGTGACAGCGCGCGTTCGCGTTGTTAGGGTCCGCGCCCTCGATTCGAGATCTTCTCTTCGGGGCGTTGCACAGCCTGGTAGTGCGCCAGCTTTGGGAGCTGGATGTCGTCGGTTCGAATCCGGCCGCC
Organism: Myxococcales bacterium; assembly: GCA_016793325.1. Taxonomy (GTDB): domain Bacteria; phylum Myxococcota_A; class Polyangia; order Polyangiales. The sequence goes on along the minus strand of JAEUKI010000052.1, from coordinate 259,900 downwards.
CCGACCCTCACACGAAGCGTTTCACGCCTTCTGCGCCCGTAGCTCAGTTGGATAGAGCAGCGGCCTTCTAAGCCGACGGTCAGGGGTTCGATTCCCTTCGGGCGCGCCATCGGAGCCCAACATCCTCGAGCGCGGCTGTCACGCGCGCGATTGGTTGGTACGGTCGCGGCGACCGATGTACGCGTTCGTTCGCTTCAGGCTCCCGAGCGGAGCATCCGTTGACCTCGGGCACGGGGACATCATCGGCCGGCTTTCGACAGCGGCGCTTTGCGTGGACGACCCGCGCGTCTCCGAGGCGCACGCGATGGTGAGCATTCGCCGCGGCGAGCTCGTCTTGCTCTCGTTGCGCAGGATGTTCTCGGTGCGCGCGAAGCCGCTCAGCGAGGTCGTCTTGCGCGACGGGATGTCCATCGATCTGGCGGACGGCGTGGCGCTCGTCGTCGAGGACGTCCACGTGCCCGACAAGGTGCTCGCGCTGTCGATCGACGGGCTCGGCTCGACGATCTTGCCGGCGACCGCGAGCCTCGCGCTCGAGCCGTCTCCGACGCTGTTGCCGCGCTTCGAGCCCGACGCCGACCTGCACCTCTGGTGGAACGGCCACGAGTGGCGCGCGCAAGTGCGAGGCTCGAAGGTCCGCGCCGTGAGCGACGGCGACGCGCTCTCGGTCCAGGGAAAAACCGCACGCTTCGAGCTCGTCGAGAACCGCGGCAGCGAGACGACCGCGATGGCTCCAGCGACGAGCGCGCCGCTGCGGCTCGTCGCGTGGTTCGACACGGTCGAGATTCACCGCGACGGAATGCCCGCGGTGACGATCTCGGGCGTCGGCGCGAGGGTGCTCAGCGAGCTCGTCGCGTTCGACGGGCCGGTCGAGTGGCAGGTCGCCGCGCGCGAGGTGTGGAGCGATCCTATCGACGCGGACGAGCTGAGGCACCGCTGGGACGTCACGCTCGCGCGCCTTCGCGCGAAGCTCCGCGAAGCCGGGGTCCGCGCGGACCTCGTGCGCTCGACAGGCGCGGGGCTCGTGCAGCTCGTGCGCTATCCGAGCGACGTGCTCGAGGACCGTCGCTAGCGATCCGTCGCGAAAATCGCAGCGAGGACTACATCGACATCGCGACGAAGCGCAGCGTGTATGTCTCGTGGTGCGTCGGCCAGCTCGCGGCGCGGAGCACTCCGTCGGCGCAGCGGCTCTCGCGCTCGTCCCCCACCATCCGCTCGTCGCGGTCGTTGCTGAGGACTCGGCCGCGCGGGTCGATGGTGAGCAGGACGCTCACGAGCTGATCGCCGAGGGTGTGCGCGCGAAGATCGAGGCACGCCTCGAGCGCCGCGGTGATCCGCGGGAGCACGAGCTCTCTCGCGCGCGCGTCGTTGGCGCCGGCGACGCGGTACTCGAGGTGCGTTCCGAGCGGAACGTATCGAGCCCCCTGCGGCGTCTGGTCGACGCGCAGCGGGTAGGGCGACCGCGCATCGGGAGCAGGGAGGTCGGCGCGCGCAAACGCAGCTGGGTTGCGATCCGTGCGCGTCGCGAGGACGCTCGTGACCGCGCTCACGGCGACCACAGCAGCGATCGTCGCGATCGAGCCGAGCGCGATCAGCGCGCGGGGCGTGCGCGCGGACCGCTCGGGGCTCGGCGGCGCGGGCGCAGCACGGTCCAACGAGGGGTCCTCTCGCGTCGATCCGCCATCGGACGCAGGGAGCTTCGAAAACAGGGGCGTAGATTCAACGGGCGCGTTGTGCGTCGCGACCGGCGCGGCAGCGGCGACGGGCGCCGCGCTCGGGTTCGACGGGGCCGCGAGGTAGCTGCCGTACGACGAATCGGCCTCGCGGAGCTCGGGCGACGGACTCGGCGCGGGGGCCGTCGCGACGATCGCCCCGAGCGCGCGGGCGACCTCGTGCGCGCTCGAAGGGCGGTCTGCGCGCGAGCCTCTCAACAACGAATGGACGAGCGCGCGAAGGGACGACGGGACGTCGTCGGGCCAGCCCTCGAGAGCGGCCGCGCTGTCGAGCGGGAGGCGGAGGGCGGCGTGCGTTCCGAGCAGCATTTTTGCGAGCAAAACGCCGAGCGAGTAGAGGTCGCTGCGCCCGTCGACCGCGTCGCCGCTGAGCTGCTCGGGCGCCATGAACGCGGGCGTCCCGACGACGTTTCCCGTCCAGGTGAGCGACGACTGGTCGCCTTGGTTCGCGCTTCGAACCACGCCGAAATCGATGATCTTGGCGCGCTCGCCGTCGGGCTCGCGCACGAGCATCACGTTCGACGGCTTGACGTCGCGGTGGACGATCCCCGCGTCGTGCAACGCCGAGAGCCCCTCTGCCACGTCGGCGGCGATCTTCGCGGCGCGCGGCCACGGGAGCCGCTCGGTGTGCGCGAGGAGCTCGGACACGGCGGGTCCGTCGACCAACTCCATCACGAAGAACAGCGGGTCGCCGTCGAGCGCGAGGTCGAGCGTCGCGACGAGCGAACGGTGCTTCACCGCCGCGCTGATCGTGGCCTCGCGGCGAAATCGCTCGATCGAAACGACGTCGCGCAAGAACTCCTGCCGCACGACCTTGAGCGCCACGCGTCGGCGCGCCTCGAGGTCCTCGGCTTCGAACACCGCGCCCATCCCGCCCTTCGCGATGGGATAGAGCACACGATATCGACCGCGGAGGGTTCGTCCGACGAGCTCGTCGATCATGCGTGACGCTCGTGATTCATGGCACGGAATACGGTCCTGCGAACGATCGCGCCCCGCGTCCGAGAGAGAGGCGTGAGAGGGGTGTGGTCACATTCCGTCGTCGTACCGGCGTCGCGTCCATTGAATCGCGCGACGCTCAGCGACCCAACGGGCGGCCTGGCGCCACCCTCCCCGCGCGTCTTCGCCGACGAGGATCAACACCGTTCGATCCGTGTCCACGCCAGGAAAGGGCATCGCCATCCCGCACGGCTCGGACGCGAGGAGCCGCTCGCCCGATCGGGCGGCTTCGGCGATCTCGACGCGGCACGCGCGGGCGCTGTTTTCGCCGTCGCAACGGACGCGCACCGCGAGCTCGATGTCCCGCGCTGGACGCCAAACGCCCTGACGAACCACGCGTCCGCCGGGCGCGAGCTCGATGTACGCGGGCCCTCCGCCCACGGCGGCCCCGGTGACACACGCGGTCGAGAGCGCCACGACCACGGGCGCGAAGTTGAGGAATCGACCAGTTGGCACTATGGGAAGAATCCTGCCACGAGCGAGCGACAAATGAACCTGCCTCCATTGCCAGTCCTGGGTGTCCTCTTCGCAGCGATCGGCGGCGTCTCGGGCTACCTGCTCCTGCCCGAGCAGGGCGTCGCGGCCGCCCAGCGTCCGAGGATTCGAATTCTGGGGCGTGAAATTCAGCCGGGCCGCGACGCGCTCGCGACCGCGCGCGAAGTGGCGCGAGGCTACCTCCGCGAGCACGTCCGCGTGACGGCGCGGGTGACCGTGACGGTGCAGCAGGGCGAGGCCATTCAAACGCGCGAAGAAGACCGGGTGATCGATCGCTCGCGCGCGGACCTCGGGGCGCGCGTCGACGAGCGCATGCTCGCGCACTTGATCGCCGCGTCGACCGATCCCACCTCGCCGTTGCTTCGGCACCACGCGACGATCGCCGCGGGGCAGCCCGTCGAGCTGCCGATGCCCGTTCACCTCGATGGGTCGATCGCGATGCCGCTGCTCATGCAGCTCAAAGAAGACGTCGATCACCAGCCCGTGGACGCGCGGCTCGATGTCGAGAATCGCGCGGTCGTTCCCGAGCAGGCGGGGCGGTACATGGATGTGTACGCGACGCTCGCGAAGCTCGACGAGGCGCTCTCGCGCGGACAGGCAGAGGTCCCCGCGGCGATCAGCAACACGCCGGCGCGCGTGACGCGGGCGCAGCTCGCGGGCATCGAGATGCGCGAGGTGTTGGGCTTCTTCGAGACCAACTACAACGCGGACGAGAGCAAGCGCGACCGCACGTACAACCTCCACCTCGCGGCCAGCAAGATCAACGGCTACGTGTGGATGCCGGGCGAGATCTTCGACTTCAACGCGGTCGTCGGCGATCGCAGCGAAGCCAACGGATTTCGCATGGCGACGGTGATCTCTGCGGGCGAGCTCATCGACGGCGTCGGCGGCGGGACGTGCCAGATCGCGGGGACGCTCCACGCCGCGAGCTTCTTCTCGGGCATGGAGATCTTGGATCGACGCCCGCACACCCGGCCTTCGGGCTACATCAAGATGGGCCTCGACGCGACGGTCGTGTACCCGTCGATCAACCTCCGGATGCGCAACAACCTCCCGCATCCCGTGGTGATTCACACGCGGCTCGGCGGCGGGCTCGCGCGCATCGAGCTGCTCGGGCCGCGACGGACGCGCTCGGTGACCTTCGTGCGAAAGATCATGCACGTGGATCGGTTTCCGACGAGGGATGTCCCCGATCCGAACCTCGCGCCAGGGCAGCGCGTGCTCACGCAGCGGGGCATTCCTGGATTTCGTGTGCGTCGGTATCGAATCGTGCGCGACGGCGATCAAGCGGTGCGCGAGCGCTGGGAGGACGTCTATCCGCCGACGGTCGAGATCTGGCACGCGGGCACCGGCGGCGGAGCGGGAAACCCGCCCAACCCCGACGATCACAGCGAGTACACCGCGGATCAGTACATGGCGACCACGCAGAGCCCCGGCGAAGCGCGGATGCTCGAAGTGCGTCGCCCCGGCATGACCGGAACGCCCGGATGGACGATCGCCCAGGGATTTACCAGGCTTCCGCCCACTCCGCAGGCCGCGCCCGCCGCCAACGCGAACGCCGCCGCGCCGCGCGGTGCACGACGATGACCGCGTCGCTCGCTGGCAAAGAGGTCCTGCTCGTCGTAGGCGGAGGGATCGCCGCGTACAAGAGCGCGATCCTGGCGCGCGAGCTGCTCCGCGCAGGCGCAAAGGTCGAGACGATCCTCACGGACGCGGCGCAGAAGTTCGTGGGCGGCGTGACGTTCGCGGGGCTCACGGGGCGCGCGGCGCGAACGGAGCTTTGGGACGCGAATTTCTCGGGCGAATTGCACGTCGAGCTCGCGGCGCGGGCCGAGCTCATCGTGGTCGCTCCGGCGACGGCGGACCTTCTGGCGCGCGCGGCCAACGGGATCGCCAACGACCTCGCGACCGCGACGCTGCTCTGCGCGAAGAGCCCTGTCGTGTTCGCTCCGGCGATGCACCCGCGCATGTGGGAGCACCCCGCGACGAGAGAGAACATCGCGAAGCTCGTCGCGCGCGGCGCGCAGCTGGTGGGCCCCGTGGTCGGTCCGCTCGCGAGCGGCGAGGTCGGCATCGGGCGTATGGAAGAACCCGAGCGGATCGCTGAACAAGTCATCGCGATGGCGAGCAGAGCGCAGGACCTGCGCGGCGTTCGAGTGCTGGTGAGCGCGGGGCCGACGCACGAAGCCATCGACCCCGTGCGCTTCGTCGGCAATCGTTCGAGCGGGAAGATGGGCCTCGCGATCGCCGACGCGGCGCACGAGCGGGGCGCGAGCGTCACGGTCGTTCACGGGCCGATCACCGCGAGGGCGGTGCACCACGAGGCGATCGAGCGCGTGGCCGTGCGCTCGGCGCTCGAGATGCAGCGCGAGATCGAGGCGCGAAAGACCTCGTTCGACGTGATCGTGATGGCCGCGGCGGTGGCGGACTATCGACCCGACACCGTGGCCACCCACAAAATCAAAAAAGGCCAGGATCGCCTGGTCCTCGAGCTCGTGAAAAACCCGGACATCCTCGCGGGCCTCGGCGCTTGGCGCGGCGCCAACCGACGACCGGTGCTCGTGGGCTTCGCGGTCGAGACGGGTGACCTCGTGGGGTACGCGCGCTCGAAGCTCGAGCGCAAAGGCTGCGACCTGGTCGTCGCAAACCTCGCCGAGCACGGCTTCGAGGGCGACGACAACACCGTCACGATCGTGTCGCGCGACGCGGCCGAAGAGATCATCAAGAAGCCGAAGCGGGCGATCGCCGAGCGCATCCTCGACAACGCGAAATCGATTCTCGATTCGACGCCGAGCGACGCCTGAGCGTCTGATACACTGCGGGCCACCGATGAAGCTCGAGTGCCAATCGTGCCTGCTGCAGTTCGACGCCGTGGGCGCAGGTCCTGATTCGAAGTGTCCGCGCTGCGGATCGACAAACGTGAAGGGGGCTGGCGCAGCGCCTGCGGTGCAGACCGGCCCTGCGTCGGGACCCGCTGCGATCGCAGCGACGATCGCGCAGCCGATGGTGGCGCCTGTCGGAGCTCCGGGTGCGCCGGGAGGGTTCAATCCTGTGGGCGCGCCCGCGGGTGGAGCGCCGTTTGGTGGAGCCCCGCCGAGCGGCCCGGGCGGTGGTGGTGGCTACGGTGCGCCGTCCGGTGGCGGTGCGTTCGGTGCGCCGCCGAGCGGTCCTGCGGGTGGAGCGCCGTTTGGTGCGCCGCCCTCGCCGTACGGAGCTCCGCCGCCATCGGGTGGTGCCTTTGGTGCGCCGCAGCCCGCGCCGATGCCGTACGGAGCGCCGCAACCCGCGCCCGCGCCCTACGGTGCGCCGCCCTCGCCGTACGGAGCCCCCGCGCCGGCCCCGATGGGGAGCCCGTTCGGGCAGCCTGCGCCGGGCTTCGGGGCTGCGCCGATGGGGATGGTCGCGGTCACGCCGTACGGCAACGCGCAGGTGGACGCCGAGCAACGCAAGGCGATGGTGTGGGCGATCGTGGCGCTGCTGTTCTGCTGGCCTGCGGCGATCGGCGCGTTCGTGCAGTACAGCGGATCGCAAGAGGCCTCGCGCATGGGCGATTACGGGACGGCGCTCGCGAAGGCCAAGAGCGCGCAGATGTGGGGCATGGTCCCCACCGCGATCTTCGGCGTGATCATCGGGCTCGCGTGCATCGGCGGGTTCTTCGGCGCGCTCGCCGGGGCCTGACGGTCGCACACGAAATCAACGCTCAGTCGCTCTTGGCTTTGCGCACGAGCACGCTGAGCACGGCGGGGTTCATGACGGCGCGCTCTTCGTCGCTCCACTCGTAGCGGCGAAGGACGCCCGCGAGCACTTCGATCTGCGCGTCCACCTGCGCGCGGTCGTCGACGAACACCGTGGGAACGCCCTTGAGCACGCAGAGCCCCCCTTGGGTCAGCGCGCCCTTGAGCGCCTCGCGACGAATCGCGAGGCCCTTTTGTTTCGCGACCTCGATCATCGCGTCGAGCAGAGGTCGCCCCTTCATCGCATGGCACCCGTGGTCAGCACGGGGGCGATGTGTAGCTCAAAACTGAGCCTTCTCGGTCGATCCCGTGAGCGCGAGGGTGCTCGACGCGCCGCCGGAGATCACTTCGCTGACGGCGTCGAAGTACCCGGTGCCCACTTCGCGCTGGTGGCGCGTGGCGGTGTAACCCTGCGCTTCGGCCGCGAACTCTGCTTGCTGCAAGCGCGAGTACGCGGACATGCCCTCTTCCTTGTAGCCCTTGGCGAGCTCGAACATCCCGTAGTTGAGCTGGTGGAAGCCCGCGAGGGTGACGAACTGAAACTTGTAGCCCATCGCGCCGAGCTCGCGCTGGAACTTGGCGATGGTCGCGTCGTCGAGGTTCTTCTTCCAGTTGAAGGACGGGGAGCAGTTGTACGCGAGGAATTTTCCAGGGTAGAGCTTGTGGACGCCCTCGGCGAACTCCTTGGCTTCTTCCAAGTCCGGCGTGCTGGTCTCGCACCAGAGGACGTCGGCGAAGGGGGCGTACGCGACGGCGCGCGCGATCGCGGCCTTCACGCCCGCTTCGACGCGGAAGAATCCCTCGGCCGTGCGCTCGCTGCTCTTGATGAAGGGCTTGTCGCGCTCGTCGTGGTCGCTGGTGATGAGCTTGGCGCTGTCGGCGTCGGTGCGCGCGACGAGGACCGTGGGGACGTTCATGACGTCGGCGGCGAGGCGCGCGGCGACGAGCGTGCGGATGAACTGGCCGGTGGGGACGAGGACCTTGCCGCCCAAGTGACCGCACTTCTTCTCGCTCGCGAGCTGGTCTTCGAAGTGAACGCCCGCGGCGCCCGCTTCGATCATGCCCTTCATGAGCTCGAACGCGTTGAGGGGTCCGCCGAAGCCCGCTTCTGCGTCGGCCATGATGGGCGCGAACCAATCGCGCTTCGGCCCGCCCTCGGCGGTCTCGATTTGATCCGCGCGCTGCAGCGTGCGGTTGATGCGGCGAACGACCGCGGGAACGGAGTCCACGGGGTACAGGCTCTGGTCGGGGTACATCTGTCCGGACGTGTTGGCGTCCGCGGCCACTTGCCAGCCCGAGAGGTAGATCGCGTCGAGGCCCGCGCGGACCATCTGCATCGCCTGCGCGCCGGTGAGCGCGCCGAGCGCTTGCACGTAGGACTTCTCGTTCATCATCTGCCAGAGGCGACGCGCGCCGCGGGTCGCGAGCGTCTGCTCGACGAGCAGCGAGCCGCGGAGGCGCTGGATGTCCGCGATGGTGTACGGGCGGTTGATGCCCTTCCATCGCGGGGAGTCGAGGCGCTCGCCGCCGACGACGGTCGAGGGGCTTGTGTTCGCGGCGGTGCTGGGAACGGCTCCGATGGTCATGTCGCTCTCCTTCAGTGGTCGCAGTGATCCGTGAAGACTCTTGAATATGTGTGCTAATACAACTCAGTCGTTCATCGTCTGCCGCAGCGCTTCGTACGCGGGCAGCGTGAGAAACTCTTCGAACACGCTCGCGGTGACGAGCCGATCGAACATCGCGCGTGCTTCGGTGAAGCGGCCGCTCGTGAAGCGCTCGTCGCCGACCTCGCCGCGCACGCGGGCCATCTCTTCGTCCGCGAGCTTCGCGTAGGCCTCGGGCGTGAGGACCCCGAGTCCGTCGACGGAGATTCCGTAGCGAATTTGCTGCCAGATCTGCGCGCGCGAGATCTCGGCGGTCGCCGCGTCCTCCATCAAATTGTAGAGCGGAACGCAGCCGACGCCCCGAAGCCACGCCTCGAGGTACTGCACGCCCACGCGGATGTTGTGTCGAACGCCGTCCACCGTCCGCGCGCCTTCGTGCACGCGCAAGAGGTCCTCGACCGTGACGCTCACGTCGTCGCGGACGCGGTCGAGCTGGTTGGCGCTGGTCATGTGGGCGTCGAAGATCTCTTTGGCGATCGAGACGAGGCCGGGGTGGGCGACCCACGTTCCGTCGTGGCCGTCGGTCACTTCGCGGAGCTTGTCCGCGCGGACCTTCGCGAGCGCTGCTTCGTTGGCAGCGGGGTCGTTTTTGATGGGGATGACCGCGGCCATCCCGCCCATCGCCTGCGCGCCGCGCTTGTGGCACGTGCGGATGAGCAGCAGCGAGTAGGCGCGCAAGAAGGCCTTGTCCATCGTGACGAGGCCGCGATCGGGCGTGATCGCCTCGCGCTCGTGCGCGCGCTTCTTGATGAACGAGAAGATGTAGTCCCAGCGCCCGCAGTTGAGCCCCGCCGAGTGCTCGCGCAGCTCGTAGAGGATCTCTTCCATTTCGAACGCCGCGGGCAAGGTCTCGATGAGGACCGTGGCCTTGATCGTTCCACGGGGGATGTTCAGGGCGTCTTGGGCGGAGAGGAAGACGTCGTTCCACCAGCGGGCTTCGAGGTGCGACTCGAGCTTGGGCAGGTAGAAGAAGGGCCCCGCGCCCCGCGCGAGCTGCTCCTTCGCGTTGTGAAAGAAGAAGAGCCCGAAGTCGAAGAGCGATCCGGGAGCAGGAGCTCCGTCCACGACGAAGTGCCGCTCGGGCAAGTGCAAGCCGCGCGGGCGCACGAAGAGCACCGCGTGATCGCTCGCGAGCGCGTAGCGCTTTCCCGACTCGGGCGCGGTGTACTCGATCGTCTCGCGCACCGCGTCGCGGAGGTTGATCTGCCCCGAGAGCTGGTTGTCCCACGTGGGGGTGTTGGCGTCCTCGAAGTCCGCCATGAAGACCTTCGCCCCACTATTCAAGGCGTTGATCACCATCTTGCGGTCGACCGGGCCCGTGATCTCTACGCGCCGATCCGCGATCACCGAGGGGACGGGCGCCACGCGCCAGTCGCCCGCGCGGACCGCGTGCGTCTCCGGCAGAAAGCCCCATGAGCGCGTGTGTCGCTCGCGCTCGCGCTGCAGGTCCACACGCCGCGCGAGGAGCGCCGCGTGACGATCGCGAAACCGACGAACGAGCTCCGCGACGAACGCGACAGCCTCGTCCGTCAGGATCGCTTCGTACCCGCTCCGCATCGGCCCGTTGATGAACACGCCTTCGACTGCCATGTGCGCCGGAGGCAATTCATTGACTGTCTGCGTCAACCCGGCAAGCAAACTGGCGATGTGTGCAGGAAGACTGTGTCAATGGCGGTCAACGACAGGCTGTAGTACTGTCAACGTTGTCAATTTCAGGGTGGTTGTGACGCACGGAGTGCGCCCCACGCGCAAAGACGAAAGGCCCGTCGAATGGTGAGCAAAGGTCGCGACGTACGCGAGGTGACGAGGCTCGGCGCGAAGGTCAAAGCGCTGCGAAGGCAGCACTCGATGAGCCAAGCGCAGCTCGCGGAGAAGCTCGGGGTCTCGCCGAGCTACCTGAACCTCATCGAGAACAATCGTCGGCCCCTTCCCGCGGCGATGATGATTCAGCTCGCGACGGTGTTCGGCGTCGAGCTGGGCGCGTTCGTCGCGGACGACGACGCGCGGTTGAGCGCGGATCTCTTGGAGGCGCTGAGCGATCCCATCTTCGAAGCGCACGAGTTGCACGGGGCCGACGTGAAAGAGCTCGTGACCTCGAGCCCAAACCTCGCGCGCGCCATGCTCTCGCTCTACCGCGCGTACGAAGAGACTCGCGAGCGCGTCGACAACCTCGCGAGCCGCGTGAGCGACGGAGAAGACGGCGGCTCGGGTCGCGCGTTGCTCGCGCCGAGCGAAGAGGTCAACGACCTCGTGCAGCGGCAGGGCAACTACTTTCCCGCGCTCGAAGAAGCGGCGGAGGAGCTCTGGAAGCGCGCGCGCATCGACGGGGACGACCTGTACGGAGCCCTGCGATTTCACCTGCGAGAAGCGCACGGACTCGAGGTGCGCATCGCGCGGTGGGACGAAGAACCAGGGGTCTTGCGGCGGTTCGACGCCGAGCACAAGCGCGTCGTGCTGAGCGAGCTTCTGCCCACGCGATCGCGCAATTTTCAGCTCGCGCACCAGCTCGCGCTGCTCGCGCACCACTCGGTGATCGACGCGATCCTCGACGAAGACGCGGGCGTGTCCGAAGAGGCGCGCCCCCTCGCCCGCGTCGCGCTCGCCAACTATTTCGCGGGCGCGGTGCTCATGCCGTACCGGCGATTTCTCGAGGCCGCGCGCAGCACTCGGTACGACCTCGACGTGCTCGGGAGGCGGTTTCGCGTGGGGTTCGAGCAAGCGGCGCATCGGGTGACGACGCTGCGGCGCAAGGGCGCGGAGGGCGTTCCGTTTCACATGCTGCGCATCGACGTGGCGGGCAACTTGTCGAAGCGATTCTCGGGGTCGGGCATCCGCTTCGCGCGCTTCTCCGGCGCGTGCCCGCGGTGGAACGTCTTCGCCGCGTTTCAGACGCCCAACATGATCAGAATTCAAGTGAGCAAGATGCTCGACGGGCAGACGTACTTCTGCATCGCGCGGACGATCCAGAAGGACTCGGGGGGATTTCACCAGCAGCAGCCGGTGCTCGCGATCGGCTTGGGGTGTCGCATCGAGCACGCGCGCGAGCTCGTGTACTCCGACGGCGTCGCGCTCGACGCGCCGGGAACGGCTGTTCCCGTGGGCGTGACGTGCAGGCAGTGCGATCGGCCCGACTGCGACGAGCGCGCGGTCCCCTCGATGCGCGCGCCGCTTCGGATCGACGAGAACGTGCGCGGCGCCTCGCTGTACGCGATCGGGCGACGGTAGTGGGTCAACGTTGGCGCTGATCGCGGGCGTCGATCGTAGTCGCGTCGCGATCGTCCGCTGCCGCCACGGCCGGCTCGGCGACGTCCTGCACGCGCACGCCGGAGACCTCGAACCCGTGCTCGTTGTGAAGCGGCGCCCCCACGACCGAGGGCAACTTCGACTTGTGCGCGCGAAACGCCGCCTGCTGAAAGAACGCCAAGGCAACCAGCGCGAAGAACGGCGCCGAAAACACCAGCCACGCGCCATCGAAATCGCGGACCATCGCGAACACCACGGCTGCCACCATCGTTCCGAGCGTTGCGAGGTGCCAGTTCACGGACTTCTGCAACGCCGCTTCAGCGACGCGCTCATCACCGCTCAAGACTGCGGCGCTGGCCTTCCAACCGCTGCGCGCCGCCATCGCCCAAGCGCCGCTCCCGAGGATCCCAACGAGGATGTTGAGCCCCGAGAGAAAGCCGAGCTCCGCGAAGAACACGATCGACGTCAGCAGTCCGAGCGCGGCGTACATGCCGAGAATCGGAAAGAGCTGCCCGCAGAACATCGCGAGAAATGACGTGAGCTTCACCGTCGGCGGGATGCCAGCGGGGATCTCGCGATGGGTCTCGACGGCGGCTGATCCGTCGCGAAACGCGCCATCACCGACGGCGACCTTCGAGCGTTCGATCAATCGATAGCCGGGCCAATAGAGCGCCTGTTCTCGCAAGTACGGGCGCATGGCCATGAGAGGGATCGCGATCGAAGCGATCACGACCGTGGCGATACAGAGCAGCGCAACCACCGACGAAGGATCGAACAGAGAGACGAGCGGCGCAAACCGTCGAGACGGTCAGCGTTTGGCCGCGCTGCTCGACGACGCGAGCGCTCGCGCGCTGGCTCAGTCCTCGTCGCCCTCGCCGAGGAGCGGCGCGGACGCGACGTGACCGGGGCCGACGCGGCGCGTTCCCTTGATGTGCTCGATGAGCAGGGCGCGGTTGTCCGTGACGTTGAGGTTCTGCAGCTCGAGCGCGCCGATGCGGTCCTCGGGCGTAAACATCGCAGCGACCTTCTCCATCGAGAGCTTGTTCGGGTCGTACGCCATGTACGGCGCGTTGGTCTCGAGGATCGTGTAGTCCTCACCGCGACGCAGCTCGAGCGTGACCGTCCCCGACACCGTGGGCGCGACCCACTTCACGAGGGCGTCCTTCAGCATCATCGCCTCGGGGTCGTACCACTTGCCCTCGTACAGCAATCGTCCGAGCTTGCGGCCGAGCGTGCAGTAGAGGTCCGTCGTGTTCTCGTTGTGGATCGCGCTGAGCAGCCGCTCGTAGGCGATGTGCAGGAGGGCCATGCCAGGGGCCTCGTAGATTCCGCGGGATTTGGCGTCGATCACGCGGTTTTCGATCTGGTCGCTCATGCCGAGCCCGTGGCGCCCGCCGATGCGGTTGGCCTCGACGAAGAGCTCGAAGTGCGAGCCGAAGGTCTTGCCGTTGAGCCGCGACGGAAGCCCGCCGTCGAACGTGATGCTCACGGTCTCGGGCTCGATCGCGACGTCGCGCTTCCAGAACGCGACGCCCATGATCGGGTTGACGATGGTCATGCCCTTGTCGAGGTGCTCGAGGTCCTTCGCTTCGTGCGTCGCGCCGAGGACGTTGGCGTCGGTCGAGTAGGCTTTCTCCGTGCCCATTCGGTACGGAAGTCCTACGGACGCGAGGTACTCGGACATCTCTTTGCGGCCGCCGAACGCGTCGACGAACTTCTGATCGAGCCACGGCTTGTAGATCCTCAGCGCGGGATTCGTGAGGATTCCGTAGCGATAGAAGCGCTGAATGTCGTTGCCCTTGTGCGTGCTTCCGTCGCCGAACACGTCGACGCCGTCCTCGCGCATCGCGCGGATGATGGCCGTCGTCGTGACGGCGCGGCCGAGCGGCGTGGTGTTGAAGTACTTGCGTCCGCCGACGCTCAAGTGAAACGCGCCACACTGGATGGCGGTGAGCCCTTCGCGCACGAGCGCCTCGCGGCAATCGACGAGCACGGCCTTCACCGCGCCGTGCGTGATCGCGCTCGGGGGAATGTCCGCGGGGTTCTCTTCGTCGGGCTGCGCGAGGTCCGCGGTGTATGCGTAGACCTGCATTCCTTGGCGAGAGAGCCACGCGACGGCGCAGCGGGTGTCGAGGCCGCCCGAGAAGGCGATGCCGAGCTTCGTTCCTGCCGGGGGCAGCGTGCGGTAGATGCGACTCATGGCGTCGGCGCGAGTATCACGCGGCGCCCTCGTTGTCAGCGGCGCGAGAGCGCTTCGAGCGCGCGCGTCGTGCGGGCGTCGCGCGCACGTTGTGCGACGGACAAGAGGACGCGGTCGCGATTCCAGCGGTCGCGCGCGTCGGGGGCCGCTGATTCCCACAGCAAATCGAGCTCGCTCACGAGCGCCTTCGCGGTCGAGAGCGCGCCGTCGAGCGCGACGTGCACCACCGGATCGTCGGGAGGCTCGACCGCCAACGCGCGAAGCGTCGCGATCGACGACGCGAGTCGCGCGAGCACACTTGGGGGCCACTCGGACGATCGGGCCACGGCCACGAGGTACCCGAGCAGCGCGCCGAACACGTGAACGTCCTCGACCGTTCGAAACGGCTTCACGTACCGCGCGTATCCGTCGCCCGCGAGCAGCTCGCTGTCCGCGACGCGAACGCGATCGAAGCGCACCGAGCCGTGCAGCACGTCGGGGACCATCGCGCCGATCGACATCGGCGTGACCGTCACGCCCGCGCGACTCGAATCGACGTGAACGATCCGGAGCTTCGGGCGCCCGTCATCGTGCGTCCCTTCGCGCGCGACGACGAGCAAGTGAACGACGCCGTCCGCGAGCGAAATCCAGGTCTTTTCACCGGTCAACGCGCGGTCGTCCTGCGCGTTCTCGAGCGTGGTCTCGATCGCGCGAGGGTGCCCGCCCCCGCGCTCGGTCACGCAGAACGACGCGGCGTCCGAGGGCGAGAGCGTGTCGAAGAGCGCTTGGAGCGCCGCGCGGTAGCCAGCCGTAAACGCCTGGCCAACGGTGTCTGCGAAGAGTCCGCCGAGCACCGCGCGATCGAAGGGCAACGGGTGGTGCTGAGAGCGATCGACGTGCGCGCGCCAGAAGGCGTCCACGGTGGCGTACGTGGGGTGATCGATCGATCGCGCGAGCGCGGCGTCGAGCAACGAGCGAAGACTGCTCTCGTGAGTCACGCCGGTGATGATCGCGCATTCATGGGCGCTCATGAATGCGTTCATGGGCGCTCATGAAAGGGGGGCGTTCACGGGTGGCCGTGAACGGGATCACGGGTGGTCGTGAACGGGATCATCAACGGCGATGAACCGCTCGCGTCACTCACCCAATTGCGTGAGCAGCTCGCGCGCGGCGGACAGCTCGCCGTCTTCGCTGAGCGCGCGCTTGGCCAAGAACGCGGCCTTGCGCGGGTCGCCCTGCTTGAAGGCGATCACGCCCTGTCGATAGAACGCCTCGGCGCGCGTCATCGGTCCCGGGGCCTTCATGAGCGTGAGCGCGCGAAGCGCCTTGAGCGCGGTGTCGAGGTCGTCGAACGCCATCGCCAGCTCCGCGAGCTCGCTCGCGACCGAGCCGTTCTGGTGATCGCTCTCGAGCGCAGCGTTGAGCCACGCGAGTTGAACGCCCTGATCGCCCACGGCGGCCGCGGCGCGCGCCATGCGGTACTGCAGCGCGCCGAGCTCGGCCGAGCGGCGGTTGCGGTGACCGTTGATCGCGTTTTGCAAGAGCGCGGACGCGGCCTCGATGTTTCCGATCGCGATGTACGCGTCGCACAGGCCGACGGTGCTCTCGTGATCGGCCGCGCGGAGCTTGAGCGCTTGTTCGAGCGGCGCGACGGCGTCTTCGTTGCGGCCCGCGAGGACGAAGAGCTTCCCCGCTTGGCGAAGACGGTCGAAGCGGATCGCTTCGGCGGGCGCGTGACGCGCGTCCTCGAGCGAGAGCTCTGCGAGCTCGCTGTGCGCGTCGAGCGCTGTGTACACGCGGCGCAGCCAAGCGCGAACGGGTTCGTTTTCGGGCTGCTCGCGGAAGATCGCCTCCAGCGCGGCGCGCGCGTCACCGAGGCGCTCGGCGCGCTCGCACGCTTCGGCGAGGCGCAGCGTCGCGTCGAGCTTCTCTTCGCCCTCGGATGCATCGGCCAGTCGTTGGTAGACCGACACGACGGCGTCCCAACGGGCGGCGTCGGCGTGCAGGCTCGCGAGGGTGCGAAGCGACTCTTTGTCGCTCGGGTCGAACTCGACCCACGCTTCGAGCGCCGCGCACGCGCGGGCCGAGTCACCGGCGTCCGCTGCGAGCGACGCGACGCGGTTGGCAGCGGCGCGTTCTTGCGCGCGATCTCCACGCGAACGCGCGTCGTCACGAAGCGCGTCGAGCGCGTCGAGCAAGAGCGGCAGCGTCACCTCGGGCTCGCGAGCGCGCGCGAGCTCGAGCTCGTTCACCGCTTCGGAAACTCGTCCTGCCGCGCGAAGCACCGCGCCCCGCGCGCGACGCAGCGACGGCTCAACGGACGAGCCCTCGCCCGCGCGAGCGAGCGCCTCGTCGAGGGCCGCTGCAGCCGCGTCGTTGTCGCCTGCCGACGAGAGGTCTCGCGCGTGCTCTTCGACGAGCGAGACGTCTTCGGGAGCCCGCTCGCGCGCCTTCGCGACGCACGCAGCAGCCGCAGCGAAATCACCGAGCGGATCGCGGTAGATCGCCGCGGCCTCGCGGAAGCGCGCGACCGCTTCGCTCGCCGACTCGCGGTGCTCGGCGTCGAACGCGATCGTGCTCGCGAGCGCGCCGGTGTCGCCCGCCTCGCGAAGGGCGGCTTCGAGCCTCGTGCGGATCGCGGTGCTCTTCGGCGCCGCGCGGAAGCCCCGATCGAGCGCGCGCGTGGCGCCCTCGCGATCGTCGTTGGCGACGCGAGCATCGGCGAGCTCGATCGCGTACTTCGCAGCCTCGTCGCCCTCGGTGCACTCGAGCAAGCGCTCGAGCACGTCCGCGCGATCGTCCGGAGACTCTGCGGCGGAGTACTGCGCGAGCAACGCGCGCAAAAGAGCAGCGTCGGTGGGAGCCCAATCGAGCGCGCTTCGGTAGAGCGCCACGACGTCGTCGCGACGATCGGCGCCCCAGCGGCTCGCGAGCCTGAGGGACAACGCGACGACCGCGCGTCCGTCGGCGCGATCGCGCGCGCCGTCGAGCTGCCAGCGTAGAAACTCGTCGAGCTCTTCGGCGTTTCCGCTCTTCTCGAGCAGGTCCGCGAGGAGCTGCGCGGCTTCGACGTCACCCGGGTCGTCTTCGAGGCACGTGCGAAGGCTCGCCGCAGCGTCGTCGACGGTCGAGGGCGACGCAGCGAGGATGCGCGCTCGCTCGACGCGGAGCCTGTTGCGCTCGTTGACGTCGTAGACGTTCTCGAGGACCACTTCGATGCGCGCCGAGAGCTTGTCCTTCGCGCCGAGTCGTCGATAGACGTCGAGCAAGGGCTCCCAAATCGTGCGCTCGGCGGCGTCCCGTTCGGCGAGCGCCTCGAGGATCGACGCTGCGAGCGCGAGGTCTCCGAGCGGATCCATCGCGATCTGCGCCGCTTCGACGCCGAGCGGAACCGCCTCGCTCGCGTCCGCGAGCTTCGACGCGCGACCGAGCAGCTCGACGGCCTCTCGCGGCGCTCCTGCGGCGCTCTTGGCGCGTCCGAGGGCGACGAGCGCCCACGTCGCGTCGGAAGTGTCGCCGGCGCGTTCGATCGCGCGCTCGAGCAAGGCGGCCTCGCGATCGGCGCGCGACGAGCGCTGCGCCACTTCGACGGCCTCGCGCAAGAGGTCTTGCGTCGCGTCGGGGAGCGCCGTCGCGCGATCGAGCGCGTCGAGCAGGACCGCGTCGTCGCCGAGCGATCGAGCGACCCGTTCGTAGAGCGCGACGAGCGCCGCGTCGTCTGGCGCGCTCGCGCACGCCGTCGCCAACATCGTCGCGGCGCGGTCGTAGCGAGCGTCTTCGTCGAGCGCGGCTTCGAGCGTCGCGCGGCCCTCGTCGCGCGATTCGGCGCGGCCGAGGTCGAGCTCGGCGAGGCGGTAGCGCGCGTCGACGCGCTGCTCGTGATCGTCTTCGGGCCCCTCGGGGTCCGCGCGACGCGCGAGCACGGCGCGGAGCGGCGCGACGGCGCCGTCCGTTCCCGATGCGCGGTAGGCGCGATCGAGGGCGCGGAGGACGTCGCGCTCTGGAGCACCTTCAGCGTGAGCCTTCTCGAGATCGGCGACCGCGCCTCGGGCGTCGCCGAGGTCTTCGGCCGTCGCTTCGCCAGCGCGAAGGAGCAACCGTCCAGCGACCGCGCGATCGGTGATCGATCCCGCGAGCGCGCGAACGGCCGCGACGTAGCGAGCGCTCTGCTCGGTGCGCTTCGCGAGCGCGCGCGTCGAGCTGTGCGCGTCGTTGTCGTCTGCGAAGGACGGGAGCGCCTCGAGGCGCGCGTCCAACGCTTCGCCGCTGCGGCCGAGGGCCTCGAGCGTGGTCGCGACCGAGTCGAGCGCCTTGGCCTTGTCCGCGCCGTCCGCGGTGCGCGACAGGCGCGACTTGAGCGCGCGAAGCAGCAGCTCTTGCTCGTTCGCGGCGAGGAGCGCCCTCTCGAAGCGCTCGGCTTCGGTCGCGCTCTCGCTCGCGGCCTCGAACGCGCTCTCGAGGACCTCTGCCGCGCGATCGGCTTGCCCTTGGGTCCGCGCGATTCGGTGCAGCGCGAAGAGCACTTCGGACTGCGACGGACCATCCTCGCTCGACTGCCTGCGAACGACGAGGAGCAACGACCGGTACGCGCTCGCGGCGCGCTCGTGCTCGCCGAGTTCGAGCGCGACTTCGCCGACCATTTGCAGGGTTCCCGGGTCGTCGAGGTCGATGTTGGAGGCGAGCTCGAGCTGCCCGAGCGCGCCGCTCAGATCACCGCGCGAACGCGCGATGCGCGCGAGCGTGCGGTGCACGCGCGCCCTCTCGGGCGGACGACGGCGGCCGTACTCGGCGAGCAACGCCTCGAGGATCTCTCGCGCGCCGTCGAAGTCTTGCGCGTCGCATCGCGCGTCAGCGAGCGCGACTCGCACCGAGCGGTCCGTCGGCGCCAGCAGCGACGCGCGTTCGAGCACCGGAACCGCGCGGTCCGCGGCGGAGAGCTTTCGAACGAACACGTCCGCGGCCTCGCGGAGCATCGCCACGCGTTGCTCGTCGTCCGCGGCGAACTCGACGCCGGCGACGAGGAGCTCTGCGAGCGCGTTCCACTGGCCTGCGGCGCGATAGCGCTCGGCGAGGAGCGCGCGCAGGTCCCTCGCGTGCGGCGTCGAAGCGAGCTGCGACTCGAGCGCTTCGACCGCGCGCGGCGCCTGACCCGCGAGCGTGTACTCACGCGCGAGACGCGCGACGACCTCGACGCGATCGTCCTCGCCTTCCGCGAGCTCGAGCCGCTTTTCGAGCCACGAAACGGCGCGATCGTGCTCGCCGCGCCCCGCGTGCAGCGACGCGAGCGCGTCGAGCGACGGCCTCGACTCGCCGAGCGCCACGACGCGCGTGTGCGCGTTGATCGCTTGCGCGACGTCCGCGAGGTCGCGCTCGGCGATCTGCGCGGCGCGCGCCCAGAGCGCTTGCGCCACCGACGGCTCGCTCGGCTCGAGCGCGCCGCCTTGCGCGGCGAACAGCGCGTAGAGCTCGGAGTTTGCCCCGCGCGCGGCGATGCGCTCGGCCAGCAGACGAACGCTCTCTTCGTGTCCGGGGCGCTCGGCGAGGTTCTCCGAGAGGGCCTGCTCGGACTCGGCGCCGAGCCCGAGCAACGTTCGAACGCGCGCGAGCTCGAGGCGGAGCGCGATGCGTCCGTCCGCGTCGGGAGCGCGCTGCAGCTGCACTTCGCGAAGGGCTCGGAGCTCCGAGAGCGCGCCGCTTTGCTCGTAGAGAGCCGCGAGGCGCGCGCCCGCTTCCGCGTCGTCCGAGTCCTCGTCGAAGACCGAACGAAACAGTCGAACGGCCCGCGGAGCGTCGCCGAGCGAGCCCTCGCAGAGCGCGCCCGCGCGACGACGAAGCGAGCGCGAGGTCTCCGGCGAAAACGGCAGCGCGGCCGCGGCCTCGAGCAGATCCACCGCGCGGTCGATCGCGCCTTCGGACACGTAGCGCGCGACGAGCTGCTCGAGCGACCACGCGCAGTGCTCGGACGCCGCTTCATCGCCCGCGCCGGTCCACGCCTTGGAGGACGCGTTGTAGAGCCGCTGCAAAATCGAGTCGGCGCGCGCGTCGTTGGCGGGCCCGACCGCGAGCTCCGCGGCTTCGCGGAGCGCGGCGAGGTCGTCGCCCGTCGCGTCAGCGAAGAGCAAGAGCGTGTCGACGAGCGCCGAGGACGGAGCGCGACGCTGCAGCTCGGCGAGCGCGGCGAGCGACTCGGAGACCGTTCGATCTTGCGCGACGGCGCGCGCGAAGGCGGCCTGCGCGCGATCTGCGTCGTCGCGGCGATCGCGGTGCCACTGTCCTACGCGCGCTTCGAGGTCGTGCGCGACGCGGCCCGAGAGCCCGCTCGTCGAGATCGCGTCGGTGAGGGCCACCGTCGCGCCGCTGAAGCCGTCGCCCGACTCGGCGCCCTTCTCGAGGCTCGCGAGGAGCGACGAGAAATCTCCGGACGCCGCAGCGACGCGAACCACCGCGTCCGCGGCGATCTCCCAGTGGCCGAGCGCAGACGCGACGCGGACGACGGCGTTGGCCGCCTCCGAGTGCGCGATGTTCGCTTCGAAGACCGAGCGATACAGCTCGAGCGCGCCTTCGAGATCGCTGACGCGCGTCTCGAGGACGTTCGCGCACTTGAGCTTGAGCGCCATCGCGTCGCTCGGCGCGGTCTCGACGGCGCCGCGGTACGCGTCGGCGACCGCTTGAAACTCTCCCGACGCCTCGGCGAGGCGCAGCATGTGCGCTTCGAAATCGCGCTCGCTGGGGACCTCGACGAACGCGCGACACACGCAGCGCAGCGCGGAGCTCGTGTCCTCGGCGCGCTTCTCGTAGGTGGACGCCGCTTCGAGCAAGAGCAGCGCGCGCGTGCTCGCGTCCTCCGCGTGCAGCAAGCGCGCGTCGAGCATCGAGAGCAGCGACTGCCACTCGTCCATCGCGGTAAACGCCGCCGCGAGCGCGTCGACAGCGCCCGCTGCGGTCGCCGGAATCTCCGCGAGCTCGCGAAGGCGCGCCCGAGCGCGTTCGTGCGACGGCGCTGCGCTGAGCGCCGAGCGGAAGCACGAGAGCGCGCGAGCGTTGTCGCCCAAGTGATCCATGGCGGCTTCGCCGAGGCGCGTGCAGAGGTCCGCGCGGCGCGCGTTGTCCTGCTCGCGTTCGATCGCGGCGGCGAGGAGCGAGGCGAGCGCCTCCCAGCGGCCAGCGGATTCGTGGAGCGCGGCGAGCGCGTCGACGACCTCGGCGTTTTGTCCGAAGCGCTCACCGACCGAGGTCCAGAGCGAGACCGAGCGGAGGTTGTCGTCGAGCTTGTGCGAGAGCACCCGCGCGGCACGCACGAGGTCCGCGCGCACGACCGCGTCGTCCGTCTGCGCGGCGGCGCGGCGCGAGAGCGCCTCGACGAGCGGGGCCCAGCGCTCGGCGCGCTCGAGCAGCGACACGGTCGAGTCGAGCGCCTCTTGATCGCTCGCGCGATCGCGCAGGACGCCCTCCCACGCGGCGAGCGAACGATCGGTCTCGCCGAGCTCGTCCGCGAGGCGCGCGGCGCGCGCGAGGGACTCGCAGCGCTCTTCGACGTCTGATTCGAGCGCGGCGCGGCGCTCGAGCGCCGAGAGCAGCGCGGGCTTGTCGTCGACGCGTTGATAAAGTGTGTCGAGCCACCGCGCGGCAGAGAGCTTCTCTGCGGCCGTGGCGACGGACGCGCCCACGACGCGCTCGAAGAGGCTCGCGGCGCCTGCTGCGTCCGAGAGCTCTTTGGCGCGAACCGTCGCGGCTTCTGCGCGCAGCTCGGTGCTCGCGGGGGCTTCGCCCTGCGCGTCGACCGCGTCCGCTGCGTCGGCGAGCGCCGTCGCGTACACGTCGAACGCGCCCGCTCCTTCGGCGAGCGTGCGTAGTCGCGTGCGGTGCGCGGGCTCGGTCGGGACGAGCACGACGAGCTCGGCGCCGCGCGCGAGGGCGTCTTGTGTGCGACCGAGGGACTCGTGCAAGCGAGAGAGCTCGTCGAGCGTCGCTGCGCGCTCGGCGCCGGTGACGAACGAGCGGGCCCGCTCGAACACCGCCGCGCGCTCGGCGGGCTTCTTCGCGGCGTCGTACTGGGACAACAACAGGTCCCTCGCCTTCGCGCGGGTCTCGACCGGCGCGGTCTCGAGCGCGAGGATCTTGTCGGTGTTGGCGCAGACCGCTTGATCCGCGCGCTGCTCGCCGAACAGCGGCGAGAGCGCGGCGAGCGCTTGCGTCGGTTCGCTGAGCGCGTCGAGCCAACACTGGGCGATGCGAAGCCGCGTCGCGCGGGCGTCGTCGGGCGAGAGCGATCCGAGCCGTCCATTCCACAGCGCGATCAGGTCGTGGTGGCGGGCCTGGCGCTCGAAGAGTCGTTCGAGCGCGGCGGCGAGCTGGTTGTCCGCGGGGCGCAGCGGGACGAGCTGCTCGAGGTAGCGGATCGCGCGATCGGGATCGCCTGCGAAATCACGGGCGACCTGCGCGGCCTCGTCGAGGAGCTCGCCGCGGCGCTTTCGGTCCTGCGTTCGCTCGAGGGCGCCGTCGTAGAGCGAGAGCAGCTCGCTCCAGCGCTTGGCCTTTGTGAAGCTCAGGGTGAGCCGGTGAAACGCCCACTCCGCGCTCGGGTCGATCTGCAGCACCCTCGTGAGCAAGCTCGCGGCGGCGGTGGGGTCTTCGAACCACTCTTGATAGAAGCGAACGGCGCGGTGGCCGATCGCGTTGGCTCGCTTCGCTGAGACGTCAGCCCCGCTGAGGACGCGATGCATGAGCGCGGCGACCGCTTCGGGCCGCTGCTCCTTCGAGAGAACCTCATCGAGGTCTTCCCACTTCTCTTCGTCGTCGGGGTTGGCCTCAGCTGCTGCGATGGCAGCGGCCAGTGCTGGAGGAACGGGCTCTTGCTCGAGGAGAGCGCCTTCGTCGGACATCGCCAGGCCTCGCTACGCGTGCGTCGATCGTTCGGGGGAATGTGCGGAGGGTCCCTGTGCCGCGCGGCGCGAGCGCCCACACGACGTTCAGGGTGTCCGACGATACACCCACGAACGCGCGACCGAGCGCGGCGAAATCATGCAGACCCTTGGATCCCGCGCTTGACCGCGCTCTGTGTCGAAGAACACGATCACGCCGCGAATTTCGACGCCGACTGAGAAAGGGCTGGACATGTTCGATCGCACTCGCGACCTAACTTTTTGCTTGCACGCGCGAAGGACTTGCATCCTCGCGCTCGTCGCCACCGCAGCCGCGTGCTCGCCGCCGGTTCAACCCACACCCGACGTCGTCGACAGCTCGTCGATCACGGACGCTGCGGGCGACGTGACGATGGACGGCGCCCCTGCGGACGCGAGCGACGACGCGGCGACGGACGTGGCGACGGACGTTCGAACCGCGCCGAACCCCGAGGACTGCGATCCGCTCGACGAGGGTCACTGCGCGTTTCCGTGGCCGTCCAACCTGTATCTGCGCCCGGATATGGCGCGGCCCACGGGCTACACGCTGACGTTCGGGCCGACGTCTCTTCCCCGCGCCGCGAACAACCTTCGGGTGGACCCCACGGCGTGGCGACGCTTCGACGGGTACTCGGTCGGCGAAGCGGCGATGACGTTTCAGCCCGACCTCGATCCTGCGGGCTTGCCCACGGAGTACAACCTCGCTCCGTCGATGGCCGACGACGCGCGGATCCTCTACTTCGAGGTGCAGGGGGCCGCTGGCGCGCAGACGTTGCGAAGGATCCCGTACTACGCCGAGCTCGACTCGCAGGAGCCGGACCCGACCAAGAAGATCTTGTTCATCCGCCCCGCGGTGCTCTTGAAAGAAGGCACACGTTATGTGATCGCGCTGCGCAACCTTCGCAACCGGGGCGGCGCGCCGATCGCGCCGTCCGCGGCGTTTCGCGCGCTCCGCGATCGTACGGCGATGACCGACCCGGCGCTCGCGCCGCGCGTCGCTCGGTTCGAAGAGATGTTCACGCTGCTCACGGCGGCGGGCGTGGCGCGAGACTCGCTGACGCTCGCGTGGGACTTCAACACGGCGAGCTCTCGATCGACGCACGGGCCGCTGCTCCACATGACGCGGGACGTGTTGCAGCGGGTGCCCGAGGGACCGGCGTTCGAGGACGTTCGCGTCACCGAGTACTCGATGACCGAGAACGCGGACATCGCGCTCGAGATTCGCGCCACGATCAACGTCCCGCACTACATGATCGAGCGTTCGATCCGCGGCATCCAGTGGTTCATCTTCAACAACGGCCCCGACGGGCTGCCGATGGCCAACGGAACGCTCCCCGTTGACGTGTGGATCCGCGTCCCGCGGTCGGCCGTGCGAAGCGCGACCAACCCCAATCCAGAGCCGCACGGGCTCGTGCAGTACGGCCACGGCCTCATGGGGTCGGGCGACGAAGTGCGCGCCGGCTACAACAACGTCATCGCCAACAACAATCGGTTGATCTTCTTCTCGGCGAACCTCGCGGGGATGTCCTTCGAGGACTTCGTCACGGTCGGCCAGGTCCTCCGGGATTTCTCGCGGTTTCCGTTCATCTCGGACCGGCTGCACCAAGGGATGGTCAACTGGGTCGCGCTCGCGCGGGCGATGATCCGGCGCTTCCCGATGCTGTCCGAGGTGACCTCGCGCGGCATCCGCGTCAACACGGACGAGCGCTTCTACTCGGGCATTTCGCAGGGCGGAATCTTCGGTGGAACGTACATGGCCATCAGCCCGGACATCACGCGCGGCCACCTCGGCGTCCCTGGCAACAACTACGGGACGCTCTTGCATCGCTCGAAGGACTTCGACCAGTACTTCACCACGCTGCGCATGGCATACGCGGACGAGCGCGATCAGGCCGTGCTCCTCTCGCTCTCGGAGCTGCTCTGGTCCCAGGTCGATCCGATGAGCTACTACCGCCACGTGCAGGCCGAGCCCTTCGCGGGTCTGCCCACGCACTACGTGCTCCTCGCGCCGGCGAAGGGCGACCACCAAGTGGCCGTGCACACCAACGAGATCCCTGCGCGCTCGGCGATCGAGATCCCGCTGATGCTCCCGTACGAGCACCCGATGAACGCGATGGCGCGCACGATGCCAGAGTTCGCGCAGACCGCGATGTACCCTCGTCGCGGCTCGGCCGTCGTCCTCTGGGACCTGGGAAATCCCTGGCAAGATCCAGGCAATCGAACGGTCTCGCTCGCGGACCGCGAGCGCTTTCCCGACCCGCACGGCCGCACGCGCCAGCTCCACATGTGGCACTCGCGGCAGATGGTCCACTTCTTCCGCGGCCGCCCGATGAACGAGGCTCCAGAGATCATCGACGTGTGCAACGGGCAAGCGTGCGCGTTCACCAACTGCTTCGGCAGCGCCTCGGCCTGCACGCCGCGCTTCTGAGAAGGGTCTGAGCTCCGATGCAATCTTGGAAATGGACGCGCGTTTCGATTTTGTGTGCGCTGTGTACGGCGGGCGCCTGCTCCCCTGCCCCGACGCCGGACGCTGGCAACGACGCGGCGGACGCCAGTGACGCCGCGCTCGATGGCGGCGAGACCGACGGGGACACCGACGGCGGAGCGGACGCCGCGCGCGACGTGGTTCTGCCGCCAGGACCGCGCGGGCAGATCCTCGGCGTCGCAGAAGAAGGCGCGTTCGTCATCGCGTCGCTCCGCGGCGACGTGAACGTCGTCTACACCGAGGCGAAGATCCCGCACGTATACGCAGAGAACTCGCGCGACGCGTACGTCGTTCAGGGGTTCTTGCTCGGCCGAGACCGATACTTTCAGGTCGAGCTGCAGCGACGCGTGGGCCTCGGGATCGCATCGGAGCTGCTCGGGGATCGCGGCCTCGCGCTCGACACGCAGTCCCGCGGCCGCGGCTATCGCGTGATCGCGGACCGGCTGCTCGCGCGCATGGGGCCGCAGGAGCTCGAGGCCCTCGACGCGTACGCCGAGGGCTTCAACGCGTACGTCAACCTCGTTCGATCGCGGAGGCTCCGGCCCCCGCCCGAGGTGAGCGTCATCGGGCTCATCCTCGGACAAGCGGCGAACCCCGCGCAGATCATGCAGCCGATCGCGCGACGCGACCTCGCCGCGGTGCTCGCCGTCGTGCTCGCCAACTCGAGCTTCACGACGGACGACCTCGATCGTTCGCGCGCGGCCGCGACGTTCGACACGCTCTACAGCGGGCTGCCTGCGTCGAGCTCGGTGTCGATGGGCGAGCGAGCGCGACGACGAGACATCGTTCGCAGCGAGGTGTTCGAGCGCGCCGCGCCGCTGACGGACGTGACGTCGGCGCTCGGGCTCGGGACCGACGCGCGACCGGGCGTGATGGCCGCGCGCACACGCCGCACACGAAATCAACGCGCCAGGCGCCCCGCGATGCTCCCGACGATCGAACGCGGCGCGCTCGACCGCGTGATCGCCGCGCTCGAGCCCTTCGAGCGGCTGCGTCGCGGCGAGCGCGGATCGGACTACGGCTCCAACGCGTGGGCGCTCTCGGGGCGCGCGACGGCCGACGGAGCGTCGGTGTTGGCGGGCGACGGGCACTTGCCGTTGAGCGTCCCGACGCTGCTCTATCAACTGCACACGGACACGACGGTGTTCGGCGCGACGCCCGCGGCGGGACAGAGCCTGATCGGGCTGTTTTTTCCTGGGATTCCGTGGATGGGCGTCGGGACCAACGGGCGCGTGGCCTACAGCTTCACGTACCTCTACGGCGACCTGACGGACTGGTACGCAGAGCGCTTGCAGCTCGACGCCAACGGGAGGCCCGCGCAGTCGTTCTTCCGTGGAATGTGGCAGAACCTCGTGGCCGTCGACGAGTCGTACACGGTGGCCGACGTCCCCGCGCTCATGTCCATGGGGCGCACCGAGCGGTTGACGCGTTGGACGACGTTCGACGGGCGCTACCTCGCCTCGGTCGAGGGCGATCCGGCGATGCCCGGGCAGATGCCTCCCGCGGGCCGTTCGATCATCGACGTGCTCGGCCAACGCGTGATTCCTCGAGACGTCAACGGCGACGGGATCATCTCGGCGGTGAGCTTCGACTACGCGGGCTTCGACGTGAGCAACGTGCCGGGCGCGCTGCGACAGTTCGAGGCCGCGACGAACGTTCGACAAATGCGGGACGCGCAGCGCCAGTTCGTCGCGTTCGCGCAGAACTTCATCGGCTCCGACGGCGACGGAGCTGTGTACTACTCGGGCTACACGGGCGCGCCGTGTCGACGGTACCTGCAGCGCACTGGAACCGGCGTGAACCAGCGATGGGCCACGGGCGCGGACCCGCGGCTGCTCCTCGACGGAACGCAGTACGGCGCGTTCTCGATCCCGCTCGACGCGATGGGGCGCGTCGACGAGGCCGCGGGCGCGACGCCGGGCGGTGAAAACGACTACCGTTGCGTCGTTCCGTTCGCGAACTGGCCGCAGTCGCTCGACCCCGAGCGCGGCTACGTGCTCACCGCCAACAACGACCTCGGCGGGACGAGCATGGACAACAACCTCGCGAACGACGCGCACTACCTCGGCGGTCCGTGGGACGTCGGCTATCGCGCGCGGAGCATCCGCGACGCGCTCGCGGGGCACGTGATGCGCCGAGACGGCAGCGTCGACGCGATGGCCAGGCTGCAGGCAGACCACAAGAGCGTGCTCGCACCTGTATTCATCCCCGCCCTTGTTTCAGCGGTCGAACGCGCGCGGGCCATCGCGGGCGGCGCGGCGAGCGCCAACGACTCCGAGCCGCGCATGGTCGCCGCGTACACCGCGGACCGCGCGCAGATCGACGAGGCCCTCGGCCGCTTGCAACAGTGGCTCACGCGCGGCGCCGTCGCAGAGTCGGGCGTCGAGACCTTCTACGACACGCCGAGCGCCGATCAGCGTCGCGACGCGGTGAGCGCGATGATCTTCAACGCGTTCTACCGTTCGCTCCAGGCGCTCGCGATCGGCGACGAGGGCATCGACGCGATCTTGGACACGGACGCGAGGTTTCTTCGCGCGACGACGATGGTCGAGATCCTGCGCAACCGCGGGAGCAACCCTTCGAACCTCCCGTCGTACGACATGATGCTCGGCGAGAGCGTCTTCTGGGACGACGTTCGCACGATGGACGTCGAGCGCTCGAACGAGGTGATCGTGAAGGCGTTTGCGCGGGCCCTCGCGGACCTTCGCGCCGCGCCCAGCGCGCCCAACGAGGGCGGCTTCGGAACGATGGACCAGAACCAGTGGCTCTGGGGCCTTCGTCACCAAGTCGCGCTCGAGTCCATCATCACCGCGTACGCGGGCGGGAGCGTGACGGGCATCGAGCCGCTCACCAACGCGCAAGAGATCACCACGCGACGGTTGCCGCTCGCGCCGATGCTGCCCGCGTCCGATCCGCGCTCGACGCTCAAGTGGTTTCCACGACCCGGTGAGTTCTTCACCGTGGACGTGGCCAACCCGCCAAACGCGGGCACGAGCTGGGTGTACCGCAACGGCGCGGTGATGCGCTTCGTGGTCGAGCTTCGCCAGGGACGGGTCCGCGGTCAAAACGTGATTCCCGCGGGACAATCAGGGCAGAACACGTCGCCGAACTTCGACGATCAAGCGCGCTTGTGGCTCGGCAACCGCGCGCTCCCCCTTCGGTACACGGTCGACGAGGTCGTCGCCAACGCCACCGGACGCGAGCGCTTCTCGCCGCGTTGAGCGGTCGCGTCAGTCCGTCACGCGGATCGGCGAGGCGTACACCCAGGGGACCTCGCGGACGTACCGCTCGAGCCTCGGGAGGTACGGCCGCGCGTGGTTCGGCGTGATCAACGCTTCGGCGCGATACACACCCGCGGTGCTCGGCGTGTACCGCGCGGCGGTCGCGTCGGTCGCGACCTCGGTCCACCCCGAGGGTGATGCTCCGTCGGCCCTGAGAATTCGCACGCGGATCGCCGATGCTGGCAACGAGCTCGCGACGGACCACACCCGCGGCGCGACCGCTTCGAGCGTCGGAGCGCGCGCCAGCGAGACGCTCGCTCCATCCGCGAGCGAGCTCGTCGTCCCTTCGCGCACGGTCCACTGGAAGCCTTCTGCGACGCCCCACGACTCGAAGCGAACGCGGGCGCGCGCCGCAGTGAGCGCCGCCAGCAACGACGCGCGCGTGACGTCCGGTCCCTCGACGAGGACCTCGTTCGAAAACCAGCGAAACACCCGGCGATAGCTGTCGCCGCGCTCGCCGTCGGCCAAGCGCTGTTGGATCGTATTTTCGTGGGCGTCCGAGCCCGCGACGCCGACGACGCGCTGACCGTCGCGCCACAGGGCGCTCCACCGCGCGAGGTCCGGGACGTTCTCGCGAAACAACCCGAGAAACAGAAGATCCGGCTCGGTCCCGAACGCGGGGTTGATGAAGCGCGGGATGTCCGAGAAGAAGCTGCCGATGTCGACGCCGAGAAACGGCCCCGCGATGCGAGGGTCGAGGTTGGCGTGGACGTTGTAGAGCTCCGTTCCATCGACGCGGAGCGAGAGCGCGAGCGGCATCGCTTTTTGCTCGGCGTGCGAGAGGACCACGAAGCCGCCGGCCTCGCGAAAGCGCTGGACGGCCTCGGGCGTTCCAGCGCGGTACGTCTCGACGAGCGAGCGGCCGTCGAGCGGTCGCGGGTGCTCGCGGAGCGCGATGGGCATGAGCTCGTTCTCTGCGCCGGGGACGACCAGCACTCGGTGGCCGTTTTCGCAAGTGATTCGATAGCCCACGGCGCGCCCCGACTCGAGCTCGGGCTCGTCCCCCGCGCGCGTCTGCATCGAGCGCTCGAAGGGTCCCTCGGCGAGCAGCGACGAGTGCTCCGTGAGAAACACGGCGTCGATCCGCGTTCGACAGAGCGCCGCGCGAAACGACTGCAAGCACGGCTCGTTCGGCCCGCCGTCGACGTACGGCTCGCCGTCGCACGCGTCGTGCGAGTGCACCGAATGGGCGTGAATGATCACCCGCGCCGGTCGATATCCCGAAGGCGCACCCCACGCTGACGCCGGAGGAAGCGTCGGGTCCCACGCAGGCCGCGCGCCGCTGTCCGAGCGCCCAGCGTCCTCGGACGCGTCCGTCGCGCCCATGTCCGACGGCGGCGATTGCTGGTCGCGTGGCGGTTCGGCGTCGATTCCAACAACCGTGGACGCGTCGGGCGGCGCGGATCGCTGGCAGCCTTCGGAGGCCAACAAAGTTAGCGCGCCGCACAAAATCCCAGGGTGGGCGTTTTTTCGCGGCGGACGCACGCGTTGCGTCCGCGGTAGGTCCGACGGCTCGATTCGCACTTGGCGAGTGTCGCCGCTGCGCTTGAAGGGTTCAACCTTGCGAAGCAATCGGATACTGTCCGTCCGCCGTGCAAGCGCCCCGTGCGGCGCTGAATTCACTCACTGTTTCTGGAGGACAGGCCATGCGCCGCAAGAACCTTCTCGCCCGCGCGACGTTGACCATCGCTCTCACGATGACGTCCGGAGCGTTCGTCGCCGGCTGTGAGAACGAGGCGGACCCCAAGACTTGGGTCAAGAAGCTCAGCGAACCGAGCCGCCGAACCGGCGCGATGGTCCGTCTGAAGAAGATCTTCGACGAGACGCTCGCTGGAGCGAATCAGGACACCAACAACCCGAGGGTTCGCGCGTTTCTCGACTCTTCGCTCGAGGCCGTGGCGCGCACGTTCATCGCCAACGCCGACGACAACATCATGCGCAAAGAGGCGATCGAGATCCTCTCTTTGTCGCAGGATCCTCGGGCGATCGACGCGCTCTTGTCCGCGCTCACCTTCCGCGCCGGAAGCCAGGACAGCGAGCGCATCGCGCTCCGCGCCGTCCAAGGGTTGAAGAGCATGGCCGCCAGGATCCCCGACGCCCAGAAGGCCTCGGTGATCCAGGGCCTCGTCGCGGTGATCGACCGCGCGCAGGGCAACAACGGCAACATGATGCAGATCCGCTTCCACTCGCTGACGGCCCTCGGGCTGCTTCACGCGACCGCAGCGGTCGACTCGATCGCGCGCGTGCTCTCGCGGCGCCTCGCAGACCAAGAGATCTCGACGGCGCGCGCTGCGGCCGACGCGCTCGGCGTCATCGGTGATCCGCGCGGCGTCGACGCGCTCGTGTACGGCTTGTTCCTCAACGTCCGCGCGCAAAACGCGTTTCCGCACTGCCAGCGCGCGCTCGCGCGCATCGGCGCGCAGCACGCGGTGCCCAAGCTCCTCGCGACGCTCGCGGGACAAAACACGCAGGTCAACGGGCTCATCACCGAGTACGGCAACATCCCCAACGGGCCGCCCGTGCCCGAGGGCCTCGTGAAGAGCACCACCGCGGACGTCCTTCGCGAGTTCGCTTCGCCCGACGCCGTGCAGCCGCTGCTCGCGCTGCTCAACAGCACGACCGAGTCCGAGAACGTCCGCGCCGCCGCGGGTGAAGCGCTCGCGTACACCGCGATGGCGCTGCCCGCGCAGAAGCCCGCGATCGTTCAGGCGCTGCACGCGGCGTTCAACCGCGATCGCAACCCGTCCGCAGAGACCGGGTGGAGCGCGCTCACGTTCGCGTCGAAGCTCTCGCTCGTCGGCGATCCGTCGTCGATTCCGCTCGTGACGGCGGCGCTCAACAACCGCGGGATCCAAGACTTTCAATACGCCCCGCAGCGCGCGGGGCTCTTGCTCGCGTTCGCCTCGCTCGCGAGGCACAACGACATCGCGCTCTTCGATCGCATCGAAGGCGACCTTCGACGACAGTTTCAAAACGCCCTCAACGAGGACGCGAGCCTCGCGCGAGACATTCGCCCGCAGATCGCGACGCTCGACAAGCTCCGCTCGGTGGTCGAGGTCGTCCGCACGTGCAACGACGGAGACACCGCGTGCTACATCCGCGCGCTCGACGGGCAGTCGACCGAGAGCGTGCGCAAAGCCGCATACATGCTCGCGTGGACGACCCCCGAGGCGCAGCGCGCGTCGGCGATCACCGCGCTCGAAGCGAAGCTCAACCACCAAGACCTCCTCGTGCGCCGCTCGATCATGGTGGCGATCGACGCGCTGACGCCGAGCGGCTCGGCGAGCACCGTCACCAAGCTCCAAGAGCTGATCCGCGCCGAAGAAGGGCAAGAGAGCAAGATCCTCTCGCACTTGTGGGCAGAGCTCTTGATCGGCCGGCTCCGCAGCCGCGCGCACTGACGACGGCCGTCCAATCGGTGCGCGCAATCGCCCGCCGATCGGTGTTAGCCTCCCCGTCGTGATTCGGGTCGAGGTCGAGCAGGGAGACGTGAGGGGACTGCACGCTGAGAAGACCGAGCAGGTCACGCTCGGCCGCGCTCCGGGCAACGACCTGCACCTTCCGGATTGGCACGTCTCGGGCAACCACGCGGTGCTCGTGTTCGAAGGCGCGCAGGTGCGGCTCCGCGATCTCAAGAGCACCAACGGATCGCGCGTGGTGCGCGGCGCCGTCGTCCTCGCGGTAGACGGCTCGTGCCATTGGGAGCGCGTCCTCGAGCCAGGCGACCGCGTCTCGCTCGGCAACTCGAGCGCTCCGGTGATCCTTCGCGTCGAGTGGACTCCGCCCGCGCCGGCACAGCGAACGAGCGTCGAACGTGTCTCTGCCCCGTCGCAACCCGTGCGCGAAGAGCCCTCCGTCGAGCGGGTCGCCCGACCGACGGAGCCCACGGCACAGTCCGGTGTCGAACCGGCGCTCGACAGCGACGCGCCCGATGACTCGCGCGTGGTCGCGGTGCGCCCGGTGGCGTCGATAGCCGAAGCGAGGCTCGCGGTCGAAGGCGACCCGGTCTCGCTCAAGGCCGTGTACGAAGCGGCGCGAAAGATCGGCGCGGCGCTCGAGCTCGACGACGTGCTCGACGCGATTTCGGACGCGGTGTTCACGCTCGTTCCGAAGGCGACGCACCTGACCGTGGTGCTTCGCAACGAGAGCCCTCAGCCCGAAGGCAACGCGATCACGCCCGAGGCGTACGCGCCTGTCACGACCCGCGTCCGAGGAAAGAGCGGCGTCCCGACGGAGCCCGTCCCCATCGCGCGCAGCGTGTTTCGACGGGTGCTCGCGCAGCGCGCAGCGGTCCTCGCGGCGGACGCGCAGCGAGACATGGGCGCGGCATCCATCATGGGCGCGAGCATCTTGTCGACGATGGCCGTTCCGCTGTGGAAGGGCGACGACATCCTGGGCGTGCTCGAGGTCGACAACCGCGATTCACCGGGGATCTTTCGCGAGCGCGACCTCGACTTGCTCACCGTCGTCGCGTCCAACGCGTCGCTCGCCGTGGCCAACGCGAGGCTCTATCGCCGCGTGGCGAGCGCCGAGGCGAGCGCGCGCGCGGAGGCGGGCTATCTCAAGCAGCGCGCGCAGAAGCGCATCGAAGGGATCATCGGCGACTCCGCGGCGATGCGCGCGGTGTTCGCGTCGATGCAGAAGGTCATCGACACGCGCGTGACGGTCCTGATCGAGGGCGAGACGGGCACCGGCAAAGAGCGCGTCGCGAGCGCGATCCACTATCAATCGCGCCGCAAGGACAAGCTGTTCGTCGCGCAGAACTGTGCGGCGCTGCCCGAGACGCTGCTCGAGAGCGAGCTGTTCGGTCACAAGCGGGGAGCGTTCACCGGCGCGGACTCCGACAAGAAGGGCCTGTTCGAGCTCGCGGACGGAGGCACGCTGTTTCTCGACGAAATCGGCGAGATGCCCCTCGCGCTGCAGTCGAAGCTCTTGCGTGTCTTGCAAGAGGGCGAGGTCCGTCCGCTCGGCGCGTCGAGCACGCGGACTGTCGACGTGCGCATCGTCGCGGCGACCAATCGAAAGCTCGAAGACGAGGTCAAGGCCGGGCGCTTTCGGCAGGATCTCTACTATCGATTGCAGGTGTTTCCGCTGCGCCTACCGCCGCTTCGAGAGCGCCGCGACGACGTCCCGCTGTTGGCGAAGCACTTTCTCGACAAGTACTCGCGCGAGATGGGCAAGAGCGTTGCGGGCTTCTCGCAGCAAGCGCTCGAGCTGCTCATGAGCTACGCCTGGCCTGGAAACGTGCGCGAGCTCGAGAACGAAGTGCAACGACTGGTGATCCAGCTCGAGCCGGGCGGCTACGCGATGCCGCACGACTTGTCGCCGCGCGTCCGCAACGTCGAGGGCGTCCTCGACAAGATC
Organism: Myxococcales bacterium; assembly: GCA_016793325.1. Classification (GTDB taxonomy): domain Bacteria; phylum Myxococcota_A; class Polyangia; order Polyangiales. Next base: position 225,826 of record JAEUKI010000052.1, on the reverse strand, counting down.
CGCCCCCCGCGTGGAACGCTCAAGGACATGATCGAGCACATCGAGAAGTGGCTCTTGATCGAGGCGCTCCGCGAGCACGGCGGCAACAAGTCCGCGACGGCCAAGACCCTCGGGATCACGCGCGAGGGACTGCACAAGAAGCTCAAGGGATACGGGATCGGGTGACCGACGGTCATCCAGTGTTTCAAGGGAGAAAATCGACCATGGCATCACCGCACTTCCTTCGTTTCACCCGCGCGTTGGCGCTCGGCGCGACCGTCGTCGCCGCGGGCTGTGGCAGCAACGTGCAGCCCGACGCCGGCGGTGACTCGGCGACCAACGACGTCTCGTCGCCGAGCGACGTTGCGTCGACGGACAGCGCGACGGTCGACGTCGACGAGTGCACGACCTGCCAGTGCGAGGGGTTCGGTCCGATCGACGCCTCGTCGGGACTGCCCGTGTGCTCGGCCGCGCTCATCCGGTGCTGCGCTGCCGTGGGTCCGCTTCCGCCGCCGGAGCTGTCGGCGTGAGCGACGACAAGATCGAGCGCGTCGTCGACGCGACGCTTTCGGACACGCCGCTCGCGAAGGAGTACGCGACGCTCCGCGAGCAGCTCGCGCGCTGCGGGACGACCACGGACGCGTTCGATCCCAAGCCCTACGACGCGCGCGCGGTGGACGCGGCGCGCGAGATGTGGCGCGTGCGGATGGAGGTCGAGCATCGATCGACGACGGTGTTCGCGCAGCTCGCGTCGCAGCTCATGGAGGCCAACGCGTCGCTCGACGCGAAGGCCGTGATGCTGCGCATGGCGTACGACGAGATGCGCCACACAGAGAATTGCGGCGACGTGCTTCGCGCGATGGGCGTCGAGGCGAAGGTCGAGACCAACGTCGTGTGCGCGCCGCTCGCGGTGCACAAGAACTCGTCGCCCGAGCAGCGCGCGCTCCGCAACGTGATCTACACGACGTGCATGTCCGAGATGGTGGCGGTCGCGCGCTTCGTCGACACGCTCGACGAGATGGAGGACCCGTACCTCCGCGATCGCACGAGGCTGCTGCTCGCGGACGAGATCCTTCACGGGCAGTTCGGGTTCCACTATCTCACCGCGTGGAAGGACTGGCTCGACCAGCACCCCGACGAGGTTCGCTCGCTCGAGCGCTATCTCGTTCACGCGTTCGCCGTGATCGAGACGATGCTCGCGGGCCCGCCCGTGCGCCCGATCGAGCGCACGAAGGACGAGATCGCGCTGGGCCTTCCCGAGCCCGAACGATCGCGGGACATCTTCTTTCAGACGATGGAGCACGCCACGGTCCCCGGGCTCGAGCGCTTCGGAATCGACGCCGGAAAGAGCTGGCGCGAGCGCCGTCGCCTCGCGTAGCGACGGAGTTGATTTCGTGCTCTTTTTTCATGGTACGCGCGGCGATCGAGACGTGCTTCGCTCGATCGCGCGCGAGGGGCTGCGAGGCTGGGAGCACCCGTGGACGAGCGACGTCCTCGGTCACAAGGGCGCTCTCACGTTTGTTTCTCCCACGCCGATCGCGAGCCACGGGGGTGACCCGGTCGAGTTCGCGATGGGCTATCGCCGGTACAAGGGCGCACGATCGCGCGGCGACGGTTGGATCATCGTCGGCGAGCTCCCCGACCACGCTCGATCGCTCGTTCGCGCGGTCGTTCCGAATCGCGAACTCGAGCTCTACTTCGAGGGTCGCGACGTATTGCGCAAGCTCGCGTGCTGCGCTGCGACGACCGACCACACCGCGGTGCCTGCGATCGTCGCGCTCGAAGAGCTCGGCCGACGAAACGACCTCGATCGCATCATGAACGCGGTCACCGTGGTCGGTCGCGGATCGTTCGACGACCTCGACCTCACAGGGGTCTCGTTCGCGACGTATTGCGCGTTCGCGGACGAGCTCGCGGGCGCCAACACCGTCGAGAAGGCGCTTCGGGCCGCGAAAAAGCGCGGGATCAAGTGGACGAGGCCCGAGGTCATGCACTGCGAGCTGTGCGTCGCAGGCCTGGCCTCGTGGCGCTTCTACCTGCCGCCGTGGGTGAAGCTCGCGTGCGCGAAGGGCTCGCCCGTGTCGTTCGACTGGTCGTACGCGGGACGCGATCTGTTCGGACGCGAGCTCGCGCAGACCGCGCGCATGGTGGCACGCTGGTTCGAAGGCGCCGCGCGAAGCGCGCTCGACGCGGCGTTCGCGGACTTCAGCGCGTCGAAGCTGCGCTTCACCGACGCACGCCGGGCGCTGTTTACACAGCTGCCGCTCGATCCTTCGCGCGTCCCGCGCCCGTGGGCGCCGGACTTCGGCGACCGCTGTCGCGACGAGGACCTTCGCGCCCCGGACGTGCAGTGGGTGTGCGACGCGATCCCGCCCGAGCACATTCGCGGAGCGCTGAGGCTCTCGTCGGGCCCGCGATTTCGGCCGTGGGCGAAGCCTGACAAGGGGCAGACGCTCTCGACGAAGCTGTGGCGCGCAGCGCGAACGTTGGCCGCGACGAGCACCCGCGCCGACACGATCTACGACGGCTGAGTCACCGAGGCTCGGCGTTGCGCCAGCGACGCGTCACCCAGATCTTCTGGAATTTTCCAGGCGGATCGTCGGACTCGTCTCGACGCGTGTCGTACGGCCGTCATCGCGTCGGGTCAGTCGTCCCACGCGGCGACGGGGGGCTCGGGAGCGCCTCGACCGAAGGGTCCTTCGACTCGATGAACCCAGCGCCGCGCGACCTCGTCGTTGACGCGACGCAAGAGACGATCGGCGCGCTCGACGTCCGCGCGCTTCGGCAGCTTCGTGCTCTCCCACGCCTTCGCGAGCGGCTCGGTCAACGCCTCGGCCTCCGCGAGGATGTCCTCGAGGGGAACCTCACCCTTCTTGATCGCGAACAGCTTCGCCCGAAAATCTCCTCGCACTTCGAACTCTGGCGTCCCCGTTCGCAGCCACTCGGTCGCCGTCACGATGAGGCGCAGGAGGTTGTACGCGTTCTTCGGGCGCAGCTCGCGAGGCAGCTCGAGGCCCGTGGCGTCGTTGCTCGTCGCGAACTCGACGAGCGCGTCGAACTCGTTTCGGGGCAGCAGTCCCTGGTCGTGCATCGAGCGATAGAGCTGCTTGATGTACTGCTTGGCCGCGAGGTGCGCGTCGGCCTCCGTGGCGTTGGCGCGCGGAGAGATCTTCGCGAGCTTCTCTGCGATGCGGTCGAGCGTGAGGGACGGCTCTTTGCGCAGCCAATCGAGCACGTCGGCGCGATGCTTCACGAGGCGAATGTTCTGCGAGAGCTTGTCGAGCTGCGAGGTCGCGTAGCGCCCGAACGAGCCGTAGATCTCCGCGCTCACGAAGGCGTCGCGCTCGTCGAGGAGCCACTGGCCGATCTCGTCAGTCGCCCGCGCGTTCTTCACGAACAGGGCCTCGAGCGTGTTCGGGTCCGCGCGCAGCGCTTGCTTGATGCACTTGGCGACGGCCCAGAACGTGTGGCTCCCGTCTTCGTTGACGAGGTCTTCGGGCGGCGCGACGAGCCCCTGCGTCCACGAGAGCGGCGCCGCGAACACGCCGCGAATGTCCGTGTCGGATCCCTCTGTCGCGAGCCCCCAGGCGCGCGAGCCCACCGTCGTCTCGAGCACGACGCACGGTCGCATCGCGTCCCACGCGTCCGCCCGTCGCTGCGCATAGCGCACCTGCCCCACCTTTCGAGGAACGAGCTCGGCGCGCGCGTACCGCACGACGCCCACGCCCACGATGTGCACATCGAAGACGTCGCGCTCGGGCTCGGCTTTCACGACGCGCCCGCTCGCTCCTTGGGGGACGCGCCGATCACCGAGCATGCGGTCGACGCCGACGGTCACCTCCGTCCCGTTCGGCAGCGGAAGTCCACGCGGGTCGACGCCGCCGAGCCCCTTGATTCGCAGGTCCATCGGCAGAGCATTGCGTCGTCTCGCGGCGCGCGTCGAGCCCCGAGCCGCGGCGCGACGGCCACCACGCTGCGATTTCGCCGCCCGATGTCCGCGCGAAATCGCTCGATCAGCTGAGGTACATCCGCGTTCCGTACACCTTTCGGAGCTGCGCTTGCTCTTCGTCGGTCAGTCCTTCCTTGGACACCGAGAGGTGCTGAATCGTCTTGGCGAACGGGGCTTCGGCGAGGAGCGCGCCTGCGCCCGCCGAGAGCTTCCAATACAAGATCTCGAGCACCTCGAGCTGCGCGACGAGGGGCTGGGCGCACAAGTATTCGAGCGCCTTGGTGCCGAGGCCGTAGTTGCTCGAGAGGTTGAGATTTCGCAGCTTCGCGAGCTGCGGTGAAGCGACGATCGCGGCCATCACGTCCGCGTCGAGCTCGGTGTTGTACAGATTGAGGTCGATGCACTCGGTCAGCCAGAGCGCCTCCGACCAGGGCGATGCAGGCGACTTTGCAGTGCGCTTCTTCGGCCCCTTCGGCTTCGACCCGTACCCCGCGCTCCCGATCTTGTTGCCCGAGAGCGAGACGACCTTCGGTCGCACCGCGGTCTCGACGCCCGCGAGCTGCTCGAACGCCGACGGCGTGATGTTGTTGTACTGAACGTCGAGCTTCTGGAGCGAGCGCAGGTTCTGGCTGGTCACCAGCGCGACGAACCCCTCGTCACCGATGTGATTCTGCCCGAGGTTGATCGCGCGGATCGACGAGCCTGCCTCCCAGCTCGCGAGCGCCCTCGCGCCGGCGGGACCGATCAACGGCTCGACAGAATTGCCTTCGATCACGAGGCTCTCGAGCTTCGTGATGGACTTGTTCTCGCAGAGCGCTTCGAGCCCCGCGTCGCCGATCTCGTTGGCGCCGAAGTCGAGGTGCTTCAGGCCCGAGAGCTTCTTGCTCGAGAGCAGCGCCTTGGCGCCCTTGGCGAGGCCGTCGTTGTACTTGACCGCGAGTCGCTCGATCCCATCGAGCCACGCGGCCTTCGCGAGCGCCGCGAAATCCGCGGGCTTCAGGTGGTTGTAGCCGACGTCGAGCGCTCGGATGGGCGTCGTCTTCGGCGCGGCGATCAACGCCTTGAGACCTCGCGCTTTGCCGTCGTTGTTGTGCAAGAGCGCGCGCTCGAGCGCGGGCCACAGCCTGCTCGAAGCGAGCGCGTCGAAGAAGGCAGCCCCGCGCTTGCAGTAGGTGAAATCCAGGCCGCGAACGGTGGAAGGGATCGCCGAGAACAGCGCTTCGTTGTCGATCTGGCAGTCGCTGAAGAACGTCATCAACTCGCACGGGCGACCTTCGAGCGCGTTCAAGAGCGCGAGCATCTGCTGGGCGTCGTCGCCTTTGACGCGCACGTGCGTGAGGTTCGGGACGCGCGAGGGATCCGCGGCGAGCCAGCGCGCGATCTCGAGGTCCGTCGCAGGGTCGAGGACCTCGGAGGCGCCCGCGAGCGCGAGCGCGGGGAGGCCCTGCATCGCGAGCGCGAGGGCGCCGCCAGCGAGGTCGCGATCACCCGACTCGAGGTCGGCGCACACTTCGTTGGCGAGCGCGGCGAGCGTCGCGCGCTCCTCTTCGGTCTCGGCGCCCGAGAGGATCGCGAGGATCGCGGGCCATCGATAGTACGAAGCTGCGGTGCTCGCGCCCCACCGACGAACGGCCGCGAGCTTGCCCTCTCGGTGCAGATCGAGGCCGTAGACGCGCCGAAACGTCAACGCGTCGTACACCGTGACCATCGTGGGGTCGACGCGGTCGCCGACGTCCGTGAGTGCGTCGACGAGCACGACGCTCGGCCGTACGTCGGCGGGCAACTCGAAGGAGAGCTTCGCGCCTTGCGCGGCGAGGACGCGATCGCGCTCCTCGTCGGACACCGACTCCATGGTGTTGAGTTGAACCCAAATGTTGTCGCTCATGACGCGAGCGAGGGTACCTGCTCAGCGCTTGTGCGCGACGAGCGTGAACATCGAATCGACCGTGAGCCCGACCCACGAGCGCAGCCAGTCCATCGGCGATTTCGCAGGAAACCCAGGGCCCGACGCCAATGTGAGCCCGAGTCGTTCGAGCGTTCGCCGGGTCGAGAGCCCGACAGGAAATGTCCCGACGTCGTACCGCGGCCGTCCCCGCACGCGCGTGACGTAGAAGCGACCGAGCGCGGGAGGCAGCACGCTGATCGCGAACATTTGATAATGTGGGTCGCTTCGAAACCAGCGGGGCGAGAGGCGGTTGGGGCCTTGGAGATAGAGCGTTCCGCCGGGCGCGAGGACGCGGGCGCACTCGGCGATGGCGCGGTCGCTGTCTTCGACGTGCTCGATGACGTCCACCATCGTGACGAGGTCGAACGAGCGGTCGTCGAAGGGGAGCGCCTCGGCCACGCCTTTGACGAACGTAGCCGTCACGCCGTAGCCCCTCGCCCTCGCCCGCGCGCCCTCGAGCAGGGACGCTTCGACGTCGAGGCCCGTCACGAGCGCGCCGCGCTCGGCCAGGGCGACCGCGAGCGCGCCGCACTGGCAGCCGACGTCGAGCGCTCGACGCCCTTCGAGAGACGCGAATCGCTCGATGTCCGTGCGGTATTTCTCTCGCGCGCGGGCGACCTGCGTGCGCTCGAGCGCGCGCCAGCGGTCGAGCTGCGGGTCGCGCGGATCCGCGAGGTGCTTCTCCCAATACTCGACGAACTCGCGCTCGGGGTCGAAGGCGGTCATCTACGCGCGCTCCGACCCTGGCTTGACGGCGACCAGCGTAAAGAGCGCGTCGGTGAGCAATCGCGCTTGGCCCCAGGCGCGCACGAGCGGCTCGATGCGCGACGCGTTGGCCCCGAGCGTGCCCGTCGCGCGCCGCTTCGCGCGGTGGACCGGCGAGTCGACGAGCTCGAGCCCCGCGCGCGAGAGGACGTTTGCGACGTGATTTCCCACGGGAAACACGCCGACGTCGTAGCCCTTCTTGCCTCGCCGCCACTCGACGTAGCGACGGCCGAGCTCGTTTGGAAGGACGCTCGCCAACGCGAGACCGTAGTGCGGATCGCTCTTCAACCAGTGGGGCGAGAATCGATTGGGCCCGTAGACGTACGCGACCCCGCCGGGCGCGAGCACGCGCGCGATCTCGCGCAAGCACGCGTCTGCGTCGCGGCAGTGCTCGATCACGTCGACGAAGGTGACGACGTCGAACGAGCCCGACGCGAACGGGAGCGACTCGCCCGTGGCGGTCTGAAACGTCGCCGCGACGCCCCACCCTTTGGCCCGCAATCGCCCCGCTTCGAGCACCCAGTCTTCGGGTTCGACTCCTGTCACGACCGCGCCGCGCTCGGCCATCACGCACGCGAGCGCGCCCGTTTGGCAGCCCACGTCGAGCGCCCTCGCGCCCTCGAGCGGACGGTGTCGCGCGATGGCGTCGGCGACCTTGCGGCACTCTGTGACGCGCTGCTCGAAGTGCGCGAGCCACTTGTCCGCGGCCGGGTCGCTCCAGTCGATCACGCGTCCCCAGTAATCAAGAAACGCCTGATCTCTCGGGTCGCTCGCGCGTGGAACGAATGCACGCTCGCTCATCGAACGCTCAATCGTAGTACTCGATGCCGAGGTGGGTGATGAGCTCTTCGCCGCGCATCCAGCGCAGGGTGTTCTTCAGCTTGATGAGCTGAATGAACAGGTCGTGCTCGGGGTAGAGCCCCGGCGCCGTCATGGGGCTCTTGAAATAAAACGAGAGCCACTCTTGGATCCCGTGCATCCCCGAGCGCTGCGCGAGGTCGAGGAAGAGCGCGAGGTCGAGGACGATCGGCGCCGCGAGGATCGAATCACGGCACAAGAAATCAACCTTGATTTGCATCGGGTATCCGAGCCACCCGAAGATGTCGAGGTTGTCCCAGCCCTCTTTGTTGTCGCCGCGCGGCGGGTAGTAGTTGATGCGAACGACGTGGTGAAAGCCCTCGTAGAGCTCGGGGTAGAGCTTGGGCTGCAGGATGTACTCGAGCGCGCCGAGCTTGGTGACCTCTTTGGCCTTGAAGCTCTCGGGGTCGTCGAGCACCTCACCGTCGCGGTTTCCGAGGATGTTGGTGCTGTACCAGCCTTCGAGGCCGAGCATTCGCGCCTTGAGGCCCGGCGCGATGATGGTCTTCATCCAGGTCTGCCCGGTCTTGAAGTCTTTGCCTGCGATCGGGAGCTGACGCTCGCGCGCGAGCTCGTGGATCGCGGGAAAATCCACGGACAAATTGGGCGCGCCGTTCGCGTAAGGCACGCCAGCCTTGAGGCACGCGTACGCGTAGATGGCGCTCGGGGCGATGTCGTCGGACGACTCGCGGAGGCCCTTCTCGAAGCTGGCGAGCGAGGCGTGGGTGTCCGTGGGCTCGCGGTAGACCTCGGTCGAGCCGCACCAGATCGCGACGCAGCGCTCGACGTTCTTCTCGCGTTTGAAGCGGTGGATGTCCTCGATGAGCTGCTCGGCGAGGTCCATCTTGGAGGCGCCCTTCTTCACGTGAGGGCCCATCAATCGCTTGACGTACCCGGGGTCGAAGACCGCGGGCATCGGCTGAATTCCCTCGAGAAACGGGCGGACTTCGGCGAGGTGCTCCTTGCTGAGCACGCCCGCTTCGCTCGCGGCCTCGTAGGCGTTGTCGGGGAAGAGATCCCACCCGCCGAACTCGATGTCCGCGAGGCTCGCGAGCGGAACGAAGTCCGCGATCTTCGGCGAGCGTCCGTCGGTGCGCTTTCCGAGGCGGATCGTGGCGAGCTGCGTCAGCGAGCCGACGGGCTTGGAGAGTCCGCGACGGATGAGCTCGACGCCCGCGACGAAGGTCGTGGCGACGGCGCCCATGCCGGGGAGAAGGACGCCGAGCTTTCCGCTGGGCGGTGCGATTTCAACAGGTTTGCGCATAGGGTCTCGAAACGGGCGCGGACCCTATCACACTCGCGCGACACGCATGCGACGGGCGCGTGGCGGCGCCCCGAGGCGCGCGGGTGTGCAAACCAATCCAACGCTCTTGGTACATCCACGGACGCACGAGCGCGGCGCGCGCTGATAGGATCGACGCATGCCAGCATCGATGTCTTCTCGACGCGCGCTCGCTCTCGGCGCGGCGCTCGCTTCGATCCTCGGGGCGAACTCGGCCTCTGCGCAAACGTGCACGGGCGTTCCGTACTTCGAAGCGTGCCTCGACGCGGTGGGCGGTCGGCCCATGGGCGGCGGTGGCATGCGAGACCCGTCGCGCATCATCGACGACGTGTTTCAAACGAGCGACGTGCCGCCGCGCTTCGCGCCGCAGCTCACGTTCGCGCAGCCGATCATCGCGCGCAGCGATTGGAACGGGTGCACAGGCACCTCGCGCTTCAACCCGGGAGGCGGCACCGATCCGCGGCAGTACACGGCGTACTCGTGCAGCACGCAGGACGCAGCGACGTCCGCCGCCAACGTCTCGGGCCTCGATTGGAACTGGTCGCAGACCACGCGCCGATACCCCTCGGGCACGATGGTCACCGATCAAGACGCCTGTGGTGGCAACCGCGCGAACTGCGGCTACGACCAACCGTGGACCGGGAGCGTCGTCTTCGATTTGCAGGGCGACGCGAACCGCGTGGTGATCTTTCCGATCACCGATCACGTGACCGACTCGTGCCTCGAGGCGTTCGAGTACAGCGTGTACCTCACGAACAACCCCGACTCGCGGATGATCGTCGCAGAGGGCGCGAACCCCGACCCCACCAAGTGGAATCGCGCGGTACTCGTCCGCGGATTTCTCCGCGGCTGGACCGACGACTACCAATCAACGGGCACCGTCGCGGACTTGGGGACGCGCCCCGTGCGCAACCCCGCGCTGCGCGGAGGCCCCGGCGTCGAAGCGGTCGCCGACTCGATCGCCACCGTGTGGGCCCTGCCCTGCGGCATCACGTTTCGCTACGTCGCAGTGCTCCCGGGAAACTACGGAAACCCCGACGCTCGCTGCGCGTTTCACTCGTCCGAAGACGAGTTCGACGCGGTCGCGGGCCTCAACGAAGACGGCACCGCGATCTGTCCCGACCGCGACATGGACGGCTTTCGCGACGCAGCGTGCGGCGGAACGGACTGCAACGACACCGATCCCGCGATCAACCCAGGCGCCACGGAGGACTGCCGCTCGACGCGCGACCTCAACTGCGACGGTCGCATGACGACGTGCCCGGCGGGCACGGGCTGCTTCGATGGACTGTGCACCCCAGGGTGCATCGAAGGCGCGTGCGCGGATGGTTTCGTGTGTCGAACGGGAGGCGTCCCCAACGGTGCGTACTGCGTGCCCGATCGATGCACGACGGCGTGCCCGCCCGGACAAGTGTGCGGGCCGATGGGCTGCCAGACGCCGTGCCAAAACGCGCGGTGCCCCGTCGGACAATCGTGCATCGGCGGGACGTGCCTCGACGCGTGCACGGGCGTGACGTGCCCGATGAACCAGCACTGCCGCGACGGCCGCTGCGTCGCGAACTGCTCGTGCACGGGATGCCCCGCAGGGCAGAACTGCAATCGAACCTCGGGCCGCTGCGAAGCGCCGGGCTGCGAAGCGCTCCCGTGCGCCGCGGAGCTCAGGGACTGCCGCACCGAAGAAGCGCGGTGCCTCACGTCGTTCTGCGACGGCGTCGTGTGCCCGGTCGGACAAGTGTGCGACCCGATGGCGCGCGCGTGCGTCGTCGATCGCTGCTCGGGCATCTCGTGCCCGAGCGGACAAGAGTGCCGCAACGGCGAGTGCGTCGCGCGACCGAGGCCCGAGCCGCCCGCGACCGACGGCGGCGCGATGGACTCGGGCGTGAGCGCCATGGACAGCGGCGTCAGCACGATGGACGGAAGCGCGCGCGACGGTCGAGCGAGCGACGGATCCAACATCATGGACCCGGGCACGATGACCGGCGCGTGCGGGTGCCGCACCGTTGATTCTACGCACAGTAAATCGAATCCGCTCGCGCTCCTCGCGCTGAGCGCGATCGCCGCGGCCCTCACCGCCCGCGCTCGCCGTCGCAAGACCGGCTGACGCGAGCGTCGCTCGCGGCGCGATCTACCGCGCCAGCAACCGACGAAACGCAGACGCGCCCGCGCCGGGGTAGCGCACCGGGTCGCCCTCGCCCACGAGCAGCGCGAGCGCTCGAACGAGCCTCCTGGCGTCGCGCTCGGCGTCGGGGTCCCCCGCGGTGAGCTCGAGCGATCGCCGCGCGTGCGCGAGCGCTTCGGGCAATCGCGACGCAGCTGCGCAGAGCTCGGCGGCGAGGCGCTGGGCGCGCGCGGTGTGTCCTCGGTGCTCGATGCTCGCGATGGCCGCGTCGATCGCGCCCATCTCGGCCATCGCCCTCGCCCAACGGGCCGTGTCATCGTCGTTCGAGAGCGCGTGGAGCGACGCGAGCTCCAAGATCCTCGCGGCCTCGGCGGTTCGACCGCGGGCGACGAGCACCCGCGCGAGGCCGAGGTACGCGTCGAGGAAGCTCCGATCGGCGTCGACGGCGCGCGTGAAGAGCCCCTCGGCGGCGATCGGGCGACCGTCTCGCTCGGCGGTCCGAGCGCGATCGAGGTAGCCCGCGGCCACGGTTCGCGCGAGCGCCCTCACGTCCCCGCTGCTCTGTGCGGTCGCGCTGGACGCGTAACCACAGAGCGAAACGCAGAGAATCGAAGCCGCGATCGCGGGACGCACGGGTCGCACAGACCGTAGCACCGATCGCCGATCGGCCCGCATCGGTGACAGTCACGGACGGACGGAGGGTATGGGACGAAAGCCGCGACGGGGGTATAGCAACGGGCGCGGCGCTGCGCGGGAGATGTGTTCCAACGGCGGCTCCGTGGAGTGTCCAGCGTGGGTTCTGTCGGTTCTGTTCGTGCCAAATCCGAGTCGGCCGCCGTGAAGGGCGACGCTGACGAGGGCGGCGATGGCGGTGACGGCGCGGCGGTGTCGCCGTCGTTGGCGGAGTGGCTCGTCCCGTTCGTGTGCTTCTTCTTGTCGGGCGCCTCGAGCCTCGTGTTCGAAGTGATCTGGACGAGGAAGCTCACGCTCGTGTTCGGCGCGAGCACGCCTGCGATCTCGACGGTGTTGAGCGCCTTCATGGGAGGCCTCGCGCTCGGGTCGTACGTGATCGGAAAACGCGCGGATCGCCTGAAATTTCCGCTGCTCACGTACGCGGTGATGGAGGCGTTCGTCGGGCTGTTCGCGCTCGCGGTGCCCTTCATCGTCGACACGGTGTACCCGCCGATCGGCCGATGGATCTCGATCAACGCGGGCAACCGCTTCGACGTGTTCACGCTGCTGCGCTTCGTCGTGGTGGCGCTGGTGCTGCTCCCGCCGACGGTTCTCATGGGCGCGACGCTCCCGCTGCTCACGCGGCACTTCGTGCGTCGCGGCGGCGAGCTCGGACAGCGCGTCGGAGCGCTCTACGCGGTCAACACGTTCGGCGCCGTCGCCGGGACGCTCACCGCGGGATTCATCCTGCTCCCGGGCGTCGGCCTGCGCTGGACCAACGCGATCGCGGCGCTCACCAACGTCGTGCTCGCGTCGCTCGTCTTCGTGTTTCGCAAGCCGCTTCTCGACGGAAAGTGGCCCGAGAGCTGGCGCGACCTGCTTCCGTCACCCGCGAAGCTCCCCGAGCCGACAGCCGCGGCCGACGAGGCCGCGAAGCGCGCCGAGCCCGCGGTCTCGACCGACGAATCTGCTGAAAAAACGCAGGCAGAACCATCGAGCGTGGACGATGCCCCCGAGTCGAAGAAGCGCTCGAAGAAGAACGGCAAGAAGCGCGACAAGGGCGCGCGCGACGAGACGGCCTCGACCAAGGCCACCGACGCAAACGACCGCGAACCCGAGCGCGAGCGAACGTCCGACGAGCCGCCGGAGAAGCAAGACAAGGACGTCATCGACGAGCCCGCGACGCGCGCGCTTCGCGTTGCGACGCTCATCGCTGCAGCGGGCTCGGGCTTCGCGGCGCTCTCGTACGAAGTGATCCTGTCGCGCGCGCTCGACATGGTGATCGGGAGCTCGGTCTATTCGTTCACCATCATTTTGTCAGCGTTTCTCGTGGGGATCGGCGGAGGAAGCGCGCTCGCGGGCGCGGTGCTCAAGGCCAAGCCCAAGATCACGCAAGCGGCCGCGGTCGCGATCGCGTTCGTCGCCGTCGCGCTCTTGCAGCTCGCGGTCTACGGGACGCGCGTCTCGATGATGATCTTCGTCGCCACGAGCATCGTCGCGACGCTCGGCCTCGCGATCGCAGGAACGTATCGAAAACCAACGCTCGCGCTCGGGACGGTGCAGCTCTTGATCGCCGTGGGCGCCGTCTGCGTCTACTACTTTCAGGACAAGATCCCGCAGATGTTCTTGTACCTCGCGATGGTCGCGACGGACTCGTGCGGGCGCGGCTCGGACCTGAAGTTCTCGAACGACATCGGGACGGTGCAGTTCGTCTCGTTCTTCACGGCGCTCGCGACGGCGCTGCCGCCCACGCTCGGGATGGGCGCGACGTTTCCGCTCGCGGTGCGCGCGTTCGCGCGGCAGGGCGACGAGGTCGGCGGAGACACGGGCCGCGTGTACTCGATGAACACGATCGGCTCGATCCTCGGGTCGTTTCTCACGGGCTTCTTCATCATGCCCGCGGTGGGCCTCGAGACCGCGTTCTACGTCGCGGTGGCGGTGAACCTCGCGATCGCGCTCTACCTCTTGCTCGCTTCGCCCGGCGAAGAGCCAGTGAAATACGTGATCGTCCCGGTCGCCGCGATCTTGCTGGCGATCGCGGCGACGGGCGTCGTGATCGGTCGCGAAGGGCGCCTCGCGCGCTCGCACGGGCGGTTCACGGTGTTTCCGAAGCCGTGGAACCAAGAGCGCATGACGCTCGGCGTGTTTCGCTTGAGCCTCGCGGACTCGATGATCCGCCGCGAGAACAACCAGTGCTTCGAGAACCGCGAGTCCGACCGCGAGCGCGGGCTCGACGACGGAAACCCGATCTACTACCGCGACGGCGTGACCACGACGGTGACCGTCGAGCGCTGGACCACCGGGACGACCTCGCACCTCGCGCTCAAGAACAACGGAAAGGTCGACGCTTCCAACGGCGACGACATGCCCACGCAGGTGCTCGTCGGAGCGATTCCCCTGCTCGCGCACCCGCGCGGGCCGCAGGACCTCGACGTGAGCATCGTCGGCTGGGGCTCGGGCGTCACCGTCGGAACGGTTCTCCAATGGCCCGTCCGACGCGTCGACGTGATCGAGCTCGAGCGCGCCACGCTGGACGCCTCGCGATACTTCTCGTCGGTCAATCACCTCGAGTATCCCCTTCGGGACTTTCCGTACGTTCGAGCGCCGCGGCTCACGGTCATCAACAACGACGGTCGCAACTTTCTCGCGACGACCCCGCGCAAGTACGACGTCGTGATCTCCGAGCCGTCCAACCCTTGGATCACCGGCGTCTCGAACCTCTTCACCGTCGATCACTTTCGCGCCGCCTCGCAGTCGCTCGCGCCCGACGGGATCTTCGTCCAGTGGGTGCAGCTCTACGAGCTCTCGCCGGACAACATCCGCACGATCTACCGCACGATCGCCGAGGTCTTTCCGCACGTGCGCGTGTTCTCGGCGGACGCGTTCTCGTCGGACACCGTCGTGCTCGCGTCGTTTCGACCGATCACCCTCGACGTCCCACGAATTCAACGCTTCATCGACGCGAGCGAGCGCGGGCGCACGGCCCTCGCCCCCGCGCGCATCGACCGCGCCGAGGACCTCATCGCTCGCACGCTCTTCGGCTCGCGCGAAGAAGTGCTCCGGTACGCCCAGTACGAAGAGCGCCTCGAAGAAGGCCGCTGGACGCGAAAGATGTTCTCGACCAACCACGACGAGTGCCCAGCATCGACGTGCCGTCGCGTCCCCGCGCCGCTCAACACCGACGACAACGCGCGCATCGAGTTCGCCGCGCCGCGAGACCTCATCGGCTACGACGCGTTCGCGGGCTACGTCGAGACGCTCTACGACGATCGATGGCCCTACGGCCGCGTGATCGACGACATTGTTCTTTCGACCGAACCCGTCGAGCGCGCCCGTTCGCTCGGGCGCATCGCGACCGCGATGCTCGCCAACGGAAGGCCCGATCGCGTCCTCAACGTCCTCGAGCGCGCGACCAACGTCCTCGGAACGCGCCCCGCCCCGCCCGAGCTCGAACGCGCCTCGGACCTGTGGACGGCGCTCACCACCGAGCGAGAGCCCGCGTTGCGGCTCGACTCCGCGCGCGCAGCGCCGGACTTGTCCGCCGAAGGCGAGCGCGAGCTCCTCGCGGCGTTCGAGCGAGCGACCGAACAGATGCGACAAGGCTCGTTTCGAACGGCGCTCTCGACGCTCGACGGGCTGCCCTCGCAAGTGCGCGACCACGCGGGCCCGTCTGTGCGACTCTTGCGTGGATATTTGCTGTACAAAGTGAGCCTTCAACCGGGCGCAGTGCAGCAGTTCTCGCAAGCGGCCGAGTACCTCGAGCGGCTCGCGCGCGAAGAGCTCCCGTGGGCGACGCAGCACACCGAGGTGCTGTTCTTCATCGCGCGAGCGCGCTTTCACGGAGGCGACTTCGCGCTCGCAGTGGCCGCGATGTCGCGATGGATCGACCTCGTCGCGCAGGCCCCCGCGCGCGAACACGAGCGCGAGCCGCTCGCAGACGACCCCGAACGCCCGGAGCCCCCCGCGCAGCCGCTCGCGATCACCGACGAGCCCGGCGAGAGCGACAAAGACCTCCGTCGCTGAACAGACCGAAGGGGGACGCGAGCTGCGCTACGCCGAGGCGACGGGGCGCTCGCTCATGGGCTTCGGGCGGATCGTCACGCGAGACACGCGACGGCGGCGAACCGCGTCGACGGTGAAGATGTAGTTTCCGATGCGCACGGCGTCGCCCGGACGCGGCATGCGACCGAGCTGCGAGAGGACCATGCCCCCGACGGTGTCGCCTTCGTGGTCAGCCGGGAGCTGAATGCCCGCGTCGGCCATGTCGTTGATCGACGCGAGCCCGTCGGCGTTGAACGCGCCTTCGGTGAGCGGAACGACCTTCGCGCTCGCCTCGTCGTGCTCGTCGTCGATCTCGCCGACGATCTCCTCGAGGACGTCTTCGAGCGTCACGATCCCGCTCGTTCCACCGTATTCGTCGAGCACGATCGCGAAGTGCTGCCGGCCGCGCTGCATCTCGCGCATGAGCTCGAAGAGGGGTTTTCCTTCGGGCGTGACGATCGCGTCGCGGATCACCGCGCGAAGCGACGCGGGCCGCGGCTCGTTTGTGAGGTCCTTGATGGTCACGTACCCGAGGACCTTGTCGAGGTTCTGCGCTTCGACCACGGGATAGCGCGTGAATCCGTGCTGCCGCGCCTTGCTGATGGCGTTCTCGACGCTCGTGTCCGCGTCGACGTAGACCACGTCCAAGCGAGGAACCATCACCTGCCGCGCCGTCGCGTCGGAGAAGCGCATCACGCGCTCGAGGAGCTTCTTCTTCTCGTCCGACAGGGCGCCCTTCACGTACGCCTGCGCGAACATCCCGAGGATCTCTTCTTCGGACAGCGCTCCCTCCGCGTCGTGCAGCGACGGAAACCCGAGGAGCTTCAGCAGCACCGTCGAGGCTCCGTTCAAGATCACGAGGCCCGGCAGCGAGAGCCAATAGAACACCCGCAACGGCCGAGAGACGCTGAGCGCGACCTTCTCAGCGGACGAGATGGCGATGAGCTTGGGCAGCAATTCTCCAAACAAAATGTGCGCTGCCGTCAGGATCGTAAACGCGAGCGCGTGCGCCACGCGGCCCCAGATCGCCGCGGGCAAGCCGATCCGAATGAAGGCTCCCTCCATCGCGTGCGCGACCGCGGGCTCGGCCACCGACCCGAGGCCGAGCGACGCGAGCGTGATCCCGAGCTGCGTCGCCGAGAGGTACCGATCCAAGCGACGGCACACGTCCACGGCGGCGCGCGCTGCGGACGTGTCGAGCTTCGCGAGGCGATCGACCTGCGTCGCCCGCAGCTTCACGAGCGCGAACTCGCCCGCGACGAAGAAGCCGTTGAGGAAGACGAAGACCGCAGTGAGCAGCAGGCCGAAGATCACCGCCGCCCCTCCGCGTCGGTGCCATGGTGTGCGGTCGATTTCGAGCGAGAGACGGTCGAACGATGAGCGCGGTCAGCAGGGTACGGGTCGTTGGCAGTCATTACAGGCGCAGACGGAGCGCGCCGCGGAGCCGAACATCGACCGCGCGTCGAGCCCTATGGGGAGGGCGGAGATTGTAGCGGTCGCCCGGGATTTTTGCAGGTGCCAGTTGGCCCCTCGAAACGCGAGTCGTCGGCGCGCAGCGCGATCGAGCACGCGACAAAATTGCATCCGCGCACTTTTCAGCATCGCGCGATGCGTTTGTTGCCCCACCGGAGTGCGTCGGACGCAGCGCCCCCACCGTCGCGCGACGCGCGATCAGGTCGCGGGCGCGGGGTTGTCCGGGTAGATCACTTTCAACGCGGCGCGGAGGCGCTCGAGGCCGATCTCTTCAGCGGCCTTCTGTTGAAAGAGCTTCACGATCTTGATGAGCGCGGAGACCTCGGAGCGGCCGATGTTGATCTCGCGCTCGATCTCGCGCTCGACGAACGCGTCGAACGACGCGTAGTTGCGCGTCTTGTAGAGATCCGGGTCCGAGAGCTTCGTGAGGATCAAGCCCACTTCGAAGAACTGCCGGCCGATCGAGCGCTTCATCCCCTTGAGCTGCGTCAGGAGGTTGTTGATCTGGCTGAGCTTCTTCTTCTTGGCGTCCGCGTCCTCGGGCGCGCGCGCCGGCGCGTGGAGCGAGCCCGGCATCATCGGAGCGCGGGGCGGCGGCGGAGGCGAACCGGGCGGGGGAATGTCCCGCTTGAGGTTGCGCCGCGGAAGCATCGGCGGAGCGCCGCGCTTGACGTTCTTCTTCTTGCGAACGACGCCGGCGACCTCGGCCGAGGTCGTAGGCGCCGCCGGAGCTCCCGGCTTGCTGGCGGCTTTGCCGTCACCCGAAGCGGGTTTCGCTGCGGGTTTGGCTGCCTCCGCCTTGGGAGCAGGCTTTGCGGCCGCTGCGGGCTTCGCAGGGGCTCCCTTCTTCTCTGGCTCCTTCGCGGGCTTAGCCGCCGGCTTGGCGGGCGCCGCAGGCTTCTTCTCAGCCTCTTTGGCTCCCTTGCCGGCTGCCGCCGCGGGTTTGGCGCTGGCCTTCGCCGTGGAGGCTGCGGCCTTTGCGTTCTTACCTGACTTTGCTGCGTCGCCCTTGCCCATGGTCGATACCTTTGGGGGCGCACGCCGTCGACAGAATCGGGGCCCGCCCCGGAAAAAGCCGTGACTTCTGCGCTGTCATAGCACTCGCCCCTCGCGGACGTCCACTAAAGACGCACACAAAAATACCTTACCGTCCCGTCAATTTCGCGGCGAATCGACAGAACATCGGCGAAGAGCGCGCGCGGGCGCGCGGCGTCACTCTTCGTCGTCCGCGCTTTCGTCGTGGTTTTCTCCAGCCCGAGGCGTCGCGAGGAGCTCGCCGTTGGGGCCGTCACGACGGATCACGAACGAGCGTCGCGCGATCGTGTCTTCGTCTTCGCGGGCGACGATGGTCACGACGTTGCTGCCCGGCCGAAGCGAGACCTCGGTCTCGATCCGCGCTTGGCGGGGGTCCTGGGCGTTGCGGTTGGAGCGGTAGACGAGCTTTCGGGGACCGACGAAGACGAAGTAGTCGAGCACGCGCGACTCGTCGCGGATGGACCCCGTCAATTGGAGGGTCGCCGAGCGGACCGCGAGGGCGTCTCCGATGCTCGACTCGATGATGGGCGGCTCGTTGTGGAGGAGCCACGCCACGCGAGCGTCGCGCGCGGGCGCCGCGGCGCTGCCGCCGTCTTGGCGACGGACCCACACGGGGTGCGCCCGAACGGGCTCGACGCGCACCCAGTCGCTGCCCGACTGAGCGGCGATCGGGAAGCGCATTCCGGCGGCGAAGCGGGCGACGGCGCGCGCGTTGGCGCCGAACGTCTCGTAGCCGCGCGCGTCGGGGTTGGCGGTCCAGGTTCCCGTGGCGGCGGTGACGGCGCCCGCTTCGGAGAGCGGGAGCACGATTTTGTGGGTCACGAACTCGCGGAGGTCTTCGTCTTCGATCTGCAGCTCGAGCTTCACCTCGCGCTCGTTCGCGCGGAAGTTGTTCTCGACTTGGAACGTGAACGCCAACAGCTGCTCGCCGCCCGCGTCGAAGTGATCGAAGCTGAAGCGACCTGCGTTGAGCAGAACGCCCTGCCCCGACAGGTTCTTGAGGTTGAAGTTGGTCGCGAATCCACGGCCGCGGCCGCTGTTGCGAACGGTCACGAACAGCGTCGCTTGTTCGCCGCGCTGCAGGCGTCCATCGCCGTTGCCTCGGACGTTGTCCGCGAGCTGCCAGCCGTACGCGTACATGGGCCGCTCGAGGCCGCGGACCTCGGCGCGTAGCGTTGGCGACGTCGTCGGGACGCGGTTGAAGGACGCGCTCCACTCGAAGCGAACGCCGTCGACGCGCGAGAGCGAGCCACGGGGGACCGTGCACACGCGGCGGGCGTTGGGCGGCGGGCGCGTGGTGGTTCCTGGGCGCCAGCCTTCGATCTGGCAGAGGCCCATGGGCACGGTCCACGAGCGGCTCTGGCCTGGGTCGACGCGGCCGAACACGAGCTCGCGGTTCTCGAAGAGCGGGTTGTCGCTCTTGGTCGTCGCGCGCAAGCGAAACACCGGCGTTCGACCGCGGTTCGTCACGGTCACGGTGATGTCGTACGTCTCGCCAGGAACGACCGTCGGCCTCGACGCCGTCGCGGTCACCTCGAGGTTCGGCGCGCCACCATCCGAGCCCTCCGTCCACTCCACGCGCTGCGGGAGCGCCGCGAGCGCGCGGATCGTGGACTGGAGCTCCTGCTGGCGAATGCGCGCGATGTGCGGCCGCGCGTCGGCGAGCCCATCGAGCCGCGTCGAGCGAACGCCCGCAGAGATGAGCTCGCGCCCGAAGCGCATCGAGAAGTCCTCGCGCTGGCTCTCTCGCGCCTCGTCGGGCCCTAGGTTTCTCAGCGTCTCGCGCTCTTCGACGGCGAAGTAGTAGTTGAGCACCTCCGCGGCGCGGCCTGCTTCACGGGCGCGATTGCTCGTGAGGTGCGCCGAGAGGTCCGACTCGCGCAGGTACGCTTTGTCGGCCTCGAGGTCCATGTCGAGCGCGTCGACGGTCATCGGCCGAAGCTCGATGTCCGGGGTGATTCCCACGCCCTGGATGCTCACGTCGCCCGGGGTGAGGTACTGCGCGATCGTGATCTTGAGCGCGCCGCCGTCACCGACCGGGCGAATCGTCTGGACGCTTCCCTTGCCAAACGACTGCTGTCCGACGATGAGGGCTCGGTTGTTGTTCTTGAGCGCGCCGGCGACGATCTCGCTCGCGCTCGCGGAGCCGCCGTCGATGAGAACGACGATGGGGTAGTTCGGCTCCGTTCCACGCTCTTCGGCGGCGCGCTCGTCGCGGCCCTCGCGGCGGTTGCCAGCGGTCACGACGATGGTGCCCGACCGGAGGAACAGGTCGCTGACCTCGACGGCTTGATCGAGAAATCCGCCGGGATTTCCGCGGAGATCGAGCACGAGGCCGCGCATGTTCTGCCCGCGCAGTCGGTCGAGCGCGCGCGCGAGCTCTGCGCCTGTGTCCTCGGCAAACGACTTGATCCGCGCGTACCCGACGTTGTTCGCGAGCATGCGCGACTCGACCGAGTCGACCTGGATCTCTGCGCGCGTGAGGGTGAACTTCCGTGGCTCTTGCCAGCCACCCGCGCCCTCGCGACGGATCCACACATCGACGGGCGTGCCCGGCTCGCCGCGGAGTCGATTGACCGCCTCGGTGAGCGTCATGTTCAGCGTGCTCTCGTCGTTGATCCGCATGATGCGGTCGTGCTGGTGCAACCCCTGCGTCGCCGCGGGGGTGCCCGGCATGATGTTCATGACGGTCAGCACGCCGTCGCGAAGCGAGATCACGATGCCGAGCCCGCCGAACGCGCCGCCGTTTTGGATGCGCATCTCGTAGTACTGCTCGGGCGAGAGCAGGATCGAGTGCGGATCGAGCGTGCGGAGCATGCCGTTGGCCGCGGCGTACTCGACGTTCTGCAGGTCGACTTCGTTGTGCGAGCGCAGCTGCCCCTGCAAGAACGCGAAGATCTCGCCCCACTTGGCCTGCAGCTTCCACGGCGAATCGACGCTCGCGAGGTCGAACGTCCGCTCGGCCGTGTCCGCGACGACGGTCACGCGTTGCGTGCCGTCTTCGTGGCGCACGAGCACCTGCGCGACCGCGCGTTGAATGGCCTCGAGCCCCTTCAACAGCATTTGCCGCGGATGAACGCGGGTGGGGTCGACGTACGAGTTGTTGATCTCGAGCAGCGCGAAGCGCAGCGCCACCATTCGCGTGAGATCGTAGTTGGGATTGCGCTCGCGCCGCGGTCGGCTCGGAAGCTCGCTCCGTGCTTGCGCCGTCGCGTTCTGCCCAGCGCGCACCGTGAAGTGAAACCCGAACCCAGCCCCCTTGTTCGCGATCGTCACGTACGATGCACACGCTGCCGCGAGCAGCACGACTAGCGCCTTCCATGCGGCGCTTCGAAACCTTCGCATGCGCGGAGTATACCCGCCGTAGCCCGAACGCCCACCCGCATGAACAACAAGCCTCGACGGCCGGAGCCGGTTTCTATTCCCGAGATGTTCGGCGTCACAGCGCCGATTTCGCGACGATTGGCGGAGGTTCGCCTCGCGCTCGGCGGCGACAAAGAGACGCCGAAGACGCTGTGGGGACCTTCGAGCCTCAAGATCATGAAGCCGCGGTTGTCGTTTCCGCTGTGGCTCGGGCGCGCCCCGAAGGGTCGGTTGGTTCCGATCTACAACTTGTTCAACTATCG
This sequence comes from Myxococcales bacterium, assembly GCA_016793325.1. Classification (GTDB taxonomy): domain Bacteria; phylum Myxococcota_A; class Polyangia; order Polyangiales. The sequence continues at coordinate 204,082 of JAEUKI010000052.1, read as the reverse complement.
ACAGCCGCCGCCCGAGAAGGGCTGGAGCGTGCGCGTCACGGACGTCGAGGACTTTCTCGGAACCAAGCTCACGTACGACAGCCACAACGCGACGGACTTCGCGGTCCCACCCGGAACGGTCGTCGTCGCAGCGGCGCCGGGCCTCGTGGTGCGCGTTTCGAGCGAGTTCAACCGCGGTGGTCTCAAGGTCTTCATCGATCACGGCCGAGGCTTGATCACGACGAGCAATCACCTCGCGCGCGCGCTCGTGCGACCGGGTGACACCGTGTCGCGCGGTCAGCCCGTGGCGCTGTCGGGCTACAGCGGGATCGACGCGGTCGTGACGTTTCCCTGGGGAACACCGCACGTTCACTTCAACACGTGGCTCGACGGAGCGTACGTCGACCCCTTCGCGAAGCCGGGCGCTGTCTCTCTCTGGCGCAACGGAAACTGGCCGACGCCCCACAAGGGCGACACCACGAACGATGAATGGGAGCCCACGAAATGGGACCACGGCGAGATCGCGCGCGCGATCCGCGCGTGCAAGAGCGACGAAGCGCGGCGCGAGATCCTCGCGTTCGAAAACGAGTTCGAGCGCGCAGCGGCGCTGCTCTTCATGCAGAACTACTACCCCTCGCGCTTCAGCGAGCGCGTGAGCCCCTACCGCACCACGCACGAGCGCGCGCCGTGGCTCGACCTACCGCTGTCGCACGAGGACTACGATGGAGTGTGGTTTCCTCACGGGGTCGAGCCGCCGCGGCCGTGAGCCCCGCCCGACGCGTCGTCCGCTGAACGAGATTCAGCGGGTTGTGACTCGGGCAAACGATCAGGGGTCGCGTCGACACGAACGTGCGTCGCGGGCTGCTGGCGAAGCTCGTCGAGAAGCCAAGGGCACACGTTCGACAAGAAGCTCTTCATCGATGGCCACGCGTCGATGCGCTCGAGCACGCGCGCACGGGCCGATGGATCACCGAGCGACAACAGCGCGTCCCGCGCGAGGTCCGTGCGCCGACTCGTAAGCGTGAAAGCATCGCACGTGCGTGCGATCTCGATGGCGTGCTCGCGACGCGCGAGCGCGAGGGCGGTCCATAGCCGAACCGAGTACTTCGCGGCGCGCGGCGCACTGTCGAAGCCTCTGTCTCGCATGAGGCCCGACGCGAGCCAACGCTCGGCTTCGACCTCGTCCGCGCGCGCCGCAGCGATCTCCGCTCGCAGGAATGCGCTGTAGGCCGAGAGCGCGTAGCTCGGAGCCGCTCGACCGATCGAAACCCTCGCCGCGTGCTCGTTCGAAACGTCGAGCAGGCGGCTCGCCTCGTCGAGTCGACCATCATCGAGCGCGCGCACCGCGCCAACAAGCGCCGCGGAGACTGCGAATTCGCGACTCGTTGTTTGCGCCAGCGAGCTGACTAGCTCGCGGAGCGGACCGTCCCTTCCGAGGGTCGCGAGGCGCGACGCTTGGGCGAGCTTCGCGAAGGCAGCTTGGTCGCGCGTCGAGGCGAGCGACGCGAGCATCACGAGGACCGCGAGCACAGCGCCGCTCACGGTCAGCACGTAGGGAGCCGCCTGCGCGGGCAGATAGCCTTCGATCGCAAGGTAGAAACCCACGGCACACACAATCAACGCGCCGGCCAACGTGCGGCGCCGAGCGGGCGCTTCAGAGAAAGCAACGACCGGCACGTGCTCGGCGTCGACGTCAGGATCGCGCGCCCATGGGCGATCGGCGTGCGACTCACGCGGAGATTCATCGACGAAGTCCGAGGCGGAAGGAAGGAGCCCCTCGACCCACGCCCGGCAGAATTCGCCACGCTTCGGCGGCGTTGGCGCTCGATAGACGTCGGTCGGCGATCCCGCGTGCGCCATTGCAGACAACGATCGATAGAACGCGCGCTCGACAGGCAGCGCAATGTGCACCTCGTCGAGTTTGTGGAGCAGCGCGACGGCCGCGGTCCGATCTCCTGCGCGGAGCGCGATGATCGCGCGCGCAGCCGCGATGCGCGCAACGCCCACGGAGTCGAGTACGCCGGCGTGTTCGATCGACGCAACCGCGGGGTCGAGGTCTCCGCCTCGCGCGGCACGAAGCAATGCGCGAAGCGACTGGAGCCTTACGTAGAGAGCGCCGCAAGGCTCGGTCACGACGTAGGCGGCGGCCGCGACGAATTCACGCAGCGCTGCGTCTACTTCATCGAACGCGGCGCGCGCCCAAAGCGACGACACGAGTTCGTGCACGAGTTCTTCGCGCTGCGCCGGGTCTTTTGCGCGGCGCGCCTGCGCTCTCAGAGCGTGTTCGAACGAGTGTCGGTCTTCGCTCGCGTCGGCGCTCGACTGCTTCGAAGCGCGGGCGACCTCGTGCGCTACCGAGATCGCGCAACGCACGCGCCAAGCTGTGAACGCCGAACCGACGGCCAACACCCACCAAACGGTCCCTAGGAAGCTACGGCTGAACCATCCTGCGATCGCAAAGACCGCCGCGACGCCGACGAGCGCGAGCGGTACACGCATCGATGGACGAGGCTCGAGAGCGCTGCGATCGTGCGGTGATTTGTCGCTCCCCGCGTCGCTCATCGCCCCGCGCTGCCTCGCGCGTCACCCTCGCCCGCTGAACGAGATTCACCGCTCTCTTCTTGCGGGATTTCACTGTCGCCCGCCGCGTCTACGCGCACGCCCGTCGATGATGTCTCGCGGAGCGCGTCGAGCAGCCAGGGGCACACCTTCGTGAAGAACGTCTTCACCGAGGGCCACGCGTCGATGCGCTCGAGCACGCGCGCACGGGCTGATGGATCGCCGAGCGACAACAGCGCGTCCCGCGCGAGGTCCGTGCGCCCCGAAGTAATCGTGTGAACGTCGCATCCGCGCGCGATCTCGATGGCCTGATCGCGACGCGCGAGCGCGAGGGCGGTCCAGAAGCGGACCTCGTACTTGGTCGAGCTCGCAAAGGGTTCGATCGGCGCATACGCGAGCGCGGTCGCGATCGCGGACTCGGCCTGCGCCTCGCGCCCTTGCCAGGCAAACAGCATCGCCCGCAGCAAGAGTCCCTCGACAAAATGAAGCGTGCCTCGGCCCGCAGCGGGAAGACTCACGCCTTGCGCGAGTCCCCGCTCGAGCAGCACCGAGGCCTCCGCGAACTCGCCCCGCAAGGCCTCGTGGCTTGCGAGATCAATGAGCGCCTTCGACGCGGGAAACGGAAACTTGGACTCCGAAATCACTCGCAGGTCGTGAGCCGCGACGTTGGTGTCACCGAGCACGTTCTGCCGTCGGGCAGCCCGGATGCAAGCGAGCTCAGCACGCGCTCGACGCTCTCGAACCAGCGCCAGCGCGAACCCAAGCGCGATGGGAACCCACCCGAACTGCACGACCGAGGACCAAGGCTCGTACCACGCGCGGCCAAGCACGGTCAGCGTCGCGACCGCGGTGTAGATCCACACGCCGATGCTCCAGCCGAGCCAGGCAAAGTTCACGTGGCGTCGCTTCACGGGCAACGCTTGCTCGGGCTCCTTGGGGTCTGCGAGCCAACTCCTCTCCGACTCGGTCGCAACGGGAGCTTCGTCGACAAAATCTGCCGCTGCAGGAAAGACGCGCTCGACCCACGCGCGAACGACGCTGCCGCGCGTGCTCGGGTGTGGAGATCGATACAAGTCTACGGGCGCACCAGTCAGCGCGAACGCGCGAAGCGCCCGGCAAAGAGCCCGGTCGAGAGGCATCGCGTCGTCGGTGACGCGTTCGATCTCTCGTAGCGCGTCGATAGCGGCAGCACGATCTCCACGTCGGAGTGCGACGATTGCCTTGGCAGCTGCGACCCGTGCCCATCCACTGCCCATCGGTGTCTGCACGCGCTCGAGCGCGGCGAGCTCGTGTTCGACATGCTGCTCGCCACGAGCGGCCTTCGCGAGCAAGCGCAGCGCGTGGGCCTCGCCCCAAAATTCGCCGAACGTCCCACGATCCTCCAGCGATTTTGCAGACAGATTGGCGCTGAGCACGTCGTCGGTCGCCGCGACCTCACCTCGCTGCCAATGAAGCTCCGCGAGCGTGTGCGCGGTCGACGCTCTCGACAACGCCGACAACCGACGCCCGAGCAACGCACGCAGCTCCCGCGCGCGATCCTCGAATGCGGCGTCACCTCGCACATCGCCGCCTTCGAGGAGCTTGCGTCCAACGGAGGCACCCCGAAGAACGACGAATGCGAGCGCGGCCACGAACGCAGCGACAACCAGCAGGGGGATGCGGATGACAGCGAGCGGAATCGACGCCAGCGCGAACAGCAACGCGTACGCGACGTACCGTCGCCCCAGTCGCTCTTGCTTCCGAATCACCTCCGCGATCGGCACCGGCGTGTTCGTCGCCGACGACTGCTCCCTCTCGCTCCCCCCATCGCTCATTGCCCCGCGCCTTTCGCCTCGCTGTCGCCCTCGCCCGCTGAACGAGATTCACCGCTCTCTTCCTGCGGGATTTCTCGCTCGCCCGTCGCGTCCACGCGCACGCCTGTGGCGCTCGACTCGTGGAGCGCGTCGAGCAGCCACGGGCACACGTGTCGAAGCAGCGATTCTTCCTGTCGATGGCCCCGCATGCGCTCGCGAATCCGAAGCGTAGCGGAGGGATCGCCCAGCGCCAACGCGACGTCCCGCGCGAACTCCGTGCGCCCGTCGATCGGAACCTTCGCGTCGAACGACCGCGCCAGCTCGATCGCTGCGTCTCTCCGCCCTTGCGCGAGCGCGCTCCAGATGCGCACCGAGAACAACAGTCCCTTTCCTGCGCTCACTTCGATCACGCTCTTCAGCGCGAACGCGAGCGCCGCCTCCGCGTCCGCCTCGCGTCCCGCCATCGCGAGCAGCTTCGGTCGAAGCAGCACGGCGTTTGCCCAAATGAGCGTGCTCGCTCCCCCGTTGGGAAGCCACGCGAGCCTCGCGAACGCGAGGTCGAGGTCCGCGAGGTGCTCGGCCATTGGACGATCGCAGAACAGCGCGTCGATTCGACGAAGGAGCGCCGTCGCAGAGAGCACCGGATCGCGCACGAGCGCCACGCGCGCGGCGAGCTCGGACGCCTCCGCGGGGCGCCCCGCGAGCGAGAGCGCCATGCCCTCTCGCAGAAGCTTGACGCTCGATCGAGCGCTCACGCGACGAGCGATCGCGAGGCCCACGGCCGTCATCGAAAGCGCGATGCTCACGCAGTGCACCGCGAACGCTGAGACGATCGTGGCGTCCGTCACGAGCGCCCCGCCCGTCAAGAGAGCAACCACCGACATCCAAAAGAACCAACGCTGGATCATGGGCAGCGGACGGCGTCCGCCCCGCGCTGCGTCGATGCCCACAGGCTCGACCGATGGTCGTTGCGTCCACGTCGCCTCGCCGACGCCTCGCGCGCTCTGCTCGTCGACAAACGGCGCGGCGGGCGCATAGACGCTCGCGACCCACTGGCCGACTGGGCCCTGGTGGTGCGCGGCGCTCCCGGCGCGATAGCCGTCTTCGAGCTCACCCCGCTCTCCGAGCGCGCGCAGCGCGCGGCCGAGCGCGCGCTCTTGCATCGTGACGTCCGTGGACACGCGCTCGAGCGGCTCGAGCACCGAGAGGAGCTTCGCCGTGTCCTTCGCGCGCGCCGCGCAAATCGCCCGCGCGAGCATCAGTCGCGTCGCCGAGCGCGAGTCGAGCGCCCGGCTCGATTCGACGCGCGAAGCTTCGGCCTCGATCGAGGTCGCGCCCATCGACGCGCGCGCGAAGGCCCACAGCGCATAGAGCCGCGCGTAGGGCTCTGCGAGCGCGCCGCGATCGCCGCGCGCTCCGTCGCCGAGGTGCTTCGAGAGCACCGCGTCGATCTCTTTCATCGCGCCCCTTCGCACGAGCGACATCGTGAGCAGCTCGAGGATCGGCAGCCTGAGCGCGAGCGTTTGGCCTCGCGCGAGCTCAGCGGCGAGCGTCGCTTCGACCTCGACGTGATCGGCGCGTGCGTTGGCCTCCGTCGCGGCGCGGAGCCTCCCGACGACGCCGATCGTGCGCTGCGCGCGTACGGCGAGCAACGAGAGGAGCACGCCGCCAAAGCCGATCGCGAAGCCCGCGCTCCCTCCGACGACCGCGCCGAGGCACAGCGCGACGATCCCCGACGCGAGCACGATCCACGCGTTGCGCGAGAGCGTCGCGGTGCGGCGATCGATGTCGAGCTCGTCTTCGCGCCGCTTGCTCATCGCCGCAACGCTCTCACTTCTCGCGATCGAGCGCGATCAGCGCGGCCGCGACGGTGCTCGGGATGTACTTCTTCTTGCCCGAGACGAGCTGGTCGATGTGCGCCACGTTCCACCCGATTTTGGCGGCGAGATCGCGGGACGAAGAGCCCGTGCGCGCGATCCAGGCCGAGGCGCTCTTCTGCGCGCGATCGACCATGGGACCCGAGACGAACTCGCCGTCGCTCTTGGCCGCTGGCTTGGGCTTGGGCTCACCCTCTGTGCTCGCGCGCTCGGCGCGTGAGGCGGTGGGCTTCTCGACGACGGTCTCTCGCGAGCGCTCGGGGCGCTCTTGCGGCTCTTCTTCGCGCTTGGGCTCGGCGCGGCCGAGCGCGCTCGACATCGCGCTCGCGAGGCCCGTCATCGCAGGCGCAGCGGGAGCGGGGGTCGCGACCGACGCGGGCTCGGCTTCGGCGGGCGCAGCGGGCGACGCCACCACGGGTGGTGGTTCGGGCGCTGGCGTCGGCGCGACCGCGGTCGGCGCGGGCGGCGGATCGCTTGGAAAATCGCTGGCCATCGGCGCGAGCGGCGCGAGCTCTCCCTCGTCGCCCACCGCGCCTCCATCGGGAACGACGCCCGCGGCCAACACCGCGGTGTCGACCGTTCCCTCTTCGCCGATTTCGCCGAGGAGCATCCGGACGTCGTCCTCGCTCAACCCGCGAAGGGCGCCCTGATCCTCGCGCACGACGGCGTCGGCGAGGTCGCGCTTGCGAGCCTTCAAGCTCTGGATCTTCTCTTCGACCGTCCCCTCGGCCACGAGTCGGTACACGGTCACGCTGCGCGTCTGTCCCATGCGGTGCGCGCGATCGGTCGCTTGCTCTTCGACCGCAGGGTTCCACCACGGATCGAGGTGGATCACCGTGTCGGCCGCAGTGAGGTTGAGCCCAGTTCCTCCGGCCTTGAGCGAGATGAGAAACAGCGTCGCCGTCCCGCTCTGGAAGCGATGAACGCGCGCGTCGCGGTCCGTCGTCGTCCCGTCGAGGTACTCGTACGTGATCCCCTCTTTGTCGAGGTCCGCGCGCCACAGCTCGAGCAGCTGTCGAAATCCGCTGAACACCAACGCGCGACGCCCTTCGTCTCGCAGCTGTCGAACGAGCTCGAGAAACGCCTCGCGCTTCGCGCTGAGCGCCGCGTCCGCGCCCGCGTCCACGAGCCGCGGATCGCACGACATTTGCCGCAGTCGCAAGAGCGCCGTGAGCACGTGAAACGCAGAGCGCCCCGTGCCCTTCGCCTTCACCTCGCGTCCCACCTCGTCGCGCAGGATCGACGCCATCGCGTCGTAGAGCTTTCGCTGCCCAGGCGAGAGCGAGACCACGCGCGTGACCTCTTGCTTCGGCGGAAGCTCGGTGAGCACCTCGCGCTTGGTGCGACGAAGCACGAACGGGCGAACCACCGCGCGCAATCGCGACCCCGCCGCGGGATCCCCGTCGTGCGTGATGGGCGCTTCGTAGCGGTTCTCGAAATCGCGGAGCGTCCCGAGGAGCTTGGGGTTGACGAAGTCCATGATCGCCCAGAGCTCGCCGAGCCGATTTTCAACAGGCGTCCCCGAGAGCGCGAGCCGCTGCTCGGCCTTGAGCCTCCGCGCGCTCTCGCTCGTGTTGGACCCGGCGTTCTTGATGGTCTGCGCTTCGTCCATCGCGACGATTCGCCAGTCGATCGTCGAGAGAAAATCAACGTCGCTCCGGAGCACGCCGTAGCTCGTGATCACGAGGTCCGCCTTGCGCGCCTGCGCCTGCCGCTCGATCCGTCGATCGCCGTGCAAGAGCACCACGCGAAGCTCTGGCGTAAACCGCGAGGCCTCGCGGAGCCAGTTCGTGAGCACCGACGTCGGCGCGACCACCAGCGATGGCTTGCTCTCGGCCGAGCGCTCTTTGCGCCACTGCAAGAGCGCGAGCGTCGTGAGCGTCTTTCCGAGGCCCATGTCGTCGGCGAGGATCCCGCCCGCGCGGAGCTCCGTCAGAAACTGAAGCCACCCGAGCGCCGCGCGCTGGTAGGGGCGAAGCGAGGCCTTGAGCCCCACAGGAACGTCGCCCTCTTTCACGTGCATCGCCTTCACGGACTCGCGAAACGTGCGCATCCCGTCGTCGACGATCGCGTCGGGATCGAGCGCCGCGAGCCGCTCGGCGCGCCCCACGTGAAGGCGTGTGACCTCGACGTGCCCCGAGGCGTCCGAGATGTCCTCGAGCTCGCGGACCGCGTCGGACACGTCGCGAGAGATCTCCGCGAGCGAGCCGTCGTCGAGCGCGACCCACTTCGCGCCGCCCGCGAGCGCCGCGCGGAGCTTCGTGAGGTCCACCGTGCGATCGCCCGCGTCGAAGCGGACCTCCCCCTTGATCCAATCGCCGTCCATCGACACGCGAACGCGAGATTGAATGCGCTTTCGCGACGTGGCGCGCTCGAGAGACGCGGGCACCTGCAGCTCGAGCTCGGGCTCGACGAGCTCGCGGAGCTTCGCGATTCCCTCGGCCCAGAATCGCGCGGCGGCCTCGCCTTCGACGCGAAACATCTTTACGCCCGGCTCCCACATGAGCCCCGCGCGCTCGAGGCGACGCGCCGCGGCTTGCTCGACCTCGACGTCGCGCCACGTCGGCGGATCGTCGGGCGCCGTCGGCGTGACGCGGATGAAATCGAGCCGGTAGCGCGCCTCGAGCTCGACGTTGACGCTCAAGGGATCGCCGCCGAATCGCGCGAGGAGCAGCGGCCTCTCGCGCGGCGGGAGGCCGAAGGTCTCGGGCGCGGGGAGCGTGACGTTTCGATTTCGTGTGCGCTCGCGGAGCGTCTTGTAGAGCTCCACCGGATCGCCGTACGGAACGGGCACCGCCGGTCGCTTCTGCAGCTTGATGGCCGTGTCGAGGTCGACGTCCTTCGACACCGGGTGCAGCGTCAGCTTCGACGGAACCCACACGAAAGGAAACGCGCCCTGCACGAGCACCCCGTCGCGCATCGCGATGTCGATCGAACCGTCGTCGCTGCGCCATCGCGCCTCGAGGGCCTCGACGCGCTCTTCGTCCGCGGGGATGAGCGCCGCGTCGCGCGCCTTTGCGCCGGACGCGATCCGACGGAGCTCTTCGGTCGACCACTTGTTGCGCTGGAGATGCACGCGGAGCGGCCGCGTCCCCCACTGGATCTTCGCGTTGTCCGACTCGCGCTCGATGGATGTCCCCTTCAAGAGCTCGAGCACGACCGACGCGTTGACGCCTCGCACGACGAAGCCCTTGCGCCCTCTCGTGAGCGGCTGGCACAGGCGAAGCGCGGTGCCCATCGGCTCGGGCAAGCGCGTCGTGGCCAGCTCGTCGGGGTCGAGCATCACCCGCGACGACTCGGGTCGAACGCGCAGCTCGAAGACGCACTCGGGCGCGACCGCCACGGCCGTGTCGACGATCTCGACCTGCATCAACAGTTGAAACGGCCCTTCGACGCGGCGCGCCTCGGGCGGGAGCCAGTTGCGCAACACGCGGCTGCGATCGAAGCGCTCGCGAAACGCGCGCCGCGCGGGCTCGACGGTGTCGAGCATGTCCGCCGTGCTCTCTTCGTTGCGGAGCTTCTCGCGAAGCGTCGCGTTTGCAGCGACGTCCACGAGCAGCATCGCCATGTGCGAACAAAATCCGCCGCTCGCGCAGGAGCAGCCGAGGTCCGGCGTCCCCGCCGGAAGCACGCCCACGATCGGTCGATTGAGCGTGCGCCCGTCGACCGAGCGGATCACCGCGGTCAGGCGCCACTTGTCGTCGAACGACGGTGACGTGACGTAGCTCACCGGCGCGTCGAGCGCCTCGTAGATCGCGTTGCGTGCCGCAGGGTCGTGCTCGACGAGCTGATCGACGAGAGGTTCGGCGAGGTCGAGGAGCTTCTTCGCTTGTTCGCGGGATGCCATCGTTGCGAACCGCGTTCTACCAGAGGCGCTCGCCGTTCGGTCGCCGCACGCTGGCACTCGGGACAGGGAACGTCTCGCGCTCGAATTGCGTATCGTCAGGGCGTGCGATCGCTACGAATCTTGCCGCTCTTCGCGGCGCTCTCCCTTGCAATCTCCGCGTGCGACGACCCTCCCCTGCGACGCGACGACGCCGCGATCGACGCGCGCGCGCCCAGCGATGGTTCGAACGACGTCGTCGAACGAGACGCGCTCGACGCGACAGCGCCCGATGTCACACCCACTGACACGAGCGAGAGCGACGCGTCCGACAGCAGCGGACCCATCGACGCGCGCGACGCGAGCGACGACGCGAGCGACGCTTCGATGGACGCGACAGCAGCGGACGCGAGCGCCACGGACGGCAGCGTGATAGACGCGGGCGACGCGACGGACGCGACGGACGAAGGCTGACGATCTACGGCGCCGCGATGGGCCACTCGGTCATGGCCATCGCTTCGCCGCCGCTCGTTCGCGAGACCGCGTACAGCCACTGGAGGGCGCGCAAAACCTCGCTTCGTCCCAGGATTTGCGCGATCGGCGCGCGCGGGTCGCTGAGCCCAGCGAGGCTGCGAACGATCCCGAGCAGACCGTCATCGGGCCTCGGGAGCGTGATGATCTCGAAGTCGCCGTCGAGGTGCGCGATCGCCGCGGCGCGATCGATCGCCGCGAGCAGTCCGCCCTCGCGATCGACGATCCCTCGCGCGACGCCGACGCGACCGCTGAACACCCGGCCTTCGCCCACCGAGTGCGCGCGGGCGCGCGTCCAACGGCGACCTTCGGCCACGCGATCGAGAAAGAGGTTGTAGCGCTCGCGGATGAGGTCTTGAACGACACCGAGCTCGTCCTGCGAAAACGGCCGAAACAAGCTGTCCATGTCCGCGCGATCGCCCCGACGCGTGGTCTCGACGCCGATGTGAAACCGCGCGAGCAGCGGCGCGAGGTCGGCCTTTCCGAAGAAGATCCCGATCGAGCCTGTGATGGACGTCGGGAGCGCGTAGATCTCGCGCCCCGTGACCGCGACGTAGTAGCCGCCCGACGCCGCGTTGCGGCCGATGCTCGTGATGATGGGCTTTCGACGCGCGGCTCGCGAGATCGCGCGCCACATGCGCTCGGAGCCGCTCGCGCTTCCTCCCGGTGAATCGACGCGAAGAACGATAGCGGCGACGCGCGGAGAGCTCGCGAGCGACTCGATCGCCTCGGCGATCGTGCGGTCGCCGACCTGGTCGCCGAGCAGGGGAATTCCCTGTGATTCGCCGTCGACGATGTCGCCGTGGATCTGCAGCACGGCGATCGCTCGCCCGCCCGCCCACCGCTGCGGCGCGCGCTGCACGTAGTCGCGCACACGAACGAGGCTCGCGCCGGTGCGCTCGCTCCAGCGACGGGTGAACTCGTCGAGCGTCGCGAGCTCGTCGAGCATCCCGCGCTCGACCGCTTGCCGCGCGCCGTACGGGCCCGCGAAGAGGACCTCTCGAGCGCGCGAAGGGCTCCATCGTCGCCACGCGCCGAGCACTTCGGTGAGGTGGCCGAGCATCGAGTCGAGCAGCTGCTCTTCTTGCGCGAGCGCCTCGGGGCTCGAGCCCGCGCGCGTGAACTGCTCAGGCGCGCTCTTCCACGGGCCGATTCGCACGAATTGCGTGCGCACGCCGAGCTCGCGCAGCGCGTCGCCCAAGAAGAACCGCGTCGAGCGGATGCCCGCGGTGCGCACCGTCGCGATCGGGTCGATCGCCGTTCGCTCGGCGGCGCTGCACGCGACGAGCGCCGAGTTCGTCGCGTCGTCGAGGTGGCAGAGCACGCGTTTTCCCGCAGCGCGAATGCGAAGAAACGCTTCGCGTAGCTCGTCGCCTCCCGCGAGGCCATAGAGCTCCGCGCGCGGCGCGAACACGACGCCCGCGACGGCGGGGTCTCGCCGAAGTCGCTCGAGGCGCAGCAGCAATCGCACGAGCGAGTCGGCGCCGAGGTCGTCGTCGATGCGCACGAGCACGAGCTGCGCGGGCTCGGGCAGCGCGCGAACGCGTTGCCCGTCCCACCCTGCGCTCGCGTAGAAGCCGAGCGGCGCGTCGAGGGACGAGAGCGTTCCGCCGACGAGCCCTCCTGCGCCGAGGGAGTACTGGGTCCAAGAGAACTCGAGCCCCGCGGCCGCGCGCCACGCGCCCGATGGAAGATCAATCGTGGCCTCGCCGCGGATCGCGCCGAACGGCAATCGCGCGACGATTCCCGCGCGAATCGCGCCCGTGTTGGCCTCGGTGTACGTCCCGTCGACGCCGAGCGTGAACACGTCCGTCTCGAACGGTCGCACCGCAGCGCCCGCGGTCACCGCGCGGATCGAGCCGACTTGCGGAGCGCGCGGCCCCAACAGCTCGTTCGACGTGAGCGCCAACGAGAGCCACCCCACGGGTCGATACAGCGCCGCGAGGTCGAGCGAGACGCCGTCGCCCGCGGCGAGCGGCGGGCTCGACACAGCGCTCGCCACGCGAATTCGCGCGCCGAACGTCAGTCCTCGGACTGCTGTCAACGAGAGCGAACCGTCCGCCACGACGCGATGCCCGAGCGCGCCCCCGACGAGCGGGCGCTGCCACGTGAGCCCGCCCGTGAGCCCGAGCCCGAGCGGAAGCGGGGCGCTCAAGGCGATCGCGCTCTGGTCGACGCCGATTCCTGCGGCGCTTCGACGGACTTCGGTGCTGTGCGTGACGCGCAGCGACACCGCAGGACTCTGCGCCGCAAACGCGGCGTTGAGCCGCGCGCCGTCCGCGGCGGTCGCAGAGGCCGTCGTCTCGCCAGCGTTGTGCGATTGGCCCGGCGCCGTTTGTGCGCCGATCAGACGCGGCGAAAGCGCAACACAGCCCAACGCGAACCACGCCGCGCGAGATCGATGGCGAGACGGCACGGCGAGAACGTACAGCGTCTCACGCCGGTCATGACACACTCCGGAGCACTGACACGCGAGTCGCGGTCGAACCACGGCCGTAGACGAGAGTGACAACGTGCTTTTCGTTCTGGCTCCGGCGGGGTTAACGTGCGCCCGATCGCGTGGTTGCAACGAGCCGTCATGTATCGCGCTGCCGCCGAGCAAAGGCTCGAGTCGCGTCGGTGATCGCTGGGATCGCTGCGCTGTACGCGCTCGACGCGGGCGCGCAAGCCGTTCCGCCGCAGGACGCTGCGCCCGCAACCACCGACGCGACCGCGCCGGTCACCGCCGCGGGCAACGCGACGGAGCCCGGCGGAGCGCAAGCGCAAGAGACGCCCACGCTGGGCGGCGCGTCGAGGGGCGATCGAAACACGCGCGCGATCGCCCACTACGAGCGCGGACGCGTTCACTACGCGGCAGGAAGGTATCGCGCGGCGATCGTCGAGCTCGAAGCGGCGATCGCGCTCGCGCCGACGCTCACGGACCTTCAGTACGACCTCGGCCTCGTCAACGAGCGACTCGGAAGGCTCGACGCCGCGCTCGCTGCGTACCGTCGGTATCAAGTCTCGACGGGGGACGTCGCCGAGCGCGAGCGAACGACGAGGATCATCGCGCGATTGCAGGGAGCGCAGACCGAGCCGCTCGAATTCGTGTGGGGCGGTGGGCGACTCGGCAGGGCCGACGCGCTCTTCTGGAGCTTCATCGCCCTCAGCGGCGCGACGCTCGTTGGAGGCTCGGTCACGCTCGCGCTCGGGATCAACGACACAAACCGCGCTGGCGAGCTCGAGCGCATGTCCGACCCGATGGCGATGACCGTTCGCAACACGGCGACCGCCGAAATCGCTGTGAGCGCGGCGCTCTTCGCGGCGACCGTGGGCCTCGCGAGCGGCGCGGGGATTCTCTACGCGACCCGCCAAGCGGGCACGCCGCCTTCGCTCAACGGCGTGTGCCTCACGGTGGCGCCCAACTACGCGGGCGTCGCCGTTCGGTTCTGACAACCCGCGCTCGGTGCGCGTGCGGTGTTGCGCGACGTGATCGCGCGCGGCAGAACAACGAACGCCGCCGTGCAACCCCGATTGATCGCCCTCGACCTCGACGGAACCCTGCTCCGTCGCGACCACACTGTATCGCCCGCTGACGAAGGCGCCGTTCGCGAGGCGATTCGCAGCGGAATTCACGTCGCGATCTGCACGGGAAGGGTGTCCACCGGCGCGATCTCGACCGCGCGCAAGCTCGGCCTCGAGACCACGATGGTGTGCGCGGACGGCGGCGTTCACGCGTGCCCGAAGAGCGCGGACAAGCTCTGGCAGTCGCCGCTCTCGTTGGCCGCGGTCGAGCACGCGATCGACCTCTCGCACGAGCGAGGCTTCGCGTCCTTTGTGTTTCTGCACCACGAGATCCACGCGGACGCGCGCGGAGCGCCGTGGCTCGACTACGTGCGCACGTGGACGCCGCACGTTCACGTGCACGAGCGCATCGTCGACGCGGACGGGTGGCGCTCGCACGACGACGTGGCGGTGCTGTTGTCGATCGGCCCGAAGGACGCGATCGACGCGAGCGCCGAAGAGCTGCGCAAATCACGCGGAGAAGACCTCACGATCGTCACGTGGCGCGCGGGATCGAAGGGCGAGCAGCAGGCGCTCATGCTCCGCCCCGCGGGCGTCGACAAGGGCTCTGGGCTCGCGAAGCTCGCGCGAGAGCTCGGCGTCGACCGTGAAAACGTGTGCGCCGTCGGCGACTGGTACAACGACGTCCCGATGTTCGCGTACGCGGGGCGCTCGTTCGCGATGGGCCAGAGCATCGACGACGTAAAGAAGCACGCGACCGACGCGCTCGTCGCGACGTGCGACGACGGCGGCGGCGTCGCCGAAGCGCTCGAGCGCTGGCTCTAAACCACGCCCCAATTGAACGTCGTAGAAATGAGCCGAGCATCGGCCATAGACGAGACCGTTGAAATCAAGTCAAACCGCCGCGAATCTCGCGAGACAAGTACGACTATCGAATGAGTGGCGGTTTAGCCGCGCTACCCGCCGAACAGCGCGAACGTCCCGCTCTCGAGCCGATAGCGAACGATCGGCCACAGCCCGAGCGCCAGCGTCGCGACGAGGGCCGCGATCCACAGGGGCGCGGCCGCCGAGAGCGCCGCGTGCGCCTCGCGCCGAGCGGCTTGCCTTCGCGAGACCCACGCGATCCCCAGCGCGCGCGCGGCCGAGAGCGCCGCGATCGCCCACGCGAGCATCAACGTCCAGCCGAGCGGCCCGAGCTCGTCGGCGCGCAAGAGACAATACGCGCAGCGATGGTGCGGCGAGCCGTAGGCGAACGGCGAGACGACGTCGCGCATCGCGACGAGCGACGAGGCGCTCGCGAGCGCGCCGAGCAGCGCTGCGACGAAGGCCTTCGAGGCGCTCGCGCGGCGTCGAAGCGAGACCACCCACGCGGCCGCGACGAGCGTGACGAGCGCAGCGATCGGCGCGGACGCGAGCGACGCAAACGCAGAAGAAGCAGGGTCGATCGACGCGCGGTACGTCGCGCCCGTCGAGCAGCACGAGCCGTGCGCGCGAAGGTCCATCGTGAGAAAGAAAGCGCCCGCGCTCACTGCGTCGATCGCGACCAGCGCGCACACGACCCACGCGCCGCGCGCGAGCGTGCGCGAGAGGGACCCGCGCGCGATGCGCACGTCGACCGCGCGGACGCCGAGCCACACGCTCCCGCAGAGCGCCGCGACGAGGCTCGCGAGCAGCGCGCGCGGGCCGAGCGGGCTCGTCGCGAAGACGCCGTACGCGCACATGGTTCCACGCACGGAGGGGGACAATCGATGCGCGGCGAGGACCGTCGCGACGGCGCCGATCACCGAGAGAAGCGACGCCAACCCGAGCCCCGCCGAAGCGAGCTCGGCGTCGCGCTCGGCGCGAAGGGCCCGAGCGTCGGGCGGCGCGTCCACCGGGATCGCGAGGATCTTCGTCGAGGCAGCGGCGGCCACGAGCGCCAACGACAAGGACGAGACCGAGAGCGCGAGGCGCGCGAGGATCCACGGGTTCGCGAGGTTCTCGAGCGCGAGGCGCGCGTCGCTCACAGCGCGACCTCGCGCTCGGGCAAACGAAGCGCTTCTCCCAGCAAATCGAGCCGCGGATCGTGCGTCGCGACGAGCGCCGAGGCGCCCGCGTCGAGCCGCTCGCGAAGCGCAGCGACGACCGCCTCGGTCCTCGAGGCGTCGAGGTGCGCGCTCGGCTCGTCGAGCACGATGAGCTCCGCCGTCGGCGCGCTGAGCGCCCGCGCGAGCGCGACGCGCTGGCGCTCGCCGCCCGAGAGCCGCTCGACGTTGGCGAGCGCGAGGTCGGCGATCCCGAGCCGCTCGAGCCACGCGTGGGCGCGGTCTCGCGACGCGCGCGACGAGAGGCCATCGGGGATCGCAGCGAGCAAGACGTTTTCGAGCACGGTCATCGACGACACGAGCGACAAGCCTTGCACCACGACGCTCATTCGTCGACGGCGCGCCTCCGCGCGAAACGACTCGCGCCAGCGCGAAAACGGCTCTCCATCGAGCAGGACCTCGCCCGTCGTGGGCAACAAGAGTCCGCACGCGAGCGAGAGCAGGGTGCTCTTTCCAGCGCCGCTCGGGCCGAGGACGCGGAGGCACTGGCCGCGCGCGAGGGTGAAGCTCGTGTTGCGCAGCGCGAGCACCGTGGATCGAGCGCCGTCGTCGAAGCTGCGCGAGACGTCGCGAAACTCGAGGCGCGCAGAGGTCACGGCGCGCGGACGTTCCACCGGAGGTCGGCGGTGCCGTACGCGCCGGCGAAGCGAAGCAGAAAGTGCCGCGAATTATCACGCAGAATGCGATTTCCCTGCTCATCGACGGCGGGAAACCGAATGCGGAAGACCACGCGCCACGGCGACCAGTAGTGAAACATCGCGCGGTCGAGCGGCGTCGCTTGTCGAAAGCGCTCGATCCGCGTCGGCGCGTGCTCGCGCCCCTGGTCGTCGACGAGCCTCACGCGCCACGCCGACGTCGCGCGATCGAGGTCGCCCCACCGCGGCTGCTGCGGAACGAGCGCCACGAAGAACTCGTGCTCGACGTCCGCCGCCCGCAGCGACGCAGAGAACATCCGCTCGCGCTCGCCCTGCGGCGTCGACGCCGCGGTCGTCAGCCGCGACAGATACGCGCGACGAAACTCCTTCGAGAAGTACGTCGCCGTCACCACGAGGCGCGACTCGAGCCCCGCGCCCCAATCGAGCACCTCCGAGTCGCGCGTCCAACGATCGACCATCGACTCGTACTGCTCGGGCGGCGCGTTGCGCCCTGGGTCTGCGAGGATGACCGCAGGCGGAGGGCCGCAGCGAACGAGCGACGCCGACGCGATCATCGCGAGCCCGACGCCGAGCGCGCGCTGTGGGATTCGCGTGGAGATCACCGGACGAAATCCTCCCGAGCGAACAGCGCCGCGGCGCGAACGCCCTTGGACGCGAGCGCGTCGATCGCGCCCTCGCGCCGATCCACCAACGCGAGCACCAGCGCCACCTCGAAGCCCGCAGCGCGAAGCTGCTCGATCGCCTTCAGCGAGCTCCCTCCGGTGGTCATCACGTCTTCGACGAGCACCACGCGCGCGGACTCCTTCGCGGCGCCTTCGACCATGGACTTGGTGCCGTGGTCCTTCGCTTCTTTGCGCACGTAGAGCGCGTCGAGGGTCCTGCCTCGCTCGAACGCCGTGAGCGACACGGCGCTCGCGAGCGGACAGCCCCCGAGCGCCACGCCGGCGACCACGTCCACCGCGGGCAGCCCCGCGGACTCGGCGCGCTCGAGCTCGTCGAAGAGCGCAGCACCGCAGAGCGCGTGCCCCTCGCCCGTGAGCATCACGCGCTTGCAGTCGATGAAGAAATCGCTGGTCTTGCCGGAGGCGAGCGTAAAAGTGCCTTCGCGATACGCGTCTCGGCGCAGCTTCTCGAGGAGCTTCGCGCGGGCGTGGATCACGACTCTCCTCCGCGCACACGAATTCGAGTTCGTCCCCGCGGCAGCGCGGGCATCACGACAGGCGCGCGATCGTCCGCGGGCTTGCGCGGTTGCGTCGAGGGCGCGCGCGGGCTCGCGGCTGGAGCAGGCGCAGCCGCGACGACGGGCGGCATCGGCGCTTCGCTCGCGCGCGACGCGTGTCCGCGCTCTTCACGGGCGCGCGCCTCGCGCGTCGAGGGCCGCTCGCGCACCGGCGGCGCGGGCTGCGGCGCGGGGCGCGGCGCGGGTTGAGCAGCCACTGGCGCAGGCGCAGGCGCAGGGAGCGCCGCTTTTTTCGTGCCCGAACCGAGACCGATCGCGGGCTCGCCGTCGATCGCGCCGCTCCCTTGCGCCATGAGCTCGCCGCGAAACAACGCCCCGTCGTCGACGAGCAACCGCGGCGCTTTGATCCGCGCTTCGACGCGTCCGCCGGCCATCACTTGCACGCTGTTGTGCGCGGTCGCGCTACCCGCGAGCAGGCCAGCGACCTCGATGTCCGTTGCTTCGACGTCCGCTTCGACGATGCCCCCTTGTTCGACGATGAGCTTGCCCGAGAGCGTGAGCGCTCCGCGCACGCGGCCTGCGACTTCGAGCTCGCCTTCGCCGCGAATGCTCCCTTCGATCGTGATTCCTCGTTCGATACGGCTCGTCATGGACAGCGGCAGGGTACCTTAAATCGTGTCGGCGCGAAGAAGTGTGAAGGAGGACTGCGATCGATGAGCGCGCGCGGTACTGTCCGCGGCCCATGGCTCACGGCGAAACGACGTCACCGATCCTCGAAAATCCCGCGCAGCTCCGCGCGCCGTTCGCCGCGGCGATCGCGCGAGGGGGAGAGAAGATCGGCCTCGAAGCCGAGAAGTTCGGGGTCACGGCGGACGGAGCTCCGCTTCGCTACGAGCACGTTCGCGCGATGCTCGATGAGCTCGCGACGCGCTTCGGCTGGAAGCGATACTTCGAGAGCGAAGGCGGACCACTGCTCGCGCTCGAGCGAAATCACGCGTCGATCACGCTCGAGCCGGGGAGCCAGCTCGAGCTGTCGGGAGCTCCGTTCGAAGACCTCCATTCGGTCGCGGACGAAGTCGAGCAGCACCGCCGCGAGCTCGCCGCGCTCGAGACCGCGAAGGGCGTTCGTTGGCTCGCGATGGGCTACCACCCGACCGCGACCGAAGCGGACCTCGATTGGGTGCCGAAATCCCGCTATCCCATCATGCGCGAGTACCTCCCGACCCGCGGCGCGCGAGGGCTCGAAATGATGCGCCGCACGGCGACGGTGCAGGCGAACTTCGATTTCTCGTCGGACCAAGACGCGATCAAGAAGCTGCAAGTGTCGCTCGCGCTCGCGCCGATCGCGCAGGCGATGTTCGCGAACAGCCCGCTCAAAGAGAAAAAGCGCGTCGAGTTCGCCACGTGGCGCGGGCAAGTGTGGCTCGACGTCGACCCAGACCGCACGGGGCTCTTGCCTACGCTCTGGCGCGAGGGCGCGACGATCGACGACTACATCGCGTGGGCCAAGCGCGTCCCGATGTTCGTGGTCAAGCGCGGGGACAAGTTCTTGCGCGCGACGCACCTGACGTTCGAGCAGTTCATGCGCGACGGGCTCGAAGGCCACCGCGCGAACGAGAGCGACTGGGAGACGCACCTGAACACGCTGTTTCCCGAGGTGCGCTTGAAGCGAACGCTCGAAGTCCGATCCGCCGACTGTGTCCCCGCCCGGCTGGGAACCGCCCTCCCCGCGCTCTTCACAGGGATCCTCTACGACCCGACGGCGCTCGACGCAGCGCACAGGCTCCTCGTCCCGCTCGGGCACGACGCGTACGCCAACGCGCGGCTCGAGATCACCAAGCACGCCCTCGCGAGCAAGCTCGGCGCTCGCCGCGTCGGCGATTTCGCGCGCGACGTCCTGGCGATCGCGCACGACGGCTTGGCGCGAAGGGCCCGTCGCGACGCAGCGGGTCGGGACGAAACCGTGCACCTCGCCGAGCTTCGGGCCATCGTGGACGGCGGCAAATCCGTGGGGCAGGCCCTCCTCGGCGGCTACGAACCCGCGACGGACGCGCGGCTCGACGAGCTTGCGTCACGCGTAGCGTATTGAGCGCCGAGCAGAGTAGCCTCTCGCTCGGCAACCATGGCCCAGCCTTCGATCGAGAGCCTCCTCAAAGAGTCCCGTGTGTTTCCGCCGGACGAAGAGTTCGCGGCGCGCGCGCATGTCCGTAGCTTCGAACAGTACCGCGAGCTCTACGACAAGAGCGTCCAGGACCCCGAGGGGTTCTGGATGGACATGGCGCGCGGCTTTCACTGGTTTTCGCAGCCGCGCGAGGTGCTCCAGTGGGATCCGCCCGACGCGCGGTGGTTCGTCGGAGGCAGCACCAACATCACGTACAACGCCGTCGATCGCCACGCGCAGTCGCTGCGACGCAACAAGGCCGCGATCCTGTGGGAGGGCGAGAACGGCGAGACGCGAACGCTCACCTACCAACAGCTCCATCGCGAGGTGTGCCTCTTCGCGAACGTGCTGCGCAAGCTCGGGGTTCGCTCGGGCGATCGCGTCGCGATCTACATGGGAATGGTCCCCGAAATCGCCGTCGCGATGCTCGCGTGCGCGCGCATCGGCGCGGTGCACACGGTGGTCTTCGGAGGCTTCGCCGCGGACGCCCTTCGCGATCGCGTGAACGACGCGAAGGCCTCGATCGTCGTGACGTGCGACGGCGCGTACCGACGAGGCCAGGTCGTCCCGCTGAAGAACATCGTCGACAAAGCGGTCGCGCAGTGTCCGACGGTGCGTCACGTCGTCGTGTACAAGCGCACGGCGGAGGCCGTTCCGATGGAGCCCGGCCGCGATCACTACTGGCACGAAGTCGTGCAAGCGGTGAACGCGTCGAGCGCGCCGCTGCCCGTCGATTCCGAGCAGCCGTTGTTCATTCTCTACACGTCGGGCACGACCGGAAAGCCGAAGGGCGTCGTCCACACGACGGGCGGATACATGGTCGCGACCGCGATCACGCACAAGTACATCTTCGATCTGCACGAGAACGACACGTATTTCTGCACGGCGGACGTCGGGTGGATCACCGGCCACAGCTACGTCGTGTACGGCCCGCTGCTCAACGGCGCGACGGTCGTGATGTACGAAGGCGCGCCGGACTACCCCGATCGCGGACGGCTCTGGTCGATCTGCGAGCGCTGGGGCGTGACGATCTTCTACACAGCGCCCACGGCGATCCGCGCGTTCATGCGATGGGGCGAGCAGTGGCCGATGAAGCACGATCTGTCTGGTCTTCGCCTGCTCGGAACGGTGGGCGAGCCGATCAACCCCGAAGCGTGGATGTGGTACCAGCGCGTGATCGGCAACGGGCGCTGCCCGATCGTCGACACGTGGTGGCAGACCGAGACGGGCGCCGTGATGATCTCGCCGTTGCCGGGGGCGGTTCCGACGAAGCCAGGGAGCGCGACGCTGCCGTTCTTCGGCGTGGTTCCCGACGTGGTTCGCAAGGACGGGACGTCGTGCGAGCCGAACGAAGGCGGCTACCTCGTGCTCACGCGTCCGTGGCCGTCGATGCTTCGCACGGTCTACGGCGATCACGACCGCTACGTGAAGCAATACTGGGCCGAGATCGGCGGCTCCGAAGGCGGGATCTACTTCACGGGCGACGGCGCGCGCCGCGACGAAGACGGCTACTTCTGGATCATGGGCCGCGTCGACGACGTCGTGAACGTCGCCGGACACCGCCTGGGAACCGCCGAAATCGAGAGCGCGCTCGTCGCGCATCGCGCGGTCGCCGAGGCGGCCGTCGTCGGTCGTCCCGACGAGCTCAAGGGTCAAGCGCTCTGCGCGTTCGTCACGCTGCGCCCAGGTAATCAAGCGACGCCGCAGCTCAAGCAAGACCTCGCCGAGCAGGTCGCGCGCGAGATCGGTCGCTTCGCGCGGCCCGACGTGATCCGCTTCACTGACGCGCTCCCCAAGACGCGCTCGGGCAAGATCATGCGTCGGTTGCTGAAGGAGATCGCCTCGAGCGGGCAGGTCAGCGGGGACATCACGACGCTCGAGGACTTGTCGGTCGTCGCGAGGCTCACCGCCGAACCCGAAGAGTGAGCGGTCGGTCCCGAGAAAATCACGAGTGAGTTCGTCGCGGGCGGTGGGAGGCGCGTGCAGGAGCTCCCGACTCGATGCACGCGAGATGTCGCACATCGGCCGTACAAAAACGCGCGACCACGCGGCGGGTCGCTTGACCGCGCACGGTGACGTTGGGTGCAATCACTGCCGCGTCCGCGACGACCATTTCGAAGAGCGCGGAGCAGTCACCCGAAGGAGTGCGACCGATGGCCAGGCAGAGCGAGTTGGCGGTTGGGAAGTCGGCGGGTCGAGACATCAAGGCGGAGAAGGCCCGCCTCGACAAGCGCGTGCACGAGTTGAAACGTCGTGCGTTTCTCACTCCCACCGAACAGATCGAGCTCACGCAGCTCAAGAAGCAGAAGCTGATCCTCAAGGATCAACTGGCTTCGTGAGCGACTGAGCGCGTCTGTGGGGGACGCACACGAATTCGAGCAGCGGAGGGGCGCGCGGCCCGATCGAGCATCAGCGTGATGCGTCGGTCGCGGCGGCGCCTGCGTCGGACGTCGGATACAGCTGCGCGAGGTGATCGGTGAGGACGATCACGCGCTCGATCTCGTCGCGCATCGCGCGGGTGAGCGCGGTGGGTTCGTTCGAGGCTTCTTCCCGCGCGAGCGCGAGCCAGTATCGCGCGTGCAGCGGCTGATCGAGCCGGAGGTGGGCCATACCGCGCGCGATGTCGTAGCGAACTCGCTCGCTCGCCGAGAGGGTCGCGCGGTGAAGCTCGAGGTCCTCGAGGTTCGAGAGCGCGGTGCGGTAGCGGTTTTGTTGGAAGTGCGCCTCGGCGCGAGCGAGCTGCTCGCCGTGGTTGGCGCACCCTGCCACGAGCCCGCCCAGCACGAGAACGAGCGCAAATCGAAACTGCGACGCTGCTGTCACGATGGCGGAGGATACCCCAGTCACCCCCGAATCGAGGCCGCTCAGTGTCGGAGAAAGGCCAACGGCCAGGTGGGACGTTGGCTTTGCATGCGCTTTTGCTGGCGGATTCGCAGCGCCGGACGAATTGTTGGACGATTCGCCCTCGCCGCCCTCGCCCGTCGAGCCGTCGCCCGCGTCGCCCGCGTCGCTCGAGAGCAGCGACCGAGGGAGCTCCGGGAACACTTCGCCGAAGCCATCGGCGAAGGCTTGCGCGGTGCGGATGTACCCCTGCGTTGTGTTCAACGTGGTGTGTCCTGCGCTGCGCTGAATCTTGAGCGGCTCGTCGCCACGGATCGCGCGCCATGTAATCCCCGTCGCGCGGAGGTCATGGAACACGAGCGGGGTGCGCGTCGCGTCGTCGGCGTACAGCTCCGCGCGATCGACACCGGCGAGCTTCAAGTGCCTGCGCAGGTTGCTCGCACCATCCTCGCGCGGAGGCATCGAGAGAACCCGCTCCGCGCCGGGCCGGCCCCGCACGAGCACATCGAGCAACGGGCGGAGCGCTGGCTCGATGGGTACGCGGCGAGGGTCGCCGGTCTTGGTTTCGCGCACCTCGCCCGTGTGCGAGACGGCGCGATGGATCGAGAGCACACCGCGGGCGAGGTCCACATCCTCCACTTGCAGCGCTTCGAGCTCGCCCGCACGAGCGTAGCTGTAGACCGCGACCGCGTAGAGACGGCGCCATCGAAGGGCGACGCGCTCACACGAAAGCAGCGAGAGCAGCTCCGAGGGGTAGAGGAACGCGCGAGCCTTCGCGTGGCCACCGTCGGGCGGAGCAACCGCGAGGGCCGGGTTATCGTCGCGCACACGGAGCGCTTCGACCTTCGAGCTCTGCGCGTCGAAGAACAACTTCGCGAGCACCCCCCAGGCTTTGCGCGCCGTCGTCGCGGCGAGCTTGCCCTCGCGCACCTTCGCGTCGAGCGACGCCACGACAGCGCGGAGCTCCTTTGCGCTCACCTCGCGCACGGGCCGGTCCCCGACGAGCTCGAAAGCATGGGTCTCGAGCCGTTGGCGATCATCCTTCACGGAGCGGAAGCCTCGCCCCTCGCGGTCGCTCGCCCATCGCTCCGCGTACTCCCTCACCGTCTCGCGATCCCCGACGAGCGGCCCTTTCGGTGGGCGTCGGAGGTCATGCGCTCGCGCATACGCCGCGAGCTCGCGAGCCTTCGCGCGTGCGCGCTCGATGTCGCGTTCGCCGATGCTCTCGGGCAAGTCGACCCACGGCCGCGAGCCATCGGCGAGCGTGATGCGCGCGCGCCATCTCGAGCCCGACCACTGAACCGTCCCCGTCGTTGGCCTGGCCATCAGCGCTTCCCCTTCTTCTTCGACCGACGACCCGCGGGCATTGCGCGCTTCGGTTTGCGCCAGGCCGCTCGAGCGTCGCGCGACTCGGTTTCAACGGTCGCTTCGCGAACCTGCGCCATGCCGGCGACGCGTCGGAAAAACTGCGAAAGCGTCGCGTAGAGCTTCGCGCCCCGGTTCCGCTTCCCCTCGGCGGTCGTCCGCCACGCTTCGAGTGTGCTCGCGAGCGACACACCACGAACGACGCGCAGCGCGTCGACGTCCCCGAGCTCGGGCGCTTCGAGCATCCAGCTCGTCGCGATGTTCTTCGCGTCGGCTTCGTCGGGGTGCACTCGGTACGCTTCGAGAAGTTCGTAGAGCGCGCATCGGATGGCCTTCTCTCGCGCCTTTGCGTCGGTCCAGGCTCGCGCACGGTTCGCTCGCGCTTCGTACTCCGCCGCGATGGCTCGGCGCTTCGCGGGGCTTGTATGCGCGAACGCCATCGCTCCGAGCGCCGACGCGAACGCAATCTCGCGCATCGAGAGCCACCGAGCCCACGCATCGGCGCTGCGACCGAATCGAACGAAGTGCGCCACGCGAAAGCGCCCCTCAGCGCGCTCGAGCATGACCTCCGCCGCGAGCGTGGACGGATACTCCCGCGGCATCGGATCCGGCGGGAGCTCGCCGCGCCATGCAGCTTCGAGCTCGGCGCGATGTGCCTCGTCCTGTTCGCGGATGTGTTGCGCGATCTCATCGAGTCGCGCGCGGCCCACGTCGAGCCTCGCGAACATCGCTCGAAGGGGGCTTTCGGTGAGCTTCGCGATCGTCGAACCGAGAGGGCTTTCTACGAACTTCGCTCGTGTGCGAAGTCCGAGAGGATCAATCAGCGCATCGAGCTTCGCTCCGAGGGGTAGACCTGCGATCGCCCGACGAATCCCAACCGGGTCGATGAGGTCGTCGAGCGTGCGCCGAAGATCGCGGATCGTTCGCAGCGGATCGCCCCCTTGCTTGCCCTCGTCGCGCTCGTCGCCTATGTTCGAACTCACTCGAACGCCCTCTTTCACAGGGTTTCGGGAAGCGGCTCGGCGGTGTGTGGTAGCTCCGTCGGGCCGCGAACGTTTGGAGGGTACGCCGCTCGAGACGCGAGCGCGAGCGACGAGCGAGCTCCTACGCGCCGGCGCAGTCGACGCGCTCACCCCCTCCGCTGTGTCCGTCGGTCCCTCGCCACGGATCGCCCGCGCGAGGGCGCCGCGCTCGAATGGCGGTACCGTCGGCGGATGACTCACCGACGAAAGATCATCCTCGGTTCACTGCTCGGCGCCGTGGCCATTCACGTTGTGTTTCTCGCGTGCGGCATGCCTTCGACTGCGCACGACGCGTCGATGCACGACGGAGCCACCCTCGCCGATGTTGCCGGTGATATCGCGGACCGCGAGACGTCGACAGCCGACGCCCAAGGCATGCCTTCGACGATGCTCGAAGCTCAGTGTGCGCCGCCCGCGGCCGGCACGACGCCAGTTGCGTACTTCGATGTGCCGTCGGTTCGAGCGAGCGCTGTACCTCGTTTGCGCGCCTCGTTGTGCGGCTTCGCCGGTGGAGTCACCTACCTGCCCGGCGCCGCGGTCGCGGACGCGTGCCTCATGGCGCCCGGTGTCTTCTTCACGAACGGCCGCGTCGCAGTCACATGCAATGGCGCGACGACCGTGCGGCTCGTCGTCGAGTGACTACAGCGCGCCCGTCATCGCGGACACGAGCGGCTCGAGCGCGGTGATGGCCGCGCGCAAGCGATCCTCCATCGCGCGAACAGACAACACCGTTGCGCCACGCGTTGGTGCCGAACCGGTGAACGCCGCGATGCTCTGAATCGAACCGTCAGCGTTCGTGTACAGCAACGCCACGGGCTTCGTGTCGTACGCCGCGACGAGCGCGTACGTGCTGTTGTCCGTCGGGATGCTTGCGGTGTTGGGAGGGACCGCGAGCACATCGAGCGCCGCGAGGGCGGCCGCGAGCACCGGGCGAATCGAGCGCGCGGCATCGAAGTTCACCGCTCGTTGAAGGCGCTCGCGCACGACGTCGAACACGTCGCCGGCGCCGTTCTCGAGCGGGACGGCCGCGGAAGCGTCGGGACGTGTCGCGCCCAACCACTCGAAGCTCACGAGCTCGGACGCGACGAGCGCGCCAGGGGCCGAGAACAGAAGCGGCTCCGTGAACGCCGCGCCGTAGCCCACGGTCAGCGTGAACGTGGTTCCCGCGCCGTGAGTCACCCCGACGGTGATGTTGTTTCCGATGGCGCCCTCGCGCTTCGCCGCGACGCGCAGCATCGGCGTTCCGCCGGCGCTGAGCGATCGCGTCGCGGTCCGCACGGCCGCGTCGATGCTGCCAGTCGGGACCGCGACGTCCGGCGCGAGTACAAACGTCGAGCCGTTGCGCACGAGCGCCGCCGACGGAATGCCAGCGCGCGCATCGAGCTCCAACCGCTCGGCGCGTCGAGCCGCACGGTCCGCCGCCTCGACGGCCGTTCGTCGCTCCGCGAGCCTCGCGCTCAGCGCCGCATCGAAGCGCGTGAGCCACGCGGAGCGAGCGGCGGAAACCGCTGGCGTGAGCGCGTCGTTGTAGACGGGCCCGATCTTCGCGAGCACGTCGATGTGAACGAGGTACGGCGCCGCCAACGTCGGCCCTGCGACCAACACCGCCGCGTCCGCCGCGGCCTTCGCACTTGCCCAATCGGTCATAGTCGGGAGCCCTTCATCACGCTGCGGTCGGTGGGTCGTTGTTCGAGCGCGTGAAGCGTCCGCCGCTCGAGCGCGTCGAGCGCTTGGATGTCCATCCTCGAGGCGCGCTCATCGTTGCCACTGGCGCGCTCACGCCGGGCGCGTTCGTTGGGATCGCGACCGCCGCCCGCTCGTGGTGCCTCGCCATGATGGCGCGCACCGCGTCGAGGTCCTTCGAACGCATCGCGTGTTCGAGCTCGGCGCGCTCCGCGCCTTCGAGCTTCGAGAGCAGCTCGCGAGCGCTGAACGCACGCGCCGCCGGCGGGGCCTTCGTGTCGCTCGATGCGCGAACGAGTTCGGCGAGCTCGTCGGTGTTCATCACGCGGCCTTCGATTGCGCTCGAGCGGAGCGGTCGCGTCGGTTTTGCTCGAGCACGACGAGCATCCGCGCGCGGCCTTCGGGCGT
The DNA here is from genome assembly GCA_016793325.1 of Myxococcales bacterium. Taxonomy (GTDB): domain Bacteria; phylum Myxococcota_A; class Polyangia; order Polyangiales. The sequence continues at coordinate 176,616 of JAEUKI010000052.1, read as the reverse complement.
TCGTGCTCCGGTGCTCAACCCCCCATGGAGCGCACACCGCCCGTTGCGCGGCGCCGGTGCGCCAGGGAGCCACACGGCGCGAGCGCGGCATGCGTGGCCGTCGCGGCATCGAGCGCCACACACAGGGCGCTCCGCTCGTTGGGGTCGGGCCTCGTCGGCCGTGTGTTTCCCTCGTCGTTCGTCGAGTTCGGTCACGGCGCGCATCGTCTCGGAGCGTCGCGCGAGCTTCTGTTCGGGCGTCGGTCGTTCCATCACCGTTGTTTATAGCCCAAGTCGAAAGCACTTGGTTTCGGTGATGCCTCCCGTTCGCTCCACTGACGCGGCCAGACCTCGTCAGTCCCCGTCGCTGCTCGTTCGCGATCGCATCGCATGAGAGGTGTTCCCGGTCGCGAATGCCCAGCGCGCGAGCGTCGGGAAACTCCCATCGCGAGCGCCAAGAAACCGCCCGTACCCCATGAAGCGCGCGCACGATCGCGCGAGGGTGCGGAAACCTCCTCGCGCGTGTCGAACGGTGCCGTTCGAGCACTGGCGGAGTCTCGGTCTGTCAGTTCGCCCCGTTGGCTGAACGCCGTGGAGCCGCACCCCACGACGCGCGTGATGGCCAACAAAGCGCCGTCTCGATCGCGCGCACCGCTCGAGACCGCACCCCTCACACCCCATGAAGCGAGCGCGCGAGGGGGCGTGTGTAAAAACCCATCGCCTCGAGCGGGCCGGCTCGAAGCCATCGCGGCCCGTGTGCCGCACTCGATCGCCGCACACCCCATGCCCCGCGCATGTGTGCGCGATGACGTTTGGTGAACTTTGTGGGCGTCGCGCTACGCGCCTCACCAGAGCTCGCTGGGCGTCCGAGCGCGCACGCGTTCGTCCTGTGTTGCGTTCGGCCACTGGCGGAGCTCCTACGCAGCTTCGGCAAGCATCTCGCGAACCTTCGCGGCGAGGGCTTCGGGGATGGGACGCTTGCCGCTCGAGTAGCGGCTCAAGGTCTCGCGAGCGATGCCCAACATGCTCGCGACCTCCGCGCGGTTCTTGGACAAGCGCTTGCACAGCTTCAACAACGCGAAGTCGAAGTCCTCGGGGCTCATGGATGGCGCCTCCATTCGGGCGATGGGTGACCGGGGCAAGGTGTGACCGGGCCCGGTCACAGATGTGACCGGCGATGTCCCGCCGTGGGACACTGGCAATTGCGCACTTTGCCGCGGCTTTTCTGCGGCGGAGTGCGTGTTTTCGTCGTCGCTCGGGGTGCGTCGGTTAATGCCCCTAAGAGAATCTCCCCTAGGGGGATTAGCCGACGCATTTTTAGTCAACCGCTCCAAGGCCCGGCGAACACTCCCCTCCGCCACCCCGAGCGCCTTCGCCGCCTCGCGCCGGCTCATGGTCGCGCACAGCGCCGCCACCTGGGCCGGATCCAACTCGGACCGACCGGGCCGCGCTTCGAGCTCGTACCTGCGATCGCAGGCATCCCACCCAACGCCGAACGGGACCGAACGCCCAACGTGAACGAGACGCGCGGGCGACCGACGCGAGGGACACCGGGCCCGGCCGTGCGCTTGTTCGAGCTCGCGGCGGACCTCGAAGTCCATCCGCCCGTCCGCGCTGATACCCAAGTGCGCGGCCTCGCGCTCGACGCCATCCATGTTTCGCGTCGCGTCCCCGAGGGTCACGAACGCGTCGAAGCCCGTCCATCGGTTGAGCCCTCGAAGGCCGAAGTAGTGCGCTGTGTCGATCGTTCCGGGCCAGCGCGCGAGCACGGGCGCGATGTGCTCGCGGGCTTGGGCAACGAGGGCATCGAGCCGCGCCGGTCGCTCCGAGGGCGCCGCGCGTTGGATCCAACGGCAGGACGAAAGCAGCTCTCGCCCGCGGAGCTCCGTCTCGAGCCGCGCCGCGAGAATGACTCCCTCGACGGCCGCGAACGTCGCGACGAACAACGAGCGCGCCCGCGCATCCTCGCGGGCGACGTCGACGGCCGCGGCGAGCCCTCGCGCGATCTCTTCGACGTCGGGCGCGTTGCGGTTCGGCAGGAGCTTCGAGCGCGTTCCGTGCTTCCACTGAACGTGAACGCGGGCCGTCGGGTGAGCGTCGCGCACGGCCACGGTGGTTTCAGCGAGCGTGCGACGGCCGTTCACCCTGCGCAGCGCTTCGAGGTCCGGCGCGGCATCGAGGTAGACCACGACGCCGGTGTGATCGCGCGCGGCAAGGGCCGCCTCGTTCGGGCCCATGAACGACAACGCGCCGTCGTCGGTCGCGAGCACCGACCAATCATCGGGCCGGGGCGCACGCTCGGCGGTTCCTGCGATCGATCGAGCGAGACGCACGAGCAACCACGCCACGCGAGAGACGGCCCCAACGTGCGCCGCGTGCGCCGCGTTCTCGCGAGTGCGGGCAATTTCCGCCCATCGAACATCGGGCGCGGACAGAGCGACGGGCTCGCCGCGCTCGTTGGTGCGCTCGAAGCTGGCGAGGGGTGCGCAGAGCTCCGCGGGGAGCACGCGAAGGGGTGATACGTTGCCGTCCGAGGGCTCGACGACTTCGAGCTCGAAGACTTCTTGCAGTCTCGCAGCGAGCGGTCGCAGCGCTTCGGCGAATCGCGGCTCGAACATCGGGAGGCCAGCGCGGAGCTCGTTCGCGTCGTCGCGGGTGAGCGTCTCGGTTCGGAAGGGCGACGGCGGTTCGTCGCCAACAACCATGGCCGTTGTTCCCGCTTCCTCCGCGGTGCGCCGGAGCAAGTCCCACACGGTGATGTACACGTGCGCGCCCGCGTCGCCCTCGACTCCGTCTCGCGCTGCGCAACCATCGTAGTGCGCGCATGGGTTGCGCTCGCGCCCGCGGCAAAGCTCCCACGACACGGACAGTCCACCGTTCGCGAGCGCTCGCGCTTGCCGCTGGAATCGGCACACGGGCCGGCCCTCGCTGTCGACCGCGGACGCGGGCGAGAAGAACCGCGCGAGCGTGACTCCCCGTGCTCGAAGCTCTCGCGCGGCCTCGCCCGTGTAGAGGTCTCGCGCGAGCTCGTGCGTCGGGACCGCGACGACGGTGCGCGTGTTCATTGAGACGTTGCCGTCCGCGCGCCTGGCGCGCCCGTCGTCGCAGCGCTCCGCGGCGAAGAGAAGCGCGCCGCGGCTCTTGCCTCCGCCCGTGCTCACCGCGAGCACGGATCGATCACCGCCCGGTGTGCTCGTCCCGCGGAAGGCCTCGCGAACGCGCTGCGCAGCATCCGCGAGGGAGCACAGCTCCGGGTTCGAAAGCTGCCGTGCGTGCTGAATCGCGCGCTCGAGAGAGACCGCGACCGCGGGCCAGTGTCGGCGGAGCGAGGGCGCGCCGGTGATGGGGTCCCCCGCGCACCATCGTTTCACCGTGGTGCGCCCATCGTTCGCGCGGTCGCCATCGTCGTTCCCCGTCGCGCTCGCGATGCCTTGAACGATCGCAGGCACCGCGGACGGATCGACACCCCGCATGCACAGCGTACCGGCGACCGCGAGGTACATCTCGTGACGCACCGGGACCTCGCGCGCTTCGAGGGCGACGTGCGCGACGAGCTCGCGCCATGCGTCGGGGACGGTCGCAGCGAAGCGCCGCGGAGCCTTCGAGCGAGGGCCGACCGTGCGTTGTTCCTTCGCATCGTCCGAGAGCAGCTCCGCGACGAGCCACGACGGAGGGCGCGCGATCGGACGCGCGGCCCCTTCGAGCACATCAACATCGTCCCACGTGTAGAGCCGTCCCGATGCGTGAACGCTCGGCGGAGCGATTACGTATCCGCGTCCGCGCTCGCCCGTGGTGCCTCCGCGCGTATCGACGCCGGGCGCGAGCCTCGAGGCCCCCGTGGTGAGCGCGTCGGGCCCCTCGAAGTAGAAGTGTCTCCCTCCGCCGCCGGTGAGCGCGACCCACGTCTCGAGGTCCGTGTCGCTCCCTCGCATCTCGCACATCGCAACGAGGGCATCGAGTCCGTTGTGCTCGCGCGAGACGTCGCAGTCGACGACGGACAGGAAGCGGCCCGGCGCAATCTCCCCCGTGATGACTGCGATGTTCGCATCGGGCCAGCGCCCCCACCATGCGCGGATGGTGTCCGCGTCCGTCGTCGCTTCGCTTCCCCAGCGTACGAGCGGACGCTTTCCGCGCGGCTCGCACGGAGCAACGCGCCACCCTCGCGCGGCGTACGCCAACGCATGCGCGACGAGGACAGACGGAGGGCTTTGCTCCGTGCTGTCGTGCGCAGGGCTCGCGAGACAAAGGGGTCCCGTTCGCCCGCGCGTCTGTTCGTCGCGGTCGTGCATCGTGGTCGCCGAAGTCGCTCCCCCTCGCGTAGCTCGCGCGTGGTCGCTACCTCACCTTCACCGCCGCGCACTCGCGCGGGTTGCAGCGCACGCACCGCGCGGGTTGCGGCCCAACGAACTCGCCGCACGAACCGCAGAAACGCGAGGGCGCGAAGGTCGTGGGGTGAGGCTCGCGACCGACGAGCGCGCCGAAGTCTTCGGCACGAACCACGACGAGCGCGCCCGACTCGGGGCGGCCCCATGCGATCGCACCTCCGCCGCGCGCATCGAGCATCGCCCGCGTTCGCCGATGGGTGAGCGAGCGCGCACCGGCGAGCATGAAACGCCGCGGCGGAGCCACGGGCGGAGCGACGTTCGCGCGTGCGTCGCGGGGCGCTCGGGGCGCTGGCTTGTGTCGGAGGATCTTCGAGCGAGCTTTCGTGTCGGGCTTCATCGTGAGGTCGCCTTTCGGTCGTTCGCCGCGTATGCGGCTTGAATTGCTGTGTCGATCGCAGCGCGCACCGTGTCGACGGAGCGCCAGGGAATGAAGAACGAGCGCGTTGTTTTCCAGCCCACGAATTCGCGCCGCACTTGCAGCGCGAACGAAACGGAGGGCCACGCAACGCCGTCGCGCTCGATGACCCCAACGCGGAGCACGAATCGGCGCCCCGCTCGCTCGGCGAGCACATGCTCCCCGAGCATCGCCAGTTCTTCGGCCGTCGGTCGCGAGACCTCCGCGTCACTCCAATCGGCGCGCTCGCATCGCGTTCGCTCCTCTGCGGCCTCGCGCGTCGAGCCTGCTTTCAAGAGCGCCGTTTTCGCGTGCATCGCGACCACGCTGCGCAGTCCCTCCGCCCCGAGCCGCGCGGCCCCAACGAGCACGAACGATGCCCCGCGGAACGCTGCGGCGCGCGTGCGTGCGGCATCCTCGCCCGCGGGCCACGGCGCCAGGGCGCGACATCCGCTCGGAAGTAGCTCCGCGTCGAGCGCGGCCCCGAGCATGCGCACCACGTGAAAGAACCGCTCGGGGTACTCCGCCGCGAGCTTCGCGAGATGCTTCGAGACGGACTCGCCGCGGGTGATCAAGCGGCCCTCCGTCGCGCGATGCGCGCGAGCTCGCCCACATCGAGGGTGTCTAGCGCGCCGACGTCGCCAACGAGGCGAAGGCCTCGCGGGGCGCCGTGCACGAGCACGTCGAGCCGCGCTCCGTCGTTGGGTTGCTCGCTGGTCTTGTTCGCGCCCCGCTTGCGTCGCGTGGTTGCTCGGCGTAGTGCTTCCATTGGGTTCGTCGCCGGTTCCTCGCTCGCTCTCGCTTGGTCGCAGGGTGCGAGCGAGGGACCGGCCCTTTCATGCCGCTCGTCGCGGGCCTCGGTTGGGGTGGGGAGCGAGCCCAGCGCCGGCAAGAATGGCGGCCGGGCTCTCGTCGGTTGAATGTGTGGGCGCGGTCTTCGCGGACCGCTTCGATCGAAGCGCCTCGAGCGCGCGGTCCCACTCGCCGCGCGCCATGAACACAGCGTGACCGACGCGACGGACCTCGAAGCCCTGGCGCTCCGCTCGCGCGAAGAACTCCCGCGCCTTTCGCTTGGACCCGAGCACGCGGACCGCGTCCTCGAGCGCGACCGTGTCCGGCCCCTTCGCCTCGTCGTCCGACGCGTTCGCGATCGCCACTTCGACCGCGGCGAGGCTCGCGACGAGTGAAGCGCGAACGGCTTCGAGCTCTCGGAGCTTCATCGCGCGGCGCTCCCCATCGTCGAGGGGCAGAGCTTCCGCGCGTGCTCGGCGTTGAGTCGCTCGGCGGTTGCGACGACCACAACGAGCGAGCCACGCTTGACGCGAATCCCGGCCCCGATTCGCTGCCATGTTTGGCGGTGAATGCCAGACTCTGCGGCACACCGCGCGACGCCATCGCGGGCGATAGCCTCACGAACGATGGCGCTTTCCTCCGCCGTCGGCGTTGGGTCATTCGATTTCGTGTGCGCTGCCATGTCGACAATCCTGCTTAGGTTTTTCGAGCAACGCGAGCGTTCGGGGCGCTCGTTAAGCCGGATGGGGGGGTATCCGGCTAAGCGGATTCGCTGCATGATTTGCATGGCAAAACGCGTGCTCAGAAAACGAACACCGCACCTTGCCCCGGAGCTATCAGCTAGCGTCGTCCGCCGCGCGCTCACGACCGCGACCACCGCGAGAGCTCGCGCTCTGCCACGTCTCGCGCGAGCACCTCGCCAACGCCGTGCACATCGAAGCGCGCCGACTCCGCCGCGGTCTCTCGCGCGAGCACGCCATCGCCCAACGCGATCGACCGCGCGCCGTCCCGAGCGGTGACCGATCCATCCGCGTTCTCGATCACGACCACGGGCGCCTCGTCGCTGTTTGCTGCGATCAAAAGCGCTCGTGCGCCCTCGGGTACCTCGACGCCCTTGGGCCACACGACCGGCATCAAACCCGCGGGCTTGCCTGCCCAGAGAAACACGCCGGTCGCTTCGTAATGGTTCGCGTTGCGAAGCAAGTTGTGCTCGCGCACGATGGCGAGCGCCCATTCGTGCCGCAGTTCGCGAAGGATCGCGCGCCCTTCGCGGATGTGAACTTCGACCGCATCGCCCACGCGTGCGCCAAGCTCGTTGGCCGGGAGCTCTGCGCGGAAGGCTTCGAGCGCTTCGATGAAGTAGCGAGCGCACGCGCGATCGACGGGCGCGACACTGAACGCGCTGCGCAAGTGCAGGAACGCGAGCGCAAGCGGCGCGCTGTCTTCCTCGATGATGAACCCCTCAACCTCGCCCATCCAAGCCTTCGCACGCGCGTCGATACCCATCACAACACCTCGTCGTTGCGCGCCCATCGGGCGCACGATTCCCGTGTCGCGCACCGCTCCGTCGAGCCGTGCGCCCTCGCTCGCGTCGAGCCCCATCGCTCGCGCGTTCGTTCCGGGTGCCTTTCGTGGCTCCCGCGTCGACGCACCGGCGAGGGCCGATGCACCGACGTGGGGACCTCGAACGCGGTCAACGCGCGGTGTGTGCGTCCCTCCCCTCCGTCGCTCGCTGTCCCTCCGCGCACGGTGCGACGTCACTCGCGCGAAGGGCGAGGGGTGCGGCGCGGTTCGGTGTGCTCGGTTCGGTCATGGTCCGAGAGCAGCGCACGAGCGCTTGTCGGCGGTCGTCCCGTGCGCTGCTCTCGATCCATCTCGCTCGTCGCGCCCCTCGCGCTGCGGTCCGAGTCCCGGCGAACCGCAGAGCGAGAGGAGCAACGAAAGCGAGCGTCGAGGGCAAGGGATAGCGCCTGTGTCTAGACACGTCAAGTCACCGCTAGACTTTATGCGGCATCGCTGGACATTCGCTATGGTCCCCGCATGGCCACCTCGAAGACAGGGAAGCCCTCGAAGTCCGCGAAGCCGAAGCGCGATCGCAGCGGGGCGCTTTACGTGCTTCTCGAACGAGAGCAGCTCGAAGCGCTCGACGCTTGGGCTGACACCCTCAACGCGGGGCGGTTGGTCCCCCTCTGGAACCGCTCGGACATAGTCCGGGCCGTGCTCGCCCGCGCGCTCACCGAACGCGGGGCGAAGGGCGAAGAACCGTAGCGAGAGCTATTCGACCAGCTCGCAGCGGGACAGATTGCGGTACCGAACGAAACGACGGTTGCCGTCCATCGTCGCCGCCCTCGCCGCGACACACTGCGCGTACCCCGCCGACTCGTTCGCGCACACGGGAATCGTGAGGCTTCCGTACCCCGTCGACACCATCGTGTAGCACCACGCACGCGGTGTGCTCGCGCACTCCGTCGCGACCATGCCGCGGTCAACGGACGACCGTCGACGCGTTGCGCAGAAACTACGGCTTCGGTCGCACATAGAGATGCGCTCGCCGCCCGCGCGGGGCGTTTCGTCGTAGCACCAAAACCCGCGGCCCCGTCCAATCGCTCCGCGGTTTAGCGCCGCAAACTGCGACTCATCAATCGGCGGAGCATCCACGACGGCCGCGTCGACGCTCGCGTCCGCGGACGGCTCGGGGCCGGCGTCGACGCGAGCGCCCGCGTGCGCGTCGATGACCGCGGAGGGCGTCGCGTCTCGAGTTGACGCGCTCGCGTCGGGCGGCTGCGATCGAGAGCAGCCGACAACCAACGCGAGCGCGAGCGGCAAGTGCTGTTTCATGCGTCGAGCGTACAGCACCCGGCGCGATCGATCGCGCCCCTACCCCTTCGCGCCTACGAGCTCCGCCAGGGCTCGCGCGGCGAGCGCGACGAGCGAAGCATCGCCCGTCTCGAGCCCGCCCCTCACAGCCTCCCCGAGCGCGAGCGCGAGACGGCCGCGCGGTGTGCTCCCTTCGGGCGGAGGGTATGCAGCTCGTGACGCACCGTCGGCGGGACGCTCCGCGCTCGTCGTCGAAGTGTCCGGCGAATCGTCCGAGGGTGGGTGACGATTGGACGATTCGGGACGATTCGGGGAGGGCGACACGTGCGTCATGGCCCTGTTTCGTGCGGGTTCGAACGAGGGCCCACGAATGAGCACGGCCAGGTGGGACGTTGCTGTCACACACCTGGCCGCTGAAGGATCCTTACGGGAAGCATCAGCCGCCGTTGGGCGTTTCACCGAAGGTAGAGAAGGCCTATGATTACGAATTCACCGGCTGGACGAGAACAACCGGTGAAGTCAGGCTACGAAGCGAACACTCATCCATCGTAAGCCGAAGGTACGGAAGGCTAACGAAGCGGATCGAAGGGCCCTTCGATCAAAGGAAGCGAGGCAAAGAGAGCGCTCGAAGAAAGCGCAGGCCGAAGAGGAGAAGCGAAGCAAGCGCCCGTTTCGTGAGGAGAGAGCCGCCACTCTCAGCCTCACCGGTGGGAGACCGGGTCGGGAAGCGACCGGTACAGCGCTTCGCAACCATCGTGCCGCGAGGGGGTGCGGCGCGCGTGACACCGTGATCTTGCGAAGAAACCGCGAGATCGCGGCGGCGTGTCGATGGCGCCTCGCGCGGATTTCACACTGAGGTCTGACATCGCTGTCGCTGCGCCGCGCAACCGGGCGCGCAGCGCCACAGTGTGGTTGTCAGAACCCTGCTCCCCGCTGCGGATTTCGCGTTGTCGGCCCCAACGACAATCGCGGCGCGCCTCAGAACACGTAGTGCGCCGTGGCGCCGCCGTAGAAGCCGATGAGCGAGTAGCCGCCCTCGAGACGAAAGTCGAAGTTGCGGTGCGGGCGGATGTGAAACGCCATGTGCGGCAACGACAACCACGGAATGAGCAGAGGAACGAACCCTCCGCCCGTCCCGATCCAGTTGTTCTCCGCGTAGCCGCCGGTGCCGCGGCCCTGCGAGTCGACGTTCATCGCGAAGTGGTTGTTTACGCGCTGGTTGCACGGCTCGGAGTCGTTCGCGGACATTCCGCCCGGCGCCATCGTAGTGCCCGTCGCCGACGCACACGCCGCCCAGCCCGACGGCGTCGACGCGCGATGCGCTTGGTATCGATTCAGCGTGCCTGCCATGCCGCCCGCGCCGATGCCCGCGCCGATCTGAAACTCGAAGAAGCGATTGGCGCGGATGCCGTACATGAAGTGCGACGTGACTTGGATCGACCAGAGATCGACCTTGATCTGCTCGGCCGCAGCCTCGGGCTCGTTGAGCCCGTGCAGGTGCCCGTAGCCCGCGTAGTAGCCCGCGTACTGCAGCCCGAGCATGATCTCGACGGCGCCGTTGCGATACACGAACTCGGGGCCGGTCACGACGCCGCCGCCGCCGCCCCAGCCGTCGAGCACCTTCGCGAACAGCCCGACGATGAAGCCCGGAACACCGTGGTACCAAAACCGCCAGCCGAGGCTGTACGTCGCGCCGACGTCGCGAAGCAGCATTCGATCGGGGTGATTCGCCGGGAGGTTGTCGGGGTTGGCCGCGGCCGCGTTGAGGCGCGCGTTGTCACCCATCGCGTTGGTCGTGCCCGTCGGGGCGCTCGTGGTGCTGTTCGCCGCCGGGTCCGCGCTCGTCTGCTGCGGTGCCGGTGCGCCGGCTTGGGCGCTCTGTGCGAGTGCAGAAGGGGCGACGAGCGTCGCGGCGCCAGCCAGCACGAGAACGCGAATGCACTTTGTCACGGGGGTACTCCTCGATAGTCCGCGCGTTGAATGAATGCCCGACGTTACGCTTTTCGCGCACGATCGAGCAAACTCGCCGTGCGATCGCGGCGCGTTCCCTCGCGCTGAGCCGCGACAAAGTGAGGCAAAAACTCGCCTGCCTGCGACAGCCGGTGTGTCCTCCCGTCGTGCGTCCACTATCACCCACGCTCGCGCTCGTGGTGAACGTCGTGGGCGCGTGCGTCGCCAGCGCCGCGCACGCGCAAGCGCCGTCGTGCATCGAGGACACAAGACTCACCCCCGTCGCGCGCGCAGCCCTCGTCGAGCGATCGACGACGCGGCTCAGAGACCTCGCCGAGCGCCACGGCCTCGCGGCTCCCTCGGTTCGTTTGTGGGTCGGGCGTGGACAGCCGGCTGGCGCCCGCGCGCTCGTTCGTGCGTGGATCGCCGACCAACAGCTCGACCCACGCGTGTGCCTCGCCTCGCCCGTCGCGTGCGAGCGCGAGCTCTGCGCAGCGGTCGTCGCGCCCCGCTCGGTTCGGGCCTTTTCGCTGCAGCTCCGTGAAAACGCAGGCCGTCCCGTGATCGTCGCGACCGCGGAGCTCGGCTCGATCCGAGCGCAGAGCGCGCAGCTCGTCGCGCTGTCGCCGAATGGACACACGTTTTCAAGCCCGCTCGACGGAGCGATCCCGGCAGGCGAGCCGGGGCGTTGGCGTGTTCAGCTCGTGCTCGACGCAGGCGACGGGCCGCGGCCGTGGGCGCAACAATCCCTCGAGGTCGCAAGCAGCGGGAGCGTCGTCGTCGGCCGAGCGGCGCCGCCGCGGGGGCCGGTCACCGACGCGCGAACGTGGCTCGTCGAGCTCAATCGTCGGCGAGTGGCCGCGGGCGTCGCTGCGCTGCGCCCGGCGCCGTTGCTGCTCGCGCTCGCCGAAGAGCGCGCTCGCGACCGCGCTTCTCGCGCGGACGTCGCGCACGTCACCGAGCCCGGCGACGAGCCGGACACACGACTCGCGGCGCTCGGCGTTCGCGCCGAGCGAATCGCCGAGAACATCGCCTCCGCCCCGACGCTCGAAGCAGCGTTCGATCGGCTCGAACAGAGCGCAGCGCACCGCCGAATTCGCTACGAGCCCACGCTCGACTCCGTCGCGATCGCCGTCGTGCCGAGCACGCGCGTCGCGCGATCGGATCGCCGCGGAGCGACGGAGGCAGCGTGGTACGTCGTCGAGCTCTACGCGACACGCGCAGCGCTCGTGACGAGATAGCCCTCGACGAGAACCCCGACAGCGGCTCCGCAGTGCGCGGGAGCTCAGGCCTTCTTGGCGGCTTCGACGGCCTTCGTGAGGCGCGAGATCGAGCGCGAAGCGGTCTTGCGGTGCATCACGCCCTTGGTCACGGCCGAGTCGAGAGCCGACGTGGCGGTGGCGAGAGCGGTCGATGCTGCGTTCTTGTCGCCGTTGGCGAGGGCCGCGCGCACCTGCTTCACGACGCCGCGAACGGCGGTCTTCGCGCTGCGGTTACGGAGCGTGCGCTTGATGCGCTGGCGGTTGCGCTTGTCGGCAGACGAATGATTGGCCACGAGTGGGACTCCTGAGACAACGAAACTGTGACAGTTACGGGGCGCGGAGGGTTACCCGACCCTCGCCCCTGCGTCAAGGCTGGCCGGCAGCCGCGGGCTCGCGTTTGCGAGCTTGGTCACCGGCGGCCCGATATTGTTGAGCGGCCGCGATGTCGCCGCAGTCCATCGCGGTCTGCTCGGCGCGGCGAAAGAGGCTCTCGGCCGCGTCGAAATCGCGCTGTTTTGCGGCGATTTCGCCGCGCGCGGCCTCGCATCGCGCCAGGTCCGAGAAGAGCCCGGCGCGGTGAGCCGCGGCGGTCGCCTCCGTGAGCGGCCCCTCGGCGGCGCTGTTTTGCCCCGCGGCTACGAGCGCTTTCGACAGCCGCAGCCACACTTCGATGCGTTGACGAGCGACGCTTCGAGGGTCGTGGGAGCTTCGCTCGAGCTCTTCGAGCGCGGCGTCCGCGGCGCGGAGCTGGGCGATGGCTTCGACCGGAGCTCCTTGGTTCGAATCGAAATCAGCGCGGAGCTGGCAGAGCTCGGCGGTGAGCACGTGCGCGTTGAGCTTGCGCGCCACGCGGAGCGCGTCGTCGGCGACGCGCGTGGCCTCGGCGACGCGACCGCGACCGAAGAGCGCTCGGGCGAGGACGAGCTGCAGGCGAATCGCGTCTTGGCTTCCTCGCGGCGCGAGCTCGAGGGCCTCGCGCAACACGCCCTCGGCCTCGGCCACTTCGCCTGCGCGCGCGAGGGCGTCGCCGAGCTTGCGCGCGAAGATGGTCATCGCGCGTTCGGGGTCGTCGATTTCTCCGCGGTGCAGCTCTCGGCGGGATCGTTCGAGGCCGCGACGCAGCGCGAGCACCGCGCCGAGCTCGTCGCCTCGCGCGTTGGCTCGGTCCGCGACGGTCTCGAGCAGGAGCAGCGCTTGCGCGGCTTCGTCCGCTTGCGCGGCGAGCAACGCGCGCACTTCGAGCGCGAGCTGGGTGTCTTCGTCGAGCACGCGTCGAGCGATGTCCGCGCGAACCGCGGCGCTCGTCGCGCTCTCGACGACGTCGCGCACGAGCTCGTGCGAGATCGAGAGCGTCCCCTTGTTGTCGACGATCCACCAGCGCGAGATCAGCGATCGCCACGTCTGCTCGTCGACCGACTCGCCGATGATGAACTCGAGCCGCGCGGGCGACGCTTCGCCGACGAGCGCGAGCGCTTGGAGCACCTTTCGCGCGACGGGCGGCAAGCGATCGAAGCGCGACGCCACGACGTCGACCACCCGCGACGCTGACTGGCCGCCGCCCTCGAAGAGCCAACGAGACGTCTGATCGACGAGCATCGGGACGATCGAGGCGCCCTCGAACGTCGGCGGCGAGTACCAATCGCCGAGCAACGACTCGGCGAGCGCTTGCGCTTGCGCGGGCGTGAGCCCCGAGAGGACGAGCACTTCGCCGTCGCGCCAGCGGGGCTCGACGCGGGGAAGGTGCGTTCCGAGCAAGAGCACCGGCGCGTCGAACGCCATGTTGGTCACGAGCGCGAGCACCGCGCCCGACGCAGTGTCGATGCGATGAAGCTGCTCGACGACGACGAGGCAGAGACCCGAGCGCGCCCGCTGCGCCGCGGCGCGAAGCGCGTACGCCATCGCGTGAGCGACGGCCTGTCGACGCGCGCGTCCGTCGAGCTGCGCGGCTCCTTCGCCGTAGAGCTCGACGAATCCCGCGCGCACCGCGGCGTCGACGTCCTTGGCGCCCGTCTGCTTCGAGAGCCACTCGAGCGGATTCGCGCTTGCCTCGAGCCCGAGCGCCTCACGAACGATCTGTCGAATCGGAACCCACGCGACGCCCGCCCACGACGGGTCGGGGCCCGCGAAGATCACGAGGTCGCCCTTCGCCGCGGCGCGCTGCGCGAATTCGCGAACGACGCGCCCCTTTCCGATGCCCGTCTCGCCCGTGACGCGCGCGGGCACGAGCTTGCCTTGGGTCGCGCGGGTCCGTGCCTGGTCGAGCACCGCGAGCTCGTGTTCGCGTCCGACGAAGCGCGCGATCGTCTCGGTCTTCGGTGGCTGCGACGGGGCGATCGACTGCCTCGGCGCCGCCGGGGACGCGCTTCGAAGCCCGTCGCCGATCGTCATGCGATAGCCGCACTCGCTGCAAAACTTCGAGCCCTTCGGCAGCGGAACGCCGCAGCTCGGGCACGCGATCGCCTCGATCGTCTCTCGCGGATTGGGCGGCGGCGCGCTCTCTCGCAGCGCGTGCTGCAGCGCCTCGGCGAACTCGAGCGCCGACTGGTAGCGCTTGGCCGCGTCCTTCTCCATCGCGCGAAAGATCACCTTCGCGACCGACTCGGGGATCGTCGGGTTGATCGCGCGCGGATCGGGGATGGGATCGGTCATGTGCAGGAGCACGACCTGCGTCGGCGAATCTGCTTCGTACGGCAGCCGCCCCGTGAGCACTTGATAGAGCATCACGCCCGTCGCGTAGAGATCGCTGCGCGTGTCCGGCGGATCGCCGCGGCCTTGTTCGGGCGCCATGTAGTCGGGCGTCCCGCACACAATGCCCGGCATCGTCACGGACGGGGCGACGTCGGCGCGGACCTTCGCGAGGCCGAAGTCGACGACCTTCACCGAGTCTCCGCCGGTGCGAAGGCGCTCGATGATCACGTTTTCGGGCTTGATGTCGCGGTGAATGATCCCGAGGTCGTGCGCCTCGGCGAGCGCCGCGAGGACCTGGCGGACGATGTCGACCGCGCGCGCGACGGGAAGCGGCCCCTCTTCCCACAAGATGTGCGAGAGGTCCTTGCCGCGCAGAAACTCCATCACGAGGTAGAGCAGCCCCTCGTCGGTGCGACCGAAATCGATCACGCTCACAGAGTTCGGGTGGTTCAACCGCGAGCTAGCGCGGGCCTCTGTGTAGAACCGCGCCGTGGCGTTTTCGTCGGCGATGAGGTGCTGGTGGATGACCTTCACAGCGACGGTCTTGCCGAGCGCGACTTGTTCGCCGCGATAGACCTTGCCCATCCCGCCCGAGCCGACGTGCTCGAGAACAACGTACGCGCCGCCGAGCTTTCGTCCGATCAACGGATCGCCGACGGTCGTCCGCAATGCGCCGATCGGAAACCCACACGCCGGACAAAACCGGTGCTGGTCTGGGCACTCAGCGTTGCACTGGGGGCAGTTCCTCAAGGTGGTGACGACTCTACCTCAATCCGTCGCAGATCGACGTCAACGTCTCAGAACATCGTACACTCGAGCGCGATCGGATGACCCCCTCGCCCGCCACCGCCCGAAGCGCCGCGTTCGTGCTCGGCGGCGTGCTGCTCGCGCAGTGCGCGGTCGTTCCGATCGCGCTGGGACGTGGAGATCACTCGGTGATTCCTGCGTTCGCCGCGATCGCGACGGCGGCGCTGATGGCGTGGTCGATTCCACGGGTCGAGGCGCACGAAGCGCGCGGACTCGCGGGGTCGCTCGGGGGGGTCCCGGCCTTACTTGCCCTGACTTCGGTCACGGCCCACGCGCTCCCTCGCTTCGACCCGATCGCGCGCGTCGTCGCGGCGCTGACGGCGGTCGGGTACTTCGTCGCGGTGCTCGCGCTCTATGAATCCGCCGCGCCGCGCGTCGCGCTCGCGCAACGATCGAGCGCGCGGTCGACTGCGACGCCGCCGCCGCTTCGTTGGGTCGCGTGGATGACGCTCGTCGCGGGTGCTCTCGTGCTCGCGCTCATCGCGCCGGCGCGGCTCGCCGCGCGCGCGCTCACCGCGAGCGAGCGCGGGCTCGGACCAGGCTTCGCCAGCGCGCGCGACAGCGTCGTGTCCGCCGTGGGCCTGCTGTTCGCGCTCGTGTGGACGCTCTCCGCGGGGCCCAAACTCGTGCGCGGAAAGGGCTCTCCTTACGGCCGCCGAGCCCGCGCGATCGCGATGGTCGTCTGGTCCTTCGCGTTCGGCGCGCTGTGGTGGTGGGTCGAGCACGCGCGCTAGGCCGGGACCTTCGAGCGGCGGTGGCCGCGCGAAAAGTACCGGGCGATTCGCGCGCGGCGGCCTCGACTTGCGTCGGAGGATTCTCCAACGTTCCGCGCTCTGCCCCGAGTTGCGATACAACTCGACGCACAGACCCTCGAACGCGGGGTCGAGAGGACCCCATGCAACAGCAACCTCATTTGTGGAGCGACCGCGTGAGCCCGAGCGCGCGGGAGCGACTCGAAGCGGAGCCTCGGTAGGAGCAATCGACGTGCGACGTTGGTCCGACAGCATGGTGCGCGCGCTCGGGTTCGTGCTCGTCGCGGTCGCGCTCGCGATGTTCTACAAAGCCCTCGCGTCGGTGGACCGACGTGAGTTCGTCGCCGCCACGCTCGCCGCCATCGTCGGCTGGCTCACGCTGGGCGCGGGCGTCGAGTTCGTCCGCCCCGAGAGCGCTGAATAGCGGTTCATTCGGAGCCCACTCCATGCGCGCTACTCGCTGCATCGCCGCGTTCGTCGCCTCGCTCGCGCTCGAGACCTGCGCGAGTCGTCGCGAGTCGAACGCGCGCCAAGCCACGCTCGCGCCGCCGTTGCCCGGCGTCGTGGTCGCGCGCATCGGCGACGATCTCGTGACGGCAGACGAGCTGCGAGACTTCGCGCGCGAAGAGCACATCGCTGACGCGAGACAGGCGCTCGATCGCTACATCGAGCGACGACTGCTCGCGAGGCACGCGATCGCGCGAGGCGCAGCGACAGACCCGCTCGTGCTCGACGTGGCCCGTCGCGCCGCGGTGCAGGCGCTCCTCGCGCGCGCGGTCGAAGCGCGCTCGACGGAGGCCAACGTCCCTCCGCAAGCGCTCGAGTTCGCGCGCAAGACGCGGGGCTTCGCGCTGTCACACGGCCCGCTGCAGCGCGTGTGGCACGCGCTCGTGCAACGAGAGCGCGACGCGTCGCGCGCATCGAGCCCCGAGGCGAGGCGTGCCCGCGCAGAGGCGATCCGCGCGGCGCTCGCCGCAGAGCCAGGGCCGCTCACGTTCGAGCGGCTTCGCGCGATCGCCGAACGCGTCCCCGGCGCAGGAACCCTGCACGTCGAGGCCGTCGTCGGCTTCGACGCGCAAGGAGAGACCGGTCGGCCCGACGCCGTCCACCCAGCGTTCGCAACGGCGGCCGCGGCGCTCGAGCAGCCGGGCGCAGTTTCACCCGTGGTCGAGACGCCCTTCGGGCTGCACGTGATCGTCCTCGAACGACGCGAACCCGGCGTGACAACGGACCCCGCGATCGTCGAGCGCGAAGTGCTTCGCGAGGCCGTGACCGCCGCGCGAGCGCGGGTGCTGCAGTCGTTGCTCGCGGACCTTCGCGCGCGGTATCGCGTGCAATTGACCGCGCAGACGGAGGGGACGCCGTGAAGCAGCCCTCGTCGCGAGACCAGGCCACGACGGGGTTCAGCGCGGTGCTCGACGAGCTCGTGGCGAGTGTTCCCAACGCGCTGTGCGCGGTGTTCGTGGATCCCGAAGGAGAGACCGTGGACCTCGCGGCGCGCATCGACCCGTTCGACGCGCGCATCACGGGGGCAGAATTCACGATCGTCCTCGCCGCGGTTCGTCAGAGCACGCAGAAGCTCTCTGCGGGCGCGACGCTCGAGATCCGCGTCGAGGGAAAGCGCCGCAGCGCCATCGCTCGCTGCGTGTCCGAAGGCTACGACCTCGTCTTGCTCGTCGGCTCACCGACCATCACCGCGCGCGTCGCGGACGCCGTCGTCGACGCCGCAGCAGAGCTCTTGCGAGAGTCTGGACTACCGCCGCCGCCGTCGTTCGCTCGGCTTCGGGGCGCGGACGGGCCCTCCCGCGTGTCGAGTCGGTTTCGAACGATGGGGCCGATTTTCATCGAAGACGCAGGCGTCCAGCGGCGCGTCGCCCAGTCGCTCGGGTTCTACCAAGGCGAGGCCGGCGTCGAGGTCCTCGTGCGGCTCGACGACGGCGAAGAGCTGCTCGTTTGGTTCGACAGCACGATCAACCGCTGGACGCGAAGGACGCTCTGAGCGAAGACGCACAACGATGAGCAACGGCACCACGGCACCTCGCGCGCGACGCGCGGCGATGGTTCGCTACGACACGCTCGAGCCTGCCGTCCTCGACGGAGGATTCGCGGCGCTCGCGGAGCTCGGCTTCGACGCGGTTGATTTTCCGCTCGTGTGGTCGCAGCACGAGCGCAGCGGGGGGAGGTTCGATTTCGACGCGCACGAGCGCGGTGCGCGGTCGATTCACACCGCGATCGACGCTGCGCGACGCGCGGGCCTCGGCGTTCGCGTGAGGCTCGGGCCGCGTTGCGTCGAGACCGAGGCGGGCTTCGGCGTTCCGCGCTCGGTCCTCGATGACGCCGCGGTGATGGCGCGCAACGCGCGGCGCGGCGCGGTGCTCGAGCCGATCGCGCTCGTTCCGACGGCGGCCCCGTCGCTCGCGAGCCGCGCGTTCATCGAGCGATCGTGCGCGTGGATCGCCGCAGCGACGCGCGTGCTCGGCGACCACGGGTTCGGCACGCTCGAGTCGATCACCGTCGGCGCAGGCAGCTTCGCGCCTCTTCGCGGCGACGCGATCACCGCCGATCATCACCCCGAAGCAGGCCCGCTCTCGTCGGACCCCGCCGAACGCGTCGCGCGCGCTGAACGCATCGCGCTGGGTTGGTACGACGCGCTCGCGCGCGCGGCGCTCGAGGCAGGAGCCCCCGTCGAAAAGCTCCGCTGCTCGCTCATCGGCCCTCGAACGACCGCCGTCGCAGGCGATGAAATCGCCTCTCGATTCGCTGTCGATTGCGCGCTTCCGTTCGCGTCCGTGGGCACCGAAGCGCTCTGGATCGAAGTGCGCGAAGCGGTCGACTCGAGCCCGCTCGGCGCGCGGTTCGACGTTCAATGCGGCTCCGCTCCGTTCGCGCGTCCGCTCCGCAACCGGGACGCTGCCGCCGCGGCCCGCGTCGCGCTCGCTGCGGGAGCGAGCGAGCTCACCGTTCGCTACGCGTGGTGCGGTGAAGGGTGGGTCGGCTCGCTGCTCGACTCGAAGGGCGTCGTTCAACGTGTGGCGCACCGATGGCGAGCCCTCTTCGACGAGTGCGCTTCGATCGCGCCGCGCGCGGCGCGCGAGGGAGCGCGCCGCACAGCGCGCCCCGCCGCGTGGCTCGCGCCCGTTTCGAGCGCGTGGCTCGCGCAATTCGGGCTGCTCGATCACCACGAAGAGCGCGCGGACGACACGCTCGCTGCGCTCGAACTCGAATGCGACGCCGAGGGCGCCGTGCTCGCGAGAGAGACCGACGAGGGCCTCGTGCTCTTGTCGACGACGACCAAGCCCGCGACGGTTCGCGACCGTCGACAGCGCTGGATCGCGAGCGGATCCCACGCGATCGAGCCCGGCGCGGTGTCGGTCTTTCGCGGACGAAGCGGAGGTGCGGCGTGATTCGGTTCGAAGGCTTCGACGCGAAGAGCTGGCACCGACTCGTCACGATCTTCGCGCCCGGGTTCGCCTCGCGTCCACCCAACGCGCACGCCGAGCGAGAGCGCGCGCCGGGCGGGCTGCTGCTCGTCGTGTTTCGTGGCACTTCCGTGGTCGCGGCGGTGCACTCGCACCGCGGTCGCTGCGAGATCGACGGATGGCGCGGCGCGAGCAGCATGCAGAAGCTCGCCGAACAAACGGACGCGCAGTTCGTGATCGCCGTCGAAGACGGAGCGCTCGAGCTCCTGCTCGATCGATGGGGCGCGCGCGTCGATCTCGACGAACCATCACGCGAAGGCTGGCTCCTCCTCGTCGACGCCGTGCGAGAGATCGTGGACGAGCGAAAGATCTATTTCTGGCCCGATCTCGTGCCGGGAGGACTTCCTCGACCCACGCGCACGGTCATCGACGGCGCTGCGGACTTGGTGCTCCCCGCCGGTCGTGCGGCCTATGCGATCTTGGTTCGGGACGACTCGACGCTCGACGCGGCGATCGCGATCGCTCGTCCGGTCGGGGCGCCGTTTACCGTGATCGGCGGCGAGCGCATCGTCGGCGCAATCGGTGCGCTCGAGGGCAATCCGCGGCGCGACATGCAAGCGGTGCGCGCGTGGCTCGACCGAGAGCTCGCGCCAGTGCACGTCGGGCTGCACGCGAAGACCTCCACAATCGAGGCGCTCTTGCGCGCGGAGCAAGCTGGCGCGTGGTCGCGCGCCTTCAACGAGGGCCAGCTCGTGATCGATCCGTCGCCTCCGTGGGTGGTCGCGGGGCTCGGGGCTGATGTCGCGCGCTCGGCCATCGTCGCCGCGCGTGGTGTGCTCGGAACGCTGATGGATCGCGTCGCGCCTGCGCTCGAGTCCGCGACGCGCGTCGCCTCTGCGCGCGCCACGTTGAGCGGGCTCCTCGGGCTCGATGTGGGCTCGGTCGTGGGGTCGGTGCTCCGGCGTTCGAGCACACCGACGCCCTCTTCGTCCGAAGACGAATCGGACTGACGACGCCAACTCGCGAATCGATGTTCGAGTGTGCCCGGGTGGGGCTTGAACGATCGGAGTGCGATCGGTAAGGTGCCATTGATGACGTCCGAACTCGACAAACCGCGCGCAGCGATCGCGCTCGAGATCGGCGGACAACGCATCCGCCTTCGCGCACACGCCGACGAGGCTCAGCTCGTCGAGCTGGCGAAGCTCGTCAACGACCGGTTTGCTGCGATCCAAGGCGCGACGCGCAACGCGACGCCCGCCACGGTGCTCGCGCTCGTCGCGCTCGACCTCGCCGACGAGCTGTCGACCGCGCGACGCAAGGCCGACGAGGCGCGCGAAGACGCCAAGCGAGCCATCGCCGCAGCCGAAGCGCGCGAACGCGAGGTCGAGCTCGCCGCGCGCCGCGCGGTCGCCGAGGCGATCGAAGAGATCGATCGCGCGCTTGCGGTCGAAGACGGCGCGCAAGCCGCGAGCGACTCGGCCTGAGACGATCGTCGCACACGTAATCAAACGGAGCTCGCGCGACGCGAGCGCGCTCTGCGACTACGGGCGGGGCGGTCGATCGCCGAAGATGGCCGTTCCGACGCGGACGATGGTGGCGCCAGCTTCGATCGCGAACGGCAGGTCGTGCGTCATTCCCATCGAGAGCTCGGGCAGCGAACGCGCTCCGCCGTGCGCATCACGCAGCCGCGCGAGCGCCTCGAAGAACGGCCTCGACTCCGCGGGGTCATCCGTGTGCGGAGGGACTGTCATGAGCCCGCGAACGGCGATCCGAGGGAGCGCGGAGAGCGCCTCGAGGAGCGCGCCGAGGGCGTCGGGTTCACAGCCGGACTTCTGCGCTTCGCCGCCGACGTTGACCTGCACGAGCACAGGGAGCTGCGCGCGATCGATCTCGTGGCAGGCACGATCGAGCGCGACGCCGAGGCGCTCGGAGTCCACGGTGTGAACGAGCGACGCGCGACCGACGACGTCCCGAGCTTTGTTGCGTTGGAGGTGACCGATCACGTGCCAACGAATCGCGTCGAGCGACGCGAGCTCGGCGTGCTTGCTCGCGAGCTCCTGCACGTAATTTTCGCCGAAATCGCGCTGGCCAGCTTCGTGTGCGGCGCGGATCGAAGACGCTGGGTGCAGCTTCGAGACCGCGACGAGCTGCACGCTCGACGGGTCGCGCCGCGCGCGCGCACACGCCTCGGCGATCGACGTTCGAACACGCGCGAGCGACAGGGCGATCGCCGACGGCGTTGCGTTCGTCACAGAGGAAATCCGTCGAGCGCGCCGAGATCGAGCAGCACTTCGATCACGCGATGCACGGGCAGTCCGACGACGTTGGCGTACGAGCCGTCGAGTCGCTCGCAGAACGCGCTCGCCAACCCCTGGATCGCGTACCCGCCCGCTTTGTCCACGCCCTCTCCGCGGGCCACGTAGCGCTGCACTTCGTCCTCGGCGATCGGACGAAATGTCACCGCGGTGGTCTCGGCGTACACCGGCGCGTCGAACACATCCGCGCTGTGAACGACGAAGCCCGTCGTGACGAAATGGGTCCGGCCTGCGAGCAAGCGCAGCATCCGGCGCGCGTCTTGGGTGTCGCGGGGCTTTCCGAGCAGCTCGCCCTGGACGTGAACGATCGTGTCCGCGCACAAGAACCAATGGGCGCTCGGGTCGCGGCCGCTCTTCTGAAAGGCGCTCACCGTCGCCGCGCCCTTTTGCCGCGCGAGGCGCGTCGCCAGCGCGTCCGGTCGCTCGCCCGCTTGCAGGCGCTCGTCGACGTCCGTCGCGAACACTTCGAACGGAACGCCACACTGCTCGAGCAGCTGCGCGCGCCTCGGCGAACGCGAACCGAGCACGAGCGGTTGATCTGCGCTGATACGTTGCCGCATCGACTGAGAGACAACATGCCTTGGATTCACAGAACGTCAACCGTGCCGGCGCTCCCCCGAGGGTCGCGAGGCACGCGCGGTGCACGTTGTGCGCGAAGCGGGCGCGGCTGCGGTACACTCGCGGCCGCGAATGGCCACGGTCCTGGCTGATTGGGAGGAGGAGCTTTCGCTGACGATCCGCGCCGGTGCGCCGCTGCTTTGGCTCGAGGCCGAAGAAGAGCCGCGCGCTCTGGCGGCGCTCGAGCGGGCGTGCGCCGCGACGGGGCGGTCGATGCAGCGGTGGTCCTGTGTGCGCGGATTGCACGCGCTTCGCTCGAGCGGGGTAGACGGCAAGACCGCGGACCCGATCGCGGCGCTCGACGCCTTCGCGCGAAGCGACGGCAAAGCCCTGCTCGTCATGCTCGACGCGCACCCGTTTCTCGCGCAAGCGCTGGTCGTGCGGCGCCTTCGCGAGCTCCGCGCGCCGCTCGCAGCAGCAGGAAAAACGCTGGTCATTTGCGCTCCCGTCCCCTGCCCCGTCGCCGAGCTCAGCGGCGATTGCGCCAAGGTCCTGGCGACCCCGCCGACGCACGGGGAGCTTCAGGCCGTGGTCGCCGAAGTCGACCGTTCGGCCGCGACCGCGGCGTTGGCTCCGCGGATCGCCGAAGCGGGACGCGGGCTCCGGAGCGACGCGTTTTCGTTAGCGCTTCGGCGGGCGATCGCGAGGTTCGGGGCCTTCGACGAGCGCGCGATCGGCGAGGTTCGACGCGAGCGCGATCGCGCGGTGAGCGAAGGAGCGCTGCTCGAGCCCATCGAGCCGGACAGCGGGCTCGATCAGATCGGCGGTCTCGACGCGCTCAAGCGATGGCTCGATCTGCGCGCGCGCGCTTGGACGGACGACGCGCGGAGCTTCGGCGTGGACGCGCCGCGCGGGGTGTTTCTCGTGGGCGTTCAAGGCGGAGGAAAGTCGACGTGCACTCGCGCGATCGCGCGACGTTGGTCCCTGCCGTTGCTTCGGTTGGACGTCGGGCGGCTGTTTCACGGGCTCGTCGGCGCGAGCGAAGCCAACGTCCGGCGCGCGCTCGCGCAGGTCGAATCGGCCGCGCCCTGCGTGTTGTGGCTCGACGAGCTCGGGCGCGCGTTCGGCGATCTGTCTCGCGGCGGCGACGCGGGAACGAGCTCGCGCGTCTTCGGCGCGCTGCTCACGTGGCTCCAAGATCGAACCGCGCACGTCTTCGTCGTCGCGACCTCCAACGACGTGAGCGCGCTCCCGCCGGAGCTCCTGCGAAAGGGACGCTTCGACGAGGTGTTCTTCGTCGATCTACCAGCGCGGCTCGAGCGCGCGGAGATCCTCTCGATCCACCTCTCGCGCCGCGGCCGCGACGCGTCGAAATTCGACCTCGACGAGCTGTCGGCGCGCACCGAGGGGTTCAGCGGAGCAGAGCTCGAGCAGTGCGTGGTGGCGGCGCTCTTGTACGCGTTCTCCGAGACGCGCGAGCTCGATCAGCGGGACCTCGCGCGGGCCGTGAGCGACACCGTTTCGCTCTCGAAGACCGCGCGAGAGTCGATCGACGCGCTTCGAAAGTGGGCCCGCGGTCGAACACGCCCAGCGAGCACCGCGCTCGACGGCGCGACGGGCCGCGTGGCGCTGTGAACGGCGAGATGGCGCGCCGGACGATCCTCGACCCTCGCGGCCGCTTCGCGCGGTGCTCGCGATGCCAATGGCTCGATCACGCATCGCAGCGATCCTGCGCGCAATGCGGCGCGCCGTTCGGGCACGAGTCGCTTCGATCGATCGCCGAGGTCGACCTCGCGATCGAGCACGCGGACGCGACGCTCTCGCAGTGCACCGTCGCCCAACTCGAGGCGTTGCGCGCGGCCTGCGCCGCCCCTCCGCGCGAGTTCGATGCGACGACGCGACGCGCGCTCGAAGCGTGCGATGGTCGATGCGTCCTGGTCGCGGCGGACGAGCGTTCGTGGCGTCGCGCTGCGATCGCCATCGTCGAAGCGCTCGCCCATTTTCGAGGGCCCGTACGCGTCGCGTGCCTCGGCTCGAACGGCCTTCGTGACGCATCGAGCGAAGCGGGGATCGCGAGCTGCGATGCCCCGTGGGACGTCGTCGTGTCCGATCGCGCGCTCTCGCTCGACCGCGAAGGGCGCAACGCGATCGCAGCTTCGCGTTACTGTGTCCTCGGCGATCTCGAGACGACCGTCGCGTCGATCGAGCAGGCGTATTCCATGTATTCGCTCGTCGCGCAGGACGCCCTCGGCTCGCGGCGGTCGTTCGTCGCGCGCTTTCGCGGAGCCGACGCAGCACCCTCGGCTCGAGACGCCGAGCTCGGAGCGCTGCTCGCGCCGCACACGGTCTGGTCCGACGATCACGAGCGCGACGTTGCAGCGCCCGTCGATCGCGCGCCGCTCGTGCGATGGCTCGACGCGGCGCCGCGCAGTTAACGAAATTCGCAGCGAATTTGCAGCGGATTCGCGAGAGAGTCCGCGCGACGTCGAGCGCGATTCGCGGTACACGAGTACACACTCGATGCTCACACTCGTGCGATCGACGCCAAGCGTGTGCGCGTCTGCGCGCGCGACCTCCCCTGCGCCCGCGCGCACGGCCGTGAAGCCGTACGCCCTCGCGGGCGCGAGGGTCACCCGCGCGCGCGCCGACCGCGTCGAGACCGTCGAGCGCGCCGTGGTGTTGTGCGACGTTGCGTGCGCGCCCTTCGCGCCGAGCGCGCGGTACTCCGTCACGATCGAGCACGGGCACACCGACGAAGCCCGTGTCTCTCTCGGACTCGCCGAGTTCGACGCCGCGCTCGCGGACCTACGCGCGATGAGCGCGCGCGACCTCGATGTACAGCGCTCGCAGCAGCTGCTCGCGATCGCGCGATCGACGCTCGAGCGTCACGCGCGAACCGCCCTCGCCGCGGAGCTCGACGCGCGGGTCGAGCGCGCGCGAGCCGCTCGTGATCGCGCGCTCGCATACGCGCTCGACTGTATCGACGAGGCGCCACAATCGCAGCGAGAGGCCATCGCGAAGCTCGGGGCGACGCTCGTCGACCGCACGATCGACGCGCACGCGCCGACGCTGCACATCACGCCGATCGCGCTCGTGCACCTCGCGATCGAGCGTCGGACGAGCGCGTGGCGACTGACGTGCGACGGTCGTTCGGCGAGCCTCGCGTGGAGCGCGTACGCTGACAGCTCCCTCGACGGCGCAACGTGCCCGAGCTGCGCTGGGGTTCGAAGGGGATTCACGGTATGCGCGCGGTGCGACCAAGCGCGGTGCGACCGGTGCGCGCTCTTCTGCGCTGCGTGTCGGCGGTGGTCGTGCGGCGCGTGCGCGAAGGGCGATCGCTGCGCGAGCTGTGGAGCGAGCGGACTCGTGGGAGGCGCGCGGTGAGCAAACGCAAATCGTCGACGCGATCGGTGCTCGAGTCGTCGCGGGAGCAGGCCGAAATCGAGGCGCTGCTCAGCGAAGGGCAGTTCGCGCTCGCCCGCGAACGCGCCGAGCGATGGATTCGCGAGGCGCCAGAGGACGCGCAGGCGCACTCGCTTTTGTCCCGCGCGCTGTTCTATCTCGAGGTTCCGCTGCGCGCTGTCGAGAGCGCCGAGCGCGCGTGCGAGCTCGCGCCGAAGGACGCGACGATGTTCGCGCGCCTCGGCGGACTGGAGGTCGCGGCGGGCCGCAACGAGTCAGCGATCGCGCACTGTCGCCACGCGCTCGAGCTCGATGCGTCGGACCCGACGGCACGAACGAACCTCGCGCTCGCCCTCGCTCGCACCGGCTCGGATCGCGCTGCGATCGAAGCGCTCGGCCCGCTCGCGTCGTACGAAGGGCTCCCCGCGGGCGCGCGATCAGCGGCCCTCGCGCTGCTCGACGAGCTCGCGCACGCGCACGGCGCGAGCGAGCTTCGCGCGGCGATCGACGCGGTCACTGCGACCGATCGAGGACCCTCGCCGGCGGTGCTCTCGATGGCCCAGCGCGGACGCAGCCGCGTCGAGGGCGTACTCGATCGCATCGGTCGTGATCTCTGCGCGCTCGCGCGAGAGTCGAAGCTCGATCGCGTCGCGGGACGAGACGCGGAGCTCGACGCGCTGATCGACGTCCTCTGCCGCAAACGAAAGAGCAACCCTTGCCTCGTCGGCCCCGCGGGCGTCGGAAAGACCGCGATCGTCGAGCGATTGGCGCAGCGGATCGTCGAAGGAAGCGTTCCCTCTGCGCTGCGTCGGGCGCGGGTGATCGAGGTGAGCATGGCCTCGTTGACCGCAGGGACGTCCCTCCGCGGCGAGCTCGAAGCGCGGCTTCAAGCGCTGCTCGAAGAAGCGCGCGACGATCGCTCGACGATTCTGTTTCTCGACGAAGTGCACACGCTCGTGTCGGCGTCGGGCGGAGCGGGCCAGCTCTCGATCGCGGAGGTGCTCAAGCCCGCGATGGCGCGCGGCGAGCTGTCCCTCATCGGAGCGACGACGGAAGAGGGCTACGAGCGCTCGATTCAACGCGATCCAGCGCTGGCTCGACGCTTCGAGCGCATCGCCGTGAGCGAGCCCGACGACGCGTCGCTCGCCGTGATCCTCGCGAGCGCCGGAGAGGACCTCGCGCGACATCACGGCGTTTCGATCGCGCCCGCGCACGTTCGATCGGTGATCGAGCTCGCGCGCCGCTGGCTCGGCGATCGACGGATGCCCGACGTGGGCGTCGACGTGCTCGATCGCGCGTGCGTTCGCGCCGCGCGTCGAGGCGCGCGCGCCGTGGACGATCAGCACTTGATCGAGTCGGTCGCAGCGCTCGCGCGCGTGTCCGTGTCGCAGCTCACCGAAGGTCCATCGGCGCTGCTCGGCCGTGCTCGGTCCGCGCTCGACGAGGCGCTGCTCGGTCAATCGCGCGCGGCGGCCGCGCTGTGCTCGGCCTTTTCGCTGCAGTCGCTCCGCGCTCCGCAGCTCCGCCGACCGCGCGTCGTGCTCTGGCTCGTCGGTCCGCCGTCGGTGGGAAAACACACGGCCCTACGCGCGCTCGCGAGGGCGTCGGAGCGGCCGATCGTCGAGTTCGACCTCGCGAGCGTGGCCGAGCGCCACGACCTCGCGAAGCTCACGGGAACGGCCGCGGGGTACGTCGGGTACGACGACGGAGCGCCCCTCGTTCGAGCGCTGCGCGCGCAGCCGAACGCGCTCGTGATCTTCGATC
Source organism: Myxococcales bacterium (assembly GCA_016793325.1). Classification (GTDB taxonomy): domain Bacteria; phylum Myxococcota_A; class Polyangia; order Polyangiales. The sequence continues at coordinate 149,332 of JAEUKI010000052.1, read as the reverse complement.
AGCCCGAGCTCGCGCACCCCGACGCACGAGCCGTCGTCGCGAGCGCGATCCGCGACGGATCGCTCGTCGACAGCCGCGGAGACGGAGCGGACCTGCGACGCGCGTGCATCGCGTTCGTGAGCGCGTCGAACGACGTCGAACGCACTGGATTTTCGCTGGGGAGCGGGCCGTCGCCGACCGCAGCGCCCGCCGTCGCGCCCGCGGTCCTCGGCCGATCGCTCTCCGCGGTGCTCGACGAGACCGTGCGCTTCGAGGCGCTCGACCGAGGAGCACGTCGGGCGCTCGTCGCGCGGTTCGTGGCCGACGGCTGCGCGTCGCTCGCCGCGAGCGGCGCAGAGGTCTCTGTCGATGCACCGGTGATCGAGTGGCTGTCCGAGCGCTCGGCGAGCGCGCGCGAGCTGCGGGCCCGATGCGAGCGAGAGCTCTTCGCCGGCGCGCTCGAAGGCGACGCGGGTGCGTCTCGGGTCGCGACGATGAACGAGCAGCGAATCACCTGGCGCGCGCGATGAGCGGCGGGGTGCGACGGGTGTTCATCGACGCGGTCGACGCGGATCGCGCGCTCGCGGAGGCGATCGCGTCCGCCGTTCGTGCGCGCGGCGCGCTCGTGAGCCCCGCGCTCGACGCGACGGTGACGCTCGTGCTTCGAACGCCCGGCGCCGAAGCGCTCCGCGCGATGCTGGGCGATCACGCACACACATTCAACGCGCGAGTGCGCGTGATCGGACGCGCGGAGGACGTCGCGGCGCTCGAGCTCACCGACGAACTCACGACGCAGAGCGCGTCCGACGCGAGCGCACAGACGCCCTGGCGCAGCGCGCTGGCGCACCTGTCGACGTCGGCCGACGAAGCGACGCTCGGCGCGCTCCTCGTCGATCCGCGCTGCGTTTCGAGCCACGATCGGCGCGCGATCGTCGCGCGGCTCGCCACGCTCGGGACTCCCTCCGCGCTCGAGTGGCTGTGCGCGAGCCTCCGCGCGCACCGAGGAACGCTGGGCGCAGACGAGGCCGCCGCGCTCGGTCGCGCCTTCGCGCAGGGCGCCTCGCGATGGAGCGTCGATTCACCCTTTGTGATCGAGCTCGATGACCTCCGCGACGAGCTCTCGTTCGCCGAGCTGGCGCTCTTCAAGAACGCGGGGACCTACGTTCGACTGTGCGACGAGCGCGGAGCCGCGGTGCATCGGGCGCTGGTCGACGAGCTTCCTTGGATCGACGGCGACGACGCTGCGACGTCGGTGACCGCGCTCTTGCGCGCGATGGAGCAACACGCGTCGGCGCGCGTGTGGATCCGCGGGTGCGTGTTGCCCGCGGCGATGCCTTGGACGATCTGGACCACGCTCCTCGGGCAACGCGCGCGTCGCTAACGCGTCGCTGCGCCGACCGCGTCGCTCCACGTTCGAAAGCCGCTCGCCGCGAGCTTCTCGCGAAGCCCCTTGGTGATCGCGCGCGCGATCGAGGGCCCCTTGTAGATGAACCCCGTATACACCTGCACGAGCGTCGCGCCCGAGAGCACCGATTGCCACGCGTGCTCTGCGGTCTCGATGCCCCCCGCCGCGACGAGCGTCAATCGCGAGCCCGCGCGGTCGTACAGTCGGCGCAGCACGGCCAGCGATCGCTCGCGAATCGGCGCGCCCGAGAGCCCGCCTGCGCCGAGCGCGGCCACCGCGGATCGCGGCGTCCTCAGCGAGAGCTCGTCGCGCGCGATGGTCGTGTTCGTCGCGATGATCCCGGCGAGCTTCTCGCGCAGCGCGAGGTCCGCGATCGCGTCGACGTCCTCGTCCGCGAGGTCGGGCGCGATCTTCACGAGCAGCGGCGGCGAGACGCCTTCGCGATCGAGCGCAGCGCGAACCGCGCGAACGATCCCCTCGAGCGCGTCGACCGCTTGCAGCGAACGCAGCCCCGGCGTGTTCGGCGACGAGACGTTGACCACGAGGTAGTGCGCGAGGGGGGCGAGCAGGCGAGCGCTCTCGGCGTAGTCGTCCGCCGCTTGTTCGACAGGCGTGACCTTGGATTTGCCGAGGTTGATTCCGAGGACGAGCCCCGCGGCTGGGAGGTGCCGCAGGATCGCTTCGCGCGCGCGCAGCGCGCCGTGGTTGTTGAAGCCCATGCGGTTGATCAGCGCGCGGTCTTCGACGAGCCGAAACAGCCGCGGCCGGTCGTTGCCGGGCTGCGCGTGCGCGGTGATGGTTCCGACCTCGACGCCGCCGAACCCGAGCGCGTAGAGGGCGTTGTACATCGCGGCGTGCTTGTCGAACCCCGCGGCGACGATGACCGGGCTCGAAAACGTTCGACCGAGGGCGGTGACCTCGAGCTGCTCGCGGCCGTCGACGCCGAGCATCGCGCGGAGCGCTTCGTGCCTGTGCGCGAGCCCGAGCAGCGTGGCCACAAATTCATGTGCGCGCTCGGGATCCAGCGAGAAGAACATCGGGCGCGTGAGCGAGTACAACGAATCGAGCACGCGCGATTGGTGCCAGAAGCGCCCGAAAAACGCGAATGTGTGGTGGGCTATAGCTCGCAGTCGACCGCGCGCGCGACGAGCTCGCCGCCCGAGCCGCTCGCGATGTACGAGAATCCGCGCTCGGTCGCGGTCAATCGCAGCGACGCGTTGGCGAAGGACTCGCGCCACAGGTCGACACCGGCCCGCGCCCGGCTGTCGAACACGGTCTCGACGCGCCGTCCCAGCGTGTCGATCAGCGCGAACGTGTGGCGATTGCTGTTCTCGTCTTGCTGCGCCACGAGCACGAGCTGGTCGTGCACCGCGACGCCCACGATTCGCCCAGCGCCTGTCGCGATCGAGAACGTCTCGTTCGTCGCGGGCAGTCCTGGCGAGATTCCGGTGTCGACGAGTGGCGCGTCGATCGAGCGAAACTGCAGCTGCGACCGCGCGAGCTCGAGCACCTGGCAGCCAGACCGAGGACACACGACGCCCGCGACCGCGGGCTGCGCGAGCACGGTGCCCTCGAGGTCGAGCACGGTCGTGCGCCACGTGCGATCGAGCACCTGCGCTTCGACGACGATCCGACCGCTGTCGACGCGCGCGCGAACCGACCGCACGGGGGTGTCTGACATCGGAGAAAATGCCTCGAATTGCTGGCCGTTCTCCGATACGCGGAGCATCACGAGCGAGCCCTGCGAGGCGTCGCCGAAGCAGCCCGTGTTCGCGCGTCGGTAGGCGACCCACGCGCCGCCGCGTCCGCCCAGAACTCGAACGTCGCACGCGTTCGGCAGGCTTCGGACGGCGCGCCCTTGCGAGCCGAGCTGCTCGTGGAGCGTGAGTGATCCGCGCGCAAACGAGAGCCAGCGGTTGACCCCGAGCGAGTCGATCGCGTCGACGACGCCGAGCGAGCTCGCGACTTTCTCTCCGTCACGAACGGCCCACGTCGTGGTCAACCAGAACGGCTGCGCGGGCCCTCCTGTCGCGACGACGGTCTCGCGCGTACCCATGCTGACGCGCGTCTCGAGCGCGTCGTAGACGCGGCATCGAAGGCCCACGCCAGGGTCTCGCGCGAGGGCGTTGACGCGAGGCGGGCCGCTCGGAGGCGCTTCTTCTTCGCCGCCCCCACACGCAGCCACGGACGTCGCGAGCGCGAGCGCGAGCGGCATCACGAGAGTTCGAGCCGAGAACACGGCCACGAGACTACTTCGCCCCCCGCGCGTCGTCACGCGGTCTCACCGAGCGCGGATCGTCCCGCGCGGACAACGCGTGCGCGTCAGTTCGTTCCGGCGACCGCGGCGACCGCGGGCGCTTGCGTGAGGGGGTTCTCTTCGAGCGCCGCGCCGAGCACCTCGTCCATCTTCGAGACGAAGATGAACTCCAGGCTCTCGCGCACCTCGGCCGGCACTTCCTCGAGGTCCGGCTTGTTGCGCTCGGGAAGGATGATCCGCTTCACACCAGCGCGGTGCGCCGCGAGGACCTTCTCTTTGATTCCGCCGACGGGGAGCACTCGTCCGCGGAGCGTGATTTCGCCGGTCATCGCGACGTCGTGACGCACGCGGATCCCGCGCAGCATCGAGACGAGCGCGCTGAACATCGTCACGCCTGCGCTCGGTCCGTCCTTGGGCATCGCGCCCGCGGGGATGTGAATGTGGATGTCGCTCTTCTCGAGGAAATCATCCGGCAAACCGAGGGCCTTGTTCTTCGCGCGGATGTACGAGAGCGCGGCCTGCGCCGACTCCTTCATCACGTCGCCGAGCTGGCCGGTGAGCGTGAGCTTGGAGGCGCCGTGCATCTTGGTGGCTTCGATGAAGAGGATCTCTCCTCCCACCGGCGTCCACGCGAGGCCCGTCGCGACGCCGGTCTCTTCCGTGCGCTCGGCGACCTCGCTCGTGAACTTCTGCGGCCCGAGGAACGGGTGGATGTCGTCCTGCGAGTCGATCTTGTACGGACCCTCGTTGCCCTCGGCGATCTTCACGGCGACGCCGCGGATCACGCTGGCCACCTGACGCTCGAGCGAGCGAACGCCCGCTTCGCGCGTGTAGTGGTCGATCAAGAGCTCGATGGACGGGTCGGTCACGTCGAGCTGCTTGTTCGAAATGCCGTGCTCTTCGAGCTGCTTCGGCACGAGGTGCTGACGCGCGATCGCCTTCTTCTCGTTGCGCGTGTAGCCGGGGATCTCGAGGATCTCCATACGATCGCGGAGCGGCGCGGGGATCGGGTCCGCCACGTTCGCCGTCGCGATGAACATCACGTGCGACAGGTCGTACGGGATCTCGAGATAGTGATCGCTGAACGTGTTGTTCTGCTCGGGGTCGAGCACTTCGAGCAGCGCCGCCGACGGATCGCCACGAAAATCATGGCCGATCTTGTCGATCTCATCGAGCATGAAGACCGGGTTGACGGTCCCGGACTTCTTCATGCCCTGGATGATCTGTCCGGGGAGCGCGCCCACGTACGTGCGACGGTGACCGCGGATCGCGGCCTCGTCGTGCACGCCGCCGAGCGAGATGCGGACGAACTTGCGGCCGATCGCGCGGGCGATCGAGCGACCGAGCGAGGTCTTTCCGACGCCGGGCGGGCCGAGGAGGCAGAGGATCGGGCCCTTCTTGTCGCTCTTCAGCTTGCGCACCGCGAGGTACTCGAGGATGCGCTTCTTGACCTTCTCGAGGCCGTAGTGGTCCTCGTCGAGGATCTGTCGAACACGCGCGATGTCGAGCATGTCCGGCGTCTGGTTGTGCCACGGCAGATCCAAGATCCAGTCGAGGTACGTGCGGACGACGGTGTACTCAGCGCTCGCGACCTGCATCGATCGCAGTCGACGCAGCTGCTTGCGCGAGACCTGCTCGGCCTCGCTCGGGAGGTTGGCCTTCGCGATGCGCTCTTCGAGTCCGTCGAGGTCGCCCTGGTCGCCCTCGTCCTCGCCGAGCTCTTCCTTGATGGCCTTCAGCTGCTGGCGAAGAACGTACTCGCGCTGGTTCTTGCCCATCTCCTCTTTGATTTGCGAGTTGATCCGCTCGCGCATCTTGAGGATCTCGAGCTGGCGCGTGAGGAGCTTGAGCACCTGACGGATGCGCTCCTTGACGTCGATCGTCGCCATGAGCTGCGACTTCTCGTCGACGGGCGCGTCGAGCTGCGCCGCGATCAAGTCCGCGAGCGCTCCGGGCTCGTTGATCGAGTCGATGAGCGACTGCGCCTCGCGGGGCATCTCGGGCATGAGCTGGATGACCTGCTTGGCCACGTCGCGAAGGGACATCGCGAGGGCTTCTGCTTCGACGTCGTCCGTGACGGGCGTCTCTTCGATCCGACGGATCTTCGCCTTCATGTACGGGCCCTGCTGCGTCACCTCGTCGAGGCGAATGCGCGTGAGGCCCTGCAGGATCAGCGAGTAGTTGCCAGTCGAGTGCTTGAGGCTCTTCAGCACGCGCGCCGCGGCGCCGACGGGGTAGAGGTCTCCGCCGCTCGGGTCGTCCACGTTGGGATCGCGCTGCGCGAAGATCGCGATCACGGGCTGCGAGAGGTTCTCGAGGTCCTCGACGAGGGCGACAGACTTCTCGCGACCTACGTCGAAAGGCGAGACTGCGCCGGGAAACAGCACTGCGTTGCGGATCGGAAGCACCGGCAGCTCGTCGCCGAACTTCAGATCCTTGTCGTCCGGGGCCTGCGCCCCCTTCTTGCGTTCGGGCATCGTTTACTCACCTCGATGGGGGTCCGCGAGAGTGTTCGCGCGGAGAGAAACGTCGTTCCGGAAGGACGTCCTGCCGGTGGACGGAGGCGCACCATAGACGCACCGTCCATCGCGCCGCAATCCCGCGGAGCGACTTCGTGTCCTCGCCGCGCAAACATCCCGCAAAACGCGGTTTTCGGTTGGGAAACTACTCAGCCGTTCTGCGCCCCCCCACCCCCGACCGCAACCTGCCCAATTCGCTAGGCCGAGGCGGCCGCAGCGCGGCCGAACGCGAAGCCCTCCCGGTCGTCGCGCCGCTCAGCGAAAGTTCACGAGCAAAAACGCGATCGAACCGAGCGCCAGCGTCAGCGTGATGTAGCGAACCTTGTCGACCGACAGCGAGGTAAACGTCGCGACCAGCCTCTTTTCGCGCTCGCCGTCGCTCGGTTCAGCGGCGAGGCCCTCGACCGCCGTCGCCGTTCGAAACAAGAGGATCGCGAGCAGCAGCGAGAAGACTCCTGGCGCGACGAGGCTGACCGACGTCGCGACGAGCCCGCGCGCGATCGTCTCGAGCGACACGCCGATGAGCACCGCGCCGAGCGCCACGCTCCCGTACGCCGCGGTCTTCAAGTGTCCGGCGAGCTCTTTGTAGTCCGCGCGCCCCTCGGCCTTGGCAGCGGGCTTGTCCTCGGTCTTCGCTTCGGTCTTCGCCGCAGGCTTGTCCTCCGTCTTCGCCGCCTTCGCGTCGCTCTTCTCCGCGGGCTTCTCTTCGCTCTTGGCCGGAGCCTTCGCGTCGCTCTTCTCCGCGGGCTTGTCCTCGCTCTTCACGCTCGGCTCGGCCGCGCTCTTCTCTGCGGGCTTCTCGTCGCTCTTGGTCGCTGGCTTCTCGTCGCTCGCTTCGGCCTTGGCCGCGGACTCCTCGCTCATCGTCGCTCCCTTTCGTCCGTCGCGCCCGAAAGCACCGCGCGACACGCGATCATCACCGAATCGAGCGCCGTTCGGCGAGCCTCTCGACAACCGTACGCGACGAATGATTGCCTCCCCCCGTGTCCTTCGAGCGAACGGCGATCGGCGTCGCGCTCGCGCTCTTCGCGCGGTGCTCGAGCGCGAATCGTCGCGAAAATACCGATGTTTCCGCGCGCCCTATGCGCTCGCTCGAGCGCGCGTCCCAGCTCTCGCTCACCCAAGTCGCGGACGCTTCTTCCGCCCTCGCAGCGAGCGACGAGCCTCCGTTGGTCGCTCCACCCGCAGCGCCTTCGGGCTGCACGCTCGAGCGCCCGGTCCGCTCGATCAACGTCGGTGAAGGTCCTTTGTCATTCGCGACCGCTGCTGCAGGAGCGCGCAGTTTGCTTGCGATCTCGACCGCGCAAACCTCGACGCTCTACCTCTCTCGCAGCGATGGAACGCTCGCGGTGCTCGCGGCTCCGTTCGGCCCGGCGACCGCGCTCAGCGCCTCGGGCGCCGCGCACACGATGGTCGTGACGTGGACTCGATCGAGCGCCTCGCAGCGCGCCACGCCGTCGATCGCGATCGTAGACGAGCGCGACAGCGTTCGCGCGTTCGCGTTCGAAGAGCGCTACGCGCCGGTGATGACTGAGGTGCTCTGCGCGCGCGTCGATCGCGCTGCGCGGTGCGCGTTCGCGCTCACGGAGCGCGACGAGTTCGACACGAATCAAGGCGCGGACGCGGCGCGGGCAGTGCTCGTGTCTACGACGCTTCTACCGCAGCAATCGTCGGTCGAATTCGAACGTCGCCCCATCGTCGCCGGCGTTCGCGCCGCCGCGGTCGTCAACGCCGCGAGGCCCGCGATGACCGTGCTGCGCGACGGAGGGCTCGCGCGAACGCTCGACGACGGTGGGCTCGCGTCGATCGACCCCGCGACGCTCGAGCTCGCGGCCTTCGGTGCAGACACTGCCGCGATCGAGCTCCGAGCGAGCGCTCCCACCACCGAGCGCTGCCAGCCCGCGCAGTGGGCGCTCTCGCTCGGCGAGCTCGGCGCGGCGCGAAGGGACAGCGGCGAATCGACCATTGCGACCATGGACGCGCGCCCCCGCGGCGCACGCATTCGCTCGACGGGCGCGGACGGAACGACTCCCGCAGCCCTCTGGCTCGACGCTCCGCAGTGCTCCGAGCGGCTCTTCGTCATCCGCGCCCACCGTCGCGGCGAGACCGTGGCCCTCACGAGCGCGACCGAGTTCGACGCGGCGTCCGATCGCGCATCGCTGTCCCTCGCGTGGAGAGAGGGAGATCGTCTGCGCTGGGCGCGCTATCGTTGCCCGTGATGAACGAGACGGTGCTCGCGCGGCTCGAGACCCTCCCCACTCAGCCCGGCTGTTACCTCTTTCGCGACACCAAGGGCACCATTGTTTACGTGGGAAAAGCCCGCAACCTGCGCGCGCGCGTGCGGCAGTACTTCGCGCCCGGAAGCACGGACTATCGGTACTTCGTTCCGCTCTTGGAGAAGGTCCTCGGCGACATCGAGACCGTCGTCACCGAGACCGAAAAAGAAGCGGTGCTCCTCGAAGACTCGCTGATCAAAGAGCACAAGCCCCGCTACAACGTCCGCCTTCGCGACGACAAGACGTACCTGTCGCTGCGGCTCGACACCAAGGCCGAGTGGCCGAGGCTCGAGGTCGTCCGACGACCGACCGCGGACAAAGCGCAGTACTACGGGCCCTACCCGAGCGCGACCTCCGCGCGCCGCGCGCTCAAGCTCGTGAACAAGCACTTCAAGCTGCGCACCTGCGACGACGCGACGATGGCGAGCCGAACGCGCCCGTGCCTCGAGTACCAGATCAAGCGCTGCCCGGCTCCGTGCGTGTTCGAGGTCGATCGAGAAGGATATTTGCAGCAGACGCGCTTCGTCGGACTCTTTCTCGAAGGCAAGAACGACGAGCTCGCCAAGCGGATCGAGACGGACATGAAGGACGCCGCGAAGCAGCTCAATTTCGAGCGCGCGGCGACGCTCCGCGATCAGCTGACGGCCATTCGCGAAGTGCAAGAGCGGCAGCGCGTGGCCGAAGTGAGCGACACCGACCGCGACGTCATCGGGATCTACCGCGAAGGAGACGCGGTCGCGCTCGCGGTGCTCGTCGTGCGATCGGGCTTCGTGCGCGACACGCAAGTGACGTTGCTCACGCGCGTCGAGCTCCCGGACGACGAGATCATCGACGCGTTCGTGTCGCAGCGCTACGGCGTCGGGTACGACGGAGACGACGGGTTCGCACGACGGTCGCGCATCCCGGACGAAGTGGTGGTTCCCGTCGTGCCCGAGGCGCACGAGGGGCTCGCGCAGTGGCTCAGCGAGGCGAAGGGTCGCAAGGTCGAGATCGCCGTTCCGAAGGCGGGTTCGCGAGCCAAATTGCTGGCGATGGCGAACCAAAACGCGCAGCACCGCTTTCGCGAGCGGCGCGTCGTCGAGAAGACCGCGGAAGAGCACGCCGACGCGCTGCAAGAGAGGCTCGGTCTCGCCAAGCCGCCGAAGACCATCGAGTGCGTGGACATCTCGCACCACCGCGGACAAGACACGGTCGCGGCCATCGTTTGCCTCGAGCACGGAGCGCCCAAGAAGAAGAACTACCGCAGCTACCACATTCAAACGGAGACCGGCGGCAACGACTACGCCGCGATGCTCGAGGTGCTTCGCCGTCGATTCGCGCGCGGAAAAAACGCCGAAGTCGGCTGGGAGCTCCCGGATCTCTTCGTCGTCGACGGAGGCCGAGGCCAGCTCGCGGTCGCGATCGCTGTGCTCGAAGAGCTGAAGATCGAGGGCTTCGCGGTCTGCGCGCTCGCCAAGGAGCGCGAGAGCGTCACGGGCGACAAGCTCGTCGACCGCGTGTACCTCCCCGGCCGAAAGAACCCGATCGCGATCGACCGCCATCAAGCTGCGTTGGTTCTCTTGTCTCGCGCGCGAGACGAGGCGCATCGCTTCGCCAACAAGATCCGCGAAGGGCTCCACCACCGTCGCAGGCTCTCGAGCGAGCTCGACCAGCTGCCGGGCGTGGGAACCAAGACCCGCGTCGCGCTCTTGAAGCAGTTCGGCAGCCTCGCGGGCGTCCGCGAAGCGTCGCTCGACCAACTCGAGCGCGTCCCCGGCGTCAACGCGCAGCGCGCTCGCGCCGTGTTCGAGCACTTTCACGGCGCGACCGCGTCGGCGCCTCGCTGAGCCGCGCTCACGCTCAACCCGTGGCGGCGCCGGGTCGAACGCGCGCGATGTGCGCGGTCGCGCGCTCCCACGCGCCGACGAGGTCTCGCGGCGCGACCCCGTGTTCGGGCGCGAGCCACGCGCACGCGTCGCTTACCGATGAGAATACCTGCACACGTTTTCGACTCGCGCCGAGGAGCACCAAGCCCGCCAGCGCGCTGCGCACCATCGCCGAGACGAAGCCGCCGCTCAGCACGACGACGGCGCTGCTCCCTGTGCGACCTGCGTTTCGCTTGGTCATTTGCTCGAACGTCGCCCGAACGCGAGGGTCGACCCCCGCCGCGAGGTCGTCTCTCGCGACGACGTACAAGAGCCCGCCGCGAACGCCGGCGTCGACCGCGTCGTTGCTCAAGTTCGTCAACAGCTCGAGCTCTTTATCCTTCGGATTGCGCGTGAAGCACACGATCGCGATCGGGTTGAACGACGCGATCACGTGGCCTTCGTCCGAAGACCGAATCACGAGTTGACCGCGAGGCGCGACGAGGCTCACCGCGCACGCATACCGCGTTTCGGGCCGCGGCGCGAAGGTGTCCTTCAGCCTCCGCGGGTGTCCGACTCGAGCCTCGCGAGCGCGCGATGGAAGAGCGCGACGTCTTCGTTGCGCAGCGCGAGGACGACGCCGAGCCGTTGCAGCCTCAGCTCGGCGAGCTCTGCGCGCTCGCTCGCGGCGCCCGCGAGCGCGCCTTGGGTGCGACGAACGCCATGGCTGACCCACGCGACGATGGCCGTTCCCGCGAGGACGCCGGCGATCGCGGCGACGACGAGCGCGACGCTGAGCAGCGATCGACCGCCGCCCACGAGCGCGACGAACAGCGCCAACGCAGCGGTGGCCACCGTCACGAGCCACGCGCCAACGGCCGCGCTCTGCGCGACGCGATCGGCCCACGCCGCGCGCGCGAGGGCCCGCAGCGAGAGCTCTCTCCAGAGGTCCGCCTCGCGATCGAGCCGTCGCGCCATGGCTTCGAGCGGGTCGCCCGCGAGCTCGGGCAGATCCGTGTCACCGAGGAGCGCTCCGACCTCGCTCTCGCCCGGCGCTTCGAACGCAGCGCCGACCCGCCCGGCCCCGCGCGAAACGCCGTCCGCCAGCTCACCCGCGCCGCGACGAACGGTGCTCGACAGGGCGCTCGCCGCCTTTCGCGCGCCCGCCACGCCCGCGGTCGCGAGCGCCTTGGCCTCGCCGAGGTCGATCGACGAAGGACGCCGTGTCCACGTGTTGGTGGCGCTCGGTCTTCGCGAGCTCGTCGCCTCCGCGAGCTCCGTCGCGCTGTCCGCGCGCGGTTCGTCGGTCGTCGCGGTCGAACGGCGCTCGTCGGTCGAGTCGCTCCGTGGCTCGTCGCCCGAGCGCTCCGTGGGCGGGGCTTTGCTCTCGTCGCTCATCGCTTCGTGTCTCTTGTCGCCGATTTCGTGGCGGCTGTACCCCTGCGCTCGCGGTGCGCGCAATGAATGCGCGCTCGGACCCTCGTTCGACGTTTTGTCGCGGAAAGACCGCGGAACTCTCACCGAGGCCATCCTTGACCCACGGTGCGTCGGGGTGTAAGAGCGCCGCGCTTGAATCGTCGTATGTCACGGCGGTGGCGAGCAAGGCGACCCGTGAAGATTCCTCTGCGCGACGCTGGAGCCATCTCGATCGGGATCGAACTTGTGGTCTCCGTTGTGATCGGCCTCGTGGCTGGCGCGTGGCTGGATCGGCGGTTCGGGACCGGCCCGTGGCTCACGCTGGTCGGGATCATGGTCGGCAGCGCAGCGGGCTTTCGTTCGCTGATTCAGTACGGAAAACGCGCCCAAGCACGGGCCGAAAAAGAAGACCGCGAGCAAGCCGACGCCGCCGCGAACGCACCGCCAAAGAGCATCGACCCGAGCAAAGATCCGCTGAGCGACGATCCTCCTCGCGAGGACTGAGCCCTACAGACGCGCTGCGCTGCGGCGTTCGCGACCTCACTCCCCCCTCGAAGCCCATCCCCACCGCGATGAACGCAAACAACCTCGTCCAACGAGTCGTGCTGACGAGCGCCGCCCTCGGCGTGCTCTCCGCGGCGTTGATGGGGTTTTATTACGGGTGGATGTCGGCGCTCTCGTCGGGCGTGGGCACGGTGCTCGCCGTCGCGAACTTCGCGCTGCTCGCGAAGCTCGCCGTCACGATGCTCGACGAGAACAACCCGGGCCGTAAGCGCGCGGGCGTGTTTCTCGGGATCAAATTCATCGCCCTCGTCACGATCGTGGGCGTGCTCGTGATCAACAACATCGTGCGAGGCGGGGCCTTCATGGCTGGCGTCTCCGCGGTGGTCGCAGCGATCACGCTCGTGGGCCTCTTCAACGGAACGTCCACAGACCCTACAGACCCACCCAAGCAAGGCGATTCATCGTCGGCGAACTGAGTTCGCGCCGATGTCGAAGAAGACTCGAAGGATCACCCGCGATGCCTGATCACACCTCATGGTTCTCCTACCTCCTGGCTCTTCCGGGGCTGCGCGCGCTCGAGCAAGCGGTCGAGCACATGGGGTGGAGCCGCTCGATCGCGCACACGAGCGAAGCGGTGCTCAATCACCCGCACGCACCCGTGACGCTCGAGTACACGCTGCTCGCGATCTTCGCGATCCTGCTCGTGCTCTTGTTCGCGCTCGCGACGCGCGCGCGCATCGCGCAGACCGAGAAGGCGCTGATCCCCGAGGGTAAGCTCACGATCTCGTCGTTCACCGAGAACTTCGTCGAGGCGTTCTACAACGTGCTCAAGGACGCGCTCGGGCCGAAGGACGCGAAGTACTTTCTGCCGATCATCGGCACGTGCGCGATGTTCATCTTCTTTTCGAACGCGCTCGGCCTCGTCCCTGGATTTTCGCCGGCGACGTCCAACTTCAACGTGACGCTCGCGTGCGGCCTCGTGATCTTCGTCACGACCCACCTCTACGGCCTGCGTCGCAACGGCGTGGCGTACCTCAAGCACTTCCTCGGGCCTGTGCTCTGGCTCGCGCCGCTGATGCTCCCGCTCGAGATCATCTCGCACATCGCCCGGCCCATCACGCTGGCGATCCGATTGATGGTCAACATGTTCGTCGACCACTTGGTGGTGAGCGTGTTCACGGTGCTCGTCGCCCTCATCCTCCCGGTGCCCATCATGCTGATGGGCGTGCTGGTGGTGACGGTGCAGACGTACGTGTTCTGCCTGCTCGCGACGGTGTACGTGCAGATGGCGATCGAGCACCACGACGACCACGCCGAAGGTCACGGAGACCACGGCCACGCGAAGGACAAGTCCTACGGTGACGATCACGGCGCCCACGCGGTGGCCGCCTGAGACACAGAGCAACGGCTTCCAGCACAAACCGACAACCGTCGGAAACATCGATTCAGGGGGTTTGTCTTTCGCGTGACTTCGTGTAGAAGGCGCCCGCGAGAGACGGACCGCCGCGCTGGAAGCGCAACGAGTCTGACCCTACGAAACCAGTGCAAGGAGTATTCGAGATGAAGAAGGTGATGCTCGGTCTGTCGAGCGCGGCGCTCGTGACCCTCTACAGCCTGGCTGCGTTCGCCCAGGAAGCGGCGGCCGCTGGCAGCAACGCGAACGACAAGGCCGCGTGGGCCTTCGTCGCCGCGGGCCTCGCGATCGGAATCGCGGCGTTCGGCGGCGCTCTTGGACAGGGCCGCGTCGCGGCCGCTGCCCTCGAAGGCATCGCGCGCAACCCCGGCGCGGCGAGCAAGCTCGGCACGCCGATGATCCTCGGTCTGGCGCTCATCGAGTCGCTGGTCCTCTACGCGTTCGTGATCGCGTTCTTGGTTCAGGGCAAGGTGTGATCGCGCGCCGAGGAGCGATCCTCGGCACACGATTTCATCGCGCGTGAACCGCACGCTGAGCGAGGCCTCGTCGAGCGATCGACAGAGGCCTCGCGGCATTTGTGGGGTGTGTGGGCGAGCGGGCAAAGCGCGGCGGGCGGAACGCGGCGAGCGGAACGCGGCGAGCGGAACGTGAAGGGGACGGACCTCGCATTTCGTTGCGAAATGCGAGGTCCGTCCCCGTCTTCCAGCACTGAGCAAGCGAAGCAGGCTCGCGACAACCTCACGGAGCGCGGACGGACCTCGCATTTCGCAACGAAATGCGGGGTCCGCCCTCGATCCAGTGCCCGCCCGACTCTGCGCCCGTCTCGGTGGCGCTACTTCGTCACGCGCGCATACGCAACCGCGGTCTGCGGCGAAGGTGCCGACGTGTTGAGCTTCAGCGGCGGCGCAGGCACCGGCGCGGCCGTCGGCATTCGTTCGATCAACGCCTGCACGTCGGGTCTCCCGAGAATCGAGCGAAGGTCCTCGTCGGCTTCGAGGTGCGCACGGTTGTAGTAACCCCGATCGATCGCGCTCTCCAACGCTCGCACGGCGAGCTCGGGCTGTCCTTGCAGCGCGTACGCACACGCGAGGTTGTACGCGTCGCCGGCTTGATCGTAGCGCGCGACCACGCGTTGCAACCACTGCACGGCGTCCGCGTACCGCCGCGCCCGAAAGAGCGCGTCGGTGAGCGCAGGAGCCACCCACCGGCCGTCGTCGTCGACGACCGCGAGGTCGATCGCCAACGCCTCGTCGAGAAGGCCTGCATGGCTCAGCGAATACAGCAGCAGCCGTCGCGAGTACGGACTGGGATCCGCCGCGTTCCGCGCTCGCGCGAACGCGAGTGCGCGCTCGGGCTGCTCGGTCTTCACGAAGCTCTCGACCGTGACGTGCTCTTCGATCCACGAGCCGGAGGGGAGACGGTCGATGGCTTCGACGGTTTGCCGATAGCGCTTCGCGCGGAAGTGCGCGTTGGCGATCATACGAAGCGCGCGCCACCGCGCCGCGCGCGACCGGAGCTTCGGCAAGAGCGCCTCAACGTCGCGGATGGCGTCGTCGTGTTCGGCTGCGAGAGACGCGGAGAGCTCGTCGAGCGTCCGCGCGTGCGCAGCGTCGGCGCGGGCCTCGAACACGTCCCACAACAGGATGCCTTGGTAGAGCAGGGCGGCGGCAGCGGTGAAATACAGCGTTCGCTTCTCGAGCAGCTCGATCTGCGAGAGCACCAGCGTCGACGCCACCAGCACGAGCGCAGAGGCGATCACGTCGAACAGCGTGAATGGGTCGAACGATCGTCGTCCGAGCAGCGAACGCACGATCTGCGACCCATCCTGCGGCAGCACCGGAACGAGGTTCAGCACTCCCCACGCGAAGCCCATGAACGTCGCGTCCGTGATGATCGAATGCGTGAGCTCCGATCGATGCTGCGGGACGACATAGTGCGCGGCGAGCGCGAGCGCTCCGAACGCGAAGCTCGCGAGCGGCCCCGCGACGAACACGGCGAGCTCCTGCGACCGCGTCATCGCGCGCGCGTTCAGGCGCGTTTGCCCTCCGAACCACACGAGCGTGATCGTCGGATGCGCGCCGAAGCGCCGCGCAACGAACGCGTGACCGAGCTCGTGCGCGACGACGCTCACCAACGCCAACACCAACCACTGCACGCAGCCGAGCACTGTGCGTCCCGCCCCGAGTGGGATCAGCGCTGTCGCGGCGAAGGACCACTCGACGTCGATTTCGAATCCGAACAGCTTCAGCGCCAACGCGCGCTGCTTCCGATCACCAGCCCCGCCGGTCGCCATGACCGGAAGATCGTACTACGACTCGGTCCCGCGACCAGCGCGCGGTCCGCATGGCAACGCCTGACGCGACGCTCGCGCCGAGCACAGCGCGGAGCGCTCGCGCTATCTCCCGCGCGGCGCCGCAGCTCACGGAGCGGGGACGGACCTCGCATTTCGAAACGAAATGCGAGGTCCGTCCCCTTCTCGTTCGTCCCCTTCTCGTTCGTCCCCTTCTCGTTCGTCCCCTTCCCGTCCGTCCCCTTCTCGTTCCGTTCCCTTCCGTCTATCTCCCGCGCGGCGCCGTGATCGACGCGGTCCACGCTGGAGCCTGCGCGTCTCCGATGTGCGCTCGCCACTCTTGATCGGTGAGCCGCTGGAAGTTTCGCGTGACGCGCTCGCGGTACCCGTACGCGTAGCCGAGGTACGCGCGCTCGCGGCCTCGGGGCCCGGCGATCACGATCATCGCTTGCGGCGCCGCGGTGCCCACGTGAAGAACGAATCCCGCGGGACTTCCGTGCTCGTCCTCGGGCGCGGTGTGAACGTCGGCGACCACGGCGCGCGCTTCGTCCATCGTGCGGTGCGGCTCGTAGAGATCGTAGAGCCACCCGCCATCGAGTCGCACTTCGGTGGCGCACACGACGTTCACCTCGCGCGCGTGCAGGGCGTCGTTCATCCATGCGAGGTCGTCGGCGGTCATGTCTTCGCCGCGTCGCTCGCGGAGGGCGATGCGCTCGAGTCGCTCGGTAGACGCACGCGCGATCTGCGCCCATCGAGCCCAACGATCGTGCTGTCCGCGGTCGCGCCAGGGCGTTCGTTCGATGAGCGCGGCGGCGCGCTCGGACCAACGGGCGAGACCGTTCCACAAGGCTGGATACGGGTCGACGTACGCTTGCGGAAACGAGCACCCGAGCGAGACGCTGTAGCTCTGCGCCGTGTAGAGCACGGTGTCGTGTCGAATCTCGGCCCACGCCGCGAGCTGCGTCTGGAGCAAGCGACGGCCCCACGCCTCCGAGCTCATCGTCGCGGGCAGGGTCTGCGCATCGGCCAGCGTTTCACGCGGCGAAAGCGTGCGCAGCGCGCTCAGCCACGAGGCGTAGAGGCTCCCTTGCCAATAGCTCTGCGGGTGCGCGTCGATCAGCACACGCGTGGTCTCGAGCTCGGTCGCGTACTGGTAGCGCTGCAGGTCTTCGCGCACGAACCCCAGCGCTTGATCGTTGCCGAACGCGCCGAACGCCGCGTCGAGCGGGCTCGGAACCATCCGCACCGCCCTCCCCTGGTCGATGCGGTCGTAGCTCACGTGCGACAGCACGCGCGAGTCCGGCGTGTACCGCTGCGCCGTCAGCGAAAACTGCACCGGTTGCGGAACGGTTCCCACCCAGCCCTCGGGGTGCACGAGCATCGAGGTCGCGACGCGGGGCCGCACGCCGCGCACTTCATCGATCACCGCAGCGAGTCGCGCGTCGTCGATCGCGCGAAGCCCTCTCGCGGCGCTCACTCGCTCGGCGATCGTGTCGAGGTCACGAAACCCGAGCGCCTCGGGCTCGCCCGCGAACTGCGTGATCGTGTCTTCGAGCAGCGCAAACGCAGCCCTCGTGCGCGCGTCCGACAGCGCATGGAGCGCGAGCGCCGCTTCGACCTGCCGACGCGCGACCACCTTGCGCGAGCCCTGGACGTCGATCAAGCGCAGCCCTTCGCGACCGAGCCACATGACCGCGCGAAAGTACCGCTCGAGCACGGCGTCGCCCGCGTAGTGCCCGCGCGGGCGCATCTGCGAGAAGTCCACTTCGCGATCGACGCCGAAGAGCCGAACGCCAGCCGGTCCTCGCGCCTCTTGAATCTTTGTGTAGATCGTCGCGACGAGGGCCGCGTCGCCGTTGGCCACAGGGGCGACGGGCGTCGCGCGCAGCGCGCCGAGCGTGCTCGCGACGTACACGTCGAGGTCCCCGCGCACCTCGGGCGAGAGCTCGTTGGCCGCGCGGAGGTTCTGTTGGATCTGCGCGAGGCCGTCGGTGAGCGCGGGGAGCAGCGCGTCCTTCTCGACGCTCGCGATGAGCGCGTCGAAGCTCTCGTGCAGCGCGGTCGTGACGGCGTCTGCGCTGAGGTACACCGGCTGATCGCGCACGAAGAGCCCCGTGTATCCGCCGAGAAAATTGGTGCTCTCGAGCCGCGGGAGCAGCGCGAAGCCCTGCGACGAGGCCATCGCTTGCTCCGCGGCGACGAGCGCGTACGGCCCGCGTTGAATCGTGTCGATGCCCGCGACCTGCGCGAGGTTGTACTGCGGCGCCTGGGCAAACTGCGGAGCGTGCCGCGCGAGCATGGTTTCGGCCGGGATTCGCGCGGTGCCGGGCATCTGCTCACGGAGCTCTTCGAACGACAGATCGCGGCTCGGCGCGCGGTAGCTGCCCTGCGGCGCGGGAGGCAACGGCCGTGCGATCCGCGTGTCGCCCGCGCTCGCGACGAGCGGAACAGGCGCGCGCGACTGCGGTCGCGAGAAGCACGACGCCACAGAGACCACAGAGAGCAGCGACACCGTGGCGAATCGAGACGAACGACGGAGCATGGGGACCTCGCAGCGCGATGGATTCACGGACGCGCCGAGAGCTTTGGGCGCAATCGCAGAACGCGCGAAGGGGGAGCGCGCTTACGGGAGAATCGTAGCGAAAACCACGCGCGCCGAGCGATTCGCGTGGGGGAATCACCGATGCGGATCAGCCGCTTCCGCGTGACGCGCGATCGATCGCGCTCGCCCGTGTTCTACTCGCGCTCGTGGTGGTCTCGAGGACGAGCGACATGCGACTGACCTCTCGCAGCCTGATCGAGCACGACCTTCGGAGCGCGGCAGCGACGCTCGACGCGGGATTCGCGGACTACTTCGTGCGCGTGGCGTTTACGACGACGACGCTGCTCGAAATGGTGCGGACCGACAGCGTCGATCTCGCGTCCAGCCTCGCGTTTTTCGCTGGAGACGAGCCGGTCGGGGTCGCGCTGATCGCGCGTCGCGGATGGACGAGTCGACTGGCGACGATGTCGATGGTCGCGAGCGCGCGTCGACGAGGGTTCGGGCTGCAGTGCATCGAGCGCCTCGTCGCGGACGCGCAAGGCCGCGGTGAACGCGCCATGGAGCTCGAGGTCATCGAGCGCAATCATCCGGCCATCGCGCTGTACCAACGCTGCGGATTCACCACCGTCGATCGGCTGATCTCGCTGTCTCGCCCGCCGAGTAAGTGCCACTCTGTCAGCTCTTTTCCAGTCGAAGTCGACGTGCGAGAGGTCGCGGCGATGGTGACGAGCAACGCCGGAGACACGCTGCCGTGGCAGCTCTCGGGCGAGTCGATCGCCCAGCTCGGAGCGCCGTTCAGAGGGTATCGGCTCGGAGATTCGTGGGCCGTGATCGGCGATCCGTCGTCGCCCGTGATCTCGATTCGCGCGCTGGTGACGCAGCGCGACGCTCGAGGGCGCGGTCATGCAACCGCGCTGCTGCAAGCGCTCACGGCGCTGCACCCTGATCGCGCCTGGCGTGTGTCTGCGCTGTGCCCCGAGCGCGCATCGAGACCATTCGAACGAGCGGGGTGGAAGCGAGACGAGCTCTCGCAACTGCGGATGCGCCGAGACACAACGCCGCCCGATCACGGCCCGATCGAAGCGCAGCCGAGCGCAACAACGGACCCGCGATGAGCACGAACGCAGCGCGCGCTGGGATTCCGCGATGAAGATGATCGATTCGCGATCGTCGCAGCCGGCGCCGTCGGTCGACCTACGTTCGTCTCGGCCACACTGCATTCGTCAGCGCGAGATCGACGTACGGCTCCAACGTCCGCAGCATCGCCGCGCGCACAGCACCGTCGCGACACAGCACATCCGCGCCGCGATCGTCCCAGTATCGAAGCAGCGCCTCGCCCGGACGCGCGACGTATACGCGCGCGCCGATCCGCTCCCACGAACCGAAGTCGCCGAGCGTGATCACCGACGAGAGCGCTCTCGCGGCTCGCGCCGACAGAACCATCCGTTGGCTGTACACGCGATGCGCCCCGACAACGTGCTCGACAGAGGGTACCTCGCGCAGCGCCCAGCGATCGACCAGGCCAACGTCGTGCGTCGCGAGCAGCGCCAGCGCCTCGCTCGGCGTTCGATAGCGCCGATGCTGAGGCAGCCAGAACTCGAGCGCGACGAACGCGCTGCCTCCGCGGGTGAAGCGACGCAACGAGTCCTCGATTTGCTCGCGGCACGACTCAGCCGGTGCGCCGTAGAACTGCAGGCACAGCCCGTTGCGCGCGGCGTCGCGAGGAAAGAGCACGTCGAATGGCTCGATCGTCTCTGTGACGACGTCGAGCAAGTGCTTCGGAATCGGGCTCGACACCGCGCGCACCGTCGATCGGGGCCGGGTGTTTCGCAATCCCCGCGCTGAGTCCCGAGCGATCGGCGCGACTCGATCCCGCTACTCGAGGACGAGCGCTTCTTTTCGCCAAGGGGCCGAGTGCTCGATCCACTCGTCCTGGTCGTCGTTTCCACCGAGCCGAATGCCGAAGTAGAACGAGGGGTCGAAGAAGAGCGCCTCTCGGGGGCTCAGCTCGATCCGCGCCGCTTGACACTCGACGCCCTCGTCGCTCTCGCTCGCGCCCCAGAGAACGACCCGGTGAATTCGATTCTCGGACTCTGGATGACGCAGCCGCATCTCGCCGATCGACATTGTCGTGAACGTCATGTCGTCTTCGAGGTCGGGATCGCGCGGGATCTCGGACACGAACGAGAGCGTCGCTTCTCCCGTGTATTTTCGAGCGCGAATGGCCAGAAACGAGCCCGCTATCTCGACATAGTACGCCCACAGACTCGCGTAGAACCGCGGCTGGTTGTCGGCGGACTCGAACCAACCGCCCATCCACAGATCGGCGATGGACGCGCCGCACACTGCCCCTCGAAGCTCGGAGATCTTCATCGTTGCACTCGATGCCCCCGCGCGATCACCACACACGAAATCAATCGCTGATCGCGTTCAATCCGCCGCGCTCGGCGCGTAGCGCGCGTCGCCCGGGGTGGACGCACGCAGCTCGTACTCGCCCGCTTCGAGCCCGCCGCCCAACAACACATGCGCCTCGAAGCGACCGTCCGGAGCGCTCGCGGCTGTCCCCAAGCCCTGCACCGAACGCCCGTTGCGGACCAGCTGCAGCTCGATCGCGAGTCCGTTGAGCCCCACGCCGTCGACGTCGCGCACGAAGCCCACGACGCGCACCATCGAGCCGCGCGCGAAGCCCGTGCCCGACGCGAACCCCGCCCGGTCGTCCGCGAGGACGCTCACGATCGCGATGCTCGTGGGGATCTTCGGCGCGTCGTCCTCGGGCTCGCTCACGTCTCGCTGCCGCGCGGCGTTGTCGCTTCGCGCCGCGCCAACGCTCGCGTTGTCCGTCGCGCTCCCTCCACCAGCGCCCGAGCTCGAGCCGCCGTTGGCGCTGCTGCGGTTGCCGCTCGAACTGCGGCTGCTCGCGCCGCCGTCGCCGCCCGAGGTGCTCGCGGAGTCGTCGTTGGTCTCGAGCGCGGAGGCGTCGGGGTCGAGCCACGTTCCACCGTCGCCGCCGCGGCCGCCGTTGGGGCCGCCCGACGAGAACTGATTCTGATACGTCGCAGGGCGCGCGAAGCGATCAGCGATTTGTGGGTCGAACTGCGGGCGCGACTGTTGGTCGTTCGAGACGAGGTCGACGTTCCATCCGCCGAGGTCGACGCGGGACCAGCCTGCGCCGTAGATCCACACCTCGACCCACGCGTGCGCCTCGTTGCCGACGTATCGCGTGGGAATTCCCAGGGCGTGCAGCGTGAGCATCATCGCGTACGCGCGGTGGCGACACGCGCCGACGCCTCCGAGCGCGAGCTCCGTGTACAGGTCCGCGCCCTGTCCTCCGAGCGACTCGTCGCGAAACGCTCGAAAGTGCGCCACCAATCGGTCGAGCAACACTTGAAATGGTGGGTCGTTGTCCAAGCGCAGCCGCGCGAGCACCACGCGCGCCTTCGACTCGAGCCACGCGGGAACGAGCGGCCGGAGCGCCTCGGGCGCCCTCGCCGCGACGTCGCTCGTGCGGATCGCCGGCGGATCGATCACCGCGAACGCGAAGTCCGGCGCCTCGAGCACGTACGTGAGCCGCACCGTTCCGGGTTGCATCCCGCGCACGAAGAGGTTGCCCGCGCTGTCCGAGAGAAACTGCACGGACTCGCCGTTGTTCGTCGCGTACTGAAGAACCCGCTGCTCGCCCGCGACGCCGGGCACGGGCGTCGCCCACGAGGACGACAGTTCGACCAGCAAATCACCGGTGAACCTCGCGCGACGGCGGCCGACCCAGTGCGCGGGCGCCGCCTCGCCCACGGTCAGCGCGCGCAGCGACGGGTCGCGCGTGGTCATGCGCCCGTTTTCGTCGACCATGTCGTGCGCGGTCCCGCGCTTGAACGGCTGCACCGACGGCGTGAACACCTCTGTGTACCGAAGCTGCGCGTTGGGCGGCGAGCGCGTCTGGCGGTCCATCTCGCGCGCAGGCGCATCCCACGTCGGGCGCGGCCGCTGCACTTCGCCCGAGGGTTCGCTGCTCGAGCCAGCGGTCTGCGACTGCGCCCCCATCGCGCGCGCGATCGACTGCGACGACGACGGCGGGACCGACGGCATATCGTTCGGCGATTCTTCCAGCGGAACATCACCGGGAATCGGCCGATGCAACACCCTCCCAGCGCGCTGCGCGTACGTGACCCCTGCGGCCACCGACACGAGCGCGATCGAGAGCGTCGCCCACACACGCAGCCTTGGTCTGCCCTTCGAGGTCATGGACGAGCCTGTGTAGCCTGCCGCGCGAAGAAAGTTCCCGCAATCGCCCACCGTCGCGCGGGCGCGGGTCTTCCCCCTCCCGGCGGCGAGCCATGGTGCTACCGTCTGCGCTGTCACCACCGAAAGAAGCGATGGAGAAGCTCTTCACAATCGTCGGCGTCGTCCTGGCGATCTCGCTGCTCGTGATCATCCACGAGTTCGGCCACTACCTCGTCGCGCGCGCCTTCGGGATGCGGGTGCTCACCTACTCGATCGGCTTCGGGCCCGTGATCGCCCGATGGCGACCGCGCGGGAGCGAGACCGTGTTTCAGATCGCCGCCATTCCGCTGCTCGCGTACGTGCAAGTCGCGGGAATGAACCCGCGCGAGCCCGTCGATCCCCACGACCGCGGCAGCTACCAAAACGCGCGCCCCATCGCGCGCTTGCTCATGATCGCCGCGGGTCCTCTCGCGAATTACTTCGCCGCTGCGCTCGCGATCTTCGTGCTGCTCGCGTTCGGCGGTGAGCGGCTCGACGCGAGCGCCCGCGCGCAAATCGGCGACGTGATCGCGGGAAAGCCCGCGCAAGCCGCAGGGTTTCGCCCCGGTGACACGATCGTCGCCATCAACGGAACCCCCACGCCCACTTGGCGCTCGATGCTCGAGCGCGTCCGAGGCTCCAACGGCGAAGCGCTTCGCATGCGCTACCGGCGCGGCAGCGAAGAGCTCGAGACCACGGTGACGCCGCGGCCGCTCGAGATCGACGGACAGCGCATCTTCGGCATCGGAATCACGCAGCTCACGCAGTACCGCCCCGTGCCCCTTCGCCGCGCGGTCTCCGACTCGATCGTGAAGCCCGCGGTGATGACCGCGGACATCGTCGACACGCTCGTGAAGATGTTTCGACGGCAGATCAAGGACGCGCAGCTCGTCGGCCCCGTGCGCATGGTGCAAGAGACCGCGCAGCAAGCGTCCAAGGGCTGGCGCGACGGGCTCATCGCGGTCTCGTTCATCTCGCTCCAGCTCTTCGTGATGAACCTCCTTCCGATCCCCGTGCTCGACGGCGGGAGGCTCCTCATGCTCGCGTACGAAATGATCATGCGCCGAAAGCCCAACGCGACGCTCGAGACGCGTCTGCTCCAGGGCTCGATGGTGCTGATGCTCGGGCTCTTCTTGGTCGTCACGTCCCGAGAAATCTTCGGGCTCGTGAAGGGACTCTTTCAGAGCTGAGCGATCGGACGGGGGATTCGCTCAACGACGAATCGTGAGCGGACGGGGCGTTCCGAACGCGGGCACGCTCGAACCGCCCGCGGGACGCGCCCCGCCACCTTGCAGCTCCGCGAGCTTTCGCGTCGCGTCGCGATCGCCGGGCCGATGCCGCAAGACATCGTTGAGCGTGTTGATCGCGCCCTGGCGATCGTTGATCGAGAGCTGTCGATCCACGAGCCGCTGCCAATACGTGCGCGCGTAGCCACCGGCCGCGATCGCAGAACGGTACGCGTCGCCCGCGGGACGCCGCTCGCCTTGCGAGAAGCGAACGTCGCCGAGCAACAACAACGCCTGCGCGTCGCTCGGATGCGAGCGCACCCACGACTCGAGGATGGCCCGCGCTGCGACGTAGTCGCGTCGCGCGTTGAGCTGCCGCGCTTGCTGCACCGGCGTGAGCTGCGGCGGGGGCGTCGGGTTCGATCGCGAGCCGTTCGACGAGCCGTTGGATGAGCCGTTCGACGAGCCGTTGTTGTTGTTGGGAGGAGGCGCGACGACGTTCTGCGTGCCAGGATTTGCGTAGCCGTTCGTGTTGGTGTTCACCGTCGGGTTCGTGTTGACCGCGACGACGTTGTTCACCGCGACGCCCGAGTCCACGGCCGCGACGGGATTCGCGGCGACCATCGCGTCTGCGGCGACCGGCGTCGGGATCGTGCCCGTCTGGCCGTTGTTGTTCACGACCATGGCGCCGTTGCCGTTGACCGGCGGCGTCACGACGCCATTCGGTCCGGGAATTTGCCCGTTGTTCGTCACGTTGCCCGGCGTCGCGATGTTGGGCCCTGCCACGATTTGCTGCTGCACTTCGACGGTCGGCTCCGTGCGATGACGAAGCGCGAGCGCGTAGCCAGAGCCGCCCGCGACGAGCGCGATGAGGCAACCCGCGGCGACCCATGGCCAGAGCGCGCCCTTCTTCGGCGGCGCTTCGGACCAACCCGCGGTCATGTTGGGGTTGGGCGACGGATACGCGCCCGTTCCTTGCGCGGACGGAAACGTTCCCGTGGGTTGATGCGGACCGTACGGAGCGTGCGGCGACGGATAGCCGCCGGTCGCGTACTGCCCGCCCTGCTGTTGCTGCTGCGGATAGCCGCCCATCTGTGCGTTGGGAGGCATGCCTTGCGGCTGTCCGTAACCCTGCTGCGTGGGCGATGGATAAGCGCCCGTCGGAGCGTTCGGCGGCGCGTGTTGCCCGTACGGCGGCTGCGGCTGGCCGTACTGCTGTTGCGGCTGCGGCGGTCCCACTGCGGGCTGCTGCGGCGCGTAGGCTTGCTGCGCGTACGGTTGCTGCGCGATGGGCGGGGCTCCGACGGCGGGAGCTCCGTAGGCGTTTCCGTCCCAGGTGGGTCCCGGGTTCGGCTCGGTGATCGAGATGTTCTGCCCGTCGAGCGTCGCGTTGGGTCCGCTCGTGTCCGAGTACGCGGCGACCGCAGCGACGTTGGCCGTCATCGTGGGCCCGCCGCCAGTGTCCGGCGACGGCGTGTACGCCACTTGCTGTTGCGGCTCGGGGTGCGGAAGCGAGGGAACACCCGGAGGCGCCGGCGCCCGAATCGATCCCGTCGCTTTGCGAGCCGCCGGCGGCGGAGGAACGCTCAGCGGTCGCGCTTCGATCGGCGCGCTCACCGTTCCGCCCTTTTGCAGGACGCGCTTGGAGACGTCGTCGGGCAACGGCGGGACCGCGGTCCCGTGCGCGCTCTGCGCGTGCGGCTCGGTGTGGCCGAAGATGCGCGAGTCTTCCGAGACGACGGTGTTCTCGTCGTCGTCGAAATCCGTCGCGTAATTTGCACGCGATCCTGAGTCTTCGCGCACCGACGAGTCCGTCGTCGGCGCGCTGATCACGGGGCGCGACGGCTCGTGCGGAGGCGGTGGGCGCGGCGGCGCTGCAGGCACCGCGGGCACCGGGCTCGCTTGTTGCGGAACCGGCGCCATCCCCATCAGCGTCGCTTTGCGAATCACGCTCTGCGCAGGGGGCTGTCCCATCGCCATCGCGGGCGCCGACGTCGGCGCGATCGCCACAGCGTGCGCGCCGGTGTTGGGCGACGGCGCTGGCGCTCGAATGGCAGCGGTGTTTCCGCTCCGCGGCGGCGGCGGTGGCGGAACCGCTGCGACCGACGCCGCAGGCGCAGGCTCGGGCGTCGATTGCAACGCGCTGTTGCGCGCGACCTCGGTCACCTCTGCGTCGTCGAAATCGTCGTCGACGATGCTCGGGCCGGGCAGCATCGCGAGCGCCTTCGAGACCATCCCTTCGTCGACCGCGGCGGTCGGAGGACCATCGCTGTCGTCGCTCGCCGCGGGGCGCGTCGGCGTGAAAAACGACTCGACGAGCTGACACACTTGCTGCGCGTGAAACGGCCTCTCGCGCGGCTCGCGCGCGAGCAAGCTCGCGACGGCGTTGACGAGACCTTCGGGCCCGCGCGTCGCCTTGGGCGCGTCGGTCTTCGCAGCGCGCTCGAGCACGGATGCTTCGGGCGTCGTCCCGAACGGCGGCGCGCCTTGGAGCATCGCGTACGCCGTGGCGCCGAGCGAATAGAGGTCGCTTCGCGCGTTGACGAGCTTGCCCGCGATGGCTTCGGGCGCGACGTAGCCGGCGGTTCCGAAGACGGCCTTTCCGTCGGCGCCGCGAAAGTGTCGGCCGCACGAGGCGTCGATCAGCCGCGCGCGTCCGTCGAGCGCGAGGATCACGTGCTCGGGGCGCACGTCGCGATGCAAGAGCATCACGCGATGGAGCTCACCGAGCGCCTCTGCGAGCTGCGAGGTCCAGCGCGCGGCTTCGTCGGGCGTGACGGTCCCGCTCGCGATGCGCTCGCTCAGCGGTTGGCCTTCGATCCAATCGCGCGCGACCCAAACGATCCCGCCCTCTTCGTCCGCGGCGATCACGCGCGCGAGCGAAGGATGCGGGACGCTCACCTGCCGCTTGAGCTCGCGCACGATGCGCTGCCGCTCGAGCGGCGATGGAAACGCCGACGCGCGAAGCACCTTCACGACGACGGGCGTGTTCAGCTCGGGGTCGGTGCCAAAAAACGAGACCGCAGTGAGCCCCTCGTTGCGCCGCGCACCGGTGCGAAACCGACGAGCCGGCGTATCGGGGATTCGAACGTCGCTGACAGGACCAGCCATCGCGGTTGGTATCGTAGCTGAAAATCACCGCCTCCACGACGAATGCCGCGCGCCCCTTCGGCATTTCAGCCCCCGACTCGCTCCTGGTGGGAGCTTCGTCTCCCGCCGTTCACTGCACGGTGAAGGGAATCTCGAAGTCCTCGTGCAGGTGCGTCATCACGTGCTGAAACGAGTACGCGCGACCTCCCACGGAGATCGACAGCGTCACGGGCACCTGGCTGTCGTTGCACATCGCGTACACATGCACGCGGGCTCGGAAATTTCCTCGCGGAGCTTGCGAGAAGTACACGTTCTCGACGGTGGGCGGAGACTGCGCGCACGCCGCGTTGGCGTCGCGATCGAGCATGCCGCCCGCGCGCGAGTTGCGGTGGCCGTAGAAGAGCTCTTCGTTCATCGGGTCGACCACGTGCAGGTCGATGTCCGCGGTCCCTTGCCACGCGACCGTCACTTGCACCTGGCCCGTCTGGTAGCCGCATCCCTCGTCGATCGCGCCGTTGCAGTTGTTGTCGATCCCGTCACAGACCTCCGCGACCGACTGATTGCACTGCACTTGCAGCTGCGAAACGCCCGCGGGCGCTTGCAGCTGTACGTTGATCGTCGCCGTCGTTTGCACGGGCTGCTGCACGACCGCGCCGCCCTGCACTTGGACGTTGGTGGCCACGGGCTGCGCGACGACGCCGGTCTGCACTTGCGGGCCGTACACAACCGCCGATCCGCCGTGCGCGTAGTAGCCGCCACCGCCGGAAACGAGGCAGCCCGTGAGCGAGCTCGCCGCGAGAGCACCGAGGACCGTGAGCGACGACACGCCCCGCGAATTGAACTTCATCGACGCAACCTCCGACGCGACGGAGGTGGCTCAGGCGCCAACTGCATCGCACGGAGCATCGTACGGTGAGAGCCCCGTGAGTATTCCACCCGAATGCACGAGCGCGTCGCGATCCCCCGTCGCCGCGTCGTTTGCGTTCAGTTCGACGCCGAGTTGAGCTCGAGCAGGACGCGTCGGGCCATCTCGCTCACTTCGCCCTGCTGGCGGCGCAGGTACAAGAGCGAGCCGCGATCGTTGAGCGAGCGGAGGAGCTTGAAGGCCACGTCGCGCGCGGCGGCGTCGCTCCCGGCCGCCTGCTGGCGGATCTTCTCGCGAACGGCGTACGGCGTGATCCCGAGCGGGTGGTCCCAGCCAGCGCGGATGCGCGTTCGGAGCCACTGAATCGCGAAGTCGAACTTGTCCGTCCCGCGGCCGCGCTCGAGCGTGAGCGCGCCGAGGATTCGACGGTTGACCGCGCCGCTCGTGAACATCGCCTCGGTGAGCGGCATGAGGTCGATCGGCTCCATCATCGTGGGGCCGCCCGCTTGCGCGCCGCGCGTGACGAACTCGGGACGGATGAGCTCCGAGAGCTCGCGGTTGCCAGCGAGCGTCTCGACGAGCGTCGTTCCCAACGCTTCGGAGCCGAGCAACACGCCCGCCATCGTCGCGTAGAGTCGAACGTTGCCGTCGGTCGACGCGAGCAACGGGCGCACCGCCGCGATGGTCGAGTCGTCGCCGCCGAAGCCCGCGGCGATCGCCGCGTAGCGCATGAGGTTCACGTCCTCGCCGGGCTTCAAGTACGCGCTCACGAGCTGCGTCGCGATCTGCGGCGTCGAGCGCGCGCGGAGCGCGAGGAGGTAGAAGCGGCGGATGTCCGTGGACTTGGTCGTGTCCATCGCGCGCGACGCGGCTTGTTGCAGCGCGGCGTCGTCCGCGATCGTCGCGAGCGTGTTGCCCGCGTCTTCGCGGAGGCGCGGCTCGTCCGCGGAGTCCTCGATGATGCGCATCAGGTCCGCCGCGATGCGCGCGTCACCGCTCCACGCGAGGCCGCGGATCGCGTTGCGGCGCTTGATGTAGAGCTGCTCGTTCTGGATCGTCTGCTGATCCATGCGAACGTTGGCCGGACGGCGGATTTGCCCGCGGAGCGTCTGGATGCCCGGCGCGTATCGCAAGCGGCTCACCGCGCGCGCGGCGCCTTCTTGCGCTTGTTCGTCCGTGAGGTACCGCGCCACCTGCGGCCCGATCGACGCGTCGCCCGAGGCGCCGAGGGCCAGTAGAATTTGTGTGCGCATAAAGTCCGCCTGCGGCAAGAGCTGAAGGAGGCCGTCCTTCACGCGCGCCGCGGCGCCGGGGATGCGCACGAGCTTGTCCATCGCCTGCTTGGCTTCCATGTCGGCGTTGGCGTCGAAGGGCTTTCCGATCGGCCAGCGGGCGATCTCGAGCAGGCCGTCGGCCGCGCGCGGATCGCCGATGTCCGCGAGACCGAAGCACGCCTTGGTGCGGATCTCGCGCAGCGCTACGTCGGTCGACGTCGCGGGAACCGAGTTCATGATCGCGAAGAGCGCGTCGCCCGCGGTCGGGTCTTGCAGCTCTTGCAACAGTCGCACGGCCATCTTGCGCGTCACGATGTCGGTCGCGTTCTGACCGATCACGCTCAGGCCGGGCGCGCCGGAGTTTTGCGCGAGGGCGTTCAGCACGCGCTCGCGCGAGCTCGGGTGCGCGTTGAGAAACGCGAGCACCGGCTGCGCTGCGCGGTTGTCGCCGCTGCGTCCGAGGCCGATCGCCGCGATGCCCGCGACCTCTTCGTCCGCGTCCCGCGAGAGCGTCGAGAGCACTTCGAACGTCTCGGCCCCGGCCATCTCGCTCAGCGCGGACGCGGCGATTCGACGGCGCGCCGTCTGTTGCGCGGGCGTCCCCGAGCTGTCGGTGGCGAGCTGCACGAGCCGCTCGCGGCCCGCGAGGCGCGAGACGAGCGCGGGGTCGAAGAACGGTCGGTTCTCGAGGTCCTTGACCTGCTGGAGCTTTCCTTCGCTCAGCATCTTCACGACCGTGTCCCACGCGCGGCCCTCGCCCAGCACGACGAGCGCCCACGTGACGTCCGCGCGATCGACGCGCTCGTCCGTCGTGGGGAGCGCCTCCATCAACGCGTCCTTGGCGCTGCCAGCGACCTGCGGACCGAGCTCGGCCACGGCGAGCGCGGCTTGGCGGCGCTCGTTTCCGCGGCGGCGAATGCCCTCGATCATGATGTTGACCGACTGCGGGTCGCGCACTTGCGCGAGCAGTCGGCGACAGGCCATGCGCACTTCTTCCGAGGCCTTGTAGCGCTCGTAGATCTCGCGAACCTTCGCGGGCAACTGCGCGCGGTCGAGGTTGCGGTCGTCGAGCAACCGCTGGAGCGCCTGTCGTCCTTCGGTCTGCGCGGCCGCTTCGGCGCGCTCTTCCGCGGCGCTCTTGGCGATGAAGTAGCCCGTTCCGCCGATGCCGCCGAGCACGAGCACCGCGAGGAGCTTGCCGACCGGCGAGACGCGCCGGTTGATCTTGCGCACTTCTTCGTCGTCGTTGCCCGCGAGGTAGCCGCCTGCGGGCTCGGTGAACGGATCCTCCGTCGGCGGCGGCGCGAGCGGATCGGGGCTGTCGGACGACGGAGTGGCGAACGGATCGTTCTCGGACATGGGCGGTGGTCCCTCGGGCCTCGTGAGTGCCGCGCACAGGTTGTGCGCTTTCGGTCGCGGGACTGTACAGGGGCCTCCGAGCGACGTTCAAGGCTCCATTCGCGCGGATTCTGTCTGCTCAGCGCGTGGCCGAGAGGAGCATCGGCGCAGAGTCCAAGATCGAGCGGAGCTGCTCCTCGGTGACGTGCGCCCGGCCGACCACCGCGTTGCCCGTGCTGCGAAAGGACAGCGCGGTGATCACGTCGTGCACGTGGTCGACCACCGAACGTCGCCCGAAGAGCCCCGCCCCGATGCGCAACGCCGTCACGCCCGGAACCGCGTCGAGCATCGGCCCCCAGCGCCCTCGGACGTACTCCCACTCGTCTCGCGCCGAGCGCGCCTGCGTCGCGTTGTCGTACTCCATGCGCGCGACGAGCTCCGCGCCCGCTGCGCGTTCGCCCTCGGGCTCGATCGTCAACACGAGGCGCCGCGGAATGGGAAACGGCCCGTGCATCGTGGGCACTTCGGTCACCAGATTTCGAAGCCCCTCGGACTCGACGACGAGCGCGACGCCCGAGCTCGGGTCGTCCGCGAGCGACGGCGGACGGCGCGCGAGCGCGGCGAGCATCGGCTCGATCTGCGAAGCGAGCGCGATCGCCGCCGTTCCGTCGGGCAAGAGCACGTAGCTGCGCTGGGCGCCGTAGCGCTCGAGCGTCGTGACGCGCGCTCCGTCGCGTTGGGTCCAGATGTTTCTCCGCTCGCCCGCGTCGCGCACGCCGCCGTCTTCGTGGGCCGTCTCTCTCGCGCGCGGCTCGCCGGTCGCGTTCGCGCGCGCATCCGCGCCCACCTCGTCGCGCTCGTCGCGTGGGTCGCGCGGAGGGTTGACCGGCGAGGGCGCGAGGGGGCGATCGCTCTCGGCCATCGCTTCGACCGCGGCGCGGAGACGACGGTCCGAGTGACCCGCGGCCTTCGCGAGGATGTTCCAATCAGGGGCTTGGCCGTTTTGTCCGAAGGGGTTGGCCGCGGCGAGCACGACGCGATCGAGGTCGTCGATGATGTCGAGCGACGCGCCGCCGAGCATCTCGCGCCAATCGCGGATCGAGCCGAGGAGCCTGCGCACGCCCCGCGCGTGCGGGGTCGCGCGGATGCGATCGGTGCGAATCGCGATCGTGAGCAAAGCTCCTTGCGGAACCATCGGCGCGAGGTCCGAGACGGCGCTCGCGACCGTGGGCGTGCTCGGTCTCGGAGGCGTCGTCGCGCGCGCGTTGGGATCGAGCTGACGCACGGGCCTCGGCGCGATGTTCGGAACGCGCAGCTGCAGGTTGGGGACCGGGATCAAGTCGTTGGCCGCGGTGTTCGTGCGCGCTGGCGGAGGACGATCGACGCGCCGCGCTGGCGGCGGCTGCGCCGGTTGTGGTGGTTGCGCGGGCTGCGGTGGCTGCGGGGTCGGGGTCGGCGCCGCGCGCGCGCCGGGCGTAAACTGTTCGAGCCCGAAATCCACGGTGCGCGTGCGCACCTCGAGGTCGAGCGGTCGCGCGAAAGGAATGCGCAGCGCCGACACGAACGGCACCGCGTGGAGCGCGAGCGATCCAATGACCGCGAACGCGAGGGACCGCCGATCGCTGTGTCTCCGCTTCCGCTCCATCCGTGGTGTCCTGGCCGCGGGAGCACTGTAGCAGCGCGTCGATGAAGTGTCCGTCACGTGCGAAAGAGACGGCCAATCGCGGTGAGTATTCGCTTGCGGTGCGTCCGGCCCGATCTTCGCAGAGTCCACCGCCAGACTGTCGGCCCAGTGAACTGTCGTCGGCGCGCAAGAAAGTTGCACGTCGCCGGGAGTTGGGCTGTAACGCGACGCTGCGGACGGCGGGAGCTCCAACCTCCCGACGACGCGGCCTCGACGACGGTCGAGCAGGTTTCGTCCATGCAACGTTTCTCGCCGATTCGAGCCAAGGTTTCGCTCTCTGCCATCGCCGCGACGGCCACCGCGCTCAGCGCGCTCTCGGGTTGTTCGCGGGTCGACGAGTGGTGGTCTGCCGTGCACGGAACCGCTCACGCCAACACCTCCGGGCCCGACGCGTTCGCCGAGAACATCGACGACGACGCGTCCGCGGGACCCGCGACGAGCGCGCCGCGCAACCATCACGGCCCCGATCGTCACGAGCGCGACAGCGGCACTGTCGACGCGAGCGCTGCGCCCGACTCGGGCGTGGTCGACGCGAGCGGGCCGTACACGGGGCCGACGATGACGGCGACGTGGGTGTGGGTTCCCATCTTCGAGCGCATGGATTGGAACGGGCCGAAGGTCGGCTACTTCCGCGCCGGCGCGTCGCTGCGCCTCCGCAGCGCGACGAGCTTGGGCAACGGCGCTGGTTGTCCGCGCGGTTGGTACGAGGTCGAGGGCGGCGGCTACGTGTGCCTGAACCGCATGACCACGCTCGACGCGCGCGAGCTCGAAGGACGTCGTCCGACGCAGCCCGATCTCGCGCAAGCGATGCCGTATCCGTACATGACGACGTATCGGCCCGCGGTGATGTACCGCTGGCTCCCGTCGGAAGCGGACATGCGCGAGGTCGAGCCCGAGCGGTTCGGCGTCGTGCGCGACGCGGGCGCTGCGGTGGTCGCGGCGCCGACGGCGGGCGCGCTGCTGACGACGGGCGTTCCCGATGGTGGCGCTGCGGTGCAAGTGGGGACCGCGAGCGCGCCGACGCAGCCCAACGGAACGGCCGTGGTCGCCACGCGCGCGCAAGCCGAAGACGCGGGCGTTCGCATCGAAGACCTCCAGGGCGAGTCGGGAACGCCGCTGCTCCGCCGCATGCTCTCGGGCATGTACATCTCGATCGACCGCGAGATGGCCTCGGCGGGTCGTCGCTTCTTGCGCACGCAAAACGGCGGGTACATCGAGCGCGGCGCCGCGTCCGCGGTGCGCAACGCGCCGACGTTTCAGGGCGTCACGCTCGACGAGCAGCACCCGTTGCCGATGGCCTTCATGGTGGCGTTCGAGGGCTACACGTACGATCTGTCGCCGGACGGCCAGCGGCCCGTGCGTCGCGAGCGCGTTCCGCGCCTGACGACGTATCACCTCACGTCGGACCCGCCCGTCTCGATCGGCCGCGAGAACTACCTGAAGACCCGCGAGGGCTTCTATGTGCGCGAGCGCAACGTGCGCGTCGTTCGAACGAGCGCGGCGCCTGCGGACGTGGGCGCCACCGAGAAGTGGATCGAGGTCAACCTCGACCGACAGATGCTCATCGCGTACGAGGGCTCGCGCCCCGTGTACGTGACGCTCGTCTCGACCGGGCGACGCAACCGCGACGACGAGCAGCGCAACTACGAGACCGTTCAGGGCGCGTTTCGCATCTACGCGAAGCACCTGACGACGACGATGGACGGCAACAGCGCGGGCGACGGGCCGTACTCGATCGAAGACGTCCCGTGGGTGATGTACTTCGAGGGCTCGTTCGCGCTGCACGGAGCGTTCTGGCACAACCTGTTCGGCTACATGCGCTCGCACGGCTGCGTGAACATGGCCCCCGCCGACGCGCGCTGGGTCTTTCAGTGGAGCGACCCGCAGTTGCCCGCGGGATGGCACGGCGTCAACGCGTCGACCGTCGGCCGGCCGGGGACGCGCGTGTACGTTCACTACGAGCGACAGGCGCTCGGTGAGCGCGGCGGACCTCGCGTCGTTCCGGGTCACTGAGCGCGGGGATAGAGGGCGCGAACGCGCACGCACGCGGGCTCGCCGCGCGACGATCGCGGGCCACAAAACGTGTGTATCTCTCGCGCTCCCTCGGGCCACGGGGCGACTTCGTCGGTGACCCACACGAGCGAGGGCAGGCGTTGCATGCGCGTGAGCGTGCTCCACACCTCGCCCTCGTAGCGCGCGACGAACACCTCGACGCCCGCGATCTCGGCGGCGCGCGCGTGACGAGCGCCGAACAGCGGACCGCCCCTCCCGCGAACGAACGCGCCGATTTGCACCGGCGCCGGCGCGACGCGCTGTCGATCGAGCGCCGTGCGAACGCCGATCGTCGTCGTGACGAGCGCGACCACGAGCGCGATCGTCCGCAGCGCGCGCGACGGGTCCACCAAGAGCACGCGCGCGAGTCCGATCGCGCCGAGGGCCCCGAGCCACGCGAGGTGCCGCTCGACGCGCGCGGGTTGCGCCACGCACCACCATGCGGCGCAAATGAACACCCCCACGAACACGCGCACGCGCGCGCGCTGCGACGACGCTCGCACGACGAGCGCGAGCGCGATCACCCCCGAGACGATCGCGATCGCGATCGAGGGAGCGCTCGTGCGCTCGGTGAGGTACCCGCTGACCGTGGCGAGCCGCTCGACGAGCGACCCGTCGTGGCTCGCGTGAACGCGATCGAAGTGCCCTGCCCCGTGCGTCTGCACGAGGGTCGCGAACGCTCGAATACCGACACTCAAAATCAATGGCCCGTGCGCGAGAGCGCCCACCGTGCACGCGAGCGCGACGGTCTTCGCGAGCGGCGCGCGGGCGGGCCAAAGCGCGAGCGTGGCCCCTGCGATCGCGACGAGATCCGTGGGGCGGGACGCGAGGGACGCGCCGAGCAAGAGGCTCGCGAGCCACCAGCGGTCGGGGCGGACGCGCGCGGTCCCGAGCGCGAGCGCCCACAGTCCCAGCGCGAGCGACGTGGGAGCGACGGAGGTGGCGAGGCGGAGCGTTCCTGGAAGGGCGAGCGCTGCGAGGACGGCGACGAGCGATCGGCGCCACCACGGCGACGTGCGGTCTGCCGCGAGCATCGCGCACACGCCCGCGGAGAACGCCGCGAGCCCGAGCGCGCTCACCATCGCGAGCGCGCGCGTGACAGCGTCGAGCGAGGCTCCGAGCGCGCCGAGCGACCGCGCGACGAGCGCGTACGTGGGGTAGCCGGGCGGGTGAGGACGAAAGCGCGCGAGGTCGACGCCCTGCGAAGCGAGCGCGAAGCCGACACCGTCCCAGTCTTCGACGTGCGACGCGGCGAGCGAGCCCGCGACGAGCAGCGTGAGCGACGCGGCGAGCGCGCACGAGCGCAACACACGTGTGTCGATCGCGTCTTCGTGCGGGCTCGAGCTCGCGTTCAACCGCGAAGATCCACGCGGGACGCGCGACGGCGACGAGCGATCACCGTCGCGACCGCGAGCGACGCGAGCGCGATGGCGAGGCTCGATCGAGCGCGATTCGCTCCGACGTTCGCGCGGCACGCGCAGCCCACGCGCGGAGGACCGCTCTCGCTGCCGACGTCGGACACCGAAGCGTCTCGGGCGTCGGTCTCGTTCGCGTCCGGCGGAGGCGTCGCGGAGTCCGTCGGGGCATCGGACGCATCCGCAGCGTCGTTGGCGACGACATCGACGGGCTCGGGGCACACGCCGCCAACACCACCGTCGGCCACGCCCGTGACCATCACGGAGAACGACGCCGTGCCCCACTGATCGCCGGTTTGTCCGGGCATGCGGGGGATCGTTCCGTTGCCGTCGACGCCGTTGGCTGCGGCTTGGAGCGTGACCGTCGTCGAGCTCGCCGGCGCGATGAAGTCGAACGGAATGCGCACTTCGGTCGCGCCTGCCATCGCGGGGGCGATGAGCGCGCTGTGCGTGAGCTCGCAGCCGGCAATGCGCGTCGCAGGCGCGCTCGTTCGCAGCGCTCCGCCCGAGGCGATCACGTTGAGCCCGGCGCCCGCGAGCGTGCCCATGTCCGTGCGCGATACACGAACGGTGTACGTGGTGCGCGAGCCCGCTTCGACGGTCATGGGGCCGTCGATCGTGACCATCGCTCCGTCGCGACGGCCCATCGTGTCGTTGTGACACGTGGGAATGATCCCCAAGCACCCAGAGGCCGCGCGGCCGGTGATTCCTTCGCTGTACGCGTGCGCGACAGCGGGCGCGCTCGAGAGCGCAGCGGCGACCAAGATCGATCCAAGCGAGAGCTTCATCCCCGTCGCTCTACCACGGAAAAGCTCTCGAATTGAGCCGCAGAAGCGCCTCGCGATCCGCACGAAAACTCGTCGCGAACCGTTGGCGTGCGCTATTTAACCGTTCGATGGCCTTTGGATCGAAGCGGGCGCTCGCGGCGGGCGCGTATCTCGTGACGGGCGCGGCGAGCGGCTTCGGCCGGGAGTTCGTGCGGCAGCTCGTTCGCCGAGGCGAGCGCGTCGCGCTGTGGGATCGTGACGTCAACGGACTCGACGCGACGTGCGCGGTCGCGGGTTGTCCGCAAGCGCACCGCGAGGTGGTCGACGTGTCCGACGCGGACGCGGTTCACGAAGCCGCCGC
The DNA here is from genome assembly GCA_016793325.1 of Myxococcales bacterium. Taxonomy (GTDB): domain Bacteria; phylum Myxococcota_A; class Polyangia; order Polyangiales. The sequence continues at coordinate 112,557 of JAEUKI010000052.1, read as the reverse complement.
GCGCACACGAGCGACGGTGGGGCGCATCGCGCACGTGATCCACTGCGCAGGGATCTTGCGTGTGGGGCCTGCGCAAGCGGTCTCGCCCGCGGACTACCGCGCGATGCTCGAGGTGAACGCGCTCGGGTCGATTCACGTCTCGATCGCGACGCTCCCGTTCTTGCGCGAGACGGGCTCGCCGGACGCGCGCGCGACGCTGCTTCTCGTGGCGAGCGTGGCGGGGCTGAGGGGATTTCCCGAGCTAGCGGGGTACTGCGCGAGCAAGCACGCCGTCGTGGGCTTCGCGCAGTCGCTGCGAGACGAGCTCGGCGAAGAGCCCGTCGACGTGAAGGTGCTGTGCCCTCCGCCGGGTGACACGCCGATGGTGCAGAAGCTCCCGAAGAAGCCGCCGATCTACAAGCTCTCGAAGCTGTACTCCGCGGACGAAATCGTGACCGCGGCGATCGACGACATGACGAGCCGCGAGTGGATCACGCTGATCGACCTCGGGAGCAAAGCGCTCTGGCGCGTCGCGCGCGCGGCGCCGGGCGTGATGGATCGCGTGGTTCAGTGGGCGCGGAGGGATTGAGCGCGGCGGGAGTGAGCGAAGCGCGGATGGTGTCGAACACGATCGCCGCGTCGAGAACAAGCGCGTCGTCGATCGCCGCCGAGTGATCGTCAACCGCACGGTACGGGAGACCGCGTCGAGCCTGCGCATGACGGCGCTGCCGATCTCTGCGCGGCCCGCGCGAACTGCGAATCGACACTCGAACATGAGCGTGCCGATGCTTCGGGCTCGCAGCGCAACGCGGCTCTCACGCGATCGAAAGTACCCACCCGCGAACGCGAGCGAATGCATCGACTTGCATGCGACCCGCGTGTAGGGCGCCGCCGCGGAGGCACGACGCAGCGATGGCGCTGAGACAGAGGGCAAGAGTGCGCCGGAGCAACGGCGCTCGAGGCTCGCGCCCTGCCTAAACCCAGGTTGCATGCAAGTCGAGGCCCCCTACGCGAACTGCGACGACGCGTCGGGCGGGCTCGCGGTGGCGAAAACAGCGACGCGGAAGCCCGATGGCGCGCGATCATGAGCGTCATCGTTGGGTCCAACGTCGAACGACACGCCGACGGCGTCGAGCTGAATGCAGTCGCCGTCGTACGTACGCGGGCCACACGCCACGAAGAGAAGCGACAGAGCGAGGGGCAGCTTGGCGTAGGGCATGGACGTGATGGAGCTAGCGGAAGGTGATCCAGTTTCTTCCTTGAGTTTCGTTTCGAATCTCCAAGGCCACCGGCGCGTTTCCAAACACCCCGCGCGCTGCTCGAATTCGGTACACGTCGACTCGGCGAGCCTGAGGTAGCGCATCGTACCGCTGAAGCATCGACGGCGAGATGACGAATTCCGAGTCCGAAATGGGCACAGTGCAAACCGTCGCGAACGATGATTCCGTCGGCGAGACGCGACCAAGCAGAATGATCTGCACCGAGTCCGTTGAACCATCGCGGCGCCAGCGAATAGCAATCGGCGTACGGGGGTTCCAAACAAGCTCGGATCGAGCGATGGGCTCCGTGATTTCAACCGAGCGAGGAATCGATTCGAAGAGAGAAAATGGAGGAAAGCTAGCGCTACCTTGCGCGTCGACTTGAACGCGCGTGCCGGCAGTCGCGGCTGAGCGGAAAGATCCCTGATACAGAAAGCGTTCCCGCGAAGCATCCGGAAGAATCGAATGCGCCGCACTTCCGATGCGGACGGTGAGAGTCCCGGCGCGGGTCTCGGGAAGCTCCAGTATGTTGTAGGTCCGGCATTGCCCATCTCTCGAGTCCACCGTCGATGGGACGCGCACGTCCTGGAGCAAACGAGCTGATACATCCTGATCGAGCCCCTCTTCGAAGGTGCAAACGACTCGTGATTCGTTGCGCGTCCAGACAGCATCTGGCGTATCGAGGGGCGGATCCGATGTCGCATCATCGAGAGACGCACCATCGGTCGAGTCCGCCAACGACACGTCTTCGATCATGTTTGCATCGTCTGGACGAACAACAGCTCCGCAGGCAGCATGGAGCACAGCAGCGCCAAGCGAGAGGAGTCGCACGATCGGAGACCAGAGGCGCATGTCAGTCTCCTGCATCAAAAACGCCGGGGCGACCGGTGCGCGGTCTGCACCGCGCCGTCGCAGGCGACTCACGGCCAATGGCCACGCGACCACGCCGATCGCTAGAACGCGGGCCCGCACCACAGCTCCCCAGGGTTGTTCGGCGCGCTCGCAAACGGAGGCGACGGAGCCTCGGGCACGAGCGCAGTGCACGCAGAGCTGCACAGCGTTCCCGCCGTGGACGGGACACAGCTGAGCCCGCTGAATCCGTCGCAACGCCACCCGACGACGCGCGCTCCAGGGTTGCCAGCGTTTACGTCCGCGAGGACGAACACCTCGATTTCGCGATCGCGGACACGACCCACGGCGTGCAGCGGCCCCTCGCCACGCGAAGGACCTCCGACGTTGATTCGGCCCACGAACGGCCTCCGCGCAGCCACGGCGTCACGAAGGCACCGATGTGCGGCCTCGATCCGTTCGGGCGTGTCTCGAAAGGACTGATCGGGGCATCGAACGACGTCGCGCTGTCCGGCCAAGATGAGGTCGACGTGAACCGGCGCAGAGCACACAGGGGAGCAGCCAGCCGCGAGCAAGACCGCGCACGCGCTCAACAGAGCAAGCTTCGACATGAAGAATTCGACGGACATGGTGAGCACACCAAGTGTTGCGACGACGAGATTCCGCGGAGCGGTGGGCCCCCGCTGAAAAGAGACGATAGCCTAGGTTCGTTGCGCGACGCTCGTGCGCTCGCGTTGGTGGGGCGTTGCCTCGCGGACCGCCGTTGTCCTCCGCGACGACGCTTCGATCCCAACAGCCCCTCGCCCGCGGCTCCGCGGGAGAGGGGCGCGCGGCAGCGGGGGTGAGGTCCGCAGGTCTCACCGAAACCCCACGCGCACCAACGCCCGAACCACAGCGCTCAGCCCGATACCATCGCGTTTCGTGCTGCGATTTTTCACGCAGAGTCAGCGCGAACGCGCGGCGGCGTCCTCGCTCGCAGCCGCCCCCACTCACCGAATCTGAAACCGCCCCGTGATCTCGTCCCACGCGGGCTCGGCTCCCGCGGCGCCGACGACGATCTTTCGCACGCGCAGGATCACGCGCTCGACCGTCGAGGTCTGCCCGTACTGCGCGCCGCGCTTGCCCGGGTGCTTGAACACCGCCTCCGTCCCTGGAACCGGAAACGGCACCACGATTTCGATCGCCATCGTCGATCGACTGCGTCGCTGCCCGCCCGTCAATCGCGTCCCCTTGAGCGTGTGGTGCTCCTCGGGAGCTCCTGTCGATCGGTTGACGACGGACACGCACGCGAGGTTCGCGTCCACGTGGTAGATGCGGTTGCGCGTCCAGATCTCGAGGACCACCGCCGCGGTCGGCGAGACCGATGTGTCCGTCTCGCGGATGTACTCGACCTCGATCGGCGGGGCCCCCTTCGCGGTCACACCCTGCCCCGGCGCTTCGGGGCGAATCGCTGGCGCGGCGACGCCCAACGCAGGGCTCTGCAGCGCGCTCGGAAGCGGCGCGTCCACCCTCGGCGGCGCGGGTGGAGCCTCGCTCGCGATTCCATCGGCGACGTTCTGCAAGCCCTCGTGCGGGAGCCCGTACCCCACGCGTGTCTTCTTCGACTCCCGATTCGACATCGTCGATAGGATCGCAGAACCCGCGCCGACAAGAAACCCTTACAGCCCGTAACGACGCGCGATCTGTTCGAGCTTGTCGACCTCCCACGCATAGGGCCCTGCGCCGAGCCGCGCGCTCGCGAGCCCCGCCGCCTCGGGGACGTACCGCCGCAGCGCGGTCTCGAGCGCTCGTCCGTAGCTCGCGCGGTCGATCGCGACGCCGGCGGCCAACCATCGAAACGCCAGTCGAACGCCGCGCTCCGGGGCCCGATCGAGCAGCGACGCGAGCGCGAGCGAACACGCCCCGGGATCCGTCGTCGCGGCCGACGCGAGGCGCTCGAAGCGATCTGTGTCCACCTGATCCGATCGCGAGAGCGCGACCACGAGCGACGGAGCCCACGACGCGCGCGGCTCCCGCTCGAGCCACGCGACGAGACGCGTCGTCAACGGGTCGACAGGCGAGAGCGCGACGAACAACGACGAGAGCCAAGGGGCATCGTCGAGCGACCCCGACTCGAGCCGCGACAAGCGCTCGTCGAGCCACCGCGGGTCCGCAGTGGCGAGTAGCGCGCTCGCCGCGTGGACCTCGTCGCGAGAGCCACACACAATCAAGTGGAGCCAGGATTCGTGGGTTCGATCCGCGAGCGCGTCCGAGGGCGTTGCGCCGGGAGTCGACGCGAGCGCGTCGAGCGGCGCAGCGGTCGACGCGAGCTGTGCGCGAGCCGCGACGACGGACTCGACCCAGGCGACGAGGTCGAGGAGGGCGCTCGCGGCTCCCGTGGCGACGAAGGTCTCGAGCGCGGACTTCACGCGCGGCGGAAGCGGTTGTTCCGAGAGCGAACTCAGGGCAGCGCGACGTTCGAGGGGCGAGAGGGTCGCGGGGCCCGCGATCGCGAGGGCGCGCAAGGCGTCGGCGATCGCGACGAGCGTCATCCGGGTGTCTGGAGGCAGCCGCCGAGCTCGAAGATCATGTACTCGAGCACGCGCTCTTGCGGCGTGAGCGGGGCGGTCGGCGACGCGGTGCGATTGTCGACTTCGTACGACGAGAACACGATGCGACCGCAGCCGCCGCCCTCGGTGACGTCGGCGCTGATCGTGAGCGGGCGACGGCCCGCGGGCATCGGCATGTTGGGGACGCTCGAGAACCACTCGACCTCGGCGTCGACGACCGTGCGCGTCGTCATCGGAACGGTGTCGATCGCGACCCACGGCGAGATGAACCCCGTGAGGTTGATGCTTCCGCCTGCGCCGAGCGAGCCGCGATCCATCAGCCAGGTTCGGAGCGGCACATCAGGCACGCTGCCCGTGTACATCCTGCCGTTCGGAGGGCTGGCGCCGAAGCCAACGTTCGCGGGGTCGCGGCCCATCGTGAGCGTCGTTCCGCCGGCGAAGGTGGCGACTTGGGGGACCGAGCGCGCGAGCAGTCCGTACGCGGTGTCCGACGTGTAGAGGCGCCCGCCTCGCCGCAGCCAGTCGCGAACGTTCATCGGGATCACGCGGTTGGGCGCGTGGTCGAGCACTTGCCAACTGTGGTTGAACCCGAGCGCGCCGCAGCCCGCGACCACGACGTTGTAGTTGTTGAGCGTCGCGGCGTTGGCGAGGATCCCGCCGAACGGACAGTTTGCGACCTGCGTGATGTCCGTCGTGTTGCCCGCGCGACGACAGGGATCCGAGCGATCGAACTCGGTGATCCCGATGCGGCGAAGGACGCGCGCGATGTCGTCGTAGGTCCAGTCGCCCGTCGCAGGACGATCCATCTGATCCGCGGTCGCGCCCGAGGCCACGAGGATCCGCGGGATCTCACCCTCCATCCGCGAGCCCGGGAGCTTCGTCGTCTCGGGCGGCACCGTTCGCGCCGCGCACGCGGTGACGTCGAACGGAACGACGCGACGAAACCGCCCCTTTTGCACCACGAGAAAGAACGAGCCCGACTCGTTGACGCCCCGCACGAAGGCCCATCGCCCCTGCGCGTCGCTCACGGAGTACGCGAGCACATCGGGGGGCAATTCGCAGCGATCGCAGCCCACGCCCGCGGCCTGCGGCGTCGGCCGCGTGCGCGCGAGGTAGACGACGGCGCCCGCGATGGGGTCTTCGCCGTTCGGCGCGAGGATCGTCCCCGACACTTCGACGCCCGAGACGGGACAGGGCGCGGCGGCTTCGCGGCCGACGTCTCCGCTCGCGTCAGGCGAGGACAGATCGCCCGTCGCGTCCATCGCGCCGTCGCTGCGAGCGTCGATCGTGACGACGTCTCCCGTCGCGCGCTCGGGGCCGCACGCGACGAGCAACAACGAAGCAGTCGAGAGCGCGCCCACGGTCGATCGCACATCCGCGAAGAGCCAACGTTTCATCATCACACCAACTACCTTCCACGCGACGCGCGCACAAGCGCGCTCAGTCTTCGCACACGACCAAGTGAACCAAGGGCGTGAGCGCCGCTACGACGAAGCCGAGAGAAAACACCTCTGCGAGCGGCGCAAACGGGTTCGGCAACGACGAGAACGCGACGTTCTCGACGGGCTCGAGGAAGCTCCCGAGCGTCGTCGCGTTTTGCACGCGCGCCTCGTTCGCCGCAGCGGCGGCCCAGCGGTTCGCGTCGATCGCGATCGAGTACGCGAGCCGCTCGAACGACGCGCGCCAATCCTCGCCGGGCCGCCTCGAGGGAAACGCCTTCACCGAGCCGCCGACGCGCCGCAGCACCGTCGCCGCGCGGTTGAGCGCAGCGCACGCGCGAACGCCGTACCCGAGCGACCACGGGTCGACCTCGGTCTCTTCCGGCAGCGGCGAGTCGCTCCCGCGCAGGACGAACCCGATGTCCGTGCTGCGCGCGAAGAGCGCGGCGTTGTCGAACTGCCAGAGAAATTGCGGCTGAACCTCCGCGCGCGACCACGGGGCGAGCGCCGCGAGCGCCTCGACGCACAGCCGCTCGGCGGCGATCATCGACGGCGCGTCCGCCGCCGCGAGCACGCACGACCGCAGCGTGTGCGGGTGCGGCAAGCGTCGCGGCGCCATGCTGCGGTCGATCATCGCGCGGTCGAGCGAGCGCGTGAGAAAGCGCCGCGTCGAATCGTCGAACCACGACTCGGGGACGAGCCCGTGCGAGACGACGGCCTCCCACGCAGACGCGGGCTCGAAGTGCCCGCGATCGAGCCGATAGCGAAGGGGGCCGCGCGCAGGATCGGTCCACGAGAGCCAGCCCGCGCGCTCGTCCCACTGGGCGTCGTTCTGCGCGGCGGAGGTCGCGAGGTCCTCGGGCATGTCGAGCACGCACACGAGCGCGTCCGCGAGGCGCGCGCGCGTGGGCTCGAGGGTCCGCGCGACGATCGCCTCGACGTCGAAGAGCTCGCCAGCGCTCATCGCACGATCGACTCGTGCACGCGGTCCCCTTCGGACGTGCGCACGACGCGATCGTTGGGCCCGAGCGAACCGACGCCCTCGGAGCCGAGCTCGACGCTCGAGCGCGGGAGCACGCGCGCAGGGTCCGCGGGGCCAAACGCCCACGCGACTTCCATGTCCGTCACCGTGCCGGCGCCCGAGTCGAGCGCGACGCTCGCCGTCACGAGCGTCCCCACGGCGCCGCCTGTCTGCCCGCGATGAACGCGGACCGTTCGCACGTGCGTCGCCCCGGCGCTCATCGGCGCGAGGTCCCACTCGGCCTCGCCGTCGACGCGCGCGGGGAGCTCGGTTCCGATGCGGAGCTTGCTCGCGGGCATCGCGCGCTGCGCGGTGATCCGCACGGTGACCTCCGTCGAGTCGCCCTGCGTCGGCGCCACGGAGAGCGCGATGTGCGCGCCGGTGTCCGGCTTTCGCTCGTGCCGCGCGGCCTCTTGGTGTTCGCGCAGCTCGCGCTGTTCGCGAGACGGGGGCTCGACCCTCGCGTGCGCAGGGCGCGCCGCGGTGGGCGCTGGAGGCGGAACACACGCAATCAAGTTGACCACGCACGCCGCGGTGAAGAGCTTCGACCCGACGCTCATCGGCACACTCCTGCGAAGTTGAAATCATACGGAAACCGCCGCTGCGTCACGACGTAGTTCTCGATCACCGAGCGATCGGCGCCGCCGTGCAAGCAGAGGTACCCGTCGAGGAAGTCCACGAAGTCCACGCCGGTCACGCCGCGATCGGGCGCGGGCATGCGCGTGAAGTACCGCAGCGAGACGGCGAGCATGCGATCGAGCTGCATCGCCGGGTCCATCCCCGCGCTCGACAACGCCCAGAGCGAGCCGCCCACGAGGTACTCGCCGACGGGCTGCGAGATGGGCTGCATCGCGTCGCCCATGTTCGCGCGGACCATCGGGAGGTTGGCGAGGTCGCGCTCGACGCGGAGCCCGCCGGAGATGAGCGCGTCGAGGTAGCGGCTGTCCGCGTTGGCGGCGCAGCCGAACCACGTTCCCCACCCCTCGCCCCACGCGAGGCGCGGATCCGTGGGAGAGCCGTCGTGCGAGCCGCCGCGCGAGCTCGTGCGCGAGTAGTTCTGCTCTACGAAGTGACCAAACTCGTGGAGAATCACTGGCAGATCGAACTCGTCGCTGTCCGACGGCCCGCCGAGGAGGAAGATCGCGTTCTGGCTGCGCACGAAGTACGAAGTCCCGCCGGGCGGCGTTCGACCGCGCTCCCAACGGACCCGGAGGTTCGGCGCGGTGCGCGGGAGCGTGCGACGCACGAAGTCGAGCCCGTCGCGGATCGTGTCGAAGATCGCGTACGCCCCCGCGTTGTTCTCCTCGGGAATATCCAGGTCGCGCGTGACCATCGGCGCCGCCGCGAACGCGGGCGTGCTCGTCGCGTAGACCGCGCCCGAGAAGTTCTCGACCGAGAACTGGTACGTCGCGTCGCTGCGCGCGGCGCGGGCGCGGATCAGCACCATCGTCCCGACCGGCAACTCCGCGGTGATCGTGTAGAAGCCCATCCCGTCGGTGACGGTCGTTCCGCGCGTCGTCCCGCCGCCGTCGACGAGCTGCACGGGCACGCCACCCAGCGGCTCGAGCGCCGCGGTGCCGAGCCCGCGCATCGTGAGCGGACGACGCGCGTACTGAACGCGCCCAGACACGGTGGTCGAGCCCGTCGGAAGCGGCTCGCATCGCGCTGGCGTCGCCCCGACCGCGCCGACGCAGCGCGTGTCCGACGCGCAGATCTGGCTCTCGGAGACGCCGTCGACACATCGAATCAAGACCGTTCCGTCGCAGCGTCCGAGGGGCGTGTCGCCCGCGGGACAGACGGGACGAACGTCCGCGGGCGTGACGTCCCGGACGCCGCTGTCCGAGCGCACGTCCGCGACGAATGCGTCCGTTCGCGCGTCGCTTCCGCCGCCGCCGTCGGAGCTCGGGCGCACGCTCCCGCCGCACGCGGCGCACGCAACGCACAAGAGCGCAGGGCACCGAAGCCACCAAGAACGACCGTTCATGGGCCGCGGATGGTAGTCGCACTCCCCCTCCCTCGCGAAGCGCTCTCTCGGCGCGGGCGCCGAATTTATCGCTCGGCGAGCGCCCTCAGACGCGCTGCGTCTTCGGCTGTGGCGCGCACCACGATTTTGGCGCCCTCGTCGTCCCACTGCTCGTCCACCACGCGGCCCCGCGCGTGCGCTTCGGCCACGAGCGCGCCGGCGATTCGATGCGGCGCGTCGAGGCGCAGCTCTACGAGCTCGCGGTCGAAATAGTCGACGAGCCACTGGCGCAGCCGCGAGACGTCCGCGGGATCGTGCGCGCTCAACTGCAGCGCGTCCGGAAACTCGACCCCGAGCTCTGCGCGCGCCTCCTCCGTGAGCCGATCGCACTTGTTGAGCACGAGCTGCGAGGGCGTCTCGAGCGCGCCGATCTCCGAGAGCACTTGCTTGGTGACCGCGAGCTGCGAGCGAAACGTCGGGTCTGACGCGTCCGCCACGAACAAGAGCAACGACGCCTCGTGCGCCTCGTCGAGCGTCGATCGAAAGCTCGCCACGAGGTCGTGCGGGAGCTTCTTGATGAACCCCACCGTGTCGCTCACGAGGATCCGCGGCCGGGTCTCGGGCTGCAGCGCGCGAACGGTCGTGTCGAGCGTCGCGAAGAGCTTGTCCTCGACGTACACCTCGCTGCCCGTCAACGCGCGCATGAGCGAGCTCTTGCCCGCGTTGGTGTAGCCGACGAGCGCCACGCGCATCGCGTCGCGCCGTCGCGCGCGGCGGTTGTCCTGATCGCGCTCGAGCGCGGCGATCTCTTGCTCGATCTCGGCCACGCGATCTCGAATGCGACGACGGTCGAGCTCGAGCGCGCTCTCGCCAGCGCCCTTTCCGCCGATGCCGCCGCGTTGGCGATCGCCGCCCGAGCCCTCGCGCAACCGCGGGGCGACGTACTTGAGCCTCGCGAGCTCGACTTGGAGCTTCGCTTCGCGGCTGCGCGCGTGGCGATGAAAGATCTCGACGATCACGCCCGTGCGATCGAGCACCGTCACGCCGCAGGCCTTCTCGAGGTTGCGCGCCTGACTCGGGCTGAGCTCGTGATCGACGGCCACGAGCTTCGGTCGAACGCGTCCGTCGGGGAGCGTGTCGGACGCCTCGTCCTCGTCGTCGCTCTCGGGCTCGTCGGGCTCTTCGCGGCCGCCGTCTCGCGGCTCGAAGCGCTCGCGAGCCTTCGTCGTCTTCGCCTTCGCCGCGGAGGGAACACGTCCCTTTCCACCCGTGATTTTGCCGAGCTCTTCGAGCTTGCCCTCGCCGAGCACGGCCGAGGGCGCGAGGTGGTCGCGGCGTTGGCAGACTTCGGCGACCGGCTCGTAGCCGAGCGTCGCGACGAGGCGACCGAGCTCGGCCATCGACGCGCGAAACTCATCGTCGTCCGCGTCGTCGAGCTGCACTCCGACGAGCACCGCTGGCGGCCGTTTGTGCGCTCCTTGCAATCGTTCGGTCATGTGCGGACGCCACGGGTACAGCGCCGAGGGAGCGCGCGCAAGGCGCGACGATCGTCGAGCACCGACGGGCGCAACTGTGGCAGTGTTGCGCGCCCGTTCGTCGCGTGCAGCGCGCGCGGCGATCGGCCCGCGAAAGGACGTGTTGTGACGCGATGACGACGACGAAGATCCCTGTGCTCGACCTCGCTGATTTGTCGAGCCGCGACCCGATGGTGCGCGCCAACGCCGCCGACGCCATCCGCGTGGGCTACGGGCACTTCGGCCTGCTCTACGTGAAGGGACACGGAATCGACCCCACGGCGCTCGACGCGTTCTACGACTCGTACCTCGAGTTTTGCGCGAAGCCCGAGGCAGACAAGCGTCGACTCGGGCGCGACGACCTCTGGTACCAGCGCGGCTGGACCCCGCCGAACACCGAGCAAGCCGTCGTCGCGGGCGGGCAACCCGACTTCAAAGAGTGTTACTTCTGCGCGCCCGAACCCTGCCATCGCCGCGATCAGACGCTCTACCCGCAGATCTATGCGGACAACGTCTGGCCCGAAGGACTCCCGGCGTTTCGCGATGGAATGATGTCCATCGGACACCAGCTCCACGTCATCGGACTGCAGCTCCTTCGCGGCTGCGCGATGGCGCTTCGGCTGCCCGAGGACTCCTTCGCGAAGCTCACGGACAACGGCCCGCACGTCACGCGCTCGCTTCGCTATCTGCCGCTCACCAAGGACCAGGTCGGCGGCGACATTCTGTGGGGCGAAGAGCACACGGATTTCAATTTGCTCACGCTGCTCCCCGGCGGACGCTTCCTCGACCCGAGCGGAAAGACCTGCCCCAAGCCCGACGACAAGAGCGGGCTCTTTCTCCGAACGCGACCCACGAAGGACCACCCGAACGGCGAGCTCGTCGCGGGCACCGCGCCGCCCGGCTGCATCGTCTCGCAGGTGGGACAGCAGCTCGAGATCCTCACGGGAGGACGGCTCCTCGCGACGCCGCACGTGATCACGGCGCCGGGAGTTCCGGGGTACTCGAGGCTCTCGATGGCGCACTTCGTCCACGTGCACACGGACACCGTGCTGTTTCCGATGGAGGCGTTTTGCGACGAGGCGACGGTGCGCGCGTACGGGCCGCCGGTGCTCTCGGGGACGTACGCGATCAAGACCCTCGTCGACATCGCGCTCGCGCCCAAGGGCGCGATCGACAAGCTCGGCTACCGCCACTACGACCGCCTCGCGGACATTCGCGCGCGCGAAGGCGCGACGCGCTGAGCCCCACGCTCGTGTGGACCGACGCTGACACGCAGCGCGTTCGCGCGCTCGCCGACCGAGTCCTCGAGCCGAGCCGCCCCGAGCTCGTCTCGTGCCTCGCGCGCGTGACCTGCGCCAAGGCCGACGACATCGCGAGCGCCCTCGAGATCGACCCGAAGGACAAGTTCAAAGCGGCCCTCTCGCTCGTCGTGACCGCGGACGCGAGTTGGCAAGGTCCCACCACGGGCCGCGAGGCGTGGGAGACCGTCGCGCCGACCGAGTGGCTCTCGGACGAGCGACGGCGCTTCGAGCGCAGCGGCGAGAGCCCCGCCACGGTGCGAGACGCCGTCGCGCTCGCGAGCGACCCGAGCGGCGTGACGGCGGCCGAGTCCCTCGCGCGGACGTTTGCGTCGCGAGCGCACGGGCTTTTGAAAACTGCACACGCTCCGCTCTCCGTCGGCTGGAAGTTCGTCGACCCCAAGCGCTATCGGTCGAAGTTCTGCGCGCGCGCGCAGGCTCGCTCCGGCGATCAAGTGTTCGCGGCCGCATGCAACGCGGCGCCCAAGACGGGCGGCGACGCGCTTCGCTCCGTGATCAGCGCGGAGCTCGACGTCGAGCTCGCGACCCTTCGCGCGAGCGTGCTGAAGCGCGTCGGCCCGATCGCGTGGGACGTCGTCGCGCTCGTCGGGTGGCACATCCGCCTCGCGTCGAACGACGTCGACTCGCCGTTCGACGCGCTCGTTGCGCTCTGGGAGCTCGGCTACGCGCTCGACGAGCTCGCAGACGAGCGAATCGTGCTCGTGGCGCCCGCGGTGTGAGCGCTACTCCCAGCGCAAACGCCGCCCGAAGCGCTTCTTCAAGCCGTCGCGCAGCTCCGACGGCAATCGCCACTGGTAGCCCGCCACCGTGACGCGCTTGACGCGCGAGAGCTCTTTGCACTCTGCGAGCGAGCGCATCGCGTCCGCGTTGCACATGTCGAGCTCGATCGTCTCGAGCGTCGCGTTGTTGGGGCTGTCGACGAGCGCGCGGACGCCCGTGGCTCCGTACTCGTTGCGCGCCACGCACAGGGTCACGAGCTGCGTGAGCGCGGCGCTCTCGGCGAGCGCCACGAGGTCTTCATCGAGCAGACCGCAGCGCGACGCGAAGAGCGTCTGCAGCGACACGAGCTGCCAATCGCGGAGCGCGTCGCCGAAGGCGCCGCCGATGTCCGATCCCGAGAGCGAGAGGCGCTCGAGGTTCGAGAGCGACGTCGCGCTCGTCACCGTGGGCAGCGACTCGGGGTCGACCATCCCGCCGAAGTTGGCCCCGCGCAACGCGGTGAGGTCCGCCGCGAGGATCGGCTCGAGCACCGAGCCGCCCGAGAGCCCGTCGAGCGTGAGCGCGCTCAGCCGGGTCAAGTGCGGAGCCTCGCCGACCTTCTTGGCCACGCGCTCGGAGTTGACCCGGATCCGCGCGTGTCGAACGGGCTCGCGCGCGAACAGTTGTTCGCCGATTTCGCCGGCGAACTGCTCGCCCGTGAGCGTCGCTTCGTCGATGAACCCGCGGCGCCACTCGACCTGGATCTTGTCCGCGATTCCCGCGAGCTCGCGCCAGCTCTTCTCGTGCTCGAGCAAGAGCTTGCCCGCGCGCTCGCGGAGCTCTTGCTTCTCGAGAAACTCGACGTCGCCGTTGGCGAGCGCGCACTGAACGCGAATGAACTCGCCCCGCGGGTCGCCGCGCGCCACGAGCAGATCCGCGTACGCCATCCGCGGAACATCGTCGTCCGGCGCCGCGATCACCTCGGCGAGCGCGTCGGACTCGCGGCTCACTTGGCCGCGTCTCGCTTGCGAACGTCCTCGGCGAGCACCGCGTGCACCTCGGCGAGGAGCTTCTTGCCGACCTCGGGCTGCACCATCTTCACGTAGGACGCGAAGCCCTTGAGGTACGCCTTGAAGTCGGCCTTGCCGCGGGCCTGCTCGTCGACGCTCGTACGTCGGATGTTCTCGAGCATCGCGCGAAACCGCCGCCGCGCGTCGCGCGGGACGCTGAGGCCGTCGTTGACCACGACGCCCGTGATTCGCTGCTGATTCGAGCCGCGGAGGATCCTGCGCTTGGGGGCGTTTTGCACGAAGCCCTCTTGCTGGATCACCTGATCGACCCACCACAAGAAGCGCCCGAGCCCCTTCTCGGGCTCGTCGCGAAACGAAAACGTCAGGTCGTCCGCGTAGCGCGTGTACTTCGCGCCCACTTTCTTGCTGAGCGCGTCGAGCCGCGCGTCGAGCCTCCGGCACACGATGTTGGTGATCGCTGGCGACGTGGGAGCGCCCTGGGGGAGCGCGCCGGGCATCACCACGGTTCCGTCGGGCAACTTGTTTCTGTGTGTCACGATCGCGGCGAGCGTCGAGGCGGCTGCCTCGCCCATCCCGAGGTACCGAAGCGTCCCCGCGACGCGATAGAAGTGCACCGTCGGGAAGAAGTCTTTCAAGTCGATCTTCACGACGATCTTGGCGCCCTCGTGAGGACGCGCGTTGCTCACGACCGAGCGACCGTTGATGAATCCGTGTGCCGCGTCGTGCGTGGGCACCTTCGCGAGCAGCTCGCGGAGGATCGTGCGCTGGACGCGCTTGAGCGGCGCGCGCGGCGCGCAGATGGTGCGGAGCCCGCCGGTGGCCTTTGGAACGGTGAACTCCACGTAACCCGAGCCCGCTTGCTGGCCGGGACGCATGAGCGCCTTCAGCTCCTTGGCCTTCTTCATCCCGAGCTTCTTCGCGACGTCGTCGCTGGTCTGCAGCTCCTTGAAGACCTTTCGGATCGACGCGATGTCCTCGGGCACTCGTCGGTTGGGCTTTCGCGCGCGCGAGTCCGCGAGGCCGAACGCCCAGCCGGTCTCGTTCCACCCGCCTTGGCGCTGCCAATTGTTGCGCGGGGCGGGGAAGCGCGAGTCGGGCAACGCCACGTCCTCGATCCCGAGCATCGAGACGCCGCTCCGCGCCGCAGCGCGAACGGTGGGCGACGCGTCTTTGTAGACCCGACGCAAGAGCGCGGCGCCTTCGCTCTTGCCCATGAGCCTCGGGATGCTCTTGGTCGCCGCGGTACGTTCACGTGGGTCCGGGGACGAGAGCTTCTCTTCGATCGCCGGACGAACGGATTTGCTCACGTAGAAGCGCGCCACGTCGTACTCGGCCAGGTCGTTGTGCTTCTCGAGAAGCTCGACGATCTTCGCAAGATTCGCGCGCGGGTCCGCGAGCAGGGGCTTGATGGTGAACAGCAGCTTCGCGAGGTCCATCGTCGTGTCGAAGATTTGTACCGTATGCGCGGCGCCAGTGGGAGCGATCGCGTCGTCGTCGAGTCGTCTACAGAAATGCCCGGTCCCTCGCGGCCTCGTTGTAGGCTCTGCCGCGAAGGACTTCGAACATGCTCGCCTCCGCAGTCCGCGACGCCTTCGCTCGGCTCACCCAGTACATCCAATCCGGTGAAGACCCTGCGGAGTCGCGCGCGTCGCTCCTCGCGTGGTGGAAAGGCCCCCTCTACGACGGGCCCGAGCGAAAGCTCGACATCGCAGTGCAACCCGCGGCCGAGGTGCTCGAACGAGCGCTCCCGGCGCTCTCGCGCTCGAACAGCGGAACGAACGAGCTCGTCGCGCTCCTCAACGAACCCGCTGGAGAAACGCTATATCTCTGGCTGCTCTCGGTCGCGGGACGGCGCGACGTTCGGCTCGCGCCGCTCTTGCAGTCCGCGATGAACAACGCGGACTGGTGCCACCGCATCCCCGACGTGGCCGACGCGCGGGTGCTCGAAGGGCCGCTCTCGGACGCGCTCGCGTGCGCGCCGCTCACCGGTCCTGCGACGCACATCGTGTTGCCCGAGTACGCGTCGGTGAAGGCGCGGCTCGAGATCCTCTTGTGGGAGGCGGGCGCGAGCGCGCTCCCGATGCCAGAGCTCGCCCCGTGGGTGTTCGGCAGCGTCGAGGATTTCGAAGCGCTCGTCGGCTCTTGGGCGCGCGGTCCCCTTCGTGGCCGCGTGCTCGCGGCGCGGTGCCTCGAGGTGTGCGCGCGCGGGTTGACCTCGTCGTTTCCCCCGGACGTCGTGGGAAAGACGCTTCAGAACTTGCAGCCGTTGTTGCTGCACCCCGACCCGCTCGTGTGGGTGCACGCGGGCCGCGCGCTCGGGCGATTCGCCGGCGAATTCGAAGCGCTCGAAGGGACGCTGCTCGATTGGATGCGCGCGGAGTCGCCGTTGCTGCGGCAGCGCGCGATCACGGCCTTCGCGTCGCTGCCCGCGGACAAGCTGCGCGTGTACGGCGGCGAGCTGAGCTCGATGCTCTCGGACCCCAAGACCGAAGCGTACGCGCTCGCGGCGGCGGCCGCTGCAACGCCCTACTTGATGATCGAGCGGCGAGACCTCTGGGACAAGCTCGCCGCGCGCATCTTGTCCGGGGACGGCGGAGCGATCACCGCGCGCGCCCTCGCCCGCGGCCTCGGCGCGCTCTGGCGCCGAGGAGGAACGCAGCAACAGCTCGTCGAAGCGCCGCTCCGTCAGCTGCGCGAGATGGCCCGAAGCGCTCGGAGCGAGCGGCTCGACGATTGGCGCCGATGGCTCTTCGTGCTCGCAGCGACCGATCCGATCGACGGCGCCGAGCGCGACCCGCTCGACCTCGAGCAGGGGCTCGAGAACCTCGTGCGGCTCGCGGCGCAGTACGACGACGAAGAGGCCGACGCACGCGCGGCGCGCTTCGCCGAGTCGCTGACGTCGACGTTCAACGAAGCGAAGAAGATCTCGATCACCGACGGGCGCGCGCGTCGTCGCGCCGCGGGAATCAACGCGATCGAAGGCATCGCCCGCTCGCTCGCGCTCGGCCTGTGGGGACCGCTGCTCGCCACGCGCCCCGCAGGAACACCGGTGATCGAGCCCGACCTCGAAGACACCTGGCGCACGGTCGCCGACGCGCCGCAGTCGCTGCTCGAGACCGTCGAAGAGCGACGCAAAGAGGGCTCGTCCGACGCCGAAGCAGACGAAGCGCTCGAAGTGCTGGCGATTCAGCTCGGCGGGTACGCGCTCGACGCGTGCGGCGAAGAGCCAGACCTCGGGCCGGGCCGCGGACCCACGGCGCACCACACGTGCATGTGGCTGCGAAAAGTGCAGGGATTGACGGACGGATCGCGCACGCTGTCCTCCGCGATGCGCAACGCTCTCTCGAGCCTCTTCTGGCGCCTCGTCGACGCGACGCGCGGAACGTCCCTCGGCGAAGTGGACGACGTTCGATGGCTCGGGCCGTTCGCGGCGTGGTGGGCGCTCGTCGTCGATCGCCCCGCCGTGCTCGAGCAGCTCGCGGCCTCGCTTCCGATGTTGTCGAAGGACGCGCTCGAGCGCTGCACGATCCTCGCCGAAGAGATCCGCGGGGCGCTTCGCTCGGATCCGCAGCGCGCGTGCGACGGCCGATGGGTGACCGCGGTCGAGCAATCGATGATCGACCTCGAGGCGGACGACACGGAGCTCTGTCACGCGATCGTCGGCTTCGCGCACGCCCTGCAGCGCTTCACCGGCGCCGCGGGAAACAAGCCCGAGCTCGACGCGCTGTGCCTGCAGCTCGCGCTCGGCGCAGAGCGCCTCCACGCCTCGCTCGAAGACCCGGTGAAGGGACTTCACTCGTCGCCCGAGGGCGGAGCGTTCGAATCCGACAACGCTCCACGCGTGGCGGCGCTCGTCGCGAGGGCGATCCGCGCGCGCGACCTCGCGCCGGTGGGCGTGTGGTTCGGCTCGCTCGGACCCGTGACCTCCGCGCTCGTCGAGGCCGCGGTGAACGGCGCGGTCCGCCGCACGCCGCCTCCGCCTCCGGCGCCGAAGAAGGCCGACTCGCGAAAGATCATCGAGGGCTACGAGCTCATCAAGCCCCTCGGCGAAGGCGGGATCGGCTCGGTGTGGCAGGTGCGAAAGCCCGGCGCAGACCGGATGTTCGTGCTGAAGATCCCCAAGGCCGACGCGCTCGAAGGCGCGTCCGAGAGCGAACGCGAAGGGATCCTCGCGTCGTTCGTCGAAGAGGCGAAGGCGCTCGCGGGGCTCTACCACCCGAACGTCGCGAACATCATCGACCGCGGCGTGAGCAACGGCGTTCCGTTTCTCGTGCTCGAGCTGCTGATCGGCGCGGACTTGAAGCAGTACGCCGGCGCTCGATTGCTCTCGCTCTTCGAGCTTCGGCAGATCGTCGTCGAGTCGTGCGCAGGCCTCGCGGCGCTGCACGGCGCGGGGCTCGTTCACCGAGACATCAAGCCCGCGAACCTCTGGATCCGCTTGCCGATCCACGGCGCCGAGCGCTTCGACTCCGAGAAGCACCGCGACCCCGCGCGAACGCCGGTGCTCGCCACGGTCGTCATCGACTTCGGAATGGTGCGCGCGACCAAGGTCTCCAAAGAGGCCATGGGCCGATTCGTCGCAGGAACTCCGGGCTACATCGCGCCCGAACAAGTCCTCGACCCGATGGAGCTCGACGGTCGCGCGGACGTCTACGCGCTCGCCGGGACGATCTACAACGTCACCACGGGCCGAACGTTCTTCGACGACATCAACAACCCGCGCGATCGAATCATCGCGCACATGCAGCGCGATCCGTTCGAGGACCCCGAGCGACTACGGATCTTTCCTGCCGCGGTCGCCAAGCTGCTTCGTGACGCGACGACCAAGGATCCGCGCGAGCGCCCGACGCCCCTCGAGTTCGGTCGCGCCTTCGCCGCCGCGCTCTGATCCGGCGCGTCCTCGCGAGAGCGCTACGACTTCGGCTCAGCGACTCGCCAACGCTCGAGCGTGCCGACCGCAGACGTGCCGGACCATTTCGATCCGCCGCCGAATTTGCGCTGCAAACCGTCCGATCCGTCGCGGAGCACGAAGCGCGCTGGCGTCGCGAGCGCGGGCGCCCACAAGAGCTCTGCCATCACGCCGGACGCCGACTCGCCGGGCTTCAAGCGCTCGACGCGCGGGGGCAACACGAAGCGCGCGGCGACCTTCGTCGCGCCGAAGCAGAGCGCTCCGCGAAAGCCCGAGACCACGTCGGTGTGTCGGCCACCTTCGCTCTGGGACAAGAGCCTCAGGGACACCTCCGCGATCCGCGAGCGCTGCGTGTCTGCGCGAGCGACGAGCGCGGCACCTCGGTGCATCGCGCGACGCCACACGATCGGCTCGCCGACCGCGGAGAGCCGAAGGGTCGCGATGTCACCGGCGCCCACAGATTCAACCTGCCTGTCGAATACCCGGCAATCCACCACGGTCACGCGCTCGGTCCCGCGCCTCCCTACGAGCGCGAGCCTGTCGCCTCGGCGGATCGTCCCGCTCTTGACGTGCACGAGGGCGATACCGTCCTTCGGCATCGTCCTGTCGTAGCGCCAGAGCACCGTCGCTCGAACGCTCGCGTCGACGTCGCGCGCAGGGTCGCTCACCTCGCGGTCGATCGCGGCGATCAGGTCGTCGATCGTCGCGGCCCACTGGGCGTCGTCGCCGTCACCGATCGAGGCGCCGCGGACGATGGGCGCGAGATCGCCGCTGAATCCCGCGTCCGTGAGCACTTCGCGCGCGTCGTTCTCCGCGAGGTCGAGCTGCGCCGGGTCGCTCACGCGATCGCAGTTGGACAAGAACACGATGACCGTCGGAACCCCGAGCGCCCGCGCGAACACAGCGTGCTCGCGCGTCTGGGCGAGCGCTCCATCGACGGCGCTCACCACCACCACCGCGACGTCCGCCGCGCTGCACGCAGCGAGCGCCGCGTCGCACAACCGTCGCGCGCCTGGCGCGTCGAGCGCGTCGTAGTGACGAAACGGGCTCTCGAACTCGACCACCGACATGCGCGCGTGGCGCACGAGCTCGCCGCGCGCCGTGTACGGCATCGTGTCGACGAACACGATTCGATTGGTGTACTTCGCCCACGGACGCGACGGATGCACGAACGACCGCGCCGTGAGCGCCGCGAGGAGCCGCGATTTGCCGTGCCCCGCGTGACCGAGGATGGCGACGTTGATGTGCGGGCGCGAGGGGTCGAGGGCGGGGCTCGTCTGCACGGCGGTTGCGATACTGTACCCCCATGTTCGAGCGCCCCGAGGAGGTGATCGCAGCTCGATCCGTCGTTCGATCCCCGGACAACGCGCCGGACGAACGTGCGGCTCGCGCGCTCGGCGCCTCGTCGCCCTTCGACGCCGCCGAGTCCGCGGCGGGACATTGGATCGACCACGACGCGTTGGACCTGTGCGCAAAGAGGCTCACGCCGACGACGCTCGCCGCGGTCGCCGACGGAGCCGCTGAGCGCGTCCGCGCGTTGTTCGTCGCGAGCAATCGCCTCGGTCCCGAGGGCGTTCGCGCGCTCTCCGCGTTCGAGAAGCTCGAGACGCTCTGGGCCGGCGACAACCAGTGGGGCGCGCCCGCGCTCGCGACGTACGTCACGTGCGCTCGTTCGCTCGTCACGCTCTCTGTGGGCCGAGCCGCGCTCGGCGTGATCGACGTCGCGCCGCTCGCTCGCGCGATCGAGGCGCACCCCGCGCTCGACGCGCTCGACCTCGCGCAAAACGAGCTCGCTCCCACGCAGCTCGTCGCGCTCGCGTCCGCCGCGCACGCGCGGTCGGCGAGCGTTCTGGCGCTCGACGCCCATCGCATCGACCGCGACACAGCCCGCGCGCTCGCGTCGCTCTTCGCAGCGTGGCCTCGTCTCGAAGCGCTCAGGCTCGATGCGTGCGAGCTCGGCGACGACGGACTCGAGGCGCTCGCTCCCGCGCTCTGCGAAGCGAAATCCCTCGTTTCGCTCGGCCTCGCGTCGAACGCCCTGTCGGACCGAGGCGCGTCGATCGTCGCGCAGATCGTTCGAACGCTCCCCGCGCTGCGCGCGCTCGGGCTCGGCTTCGTGCGCGCAGAGCGAGCGAGCGGCGCGCGACCCAACGCGATCACCGACGCAGGGATCGCCGAGGTCCTCGAGGCCGTCCGCGCTCGTCGCGCGCTTCGATCCCTCGATCTACGGGGAAATCACCTAGCGCACGACTCCTTTGCGACGATCGTCTCGCGCGTCGCGGACACCGGCTCGATCGACGCGATCGACGCCCCCTCGCTGCACGCATCGAGCGCCGGGGACGCGCTGCGCGCCGCGCTCGCGCGCAACGCAAACGCCGGTCGACCTCGGGAGACCGCGGCGATTCGGCGCTTTCTCGCGCCGCTTCGGCGCCTGTACGCCGCGTGGCGAAAGAGCGTCGCCTCGCGCACCCTCGCCGCGCCTGTGTCCGTCGAGGCGCCCGCGGTCATCGACGCCGACACGATCGCCCAAGCGCTGGGTGTGTTCGAGAGGCTTCGGCGCCGCGACGAAGCGGGCGTCGCGCTCACCGACGACGAACGCGCCTTGCGCGCGGCGTGCGCGAAGCTCGGCCGCAGAGAGGCCCGCGACACACGCGCGACAGCGCGTCCCGACGCAGCGGCCGAACGAAGGCGCGCCGAAGATCAGGCGAAGCTCGACGCCACGTCGATCCGACGCGCGCGCAGCGGAGCCGCGAGCCCCGAGTGGTTCTCCGATCCGTCGCAGCGAACGCTCCACGAGCCTCGGCGCTGCTACGTGTGCCGCGGGCCCTTCGTCGACCTCGACGCGCACTACGACCGGCTGTGTCCGCCGTGCGCAGCGCGCGAGCGCCACAAGCGCGCGCAGACCGCGGACCTCACGGCGACTTTGGCCATCGTGACCGGGGCCCGCGTGCGCATTGGATTTCGTGTGACGCTCGCGCTCTTGCGACGCGGAGCCTCGGTGATCGCGACGACGCGCTTCGCCAACGACGCGTGGGCGCGCTTCGCGCGAGAGCCAGACTTCGAGTCCTTTCGCGACAGGCTCGAGGTTCGACCCATCGATCTTCGCTTCGCCAAGGACGTCGCCCGCTTCGCCGACGCCGTCGCAGCGGAGCACGCGTCGGTCGACATCCTCGTCAACAACGCCGCGCAGACGGTGGCCCGTGATCGCGCGTACTACGAGCGGCTCGCGGCGATCGACGCGACCGCGCTCCTGCCCGAGGGCGTCTCCCGCGCGCCCGCGCTCGCGCTCGTCTCGGACACGCTCGACGGCGCTGTGTCGCTCGAATCTGTCAGCGAAATCACAGCACATTCGCGCGAGGCGCCCACGGATACGCGCGGCACCAACTCGTGGCGCGCGAGCGTCGATGACGTCTCGGTGGGCGAGCTCTCGAGCACGCACGCGGTCAACGCGATCGCGCCGTTCGTGCTGCTCTCGAGGCTGCGCGGCGCCCTCAGCGACGCCGCGTCGCGTCGAGGCGGGGCGTACGTCGTCAACGTGAGCGCGATCGAAGGGCAGTTTTCGCAGCGACGCAAGCCGAGCCGACACCCGCACACGAACATGGCCAAGGCGGCGCTCAACATGTTGACGCTCTCGGTGGGCGAAGAGCTCGCGCGCGAGCGCGTGTACGTCACCAGCGTGGATCCCGGCTGGATCAGCGCGCAAAACCCGTTCGCGCAGGACGCCGCGCAGCGCGCAGACGGCTTCGCCCCGCCGCTCGACGACGACGACGCAGCGGCGCGCGTGCTCGACCCGATCCTCCGTCACAAGAACGGCGAAGCCCCGCTCTACGGCGTGCTCCTCAAGGACTACGCCGTCGCCGAGTGGTAGCCGCTCAGTCCGCGCTGACGAGCCGGAGCAGGTCTGCGCGCGTGACGATCCCCACGATGTCGAGCCCGCGCGTGACGAGGACGGCGCTTCGCCGCTCGAGCACCTTGGCCACCGCGACGAGCGGCGTGCTCGCGCCGAGCTCGGGCAACGGCGGCCCCATCACGTCCTCGACCGCGAGCTTCTCGAGCTTCTTCGCGCCGCGATCGACGAGCAAATCGAGCACCGTGCGCTCGGAGATCGACCCGACGCACACGCCGTCGTTCATCACGGGGAGCTGGGAGATTCCCTTCTTTTGCATCACGCGCACCGCCGCGCCGAGCGACGCGTCGCGGTCGATCGTGACGACCTTCTTCTTCGCGACGGCGCCGACCTCGATCCCGGTCAACGCGAGGCCGCGACGGTGCTCGCTCCCGCTCGTGTTGCGCGCGGCGAGCTCTCGCCGAACGGCGTGCAAATCGCCGAGGATCGCGCTGGCGGTCTCCATCTGACCGGCGCCGCGGCCGACGATGGTGATGTCCTTCGCGAGGTCCGTCTCGACGACGGCGACGTTGAGCGTCCCGCGCACGGCGAGCGCCGAGCCTTCGTCGAGCTCGACAGGCTTCACCTCGGCGAGCTCGCGGGTGATGGTCGCGATGAGACGAATCACTTTTCCACGCTTTTTTGCAGCGCGAATCTGCTCTGCGGTGACCGATCGAATGCCCTCGACCGCCACGTCGCGGATCGTGATCGTCCGCTGCATCACGGCGTTGGCGAGGATCACGAGCTTGCTCGCGGCGTCCCACCCGTCGATGTCCTGCGAGGGATCGGTCTCCGTGATCCCGAGCTTCGCCGCGCCCGCGAGGACGACGTCGAACTCTTCGCCGCTCTCCTCCATGCGCGAGAGGATGTAGTTGCAGCTCCCGTTCATCACGCCGCGGATCGCGCTCACTTCGTTGCCGACGAGCGCGTCGCGCACGAGCTCGATGATGGGAACGGCGCCGCACACGCTCCCGCCGTACTTCAGCAGCACGCCCGAGCGCTGCGCGAGCGCGGCGATCCGCTGAAATTGCAGCGCAAACGGGCCCTTGTTCGCCGTGACGACGTGCTTTCCGAGGCGCATCGCCTCGGCGATGTGCGTGATGCCCGGCTCGCCATCGACGATGTTCGTCGGCGTGACCTCGACGACGATGTCCGCGCGAACGTTGCGCACCGCTTGCTCGCCGTTCCACTTGTGGTGCTCGCCTTCGACCTGCGAGATGTCGCCGTGCTTGTCCTTCGATCGAACGAGCTTGGCGAGGTCGAGCCCGTCGGCGTTGGTCACCGTTCCCGATCGGTCGGTGACCGCGACGAGTCGAAAGGGCTGCGCGCGTCCGTCGGGGCCCGGTCGCATGAGCGCCTTCGCCACGCCTCGGCCCACGACGCCGAAGCCGATGAGATGCAAATCCAACTGAGCAACAGAGCCTTCGCTCGCCTTCGATTTCTTGTGCTTCACGATCGCGGGGCGGACTCTACCGGGTTTTTCTGGGATCGGGCTCGCGTCCTTCGCGCGCGTCACCGGGGCGACACAACGGCGCCCACGCGCAGCGCTCGCACGAGGCCCCTGTGCCCGGGCCGCGCGCCTCGGTCGCAGCGAGCGTCCCGAGCCGCGCCACGGACGCGGCAAACCCGCTTCGGTCGAAGGGCGCTCGAAGCGAAACCAGCGCCCCCGCCGAGACGAACACGAGGTCGCGCCCCACCACGGGCTCGCCGAGCAGCGACTCGACAGCAAACGCGTACGCGTCGAGCTGCGGCTGGTAGTGCGCGGCGTTTCGCTCGAGCGACGCGGACTCGATGGGCTGCGTCTTCAAATCGACCACCCGCAGCCCGCCCGGTGTGCGAACGAGCAAATCGATCGCGCCTCGGACGAGCGTCCCGCCGACCTCGATGACGAACGCGCGCTCTTGCGCGAGCACCTCGCTCACCTCGAGCTTGGCGAGCGCTTCGCGCATGGACGCGAGCGACGACCGCGCGAAGGCCGACAGAGCCTCGCGGTCCATCGCGGGATCCTCTCGCGCCACCAGTCGATCGAGCGCCGATTCGTCGTGGCCGCGATCGTCGAGCGCGGCCGCGAGGGCCTCGTGCATCCACGCGCCGAGCGCCGCAGCGTCGATCGATTCGAGCGCGAGCCGCTCGGAGCGCGCCGAACGAATCGGAGATACATCGATCTCGATCCGTCGATCGCGCGCGATCCGATGCTCGTGCGGGTAGAGCATCGCGAGCCTGGGAACCTCCGGGCAATCGTCGAGGTGCACGAGGTCCGTCGGCGACAGGACCCTCGCCCGCACGAGCTCGGTCGCGAGCACGTCGAGCTCTCGCGGGTGCGCCGTGTCCTCGCTCTTCACGCGGGCCCGTTCGATCGCGTCTCGATAGCGCGCGATCCCGCGCGCGTGGGTCTCCGATCGATCGACCGCGTCTGGAGCGCGCTCGGATGCTTCGGAGGCCGCGTGAACGACGAGCACTTCGTGCGCGGCGCCGTCGGGGCGGAGGACCCACGCGGACGTTCCTGCGGTCGAGGGCGGGCGCGACGCGACGTCCGTCACGAGGTCGCGGACGTAGCGCGTCTGCGAGGGCGCCTTCGGCTCCTCGGGCCAGAGCAGAATCAGGTGCTCTCGCGCGCGCGTGATCGCGACGTACAAGAGCCGGAGCTGCTCTTCGCGCAAGCGCGCGTCCGCTTCGCCGGCGCTCGCGAGAACATCCCACAACCCCGCAGGCCCCACCGAGGGAACGACGTCGAGCGCCATCGCGCCGAGCGAACCGTCGTCGACCCACTCGTCGACGGGCGGCCGCCGCAGGTCCACCCGCGGCAAGCGCGGCTCGACCGTCGCGCCGAGCGCGTCGAGCACCACCACGGCGAACTCGAGGCCCTTGCTCGCGTGCAACGTCACGAGCGCGACCGCGTCGCGACCGAGCTCGGACCGCGGCTGCGCAGCGCCGTCGTCACGGAGCGCTTCGAGCTCGACGATGAGCGACTCGAGCGTGGCTCCGCGCTCTTCGCGTACGCCCATCGCGCGCTCGTCGTGCGACGCGATCTCGTGGGCCACCTCTGCGAACGCGCGGACGTTGGCGCTCACTTGCGCGGCGCCGGCCTCGTCGCTTCGAAGGGACATGCGCAGCGCGAGCTCCACGCGGCCGAGCGCGAACTCCACCGCTTCGCCGAGCGGAACCGTTCGAAACGCCTCGCGCGCCGCAGACAGGTCCTCTGCGCACCGCGCGAGCGCGTCGCACTCGAGCGCGTCGAGCGGGAGCTGCCCGGGGTCTGCGCGGTGGATCTCGAGCGCGAACCGAGGCGTTCCCCCGAGGCCGCGCGCGTGGAGCGCTGCGATCGCGCGCTGCGAGAGCCCGTAGAGCTCGCTCGCGAGCACCGAGGCGCTCGCCGCCGAGTCTCGCGGGCTCGCGACGAACCGAAGCCACGCGAGCGCGAGCTGCGCTTCGACCGTGTCGAACCACGGTCCGTGCTCGAGCGCCGCAGGAACGCCGTGCGCCCGAAGGTCCTTCGCCCACCGCGCCAGCTGCGCGTGCGTCCTCGCCAGGATCGTGATGTCCGACCAGCGCGCGGGCCGAACGCGCCCCGTCTCTCGATCGAGCACCGTCTCGTTCTCGAGGATCCACGCGAGCCTTCCCGCGAGCGACCGAGCCTTGGCCCCAACCATCGGCCCGCGCTCGACCGAGGCGTGCCTGAGCACTTCGATGCACGGAGAGCGCTTCTCGATCGCGCCGCGCGTGTACGCGTTGTCCGCGACGAGCGCGTCGAACCGCAGCGTCGTGCGCGCAAACAGCGCCTCGAACAGGTCGTTCGCGAACGCGACGAGCTCGGGACGGCTCCGTCGCGAGCTGCCCAAGCGAACCGTTCGATCGAGCCCCTCGCCCCGCGCTCGTTCGCGCTCGAGCAGCGCGCCGAACAGCTCGGAGTCCGCCGCGCGAAATCCGTAGATCGCTTGCTTCAGGTCCCCGACGTACGCGACCGACACGCCCTCGCGGCGCAAGAGCTCGAAGAGCCGAAACTGCAGCGGCGCGCTGTCTTGAAACTCGTCGACAACAATCGCGTCCAACGTCGACGCCACGAGCGGCGCGTACTGCGTCGGCCCTTCGAGCAGCGAGAGCGCAAACGACTGCATGTCGTCGAAGTCCACCGCGCCGATCCGACGCTTGGCCTCGTCGTAGTCCGTCGCCGCGTCCGCCGCGAGCTCGATCACCGCGCGCGCGACGCTCGCGAGCGCTCGATGCACGGACGGGTGCGAGAGACAGAATACGTCACATGACTTCTTCAGCGCGGATCCCGCGGCGAACTGCTTGCTCGCGTCGATCGACGCGCTGCACGCGACGCTCATCGCGAACGCGCGTCGCGCGTCTTCGCTCTCTTCGAGCCCGGCCATCAGCGCGTCATCCACGCCCGCGACGATCGCGAACAACGGTCGGTCCTTCTGCGTCGGCGGCTCGACCTTCTCCGCGACGAACGCCCGGGCCGAGCGCAGCGACTCGAGCAGCGCGTCGTCGAGCGCAGCCGCTCCCTTCGCCACCGCGCGGAGCGAAGCGCCGAGCCGCTCGGCCGCGGGTTCGGCCTCGGCGCGCAAGCGCTCGGGGGACATCGCCACCGATCGCGCTTTGTCGAGCACCGCGCGCACCATCGAGCGAAGCCTCGACGCGGGCGTCTCGCTGTCGTCACGACCGCGCTCGGAGAGCCCGAGGCCCGGGCCGAGCCCGTCGAGCAGCGCGTCGAGCGCGAGCGGATCCCACCGCTCGATCGCGCGATCGAGGGCGCGATTTCGAAGCTGGTCCATCGCGCGCTCGTCGAGCACGAGCGGATCGGGCGCGAGCCCCACCGCGGTCGGATAGCGACGGAGCAGCTCGAGCGCGAAGCGATGAATCGTGCACACCGACGCTGCTTCGAGCCGCGCGGCCTGCTCGCGCGCGCCCGCACGGAGCAGCCGCGCGCGCAGGCGAGACTCGAGCTCGGCCGCCGCCGCTTCGGTAAACGTGACCGCGGCGATGCGCTCGATGGGCGTTCCTTCGAGGACGCGCGCGACGATGTGCTCGACGATCCAGTGGGTCTTTCCCGAGCCGGCGCCGGCGGAGACGAGCGTGGGACTCACAGCGTTTCTCCCGGAAGATCGAAGCGACACAAGAGCCTCGACGGGCAGCCCTCGCACGATCGAACCCCCGCGGCGACGAGCGCCGCGCGCCGCTCGCGATCGTGCGGGGCCACTGGCTCGTCCCCCGCGGCGATCGCGTCGAACACCACCGCGAACCGTCGTTTGGCCTCGCGCGCCGCGGTCGTGAGCGAGCGTTCGCCGTCCCCCGCTGCGGGGCTCCCGTCGCGACCGACGACGCGCATGTCTCCGCGGTTGAGCGAGACCGCCGCGACCGCGTCCACCGCGCGCCCGATGCGAGCCTCGGCGACCGCGGGGAGCACCGCGGACGCGGCGCCCAAGCCCAACGTCGATCGCGCTTCGTCCGAATCGAGCCGCCCCATCCGAACGTCCACGAGCACGACGCGCTCGTGTTCGCCGTCGATCACGCGCTCGACGCGATCGATCTCGGCTCGCACGGACACAGCCTTCGGAGCCGCGGGGTGCTCGCAGCCGAGCTCGATCGAGACCGCGTCGCTCGCGCCCTCCTCGGCCTTCGCCACGGGGATCTCGGTCGCCTTCCACTTCGCGCGCTGCGCTGCAAATCGCCGGACGAATCCTCGCAACACGCGCCGCGCGCCCGCCGCCTCGAGCGCGTCACCCTTGGCCTCGTGGGTCATCGCCGCGTCGATCGCGCGATCCACGTCGCCCTCGTACGCGTCGAGCACCCGCAGCGCCGCGTGCGCGTCCCGCAAGAGCCCTCGCGGCCCGAAGCGCGGCCCCTGCGCGAGCGGGAGCCACCGAACGCCGAGCACCGCACGCGTCGCGAACGCAAAGCGACACTTCGTCGCGAGCTCGAGGTCCGCGGGCGAGTACGTGCTCGTCGCGAGCGACTCGCGGAGCGCCGATGCGATCGCGAAATCACGGGACGGCGCGAGCCTCGCCGCGAACAGCGCGTGGTCCTCGGGCGCTCGCTCGAGGTGGCGCTCGAGCTCCTCGACGACCGACTCGTCCAGGCAATTCACAGCGGATCCGACGCGACCGACGAGCGCGCGCTTCGCGGCCGCGGCCGTTGCGCTGCTGTCGAGCGCGACACGAACGTGCTCGAGCGCCCGTCGCTCGCGTTGCTCGGAGACCGACGAGACGTACGCGTCGAGCACGTCCGCGCGCGTCGAGGAGACGGCCGTCGTGCTTCCGTCCGCGCTTCGATCGGTGCGAACGAGGACCAGTCTCCGCGTCGGGCTCGCGAAGAGCCGGTGGGTGTCGCGCGACGCGAGCTGCGAGACGAGCCCCTCTTCGGGCAGCTCTCCGAGCGTCGACGGATGACGCACCTTCGCGAGCGCCGCGCGCTCGGTCGAGCCGAGCCACGCGATCGGCGAGCTAGGCCGTGGAAACAACCGCGCGACGAACCCCAGGACGACCAACACCTCTGGTCGATCGTCGAGTCGATCGCCATCGTTGACGACCCGCACGACGTCGCCGCGGCGCTCGCGCACAGCGTCGGAGATCGAGGGGAGCATCCGCTCGATGCGCAACAAGAGCGGCGTCGGATCGAGCGTCGAGAGGACGCTCGGCTCTCGCTCGAGGGCGTCGAGTACCGCGGTTGTGGCCGCGCGAATCGCGCTCGCGGCGGCGACCCACAGCGACGCCGCGCGCCCGTCGCGCACCGACGCTTGAATGCGCTGCGCGTTGGCGAAGCGGTCGACGCAGTGCTCGGTCACCGCGCGGACGCGCGCGAGTCGCGCGGGCGGATCGAGCGCGCTGAACGGCGATTCACCTTCGAGCACCGCGATCAGCGCGAGCACCGAGCGCCGCTGCGACTCGAGCGCCGCGGCGCGGTCGGGATCGAAGACGCGCTCGCCCGGCCCCGCGCCGTCGCGCAACACGTACGCGTGCTGCGCAGGATCCGTGCAGTCGATCACCGCAGCGCGAACGTCGCTCCAGAGCTTGGGCCGCGACGAGCGCAGCCGCGCCACGATGCGATCGCGGTCGCCGCCCCACGTCCCCGAGCCAGGCGCGCTCGTGATCGCGGCGAGGTCGAGCACGCTCGGGCCGCGCCACAAGAGCCGCAGCGACGCGCGAAGGACGTTCCACAAAGGAACAGACGGGACCGAGAGCGCGCCGCGATAGCTGCCCTCGACGCCGTACCGCTCGAGCGCGCGAAGGACCCGAGGCCCGTCGCCCGCAGCGCCGGACACCGCGATCGCGACGCTCGATCGAGCCTCGGGCGCGAGCGTCGACACCCACGCAGCCACCGCGTCCGCGGCTTCGTCGGGGTCGCGCGCGAAGCACTCGACGATCGAGTCGTCGTCGTTCGGGCACTGATCGCCGCTGGGAAATCGCCCGAGCGCTTCGAGCCCGCTCTCGGGCAGATGGTCCGCGTCCGTGGGCCTCGGCGACGGTCGTCCCCAGCCGTGCACCCATGGCGCGACGTCCACGCGAACCCCTCGCGCGACGAGCGCCTCGAGCAGCCCTCGCTCGATCGGGCTGACGAGGTCGACGCCGTCCACCACGAGCTCCTTGAGCCCGCGGGGAACCCGCAGCTCCGAAAACGCATTCAACCTGCGAATTCGCCCGATCCGATCGAGCGTCGCGCTCGCGGCGAAGCCCGCTTCGATCGCGCGCACGCCCGCGTCCACGAGCGAGAGGTGCTTTCGCACGAGCGGCTCGAGCCGAGGATCGAGCCCTCCGCACGCCTCGTCCACGACAGTGACGGAGGTCTCGTCGTAGCCACACGCGCGCACCGCGTCCGCGGCGCGAAGGAGCGCGCGGGACACCGCGCTCGGATCAACGGACATCGCGCGCGCGAGCGCTGTGTCGTCCATCGTCGCGAGCGCGGCCTCGACCCACGCCAACCGCGTCGCTTCGTGCGGCGCGATCTTTTTCGCGAGGCCCGAGCTCGACTCGAGCGCGTCGAGCAACAGGTCCCAGTCCCACACCGAGACCCACGCGCCCCCGCCGCGCGAGAGCGCACGCTCGATCGCGCGCGCCGTCGCGGCGTCGGGACACAGCACCGTCGACGAGACGCCCACCGTCGCGCGCGCCGCGCGCTTGACGATCGCCTCTCGCCTCGCCCGCTCGCGGGCGACCGTAAACTCCACGCGTGGCCCGTACGTCATCAATAGACCCGTACGCACGCGTGCCACCGAGCGAAGAAGCACCGCAAATTTTCGGCTCACTTCGGCGCGACCGCTCAGCGTTCTCGCGGGCAAAGCCGCGCGAGGCGAGCGATTCGCGCCGCTCGATCTGCTGTGCTTCGTTGGCTGTCGAGCGCCCAGTCGTTCTACAACGGGTGCGGCGCGCTCGCGGGTCTCTGCGCCCGCTCCCCCCGAATTGCCCATGGATGTCGAACAACGACGCCGCGACGCATACCAGCGCACGTTCTTGTCGGCCGTGATCACCGCCGCGTTCAACGCGCAGATCGACGTGCAGGCCGCGCAGATCGCGTACAACGCCGTGTTTTCGCTGGGCCCGCTGCTCGGTCTCACGACGACGGCGCTCTCGCTCGTGCCCGACGAGCAGCTACGCCAAGGGTTTCGCGCGCACGTACTGCCGTTTACGCCGGACGCTGTGCGCCCGTGGCTCGAGTCGCAGCTGCGGCTCGTGACCAGCGGACCCAACGTGCTCGTGATCGTCGTGAGCTTGTTGGTCCTGCTCTGGAGCGTGGGATCGACCACGGGCGCGATCGCGACCGCCCTCGGTCACGTCGGGTGGCGCCTTCGCGAGTCGTGGCTCTCGCGAAAGCTCAGCGCGCTCGCGCTCGGGCTCGGGCTCGTGGGAGCGCTCGCGCTCGCCGCGGTTGGCGCGTCTGTGGGACCGCGGGTGTTCGAGTGGTTCGCGCGGTTCGTTCCGCACATCGGCGTGTGGGAAGCGCTGTTCGCGTGGGTGCGATGGCCGATCGTCGGCGCCGTGTTCGGCCTGGTCGCGGCGCTCACCTACTCGCTCGCAACGATCGAGCGCCCGCGTTGGTACGCCTCGCTCACGGGCGGAATGATCTCGGGCGTCATCAACGTCGGCGCCTCTGCGCTGCTCAGCCTCTACCTCGCCAAAGCGCCATCCATGGGCGCGTGGGGCGCCGCCGGTGGAATGTTCGCGACGCTCCTGTGGCTCTGGCTCCTCGCGCTCGGGCTCTTGGTCGGCGCGGTCGTCGCGTTCGTGCTCGACGCGCGATGGCGCGAGCACCAGACCGCGCTCCGCCCGAAATTTCCGCTGCGTCGCCAGAAGGGCCGCGGGAGCGCTCGAAGGGCGCCGCGGACCGCGAAGCGATCGAGGCCCACGAGGCGATGACGACCCGCGCCGTCGCACTCATGCTGGGGTGTCTTGTTTTTGTGTGCTGTCAACGCTACCAGCCCGCGGCGCCGTGGTCGCCGCCCGACGACGACGCGCACGACGTCGACGCGCTCGACGCAGACGCACGACACACGCACGACGCGCACGACGATCACGCGATCGACGGTGGCGCGCGCAGCGACGCGGCAACCAACGGCGACGCGACCGCCGATGGTGACGCTGCGAACGCGCGACGATGCGTCACGCACGCGCTTCCGCCGGAGGACCTCTCGGCGACGCCCACCGAGCGCGGCGGGGTGTCCGTCGCGTACTCGGGCCGAGCGTGGGGCGTCGCGTGGACCGAGCGCGTCGACGGCGAGGACGCCGTGTACTTCGTTTCGGTCGGCGAAAACGGCCGCAGAATCGACACGCCCGTCCGCGTCACCGAGCGCGGCTACCGCGGACGACACCCGCACGTCTTGTGGAACGGCGAGCAGTGGATGCTCTTCACCTCCTCGAGCGCCGCGCGCTTCGACGAGATCTGGCTCCAACGCTTGGACGCGCGAGGAGCGCTCGTCGGTCGCGCGCGAAGGCTCACCGCGCGGGATCGTCACGATCGATATCCCACGGTCGCGCCCTCGCCCACGGGCGGTTGGATCCTCGCGTTCAGCGCCGAAATCGAGCCGCGGCGGCACCAGGTCATCGCGCTGCGCTTGGGCGCGTGGGGCCAGCAGCTCTCGCCGCCGGTCGAGCTCGTCGAGCGCACGACACGCATCACCGACGTGAGCATCGCTCCGATGCGCGAGGGGCTCGTGGTGACGTGGAGCACCCTTCGTTCG
Organism: Myxococcales bacterium; assembly: GCA_016793325.1. Lineage (GTDB taxonomy): Bacteria > Myxococcota_A > Polyangia > Polyangiales. The sequence goes on along the minus strand of JAEUKI010000052.1, from coordinate 79,966 downwards.
TCGACGTTCGCCATCGAGGGCGTTCGTACCGACGGCAACGGTCAGCGAATCACCGGCGCGGCGCGCGTCGTGACGGCGCCGCACGGCCTCGTCGATCAAGCGCCTCGCGCCGCGCTGGTCGACACATCGCGCGGCGTGACGCTCGCGTGGGAGCAGTGGACGCACGGGAGCTCGGGGACGCGCCTCGCGCACTTTACTCGGCGATTGAGCAGCGATTTCGAAGCCGTGACGCTCGAAGACCCGCAAGCGACCCTGCGCGCGCCCGCCCTCGCGACGCTCGACGACGAGACGATCGTGCTCGCGGTGCAACGCTCGGCGGGCGAGCTCGATCAGTCGGTGCTCATCGAGACGCGAACGCTCGACGACCGCGCGCTCGGCGCTCGGATTCGCATTCGCGGTCACGAGGGCGTCGCCGAGCGGCCGCTCGTGTCCGTGGGTCGAAGCGCGATCGCCGTCGTGACACGCGGGCCACGGGGGTTGGCGCTGCACAGGGTTCCCCTCGTCGAGTGCCCGCCGTAGCGGCGATTTCTCGCGCGGACGCCGTAGAAGATCGGCGGACTTCGGTGTCTACTTCGCCCCGAGGATTCGCATCGCTCGCGATGAAGGTTCGGCGCCGTCGATCCGTATGACGGTCCGGCCGGCGGTCTGCGCCGAGTCCGCGTTCCACTGGACAACGTTCGAGAATTCACAGAGGTCGAGACAATGAGTACGTGGAGGAAGCTGGTCGCCGCCCTGATGGTCGGACCCGCCATGTTGAGTGGCTGCATCATCCGAACGAGCCCGGGCTACTACAGCACCGGCGGCGGCACGGTCGTCGCGGGCGGCGGCTACTCGTACGCGCAACTGCTGCAAATCGGCGGCAATCAAGCCAACTACGGCTACGTGACGATGGGCCCTGGCTTCACGCCAGACCCCGTCTCGGTCAACGTCGTCTCGGGCGGCGCGTACAACGCGCGCCAGATGGGCCTGCCGGGCGGCTGCGTCGGCTGGGTCACGCGAACGCCGGACTACATCGTTCGCTTCACGGGCGCGACCAACCGTCTGCGCTTCTTCGTGACGGGCAACACCGACACGACGCTCGTCATCAACTCGTCCAACGGGACGTGGCACTGCAACGACGACTCGTTCGGCAGCACCAACCCCACGGTGGACATCATCGGCGCGCAGCCGGGCCAGTACGATGTGTGGGTCGGCAGCTACCGCCAGGGCGAGCGCGCCACGGCCGTGCTGCACATGACCGAGCTCGACTACCGCCCCGGCATGTAATCGCGTCGCGCGCAGCGCGCAGTCCTGGGAATTTCCCGACAAAACGCGGGCTACGGGTGGGCTAGCAGAAGCGCGGCGGTCGCGCGACGTTCGATCAATCGTCGTCGCCGCCGCCCACGTCGCGCTTCGGGCGCAGGTTGCACGCGAGGAGCTTCTTGCGAACGCGCACGGAGTTCGGCGTCACTTCGACGAGCTCGTCCTGATCGATCCACTCCATCGCGGTCTCGATCGTGAGGAGCTTCGGCGAGTGCAGGATCGTGTTCTCGTCCTTGCCGTGGTTGCGGACGTTGCTGAGCTTCTTCTCGCGGATGACGTTGACGTCCGTGTCGTTGGGCCGGTTGTGCTCGCCGACGATCATCCCTTCGTACACAGCGACGCCGGGCGTGACGAAGAACTCTCCGCGCGGCTGCAGGTGAAACAGCGCGTACGGCGTGGCCTCGCCCGCGCGGTCCGACACGATCGCGCCGTTCGCGCGGCGGAGCATCGGACCGCCCCACGGCTGCCAACCATGAAATTGTGTGTTGAGCAGCCCGAGCCCGCGCGTCGCCGTCAAGAACTCGCCGCGAAAGCCGATCAAGCCGCGCGACGGAACCTCGTACTCCACGCGCACTCGCCCGTGACCGGGGTTGCTCTGGTTGACCATCACGCCGCGGCGCTCGCCGAGGCGCTGCGTAATCACGCCGACGTACGTCTCGGGAAGGTCGCACACGACGAGCTCCACGGGTTCGCAGAGCTGCCCGTCGACTTCGCGCGTGACGACTTCGGGGTTGCCCAACGAGAGCTCGTAGCCCTCGCGCCGCATGGTCTCGGCGAGGATCGCGAGCGCGAGCTCGCCGCGGCCGTAGACGAGAAACTGATCGGCCGACTCGGTGTCTTCGATGCGCAGCGCGGGGTTGCGCAGCACCGCGCGGTGCAGCCGCTCGCGGATCTGTCGCGACGTGACGAACTTGCCCTCGCGCCCGGCGAACGGCGAGGTGTTCACGCCGAAGCGCATCTTGATCGTGGGCTCGTCGACAGAGATTCGCGGGAGCGCCTCGACCACGGTCGGGTCGGAGATCGTGTCGCCGATCGAGACGTTCTCCATGCCGGCGATCGCGAGCGACTCGCCAGCGCCCAAGACCTGCGCGCGCTTGCGCGCGAGGCCTTCGAAGGACAGCAGCGTGACGACCTTCGAGTCCTCCGAGCGGTCGGCGCCGATGAGCTTGACCTTGTCGCCTTCGCGGATCGTCCCGCGGACGACGCGGCCGATGCCGAGGCGACCCACGTAATCATCGTGGTCGACCGAGGTCACGAGCACTTGCAACGGCGCGGACTGGTCGCCCTTCGGCGCCGGGACGTACTCGACGATCTTCTCGAACAGCGGCTTGAGATCCGTGTTCGTGTCCTCGAGGTTCGTGCGCGCGATCCCGAGCTTTCCGATCGCGTACAGCACGGGAAAGTCCGCTTGTTCGTCGGTGGCCCCGAGGTCGCAGAAGAGGTCGAACACCTCCGTGACGACGTCGTCGGGCCTCGCGTCGGCGCGGTCGATCTTGTTGATCACCACGATGACCTTGAAGCCCTTCTCGAGCGCCTTTCGCAGCACGAAGCGCGTCTGCGGAAGCGGCCCCTCGGCGGCGTCCACCAAGAGCAGCGCGGCGTCGGCCATCATGAGCGTGCGCTCGACCTCGCCGCCGAAGTCCGCGTGGCCAGGGGTGTCGACGATGTTGATCTTGTACTCGCCCCAGCGCACCGAGGTGTTCTTCGCGAGGATCGTGATCCCGCGCTCGCGCTCGAGGTCGTTGGAGTCCATCACGCGGTCGGGGACCGATTCGTTGTCACGAAACGTCCCGGCTTGACGGAGCATCATGTCCACGAGCGTGGTCTTGCCGTGGTCGACGTGGGCCACGATCGCGATGTTGCGAAGCTTGTCCTGCGGGTGCATTGAAGGCCGCGCGCCGTAGCACGGCGATGGCTGCGGTGTCACGCGCCGAGACGCGAATTTACGCGGGCGTTCGCGGCGCGGGCGCTCGCTCGCGCGCGTTCGAGCGTGGGTTTACGCGCTCGGACCGGACGAACCGACGGACGTCGTCGGCGCGGGGGCCGTGACCGTCAGCCGAAATCGCCCAGCGTTGGTCGCGCCGAATCCGTCGACGAAGATGAAGTACGTCCCGGGCTCGAACACGCGCTCGACGCGCGAGCGCTCGTTGAGGCCCGCGAGGGGATCGTCGTTGCACGCGATCTCCGTTCGCTCGTCCGCGCACGTTCGACGAATGTGAAGCACCGGATCGTACGCAGGGCTCGTCCGCTGAACCTCGACGCGAAGCGCTTGTCGCCTGCGAATTTCCAATCGAAACACCTGCTCGGGGCTGCGCGCGAGCGACCCGCACGACGCGCGCGCGAGGTCGTCTCCCCGCGTCTCGCCCTCGGCCGCGCCGCCCACGGCGATCGCCGTCGCCGCGCGACACACCGCCGAGAGCCCGCGCGGGTCCTCGAGCGATCGCGCGCAAAACCGATGATCCTCGCACTCGCGCTGAGACAGTCGCGCCGCGTCCGCGAGGTTCGCCTCGACGCCCTCCGCGCGCGTCGTCATGAACGCGAGCATCCCGCAGCTCGACGTGTGCCCACGCTCGCACGCGGTGCGCGCGCGCGCCGCAGCGCGCACGAGGTCTCGCTCGGTCCCGATCCCCGCGCGCGTAAATCCCGCGGCGAGATCGCACGCGAGGCCCGAGTCGGGGCTCGATCCCTGACACACGCGGATCAAGTCGCCGACCGCGCGAGAGACGTCCGGCGCGATCCCGAACAGCCCCGTGAGCCGAAGGTTCGCCGACGCCACACACGAGCCCTCTGCGCCGCGACCGCACGCTTGATCGAGCAGCGGCAACACGTCGCGCGTGACGAGCTCGTCCTGCGCCGCGACGCCCTGGCGCACCATCGTGTTGACGACCGCGGGACACAGCGCCCGCTGCGCGCCTTCGCACACGCGCCGCGCGAACGCGAGCGCGTCCGCGCGCCCTCCCGCCGTTGGAAACTGCAGCCGCGCTTGCACCGCCATCGCGCACGAGAGCTCGTCCCCGAGCGCGCACCCGCGATCGCCGTACTCCGCCGCGCGACGGCCGTCGGGGCGCGCGAGGCTCGCGTAGAAGCTCGAGAGCGACGAGCACGCGATCGTCGAGCCTGCGCTGCACGCGCGATCGAGCACGGGTGCTGCGCGCTCGACGTCTTGCGCGACGCCCGTCCCACGCAAGTGAAACACCGCGAGCATGATGCACGAGGGCGCGTGCGAGAGCTCGCACGCGCGACTGAGGACGAGCGCGAGCCGCCGCGGCGTCTCCGGCGACTCCTCGAGTCGAACCATTTCGTAGAGCGCGACGCAGGCTTGGGCTTCGCCGCCTTCGCACGCGTTGGCAAACGCCCTCGCGCCGCCTTCGCGGTCCACCGGGCGGCCGGGCGCCTCGCGCGTCGCGAGCTGGCCGTACTCGAAGCAGCCCATGGGCGCCGCTCGCTCGCACGCCGCGCGAAACAGCTCGAACGCCCGCGGCTCGTCGCGCTCGATCGAGTCTTCGCCGGCGTTCATCGAACGCGCGAGGAGCACGCAGCCAGCCGCGTTGTCCTCGGTGCATCCCGCCCGAAGAAACCGCGCGATCTCGCGCCGAGCCGGGTCGAACGGGCCGCGAAATCGCCGCAGCGCGATCACGTGATTCGAGCACCCGAGCGCCGAGCCGAGCTCGCACGCGCGACGCGACGAAGACAGCGCGATCTCTCGGTCGAACAGCGGCCCCTCACCGCCGCGGATCGCAGAGAGCTCCGAGCACGACGGGCCGTGGTTGATCGCGCAGCCCTGCTCGGCCATGCGCAGCCCGCCCCGCGCGTCGCGCTGCTCTTGCGCGAGCATCGACGCGTACAAGCAGCTCGGTCCGTCGCGGAGCTCGCACCCGACCGTGCTCACGCGCCGCGCCGAGGCGAGGTCGCTCGATCGCGCCGCGCCTTCGCGTCGCTCGCGCGGGTCCACCACGTAGCTCGCGGCGAGCTGTTGGCAGCGCGACGGGCTCGCGCGACACGCCGCGACGTCGCGATCCACCTGCGTCTGCGCAGTGGGCCGTTGTTGTCCGCCGCTCGCCGTGCACGAGACGAGCGCCCACGAAATCAAAAGCCCCCAGCGCATCGCGCGCGCGTCGACCATGGCCTCGATCGTAGCACCGAAGCCGCGCGGTCACTGTCGGCAGTCGTATCGCTGGTACTCGACGCCGCTCTCGCCGCGCGACGCGAAGACCGCGCCGCCCTCGTCCATCACGAAGAAGTCGCGATAGGTCTCTTCGGCGCCGCGGTTCGCGCGGATCGTGACTTGCCCGAGCACGGCGCCGCGCGAGCCCTCGAGGCACACGAGCACGAGGCGGTGCGGCGCGTCGATGGCCGCGTCCTGCCCGACCGCGACGCGATCGGGCCCAGCGACGGCGAGGTAGATCGTCCCTTGGCGATCGGTGTCGAGCAGGTGAATCTGCACGGCCTGCATGGGGACGCGCACCTCGCGGGTGTACACGTGCTCTTCCGATGGGCGCGCGAAGCGCGTGACGTACACGCGGCCGGTCTCGGGCTCGGTGATCCCCGCGCGGAGAAACGCAGACCCGTCGCGGGTCGGTCGACCGGGGAGCGTGTCGCGCAGGCCAGCGTCGCCCACGGCGGGCGTTCCGTCGGTGTGCCCTGCGCGGACGACGCGGGAGTGTTGGCGCTCGAGCAAGATGTCGTCGCCGTCGACGATCGTCCCGGTGACGTTGCCCGCGTGTTCGATGCCCGATCCGACGATGGGAATGCGCCCTCGCTCGCGCCCGTCGGCGTCGAGGACCGCGACGCGCTCGTCGAGCAAGCGATCGGTGACGACGAGCGAGCCGCCCGGCCCGAGCGTGACGTCCTGCGGCGCGCGCAGCGAGAGCGCGATCGGCGCGAGCGGGCGTCCGTCGCGGCCGTAGCGCTGCAGTCGTCGATTGACCTGATCGAGGACGACCACCGTTCCGTCCGGTTGAACGACGAACGCCATCGGCGCCTCGGGGTTGGCCTCTTGCGGTTGCCTTCGACCGAGCTGCCCCGCGTCGTCGCCCCACTCGCCGCGCGCGAGCACTTCGCCCTGGGCGCGTCGCGCGCTCGCGTCGCTCGCGTTGGCGTTGGCGCTCGCGTCGTCCGCGGCTCGCGTCGTCGCGACGCTGTCCGCGCGCTGCGTGCCCGAGCCGCTTGATTGATTGTGCGTGTTATTCGACGCGCTCGTGGCGGGCTGCGGCGCGCACGAGCTGCTCCGCATCAGCACGAACGCCATCACCGCCGCGAGACCCGCGCCAGTCACAACGATCCACGTTCGGTTCATCGGCGCGCTCTCGGCCATCGTCGCCGCGACGCTTTCACGGGTGCGCGCGCTCTGCACAGTGGGAGACTTAGCTCCCGGAGGGTGGGAGAACCTCCTTGCAATGGCACAGATCGGTTCCCGAAGTGGGCTGCGTCACGAAACGCCGCAGCACCTACATTTCGTCTCTTCGAAACTGCGACGTCCTGCGAAATTGCACACACGCGATGACCGCGAGCTTCGACGCAATGCGACAACGAATGTGGCACAAATCGGTTCCCAACGGTGGCCCGGAGCTTGTATTGTGGGACTTCGACCGTTTCAGAGGAGCCCACCCCGTGAAGCACAAGAGCTGTTCGACCCACGCTGTCCGAGTCCTCGTCCTCTCTCTCGCCACCGTGCTCGCCGCGTGCTCGGCCGACGATGAGTTCGTCGCGGACCTCGAACCCGTGGAGACGGACAACGTCGAAGGCGTGGCTGAGTCCGGCGACGAGATCACGGCGACGTACCCCGCGGGCACGACCGCGCGCACGACCGCGTCGCTCAACCTTCGCAGCACGGCGAGCACGAGCGGACGAGTGATCACGGTGATGCCTTCGGGCGCCCGCGTGACGCTCGTCACCGGCCGTCCGCAGGGCGGCTGGTATCAAGTCCGCTACGACGGCGACGAGGGTTGGGCGTTCGGCAACTACCTCTCGGCCAGCGGCGCCACCGGCGGAACGCCCCCGCCCTCGGGCCCGACCACCGACCCCGGAACCTCGGACTTCACCGGCCAGCGCGCGCGCGCCGTCGCGAGCGTCGGCTTCTCGTACTGGTGGGGCTACAGCAAGCTCGACATGCGCGGACCCGACGTCGTCGGCGCCGGATCGTGCAGCGGCGGATGTCCCTCGTGCTCTCACTCGGGCAACTACGGCGCGGACTGCTCGGGCTTCGTCTCCAAGGTCTGGCAAGTCCCTTCGTGGAACGTGATGGATCGCTACACGGGCAACCAGTACACGACCGACTCGTTTCGCAACACGACGGGCGGCGGCGCTTGGTCGCAGATCAACCGAAGCAGCGCGCGCCCCGGCGACGCGCTCGTGTACCGAAGCGGCGGTCGCGGCCACATCGTGTGGATCATGTCGGGCGACCCGTGGGGATCGCCCGAGGTCATCGAAGCGCGCGGCTGCAGCTACGGCATTCGTCGCAACAACCGCTCGTTCGGCTCCGAGTACGTCGCCGTTCGCCGCCGTTAGTCTGCTCGCACGCGACGCGAGCGCACGGTGTGTGCTCGCAGCGCACCTCGCGTAGACGATAGCCTCGAGAATCGATGCCGATGCATTTCACGCCTTCGCTTCGCCACACGCTCGCTGCGATGTCGATCGCAGCTTCGCCCCTCGCAGGATGCGCGACGGGCGTCGTCAGCGAAGGCGACAACGGCGTGAAGAGCAACCCGAGCATGTTCGCCGAGATCCTCGCGGGCGCTCCCGCATCGAGCATCACGTCGGCGTGCGTGGTCGTATCGCCCGAGGGCACGTGCGCCGCGTCGCTCGTCGCGCCCGGGGTCGTTCTGACCGCTGGCCACTGCGTCTCGGGGCGATCGAGCTTTCGCGTGACGTGCCCCAACGCGGGAGACAGCGCCGCGCGATCGAGCGTCGAGACCGCCATCGCGCCGAGCTACCCGGGCGGCGGCGAGATGATCGACGCGCGACGCGGGAGCAACCTCGCGCTGATCAAGCTCGATCGCCCGTTTCCTTCGAGCGCTGCCGCGCGCGTCGTGCTCGAGCACCCGCCCGTTCGGCCGCGGGGCATGGCGGTCGGCCGCGTCACGAGCCGCGGCGTCGAGCAGCTCATGGTGAGCCGCGCGTTCGTGCTCAACTATCTCGAGCCGTCCAACGGCTACTCGCTCGGCGTCGATCGCGTGATCGTTCAGCCCGGCGATGCGGGTGGCGGACTCTACGACTCCGAGACGCAGGTGCTCTTCGGCGTCGCGTCCTCGAGCATGGCGGTCACCGCGTGCCGCGTGCGGTCGGTGTGCTCGCAGTGGGCTTCGATCGCGCCGTCCGCAGCGTGGTTTCGCACGACGCTCCAGCGCTGGGGACAGACGCTCGTCATGGGCGACCCCGGAGACATCGGCGAAGGCGATCCTCCCGTCGGCGACGGCGGCGCGCCTCCCTCGGACGCGGGTGGACCGCCGCCCCCGGACGGCGGTGGCGATCCTGGAGACATCGGCGAAGAGCCCCCGCCCGAAGGAGATCCGCCTGCGGATTCTGGGGTTCCCGCGTCGATGCCGCCGACGGGCAGCGACCCGTGCGCGACGCACGCGTCGTGCGCTGCGTGCACGGCGGTGTCCGTGTGCGGGTGGTGCAACGGACGCTGCACGCTCGGGTTGCCGTTCGGTCCCATCGACGCGGCGATGTGCGCGGGACAGCCGTGGATCTGGAGCACGAGCCAGTGCCGCTGATCGCGCTCGGCGCGCTTTGATTTCGTGTGCGAGGGTGTTCGGCCTACGGCGCGAGGGGCATCGGGGGTCCGGGGATGCCGTCGGGCGCGAGCGTCGCGCCCATGATCCGCAGCATCACCTTGCGCGCGCGCGGCTTGTCGATCTCGCCGCCCGCGCTCGCCCGCGCGAGAAACACGTTCGACAGACCCTCGACCGCGAGCAACAGCCCTCGTAGCACCAGCGGGTCGATCCTGCGCCCCTGCGAGCTCTGGATCTCGCGGTCGAAGATCGCCGCGATCGCGTCGAGCTGATCCTCGCGCCGACGCTCGAGGGGCGAGTTGGGCCGCATCGCCTCGGCCTGCAGCACGCGCAAGAGCTGCCCCGCCTCGGTGTGAAAATCCAAGAAGCTCCACAGCCCCGCTTGCAGCTTGCCCCACGCGTCGTCGTGCTCGGCGATCGCGCGGTGGATGCGCTCCATCACCTTGGCGCACGCGATCTCGTAGAGCGCGAGCAGCACCTCGTCGCTGTTGCGAAACGCGCGATAAAACGTGCGACGCGCGACGCCCGACGCCTTCACGAGCTCGTCCACCGTGGGCTCGCGCGCCCCGCGTCGCGCGAACACATCGGACGCGCCCTTCAAGATTCGATGTCGCGTCAGATCGAGGTCGAGCGGATCGGCGTCGCTGTGGCCAGGACGCGCAGGCGTCGTCGACGAACCAGTCTTCATGACACGATCAGTCTACCACGATCCTTCGTCGATGCACGCAGGTTCATCCTGGGAAACTTCTATCCCATCGCGAAGTGACCTACGCAAAAGAGGTCCGCATACGCGACGCGATGGCACAGCAAAGTACCCGCTTGAAACCACTGAGCATTTCGAAGCACCGAGACCTTTCGAAAATTCACTGGTCATCTCGATTGGCACACACCGGTGTCTGGCTGAAGCCTTGCAAGCCCCTTCTCCCACTATGCGCAGCGCATCGAACGCTTGGCTCTCGCTCACGTTGCTTGGTTGTTTGCTGGCCGCCTGCGCGGCGCCACCCAGGCTCGGGCCCGGCGACGGCGCGACCGAAGACGCAGCGCTCACGACGGACGCGACGGACAGCGCGACGAGCGAGCGCGACGCCTCGCCTCCCGCGGACGTGGCGTCGCCGCCGATGGCGTGCTCGAAGATCGACATCCTGTTCGTGATCGATAACTCGGCGAGCATGGCGGACCAGCAGCGCTCGCTCGTGGCTTCGTTTCCTGGGTTCGTCGCGGCGATGCGCAACCAACTGGCGTTCGCAGACAGCGTGCAGATCGGCGTCGTGACGAGCGACGCGTATCGCGGCAACGCTCCAGGGTGTCGCGCGATCGGCGACCTCGTCACGCAGACCGCGGGCGTCGAATCGTCGAACGGGATGTGCGGTCCTTGGTCGGGCGATCGCTTCATGCACCTTCGCGACGCGGACATCCAGCGAGCCTTCGCGTGCGCGGGACAAGTCGGCGTCACCGGCGACGACGACGAGAAGATGGCGCGCGCGCTGCTCGGCGCGCTCGACCCCGCGCGGAGCGCGAGCGGCGCGTGCAACCAGGGATTTTCCAGGCGAGACTCGCTGCTCGTGGTCGTCATGATCACCGACGAAGACGACGCAGAAGACGGCTGCATGGACGGCCCGCCGCGCACCTGCCTCTCCTACGGCTCCGGTGGAACGCCCCAAGAGTGGTACGACCAGCTCGTCCGCCACCGCTTCGGCGTCGCGGGCAACATCGTGATGCTCTCGCTCGTCGGACGCCGCGTCGACAACCCGTGCGGCGCGCAGGTCAACAGCCGAATCCTCGGGCTCACGCGACGCTTCGGCGCCAATGGGCTCGTCGACGACGTGTGCGCGAGCAACTACGACGGCTTCTTCACCAACGCGCTCGGCGTGATCCAAAACGCCTGCCGCGGGTACATTCCCCCGCCAGGGTGAGCGCTCACGCGACCGCGACGTTGCCGCCTTCGGTGCCCGGCGCGCGCTCGTCCTTCTTGAGCTTCACGCCGACGAGCTTGCTCACGCCGGGCTCTTCCATCGTCACGCCATAGAGCACGTCGGCCATCGACATCGTGCGCTTGTTGTGGGTGATCATGATGAACTGCGATCGATCCGTGAGCTCGCGGACGAGGTCGTTCAACCGAATCACGTTGGCCTCGTCGAGCGCCGCTTCGACCTCGTCGAGCAAACAAAACGGAGACGGCCGGTACATGAACAGCGCGAAGAGCAGCGTGACGGCGGTGAGGGTCTTCTCGCCGCCGGACATGGCCTCGAGGTTGACCAGCTTTTTTCCCGGCGGAGTGGCGATGATCTCGATCCCGGTCTCGAGCAAGTCCTCGGGGTTGGTGAGCTGCAGCTTCCCGAATCCACCGCGAAACAGCCGCGGAAAGATCCGCTCGAAGTGCCCCGCCACGGCGTCGAACGTCTCTTTGAAGCGCTTCTTCGACTCGCGGTTCATCTGCTCGATCGCCTGCTCGAGCTGGTCGAGCGCGCGCTCGAGGTCCGCCTTCTGCTCGGAGAAAAACTTCTGCCGCTTCTCCTGCGCTTTGTACTCGTCGATCGCGCCGAGGTTCACGTCGCCCATACGGTCGAGCGCCGTCTTCAGCTCTTCGGCCCGCGCTCGCTCGGACTCGCCGGGCGGAGGGCGCATGTGAAAATCACCGAGCACCCGCGGGAGCACCACGCCGTACTTCTCTGCGGCGTTTTGCACGAGGTGCTCGGTCGCGATCTGCTCTTCGCGGTGCTTCATCTCGAGCTCGCTGAGCTGCCTCGCGAGCTGATCTCGCCGCGACCGCGTCGAGCGCGCCCTTCCCTCGCCCTCGCCGAGCTCCGTGCGCAGCGCGTCGAACGACGCCTTGATCGACGCGAGCGCGTCGCGGAGCTTGGTCGCGTGCTCGACGCCAATACCGATCGCGCCCGCGAGCGAGCCCTCCATCGAGCCCGCGCGCTCCTGCGTCTCTTGGAGCTGCGCGAGCTCGGCGGTCAATCGCTCTTCGCGCTGCGTGAGCTCGACGCCGCTCTTCTCGAGGCGCGCGATCGCGTTGCGAACGGCCGTCGCGCGCTCGCGCTCTCGCGCCGAGAGCACCTTCGCGTCGGTCACCTGCTGCGAAGCGCGCTCGACCTCCGCGCGCCACGCGAGCGCCTCTTGCTCGTCGGTCATCAGCCCTTCGCGCGCGGCGTCTCGCTTGACCTCCGCCTCGCGAAACGCCCCGTCGTACGCGAGGTCCTCGCGCTCCATGTCCTCGAGGCCGCGCGTGACTTCGGTGAGCTCTCGCTCGAGCTCTCCGCGACGAACGGCGCTCCGCGCGAGCTCGGCTTCGTGCGCCTTCGCGTCGCGCTCGACGGACAAGAGGGCGAGCTCTTGCGCGTGCAAATCCGCCCGCGCCGCTTCGAGGTCCGTCTGCGCGGTGCGCACGCGCTCGCGCGCCGCTTCGAGCTCGGTCGTGAGCTCTTCGACGAGCGAGCCGAGGGCGTCGGCGCGAGGCTCGAGCGAGCGGATCTCTGCGTGCGTCCCGAGCAGACCCGCGCCGGCTTTTTCGGGAACACCACCCACGACGCGACCGCTCGGCTCGAGCACGTCTCCGTCGCGCGTGACGTAGACGTACGAGCCGCCCACCGCGCGAAACGCACGCACCGCGTGCTCGAGGCTCGTCGCGAGCACCACCGGCGCGAGCAGCGCGCGCACCGGCGCGGGGACATCTCCCTCCGCGCGCAGCCGCGGATAGAGCATCCCTTCGATCCCCTCGCCGCCCGGGTGCTCGTGCACGACGGGATCTCGGTCGTCGTCGTCGCCCGAGGCCATCGCTGCGCGCCCGCGATTTTGCTCGCGAAGCCACTTCGCGAGCGAGGCAGCGGCGGCGGGGCTCGCGACGCGCACGTCTTGCCAACGATCCGCGAGCACCGCGGCGACCGCCGGCGCGTACTCGGGCGGCGCGGCGATCGCGTCCGCCACGAGGCCCATCGTCTGCGACGCCTGCTCGCGCAAGAGCGACTGAACGCCCTTGCCGACGCCCTCGTGCCTCGACGCGACCTCGCGCAGCGCCTGGAGCCTCGCGCTCGCGCGCTGGTGCTCTTGCTTCACTTCGCCGAGCTTTCGCTCGACGCCGTCGCGCTCTTGGCGCAGCGGCCCGATGGACGCTTCGAGCGCGGCCTTGCGATCGGCGATCGTGTCTTTTTGCGCGCGGAGCATCGCGAGCTTGTCGAGCACGCCCGAGCCTTCGGCGGTGAGCTCGTCCGCGCGCTTCTCGACGGTGCGCGCTTCGGTCTCGAGCCGGTTCTTTCGCGCCTCGAACTCGATCATCCGCCGCGAGAGCGCGTTGCGCGACGCCTCGGCGCCCGCGAGGATCTTCTCGGCTTCGCCGACGGCGCGGCGGTGCTCGCTGAGCCGGGCTTCGGCCGCGGCCACGCGCTCGCGCAGCTCGCGAAGGGCTTCTTCCGCGTCTGCGAGGCGCATCGTCGCGGCGTACTCGGCCTCGGCCAGCGTCTCGAGGTTGTCCGTGAGCTGCGCGCTCTCTTGCGCGAGGAGCGTTCGTTGACCAGCGATTTCGCCGAGCTCGCGCGTGGCGTCGACGTGGCGCTTCTTCGCGACCGAGAGCTGATCGCGCGTTCGAACGAGCTCGGCCTCGAGCCTGCGCACTTCGTTGTCCGCTTCGAAGCTCTCGCGCTGCGCGCGCTCGAAGCGCTGCTCGACGTCGAAGAGGGTCGCGCGCGTCGCTTCGGTGTCGGCGTCGAGGCGCAAGAGCGCGGCGCTCACGCCCATGTGCTCGGCTTCGACGCGCTCGAGCGTGTCCACGGTCACGCGCGAGACGGCCACGAGCTCGAGGAGCTTGTGCGCCGCGAGGTACAGCTCGACGTCCCGGAGCTCCGAGCGAACCGCTTTGTAGCGCTCGGCCTTCTGCGCTTGTCGCTTGAGGGTCGCGAGGGACTTGTCGATCTCCGTGAGGATGTCGCCGACGCGCAGGAGGTTCTGCCGCGTGAGCTCGATCTTCTTTTCAGCGGCTTTTTTGCGGGCTTTGAAGCGCGTGATGCCCGCGGCCTCTTCGATGAACGAGCGGCGGTCTTCGGGCTTGGACGTGACGATGAGCCCGACGCGGCCCTGCTCGACGACCGAGTACGCGCGCGCGCCAGCGCCGGTGCCCAAGAACAACGACACGACGTCCATGAGCCGCACGGGGACGCGGTTCAAGAAGTACTCGCTCGTCCCGTCGCGATTGAGCCGGCGCGTGACGGCGATCTCGTTGTACGCGGCGAACTCCGGCGGAGCGAGCCCGTCGGCGTTTTCGAAGGTGATCGTGACCTCAGCAAACGAGTGGGGGGCGCGCTTCTCGCTGCCCGCGAAGATCACGTCCTCCATGGCCTTGCCGCGGAGGTTCTTCGCGCTCTGCTCGCCGATGCACCAGCGAATCGCGTCGACGGTGTTCGACTTGCCGCAGCCGTTGGGACCGACGATCGCCGTGATGTCGTGCTCGAACGCGAGCACCGTCCGATCGACGAACGACTTGAATCCCTGGATCTCGAGCTTGCGAATTCGCATCGGCGGTCACGGGGCGCGCGGTCCACGGATGCCCGAACCGCGTGCGCCTCGCTCCCCGACCACCGGGGAGCATCGCCGTATACAGCGTTTCGGGGGCGGATTACAGCGTCGCTCGACGCGCAGCGAGACCCGCTACCATCTCGACAATGACCTTGCGCGTCGTCGCGGTGGCCGACACCCACACGTTCGAAGGGGACTTTCGCGAAATCCCCGACGGAGACGTCTTCGTCCACGCGGGGGACCTGTGCCGCGGCGGGCGGCTCTCGGAGCTCGAGTCGGTCGCCGCGTGGATCTCGGCGCTGCCACACACGTACAAGCTCGTGGTCCCGGGCAACCACGACTGGAGCTTCGTCAAAGAGCCCCTCGCGTCGCGCGCGTTGCTCGGCGAGAGCGTGACGGTCCTCGAGGACCGCGGCGTCGAGATCGAGGGCGTGCGCTTCTGGGGCTCGCCTTGGCAGCCAGAGTTTCATCAATGGGCGTTCAACCTTCCGCGCGGACGGGCGCTCGCCGAGAAGTGGGCGCTCATTCCTGCGGACACGCACGTGCTCGTCACGCACGGCCCGCCCGAGGGCATCGGCGATCGAACGCTCACCAACGGGCGCCAGGGCTGCGCGGACCTGCTCGCGCGGGTTCGTGTGATCGCGCCCAAGCTGCACATGTTCGGGCACATTCACGAAGACGGCGGCGCGTGGCAGCACGGCCCCACGTGGTTCGCCAACGTCACGACGTGGGAGTGCGAGCGCGCCCCCACCGTGTTCGACGTGAGCGCCGAGGGCGCGACGCCGGTCCTCGTGCCTCCGCGATCCACTCGGTAATTTTCAGAAGATTTCGCGATGAGCGAGCGAGTCAGCGCCCGCGCATCACCAGGTGGGCGAGCTCACGACGCGCGAGCTCCCCACGGACCCACGATCGCTCGCGCCCCAGCAATCGAGCGTTCTGTCAGCGCGCAACGCGCAGCCTCCGCGGAGCATCCCCTGCACCGCGACGAGCCCTGGATACAGCGGTCCCGCGCCGTTTGTGATCTGCGTGGGACGCAGCCGCATCGAGCCGCCTGCGTCGAGTCCGCCCGCGGACACGAGCACCGAGAGCGACCGTTCGAAGTCGTTTCCCCAGCAGAACACTCGACCACAGCGCTCGATCGCGCAGCGCGCTTGATCGAGCGCGCCGAGCGACGCCGCGCGAAAGTCCCCAGGAAATCCAGCGACCATCCGCGGCTCGACGACGTTGCCGCCGCCCGTCGCCGCAGGGTCCGCGACGCCGGACGTGTTCTCGCCCCAGCAGTACACAGACCCGAACGCGGTGGTCACGCAGGTCGTCTTGCTTCGCGCGAGGATCGTCTGCGCGGGTGAATCGAAGGACGCGCCCACGGCGCCCGGCGGCGCGACGGACCCAACCACCGAGCGACCGACGACGGACTCTTGATCGAAGCCCCAGCAATAGACGTTTCGATTTCCTGACGATCCGCTCGTGACCGCGCACGCGTGGGCGTCGCCCGCGGTGATGTGCAGCGCCGGCAACACGCCCGAAGGGATCGGAACCACCGTCGGCTCCCACACGAACCTCGCCGCGCCTGCGTCCGCGGGTCCTTCTCCGAGCAACCCTCGTCCCGTGCGTCCCCAGCAGACGACGTCACCTCCGTCGCGAAGCGCGCACGCGAAGTTCTCGCCGACCGCGACCTCGCGAGCGCCGTTCGAGCACGGAACGTCCGCGGGCTCTCGCCGCACGTGCGCCATCGTCGCGTCCACGACGCCGGCCATGCCCCAGCCCCAGCACCGAACGCTTCGTGCGGCGCCGACGATCGCGCAGCCGTTGCGATAGCCCGCCGCGACGTCGATGGCGCCGTCCGTTCCAACGATCTCGACGGGCGTCTCCGAGTCCGACGCCCGGTCAGCGAGCGCGCCGCCGAACGCGACGCCCCAGCCGAGCAACGGTCGGCCGCCGCTTCGCGCGACGTACGTCGCATACGAGTTTGCAGCGACGCTCAGCACCGACCACGGCGCGCACACGCCGCGCACGCACGTGGACTGTCCAGCGCACGCGGAGCCGCAGCCGCCCTCGACCCCGCAATGGGCCGACGATTCGCTGGTCGAAACGCAGCGCCCGTCGCACAGCTCGAGCCCCGCGCCGCAGCTCGTCGACGTCGCCATCGGCGGCGCGCACACAGACGCGTCTGCGCCAGCGTCGACCGACGCGTCCGCCGTCGGCGCGACGAAGCATCGCGCCGCGTCGCTCACCGCGTCGACGACAACGCTGCGGTCTTCGGGAGCGTCCATGGCGCTGTCCGTCGCGCTGTCCATCGCGCTGTCCATCGCGCTGTCCGCCGTCGCGTCCGATCCACCGTCGCCTGCCGCGCGATCGAGCACGCAAAAGAGCCCGTCCGCTGAGCACACGGTCCCGACCGCGCACGTCGCGGAGCAGTCACGAACGCACACGCCGTCGGCGCAGCGCTGCCCAGCCGCGCACGTCCGAACGGTGCACGCGCGAGCGCCGCGCGGGTCGAAGCAGACGTTTTTTCGCGCGTCTTCAGCGAGCGCGCACTGCTGGCCGCTCGGGCAGTCGCGGTCCGTCGCGCACTGCGCGCGGCACAAGCCGCCCGAGCACACGAGCGGGTCGTCACACTCGTGATTGAAGACGCACTCGGCCCCGCGCGTGCGCGGAGCGACGCACGCGACGAGAGCACACGAAATCAAGAGCACCCACGCGCCGCGACCGAAGCCCATCGGCCCAGAGTCTCCGCGAAGTGCGCCCGCGCAGCAACGCGCGGCTCAGTCGCCGCTTCGCGCGTCGGAGCTCGCCCCGCTGTCAGCGCTCGCCCCGCTGTCGAGCGCGCCGCTGTCCGTCGCGACGCCAACATCCATGCCGCCCTCCGGCTGGGCGTCGGTCGGCGATGGAACGTCGCTCGGAGCCCCGTCCGTCCCCGCCTCGGGCCCCGCGTCCGCCCCTGCGTCCGCCGGCGTGGTGGCCGCGACACAGTTGCGACCGTCGCGAGAGCACGCGGTGCCCGACGGGCAGCCCGCGCTGCAGAGGCTCACGCAGAGCGCGTCGATGCACGTCGTCCCCGTCCCGCAAGGATTGGCGCCGCACGTGCGCGTCCCGGTGGCGTTGAAGCACACGTTGCGTCGGACGTCGCGCGCGTAGGCGCACTGCTCGCCGCTCGCGCAGTCGCTGTCCGAGCCGCACTGCGCGCGGCAGAAGCCCGCAGAGCACAGCAGCGGATCGTTGCATTCGGTCTGCACGACGCACTGCGACCCCGCGGTGCGCGTCGCGACACACGCATTCAAGAGAGCGGTCAGGGAGACGGCGACGAGCGCCACGAGCGATCGGTATTGCATCGCGTTCGAGTGTGCTCGGCCCCCGGCGCCACGCGCAACAATCCAGCGCTACATCGCCGGCGGAGGAAACGTCCCCACGAAGGTCCGCCCCGCAACGCCGCCGACCGGCGACACCTCGCACGGCGTCCCCGTCGCGAAGCCAGGAAAGAACGCGCCGCGAAGATCGCACGACGACGGCACCACGGCGATTCGCACCCGACCGAGCCCGCCGTCGCCGCCGTTTTGACCAGCGCTTCCAGCGCCGCCTGCGCCGCCACGAACATCGACGAGCGCGCCCGGCTCGACCACCACGCTCGGCGCTGACAAGTAGATGACACCGCCGCTTCCGCCGCCGCCGCCGCTGCGATTCGACGAGCCCGCAGAGCCGCTTCCGCCTGCGCCGCCTGTCGCGAGCAAGCGTGCGGTCGGCCCGAGGACGATCGCCGTGTTGCTCACAATTCGCAACGCGCCACCGCCGCCGCCGCCGCCCGCCGCGCCGCCCATGCCGGTCGTGCAACTCGAAAACGCTCCTCCTCCGCCGCCGGAACCCGGCCGGAACGTCGTTCGGACTTCGAGATCTCGGGCCGCATCGAGCCCGATCGAGCCGCCGCCGCCACCACCGAACGGCGCGACGGTTCCGTCCCGGACGCCGTTGCGCCCTGCGTAGTCGCTCAGCGCCATTGGAGCGTCGTACTCGCCGCCGAACCCGCCGAAGCCCGCGTCGGCGACGGTGCCACCACCGCCGCCACCGCGCCCGCCCGCCGCGGACGCACCACCACCGCCGAACGTGCTGCCCCGTACGCCACCACCGCCGCCGCCGGCGTAGCCACCGCCGCCACCGCCCGCGCTCGCGGCTCCGGCAGGCGTCCCTGCAGCGCCGTTTCCACCGCCAAACGCTCCACCGAGCGCGCAACCCAGAATGGACACGGGCGCGTTTGCGCCGGCGGCTCCGCTGCCACCTGTTGCCACACCTGGGCACGCGCTGCCCGAGGTGGTGATTCCCGCGACGCGTGTACCTGTTCCGCCGCCTTGGCCGCTCGGTCGACAGTCGGAGTTGCTCCCCATGGTCGGAACGGCGTTTCCGCCCCGGCCACCGGACACATCGATCGTGCCGTCGATGCGTACGGGACCGTCGGCGTAAATCTCGAGCACCCCGGATGCCGAGCGAACCTCTGCGTTCATTGGAATCGTGACGGACTCGAACACGTTTCGTCCCGCGACCAACGTCGTGATCGTCGATCCCGCGTCGCCGCCGTCACTCGAGACGAGACCCGCATCCGGAACAAACGGCGCGCCTGCGTCACCAGGAGGAAAGTCCGCGGCCTGACACGCAAACGTTCCCATAAACGGGCCGCAAAACGAACCAGGCCCGCATGCGTTGTCGCAGCGCCCGCAGTGCGTTCGATTGCCCGACAGCGCGGCTTCGCATCCGTTCGCGACAGCTCGATCACAGTCTCCGAAGCCGGCAGCGCACGATCCCACAGCGCATCGACTCGCGACGCACGCACGCGTAGCGTTCGGAAGCGGATTGCACAGCGCCCCGCACATCCCGCAGTGGTTCGGATCGCTCGTCACGTCGACTTCGCATCCGTTGCCTCGATCGCCGTCGCAGTCCATTCGGCCTGCGGGGCACACGATCGGACCGTCCGTCGCGCTGTCCATGAGGGATGAATCCATCGTCGAAACGACGTCGCTCGCGCTGTCGGCGACAGGCGCGTCGCTCTCGATCGTCGCGTCGTTCGGGCCGTCGCTCGCCACATCGACCGACGCCTCGAGCGACGCGTCGCCAGCATCCGTGGCGCTCGGCGCTGTGTCGCCCGCGCGCACGCGCTGTGTGCAATACCCGCGCGCCGTGTCGCACGTGCCCGCGCGCAGCTCCGTGCACTGCGCGTCGCTCGCGCACGTCCATCGACAGAACTTCTCGTCGCAACGAGCGCCGTTCGGACAGTCATTGTTGGCTACGCACGGCTGAGCGCTGTCGGGTGGAAGACACGCCGTCAGCGCAGCCTCACCGCTCGGTCGACACACGTTCGGGCTCATGCAGTCGCGAACGTCCGCGCACGCAACGCGACAAAATCCTCCGGCACATATCAGCCCCTGCGTACAGTCCCGAGAGAAGACGCACTCTCGACCTTCGGTGCGAGGCGCGACACACGCGCTCACGAGCCATAGCGAGATGAACCCAAGGGCGCGCCAGCGCGTGCTCCAACTCCGCATCGCCGATCCTCCGTCCAACTCTTGGTATCAGAACCAAGCGCGAACGGAAAGCCACCCGAGAGAGAGAACAATCGACGGTTCGACCCTACGCGGCCGCGCCCGCGAACTGCAGCTTGTGCAGCCTCGCGTAGATCCCGTCCTTCGCGAGGAGCTCTTCGTGGGTCCCGCTCTCGGCGATCTGTCCCTTGTGAAACACGAGGATGCGATCGGCGTTGCGGATCGTGCTCAATCGGTGCGCGACGACGATGGCCGTGCGCCCTTCGAGCGCGCGCTCGATCGCTCGCTGAACGACGGACTCGGTCTCGCTGTCGACGCTCGAGGTCGCCTCGTCGAGCAGAAGGATCTCCGGCGCGCGATAGAGCGCACGCGCGAGCGCGATGAGCTGCCGTTCGCCCGCCGAGAAGTTGGCCCCGCGCTCGTCGACCTTGGTCTCGAGGCCCTTTCCTCGGCGATCGAGGACGGCGTCGAGCCCCACGTCCTTCGCGCACTTCTCGGCCCGCGCGCGATCGGGCGTGTCCGTACCCACGGCGATGTTGGTGAGCACGTCGCCGGGAAACAAATACGCGTCCTGCGGGACCACGCCGAACTTCGCGCGGAGCTCGTCGCTCACCGTCCCGCGCACGTCGACGCCGTCGACCGAGATGGCCCCGTCGTCGACGTCGTACAACCGCTGAACGAGCGAACAGACCGTGCTCTTTCCCGCGCCCGTGGCGCCGACGAGCGCGACCGTCTCGCCGCGCGCGACCGAGAAATCCACCGAGCGAAGGACGTCCTTGCCCTTGCCGTACGAGAACGTCACGCGGTCGAAGCGAATCCGCGGGGCGCTCGGGTCCGGCTTCGAGACCTTCGTCGGGTCGAGGCCCGCGTCCGGCTCGGGCTTGTCGAGGAGCTGAAAGATTCGCTCGGCGCCCGCCATCGAGCTCTGCAGGATCGTGTACTTGCCCGAGAGCTCGCGGAGGGGCTCGAAGAAGCGCGAGATGTACTGCACGAACGCCACGAGCGTCCCGATCGTCGCCGCATCCGAGTGAGCGCCGGCCGCGCGCGCGCCGACGAAGAGCAGCGTCGCGGTGCACACCGTGGCGAACATTTCGACCACGGCGAACAACAGCGCGTCGTAGCGAATCGACTGGTGATTCGCCTCGCGATACGCGCGGTTGATGTCGTCGAACTCGCGCTGACAGCGCTCTTGCTGCCCGTACGCTTGCACGACGGAGACGCCCGCGACTTGCTCGCCGAGGTACGTGTTCATGCGCGCGGTCTTCGTGCGGATCTCGCGAAACGCGTCGCGCGCGCGCCGGCGAAACCGATCGACGAGCAGCGCGAGCGGGGGCACCGCGACGAAGGCGAAGAGCGAGAGCTTCGGCGAGAGCACGAGCATCGCCACGACGATGCGCGCGAGCGTGATGACGTCTCCGAGCGCCGAGACCGCCCCGGACGCGAACAGCTCGCCGAGCGCGTCGACGTCGTTGGTCACGCGCGTGACGAGCCTGCCCACCGGCTGTCGATCGAAGAACGCCAAGCGCTGGCGCAGGAGAAATGAAAACGTGTGCTCGCGCAGGTCCGCCATCGCCTTCTGGCCGACCCACTGCATCGAGTACATCTGCACGAAGCGCACGATGAACTCGAACACGAGCAGCGCCGCGAGCGCGAGCGACGCGCGCGTGAGCGCGCCGGGAACGCCTCGGACGATCCCGTCGTCGATCGCCGAGCGCATGATCCTCGGCTGCGCGACGAGCAGCTCGCTCGCGAGCGGCATCATCGCGAGCGACAAGAAGAACGGCACTCGATAGGGCCGAACAAACGGCCAGAGCTTCTTCAAGAGCGCCGTGTCGTAGACCTTGCCGAGGCCGCCCTCTTCGTGAAAGGCCTTCTCGACCTCGGCGCCGGTCTTGGCTGCGGGCTTTTGCGCCGGTGGATTGCCGCTCTTCGCGGCGGAGCTGTCGGGCGTGGCCATCACTCCATCGCCTCCAGCTCGGCTTCGAGCCGCTGATGCTCAGCGAGCCTCGCGTACAGGCCGCCGTTGCGAAGGAGCTCGTCCGGCGTTCCCTCTTCGATGACGCGGCCCTCGTCGAGCACGATCACGCGGTCGCAGCGCGCCGCCGCCGCGATCCGGTGCGTGACGAGCAAGAGCGTCCTGCCCTGCGCCGCGCGGTCGATCGCGTCCAAGATCAGCGACTCGGTCCGCGCGTCCACCGCCGAGAGCGGGTCGTCGAGCACGAGGACCTTGGGGGCCGCCAAGAGCGCACGCGCGAGCGAAACGCGCTGCTTCTGTCCGCCCGAGAGCTGCACGCCGCGCTCGCCGACGATCGTGTCGAACCCGTCGCCCATCGTCGCGACTTCGCCCGCGAGCTGAACCTCCGTCGCCGCTTCTTTCGCACGCCGAACGTTGTCGGGAAGGTCCGGATCGCCCGTCGCGAACGCGATGTTTCGCGCGATCGTCGACGAGAACAAAAACGCCTCTTGCTGCGCGAGACAGACGTTGGCTCGCAGCGTCGCGAGCGGCACGGTACAGAGGTCGTGTCCGTCGATGAACACCGCCCCCTTGGGCGTCGGGAGCATGCGCGTCACGAGCTGCGCGAGCACGCTCTTTCCGCTGCCCGTCTTGCCGACGATCGCGAGCGATCCCCCTGCGGGAACAGAGAACGTCACCCCGTCCACGAGCGCCCGCCCGTCGACCGAGTACCGAAGTCCCTCGACGCGCAGCCCTCCGCGAAGGTCTTCGCTCTTCACGACGCTGTCGCCGCTCGACTCATCGGCGACGTCGGGCTGCGCGACGAGCACTTGATTGATGCGCTCGAGCGAGGCCTTTCCGCGCGCCAGGATCGAGACGATGTACCCGAGCGCCACCGTGGGCCACGCGACGAGCGCGATGTGCCCTTGAAACGCGAGGATGTCGCCGACGGTCGCCTCGCCGCGACGCACGAGCGTCCCGCCGTACCAGAGCACGATCAGCGCGGCGATCGCGGCGCTCGTCCCGAGGATCGGCCAGAGCGATCCGCGCAGCCGCGCGAGGGACAGGTTCGCCTCGAGCGACTCGTTCGAGAGCTTGGAGAACGACTTGGTCTCCGGTCCCTCGAGCTGGTACGCGCGCACCACGCGCATGCCCGCGAGCGTCTGCTGCACCCGCTCGCTGAGGGCGCCGATCGCGTCTTGCGTCGCGCGCGACCGCGAGAAGAGCGGCTTCGCGAAGAAGCGCGTGAGCACCAAAAAGAGCGGAAACGGCGCGAGAGACGCGAGCGTGAGCTTCCACGAACGACCGAACATGAGCGGCAGGTTCACCGAGTACGCGACGAGCGCGTTGACGATGTTGAGCGCGCCGAACCCGACGAGCAGCCGCACTTGCCCGAGGTCGTTGGTCGCGCGAGACATCACTTCGCCCGCGCTCATTCCGCGAAAAAACGCAGGTCCGAGCGTGTGGAGCCGCGCGAGCATCTCGCCGCGCAGCCGGTACTCGATGTTGCGACCGCCGTTGAAGATCCAGATGCGCGAGGCCACGCGCGTGATCGCCGCGAGCACCGCGACGACCATCATCGCGACAGCGATGCGCATTCCGTCGTCGGCGCGCGCCGTGACGATGGCGTTGGTGGTCCCGCGGATGAGCTGTGGGATCAGCGCCGCGAACGTGGTCGAGAGCACCAAGAACGCCGATCCGATCGCGAACTCACGGCGGTGGGCGCGAACCAACGAACCGACCGTCCAACGCGCTTCGGGCGCGGTCGGCAGCGGCGGGTCGCTGGCGCGAGCGGGCGTTGAATTTCGTGCGGCGCTCGGGGCGACTTCCACAGAATCGACAGACATCAGCGCGCGGGAGTCTGCGGCCAACCCGCCACGAACGGGAGGGGGTTGTCCGGGGAAATGTTCGCCGCTGCTTCGCGGTCCCTCGCGCGGCCGCGGCGGTCAGTCCACGCGCATTTGAATGCCACAACGCGTGAGATCGGGGTTGACGCACCCCGCTTCGGTCGCGGGAGCCCCGATCGCTCCGTCGAGCACATCCGCGCGAATGACGTTGAGAAAGTAGCGACGCCCCGGCGCGAGCCGACAGCGCGACTCGTCCGACGGCGCAGCGCTGATCTCGTACACGATGTTCGACTGCGGCGCGTCGGCAACGGCCCCTGCGCGGCGAACGCTGCGACAGCCGCGCGCGAAGGTCGGGTCGTTCGCGGGCGCGACTTGATCGCGCGGCGGGAGCCGAAAGTCACCGGGGCACGTGCTGAAGCCGATGTACACGACGTCGGCTTCGCCGCCGACTTGTGAGCGATCCCACGAGGCGCGTTTGTTGGGAGCGCGCATGTTCCAATCGGCGACGTCGGTCGGCGTCGTGAACTCGAGCGAAAGATACTCACCTCGGCTCGTCAGGATGCGACCGGTCCCGCCGCCGTTTGGAAACGGGTTCCAAAACGTCCCGGCGATCTCGATCCAAGGGACCTCGGTGAACAACGCAGGAACGCCGCGGACCCACCCGCTCGGAAGCGACGACGGCAACGATCGGCAATCGATCAACGGGACGCCGCTGTCGTTGCCCACAGCGCTGTCCATCACGCTGACCACATCGGACCCGTTCACGACGCCGCTGTCGGTCGGCGCCATCGCGTCCGACGTCGCGTCGTTCACGGCAACGTCTTGCGCTTGCGAGCAGTCGCACACGCTGTAGCTCGCCCCGCTCGACTGACACTGTTGCACTCCTGCGCGCCCCCCAGCGCACGCGCACACGCGCGTCTCGTTGGGAACGCACCGCGCCTCCGACGGCGCGCATCCGCCCATTGACACCGCGTGCAGCGCGCCGACGACGAGCGCAACGCGCAGCTCGCTGCTCACCGTCCGCAAACGATCACCCTCACGGTTCGCCCTCGTTGCTCGCTGGACCCACGCGCGATCGTTGAACCACTTCATGGCTGTGCGGATCGTAGCGATTCACCGGTCGAATTGCAGCTTGTTCGCGGCTCGGAGATCGCTCACCCGAGGCTCTTCGAAACGACCAACCCGTGCTCGACCGCGTAGAGCGCCGCCGCCGCGCGCGAACGAACGCCGGTCTTCTCGTACACGTGCGCCACGTGGTGCTGCACGGTCTTCGGCGACACGCCGAGCGCGACCGCGATCTCTTTGTTGCTGGCTCCCCGCGCGAGCTCGACGAGCACTTCGATCTCGCGCTCGGAGAGGACCGACGCGCGCGACGGCAACACGCGCCCCTTCGCCGTCGCGAGCGCGGCGTCTGCGATCGTCCGATCGAGCCTCGAGCCCCGCGCGTCTTCGAGCAGGATCGCCTCGCGCGCCTCGGCGCCGAGCGCCGCGCGGTGGGGCCTCGCTTCGCCGAGCGCGTGAAGGACATCGCACACCGCGAGCAGCCGCGCGCATCGATCTCGGGGCGCGCGTCGATGCGGATAGCCCGACTCGTCTTGTCGCTCGTGCGCGGCGCTCGCGACGACGGCCAGCGATCGAGTGTGCTCGCCGAACGCGAGGATGCGCTCGGTGTGCGTGGCGTGCGACGCGATCGCATCGCGCTCGACGCGGCCGAGCGGCGCGGGGCTGTCCCAGAGTCCGTTGGGCAGCGCGACGCGGCCGACGTCGTGAACCAGCGCCGCCTTTCGCGCGATCACGCGTTCGGCCTGAGAAAATCCAAGCGACTCTGCGGTGCGATCGACGAGCGAGGCGACGCCCGTCGAGTGCCCGAGCAAATACGGCGACTTCAAATCCGCGTACTTCGCAAACGCGACGAACACCGGCTCCGGGTCGTCGATCGTCCACTGCGGCGATGGCTCGCGCTCGAGCATCGACTCGAAGATGGGCGTCGGCGGAGCGGCGAGCGTGGTCGCGACATCGCGAACGAACCGGTCGACGAGCGCAGGATCGAGCGAGCGCCCTCGCATCGCGCGCACCGCCTCGAGGGCCGCGTCGGGCCCTGCGAGCGCTGCGTGCGCCTCGGCCCACGCAGCGACGTGCACCACCCGAGCGACGAGCGAGAGCTCTTCGCCGCGCGCGTTTCGCGGGGCGCCCAACCCATCGAAGCGCTCGTAGAGGTCGCCGAGCGCCGCGCGGACGAGCGGCGGGGCTCCCAGCGATTCGGCCAGCGAATTTGCCTGTGAACAATGCGCATCCGCGAACCGCGCCGAGGCGTCACGATCGGACACGAGCCGCGCGAACGACGCGACGCGCGCGAACGCGTTGGCCGAACGACTCGCGCGGATCGCGCCACGGAGCACGGTCGAGGGCCGCTCGACGTCCGTCGTTTGGAGCTCGGCCAACAGCGCGAGGTCGTCGCCTGCGGCCCATCGCGCGGTCTCGTGCGCAAACGACGTGCAGCCGATGAAGCGCAGCAGCGCCGTCCAAAACGCGGCGTGCTGAACGTCCGTCGCCGCGCCCGCGGCGCGCGCGAGGTCGACCGCGAGGATCGCCGTACGAATCGCCGTCTGCGGCCGCACGCCGTTGGCGCTGTCGGTGGCGAGCGAGAGCGCCCCGACGAGCTCGGCCATTCGCTTCGGTGCAAGAGGCGTCACGCGCGCGGAGACTGTACGGCAGCGGCGCGCGCGCGAGATACCCGCCGCGCGCGCTCGGGGTCGCTCAGCGCGCGGCGCCGGTGCTTCGGGCCCAGTCGAGCGAGTGCTCGGCGACCTCTTCCCATCCGGGCTCGGCGATAATCCAGTGCGACCGGCCAGAGAACTCCTTGAAGGCAGTCTTCTCGCGGACGCGCGCGTGCTGCTGATAGTGCGCGAAATTCGCCCGGTTCATCGCGGCGGGGACCGTTCGATCGAGCGAGCCCGCGATCAGCAGCAGCGGCGCGCGCTCGACGTTGTCGTAGCGAACCTTGGTGGCGCTCGAGAGCGGCGCGAACGCGGCTTGAAAAAATGGGCGCCCCGGCGTCGGGATCACGTGCTCATCGAAGGCGCGCTTCTGCGCGGCCGCGTCGAGCTCGTGGACGAAGCCCCACGAAAACGCCGAGCGCGAGATCCTGAGCACGCGGCGCCACCCGAAGAACGAGAGCAGCACGCCGAGCCCCGCGCGCACCGCTGTGGGCGTCGCCATCACGCCCTTGGGCGGCGCCGAGTCGATCGCGACCCCCGCCGACCCGAGCCCGCGATCGAGCAACATCTGCACAAAGAGCCCGCCGAACGAGTGGCCGACGAGGAGCGGTTGCCGCTTCATGGGTCGCAAGAGGGCCTCGTAGTGCGCGACGATTTCACCGACGCCGACGCGCGCGAGCTCGGCGCTCGGAGCGCTGCGGAGGGCGTCGTACGGTCTCTCGTCGAACGGCCACGACGGCGCGAGGCACGAGAGCCCCTTCTTCTCGTAGAGGCCCTTGAACGAGTCCCAACAACGCGGGCCCACCCACGCCCCGTGAACAAACACAACGTCCGGTGAAGCTTCGTCGGTCATGCGCGCAACGGTGCGCCGCGCGACCGATGGGGTCGATAGGCCAGATGGCCTACCCTTGCGCTCCATCGCCGTCGGCCGCCGCCGCGTCCGCGTCGGGCGCGGGCTCGGGTGCGTCGGGAACGCTCGCGTCGGCGTCAGAAGCACTCGCGTCGCCGGCATCGGCATCGGCGTCGGGGCCCGGGCAGCCGCCGTCCGCCGTCATGAGCGGCGCGCAGCGGCCGTGCACGCTGTTGCCGCCGTACGCGAACGCGCAGTACTGGTTCGCGGCGCACTCGGAGAGGTCGTCGCACTCGGGCATGCAGAGGCCTGGCGATCCGCAGGACTCGCTGTTGTTTTCGGACACACAAAATCGAGTCACGCACTCGGACGAGCGCGAGCAGCGGCGGGCGCACACGCCGCTCGGCGCGCCGAAGCAGCCCTCGCCGCGGCCGCACTGCTCGTCGCGCGAGCACGCGACGTTGAGCTTGGGACGGCACGACCGAAGGATCTCGAAGTCGGGGCCCTCGCGGACGCCTTCGCCGTCCGGGCCGCTGTCCGGGATGATTCCCCGAAAGTCGTAGCGGCCGCAGACGAAGGAGTTCGCGCACTGCGCGCTCGAGGTGCAGCGGCCGACGCACGTCCCCGTCGCGCTGCCGTCGGCGCTCGCGTCCTGGGCGAGTTGAAAATTGCACACGAGCGACTCGCACTCGGTCGCGCGAACGCACGCAGCGCCGTTGTTGAGCCCCGGCGCGCGGCAAGCCCACCACGTGAGCGCGCTCGCCGCGACGAGCGCGAGCACGGGGAAGATCGAGGCGCCCCTCGCGCGCTGCCTGGTTGGAAGGTCGACGCGCAACGAGCTGACTCCTGCGAAGAATGCCTCGGTGTGGCTAGCGTTCGATCGAGCGGTCGCGAGGCGAGCGCGATCGACGATCAGCCCTTGGCGACGTCGGCCGCGGAGACCGCCTGCGCGCCGGCCTTCTCGCGGGCGTCCTTCAAGCGAGCCGCCTTGCCCTCGAGGTCGCGGAGGTAATAGAGGCGCGAGCGACGGACGACGCCGCGCGCGACGAGCTCGACCTTGTCGATGCGCGGGGAGTGGAGCGGGAAGATGCGCTCGACGCCGACGCTGTACGAGATCTTGCGGACCGTGAAGGTCGCGCCGACGCCGCCGCGGCGCTTGCGGATCACTTGGCCTTGGAAGACCTGGATGCGCTCTTTGTCGCCCTCGACGACCTTGTAGTGCACGCGGACCGTGTCACCGACGCGGAAAGCGTCGTCGTTGGTCTTCGCGATGCGGTCCTTGTGGAGCGACTCGATAACAGGATGCTGGCTACCCATGACTGCTACTCACTGAGCCCCCGTCGCAGCGCGTCCACGCGGGCGATCGGGAGGGGAAAAAGGGGCCGGGAAGAAACCACGCGAACGGGTGACTGTCAATCGGTACGGCCCGAACCGAATTCAATCCGTGAACGTCGGCCGTTCACGCGCCCTCGTCGCCGAACAGCCGGTCGAACACGATGGCCGCTGCGCCGCGGACCGGAAGGTGGTTGTAGACGCCAGGACGGACGGGGGCGAGGTGCAGCTCGGCGCGCTCGAGGACGGCGTCGATGAGGCCGTAGCCCGTTCCGAACACGAGGAGCGCGGGGCGATCGGTGGCCCGGAGCTCCGCGCGCGCTTCGTCGAAGGACTTCTTGCTGCGGGAGGCCTTGGCCGCGGTGGTCACGAGCAGCGGCTCTTTGCCTTCGCGCGCGCGCACGTCGGCGATGGCCTCGTCGAGCGA
The DNA here is from genome assembly GCA_016793325.1 of Myxococcales bacterium. GTDB lineage: Bacteria > Myxococcota_A > Polyangia > Polyangiales. The sequence goes on along the minus strand of JAEUKI010000052.1, from coordinate 50,771 downwards.
CGCGATCGGGTGCACGAGCGAGAGCGCCTCGCTCCGCTGCGGAACGCGCTCCTTGCCCTCGCCGTCCCGCCAGTAGCCAGCGATGTGCTCGACGAGCGCCCGCTGCGCTTCGACCGGCGTCACGATGTAGTACCGCGCGAGGGCGTACGTCCTGGCCGTGCGCGCGATGTCGTGAACGTCCAGGTTGGTGATCGACGTCGTGATCACCGAGCCGTCCTTCGCCTTCACCGGGTGGTGGACGAGCGCGACGTAGCTCTTGGGTCTCGCAGGCGCGCTTGATTGTGGGTGCTTAATTTCGAGTTCGTTCACGGCTCGTCTCCGTCGAGCTCGGCGAGCTCTTTGTCAGTGAGCGACAGCTTCGCGAAGAGGTCCGGTCGCCGCTCGCGCGTTCGACGAAGCGCTTGCCACCGGCGCCAGCGCGCGACGCGCTTGTGGTCTCCTCCTTGGAGCACCGCGGGCACCGGGACGTCACGAAACGTCGCTGGCCTGGTAAATTGCGGATATTCGAGCGTCCCGCCGCGTCCGTGCGACTCGTCGACGGACGAGTGATGATTGCCGAGGACGCCCGGCAACAAGCGAACGACCGCGTCGAGGATCACCGCGGCGCCGAGCTCGCCGCCGGTCAACACGTAGTCGCCGATCGAGAGCTCTTCGTCGATGTAGGGCCGGACGCGGTCGTCGACGCCCTCGTAGCGGCCGCACACGAGCGCGATGGCGGGCTCGACCGCGAGCCGCTCGGCGTCGCGCTGAGAAAACAGCCGCCCCGAGGGCGTGAGCAGGATCTTTCGCGGAGCGATTCCCTCGACCGAGGGGAGCGATTCGATCGCGGCGACGATGGGCGGAGCGGCCATGACCATCCCGCTTCCGCCGCCGTACGGAGCGTCGTCGACCGTGCGGTGCTTGTTCGTCGAGAAGTCGCGGATCTGCACGTCGTGCACGCGCACCCTGCCCTCTTCGACGGCGCGACCGATGATGCTCGACCGCGTAAATCCGTGGAGCATCTTGGGAAACAACGACAGCACGTAGACATCCATCGAAGCGAACACTCCTCCGCGAGACAACGCGCCGCGCGTTGTGCGTCGCGATCAGGACTCTTTCAACGCTTCGCGGTCGATCACGAACTTGCGCGCGTCGTTGTCGACCGAGAGCACGACGCCCTCGACCACAGGAACCTCGACGTCCGCGCCCTCGTCGCGCGCGATCACGAGCACGTCCACCGTGGGGTACGACTCGACCTTGCGCACGCGTCCGACGGGCGCGCCCGCGTCGTCGAACACGGCGTATCCCTCGACGTCCGCCAGGTAGAACTCGCCCTCTTCGAGCGGCGGAAGCGCCGAGCGCGCGACCCACACCGTCGCGCCCGTGAGCTCCTCGGCGGCCGTTCGATCCTCGACGCCCGCGAGCTCGAGCACCCAGCCGTCACCCGCCTTGGTGCGCTTGACGATCGAGCACTCGACGTAGTCCGGCTCGTCCGACGCGCTCGCGTCGACTTCACCGTCGTCCGGCGGCGAGATCCTGACGACGCAGCCCGGATCCAGCAGCGTCGTCTCGGGGTTGAACACCCGCGCGCGAATCGCCCCGCGAATCCCGTGCGCGCGCCCCAACGTCGCGAGCACGATGCGCTGGTCGCTCGTTGCGTCTTCGTCGCTTCGATCGCTCACGGGCGAAGCTCCGCTCGTCCGGCGAGCTGCAATCAGTCCTCGACGATGTCGAGCAACACGCGCGGGCCTTCACCCGCGGTGGCTGACGTCACGATCTGCCGAAGCGCCCGCGCCGTCGCGCCGCCGCGGCCGATGACCTTGCCGAGGTCCCCGCGCGCCACGCGGAGCTCGAAGATCCGGACGCCTTCGCGATCCGGCTCGACCTCGTACACCTCGACCTCCTTCGGCTCGTCCACGAGGGCCTTGGCCACGAAGGTCACCAGGTTGATCACGCGGTTCTCGATCGGGTCCGCCACGAAGTCTTCTCTCGTTGCTCGGGTGCTTGCACGCGAGGTGCGGGTCGTTGCGCGTCGTCCGGGTCGACGAAGATCACGCAGACTTCGCGGCGGCCTTGGCCGCACGCTTGGTGATCTGCCCGACCACGTCGCTCGGACGCGCGCCGAGCTTCACCCAGTGGTCGTAGCGGGCGTGGTCGATCACCAGCTCGCCAGCGCCCTGGCTCGGATCCCAAGTGCCGAGCGCTTCGATGAAGCGCCCGTCGCGCTTGGCGCGGGAGTTGGCCACAACGATGCGGTAGAAAGGAACCTTGTTCGTACCGCCACGGGTCAGTCGAATCGTCACCATCGGTTTGTTCCGTATATCTGTTCGATCAATCGCCTCGTACGGGCCGTACAAATGTCCGCTACCCGAAACAGGGGCGCGAACCCTACCGACCGACCTACCCTCCGTCAAGATGCGCTTTCGAGTATTGCAATCCCTGGTCTTTGCGTCGCTCGCCCTCGGAGCCACCTCCTTCGGCGCCTCGTGCAACAGCCGAAAGCCCGGCAATCCTCCGCCGCAACCGGACGCACGACAGGCCGCGCGCGAAGGACCGCCCACGCTCCGGCTCTATTATCTCGTCGACCTCGACGGCTACTTCGAGCCCTGCGGCTGCAACTCGCGGCCGCTCGGAGGCATCGATCGCCTCGCGAGGTTCATCGAGAGCGAGCGCGCCAACGCGCCGAGACACCTGCTCGTCGCCGCGGGAGACCTGCTCTTTCGCGACCCGACGCTCGACGAGCGCATGGTCTACCAAGAGACCCGCAAAGCCGAGTCGCTCGTCCCGATCCTGGATCGCGTCGGCCTCGCGGCGTTCGCGCCAGGGCCGAGCGACTACGCGCGCGGCGCAGACGAGCTACAGCGGATCACACAAAATCAACGCGCCGCGAGGATCGCTGCAAACGTCGACGCCGGAGCCCCGGGGTATCGGCCCTACGTCGTTCGCGAGGTCGACGGCGTGAAGGTCGGGATCGTCGGCGTCAGCGATTTTCGCCCCTCGTCCGAGAGCCCCGCGCCCCAAGGAGCGCCCAACACCCAAGACCCCGTCGAGGCCGCGCGCACCGCGATCGCCGCGGTCAAACAACAGGGCGCGCGCGTGGTGGTCGTGCTCGCTAGCGTCGCGCGGAGGGCCGCGGTCGCGATCGCGCGAAACGTCCCGGGCGTTGATTTCGTGGTCGTCGCTCGCGAAGAGTCCAACACCCCGCCGCCGCCCGAGCGCGTCGGCGACGCCTTCGTCCTCAGCGCGCCGAATCAGGGAAAATTCGTCGGAGTCGTCGACCTCTACCTACGCGACGGAACCGCGCGCTTCGCCGACGCCAGCCCCAGCACCGCAGACGCGCAGCGCGCCTCGCTCGACCGCCGCATCCGGGAGCTCCGACAGCGGCTCGAAGCCTGGTCGCGCGACCCCTCCGTCGACGCCAACGCCGTCGCGCAACAGCGCGCGCGACTCGCGCAGCTCGAACGCGAGCGCGCGCAGGCCGACGCCCCGCCCACGCCCCCCGCGCAGGGGCACTATTTTCGCGCGCGCGCCGTCGAGGTCGCGCCCGAGCTCGCGCGGCAACCGGACATCGAGCAGCAAATCGCCACGTATTTTCGCGCGGTCAACGAGCACAACCGCGAGCAGTACGCGACGCTCCGCGCCCCCGCGGCGCCGCGCGGACAGGCGAGCTACGTCGGCGACGGCGAGTGCCGCTCGTGCCACGAAGCCGCGTTCGCCATCTGGGAGCGAACGCCGCACTCGCGCGCCTACTGGACCATCGAGATCCTCAACAAGAACTTCAACCTCTCGTGCGTGGGCTGCCACGTCACGGGCTACCAGCAGCCCGGCGGAAGCGAGGTCGTCCAGAACCAGGGCCTCCGCGATGTGCAGTGCGAGACGTGCCACGGCCCCGGCTCGCGCCACATCACCGCGCGCACCGCGGCGCAGCAACGCGCGACGATCATTCGCAATCCGCCGCAGGCGTTTTGCGCGCAGCAGTGCCACACGCCCGAGCACTCGGACCACTTCGACTACCAGCAATACCTCCCGCGCATCCTCGGCCCCGGTCACGGCTACCCCGAAGACGCGACGGACGCGGGCGGCGTCTCGCTCTCGCAGCCCGTGATCGCCGGAGGGCAAAACAGCGACGCGTCGGTGATGCAACACTGACGGTCGGCCGCTTCGCAGCGCGGCCGTTTCGGAGTACGCGCAGGGGCGTGGATCCGCACCCGCACATCGAAGCCTCGTGGCGCGCGCTCGAACAGACCGAAGACGGGCTCGTCGAGCGAGCGCTCCGCGAACTGTCGCCGCGTCAGGGCGACGCCGAGCGATTTCAATTCGACCTCGTGTCCTCGACGATCGAGCGGCCGAAGTACGACGAGCGAGCGTGCGTTCGCCGCGGGATGACCCTCGCAGCGCCGCAGAAGATCACGATCCGTTTGATTGTGTGGGACACGAGCTCGGACCTGCGGACGGTCGAGGACATCAAGGAGCAAGAGCTCTACAACGGCGAGGTTCCGATTCGAACGGAGCTCGGCACTGTCGTTCACGACGGCGCGCATCGCGCGATTCGAAGCGAGCTCGCCCCGCCGCACGGGCTGTTTCCCTTCGAGCGCGGCTGGCGCGTCGGGTACGAAAACGGCGATCACCTCGAGCTTGCGTACGGGACGGACGGGATCGAAGTGACAGCAAGAACCGCGGAGGACGGCGTCCCCTCGCTGCTCTCGCGGCAACCCGCCGCCGTCGAAGCGCCGCCGCGGAAGAAGGTCTCCATCGTCGAGCCCAAGCTCCCGACGCGCGTATCGCTTCGCAACGAGCGCGACGCCATCTCGTTCTTCGAGTCGACGTTCATGCCCGACAGCGTGATCGCGCACGAGTCGGTCCCGAGGTCGCTCTTCGACGACGACGACGCGTCCTTCGGGTGGCGGTTCGAAACGCTGCAGCGCGTCCTCGCGTGGCTCGAGACCGACGAAGCCCGAAGGCTCTCGCGCGAAACACCGCCGCCTGTCCGCGTCCTCGGCCCTGGGCACGTGCTCGCGCGCTGGATCCGACGTGGCCTGTTCCTCAGCGGTCATCACGCGCTCGCGCGCGCCAAGGTGATCACCTTCGGGCCCCGCGAGAAGCCGCGAAAGACCGCAGATTTCACCTGGCTCCCGCACGACACGTGGAACGTCGCGAGCGCCATGACGCTCCTGCGCGCGCGCCTGTCGAGCGAAGCGCACGCGCCGCCGGTGCGCCTCGCGTTTGCGCTCGAGGCCGCGGACGTCCTGCGCTCGGTGCGAATCCCCGCGTACATGACCGCGCCGAAGGGCTGGACGCGCGTCGCCGTCGGCAAGTCCGCGGTGGCCGACCTGCCCGTCGTCGCGATCGACGAGCGCGGCTTCGTCGCGCGCCCAGACGTGTTCGTCGCGGCCACGCTGAGCAACGCAGTCGCGCTCGGCGCGCCCGTCGTCTCGCGCGAGCCCCTCGCGCTCGAAGCGCCCGAGCCACCGCCGATCGAGTCGACCTTCGCCGCGGCGGCGGCGCGACTCGGCGGCGCCGTGCGCCTCGCGTCGAGCGACGTCTCGGGAGGAACCGTCGTCGCGGTCGACGAGCGCGACGGCGCGTACGCCCTCGAGGACAGCCGCGGGTTGATTTCGTGGGTCGAAGCGCCGGCCCTGGTCGTCGACGAGGACACCGTTCGCGAAGAGAGCCCGACGGTGACGGCGGGCCCGATCGCCCCGCGAAGCGCAGTGGCAACCACCCGCCATTTTCGCGACGAAACGCTCGCGCTCGGCAGGCTCGTCCGCATCGGCTTCGACCTCCGCGTCCCTCCGGGCGCGCTGTGGTTGAGCGCCGCGACGCTGGGTGATCGCGCGTTCTCTGCGGAGCGCGCGAGGGTCGTCGAGAGCGTCCTGCGAGACACCCGATGGGGAGCCCAAGCGTGGGAGGGCGCGAACGAGAGCGACACGCTCGCGTCCGTCGGTCAGCGCGTCTCGAACGGACAGGCGCTCGCGACGGTGTCGGCTCCCGCGCCGCTCGAGGACGACCGCCGATCACCGGAGCAAAAGCTCCTCGACGCGATCGAGGGACGACCCGCGAGCTTGGTGCGCGAGCCGGTGCTCTGGGCGGGACCCGACGCAGTCGTGTCCGATCGACGCGTGTTCTCGAGGCGCGGTCGCGACGAGATCGCCCCGCAGACCGCCGAACGCGCGCGCGCCGCCGCGGTGATCGCGCGTCGCAGAGCGCTCGTAGAGCGCCTCGATGAGCCCACGCGATCGAACGCGCTCGACGCGCTCCGCGAGCTCGAATGGAGGCTCGAGCGCGGCGACGACCTGCCGCCGGGGGTCATTTCGATCGCGTGGTGGACGCTGCGATGGACCGAGCCCGTCGCGCGAGGGAGCGTCCTCGCGACGCTCTCGGGTCACCCGTTTTCAATCGACCAGGTCACCAACGAGCGATTCTTCGAAGGCGCGAGCGCGGTCGACGCCGTGATCAACCCTGCGTCGCGCGACGCTGTGCGAGTCGAGGCGCTCGCCTTCGCCGCCGTGGCAGCCAGCGGGCAACGGGCCCTCGTCGCGCCCGGCACGACGTTCGAGTCGATCCTGCGCGATCGAGGGATCGACCCGAGCAGCGACGGACCGCTCGCGTTGTACTTCGTGCGAACGCGCTAAGCGGCTGCGCGCGGCTGCACGTGGCTCTTGACCCACTCGATGATCTCGCCGAGCGGCGTGCCGGGCGTGAACACCTTCTTCACGCCCGCAGCCTCGAGGCGGCTGAAGTCATCTTCGGGGATGATCCCTCCGCCGAACACCGCTACGTCGTCGGCGCCCTTCTTCTTCAGCGCGTCGATCACCGCGGGAAACAGCGTGTTGTGCGCGCCCGACATGATCGACAACCCCACAGCGTCCACGTCCTCTTGCACCGCCGCCGCGGCGATCATGTCCGGCGTCTGATGAAGACCCGTGTAGATCACCTCGAATCCGGCGTCGCGCAGCGCACGCGCGACGACCTTCGCGCCGCGGTCGTGGCCGTCGAGGCCAGGCTTGGCAACAAGGATGCGTACCTTTCGTTCGGTCATGGCTTCGATTCCAACGGTGGTTTACCACGGAACGAGCGCCGAAAACTCGCGCAGAAATTCACCGTCGGCCGCCGCGCGGACGCGAGACATCCGGCCGGCTCGAGGTCTTTCGAACACGCCCCTCGCCGCTGTCGGACTGCTTGCTGTCCGCGCGAAAAAGCGCCGCTGCGAGCGCTGGCGCGGTGAGCGACGTCGGGTGCGCCGCGACGGTCTCGGGCGTTCCAGCGCACACGATCGCGCCACCGTTTTCGCCGCCTTCGGGCCCCACGTCGATGACCCAATCCGCGGTCTTCACGACGTCCATGTTGTGCTCGATGACAACGACCGTGTTTCCCTGGTCGACGAGCCGGCCGAGCAGCTCGACGAGCACTTCGATGTCCCGCAAATGGAGGCCCGCGGTGGGCTCGTCGAGCACGTACAGCGTTCGGCCGGTGGCCTTGCGCGAGAGCTCCTTGGCGAGCTTCACGCGCTGCGCTTCGCCGCCCGAGAGCGTCGTCGCTGGCTGCCCGAGCTTCACGTACCCGAGGCCGACGTCGCGCAGCGCCGCGAGCGCGTCGCGCACCTTGGGGACCGCTTCGAAGTGCGGGTACGCCTCGTCGACGCTCATCGAGAGCACGTCGGCGATCGAGAACCCGCGGTACTTCACGGAGAGCGTCTCGCGTTCGTAGCGCGTTCCGCCGCACACTTCGCAGGGGATCATCACGTCGGGCAAAAAATGCATCTCGACGCGCAGCACGCCCTCGCCCTGACACGCCTCGCAGCGACCGCCCTTCACGTTGAAGCTGAAGCGCCCCGGCTTGAACCCTCGCGCCCTCGACTCGGGAACGCCCGCGAACAGCTCTCGCAGCTGCGCGAACACGCCCGTGTACGTCGCTGGCGAGCTCCTCGGCGTGCGGCCAATAGGCGCAGCGTCCACGGCGACGACGCGATCGAACGCCGCGAGTCCGTCCACGGATTTCGCGGCGACCTCGCGGGTCGTGTCTCGCGCGACGAACGCTCTCGCCGCGGGCAAGAGCGTCCCGAGGACGAGCGACGACTTGCCCGAGCCCGAGACGCCCGTGACCGCAACCAAGCACCCAACAGGAACGCTCGCCGTGACCTTCTTGAGGTTGTGGAGCGTCGCTTCGCGGACGACCACCTGCGCTTGCGCCGCGCGTCGTCGCTTCGGCAACGGGATCGATCGCGCCCCCGAGAGGTACGGACCGGTGATGCTCGTGGTCGAGCGCGCGATGTCGTCCGGCGTTCCCTGCGCGACGACGAGGCCGCCGCGCGCGCCAGCGCCGGGTCCCATGTCGACGACGTGATCGGCCGCGCGGACGATGTCGAGGTCGTGCTCGACGACGAGAACGCTGTTTCCCCTGCGAACGAGCGCGCGGAGCGTCTCGAGAAGCCGCCCGCTGTCGCGCGGGTGCAACCCCACCGACGGCTCGTCGAGCACGTACAGAACGCCGACGAGCGCCGAGCCAATTTGCGTCGCGAGCCGAACGCGCTGCCCCTCGCCGCTCGACAGCGTCGACGCCGTCCGCGAGAGCGTGAGGTACGGGAGGCCCACGGAGTCGAGAAACGACAGCCGCGCGCGAATCTCGACGAGCAGCCGGTCGACCACGGCGCGCGATCGCTTGTCGAACTGCCGCTCGATTTCCACAAAATCTCGCGCGAGCTGCCGCACGGGGCGCTGCATCAGCTCGTGAATGTCGAGCCCGCCGACGCGAACGCAGAGCGCCTCGGGTCGGAGTCGCTTTCCGCGACACGCGTCGCACGGGGCTTCGTGTCGAAACCGCTCGACGTATCCCTCGCCGTCCTCGTCGTCTTCTTCGTCGTCGCGCTGTCGAGAGCGCGCACGCGCAGCGCGATCCAAGAGCGCCAGGACGCCCACGTACGTGTCGCCGTCGCCGTAGAAGAGCTCGTCCTTCGCGCGTTCGGGCAGCGAATCGAAGGGTAGATCGAGATCGACCCCGAGCGAGCGCGCCCACTGCTCGACCTCGCGCGGGAGCGATTTCTTGAAGGACACGATCGCGCCCTGACGGAGCGACTTGCTCCCATCGGGGACGAGCTTCGATCGATCCGCCACCGTGCGCACGCCGAGGCCGTTGCACGTCGGACACGCGCCCTTCGGCGAGTTGAACGAGAAGAGCTGCGGCTCGATCTCGGGCAGCGTGATCCCGCAGTCCGCACAGGCAAATCGCTCGGACAAGAGCTGCTCGGCGCCGTCCACCGGCACGATGCGAACGAGCCCCTGCGCTTGCTTGAGCGCGATCTCGATCGCGTCGAGCACGCGAGCCCTCGCGCCCTCTTTGACCGCGACGCGGTCGATCACGAGCTCGACCGTGTGCGGGAGCTTCGCGTCGAGCGCCTCGACGTCGCCGAGCTCCATCATCGCGCCGTCCACCCGAACGCGGACGAACCCCTCGCGCTTCCACGCGGCAAACAGCCGGTCGTGGGTGCCCTTTTCTGCGCGCACGACCGGCGCGAGGATCGACGCGCGCGCGCCCTCGCCGAGCGCCATCACCGCGTCGACGATCTGCGTGACGGTGTGCGCGCGCACCGGTCGTCCGCAGTTGGGACAGTGCGCCGAGCCCGCGCGTGCGAGGAGCAACCGCAGGTAGTCGTCGAGCTCGGTGATCGTTCCGACGGTCGAGCGCGGGTTGCGGCCGAGCGCGCGCTGCTCGATCGCGATCGCTGGTGAGAGTCCGTCGATGAGCTCGACCTCGGGGCGGCCGAGCGAGCCGAGCTGCTGGCGCGCGTAGACCGACAGCGACTCGACGTATCGCCTGCGTCCCTCCGCGTAAATCGTGTTGAACGCGAGCGAGCTCTTGCCCGACCCAGACGGCCCCGTCACGACCACGAGCTGATCCCGTGGAACATCCACGTCGACGTTTCGAAGATTGTGCGTGCGCGCGCCGCGAACGACGATGCGATCCATCAACGTGCCCTCTCACCTCGGCTCGTGCGGGCGGCGGCCATCGACAACGCCATGCGCATCGCCGCGAGCATCCCGCGCGCGTCCGCGCTGCCGGTGTACGCGATATCGTAGCCCGTTCCGTGGTCGACCGACGTGCGAATGATCGGGAGGCCGAGCGTGACGTTCACCGCGTCGCCGAAGTCCACGAGCTTCGACGCGATCGTGGCTTGGTCGTGGTACATCGCGACGATCGCGTCGTAGCGGTCGAAGCCGCGCCCGTATCGATACGCAGACTCCGCGGGGATCGGGCCCGCGACCGAGGCGATTCCCTGCAGGATCTCACGCGCGTCCTCGACCGCCGGAGCGATCACGCGGAGGTCTTCGTCGCCGAGCATCCCGTCTTCACCCGCGTGCGGATTGAGCCCGCACACGCCGATGCGAGGGCTGTCGACAGAGAAGTCCCGCCAGAGCGAGCGCGCCGTCAGCACGATCGATTTGACCACGGCGTCCCGCGTGATCGCGCCCGGCACCGCGCGCAGCGCGAGGTGCGTCGTGACGAGCGACGTTCGCAGCGAGGGTCCGACGAAGCACATGACGGCGGTGTTCGTGTTGGTTTTGTGTGCGAGATATTCAGTGTGGCCCGTGAACGGGACGCCTGTCGCGGCGATGACGGACTTCGCCACGGGCCCTGTCACGAGCGCGTCGGCCGTGCGAGCGAGCACGAGCGCGAGGGCTCGATCGATCGCGGCGAGCTGCGAGCGACCCGCTTCGACGTTGGGCTTTCCTGGGCGCCGTTGGACCTCGGGCAGATCGCTCGTCGGCTCGACGCGGACGTTGCGAAACAACCGTAGATCGACGCGGCGCACCGCGGACGCAGCTTCGATCGCAGCGTTGTCTCCGACGAGGACAAACTGATCGTCGGGCCGCGCAGAAGCGAGCGCTTCGACCGCGACGACCGAGACCTCAGGACCGATGCCCGACGGACAGCCGACGCTCACAGCGAGGGTGCTCATTGCGATCGCGGACTCTACAGCGGCTCAGGCTCTCGTTGGCTATGCGCAATCCGCGAATCGAGCGCGCGCGCTACGTCGGGTCGAGTCGATAGCCGACCGCGCGGACCGTCTCGATGTGCGCGGCGGCGCCGAGCTTCTCTCGCAGCCGACGGATGTGCACGTCGAGCGATCGGCCGTGGGACTCGCCGCGAACGCTCCACACCGCGGCGAGGATCTCTGCGCGACGGAGGACGCGACCGCGACCGCGCGCGAGAAACAGCAAGAGCTCGAACTCTTTGTTCGCGAGCGCGAGCACCGTCGGTCCGACGCGGGCCTCGTGCGCGGCGACGTCGAGCACGAGCGCGCCGACCTTCACCCGCTCGGGCTGCGAAAATTCGCTCGCGCGCCACTCCGCTGCGCGCAAGCGCGCCACGAGCTCGTGCGGGTCGTAAGGAACGACCACGAAATCATCGTGGCCCCACGCAGGATCGACGCGGCTCAGCTGTGATCGCTCGATGCCGAGCAACAGCGGAATCTTCGCAGCCACCGCTCGGACACGACGAACGACGAACGCCCCGAGCTCGCCGTCGCCGCCCGCTTCGACAAAAACAGCGTCTACACCGTCCACCATCTCGTTGGGTGCTGACACGGCGAGGCGCTCTCGTACGGCGCAGCCGAGATCCGAAAGCGCCGCGGCCGCGACCGCTTCGCCGAGTGCCGACACCACGGTCACGCGCATGGGCTGAGAGTGCGCGACACTACCACCGTCTCGTGGGGAATCTCCTCGACGTTTACGCGGCGCACCAACGCTCGCTTGACCCAAATGCGACCGCAGTGATACCCGCAGAAAATACGATGCGTTGGGCCGTCGAACTCCCTGCAGCGTCGGGCGGGACTGGACCGACAGTCACCGTCGACGCCGAGTCGTGGAAGAACGCGCTGAGCGAGGCCCGCGCGGGCAAGCCGCTTACGAAGTTTCGCGTCGACTTCGACGAGGACAACTCTGTCCGCGTCCACGACCTCGTGACGAACGAGCGATTCACCCTCAAGCCCGCAAGCGCGACGGTCGGAGCAACGCCGTCGCCTGCGCCCGTGCAAGCGACCGCGGCGCCGCCCGCGCCGAACACAGCGGCGCCTGCAGCGCCGGTCGCGACGAGCCCGGCAGCGCCCGCGAGCGTCGCGCCCGTCGCCACACAATCGACCGTCCCTGCGCCGCAGACGACCGTTCCTCCGCCGAGGGGAAGCGTTGTCCCTCCGCCGGGTCCGGGGGGACGGCCTTCGGTTGGATCGATGCAGGCGGTTGTTCCGCTGCCGCCGGGCGCGAAGCCTGTTGGATCGGTTCCGCCGCCGAGCGCGGTGGCGCCGCCATCGAGCCCGTCGAGCGCGTCGATGCAAGCGCAGGCGCCGGTCGCGCCGAGCACCGCGCAGCCCGCGCCCGCGTCGCTCACCCCGGCAGCGCCCGTCGCGCCGCCGCAGACCGAGCTCGTCGTGCCTGCGCCCGGGACGCTCTTCTTCTCTCGCGATCGCGAGGCCGCCGCGTCGAACGGGCTCACCTACCGCGAGCGTCTCCTCGCCGTCCCACCCGGAACGAGCCCCGACGAGTGCACCCAAATCGCGCGCGTCGTTCTCCAGCAGCTCCGCGTCGCGCTCGCTCCGCTGCCCGCGGGCAAGTTCGTCTCGATCGCCGTTTTTGATCACGTTTTCAAGTCACGCCCCGAGCGCCCTCCGATCGTCGTCCTCGGGTGGAAGGACTGGCGCGGCGACGAGCCCGAGATCACCGTCTCGCGCCCGAGCGCGACGAGCATCCCGGCGATGGGTCAATCGATCCCGCCCAACTCGTTTGCGCCGCCGCCCATGATCGCGCAGCCCACGCCGGGCGCGGCGATCGAAGTCCTCCCGCTCGGAGCTCCTCCTCGCTCGCCGTCGCAGGCCTCGATGCCAGCGACGATGTCACCCGCGATCGCTCCGCCTCCGCCAGCGCAAGAGCCGCCCGCGTCGGTGTCGATCGCGCCGCCTCCGAAGCACACCGTCTCGTTCAACGAGATGCCCGCGGCCGTGGCCGCCGCGCTCGCGCAAGCCGCGCAGCAACCCGCGGCGCCGCAACCCCCAGCGGTCGAAGCGCAGCCCGCTGCTCCGCCACAGCCTCCGCCCGTCGAAGCCCAACCCGTCGTCGCAGCGCCGCCGGTCGTTGCAGCGCCGCCCGTTGTCGCCGCGCCCGTTGTCGCCGCGCCCGTTGTCGCTGCGCCCGTTGTCGCTACGCAGGCGACGCCCGCGGTCGAGCCTGCCGCTTCGCTCGCGGCCGCCACGGTCACGTCGATCGACACGCAGCTCCTCGCGCAGTCCGCGACGGCGACGCCCGCGTCGGAGCCCGCGTCCCCCGCGCTCTTGTCGCAGCCAGTGGCCCCGGTCCCGCTCGTCGCGCCTGCGGCGTCGGCGATCCCGCTCGTGCAGAGCGCCGCGCCCGTCCCGTCGATCGAAGTGAGCCCTGCGCTCTCGGCGCCGCAACCGCCGCAGCCCGCGTTCGTCGCGCCTTCGCAGCCACCGATGGCTCCTCCGTCGACGCCCGCGCCGCCACCGCCGACGTACACGCAGCCGCAAGCGTGGAGCGCTCCTCCGTCGACGCCTGCGCCGCCAGCGGCCCGACCGACGCCGCCGCCAGCGCGCAAGCCCTCGCGCGTTCGCGGCGACGAGCTCCTCAGCGAAGCGTTCGACGCGCTCAGCGACATGGCCTTCTTGAGCGACGCCAATCAGGGAACGGACTTCGCCGCGCAAGTCGCCAAGGACCTGCTCCAAACGCCGTTCGTCGCCGTCTCGCTCTACGACATCGATCGCGACGAGCTCCTCGTCGATTGGTGCGAGCGCGCCCCCGCCGCGAAGGGTCGACGCTCGAAGATCGTCAAGGGCGAGACGCGCAGCGACGTCGCTCGACGCAGCAGCCCCGCGGTTCTGCCGCGGTGGGAGCCGGACGCGCTCGTGCAAGAAGCGCCGCTCGGGCCTGCGCTCTTCGTTCCCGTCGCCGTCGATCGACGACTGTTCGGCGTGCTCGAGCTGCACCGCGAGGTCGGAGAGCACCCGTTCGGCGAGGACGAAGAGGGCGCCGCGTCGTACATCGCCGAGCAGCTCGCGAAGTTCTTGCTCGATCAGTCCAAGCGCGTCGGCTTTCAGGACGACAAGCGCCGCTCGTAGCGCGGCGGGTCCCCCAACGACGCACACACAATCGAGTCAGTGCGCAGGCGCCGCGGCGGGAGCGGCCCCCGCAGGCGAGCCTCCCTGCCCTACGAGCTCGAGCTCGTCGTTGATCCACTCGCGAATCTGCGCGCGATCGAGCTGCAGCGCCGACGGCCAGCGACGGCCGTTGATGAAGATCGCGGGCGTCCCGTCGATCTGCAAGCGCTCACCCTCGCGACGATCCGAGCCGACGCGCCCCTCGCTCTCGGGGCCCGCGCTGTCCGCGCGAAAGCGCGCGAGGTCGAGGTTCAACCGCTGCGCGTACTGCTCGAGGTTCGCGGTCTCGAGCGCGCTCTGATTGGCGAAGAGCAGATCGTGATACTCCCAGAATTTTCCCTGGCGACCCGCGGCCACCGCCGCGCGCGACGCGGGCATCGCGTGGATGTGACCCGACAGCGGAAAGTGCATGTGAACGACCTTCAGCCGCTCGCCGAACTCTCGCTCGATGTCGCGAAGCACCGGCGCGACCCCGGCGCAGTGCGGGCACTCGTAGTCGCTGAACTCGACGAGCGTCACGCCCGCCGCCGCGTTGCCGCGCACCGGAGCGCCGTCGATGTTGATGCGCTGCACGACGTCTCGCGCGAACCGCGCGCGGACGAGCTCGCCGAGGCGCTCGGCGTCGAAGCCGTCCTGCACGCGGCGCGAGAGAAATCGAAGCGCCGGGCGGCACGTCGAGCACAAGCGATCGCGCGCGCACACGGCGAGCGAGTGAGGGTCGCCGCAGGGCGAAAGAACGTCGTTCGCGACGTTCCACAACAGGTCGCGCTCGGCGGTCGACAGCGAGGCGGTGTCGAACCCCGCGACCTCGGTCACGCGATCGGCGTTCGCCGTGTTCTGCGGGTTCTGCTCGCCGTTTTGCGGCCGCGCGCTCGTCCCGTTTTGCGTGTTGTTCCGCGCGGGGTCTTGCTGCACGTTGGGAGGGGTTGTGTTGTTGCGATTGCAGCTCGCCCCGAGGCCCGTGGCTCCGAGCAATGCAACGGCCGAAAGGGTCGCGACGAACGACGCACGCGCGCGCTTCATGTGCGAGCGGTTAGCGTGCAGGTCGCGAACATGTCAAGGCGGCTCGTCCCGAGCCCCCGCCGCGATCCACGCCGAAACAACCCGAATCTCGCTGTTCGTGAGCGGTTGAGCCCCTCGCGGCATGGGCGCGCCCCGCACCGGACCGTCGCCGAGCAGCTTGTACACGAGGTAGCTCTCCGACGGTTCGCCCGGAGAAATCCGCACGAACCCGGCCCACCCGAGCTCGCCGCGGTCCACGCTGCCCGAGGGCGATGGCCACTCGACCGAAACGACGCCCACGGCGCTTCGAACGATTCCCTCCGGGGACGAGAGGTCGAGCCCCATGGACGGGTGCGCTCCGCCGTGACACGCAGGCGAGCCGCAGTTGGCCACGAGCAGCGGCGCGACGTCGCGACGCAGCGTCGGAACACGCTCGACCTCCGCGGGTCGATCGACGAATCGCACGCGATACGCGCGAGCCTCCGAGGACGCGACGCCGTCCCACGACGTCAGGCCCTGGCGAACGCGCACCTCGTACTCGACGTCGAAGCGCAGCTCCGACGAAACGAGCTCGATCGTCACGCGCCGCCTCGTCGGGTCGTAACGAACCCGCGGCGTGAGCCCCACCTCGCCCGTCAGCACTTGCACCGTCGCGCGGCTGACCGAACGCGGGAGCAGCAACCGATCGAACTCGATCCACAGCGGCGCGCGCGAGGAGTGCTCCGCGAACCCACGCGCGCCGGGCTCGATCGAGCTCGTCGTGATGCGCGGAGCGCCAACACCGCCCGCCGCAGGCGGAAGATCGCACCCCGCGAGCGCACACGCGAACGCGACTCGCGCCGCGAACGAGCGTGGGATTCGCGCGGCGCAGACACGCACTGCGATCACCGTCCCTTTGCGAAACGTCGGTCGCGCCCGCTCCGAGCACGAACGTTCGCCGTCGATAGCGCCCCTCGAAGCGCAGCGCGCGGCGCGGTCACGACTCCGAGTACATTTGCAGGTGCTCCTTGAGCACTGCGTCGTTGATCCCCTTGTTCAACGCGGTCTTCAGGGTGTCCGACAGGGTCTCGAGCATGTCCGAGATGTCACCCTCTTGGTTGAGCTTCGCGAGCAGAACGCGAGCCTCGCGGCTGTCGTCCTTTCGCAGAAACTCTCGGACATGATCGATGTCGACGGTGCCCTGAAAATCGACGAAGAGGTTGTCCAACAGGTACCGAACCAGCTCTTTCACGGGGCACTCCTTCGTGCGCATTCAGGCTTGTGCGCCCTCTGCGCCGGAGCCTGCGGTCTTACCGCCGAGCCCGGAGCGGGGGCAACTTCGTTTCGCGAGATCACGGTTTGTGTTTGCCTCACTGCTCCCACCAAGGCCGAGCGTTGCCCGGCGCGGTGGGAGGAGTGCCCGGAGGCGTCGGGGGGCCAGCAGGAGGGGTTCCTGGTGGCGTCGGGGGTCCGCCGTTGCCCGGAGGCGTCGGAGGACGGTTGTTGTTGTTCGAACCAGCGCCAGGGGCCGTGGGAGGCCCACCAGCGCCCGGCAACGACGGAGGACCGCCGCCGCCAGGGAGCGTGGGAGGAGCGCCGCTTCCACTTCCGGGAGGCGTCGGAGGACCACCCGACGAGCCGCCGCCATTGAGCTGCGGAGGCCCGCCCGTGCCGGCTCCGCCGTTCAACTGCGGAGGACCACCGGTGCCAGTTCCGCCGCCGTTGAGCTGCGGCGGCCCGCCCGTAGTGCCGGTGGTGCCCGTGCCAGTGCCCGTCGAGCCGGTGTTCGTCTGCGTGGCGGGCGCGGCTTCGACGAGACGACCCGAGCTGTCGAGCGAGGGGCTCGACACGAGATACCAGGGGACGAGCGCGTTCGTTCCGCGCGGCGTTCCGAAGCCGGGCGTCGTCGTGTTGCGGCTCGCCGAGCGCACCGTCGAGATGCGCTGGACGAACTGCCTCGTCGCGATCGTGCGGCCGAAGCCCGGGAACTTCATGGGGCGAACGATCGCCTCCATGCAGCGCTGCATCGCAGCATCCTGCGGCGAATACGCGGTCGATCGCACGACCGACTCGAACGCTTCGAGCCGATTGATCTGCTGCTCGACCCAATCCACCTGCTGCTGAATCGCCGCGAGCCGCTGCTCGATCGGCGCGTTGTTCGCGAGTCGCGCAGCGGGCGGAGTCGTGGCGAAGAGCTCGGAGTTCGGCTCCGAGCGCACCGTCACCGTGATGCGGATCTCGTTGAGGTCGGGCCGACGCGTGAGCACCGCCTGCGCACAACCGCGGAGGTCGTCGAGGTGGTTGTTCCACTCGTCGTCGAACTGCTCTTGCGAGAGCGTCGCTGGGTACGCCGCGACCGCGGCGCGAAGCGCGTTCACGCGGCCCTGGAGCTGCTCGCGCGCCTGCGCGATGCGCTCTTGCTCGCTGCGCCCCTGCGTCCCGCGCGCCTCGTCTTCGAACGCGCGCGTGACAGCGTCGCGCACCTCGCGATGCGCCGCCTGATCACCGCGGAGCTGCGTGAGCCACTGCCGCGCCGCCGCGTCGCCGAGCTTGAAGATGCCCTGCACGGCGGCCTGCAACGGCGCCGCGCGCTCCCCTGCAAACGCAGAGTCCGAGCGATATCGCTGCACAAACGACTGCAGCTGCGCGACCGCGTTGGCGTCCTCGAGCGAGACGATCGCCTCGATGATCGTCGGCAGCCACGCCGCGGGCGTCTCGTGGTCGAA
The DNA here is from genome assembly GCA_016793325.1 of Myxococcales bacterium. Classification (GTDB taxonomy): domain Bacteria; phylum Myxococcota_A; class Polyangia; order Polyangiales. The sequence goes on along the minus strand of JAEUKI010000052.1, from coordinate 32,927 downwards.
CAAGTGCTGCAGCAAGAGCGGCACAGCCTCGCGCGCGCCCATCGACGCGAGCGTCGGAGCGATCACGTCGAGCGGCGGCGCCTGACGATTCTCGAGGTAGTTGAAGTGGTCTTCTTCGCCGTCGATCGCCTCGAGCAAGAAGCGCTCGCCGGTCTCGCGCTGTCGCAGCGCCTGCGCGATCTCTTGCCGCAGCGTCGTCGGAATCGCGCGCGCTCGATACAGATCCAGCAGGTCGCCCGTGACCTCCGGCGCTTGGTCGCGCGCGAGCATGCGAACGAGAAACGCTCGGACAGGAACGAGTCGATTGTCCGGGTCGCGGATGAGCGTGACGAGCTGCTCGCGGGGCGTGCCTTCGGGCGCGGGCATCGCGCCGGTCGAAGGCGGTCGAAAGCCCCCGAGGTCCGTGGCGATCGCGCCGATGTTGGCGCCGAGGTCGAGCTGCCCTTGCACAGCGCCCGTGCGGGGATCGAGGGCGCGGAGCTTTCCATTGCCCGAAACGACGACGACAGAGGTCGAGGTGACCGTCACCGACTCGATGTCGTACTGGCTCATCGACGCCTGCGCGCGGCGCGCGGCTTCGAGCGCGGATTCGCTCTGTCCCGCGCGAGCGTCGCTCTCGTCTGGCCCGATCGAGCGCGCCCAACGAACCGCGCCCGTCTGCGCGTCGAACGCGATCACGAAGCGGTAGTAGACGAGGAAGAGCGTGTCGTGCGCGACCGCGATCGCGTCGCCCTGCGCCGCGCGCGGCGCGAACGCGAAGCGAATCTTGTCTCGCGCCGTGCGCGCTCCCGTGGTGCCCGCGAACGCGTCGCGAAACAGCGGAGGATCACCGGGGATGCCCTCGATCGGGTTCGCCAAAAAGGCGCTCTGCGCGCGCGTCCCCGAGGCGCTGCGAGGCGTCCATCGGTACGCGCCGCGCGAGCCGTAGTAGAGCCCCTGCGGCGCCGAGAACACCCAGCCGAGCACGTCGTCCGTCGCGCGGACGCGAGCGGACTCGACACCGGTATTCAAGTCGAGCACCGCGAGCGACTGTCGATCCCACGGGACGAACGCCTTGCCTGTCGCGGCCGCCGGACGACCGAGGATCCCGACCACTTGATGCGACCAGCGCTCGCGCCCCGAACGCGCGTCCACAGTGACGACGCGGCCCACGCGCGCGCCGCCGTTGGCGCCAGAGGAGGCCACGATCACGATCGAGTCGCCTTCGCGCGCGGCGCCCTGAAACGGCATCGCGCGAAGGTCCACGTCCCACTTTCGCTCGCCCGAGCGGAGGTCGAGGGCGACCACGCGCGCTCCGGTCGAGACCAACACGACGTCTCCGAGCACTTCGGGCGCGCTCTGCGCGTCGAGCTCGCGGGTCCACACCGTGCGTCCCGCTTGCGCGTCGATCGCGACGACCGCGCGGGGCGTGCCCTGGCGCACAGCGACGATCACCGGCGTGTTGAGCGCGTTGGTCGCCGCTTCGGCGTCGCGCGCGGGGAGCTGCGCGTAGATGCGCTCGATGGGCTCGCGCTGGTTGTCCTCGAAGCGCGACGAGAACGCGTTCATCCTACGGATCGCGGGCATGCACGCGGTGGCAGACGTGGCCGCGAGCGCGACGAGCAACCCGCGAGAGAGCACAGACGCGCGGATCATCGCGAGCCTCCTTGGATCTGTCGAATCGCGAGGTTGGCGCGCGTGACTTCAGGCGCATTGCGGGCGCTCGCGGGTCGCGCGTTGACCCAGCGCTGCAAGAAATCACGGACCGCAGCCGAGGCCGCGCGCTGCTCGAGCCGCTCGATGATCTTGATCTTCACGGCCGACGGGACGTCTCTGCGATTGAGAAACTGCTCGAACCCCGAGAGGAGCACGCTGATCGACGCGTGCGTGATCCACATCGAGAGCGTCTGCCTGCGCGAGGTGCGGCGGGGGTCCTCGCTGTCGTGCGCCGCGTCGCCGCTCACCGCGTCGTCCGCGCTTCCGATGCGGCCGATCGCCGCCGCGGCCTCGGGAACGCCGCGCTCGAACGCGCGAAACAAGAGCGTGACCGACTGGCGGTTGCCGATGGTGCCGAGCGCGACAGCGGCGGCGGCGCGGACCTCGGGCGCCGAGTCGTGGAGGGCGCTCTCGATGAGCCCACGAACGCGAGGGTCCTGGATTTTCGCTAGCGACTCGACCGCTTCCGCGCGGGCAGCGACGCGTCGGTGGCGGAGCAGCGTGGAGAGCTCGTCGATCGCCTCGGGCCGCGCGAGCTGGCCGAGGGTCTCGATGGCCGTGTCCGTGACGCGATCGCTGTTTCCTCGGCGAATGAGCTCGACGACGAGTTGCACGACTTCGGCCGACGGGTACGTCACGATCGCCTCGAGCCCGTCGACGATGCGCTCGACGTCGCTCGATTGAATCGCCTCGCGCGCCTCGCGCAGCGACATGTCCTGCGCTTGTGCATTTTGCGCCCCTTGTGCGGGCGGCGTTCGACCAGGGGGACGGCGCTGCGCGTTGGCCGCGGTTGCGGCCAGAAGAACGGCAGACGCCGCGGCGATCACTGTGGTGCGACGCATCTCTCCAAACTCTCCGTGTAGCGGGCGTGATTACTACACCGGCCGCGCCGTTGGGGAAAACCGTTTCGCCCCCGCCGCTCTTTGCTCGACGAGGACCCAAGAGCCGACGCCCACGGAGAATCGAAGGACGACTCACACCCTTTGGGCTGGCTCGTCCGTCCACAGCGGAATCGATAGCTCGAAGCCCGCGGCCGTTTCATTGACGGACTGCGGCAGCGGACGGTAAAAAATTCTTGCACACTCAGCACATCGGTGGCCAAACCTACTTACTCGAATTTGCCGCGACCCCGTCGAGCCGACCTTCGGACCGACGCCGCGCGGCCGTGTGTCACGCATTCAACCCCACGTAGACGGAGGAGCGCTCAGCGGTGAAGAGCCCGGTCAAGTTCGGGAAGTACTACCTCCTCGAGCGAATCAACGTCGGTGGAATGGCCGAGATCTTCAAGGCCAAGTCCTTTGGCGAGGCGGGCTTCGAGCGCCTCGTCGCGGTCAAGCGCATCCTTCCGTCCGTCGCCGAAGATCACGAGTTCATCGCGATGTTCGTGGACGAAGCGAAGCTCGCCGTTCAGCTCACGCACCCGAACATCGCGCAGATCTTCGAGCTCGGTAAGGTCAACGAGACCTACTTCATCGCCCTCGAATACGTGGGCGGAAGAGACCTCCGAACCGTCTTCGAGCGCGCCAAGAAGAAGAACGAGCCGATCCCGATCCCGCTCGCTTGCTACGCGATGATGAAGCTCTGCGAGGGGCTCGACTACGCGCACAACAAGAAGGACGCCGCGGGTCGCAACCTCGACCTCGTGCACCGAGACGTCTCGCCGCAGAACATCCTGCTCTCGTGGGAGGGCGACGTGAAGCTCATCGATTTCGGCATCGCCAAAGCCGCGTCGAAGAGCTCGCGCACGCAAGCGGGAATTTTGAAGGGCAAGTTCGGGTACATGTCCCCCGAGCAGGTGCGCGGCCAGGGCGTCGATCGACGGAGCGACGTGTTCGCCGCGGGCATCGTGCTCTACGAGCTGCTCACCGGCGAGCGGCTCTTCGGCGGAGGCGACGACTTCTCGACGCTCGAGCGCGTGCGCAACTGCGATTTTCCGCCGCCCAGCAAGAAGAACCCTTCGATCCCCGAGGAGCTCGAGCAGATCATGCTCAAGGCCCTCGCGAAGAACGTCGAAGAGCGCCATCGCACCGCGATGGACCTGCACGATGAGCTGCAATCGTTCATGTACACGTCGGGCCATTTCTTCGCCCGTAAAGACCTCGGTTCGTTCATGCACCGCGCCTTCCAAGACGACATCGCCAAGGAAGCCGCCAAGGATGAGGAGTATCGGAAGTTCGACTCGCGCCGCGCTTCCGACCTCGATGTTTTCGACGGCGCACAGGCTCCGACTGCCATGACCACCAACGGCCGCAACGTTCCGCCTCCCCCGCCGGGACCTCCCAAGGTGTCGGTTCCTCCGCCTCCGCCGGGTCGCGGCAAGGCGACTATGATGGGCGGTCTGCAAGCGCCCGTTGGAGGCCCAGCCATCGCGCCCCCGCCCATGTCGCCGCAGAAAACCCTCATGGGAAGCGGCCCCGGCGTGAGCGCGCCCAAGGTCAACGGCAACCATGCCCCCGCGCCTCCGCCGTCCGGCGCGAGCGCGGGCCTCGACATGGACTGGGACGACGAAGAGCTCGCGACGCAGGTCTACGACAAGCTCGATGTGCCTTCGGCGCCCATGAAGCCCGCTGCGTCCGCGGCGCCTCCGCCGTCGCCTGCGAGCGTTCCGCCTCCTGGCCGCGCGCCGGTCGCCCCGCCGCCGGGGTATCCCTCGATGGCCCCGCCGGGCGCAGGGTACGCGCCTCCGCGCGCGCCGACCCAACCGTTGCCCTCGGCAGGCCTCAACGCGCCCAAGGCTCTTCCCGCGATCCCGGCGCCTCCGCCGATGGCCTCGCCCATGAGCGTCCCGGCGCCTGGACCGGCCGTGGGAGCTCCCATGGTTCCCTCGCTTCATGGCCCCGCAGTGGGCGCACCACCCGTCAGCGCGCCGCCCATGGGCGGACAGATGGGTGGGCCCATGGGCATGCCGCAGCACCAAGCGAACCCGTACACGATGGGGCCGACGCAAGGCGTCGCTCCGCCGGTCGTGCAGGGACAACCGGTCGCGCCGCGCGCTGCTCCTTCGGCCACCGCGACCGCGCCGCACGCCGCGCAACGAAAAGCCAACAACACGATGCCGATCGTGATTGCGGGCGTGGGGCTCTTCGCGCTCGCGGCGGGAGCCGGGCTGATCTTCATGTTCACGCGGCCCAAGGTGGGCTCGGTCGAAGTGTCGTCGAACGTTCCGGACGTCCAGCTCGAGGTCGACGGCCGCACGACGGGAACGGGCCAGCGCTTCACCGTCGGCGATCTCGATTCGACGCGACCCCATACGATCGTCGCGCGTCGTCAGGGCTATCGCACCCGCGAGCTCCAAGTGCAGGTCGCGAACGGCGAAGTGACCCCCGTGCAGGTGGTGCTCGAGCCCGAAGCTCCTCAGCTCGCGATGAACAACGGAACGCAAGTGATGCCCGTGCAGAACGGCGTCATGCAGCCGATGGGAATGCAGCAGATGGGCGTGCAACCCATGGCCGTTCAACCCATGGGGATGCAGCCCGTCGCGGTGCAACCTGTGGCGGTTCAACCCGTGATGGTGCAGCCCGTCGGCGTGCAGCCGCAGATGGCGATGCAACCCGTCGGCGTGCAGCCCGTCGGGGTTCAGCCGGTGGGCGTTCAGCCGGTCGCGGTTCAACCGACGCAGACGCAGCCCGCGCAGACGCAGCCCGCGCAGACACAACCGTCGCAGACGGCCTCGACGGCGCGCAACACCACTCGCCGCCGCACGCAGCCGTCTTCGAGCGGCAGCAGCTCGTCGTCGGGCTCGGTCACGCCGCGCCTCGTGTCGTCTTCCGGCGGTGGCGGCGGAGGAACGGGCTTCCTCTCGATCTCGACGCGTCCAGCGTCGCGATGCACCGTCGCGGGACAGACCTTCTCGACGCCCCGCCTGCGCCTGAGCTTGCCGGGCGGAACGCACCGCGTTCAGTGCAACAACAGCGACTTCGGCGTCGGCGCGACGTTCACCGTGAGCATCCGCGACGGCCAAGAGACGCGCGAGATCAACCACCCGCTCAACTGAGCGATCGCGTCACGGCGCGCGAACCGGGGGGCCAACAAACACATAGAGCGCTGGCGACACGTACGGAAACGCGCGACGACGCTCTTCTTCGATCGCGCGGATCTGCGCGAGCCCGGGGTCCGCGTCGCCGCCGAGGTCGCGGATGCGCCGCTCGATGCGCGCGCGAAGCGCTGGGTCTTCCGTGCGCACGAGCGTGTCGCGAAGGAGCTCGATCGCGCTCGCGTCGCCGCCGCTCTCTTCGAGCATGCGCGCCGCCGTGAGCGCGAGCCAGCCCGGCCCCTGCCCTCCCGCTGCTGCGCGCTGAAGAAAGTACGCTCCGCGTCTCTTGGCCGCGCGTCGCTCTTCCCCCTCGGGGAGCAGCGGCGCGAGCTCGTACACGAGGTTGAAGCCCAGCGCGTAGAGCATCTCGGGGTCATCGCGAAACACATCGAGCCCGCGCTGCAAGTGATCACACGAGGCCTCGACCGACTGCCTCGTGATGCGGCGGTGCGTGTAGATGCTCACCGTCGCGCCCCACAAATACGTCCTTCGAAAATACGGGTCGATCTCTTGCGTGGTGCGCGCGTACGACTGCAGAAAACGCAGCTGCGAACGCGTCGAGAGCGACTCGCCGAAGTACGAGAGCGCCGCGGTAAACAGCAGGTCCGCGGCCCACTCTCGGTGGCCTAGCGCCAACGCTCGCGCCGCGATCGCGCTCGGGATCGTCGCCTCGTCGACCGGACGCCTGCGCACGGTGACGTGCGTTCGCGCCGAGAAGCGCGAGTGGAGCACCACTGGAGCGAGCACCACGATCGCCGCGAACGCGAGGAGCTTCGTCACGCGATCGTCGCGCAGCTGCGGGTCGATTTCGGTGGGTGTGCTCTCCGACGGCACGATCGGACCTTCGATGAAATGTGAAGACCGCCCGCGAGCTCGAAGTCAAGACCGATCCGACGCGAGCGATGGATCACTCCGTCGGTCGATCGATCCAGAGCCCATTCTGCGATTGCAAGATCAGCGCGCCATCCGCGCGCGCGGCGCGCTCGAAGGTCGACGACAGCCCGTTGCCGTCGAGGTCGCCGTGCGCGCGCGCGGTGAACGCCGCGGTCGCGCCCTCGCCGCTCGAGTCGAACTGATAGGCGAAATAGTGCGGTTGCTCGAAGCGAAACTCGAGCGCGTTCCACGTGGGGGAGGACGACCAGGTGTTGGGCGCGTCTTGTTGCGCCGATCCCGCGGGGATGGTCGCGGGCGTCAGGGGCGCGGGCGGCGGGAGCGTGTGCAGCGTCGAGCGCGTCGGAGCCACGGGGCCCACTTGCTGCCCAGCCCAGTAGGTCTGCGTGCGTCGATACAGCTCAGCCAATCGATCGACGGCTTCGTTCGTTCGGCTCAGTCGAACGCGCTGGCGAAATCCAGGGACGAGCGCGCCGATCAAGAGCGCGCACACCATCACGATCATCGAGAGCTGCACGATCGTGAGCCCTGCGCGCGACCGTCGGCAGCGCTTCATTCGAGGCCCCCCTTCACGTCGTCTTCGTCCTTCGCGAGGCCCATCTTCGCGAGCCTGTAGCGAAACGAGCGAAACGACAACCCGAGCAGCGCCGCGGCCTTCGTGCGCACTCCGTTCGCGCGGCTGAGCGCCTGCGTGAGCAGCGTTCGCTCGACGTCCTCGAGGTACTTCTCGAGGTTCATTCCGTCGTCGGGCAACACGACCGCAGCGTCGCTGGTGGCGATGTGGCCGACGATCTCCGGCGGGAGGTCTCGCGCTTCGATCGTCGCGCCCGCGGCGAGGGCGACCGCGCGTTCGACCGCGTTCTCGAGCTCGCGCACGTTGCCGGGAAACGGATAGCGCACGAGCGCCGCGAGGGCGTCCGGCGAAAACGCCAAGAACTGTCGCCCGTGCTCGCTCGAGAACCGCGCGCGAAAATGCTCGGCCAACAGCAGGATGTCTTCGCTTCGCTCGCGCAGCGACGGCAGCGACACGCGCAGGACGTTCAGCCTGTAGAAGAGATCCTGTCGAAATCGACCGGCCTTCACCTCGCCCTCGAGGTCGCGGTTGGTCGCCGCCACGATGCGCACGTCCACGGCGACCTCTTGCGTCGCGCCCACGGCGCGCACGCGCTTCTCTTGCAGCACGCGCAGCAGCTTCACTTGCAGCGCGAGCGGGAGCTCGCCGATCTCGTCGAGAAAGAGCGTTCCGCCGCTCGCTTCGCGAAAGAGCCCTTCGCGCTTGGCGTGCGCGCTCGTGAAGGCGCCCTTCTCGTGCCCGAACAGCTCGCTCTCGAGCAGCTCTCCAGGGATCGCGCCGCAGTTGACGACGAGCATCGGCTTGGCGCTTCGGTCGCTCAGCGCATGCAGCGCCCGCGCGAAGACCTCTTTGCCTGTTCCGCTCTCACCCGTAATCAAGACGTTGGCCTTCGAGCTCGCGGCGCGACGAACGAGGTCGAGCGCCGCTTCGAGCGCAGCGCTCCTGCCGATGAGCAGGACGTCCCCGGGAAGCCCCACGCGCGGCGTGCGAGAGAGCGCCTTCAGCTGCTCGTTGTCTCGGAGCAGCGCTCGCTTCTCGAGCGCCTTGTCCACGTGCGCGCGCGCCGTCGCGAGGTCGAGCGGCTTCTCGACGTAGCCGTACGCGCCGAGCTGCATCGCTTCGACCGCCGTCTCGACCGTCGCGTGCGCGGTCACGACGAGGACCTGCGTCTCGGGCGAACGACTGCGCGCCGCGCGAATGACGTCGAGGCCCGATCCGCCCGGCATGATGAGGTCGGTCACCACGAGGTCGAACGCGACCGGCGAGCTCTCGATCACGTCCCGCGCCGAGCCCACGTCCGCGGCCTCGACGACCTCGTGACCGGCGCGCTGCAACAAAACGCGCACGAGCTGCCGCAGCGATGGCTCGTCGTCGACCACCAACACGCGGGCGGCGGTGCGCGAGGCGCTCATCGCTTTCGAATCTCGGCCACGAGAAAGCCCGCGAGCTGCGCGAGCGGCGTGGACTGCACGAGAAACTCCGCGCGACGAAAGAGCTCCCCGACGGCAGGGACCTTGAACACCGCCGCCGCAGGAGTGACCGTTCGCACGCCGTGAAACGCGACGAGCTCGCAGCCCACGGGCACGAGCGCGCGGATCGCGTCGGGGCTGTCGTACCGCGTGTACACAGCGGCCTCCGTGGTCTTGTCCGAGATCTGCCCCGCGGGCCCGAGCCGCTTGGCGAGATAGCGCATCGACCACGGGTTGTAGAACTCCGCGAGCAATGTCCCGCCGGGCTTGGCCACGCGCGCCATCTCCGAGAGCGCCTTCGCGATGTCGGGAACGTGCGCGAGCACCTTGAACGAGTACACGAGGTCGAAGCGCGCGTCGTCGAAGGGCAGCTCGGTCGCGCTCGCCTCACGCACATCGAGGCCGCGTTCGCGGGCCTTTTCGAGCATCCCTGGCGACAGGTCGATGCCTTGCGCGAGCTCGGCGACCTTCGCGACGCGCTCGAGGATGAGCCCCGTTCCGCAGCCGACTTCGAGCGCGCGTCTTCGCTCGGCGCGAGGCAGCGCGAGGCGCAGCTCGAGGTCGTCGATCATCTGGTGATATCCGCGGCCGCGGTCGCGCTCGTACCAGCGGCTGAACTCGTCGTAGTAGCTCCGGGTGTCCATGGGACGCGCGCAGAGTGGCGCAAGTTCGACACGTGCGCCACAAGAGCCGAACGAGTCTCGAGGGATCAGCGACGGGCCTTGCGACCGCGACGCACGCGATCGACGACTTCGTCGTAAATTTCCTCGTATTGCGAGGCGACGACCGACGGCTTGCACGTCGCGTCGACCCACCGCGACGCCTCGTCGAGCCGCGCGCGGACCGCGTCGTTGCGCTCGCTCCATGCGCGGAGCGCGAACCCGAGCGCCTTGGGATCGCCCGTTCGAATCGGCTCGCACGCGCCAGATGCCTTCAACTCGGCGGCGGCCGTCCCTGCCCCCACGACGCACGGGACGCCGAGCGCGAGCGCCTCGAGCAACACGAGCGGCCAATCCATCTTCGCGTGGAGGGTGTCGGTCACGAGCGAGAGCACCGAGGCGTCCTTCACCAGCGCGTGAATGTCGTCGATCTCGCCGAGCCAGACGATGTTCGCGCCGAGCTCGACCGCCTCGCGCTCGAGCCGCGCTCTCGCGTCCTGCGCGCGCGCGGTCTTCGGTCGCGATGCGACGACGTACTGGAGCTCTCGCTCGGTGTCCGCCGCGGCCGCGCGTACGAAGGTCTTCGCCCCGTCGCCGAACTCGAGGTCCCCCGCGTAGAGCGCGTAGCGACCGTCGATCTTGTAGCGCGCCCTCGTCGCGGTCACGCGGCCTTCGGACACCTCGGGCACCACGAGCGCCGGCGGAACGACTCTTGATTCAACGCCCACTTTTTCGAGACGCGCCTTCGTGTGCTCGCTCAGCACCACCACGCTGTCCGCGAAGAGCTCGCCGCTGACCGCCTCGAGCGAGTCGGGCGCGCTCGCGATCGTGTGGACCGTGGGCGTCCCCTTCGCGAGCCTCGCCGCGCGACCCGCGAGCAGCGTGACGGGGTTCGGCGCGAAGAAGAAGTGCCAGAGGTCCGCGCGGCGACCGACGAGGAGCCTGGCCATCACCCGCGCATTGGCAGCAAACGCAGGCGCGTACTCGCCGGCGCCCTCGTAGAGCTGCTCGCTCGTCACGCCCGAGAGCGGCGCGCCGGATGGAACGAGCACGCGCGGCCGATGGCGCGTGAGCGCGCGCGACAGGTCGCGGACGAGGTTCTTGTTGCTGTCGTTCCACGGAGGGGCGACGGGCTTGGAGACGAAGAGGACGTCGTACATTGCGATCGCGTGCGGGTGATTCGGGGCTACCGCACCGCGGCGGCGGCGCCAACCACAACCGACCGAACGACGCCGAGGGCGGAGCTCACTCCCGCGGCCTCGCGACGAGCCCCAGCGAAAACTCGATCCAAACGACCCACGACTCGATCCACTGCGCCGCCTCTTCGCCGTTCGTCCACGTGCAGTTGAAGTACGCCGAGCCCGGAGCCGCTTGGCCCGACCGAAGCCGCCCGATCACCGCCCGCATGCGCCGCGCCATCGCGCAGCGTTGGTCCGACGCGATGTCCGCCAGCGCTCCGAGCGCGACGAACGCCGGAGGCCCGTACGCCCCGATGCTGCAACACCCCGGGACGCACAGGGTCTGGCACTCCTCGAAGAACGCCGCCACTCCCGGACTCGAGAACATGTCGTCGATGTCTGAACCGTCGCTCATCGTACGCACCGGCATCGAAGCACCACCCGACGCAATCGTCGACACTTGCGCGTATCGTAGAGCCACCCATGCGAACGCTTCCTTCGACCCTTCGCGCGATCGCGCTCGTGCTCTTCGCCGTGACGACGCTGCACTGCGGCGCGTCCACGTCGCCGACCCTCGACGGCTCGACCATGGACGCGTCGTGTCGGATGGCGTGCGCGGCGCCCCCTCCTGGCTGCCGCTACGTCGGAGCTCCGCAGTGCAGCCCGCCGAGGTGCCCGCAGATCGTCTGCGAGGACGCCGGGACGATCGACAGCGCCGTGACGGACAGCGGCCCGACGACCTGTTCGCGCAACAGCGACTGCGGCGAAAATCGTGTGTGTCAATTCGAGATGGGCTGCGAAGTGACCGTCGGTCGATGCACGGACGCCTCGTGCCAATCGTTGCCCGTCGCGCCGCAGTACTGCGGCTGCAATGGAGCCACGATCCAAGCGACGAGCGCGTGTCTGCCCGCCCAGCCATGGTCTTCGATGGGACCGTGCCGTTCGGACGCAGGCGCCGACGGCGGCGCGCGTTTTGTGTGCGGAGAATCAACCTGCGACGCGCTCCTCGAGTTCTGCCAGCGGCCTCGCGGTCCGGGCGCGTGCCCTCCCCCCGGATCGCCCATCTGTCCGCGCGGCTGCCCGGGGTGCCCTTCCCTTCCGCCGCCTTCGTGCGCACCGGTGCCTTCGTCGTGCGCGATGACGCCCGCGTGCGATTGCATCGCGCGCGAGGTGTGCGGCGACCCGCGCAACGCGACGTGCGAGGGCGTCGTCGGTCGAGGGCTCACCTTGGGCTGCCTCAGCGCGTGACGCGAACCAACACCAGCGGAGCGTAACGATGAGCGCAGATGCGCCGACACTCGAGTACGAAGCAGAGCCAATTTTGCAGGATTTTCCCGACTCGTTCGAGAGCGAGCGGCTGCTGATCCGCGCGCCCCGCGCAGGGGACGGCGCGCTCGTGAGCGAGGCGGTGCTCGAGTCGCTCGTCGAGATGCGGCCGTGGATGGACTGGGTGCACTTTCCGCAGACGCCCGAGCGCTGCGAAGAGAGCATCCGTCGATCGATGGCGCGATGGATCCTCCGCGAGGACCTTCGGTTGAACCTCTTCGACAAAGTGACGGGCCGCTACATCGGCGGCTCGGGGCTGCACAGGCCCGACTGGGACGCGCGGTCGTTCGAGATCGGCTACTGGATTCGCACGTCCGAAGCGAAGAAGGGCTACATGACCGAGGCCGTTCGCGCGATCACCGCGTGGGCGTTCGACACGCTCCGCGCGAACCGGGTCGAGATCCGGATGGACGCGCGCAACGAGCGCAGCTGGAAGGTCGCCGAACGAGCGGGCTTCCCGCGCGAAGCGGTGCTCGTGAAGCACCGACGCGCGCTCGACGGCGTGATCGCGGACACGTTTGTGTACGCGCGATCGCGCCCGTAGCGAGTCAGGGAGCGAGCATCGCAGCGACGCGCTGACCGACGTTCACCCGCAGGTTCTCGTGGAAGAGCTGAAACTCCATCGGGTGCAGATTTCCCTGCCCCATCAGGTCATCGAGGATCGCGCTCGCCGCGGACCTCGGGACCTCGGGCATCGATCGGACGCGCAGAAACCCGTCGATGCACTGCCCGTCGGCGAACGCTCGCTTCAGCGATCGATCGGTCTCGAGAAACACCGCCCCGAGGTTCTCGTCGGCGCGCGCGGCGAGGCCATCCGCCCGCCAGTTGAGCGGGTTGACGCACACGCGCCGCGAGTGTTCTCGCAGGCGAAGCTCCCAGCGCGACGGCGTGTATTTCACCATCCGCGTGTTGTACGCGATCACGCAGCGCGTCTGCGTCGCGGACGCGCACACGGGGATGTCCGGAGCTCCGACGCGCAGGCCCTCTTCGGTCATGCGGCCGCCGATGATGTACGCGGCGACCAGCTTTTCGCGCAGCGGCGTGCGAGAGATCGCTTCGTACAAGAGCCGCTCCGCGAACACCGACCCCTGGCTGTGCGACACGAGCACGAACGGACGCCCTGCCCCGCGCCGCGCGTTGAACGCGTCGAACGCGCGGCGCACGTCGCTGTACGCGAGGTCGGCCGCGCGGTCTCCGTCGGCGCTCGGCTCGATGAACGGCAGTCCGTTCGTCTGCCGATAGCGCGGCGCGTACACCGCGCAGCACTGGTTGAACGCGCTCGCTTGAATACGTGTGGATAGCGCGTCGGTGCCCTTGTCCACGCCAGGGTCGGGGACCGTCGCGTTCCATCGGCCAGCGACGAACGACGTCGGGTGCAGGTAGAACACGTCGACGGGCGCCGCGCGTTGATCGCGAGGCGCGAGCCCCTCTCGAACCGCGTCCGCCGCGTCGTCGCGATCGGGGAGCGCGCTCCAGCTCTCGCCGCGCGCGTAGTCCGGCGCCGGCGGCGCAGCGGCGAGCGAAAACGGCTTCGAGGGACGCATCACCCAGAGGACAACGCGCTCGAGGTTCGCGAGCAGCGCGACGACGAGAAGCACGAGCCCGACGACGATGGAGCCGATGACCTTGAGCGCGCGCTTCATGGTGCTGCGGAACCGAACAGACGAAATCGCTATTCCGAGCAGGCAGCGATTCGACGCGCGTCTGCTCGTCGCGAAGGCAGGCTCGGTCCACGGGTCCTCGAGACGCCAGCCCGGCGCGAGCGCGACGACGCTCTGCCACTGGAAACAGCGGCGAATTGACACACTGCGTTGACTCTCGCTGTCGCTGGTCTATACCGAACGAGACCACGTCAGCGGCCGAGGAGAGTGCACGATGGCTGTCAACGAAGAGCGCGAGTCGATTCCGCCTCCGCCCCACACTGGCGCGGACGATGAAGAGCGCGACGGACTGTCGGCGCGACCGAAGAAGCTCATCGAGCGCATCATGAAGAAGACCGTCGAATCGGGCTTCGAGGTGATGTCCAAGAGCGAAGACACGGTTCGGTCCGTGATCGACAAGATCAAAGACAAGGAGATCGCGCAGGTCGCGATGGACCAGATCGACGAGACCAAGAACGGTCTCTATCGCGCTGTGGCCAAAGAGATGCGCGACTTTCTCGAGAACACGTCGCTCGCGAGCGAGTTCAAGAAAGCCCTCACGGGCCTCGCGTTCGAAGTGAAGATGGAAGTTCGCTTCAAGGCCACCGAGGACGAGAACGGGCGCACGACGATGCGTCCGGCGGCCGACGTGGACGTCACGATGAAGGACCGCGCGGGCGGGCGAGACGCCAAAGACGCTCGGGACACGGGCGCGAGCGCGAAGAAGTAGCCGTACCGCGGGCCGTCATGCGCGCGCATCTGGTAGCGTTCGCGGCGCCATGGACGGAACAGGTTCACGCATCGTTCGCGCGGCGCGCGGCGCCGATTTGAGCTGCAAGGGTTGGGTACAAGAAGCGGCCCTCCGCATGCTCATGAACAACCTCGACCCCGACGTCGCCGAGCGTCCCCAAGACCTCGTCGTCTACGGTGGAACGGGCAAAGCCGCGCGCAACTGGGAGTCGTTCGACGTCATCGTGCGCGAGCTCCGCGCGCTCGAAGAAGACCAGACGCTGCTCATTCAGTCGGGCAAGGCCGTCGGACGCTTTCGGACGCACCCGGACGCGCCGCGTGTTTTGCTTGCGAATTCGCTGCTCGTTCCGAAGTGGGCGACGTGGGAGCACTTTCGCACGCTCGAGGCGCAAGGCCTGATCATGTACGGCCAGATGACCGCGGGCTCGTGGATCTACATCGGCACGCAGGGCATCTTGCAGGGCACCTACGAGACCTTCGCCGAGGCGGGACGACAGCACTTCAACGGCGATTGGTCGGGGCGATGGATCCTCACCGCGGGCCTCGGCGGGATGGGCGGCGCGCAGCCGCTCGCCGCGACGATGAACGGCGCCGTGTGCCTCGCGGTCGAAGTGGACGAGTCGCGCGTGAAGCGCCGACTCGAGACGCGCTACGTCGACGTGATGAGCACGACGCTCGACGACGCGCTGGCCAAGGTGAAAGAGGCGTGCGCGGAGAAGCGCGCGATCTCGATCGGCCTCGTCGCCAACGCGGCAGACGTGTACCCCGAGCTCGTTCGGCGCGGCGTGATCCCCGATTTCGTCACCGAGCAGACGAGCGCCCACGACCCGCTTCGCGGGTACATCCCCGCAGGCCTCTCGCTCGCAGAAGCAGCGACGCTCCGTCAGTCGAGCCCCGACGAGTACATCCGTCGCGCGCGCGAGAGCATGGCGCTCGAGATCCACGCGATGCGCGAGATGCAGCGGCGCGGAGGCTTCGCGTGCGACTACGGCAACAACATTCGCGCGGAGGCGAAGCAGGCCGGCGCAGAGGACGCGTTCGAGATCCCGGGGTTCGTTCCCGCGTACATTCGACCGCAGTTTTGCACGGGCCGCGGGCCGTTTCGTTGGGTCGCGCTCTCGGGCGATCCCGAGGACATCGCCGTCACCGATCGCGCGGTGCTCGAGGCCGTGCCCAACGATCCGTCGCTCAAGCGCTGGATCGAGCTCGCGCAAAAGCGCGTGGCGTACCAAGGCTTGCCCGCGCGCATCTGCTGGCTCGGCTACGGAGAGCGCGCGAAGGTGGGCCTCGCGTTCAACGACCTCGTCCGAAAGGGAAAGGTCAAAGCCCCGATCGTCATCGGCCGCGATCACCTCGACTGCGGCTCGGTCGCGTCGCCCAATCGCGAGACCGAAGCCATGAAAGACGGCTCCGACGCGATCGCCGACTGGCCCGTCTTGAACGCCCTCGTCAACTGCGCGGGCGGAGCGTCGTGGGTGAGCGTTCACCACGGAGGCGGCGTGGGCATGGGCTACTCGCTCCACTCGGGGATGGTCATCGTCGCCGACGGAACCGCCGCCGCGGACAAGCGCCTCGAGCGCGTGCTCACGAGCGACCCGGGCATGGGCGTAATTCGCCACGCGGACGCGGGGTACGACCTCGCGATCGAGTGCGCGAAGGAGCGCGGCGTGCACGTTCCACACAGGGCCTGAGCGCATGAGCGGCCCGATCGACGCGATCTATCGCAACGCCGCCGAGCTCGTCACGATGGACGGGCCGCCGCCGGATCCCTCCCGCCCCTTCGACCACGCGCCGTTGGCCGTGATCGAAGACGGCGCGATCGCCGTTCGCGCGGGGCGCGTCGTCGCGCTCGGGACCACGCGTGACGTGCTCGCGTCGGTCGAGATCGACCCGAAGAACACCTGCGACTTTGATTGTGTGGGCGCCGTCGTCGCGCCCGGCTTGATCGACGCGCACACCCACGCGCTCTTCGTCGGGCACCGAGCCGATGAATTCGTGGCCAGGATCGAAGGCGCGACGTACGCGGACATCGCCGCGAAGGGCGGCGGGATCGCCCGCTCGGTGCGCGAGCTCCGCGCCGCGAGCGACGAGCACTTGATCCGCGAGCTCGCCGCGCGCTTGAAGCGCCTTCGCTCGTACGGAACCACCACGGTCGAGGTCAAGACCGGCTACGGCCTCGACACCGAGAGCGAGCTCCGCTCGTTGCGCGCGATTCGCGCGGCGAGCGTTCGCGCCGGCGTCCGCGTGAAGAGCACGTTCTTGCCGCTGCACGCGGTGGATCCTGCGCTGCGCTCGTTGCCCGACGGAAGGCAGCGCTATCTCGAACGGACGATGCGCGAGACCGTTCCCGCGGTGTTCGCCCTCGAAGACGGCGCGCGGCCCGACTACGTCGACGCGTACGTCGACACGACAGGATTCTCGGTCGAAGAGACCCGACCGCTGCTCGACGCCGCGAAGCGCGCGGGAATTCCCGTGCGGATGCACATCGGGCAGTTCGCTGACATCGAGGGCGCCGAGCTCGCCGCGGAGTACGGCGCCAAGAGCGCAGACCACCTCGAACACGTGAGCGACGCGGGGCTTCGCGCGATGGCCCGCGCGGGCACCGTAGCGATGCTCCTCCCCGGAGCCGCGTTTTCGCTGGGACAATCGATGCCCGACGCGCGGCGCATGCGCTCGCTCGGCGTCGAAGTCGGCCTCGCGACCGACTGCAATCCCGGGACGAGCTACGTCGAGAACCTGCCGCTCGTGGCCGCGTTCGCCGTGCGTCAGATGGGCTTGAGCACCGCCGAAGCGTGGTGGGCGCTCACGCGCGCGCCCGCGAGGAGCCTCGATTGGGAGGGCGGCGTTCTTCGCGTCGGCGGCGTCGCGGACGTGTGCGTGCTCGACATGCCCACGTGGCGCGCGCTCCCGTACGCCGTGGGCTCGGTGCGAGACAAGTTCAGCCGGCCGTGATCACGCGCTCGGCGCTCGATCGGCGGAGGTACTTCGTCGCCGCGAGCGCACACGCAATCAAGCCGACCGAGATCCACTGCGACGTCGAGACGCCGAGCACCCCGCCGCGGTCGTCCTCGCGCCAGAACTCGAGCGCGAAGCGCAGCACGCCGTACGCGACGAGAAAGAACTGAAACACCATCCCGTCGTAGCGCTTTCGGGGGACGACCACGGCGTACGCGACGAGCGCGATCACGAGCGAGCCGACGGACTCGTACACCTGCGTCGGGTGCACGGGCAGCGGGTGCGTCGCGGACTCAGCGATGCGATGCGTTCGCAAGTGCAGGTCCCACGCGGGCGAATACTTGGGAAACACCGCCGCCCACGGGCGCTCGCACACTTCGCCGAAGCAGCAGCCCGCGAGGAAGCACCCCATGCGTCCCCACGCGAGCCCGAGCGCGATCGCGAAGCCCGCCATGTCCGCGGCCTTCCAGAACGGAAACTTCTCGCGCTTGAGGAAGTACCAAGCGTACGCGCTCGCGGCGATCAGGCCCCCGTAGTACGTGAGCCCGCCCGCCCAAAACGCCGCCCACGCAAAGCAGTTGCGCTCCTTGGGGTGGCAGACGCCCTTCGCCGCGTCCCAGACGCCGTCGTAGTACGTGCTGCGGCACTGCTCGATCGAGATCTTCCAGTCGACGAGCGAGGGGTCGGTGCACGCGTGGACGTAGTCCCAGAAGTACCCGTCCGCGAGCACGTGGAGGATCCGCGAGCCGATGACGCCCCAGATCGTCGCGGCGAGGCCGAGGTCGATGATCACCTCGCGGTCGCGGCCGATGCGATGGACCCAGCGCGAGCCGATCCACGTCGCGAGCGCGAGCCCCGTCGCGAGCATCCCGAAGTACGCCGGAACGTCGATCCCGAAGATCGCGAAGAGCGTGTGCTTCATGCGCGACGGAGTGTTGCAGGACTCGCGGCCGATGGCGAACGCGAACCGATCAAGCCCCGACGCCCTGGAAGTTCAGCGACCGAACGCAAGCCACAGCGCGAGCCCCATCCCGTAGATGTTGGGATAGAACGTCGCGACGAAGCCGAGCGTCCGAAACATCTCGTCCTTCGCGTACCCGATCCAGTACACGACGCGAGAGAGGGCGAAGAGCAGCACGAGCGCGGGCACGAGCGCGAGCTCCTCTCTCGGGAGCAGCAGCACCAACGCGCTGTGCGAGACGAGCAACAGCAACAGTTGCTCGACGGTGTTGCGCTGCACGCGGACGTGGCGCTCGAGCTGCTCGGCCGTCGGAGAGCCGCCAATGGTGCTCGCCCACAGCGGCCGCGCCCCCGCGATGAACCCGATCATCGCGAGCAGGACCGCGCCGGCGACGAGCTCCCAGCGGACGAGAAACCGCAGCCGCTCGCCGACGTTGTCCTGCGGCAACGCGAAGGCTCCCCTCGCGACGAGCGTTCGGACAAAGAGCCACTGGAGCGGAACGGACAGCGCGATTTGCACCGCCACGAGCGCCTGCGCGCGTCGCAGCGAGCGACTGGGGATCGTTGCTTCGGTCATGCGCCGACGATGCGGGCTCGCAGGCCGACGCGCTCATGACCGTTTGTCATGGGCCCATGCGCGCGGCGAATATCGCGGCCCATGGACCACCGCCGTCTCGCGGGGCTCGACCTCAACTTGCTGCTCCTGCTCGACGCGCTGCTCGAAGAGAAGAGCGTCACGCGTGCGGGGGCGCGCGTCGGCGCGAGCCAACCCGCCGTCTCGCGGGGGCTCGCGAGGCTCCGCGAGGCGCTCGAAGACCCGATCCTCGTGCGCTCGGGGCGCGCGATGCTCCTCACGCCGAAGGCCGCCGCGCTCGCGCCGTCGCTGCGACGAGCGCTGCGAGAGCTCGGCTCGATCTTCGACGGCAGCGCGTCGTTCGACCCGGCTTCGTGCACGCGAACGTTCACCCTCGCCGCGCCCGAGTACGTCGAGCGCGTGCTGATCGCGCCGTTGATCGCCGCGCTGCGCGACGAAGCGCCGCACGCGTCGTGGGTGGTGCGCGCGGCGACGCTCAGCGTCGTTCCGATGGCCGAGACGGGGGACGTCGACCTCGGCGTCGTCGCGACGGGCACCGAAGCGCCGGGGCTGCTCCGTCGACTGCTGTGGACCGACGGGTACACGCTCGTTCGGCAGGCGCGTTTCGCCAGCAAAAAATCAGTGGTTTCCGAGACTGAGTACGCCGCGCTCGATCACGTGGTGGTCAGCCCCGACGGCCGCGGTCCCTCGGCGGTCGACCTCGCGCTCGCCTCCCTCGGACTCGAGCGAAACGTCGTCGCGCGCGTCGCGTCGCTCGCGGGCGCGGTCGAGCTCGCGCGACGGTCGCTGTGCGCGCTGACGATCCCCACGCGGCTCGCGGCGGTGACCGGCGTGCTTTCGTCGGACCTCGCGACGGCGCCGCTGCCGTTTCTGCCGCCGCTCCCCGTGTACGCGATGCGACACGAGCGCTTCGCGCAGGACGCCGCGATCGCGTGGCTCTACGACCGCGTGTGCGAAGCGGCCGCGGCGCTGAACTAGTCACGTCGGCTCGCGCGGCGCTTCGGCGTGGCCCCCGTCGCGGTTTCGTGCGCCGTTCAGCTCGCCGTGGCGGCTTCGGCGCTCTCGGGCTTGTCGCTCTTCTTCTTCGACTCGGCCTTCGCGGTCACGGTCTTGGGCTTTCCGCCGAAGATGAACTCGAAGAGCATGAGCACGATGCCCACGGTGATCGCGATGTCCGCGACGTTGTAGGTCGGCCAGTAGAACTTCTCTTTCCAGTGCATCAAGATGAAGTCCACGACGTAGCCGAGGCGCAGTCGATCGACGAGGTTGCCGATCGCGCCGCCGAGCACGAGCGGGAGCGCGATGCGCATCGCGCGCTGATCCTTCTCGAGCGATCGGTACAAGTGCACGATGAAGAGAATCGCGAGCACCGTGATCAAGAAGAAGAACGGGCGTCGCACCTTCTCGCTCGCGCCGTGCAACAGCCCCCACGCGCCGCCGCAGTTCTCCGCGTAGCGCATCTCGAGGTAATTGCGCGACAGGACGATCTCGTTCTGCGGCAGCCGTTGATACAGGTAGTGCGTCGCGCCCGACGGCGGCGTGCACAGCGGAACGACCCTGGGCGACGGGATCGACAGACGCTTGATGGCCCACGATTTCGACCAGAGGTCGATCCCGGCCGTCACCACCGCGACGCCGCCGAGAAACAACCACTGCGCCATGGTGGGCGGCGGAGGCGCGGGCTCTTTCGCGGGCTTCTTGCTCTCGACGACCTCGCCGCCTTCGACGTCGCCCTCGTCGTCGCTGGCCTTCTTCGACGCGCTCTTCTTCTCAGCTTCGGCGGGAGTCTCCAGCGCCTCTTCGACGGTCGTTGGCGGGTTCACGCTGGACTCGTGCTTCTTGCTGTCGTCGGTGTCGCTCATGGCAATGGTCTTCGAGGGGCTCGAAAGGTAACCGCGCGGTGGTAGCGCAACGCGCCGCTCGTTCCAAGACCGAGCGAGGCAACGCTACAACAATCGATGCAACCCGGACTCAACCCGCCGCGGGCGCCGGGTGTTCCGCGTCCCAACGCGCGACCGCGCGGGTGCAACGTCCGCAGAGCCCAGAGGCGTCCTCGACATCACGAATGCGCCGTCGGCACCGCACACAAGCGGCCTTCGCCCCGCGAACGACACGCACGGACGGCGCCCCATCATGGACATTGACTGTCACGGCCCCGAGCAGCAGGCACTCGGCCAGAACGTCCTTCAGCGGCGCCACGAGCGTGGCCTCGTCCTTGGTGACCGTGGCGACCACGTCCGCGTCGCGCGCGTGGTCGATCCTCGCGGACTCGGGCCACTTCGCCTCGTCGTCACCGGGCGCGCGCTTCTCTTGCTGCGCGGCTTTTTTCTCCGCGCCCCACGCGGACACGAGCGGCTCGAGCGCGAGGTTGACCCGATCACGAAGCACGCGCACGGCGCGCACGGCGTCCTCGAGCGACGAGTCGTGCTCGACCGAGAGCTTCGGCCACGTGCACAAGTGAACGCTCGAAGGATCGCCCGCGCGGCGCGGCAAGTGATCCCACACGTCCTCGGTCGTAAACGGGAGGATCGGCGCGAGGATCACGGCGATCGAGCGCACCGTCGCGTCGCACACCGCGAGCGTCGATCGAACGCGGTCGCTCTTGTAATCGTTGTAGAGCCAGTCCTTGGACACATCGAGGTAGAAGCCGCTCGCGTCCGAGAGAAACTCGCTGACCGCAGCGACGACCGCGCGAAAGTCGTAGTGCCGATACGCCGTCTCGCAGCGCGACACGAGCGCGACGAGCTTCTGGTACTGCCAACGATCGATGGGTTGGAGCGCGCTCCCGACCTCGGCGACGGTCTCGACGACCTCGCCTCGAACGACCTGCAGCAAGAAGCGCAGGACGTTTCGGATCGAGCGATAGCTCTCCTTCACCTGATCGAACGCGGCCTTCGAGAGCCCGATGTCGTCGGTGTAGTCGTTGGACGCGACCCACAAGCGAAGGATCTCTGCGCCGTCTACGGCGATGATCTTCTGCGGATCGTAGACAGACACGTCTTCGCCGCGCTGACGCTTCTCTTCGATGTCGCGCTTGGCGAGAGCCTTGAGCTTGGTCTTCACCTTGCCGTCGTCTTGCGTGACCTGCACTTTTTCGCCGACGAAACCCGCGGTGGCGACGGTCTTGTACGGCGCGTGTCCGTGCGTCGCGATGCCGACGAGCAACGACGAGTGAAACCACCCGCGGTGCTGGTCGCTGCCCTCGAGGTAGAGGTCGCACGGAAACCCGAGGTCCGGATCGCCCGCGCACACTGCGTAGAACGAGCTTCCCGACTCGAACCACACGTCGAGGATGCTCGCGTCGCGGGTGAAGCGATCGGTCGCTCCGCACTTCTCGCAGCAAAATCCCTCAGGGACGACGCTTGCGCTCTCGTCGTACCACGCGTCCGCGCCCTTCGACGCGAACAGCTTCGCGACGTGCTTCACGAGCGCGACGGAGAGATTGGGGTGCCCGCAGCGATCGCAGTGCAACGCAGGGATCGGAACGCCCCACGCGCGCTGGCGCGAGATGCACCAGTCGGGACGCGCGGCGATCATTCCGTGGATGCGCTCGCGTCCCCACGCGGGGACCCAGCCGCGCGCTTCGACGCCCTCGGCGTCGGCGAGCGAGCCCTCTTTCGCGAGGCGATCGATCTCTTCGAGGGCGACTTCGCGCAGGGTTTTTCCCGGGCGCGCGCCGCTCGCCATCTTCTCGTCCATCGCGATGAACCACTGGACCGTGGCCCTCGTGAGCAGGGGCTTCTTCGAGCGCCACGAGATCGGGTAGCGGTGCACGATGAAGGCGCCGTCTGCGTTGCAGAGCGCGCCGAGCTCCTCGAGCTTCGCGGAGATCACGGGGTTGGCGTCGAACACGTGCTTTCCGACGATGCCCCAGCTCTTGGCGACAGGGCCGAGCTCGTCGGTGAACTCACCCGCGTCGTCGACGGGCGAATACACTTCGAGTCCGTACTTCACGCCGGTGTTGTAGTCGTCGCGACCGTGGCCGGGCGCCGTGTGGACGATGCCCGTTCCTGCCGTGGATTCGACGTAGTCCGCGTGAACGATCGGCGCGGTGCGATCTTCGAACGGGTGCTGAAACACCAGCCCCGCGAGCTCTTCACCCAAGAACGCCTTCTCTGCGCCGTGCATCGTGCGCGGGAGGAGCTCGGGCGTGCTCCACCCGCACGCGGCGATCACGGACTTCGCGAGCGGCTCGGCCACGAGGAGGTACTCGACCGTCCCGTCGCGCTTGCTGCGCTCGAGCAGGACGTACTCGAGCTCGGGGTGCACCGCGAGCGCGCGGTTGGCCGGGAGCGTCCAGGGCGTCGTCGTCCAGATGACCGCCGAGACCGGCGAGCCTTCGCGCATCGTGGGAAATCGCTTGCGAAGTCGCTCAGCGACCGACGCTTCCCCGCGGAAGCGAACGTACACCGACGGGCTGCGATGATCGTCCTCGTACTCGAGCTCGCTCTCGGCGAGCGCCGTACGTTCGGCAGACGACCACCACACGGGCTTGAGCCCTCGATAGACGATCCCTCGCTCGACGAAGGCCGCGAGCGCCTCGAGCACGCGCCCTTCGAAGGCGGGCTGCATCGTGAGGTACGGATGGTCCCACGTCCCGAGCATGCCCAAGCGCTGTCGCTGCTCGGACTGCGCGTCGACCCACTTCTGCGCTTCGTCGCGGCACCTGGCGCGGCGCTGCATGGGCGTGAGCTCGCGCATCTTCGGCCCGAGCGCGCGTTCGACGTTCTGCTCGATCGGGAGCCCGTGGCAGTCCCACCCCGGAATGAACTTCACCTGCTCGCCAAGGATCGACCGAAACCGGGTGACGAAGTCCTTCAGCGTGTTGTTGAGCACATGACCGTAGTGGAGGTTTCCGTTGGCGTACGGCGGTCCGTCGTGAAAGACGAACTTCTTCTCCGTCGGCCGCGCGAGCATCGCTCGGTACAGCCCAGCCTTGTTCCATCGGTCCAACCACTGAGGCTCGCGCTTGGCGAGGTCGGCCTTCATCGAGAAGGCGCCCTCGGGCAGCCGCAACGTCGCCTTGAAATCCCGCGCAGACATAGGCGGCTGCGTAATGTTTTTCCCCCGGACGATCAAGGCTCAGCGCGCTCGTACGTCGAAGCGCTACGCGCGCTCGGCCGATCGGCCGAGCGCCCGCGTGCGCGCGGCGCGACCGTGCGACACACCACCACCGCGATCGTCAACCGTAGCCATACAATCGAGCATGCAACGTTTCGCTAGTTCGGGTCGTAACTAACGCTCATACTTTTCACGTACGCACTCGTTACCGAGGGAAGTGACGCCATGGACGACGCAGAGAGCGCAGAGTACGAGCGCGAGCGCGAAGAAGAAAAAGCGCGCGACCGCGCGGAGGCCGAGAAGCTCGTCGGCGTCGTGGTGGGTGGCAAGTACCGCATCGAAGCGTTCGTGGGCGGCGGCGCGATGGGCAAGGTCTATCGCGCGACGCAGCTGCTGCTCGACAAGACCGTCGCGGTGAAGGTGCTGCACGCGGGGCTCGGACAGGACGAGAAGTTTCAGGCGAGGTTCCACCGCGAGGCCAAGGCCGCGAGCAGGATGGACCACCCGAACTCGGTCGGAGTCATCGACTTCGGGATCGAGCGCGACGGGATGATGTTCATCGTGATGGAGTTTCTCGCGGGGCGAGACCTCTTCACGGCCCTGCGAAAAGAGTGGCCGTTCTCCCTCGAGCGCACGGTCGAAGTGATGAGCCAGGTGCTCTCGGCGCTCGCGGTCGCGCACGATCAGGGCATCGTTCACCGCGATCTCAAGCCCGAAAACGTGATGCTCGTCCCGAAGAAGCAAGACGACGGAACGATGGCCGACGTCGTGAAGGTCGCGGACTTCGGCATCGCGAAGATCATGGACAGCCACCGCTCGGGCGCCAACGGCGAGCGACTCTCCACTGCGGGAAACATCACGGGAACGCCCGAGTACATGTCCCCCGAGCAGGCGCAAGCGCGCACCGTCGACGGGCGTGCGGACCTCTACTCCTGCGGGATCATTCTCTACGAGATGTGCACGGGCAAGCTGCCCTTCTACGCAGAGACCCCGATCGGCGTCGTGCTCAAGCACATCACCGAGAACCCCGCGGATCCCCGCGAGCTCAACCCCGCGCTCCCCGAGGCGATGGGCGCGCTGATCCTGAAGTCGCTCGCGAAATCACCGAACGATCGCTTCAGCGACGCGCGCTCGATGCGCGCTGCGCTGCGCGCGGTGATCGGCATGAAGGACGTGACGACCACGTCGCTCAGCGCCGAAGCCATCGCCGCGATCGCTGCGATCGACGCGAAAGAGGGCTCGGACAGCGTCGGGCAAGCGTCCACGATGGTGGGGCTCCCGACGCCAGCGCCGTTTCCCGCACCGTCGATGAGCACGAGCGCCAGCGCCGCAGCGATCGCGCCGCGAAACGAGACGATTCAGGGCATGGGCGCGCCTGCGACCGCGCCAGCGCCCACGAGCCCGCGCACGCCGTCGGGCCCCAAAGGCGATCGCACGCACTCGACGACGGCGAGCGTCGAGGTCCCGGTCGCGCAGTCGAGCCCTGTTGCGCCGCAGCAGCCCGCGTCGGGCGTCACGAAGGGAACGCTCGTCGCCTCGATCGTCGCTGCGGTCTCGATCGGAGCGCTCGCGGTCGTCGGAATGTCGCAGCGCAACAACCAGTCGCCCGCGATCAACGCGCAGCCGACAACGCAAGCGCCCCTCGCGAACACCCAGGACCCCGCTCGCGCGAATCCGAGCAACACGCCAGTCGCAAACGGCAACGGCGCGGCGCAACAACCTCCCCAAACGCAGCCCGAGGCAACGCCCCCGACGGGAACGCCCTCCACGGGCGATCCGGTCGCGCAACCGCCGGCGAACAACGTCGCGGGCTCGAACACGCAGCCCACGCAAAACACAGGATCGCCCGAGCGCACCCAGCGCAACGCTCGCACGCAACCCTCGAACAACCAGGGCTCGAACAGCGCAGCGTCGGGCACCAACAGCGCGGGCACCACGCCCACGACCGCGCCGAGCGGAGCGAACCCTCGCGTCGAGCCGACGCCTCCGAACACGCAACCCACCGCGGGGACCAACACGACGCAGACCGCGCAGGCCGCGCAAAACACCGCGCCCGCGAACAACGGCGCGACGACGCAGACGACGGCGACCCAGCAAGCGCAGCCGCAGCCGCAAGTGGTCGTGGCGCCGACCGTTCCTCCGCTCACGGGCGTGCGCGGATCGGTCTCGCAGCTCAACGCGTCTGGCGGCGTGTTGGTGAATCGACTGCAAGGGCGCGCGCAGACCGCGGCGGACACGCTCGCGCGTTGTGCGCTGCAGCACGCGCGAGCGCAGCGCGCGGAGGCGAGCTTCACGAGCGCCGCGGACGTCACGCTGAACATCACCGTCGTCGATCGACGGATCGATCGCGTGCGGCTGCTCGGGGGACCGGCGTTCATGCAGGGCTGCGGTCGCGAGGCAGAGCCAGCGTTCTCTGGGGACCTGCCCGAAGCGGACGACCCCGAGTACACGATCACGCTGCGCGTCTCGCTCGCGCCGCAGCGTTGAGCGCCGTCGGGCCTGCGCAAACGCTGCACAGTTGGTGACTGTCCCCGCGCGATGAGCGAGTATCGGCCGCTCGGAGGAACCACCGCTTGCAGCCCCCCGTCCGCAGGCTCGCAGAGAGCCCGCATCCGCCGCCGCGTGGCGCTCGAAGCGCTGGCGCGCGCGCGCTCGTCGCGATCGTTCGCATCGGCGTTCTGCTCTCGCTCGCCAACGGATGCTCGGAGTTTTCGCCGGTGCAAACGCCGCCGAACCTCGCGGCGCGGTGCAACGATCGCGACTCGAACCCCGCCGTCGAGATCTCGTTTCGGCGCGACATCCTCGAAGGGATCTTCCTCGTCGATCGCGCCGCAGCGCCCGGCTGCTCGTGCCACAACCCGACGGACGCGCTGCCGGTGGGCTTTCAAATGTCGGGGCTCGACCTGTCGTCCTTCGCGACCACGCGCCGCGGCGGAATGAACACAGCAGCCACCATCGTCGTGCCCGGTCAGCCCTGCGCCTCGGTGCTGTTTCTCAAGGTCACGCAGTCGCCGCCGCTCGGCGCGCGCATGCCGCGCAACGGACCGCCGTTTCTCTCGGAGGCGCAGATCAACTTGATTCACGACTGGATCTCGGAGGGCGCCCGTGACAATTGACCGTGTCTTTTCAGCGGCGCGCGCGATCGCCCGTTCGTGCTTGATTGTGTGTGCGCTCTCTGGATGCCAGACCTTCTCGCGCACCGACGGGCTCGAGGTCGCTCGCATTCCGACCGAGCATCAGGCCGAGTACAACCTCTTCGCCGATCGATGCTCGCGGTGCCACTCGCTCGCGCGCCCGCTCAACGCGGGGATCACGCGCGAGGCCGAGTGGCGCAACTACGTCCGGCGCATGCGACGGCAGCCGAGCTCGGGGATCTCGCCCGAAGACGAGGCGCCGCTCGTGCGATTTCTCGTGTGGTACTCGGCCAATCGCCAGGCCGCGAGCGGAGGTGAGCTGTGAGCGCACGAAGGCATGCACTCGGTTTCGCGGCGCTCTCGGTCGCGGCGCTCGCCGCCGTCGTCGCGCCGAGCCGCGCGCGGGCGGTGGAGTTTACCCTCGCGGGCAGCACGCAGCTCGACTACCACTTCGTGCCGTTCAACACGGCCAACGTGACGGACCCGCGGCCGAGGTCGCACACGATCGACGGGCTCACCGAAGAGCTGTCCATCAAGGTCGCCCTGGATTTTTCCTCGCACATCTCGGGAAACGTGAAGCTCTGCTGGGGCTGTCACGGCTTCGAGCTCGGGATGGCGTTCGTGGACTTTCGGGTCAACGACGCGCTCAATTTTCGTGTGGGAAGATTCAACCCGCAGTTCGGCGAGTTTCAGCTCCGACACGACCCAGGCAACCACCGCACGGCGGACAAGCCCCTGCCCTACGACATGGGGCGCATGTTCTACCTCTACCAGTTCAACCGCAGCGTCCTCCCGCTGCCGTACGTCGAGAACGCGGTGGAGGTCTCGGGCTCGCACTTCTTCGGCTCGCGCGTGCAAGTGGACTACGCCGCGCACATCGCGACGGGCCTGCGCGCGACGGCCAACGGCCCGACGGACGTGGATTTCATCTCGATGCACGCGCCCGCGTTCATCGTGGACAACAACTCGATCCCCAGCGTCGGCGGAAGACTGGGCGTGAATTTTCGCCTCGCGGACCGCGTCGACTGGACGATCGGCGGCTCGGCGCTGCACGGGACGTACGACCCGCAGGGGCTGTTCTCGTACACGGTGCTCGGGATCGACACGTTCTTTCGCGTCGGGAGGGTCAACATCCGCGGCGAATACCTGATTCGACGCACGGAGATGGCGACCGGTCAGGACCCGACGCGCTGGCAGTACGAGCTGCCGCTGCTCGCGGACCGAAGCGACTTCACCGAGACGTTGTTCATGGTGAAGGACGGGTTCTACGTCGAGGTCGACGGGCCGGTGAATCGCCGCGTCGAGCTCGTCGGACGCTTCGACGGGATCCGTCGGATCGGAAACGTTCCCGTCGGCGTTCCGTTGGACTTCAACGCGGGGATGCTGCGAGGAACGCTGGGCGCAAACTTCATCATCGCGCGGGGCTATCGCGTGAAGAGCTCTGTCGAGTACTGGCGCGTGTGGGGTGTGCGCAACGACCAGGGAAGCCCCGTGCCCGAAAACGGGTTGGGGCTACACCTCGGCGTCGTCGCCACGTTCTGAGAGCGGTTTGGATGGAAGGACTACCCCCTTCCGTTTCGATCTCATTTTCCCCCATAACCGGCGCCCGGCGATCGTGCGTAGAGACTCCGACGACAACACGACTGCGAGCGGCTCACCGCCCGCGCTCGAGGCGCTCATGGAAGCGTTTATCGACGGAGACATTCGTGCGTTCAATCAGCTCTACGAGCGGCTCTCACCGCGCGTTTGCTCGCTCTTGTCCGCGCTCTGTGGGGATCGGCGCCTCGCCGAAGACCTGACACAGACGACGTTCATGAAGATCCACCGCGCGCGGGACACCTACGCGCGAGGCGCTCGCGTCGAGCCGTGGGTCTTCGCGATCGCGCGAAGGACGCTCCTCGACGAACGCCGCCGCAAGAAGCGCCGCCCCGAAGACCTCAGCTCCGACGGAACGACCCCCGAGCCACGCCACGACGAGACTCCGGAAGACTCCCGCCTCGACCCCGAGCAAGAGCGCGCCCTGTACGCGCGCCTCGCCGAGCTCCCCGAACCGCAACGGGAAGCGATCGTGCTCCTCAAAGTAAAGGGCCTCTCGATCACGGAGGCCGCCCGCATCGCGGGAACGACCCCAGGCGCGATGAAACTTCGCGCACATCGCGCGTACGAAGCGCTGCGAGACGCGCTCGGGCATCCAACCGCAGACGACCGCGCCCGAAGCCGCAAGACCCCCGGAGACCCGTCGTGAGCACTGCCTGCGACCGAACCATCGATCTTCTCGCCGAAGGACTCGCGCTCGACGCCGAGGCGAACGCTCACGTGCGCGAGTGCGAGCACTGTCGAGCGCTCGCGGGCGAAGACGACGCGCTGCTCGCGGCGATGGCTGACAACGGCCCCGCGCCTGCCATGTCCTCGGCGCTCGCCGCGGTGGCTGCAGCGCCGATCGCGCCCGTTCGTCTGCGTGCGCCGGTCGCGCGCGCCATCGCAGCGCTCGCCCCTGCGGCGGTCATCGTCGGCGTGGTCGTGATGGTCGCGATTCGCCGGGATTTTTCCACGCTCTCGTGGATGGCGCGTTGGGCGCCGGTGCTCTCGCTCGCGACGCTCGGCGTGCTCGGGATCGTCGGAACGGTCTACCGCGGCAAGGACAACCTCGGCGCCTCGCACGCGACGCGCATCGCGCTCGCGGTCACGACGGTGGGCGTGTTCGAAGTGCTCGCGCTCACGATCGGCGATCGGCCGCTCTGGGGCGGCGAAGCGTCGCACCACATCGAGTGCGCGCTGTGGGGCTCCGCCGTTCCGTGGGCGCTCGTGCCGCTCACGATGCTCGCGCTGCGCGGGCTCGACCCGGTGCGTCCTGGCCTCACGGGCGCGGCCGTCGGCGCGTCGGTCGCGGCGCTCACGTCGGTGATCCAGCATTTCACGTGCGCATCGCCGTCGCTCTTTCACACGGCGGTCTCGCACGGAGCCTCGTTCATCGTGTGCACCGCAGTGGGCGCTTGGCTCGGGCGCCGCTGGCTCGCGCCGTAGCGAAGTGAAACGGGGGATCGAGCGGGGCGGCGGACAACGAGTACAAATCGAGCCGCGGGCGAGCGCCGGGCGCACGCAACAAACGGTGAGCGCATGCCTGCGCCCGTTGCACGCGCTCCTCGACCCTTCGCCCTTGTTGAGCGCGCGGCAGTCCGAGACCATCGCGCTCGCCCATGAGCAGCGAAACCCCAGAGGCCCCTTATCGAGAGATCACGTTTGCGGGCGTCGCGCTCGGCGTGGTCGTCGGCGTCGTGATGACCGTGAGCTTCACCTACGCGGGGTTGAAGCTCGGGTTCACCGTTCCCGCGAGCATGGTGAGCGCGATGCTCGGGTGGGGCGTCCTTCGCGGGCTGCTCAAGAAGGGCTCGATCGTCGAGAACAACATCAATCAGACGGTGGCCGCGGCGATCAACGTCTCGTCCGCGGGCGTGATCTTCACGGTCCCCGTGCTCTATCTCTTTCAAGCCGAGCGCGCGCGAGGCGCAGCGAGCGTCGCGGCGAGCGCGCAACGCGCGGGGCAATCGATCGAGCAGTACGTCGCGAGCCACCCGGAGCTCCAGTCGATCGACCCGAAGTTTCTCTGGGCGATGGCGGGCGCGTCCGTCGCGGGAGCGCTGCTCGGGGTGCTGTTCATCATTCCGTCGCGCAAGCAGATGATCGAGCTCGAGCGCTTGGTGTTTCCCACCGGCGTCGCGACGGCGACGATCTTGAAGGCGAGCGCATCGGGCGCTCGACGCGCGCGCATGCTCATGTGGGGAATCGTCTCGAGCGTCTTGTTCGCGACGTTCGTCGGTCTTCCCGGCGTCGTGAAGGGCCTGCCGTGGCCCGCGATCGAGGACTTCTCGATCAGCGAGCGGCTGCATCTTCCCGCGTGGTTCGCGATCACGATCGCCGTGTCGGGCGGGCTCACGTCGATCGGCGGCGGGTACATCACCGGTCGCGCGGGGCTCGTGTTGATGGTCGGCGCGGTCATCGGCCACTGGATCGTGACGCCCGCCGTGGTGACCCAAGGCTGGCTGCCCGATCGCGCGTGGCTCGACGTCGTGGCGCGCGCGGGGAGCGACGTCGACGCGGCGAGGACCGTTCTCTCTGCGCACGGCGAGCACTGCCGGGCGGCCAACACGTGCGCCGAGCTCGTCGCGGTCGGCCAACAGCTCGCGTCGGGCGCGCACGGACACGCGCCGCGCGAGACCGCGAACACGGTCCTCGGCGCATGGGCGTATCGAAACGTCACGCGACCGCTCGGCGTCGGAATGCTCCTCGGCGGTTCGATCGCGAGCGTGATTCTCACCGCGCCCGTGCTGCTCGCGGCGATCAAGAGCGTTCGGCGCGCGCGGGCGCAGAGCGGATCGAAGAAGGGCGACGGCCCCGAAGAGCTCGACCCGAAGCTCATGTACACGGGCGTGGCGACGGGCTTCGTGATCTTGGTGTTCGCCGCGTGGATGGGCGTTCGCGCGGTGGGCACGGACTCGATCGGCGTGGGATCGATCCTGCTCGCGAGCGCGATCGCCACCGCGTGGATGTGGCTCGCCAACATCATCGTCTCGATCACCACCGGAAAGACCGACAACTCGCCCCTCTCGGGGATGGCCCTCATCACCATCCTGTTGATCCTCACGGCGCTCGGGCGCTCGGAGGCGGGCGTGATGGTCGCGATGGTCATGGCCGTGGCCGTGTGCGTCGCCACCGGGCAGGGCTCGGACATGATGCAGGACTTGAAAACTGGACACCTCGTGGGAGCGCTCCCGCGGAGGCAACAGCTCACGCAGCTCGTCGTGGCGTGGGTGGGTCCGCTCGTGTCGCTCGTGACGCTGTTCATCCTCGCGAAGAAGTTCGTCCTCGGAAACGATCCCCTCACGGCCCCGCAAGCGCAGGCCATCAAAGCCGCGATCGAGCTGCTCGCGCCCGCGCCGGACGCCTCGGTCGCGCAGCAAGCGTTGGCCGAAGCGACGAGGCTGCGCTACGCGGTCGGCGCCGCGGTGGGACTCACGCTCACGTTGGGCGTGGGCGGAGGCTTGGGCGTGGTGCTGGGGCTCTCGATGTACCTCCCGATGAGCGTGACGCTCACGTACTTCATCGGCTGCGTGATCACGGTCCTCACCGAGAAGCGCTTCGGAAAAGAGTGGGTCGAAGAGCGCGGCGTTCCGTTGGCGGCGGGGTGGCTCGTCGGCGAAGGGCTCGCGCAAGTGGTGCTCGTGGGCGTGGATCTCGCGCGCGTCGCGGCGGGAGGTCGCTGATGGAAGCCGCGAAGAAGAGCGCAGGCGAACACGCGGCCTCGTGGGTTCAGTACCTCGGGATGACCGTCGCGATGCTCGGCGGCGCGACGTGGCCCGCGCCCAAGTGGTCCATCGTGGCCGTGGGGATCTTGATTCTGTGCGCAGGAATCCTCTGGGCCCGAAGAGCCCGCGCGAGCACGACCGCGCAGTCCGCCGAGGGAGCCCGCGAGAAGCCCCTCGATTACGCGCGGCAACGCGTGACCGAAGCGCTCGAGCGCACCCGCGCCCTGCGAGCGACGGCCGAGAGCGCCGAGCTGACAGCGATCGCAGCGGGCGCCGAGGCGATCGTCCGCGAGTGCGTCGAAGCGGTGGCCAAGGCGCAAGAGGCCATCGCGGCGGCCCATGGATTCAACGCGTACGCAGAGATCATGACGCCGTTCGCTGCTGGTGAGCGTTGGCTCAACCGCGCATGGAGCGCCGCGAGCGACGGTCACCGCGGCGAGGCGACGCACTCGCTCGATCGCGCGATCGAGCACATCGAGCGCGCGACTCGCGCGGGTTGACGACGGCGCGGAGGGCGCTGCGTGATCGGCCCCCACCCGGCGCTGAGTGGGCGGCCCCCACCCGGCGCTGCCGCGCGCCCCGCCCCCGCCTGAACGGCAGGGGCGGAGCTTTGCATTGTGTCAGCGAATTTTCAGATCCAAAGCGTCGCGACGGCATACGCCATCAGGGCGCTGATTTGATAACACGCCCACACAATGCAAAGC